>NZ_DASWVW010000023.1:0-3757 GCF_036406195.1 Steroidobacter sp.
GCGCGGATCAACCAGGTGGCGAATGGTCTGCACGGCTTCGGGGTGGGCAGCGGCCACAAGGTCGCCGCCCTCATCGACAATCGTTTCGAAACGGCGGAGGCGGTGCTCGGTGTCATGCGCAGCGGCGCCGCCATCGCGCCGATCAACATCACCATCAGCGATGACGCCATACGCACGCAACTGCTCGACTGTGAGCCGTCGCTGATCATCGCAAGTCCCGCCGAGGCGCTGCGTATCGATGGCCTGGGCGGCTTGTCGGCCTTGCAGCACTGTCCGCGTGTGGTCGTAGGCGGCGAAGCGCCTGGCTGGATCGAATTCACGCAGTGGCGCGAGGCCCAGCCGAGCACGGCGCCGAGTGCGCGGCCGGCGCCGGAGGATCTGTGCACGATCATCTATAGCTCGGGCACCACCGGCATACCGAAGGGCATCTCGCACAGTCATCGAGGCCGCGTCGGTTACGCGGTGTACGGCGCCCAGGCGCTGCGAATGCACGAGGATGGAGTCACGGTCTGCACCCTGGGCTTCTATTCCAACGCAACCTGGGTGTCGCTGCTGAGCGCCCTGGCGATCGGCAGCACCGCTGTCATCGAAGCGGCGTTCAAGCCCGAGATGTTCCTGAACAGCGTGCAGCAGCATCGCGCGACGCACGTGTTCCTGGTGCCGCTGCAATACCGCATGCTGCTCGAGTGTCCGTCGCGCGATTCGTTCGACGTTTCTTCTCTCCAGGCGCTGTGCGCCGCCGGGGCCGTCATGAGCGGCGAGCTCAAGGAGCGCCTCTCTCAGTGGGTTCACTGCGCGTTCGTCGAGGCGTATGGGCTCACGGAAGGATTCGTGACGATCCTCTCCGACCGCGACGGACGGCGCAAGCCGAGCTCCGTGGGCCGGCCCCTGCCGGGCTCGGACATGAAGATCGTGCGCGAGGATGGCAGCGAGGCGGCCTGCGGCGAATGCGGCGAGATCGTCGGCCTGTCCGCGTTCGTCATGGACGGCTATTACAAGCGGCCGGTCGAGACCGCCGAGGCGTTCCTGGTCGATGAGCGCGGCAGGCGCTGGTTGCGCACCGGCGACGTCGGCTACGTCGATGAGGAAGGTTTTCTTTATCTGCGCGATCGCAAGAAGGACATGATCGTCTCGGGCGGGCAGAACGTCTTTCCGATCGATATCGAAATGGTCGCCGCGCAGCACCCCGACGTCGCGCAAGTTGCCGTCATCGGCGTGGAGCACGAGAAGTGGGGTGAGACCCCGCTCGCGGTGATCGTGCCTCGGGCAGGTAAACGGCCGCAGGCGCAGGAGCTGGCGGCCTGGATCAATGAGAGAGTCGGTAAACGCCAGCGGGTGAGCGGCGTCGTCTTTCGTCAGTCGTTGCCGCTGAACGCGCTTGGCAAGGTGCTCAAGCGTCAATTGCGCGCCGAGCTCGCCGGCACTGCCAGTCGGCGAGCCGAGTCATCTGAAACATTCGGAGTCGAGCAATGAGCAGGACTTACGTCGTCGGTGTCGGCATGATTCCCTTCAAGAAGCCGGGCACGAGCGATCCCTACAATGTCATGGGCATGCGGGCGGCCCGATTGGCCATCGAGGATGCCGGCGTCGCTTACCGCGACGTGCAGCAGGCCTACGCCGGCTACGTCCATGGCTATTCCACCAGCGGCCAGCATGCTCTGTACGAGCTCGGCATGACCGGCATTCCGATCGTGAACGTCAACAACAACTGCTCCAGCGGCTCCACCGCGCTCTACCTGGCGCGCCAGGCGATCGCCAGCGGCGCCGCCGACTGCGTGCTGGCGCTCGGCTTCGAAGAAATGCAACCGGGGGCGCTCGGTACGGAGAAGTCGAGCCCATCGCCTTTCGACAAGTTCGATCAACTCACCGATGAGTTGGTGGGCATGACGCACATACCGCTGGCACTGCGTTACTTCGGTGGTGCGGGGCTCACGCACATGCGCAAGTACGGCACCTCACTGCGAACCTTCGCGGCAATCCGCGCGAAAGCCTCGCGACATGCGGTCAACAATCCGATGGCGGTGTTTCGCAAGGAGCTCACCGAGGACGATGTGTTGCAGGACACAGTCATCTGGCCGGATGTCATGACACGGCTGATGGCTTGTCCGCCGACCTGTGGCGCGGCAGCGGCCGTGCTCGTTTCCGAGAGCTTCGCACGCTCGCGCGGCATTCGCACTGACGTGTTCATCGCCGCGCAGGACATGGTTACGGATCTTCCATCCACCTTCGAGGCGCGCGACATGATTCGTCTGGTCGGCTTCGACATGGCGAAAACAGGCGCCGCCCGAGTATATGAGCGCGCCGGAGTCGGTCCCGAGGACATCGATGTGGTCGAGCTGCACGACTGTTTCGCGCAGAACGAATTGCTCTGCTACGAAGCGCTGGGCTTCTGTCCAGAGGGCGGCGGTGAGAAGTTCGTGCGTGACGGTGACAACACCTATGGTGGACGTGTAGTGACCAATCCGTCAGGAGGATTGCTGTCCAAGGGCCATCCATTGGGAGCGACGGGCCTGGCGCAGTGCTACGAGCTGACTCATCAACTGCGGGGTACTGCAGAGAAACGCCAGGTGCAGGGCGCGCGCAACGCGCTTCAGCACAATCTCGGCATGGGCGGTGCCTGCGTCGTGACGCTTTATCAGCGGGCCTGAATATATGGGTACTGGAGTTGCCGCCCGAGCTGCAAGCTCGGACACAGGAAAAACCGCGGCGTCCGGCGCTGGCGCGAAGAGGCTCGCCGACTTCATCGGTTATCGCCATCTGCCGCACACTGTCGAGGTGGAGCGCGGACGGCTGCGCTTCTTTGCCAAGGCGATCGGCGAGACAGGCCCCGAGTTCGTGGATGTCGAGGCGGCGCGCGCGATGGGATACCCGGATCTGGTGGCGCCGCCGACTTACGCGTTCTCGCTCGAGCTCGATCAGCCGCGGCCGTTCGCCTTCCTGGAGGCGCTGGGTGTGCGGTTGGAGCGGGTGTTGCACGGCTCGCAGCAATTCCGATGGCACCTGCCGATCTGCGCCGGCGACCAGATCACGCTCGAGTCGCAGGTCGAGGATGTCTACGAGAAAAAGGGCGGCGCCCTGCAGTTCATCGTGATCCGTACAGCAGCCACCAATCAGCGCGGCGAGCTCGCCGTCGAGATGACCAAGACAGTGGTCGTGCGCGCCTCGGGAGGCAAGCGATGACGCGACTGGCTGCCGCCAAACGTTATGCGCCCGGCGATCACATCCCTTTGTTGCAGATCGCACCGATCAGCCGTACGACGCTCGCGTTGTTTGCAGGCGCTTCGAATGACCATAACCCGATGCACATCGATATCGATGCAGCGCGTGCTGCAGGCATGAACGATGTGTTCGTGCACGGCATGTTGTCGATGGCGTATCTCGGCAGGGCGCTCACAAACGCGTTCGGCCGGGCCGCGCTGCACGAGCTCGGCGTGCGGTTCGCGGCGATAACGCACGTACGCGACCGGCTCGAGTGCGTGGGCGAAATCGCCAAAGCCGAAGACATCGACGGTGGGCAGCGTCTGAGTTTGCGCTTGTATGTACTCAACCCGCGCGGTGAAGCCGTGTTGTCGGGAGAGGCGATTGTGGAGACGACAGCGAGTAAAGAAGCATGAAAAGATTGGCTGGAAAAGTGGCCCTGGTGACCGGCGGAGGACGCGGCATCGGCCGTGCGCTGGCTCTGAAGCTGGCGCGCGAAGGCGCTCATCTGGTGTTGAACGATCTGGATGAGGAGCCGGTGGAGGAAACAGTCAAGCTG
>NZ_DASWVW010000024.1:0-32631 GCF_036406195.1 Steroidobacter sp.
GCGACTTCTGAAGGGCGAGGATCTGGATACGTTGTCGCGGGAGCTGAAGGTGAATGCGGCGACGTTGTCCGGCTGGCGCGATGTCTTTCTGGAGAATGGCCTGGCGGGTTTGAGGAGCCGCGAGGTGGATTCGCGCGACGAGAAGATCGCGCAGTTGCAGAAGGCACTCGGCGCGACGACGTTACGACTTGAAGTCGCTCGTGAAGTGATTGAAGTGTACGAGAGGAAAGCGGGCCCTTTAGCGCCTGGGAAGTCGAAGCTGTGAGAGCCGCGATTTCGATTTCCCGCAATGAACGCTGCGGTTTGAGTGTGGTGTGTGAGGTGGCCGGCGTGGCGCGTTCCAGCGTGTACGCGCAGCGTCGAACCAAGGCTACGGTGTCGAGTGTGCGTCGCGGACCAAGAACGCCCTGGAGCGATGAGGAGCTGGTGGAACAGATTCGCACGCAGTTGAGCAGTTCGCCTTTTCTGGGCGAGGGCTATCGCAAGGTGTGGGCGAAGCTGCGCTTCGCCGGCATTCGCACCAGCAAGCCGCGCGTGCTGCGGTTGATGCGTGAACACGGCCTGCAGGCGCCGACACGATGCGGTAGGCCGCGCGGACCGCAGAGCCATGAGGGTACGATCATTCCGGACGCGCCGGATCTGCGCTGGGGCACCGATCTGACGACGACCTTCACGCTCGAGGAAGGTCAGGCCTCGGTGTTGCTCGCCGTGGATCACTACACCGCGGAAATCGTGGGCATCCACGCGGTCAAGCGTGCGACGCGTTGGGAGGCGCTGGAACCGATCCGCCAGGGAGTACGCAAGCACTTCGGGGCGATCGCACGCAACGTCGCCACCGGCCTGGAGTTGCGGCACGACCATGGCAGCCAGTACATGAGCGACGCGTTCCAGCAGGAGATCGCCTTCCTCGGCATCCAGTCGAGCCCATCGTTCGTGCGCGCGCCCGAAGGCAACGGCTGCGCCGAGCGCGCCATTCGCACGCTAAAGGAACAGCTGCTGTGGATCCGATCCTTTGCGACGATCGAGGAACTGCGTCGCGCGCTCATCGACTGGGCGGAACTCTACAATGAGCGCTGGATGATCGAACGGCATCAGCATCAGTCACCGGCGCACGTGCGTCGAGCGTACTACGCCGCCAATACCAGATTGGCGGCCTGAGAGAATCGAATTACCCGCAACCGTGTGTCCAAGAAATCCTTGACCGCTTCACCTGGCAATACACAATCCGTGTTTTCTCCGGATGAAGTTCTAAGCCACACGCCGCGAGGCGCGTTGCAATCTTCTCCTTCGCAGAGATTGCATGCTTCTCAGTGAAGCAGTGCACGACCGCATCGTCGGCGTATCGGACAAACTGTGCATTGGGCACGGCCCGTCGCATCCACAGATCAAACGCGTAGTGCATAAAGAGGTTCATGAGTAGCGGGCTGATAACTCCCCCTTGCGGCGTCCCTCGCGTACGCGCATGAACCTCACCACTGCTTCCCATCGACGGAGCCTTCAGCCACCGTTCGATGTATAGCACCACCCATCGGCACTCCGTGTGCTTGCGCACAGCCTTCATCAGCAAGTCGTGATCGAGGTTATCGAAGGCGCGCTTGATATCGAACTCAAGCACCCAGTTGTACCTCCAGCATCTCTCGCGTGTGACTTGAACCGCTTGCTTCGGCGAACGACCCGGACGGAAACCGTACGAGTCCTTGTCAAAGTGCGGTTCAAGCAACGGTTCGAGGTAGCCCCTCACGACCGCCTGCGCAATCCGGTCTGCCACCGTCGGCACCCCAAGCGTACGGACTCCGCCTGAACGCTTGGGGATCTGAACCTCCCTGACGGGTGGCGGAAAGTAGCTGCCCGAGGCCATGCGGTTCCAGAGTTTGTAGAGATTGCCGCTGAGGTGTTCCTCAAACTGAGCAACGCTCTGCTCGTCTACTCCCGCTGCGCCTCGGTTTCTTTTCACGCGCTTCCATGCCTCGTAGACCATGCGCTTCGATATTGCAAATGACTTGGCTGATTTCATCGACTCATCCCTCTTGCGAGGTTGGTTAACTCCATCATCCACAACAACGCAGCCCCTTCGCTCCCCGGCCATTACAGCCGCTTCATCACTACTACGGACTGCTCGGCCCCTGCAGCTCGCATCGGTATTCGCACTCGTGACGTGGGTCGCCACTCGCCGCTTTCCCTTCCCATCGAGATGCAGGTTCTCATGTTCCATAACAAAGCCTGTACCAAGGTCATGCCGCCTATATGCCGGTTGCCACCTGCGCAGTAATCAGACTCCCCGCAGGCTTCATCCCGGGAAAGTTGGGCGTCCCCGGTTTCGACAACATCTTCTCCATTTCGACACGTCAACAGCGGTTCGCTTGCGCTCATCTCCTTGGCACTCACCCAACGTGGTCTTCCACGCCTTACCCCACTCGCTCACCACCACGCCTTTTGAACGCAGCGGCAGTGGGCGGTTTGAAGCCACCTTCTGAAAGGCGACTCCGAGGGACCTACCCTCATCTTCGTTACAGCACCGACTGTTTCAGCTTCAGTCGTTCATGACACACCCCAACCCCGCGATTTTCCTGATCGTTTGACCTGACTCTTAATCAGTTGGTTATAGGTTCGAGTCCTATACGGCCCACCACTTTCCTGCATTCGGATCATGCGCTTACGCACCTCACCTCCTAGACGCGAGGTCGCGTGACAAGGCTCCCAAACACAGAATGAATACATTTCGGCCGACGTGACGCTCGCGGCGTCCAGCCAACCGCATCATTCGCAATGATGAGGTCGGGACGTTAGCTTCGTCGCCGACATCCCACGATGGATGTTTCTTACGCCGCCTGGGTGAGTAGGCCGGCGGAAGCCACCGGCCTCTCGTAGAACTGAGCATGAGACTCTCGCCTCACTCAGCTCCCATCAGCAGAACACACCGGTCATACCGACCTTCCAATGAGCAAATAGGTCCGCGCGTTCCTTGGAAAGCCGTTCGAAGAAACGGCCCGCACGAACCTTGCGCCCCTTGAAGCGCTTGAACTTCCGCATCGCCCATGCAACGAGCGTGAGATTCACGTATCGAAGCACAGGGGACAGACCCGATGGTGCGAATCGTCCGTAGTAGTGTATCCACCCCCGAAGAAGTGGATTAATCAAACGGGCGATGTCGTCCAGCGAGCGCTGCGATTGACGCCGGAGGTTCAACTGCCGAATCGTCTCCCGCATGGCCTTCATGGCCGAGGAAGCGACTGCCGGATTGAACCCACAAAAAAGTAAGTTGTCCCGCAGACGCTTTGCCAGGCGAGGTCGAAAGCAGTAGCCGAGAAAGTCAAACTTGACGTTCGGATACTGACGCTTTCGCTTCCCATCCTTGCAGTAGATGATTTGGGTTTTGGTCGGATGCAATTCCAGATGGCACTCTGCCAAGCGAGTTTGAAGTGCCGCCTTGAGGGCGAGCGCCTCTTTCTCACTTCGACAGTGCACCAACCCGTCATCGGCATATCGACACCATGGCAGGTCCGGGTAGTTCCGTGTCATCCAGAGATCGAACGCGTAGTGCAGAAAGGTGTTCGATAAAATTGGGCTAATCACGCCCCCTTGTGGGGTCCCGCGATCTCGCTCAACTCTCGTTCCATCTTCCCGTACCATCGGCGCCGTAAGCCATCTTTCGATGTACAGCAGCGCCCACGTGCACTTCACATGTCTCCGGACTGCCCGCAGTAGCAGTTCGTGGTCGATGTTGTCGAACAGACCTTTGATATCAAACTCCAGCACCCAGTCGTACTTCCAACAGCGCTTTCGGGTGATCCCAACAGCGTCGAGCGCCGACTTCCCCGGTCTATAACCGTAGGAGTCGGGTAGAAATACGGCGTCGAGTATTGGCTCAACGGCTTGCTTGACAACCATCTGCGCCACGCGATCTCCCACGGTGGGCACACCCAAAATCCTCTGGCCTCCAGACTTCTTGGGTATGGAGACGGCGCGTACCGGCGGCGGAAAGTAACTTCCCGAACTCATTCGATTCCACAGCTTGTAGAGATTATTCTTCAAGTCTGCTTCGAACTCCTCGAGAGTCTGCCCATCCACTCCGGCTGCACCTCCACTGGATTTGACCGCCTTATACGCTTCAAGCACTTGCTTCTGATCAATCTTGAACGGTTTGTCTATCGCAGTCATCGAGATCCTCCCGTTTCCGGTTGTTTCGAGCCTACGACTCGCTGACCCGATCCCTTCGCTCTGGTCCCATTACGAACCTTCATCGCTCTTACGGATCGGTCCGCCCCAGTGCCGTGCATCGGTACGCTCGCCTCACGGTTTTGGCCGCTTGAACTTCTCCCTTGGCATCACAGCGACTGGTTCCTGCAGTTCCGCACGATCGCCCACATCCGCTTCACGCCCCCTCAACGCCGGTCGCCACCTGCCCAGTCATCAGGCACCTGACAGGTTGATCCCAGGATCAGACCACGGTCCCGGTTTTGACGACACTTGAATAATTAACGACGCGTCTTCGAAGGTTCACTTTCGTTCGTCTCTCGGATGCCCACCTGCACGAACTCTCGGTTCGCGCTTTTGCTCCAACGCTCACCACCACGGCTCTTGACCGCAGCAGCTTGGAGTGGTTTGGGACCTGCTCCTGAAAGCCGATCCCGAGGGGCCTACCCTCATCAATCGTGCAGCTTCGCCACACGGCATGTTAGTTCATGATGAACTCCTCTTCCGCGTGCTTCTGCAGCACACTGGTCCGCAATTATCTCAGCCGGACCGGTCTCGGCCGAGCCGATCTTGTTCACACGCGCGCCAACGAGTACTCGTGATGCAATCCAGCGAGTATCGGGTTGGCCTGAACCAAACGAAAATCATCGAGCCGATGCCGCGACTTCGACAACGGCACGGTCGAATTCGCGGGAGGATCGGGAACGCCAGGGCCCAAGGCTGAGTGAGGACGTCCGCGATTGTAATGCGCAATGAGCCAGTCCAAACATTCGCGACGAAGGGTACCCAGGACACGTTCACAAATAGAATTCGCTTTTGGACTTCGCGGCGGGCTCTTCAGTACGCGCAGACCCAGCCGCTGGATCGACGCATCCAGCTCGGCCGAGAAGATGCTGTCGCGATCGTGCAGCAGGTACGCGTATCGCTCCTCGCATCCGACCGCCTCGCGCAGCTGCTGCCGCGTCCATTGGGCAGTCGGATGCGCTGTCACGTTAAAGTGAATCAGTCGACGGCTGTGATGCTCGATGACGACGAGCACGTACAAGACTCGGAACGTGCTGGTCACCGCGACACAGAAATCACACGCGATGATGGCTCACGCGTGATTGCGAAGGAAGGTCGACCATCGCTGATCTCCGCGCGGTCGGCCTGACGCGGGTCGCGGCATATACTTGGCCACCGTGCGCGGTGACACTTGAAGCCCAAGTTTCAACAGTAGCTCGTTCGCAATGCGCTCTTGACCCCACGCGGGATTCTCTCGCGCCATCCGGCGGATCAGCTCGCGGAGTTCCTTCGGAATCGGCGGCCGCCCGGGCCGCGACTTCCATCGCCACCACAGCCGAAAGCCCGCTCGATGCCCAGCGAATCAGCGTTTCAGGCTGAACGACCACCAACGCAGATCGCCAGTCGAAGCACCGCGATAGAAGCGTCAGCATTATTCGAGTCGCAGCATCGACCCGCCTCAGCTTGACGCCGCGCTCCGATACAGCGCCAGCTGGCGACGTAGAAACAGAATCTCCGCTTCCAACGATTCGCGCGGTCGAAGCAAGAGCCCCCACCACTGGAGCAGGTCCCAGGCCAGGCGAACGATGATGGAGAACGCGCTAAGCACGCCGCGATGATGCCATAGCTACGGCAACTGGCCACTCCAGAAAGCCACGATCGAATTTTTGCGGACCGCAGACTACGAAGTTTCCGCCTCTATAAAACTCGCTATAAAACTCTTCCGGCTTCGCCGAGCGTCGCCGGCTCAACCACCGCCACTTCGTGATCGTACAGATCGAGCATTGCGTCGGTCTTGTGGCCGCTCGCTTCTTTCTTCTCCTGTGGTCCGCAGAATTTCAATCAGCCAGCCGAAAGCCATCCCTGATGCAGCGTGAGTAACATCCCGCTCTCGCGACCTCGATCGTATTCCATGCTCGCGCCGGCGAGTTTGCTCCGAGGACAGCGCGCAACTATGACGACGGCGCTTTCAGCTCGATGACGTTGCCCTCGGGGTCACGAATGTAGAGAGACATTCCGTCGCCATCGGCGCCATAGCGCTCACCAGCCTCGATGACCTCCACATCGTGCGCGGCCAGATGCTCTCGAATTGCCGTCTCGTCGAATGGCCTCACCCGAAGACAGAAGTGATCGAGATTGCGTGCATCTGTGCTGGGCGCTGCTCCTCCCTTTCGGCCCAGCGGCCCATCGATGGTCACCAGATCGATGAGGTCCGAACCGGCACGCATGTGCGTGAGGCCGAGCTCTACGCGATCGCGGTCGACCGCGAGTCCCAGCACATCTCGATAGAATCCGAGCATTCGCGGCTTGTCACGAATGCGAAGCACGATGTGATCGAACCCGGAGACGGTAACTGGGTGCCCCATGGCTGGTCCTCGTAGATATCTCTTCTTGACAGGCCGACTCTTCACGTAACAATATAGTTACCTATCGACTCCTATGCAAGAACACGAACTCGACACCGTTTTTCAAGCGCTCGCCAGCCAGGTGCGGCGGCAGATCATAGATATTGTGGCGGCCGCCCCGGGTTGTCGCGTCAGTGAAGTGGTGGAGCACTTCGACCTCAGTCGCATTGGAGTCCTGAAACATATCAACGTCCTGGAGCAGGCGGGACTGCTCACGTCGCAGAAGGTGGGACGGGATCGTCCGCTGTACGTGAACCTCGCTCCGCTGCAGGTGATACACGAGCGATGGAGCGATCAGTATCGATCGTTCTGGGCCGGACGCCTCACTCGATTGAAATATGCGGTTGAACGGAGCAACGAAGAATGAGCACTGATCGTCGAATGGTCTCACGCATCATCATCAACGGCAGCCTGGAAGCCATCTGGCGCGAACTCACCAAACAGGACGAACCGCAATTGGCCGTCTTCAATACCTGGCTGCACGCACAAACGTTGACGCCTGGCGCACCCATGCAAATGCGCACCTCCAGTGGCAAGAAGGTCATGGTGGTCGGGCAGGTGCTCGAGTACGACCCGCCCCGCCGCTTCGCTCATTCCTTCCGCTTCGCCGGCTATGACGATCCGCCATGCCTGGTTACATACGAGCTGAAGCCAGTCACCGGCGGCGTGGAGGTGACGCTGGTCGTGGACAACATCCCCACCGGAACTCCCACCGCCAAAGGCATTGCAGGCGGCGTTCCACTCATTTTGTCGCGACTCAAAGCCATCGTCGAGACCGGCACACCGCCCTGGTCGACACGGCTCCTGTACGCGGCGTTCTCCAGGCTGGAATTCACCTTGCCCGGCAAATGCGACGTGGCCAAGTGGCCGATGTGAAGCTGCATGATCACTCACTCCACGATATCCAGGGCAAGGACAGGACGCATGCACATCCGGATGATCGCACGTCGAGCTTTATTGCGGCTCTCGCTCGCCGGAGCGGCGGCGCTTCTGGCGCGACCGTTTGCCGCTTTCGGTTCGGAGAAACAGCCGCGTGGACCAGGTTTGTATCTTGCGGTGTATCGTCCCGGGCCTGGCTGGATAGAGGGGCAGCCAACGGCGTCGCAGCCTCTGCGCGAGCACGGACGATACATACTGAACCTGCATCTGCAGGGAAGACTGAGGCTCGCGGGTGGTTTTCCAGATGACGGCGGCGCGGCGGCATTCGAAGCAGAAAGCGACGAAGCGGCGCAGGCGATCATCGCCGCAGATCCAGCAGTGAAGAGCCGCGTAATGCAATGCACCCTGCGCCGCTGGAGTGTGCAGGACTGGGATGCGATCGCCAACCGAACCCGCGCGAAGCCGGGTAGCGCGGGGATTCCGAGAAATCTTTGACGTTCCAAAATTTCTCGATGGGCCGGAGAAGTCCGGACCGCTCCGCCGGATCGCGAATACGGCGCGCGCCGTGTCGGGCTTGCAGCGCGAAGCCGATGATCCGTCGGGTGAACTGATTCATGACCGACCATCACCCAGGGCCGCTCTGCAAGCCCAGCGATGCGCCGACGCACTAGCTCAAGCCCACCGCCCGCAGCACCTCCAGCGGAGGCCCATCGAACCGAGCGAGCGGAATGTTGCCGACATATTGGAGATCCTTGCAGCCAATGGTCGAGGCGTAGAAACCGCCTGCGGTTAGATCTCGATAGCGCGCGAAAAACCTCGAAGCTTCGACGCACCGCGGCTGCGCTTTCGGCAGATAGCAGATGTCATCCGCGATGGCGATGCTCTGCGTGACATCAAGTGCGGCGAACGGCCGTGAGAAGCGCTTTACAGCCTCCTCATCCATCCAACGCAAGCCTGCGATGACCATCTCTCGATCGGCCCGCTGCTCCCGGTAAGGCGCGCTGATCCATTCATCGATGAAGTCAACCACGCCCGCGGACGACGCACTGACTGAGCGCTCGTCCGCCGGAATGATCAAGTCACACAGCGCCGCCGCGGTGACGCGCTGCTCAGCCGTCAACGTGAGGGACCATAGCTCGCCCGGAGCATATATCCTCTGCAGATCGGGATCGGTGCCGTAGCCTGCCGATGATGCCGGGCCGGGCCCAGGCGCCGCAGCCGCCCTCTCTCGCGCTAGCAACGAAGTCGCCGCGGCCGCCAACACCCACTTCAGTGTCGTACGTCGATCCACCCTGACCGGCTCGAATGTCATGTTCACAGCTCCTTGCGACGCATGAGATCGAGGATGCGATCCGCCGAGCGCCAGGCGAGCGCCATGATCGTCAACGTCGGATTCTTGTCCGCGTTCGACGCGAACACTGCACCGTCGGCAACGAACAGGTTCTTCACGTCCCAGGTTTGCCCCCAGGCGTTGGTGACCGAATGGCGCGCGTCACTGCCCATGATGGCGCCGCCGACCTCGTGAATGATGGAGCCGCCAGAGGCAATTGCCCTCTCTGCCTGCAAGACAGGCTCGCCGCGCACTCGGCCTCCCATGGCGTCGACAATTCTCGCGAAGGTCTGTTGCATGTGGACCGCCTGCCGCAACTCGTGCTCGGACCATTGCCAATGAAAGCTCAGCACCGGGATGCCCCAGCGATCCTTGACGTGCGGATCGATCTCGCAGTACGAGCCCTCGTTTGGAATCATCTCGCCGCGCCCGGAGAAATAGACAAACGAGCCGTAGTAGCGGCGCGCGTCCTCCTTGAACTTGCGGCCATAGCTGCCGCCCGTCAACCACTCGAGCTGGGCCATGGTGTGCATGTTCGGCATGCGTCGTCCGCCATAGAACTCGATGTGATAACCGCGCGCGAAGTCGAGCTTTCCGGCAAGTTGGTCTCGATACAGCCACCATGGCGCGTACATATGATCGCCGCTCGCTCCGTCTTCGTTGTGCGGCGGCAAGCCTTCCAGCAGCGGAACCTGCCCGATCAGATCGCTGCCGACAGTATCCATCAGGTACCGGCCCACCTTGCCGCTGGAATTCGCCAGTCCGTCGGGAAACGACGCCGATTTGGAATTGAGCAAAATCCGGACGCTCTCGCATGCACTCGCAGCCAGCACGACCACACGCGCACGCACCTCGCGCTCCTTGCCGCTTCTCTTATCGACGAAGCGGACTCCCGAGGCACGTCCACGAGCATCGAGCATCACGTCACGCACCATCGCATCAGTCACAATATCCAGATTGCCGGTGGCAAGTGCCGGCGGCAGGTGAACCGTGGTCGACTGATAGTTCGCGCCGATAGAACAACCGCGCCCGCAAGGGGTTGCCCAGAAGCATGCAGCTCGGCTCTCCATGGCGGCACGCAGAATCTCCTGCGCGCGCGGATTACCCGGATGCAATCTCTGAGGCAACCTCGCGGCATCCAACCGCCGGGTCAACACGGCCTTGTGGCCAGCCACAACGGGAATGTTGAGACGCTTGGCGCGTTGTTGGACGAGCAGGTCGCTGACCAGCGGCTTGGGCGGCGGCAGCAGCACGCCAGGCGGCGAGTCTGGAGTGTTCTCCAGACCGTCGTTGGCACCATATACGCCGATCAGCATCTCCACCTTGTCGTAGTAAGGCGCCACATCTTCATAGCTCAACGGCCAATCGTAACCGAGCCCGTCGCGGCTGCGTGGCTTGAAATCGTACGGACCGTTGCGCAGCGAAATTCGCCCCCAATGGTTGGTGCGTCCGCCAAGCATGCGTGCGCGCCACCATTCGAAGCGTCGCGTCGGCTCATCGGCCGCATTCACATACGGCTCGCCGGGCACTTGCCAGCCGCCATCGACAGTTGCGTCGTGAAAGCCAAACGGCTTGTCCGGCGTGGAGTGGCCGCGCAGAGGCGCCTGATCCGGCGTTTGAAACATCGGGGTCTCGCTCTGCGGCGAATAGCGTCGACCCGCCTCGAGCATCAATACGCTCGCGCCGTCCATCGTCAGCGTGTATGCACTCTGCCCGCCTGCGGCACCTGAGCCGACGACAATGACGTCGTAGTTTTTTCTGGACGCGAGGTCCGGTTCGATGAACGCCATTCAGCGGCCCCCAGCCGTTGGCAGCTCGCGAATTCGAATGTTGCGAAAGCTGACGGCGTCGCCGTGATCCTGCAGGCCGATTGACCCGCGCCGGACCTTCGCGAACGTCGGCTCATCACGGAACTTGCTATGCTCGAGTCGCTCCTGAAACCCCGCAGAGTCGAGATCGTATCTGGTCACCAGATAGCCGTTGAGCCAATGCTCCACATGGCTGCCATTCACCACGAGGCGCGCATCGTTGTACTCGCCCACGGGGCGCACTGCGTTGCAGGCAGGCGGGAAAAGATCGTAGAGCCCGCCCGATCGATGCGACGGTAGTGCGCCATCTTCGTGATGCGCATCGTCGAGGATCTGCAGTTCCGGGGCTGTTTTCCAGATGCGATCGGCCGCGCCCTCGCGCACGAAAAAAAACAAGCCGCCGTTCGCCCCTGGTGCGACCTTCCATTGCAACCGCAACTCGAAATTCTCGAAGGCGGCATCGGTGATGAGGTCCGCTCGCCCTTGCCTGCTTTGGCTCGGTTCCAGCTTCGCGAGCGTCAATGCTCCCGTTTCGACGCGCCAGGCAGCCGGCGCCTGCTTGCTGTCATAGCCGCGCCAGCCGCGCATGCTCCGCCCATCGAACAACGAGCGCCAGCCGGATCCACGCTCGTCTGGCAGCAGCGAGTTCAGCTGATCCGTGTCGCCGAATAGTCCTTCGCGAGAGAATCGCACTTCGTGCGGCATGGACGTGCACTCTGGGAGTGGTACGAACGCAGACGAATGTGTCGCGGACTCGCCTCTCATCGAGGCAGCGACAGCTTCCGCGCGCTGCAAGGCACCGAGCACATTCTCACCGGCGAGTAGGCGCAGGTCCTGATCGCTCCAGCCGCGACGGATGAGCTCCGCGAACAGATTCGGAAAGTCCGCCACGCTGCTCAAGCCCGCCGGCCACTCGTCGTTGCCGTCGAAATCCGAACCGATGCCGATGTGACGGATGCCGGCGACGGCCCGGATGTGCTCGATGTGATCGGCTACCATCCCGATGGTCGTGGGCGGCAGGCGCACACTTGCAAACGCTTCCTTGTAAAGCCGTTCGACCTTTTCCTCACTCTTGGCGGCACGAGCCTTGTCGATGAGTTCGGCCATCACCGGCGCCGTAATACGTGCGACCTTCTGGTTTATAAAGGGCGCGACGAAGGTCACCATCACGACACCACCGTTCTTCGGCAACTCGCGCAGAACATCGTCTGGCACGTTACGGGGTACGTCACAGAGCGCTCGCGCCGCGGAGTGCGAGAAGATCACAGGTGCACGAGAGACACGCAACGCATCGTGCATCGTCTCCGGCGAAGTGTGCGACAGATCCACGAGCATGCCGAGGCGGTTCATCTCGCGCACGACATTCTCGCCGAACGGAGTCAATCCATGATGACGCGCCGGCTGATCCGTCGCCGAGTCCGCCCAGTCATTGTGAGAGTTGTGGGTTAGCGTCATGTATCGAACGCCGAGGTCATAGTACGACCGCAGCGCTCCGAGTGAATTCTCGATTGCATGGCCGCCTTCGATGCCCACCATGGATGCGATGCGGCCCTCGCGGTGCGCCGTTCGGACGTCATCGGCGGTCAACGCGAACTGCAGGCTTTCCGGATAGCGCTCAATCATGCGGCGAGCGAGGTCGATCTGCTCGAGTTGGGTGCGGGCGAATCCGCCCGCCAGTTCGCTCGGAATGTACACCGACCAGAACTGTGCGCCGACGCGTCCCTCGCGAAGCCGGGCAAGATCAGTCTGTCCCTCCGTCGTTCGCCGCAGATCGTAGGCGGCGAGATCACCTTGCGCCTGCTTGTTACTGCGCAAAGCCCAGGGCAGATCGTTGTGCCCGTCGATGAGAATGGACTGCTGAAGGACCCGTTTGGCATGTTCCAGCGCCGCGTCTTCCGCGGGCGCGGCCGAGACAATGCCCCACGCGATCATGACCCCGCCCGCCATCCACGATCTGATTATCACCTTGGTTACTCGCACGGCCGCAGCGACCTCAATCGATTCGATAACTGATCAAATGGAACACGAACGAAAACCACACGATGTAGAGCAAGGCGCCCGCGGTCAAAACAGTCCATGCTTTATTCGAAACGCCCGTGACACGTCTTGCGTGCCAGGCGGCCACGCCCGCACCGGCGATGCAACACAAGCCCATGAACTGCAAAAGCCGCGCCCACGGGTTCGTGCCGGCATAGGAGCCAATGCCCGCGATGATGGCAACGACCCAGCCCAGCAGATAAACGAG
Source organism: Steroidobacter sp. (assembly GCF_036406195.1). Classification (GTDB taxonomy): domain Bacteria; phylum Pseudomonadota; class Gammaproteobacteria; order Steroidobacterales; family Steroidobacteraceae; genus Steroidobacter. Next base: position 12,865 of record NZ_DASWVW010000024.1, read on the forward strand.
GGCAAGCAGCACGGCATAGCGGTACCAGCGCTCGGTACGCCCAACATGCGCCTCAATTGCGCCGGCGCGCCGGCGCCGAATGAATGCCTGCACAGGCCAACACAGAACTGTCAGCAGAAGGACCAGGCTCGCAGCCAGCAGTAAGGGCACATTCAGCGCGGCCGAGCGCAGCGGCGACACCTTCAGATTCACCCAGAACGACGGCGCCTGATCCGACCATACCGCGCTCACCTGGCCGTCCTCCACGCGCATCAGCAATCGGGCGTCGCCATCCACCTCGCGCCAGACGAACGGCGCCACCTCACGCCACCGCTGGGTGCGGCCGTTCTTCTCGAAGGTAAGCGATGGCTGCGTTTCGATGGTGCCGTCATCGTGAGCCCGAATGAAGGGTTTCAGCAACAGAAAGTTGGCGATGAGCGTCAGCGCCTCCTGGTAATCGTTTCTAGCCTGCCGCGACCATGCATATTCGCCGGCAGCCAACCGCGCGTGCTCGTAAGCTGTGGCTGTCGTGGGCTCCTGCGGAGGACTGTCCCCCGGAAAGTACCGGTCGACGAACTGCTCGAACAGCTTCGCACGCAGACTGAATGCTGCGGGCATGAAACCGACCGGCGCGCCGTCGCTGTTCATGGCGACGAAAATGCCGACATTCTTCTCCGGCAGCAGTTTCATATCCGCATGCGCACCTTCGCCGTCGCCGGAGTGTCCGATCACCATGTGACCACGGTAGTCGGTTCGAAACAAACCGAGTGCCACCGGCTGCGTTCCAGGAATCGGGACGAACGACGGCGCATGCATCTTCCATAGCGTTTCCGGTTGCATCAATTGCACGTCACGATAGCGCCCTTGTTGTAGATGGGCCAGCATGAAGGCAGTCATATCGTGCGCCGTCGTCGCCAGGCCGCCGCCACCGGACTCTACCGGCATCGTTTCCCTGACCAGATCCGGCGGGTACGGCTCGGCCGAGGAAGCCTGCGAGTAATACTTCGTCTCGTACGCTTGCAGCGCCCGCGGCATGACCATGCTGAACACCGAATGGTGCATTCCGAGCGGTGCCAGAACATGATTCGCGACGTATGCCGAGATCGGCTCGCCGGAGACCCGCGCCACGATGTAGGCGGCAAGATCCAAGGAGTAGTTGGAGTACGCGGGAACTTCTCCCGGCGGGAAGATCCGCTCCGGCACGGCCATGACGGACTCACGAAGCGTGCGCGGCGGCCGATGGCGCCGATACGAAACTTCTTCGAAGCCGGCGCTGTGCGTCAGCAGATGACGCAGCGTTATCGGCTTGCCGAACGCCGGAGGAATCTTGAAATCGAGATACTCATTGATATCCCGGTCGAGCGCGAGCTTGCCCTGCTCGACCAGCTGCATCACCGAAGTTGCCGTGAACGATTTGGACACCGAAGCGACTCGCACCACGGTACGGCTCGGATCCATGGCGCTCTTCGTGGCGAGATCCGCGTAGCCGTAGCCTTTTTCCAGGACGACGTCGCCGTCGCGGACGATGGCGATGACCATGCCAGCGATGTCGTGTTCTTTCAACGCGGCTGGGATCACTTCATCGAACCAAGCCTCGACATCCGCGCGCTCGAGCGTCGCCGCAGGCTGCTCTCCTCCCTGAGCCCAGGCGTCCGGACTGGCTATCACACCCGCCCATGCAATCATGAGCGCCGACAATAATCTGTACATGAATGGATTCGTCTCAATGCGTTGGCTGGTGATGCTGCTCGACCGCGTTGTCACCGGCTGTGGATGAAATGACCGGAGCGCCGGCGCGACTGGGTGGGAGCGGGGGCGGAATGTTCTTTGGCGGAGATCTGTCCAAGCGTTCCAGCAACTCGGCTATTGCGCGCTCGAGCTGCGGATCCTCGCCCGCCATTACGCGAGCCGGCTCATTCTCGACCTGGATATCTGGAGCCACACCTTGATTCTCGATGAGCCACTGCCCCAGTTCGTCGTAGAAACTCGCATTCGGTGCGGAGATACCGCCGCCGTCCAGAGTGTCCGGCGGAGCCCCCTGGGCGCCGACGAGCCCACCCCAAGTGCGCGTACCGATCAGCGGCCCCGCGTTGGCGCGACGAAACTGATAGGCGATGGCATCGCCACCAGAACCGCTGGACTCGTTGATGAGCATTGCCTTCGGCCCGAAGACGGCGCCGAACGGCATCGGCGCGCTCGCACCCTCGCGCATTACGAGATAGCCGAAGCGAGGACGAGTCAGCGTCTCGACGATGTAGTCGGAGATGTAGCCTCCCTGGTTGTAGCGCACATCGACGATCATTGCCCGCTTGTCGTTTTGAGCGAAGAACTGGCGATTGAATGCCTGAAAGCCGTGCGGCCCGGTGTCGACGAGCCACACATAGCCGATGCGCCCATCGGAGCGCTGCGCGACCAGCCGCCGGTTGTGTTCCGTCCAGTCCTCGAACGTCCGCAGCGGCTCTTCGTTGGCGGTCGGCGTCACGGTGACCAGCCGCGAATTCCTGGCGTCCGGTGTTGGACCGATGCGTAGCTCTGTTGGTGTTTCCGCGGTTTTCTCGAACGCCGCGTACACCTCCGAGGCGATCGTCACCGCCTTACCATTCACTTCAAACAGGTAATCGCCGACCTGAACGTTGGCGTCCGGAGCGACCAGCGGCGCTTTCGCCTGCGTATCCCACGGATCTCCGCGCAGTATGCGTGCGATTCGATAGCGATTCCGATCGACGCTGAAATCGGCACCCAGCATGCCAACCTTCACAGGCTCATCCGTCGGCACATCGCCGAACCCCGCCAGACTCGAATGCCCCACGCTCAGCTCGCCGCCTGTCATCGCCAGCACATAGCCCAGGTCGGCACGATGGTTCACGTGTGCCACCAGCGGCTCGTACTTCTCATAGATGGCCTGCCAGTTCGCCCCGTGCATGGAAGGCTGATAGAAATAATCGCGCTGATTGCGCCAGGCCTCTTTGAAAATGTGCGCCCACTCTGCGCGTGGCTCGACGCGCATGCGCAATTCGCTCGTCTGTATTGGCCGCGCATCCAGTGCATCGGCCCGACGATTCGTCGCCGCCACGTTCCAGGTGCCTTCCCCCACCTTGCGATAGCCGATGAACGATCCGTCCACGGAAAGCACGAGCGAATCGACATCCATCATGAATACTTCACTGTGGTTCGCCGCCATTTCGTAGCGGTGAACCAGGAACGATGGTCCGCTCAGCATCTCGGCCACGCCGCTGCGCGTGTGTTCCGTGTAGAACAGCGTGCCTGCGGGTCCCGCGAGCAACATTTCGTAGTTGCCGGCCGGAATGTCGATACGGGCAATGCGTTCACCCAGGCGAGCGACCGGCGACTCGCTTGCCCGAAGCGTTACGGCATGAACGCTGCGCGTGACCGGCCGATCCAGGTGACTCAAGCCGGCCCACTCCATGTTCTGCGCATAGTCGGTGCTCACCAGAAAATACAGACGACTACCGTCGCGATCGAAAGCCGGCGACACCGCATCGACGCCGGCATCGGTCAACTGATGAGCACGGCGTTCCTGCGTCGAATAAAGAAAGATCGCGCGCAGATGGTTGGCGAGATTTCGGGAGTATGCGATCCATCGAGAGTCAGGCGACCAGACCGGCGTCATCCGGCGTCCGGGATCGTCGTAGGTCTCCCCATCGATGCGCGTGGCGCGACCGCTTGCAATCTCTATCATCCACAACGTGAGACGGTGATCCTGCAACAAGAGCGAAGTTCCGTCCGGCGACCAGACCGGTGTGGAATAGAACCCCGCTGCCGGCAATTTGATACGCTTATTTGCCGATTGATCGACGGAGCCCGGCGTGCCGACCACCAGCTCGTATTCGCCGGCGGCATCGGACAACCAGGCCAACCTCCCATCGGAGGACCATTTCGGGGAACGCTCATGCGTGCCGGGCGTCTGTGTGTAATTGACGATGGCTCCGCTTCCGCCTGCACGAACGAAGATATCTCCGCGGGCCTCGATCGCCACTCGATCCGCTCCTGCACCGATGTCGACGGCACGCACCATGTCGGCCACCGATTTCGTCTGCGGCTCGCTCCAGGGAAAAGCGGCTTCGATGTGGATGTCGAGGCGACGGGATTGGCGATCACCGTCGCGTAGCAGGTGGATGTAACCTGCCTGTTCGTAAACAATGGCACCGGCGCCGGCCGACGCGTTCATAACGTCGTAGTCGACATGGTGCGTCAGCTGCTCGACACGACCGCTGCGAGTGTCGTACGAGAACAAGTTCGCGGTAAACGCGCGATCGGAGATGAAATAGACAGTATCGCCGACCCACATGGGATCGCTGTCGTTGCTGTTGCTCCAGGGAAGACGCTGCTCGCTGCCGTCGGACAGCTTCATGATCCGGATTGGATGCGTCCTACCGCCGCGATAGTGCCGCCATTGCGCGCTTTGCAGCTGCGCCTCGCGAACTTCGAACTCCGTGGCGAACTCCTCGTAGGCGATGCGGTCCTCATTCGGCGACAGCGAGCCGGTGTGCGCCCGGGGCATGGGCAGCGGCTGGGCTGCTCCGCCTTGCGCACTTATCTTCCAGAGCCGCGAGTACGAGCTGACTCGGGGGGTCGGCAGAGTTTCGCGACCCGAACCGAAGATCACTTGCCTGCCATCGCGAGTCCAGCCGCGCACGAAGTCCATTCCCGGGTGATACGTCAGGCGCGTTGCCTCTCCTCCAGCGGCCGGCATGACATACACGTCCGTGTTCCCGCCCGCCGTCGCGGTGAATGCCACCTTTGTTCCATCGGGTGAGAAGCGCGGGTCTGTCTCGACTGTCGGTGTCGAGGTGAGCCGGCGCGCTCGTCCGCCATCACGAGAAACGATCCACAAATCCCCCGCGTAAGCGAACGCCACCTCCTGCTCGCTCACCGTGGGGCGGCGCAGGAGTCTGGCCTGAGTTGCCGCGGACGAGGTGCTCGCGAGGAGGCCGAGCACGGTCAGCATCACGAGCATCCGACTTATAGTCAGCACGAGTCCCCCTCCGCCGATCAACGGAAGCTGTAGCGCACTTCCACTCCCAGCTCTCGTGGCCGGGCGAGATATTCGCGATTGCCGAGCGACGGATCAGTGATGTTCACCACTGCGCGCTCGTCGGTGACATTGCGCGCGAAAAGCTCGAACGCGAGTGCGTCTTTGGCAACTCCGACACGAGCGTTGGTGAGCCCATAGGCATCCTGATTCACGACCAACGGATCTACCTGGCCGAATTTGTAGCGCACCTCGCCCACATATGTGTAGTCGGCCCGCGCGAAGCCCGACCATTGATCGGTAACCGCAAAGTCGTACTGCAGACCGGCGCTGGCATTTTTCTCGGGCGCTCCAGGCGGCCGCTCGCCGCGTTCGAAACCGACGCCGGGCTTGACTGTATCGAACTCGTTGTCCGTGTATGCAGCCGCGAGGTTCAAGCGCCAGGCAGCCGCGATCTGTGCCGACAACTCCAGCTCCAGACCGCGGCCATCGACGTCGCCGCCGTTCAAGGTGCCACCGAAGCCACATTCGAACTGAATGGGCAGCTGCACGCCTTCCCAGCGCTGTCGGTATGCGGCCGCGTTGACGCCGACCCGACCGTCGGCCAGCAAGGATTTCACGCCCAGTTCATAACTCCACAAGGTGTCCGGATCGGTGAGCGCGCCAAGACCGATGGCCTGAGCCTCTGCTTCGCACGGTCCGGTGTACGCCAACGCCGAGTTGGCCTGCGCACTACGAAAGCCGCGCGCGGCCTGCACGTACAAAGTCACATCGTCGGTCGGCTTGAAACGCACATAGGCGGACGGATTGAATTCATAACTCGTGCCCGCGAGGGCTGGCTCCGCCGGTGCCGCGCCGCCGACCAAAAAGCCATCGGTGGCCGGCGTGTAGCGAGCCATGTCCTCTTCGAGGTAGCGACCGCCGACTCCTACGGTCCATCGATCGCCGAAGCTGTAGCTGACCTCGCCGAAGATGGAGCGCTGTTCCTGCTCGACGAAGCGCGGATCGGTCCCCGGCGGCGCGCTTCGGAAAGCGAAGTCCTGGTCGAATAGCAGGGTCGGCAGACAGGTCGGGCAGGAATAATCGAGCACGGTCTGTCGTACATCGACCTGCTGATCGAGATAGTACACGCCGATCAACCACTGCAGCGGGTCGGTGCCGGTCGACTGCAGCCTGATTTCCTGAGTGAACACCTCACCCTCGCTCACGGTGCGATCTTCCCAGGGCAGCGGCGCACCGAATGCCGACACCACAAACTGCGTTACATCGTCACGGAAGACACTTTCCAATTTCGCAAAGTTGCTGGCGGAGATCAGCGTGGCCGACTGCCACTCATAAGTAGCCACCAACGTGCTGACTTCCAGGCGCTCTACATACTTGCCGGGCGCGAACGCATCGAGCGCCCGCTGCTGCGCATAGCGGCCGCCAAACGAGTCGACATACGGTTGGCTGTTCATCGTAACGTCCTGAACCGCGTGCGTCAGATCGAGCTGCAACGCATCGGTCGCTCGCCAGACCAGATTCGCGCGAGCACCCCAGGTGTCCTCGGAGTTGATGTCCTTGCGCGTGAAAGCCGCGTTTCCCGGGACGAGCAATGCGCCATCAGGCAGATCGACCTCCGAACCCGTCAGCGCCGCCAGCAACTGCTCGCCCTGCTCGGTCCAATCCAGTGCCGGCGTCTCCGGTACCACGTTGTCGATGAAGCCGGCGATGTCGTCCTTGTACGTGACCACGCGCAGCGCCAGCCGATCGTCGATGAGCGGCACGTTGACGACGCCTTCGACGTGATAGCTGGCGTCGCTGGAATGAGCGGTGGTGAAGCCGCGCGTGCCGAGCTTGAGCTCAAATTCATCGAGATCGGCCGCGCTCGGCACGATGCGCACCACACCCGACAGTGCGTTCGCTCCGAACAGCGTGCCTTGGGGACCGCGCAGGACCTCGATACGATCGACGTCGACCAGACGCAGATTGGGTTTGCCGCCGAACAGATTCATGACACTGGTGACCGTCTCGCCGAAGTAGGTCGCGACGCTCGCCGATCCGCCACCGCCCTCGTTGGCGACGATGCCGCGAATCAACACGCGCGACTGCCCTGGACCGGCATCCTGAAACTGCACGCCGGGAACGCTGCTCAAGAAGTCCGCATATTGAGTGAGCCCGCGAGCGGTGATGTCCTCGGCCTTGATCGCCGAGACGGCAATCGGCACGTCACGCAACGACTCCGAGCGTTTGGTCGCTGTCACCACGATCTCTTCCAGTGTTGCCACCTCCTGCGCAGTGGCGGTGGTGACGAAGCCCAGTGCAGCGAGCAAGACCGGCAGGCAGTTTTTCGAGTCCACGTTTTTCATGTCATCGCCCTCCCAATTGCGGCATGTCGCTATGGTCCTGCAGATGCCGCGGTAGTTCTTCTGCCAATGGGCTGCCGAAAAGAGAAATCTTCTCGTCGTCGGCCACGGCGTGGGCGCCAGCACCGGCGAGCAACAAACTAACGTTTGGCATGCCGATTGCGAGAAAAACTTCCGGTTCGCTGCGCCGATCATGTTGGGCACCCAACCGCTTTCAGGGAGCTCGCATGGGGAGCATCGAACTGCCGCAACGTTGTCTCATCTTTCTGGGTGAGGTCACCGACCCCTCCATGGCCAAGACCGCGTTCGGCCTGCGCGACTGGGCGCCGCAGCGCTGCGTCGGCGAGTACAGCCTGCCGGGCTGCACGGTCTCGACCGGACTCCCCAGGCTCACGCCGACCCAAGCTCGCGAGCGCGGCGCGGACGGTTTCATCATCGGCGTGGCCAATTTCGGCGGCATCCTCGCCGAGTCGTGGATACCCATATTGCTCGAAGCGCTCGGTGCCGGGCTCGATGTCGTCAGCGGCATGCACTCCAGGCTGACCGATCACGCCCAGCTCAGCGCAGCCGCGCAGCGTTACGGCAGAAAGCTCATCGACGTTCGCAAACCCGCCGCCGGCATTCCGGTCGCCAGCGGCCGCAAACGCACAGGCAAGCGCCTGCTCACAGTAGGTACCGACTGCGCGCTAGGAAAGAAGTACACCGCGCTCGCCATCGCGCGCGCCTTGCAAGCACGGGGTTTGCCGGCCACGTTTCGTGGCACGGGACAAACCGGCATCATGATCGCGGGTGCGGGCATTCCCATAGATGCAGTCGTCGCGGATTTCGTGGCCGGCGCGGCCGAGTTGCTGACGCCGGACGCGGCCCCGGAACACTGGGATGTCGTGGAAGGCCAAGGTTCTTTGTTCCATCCTTCCTATGCCGGCGTGTCACTGGGATTGCTTCATGGCACGCAGCCCGACGTGATCGTCGTGTGTCACGAGCTCGGGCGCACTCACCTGGTCGATGTGCCTGAGTACCCTGTGCCGTCGCTGTTCGAAACCATCGATCTCAATCTGAGGCTGGCACGCAGGACCAATCCACAGGCACGTTGCGCCGGCATTTCGCTCAACACGGCCGCGCTGAGTCCATCCGAAGCGAGCAACGTGCTGGAGGAACACAGCTCGCGGCTGCGGCTGCCAGTCGCGGATCCGATGCGCGGCGGACCGGCGTTCGAACGGCTGGTACAAGCTTGCATCGCGCAGTGAGCCGCTCATTGTTCGATGGGTACCTGCAGCGTGGCCTTGACTCGTTGCAGGACCACCAAGGTTCGGAAGCGGCGAACGTTGCCCTCTTCGGACAGAAGCGTGCGCGTCAGCCGCTCGTACTCGCGAATATCCCTGACGCACATGATCAGTACGAAATCGGTCTCGCCGGTCACGTGGTAACACTGCTGGACCTGCGGGCAGTCGAGAAAGCGCCGGCGGATCTGGTCCAGATCTTCGAGCGATTCGTTCTCAACCGACAGCGTTACTACGATGGTGAGCGGCACACCGAGGTACTCCGGACACAGCACGCTGCTATCGGCAGTGATGACGCCGAGCTTGCGCAGACGCTGCAAGCGCCGAGCGACGGCCGGCACCGACAGGCACACTCGCTCGGAAATCTCACGATGCGCGACCATGTTGTTCTCCTGGACGATGCTCAGGATGTGACGGTCGAAGCCGTCCAGCGTCGGATAGGGCTGCTGCACGACCGGCGATGCTTTTTTTCTCATGGCATTGGTCCCATCGACAGAGGAGTTGGCGTCACGTCGGCGCCATGATAATTGCGAATGATGCATTTGAGCACTCAGGCCGAACGGTGGTCGTTGAAAACTCCGTTGCGCGACGGCGGCGGCGTCCTCAGCGATCTCGATGTGGTCGTGGTCACGCTCACTGAAGGAATCCATGTCGGACGGGGCGAAGCCGCCGGTGTTCACTATCATGGCGAATCCGCCCAGTCCATACATGAGCAAATCACGAGAGTGCGTTGGCAGATCGAAACAGGCGTAAGCCGCGAACAGTTGCGCGATCTACTCCCTTCGAGCGGAGCACGAAATGCCGTCGATTGCGCCCTGTGGGAGCTCGAAGCAATGCGCAGTCAATGCGCCGTCTGGCAGCTCGCCGGCTTGCCTCCACCACGTCCGTTGCGAACCACTTTCACCATCGGCGCCGACTCGCCGGAAGCGATGGCATCCCAAGCACTGGCCTTCTCGGTCGCACGCGCGCTCAAGCTCAAGCTACTCGGGGACGAGTTGGATGGTCACCGCGTACGCGCCGTGCGACAGGCGCGACCTGACGCATGGCTTTGCGTGGATGCAAACCAGAGCTTAACGCCACGATCGTACGAAGCACTCCTGCCGACGCTGCTGGAGGCGGACATCAGTCTGATCGAACAGCCTTTTCCGGCCGGCAACGATGCGGCACTCGAAATCATCGAAGCGCCGATTCCCGTCGCGGCCGACGAAAGCGCGCAGGACGTGGGCGACCTCGCGCGGCTGCCAGGGCGCTATGAGTTCGTCAACATCAAGCTCGATAAATGCGGAGGTCTGACCCAGGCGCTGGCAATGGCCCGGGAGGCACGCCGGCTGGGCCTTGAAGTCATGGTGGGATGCATGGCCGGCACGACCCTGGCGATGGCGCCAGCATTCCTGGCAGGGCAGCTGGCGCATATTGTCGATCTCGACGGACCACCGCTGTTGCGAGCGGACCGGCGGGTTCCCGCGGTATACGAGTCCGGAAACATCTGGTGTCCCGAAGCCGCGTGGGGCGGTATTGCGCAATAGGCTCTCTACAGTGAACATGCTCACATGACTTCGAGCGCATCCAACGCCGGCGCACTGCCCCAGCGACTGGGCGTTTGGAGCGCGGCCACGATCGTGGTCGGCATCATCGTCGGCAGCGGTATCTTCCGTGTCCCGAGCAGCATAGCGGCTCTCACTGGCTCGACCGGCACCATGGCCTTGCTGTGGATTCTCGGCGGGTTGATCACGCTCTGTCTCGCACTGAGCCTGGCCGAGCTCGCGGCAATGTATCCACGCTCGGGGGGCAATTATGTGTATTTGCGCGAAGCTTACGGCCCGGGCGTGGCCTTCGTGTACGGGTGGACGTTCCTATTGATCAACCCCGCGGTGTGGGCCGGCATCTCGCTGATCCTTGCCGAATATCTCGGGCACTTCGTGCCGCTCGACAGTGGTGAGCAGCGGCTCGCCGCTGCCGCTGTGATCGCGTTTGCCTCGGTGGCCAACTGCTTTTCCGTACGCTTCGCCGTTGCAATCCAAAACATCGCCACGGCTGCGAAGGCCGCCGCGCTGTTCGCAGTCGCGGGTGCCATCTTCGCACTGGGCTCGACCGGCAGCGGTTCGTTCAACCAGCCCGTCACGTTCGACGCCCCGAGCTACGGCAGTCTGGGTGTCGCACTCGTGAGTGTCTTGTTCGCTTACGAAGGAGTGGTCAGCTTCTGCGCCCTGTCGGGCGAGGTGCGGGACCCAGACCGGTCACTCCCACGCGCCCTCACGCTCGGCGTGCTGCTCGTCATCCTGCTTTATCTGGTGATCAATGCGGCCTACCTTTATGTGCTGCCGCTCGAGAGCATCATTTCATCGAAGCTGGTGGCGGCGGACGCCATACAGAAGGTTGCGGGCTCAGCGGGAGCTGGGATAGTCGCCGCGCTCGTGATCCTTACTACCTTTGGCGCCGTGATGGCATGCGCGATCGCGGATCCTCGCGTGTTCTATGCGATGGCTCAGGACGGACAGTTCTTCCGCGCGATCGGCGTGGTTCATCCCAAGCTCGAGACGCCGTATCTGGCAGTGCTGCTCTCGGGCGCCATCGCAATTGCATATTCATCGCTGCACAGCTTCGAAGAGCTGACTGCAATCTTCATTCTCGGGCTGTGGCCGTTCTACGCACTGGGCGTGCTCGGCGTCATCGTGCTGCGTCTCAAACAACCCCAACTCGCACGCCCCTATCGCACGCCGTGCTATCCACTCGTCCCTGCCATCTTTCTTGCCGCAAGCAGTCTGGTGTTGGTGAATTCGCTCATCGAGCAACCCCGCGTCACCTTGCTAAATCTGTCGATCACCCTGGCTGGCGTACCTGTCTATTACATCTGGCGCAAGTTTGGCCTCAGACGCGCGGCGGCCAAGCAAGCTCAAGCGACGTGAGCGGCGGCGCAGTCCGCGAGCACGGACGCTATACAACAATTGAGACGACGGACGTAATCGAGATGCAGAAACTCGTTCGGACCGTGTGCGTTCGAGCCAGGCCCGAGCACACCTGTGGCGAGGAACTGCGCGCCGGGAAATCGCTGCGCTAACATCGGCAGAAACGGAATCGTTCCCCCACACCCCACGGACTCGGCCGGCGCGCCGAAACATTCTCTGGATGCGAGCTCCATCGCTGCTTGCAACCAGCGTGCCGCGGGCGGTGCATTCCAGCCCGACAATGCATCCGTAATCTCGACACAAACGTCCGCACCGTGCGGCGGATGAGACTCGAGTGTGCCTCGGATCGCCTCGGCGGCTCGTGTCGCGCTCAACGTCGGCGGCAAGCGGAGTGAAATGCGCAGGCTCACCTGCGGCAAAATAGCGTTGCCAGCGTCGGCAACCAGCGGAATGCCGTCGATGCCGCTGACTGCCAGGGTCGCGCGCCACGTACTATTGACGAGCAACGTCTCTGTCTCGCTCGCGACGGGTTCAACTCCAGGCAGCAATGGAATCTTGCGAATCAGACGACCGGCGAGAACCCGAGCCGCACCTGCGGTCTGCTGAGCACGGTCGGAAGGAATCTCCACACTCAGTGCCGGCAACGTGACCATGCCATCGTTTCCACATCCCAGTCGCGCGAGTACATTCGCTGCGACGCGTAACGGACAAGGAGCGATTCCGCCCGCGAATCCACTGTGAACGGCACCCGACAGTGTGCGGACGTGCAACACGCCATCCACACAACCGCGTAGCGACGTCGTGCACCACAATCTGTCGTAGTCGCCGCACTCGGCATCCAGACACAGGATCAAGGACGGATCGGGCAACCGATCGCCCAGCGCATCCAAGTGCGCCGCCAGGTGCACGCTGCCACTTTCCTCCGATGCTTCGATCAACACAACGCATCGCGGCGTGGCAATGCCCTGTTCGCGTAGCGCGACGATTGCCGCGATCGCGCTGAAGACGGCATAGCCATCGTCCGCTCCGCCGCGACCATATAACTTTCCGCCACGTTCTACTGGCTGCCATGGCCCGAGCCCCGGCAGCCAGCCGCTCAGTGCCGGCTGCTTGTCCAAGTGACCGTAAATGAGCACGCATGCAGGGGTGTCTCCCGGAACATCGACGAGTAGCAACGGCGTGAGTCCCTTGCCACGCAGGACCTGCACGCGCATTGCCGGCAACGGCTGGGCCTTGCACCACAGCTTCATCAACTCGACCGCATCCTCTATATACCCGTGAGCTTGCCAGCTGGGATCGAACGCCGGGGACACGCACGGGATCATTATGTAGGACTGCAGGGCCGGCAGAATCAACTCGTTCCACTGCCTGTCGACGCTGGCGCGCAACGCCTCGAATGAAAGTCTCATGCGAGCTTTGCCATGATGTGCCGCGCTACCGTGTATTCCTCCAGCGCATAGAACGACAGATCCTTGCCGTAGCCTGATTGCTTGGTGCCGCCATGAGGCATTTCGTTTGCGAGCACCAGATGCGTGTTGATCCAAGTATTGCCACAACGGAGGCGCTCGGCGACACGCAAAGCGACGCCGACATCCCTCGACCACACTGAAGAAGCCAGACCGTACCGCGAGTCGTTGGCCCACGCAATTGCCTGCTCCAGGCTCGTGCATCGAGTGATGCTCACGACTGGACCGAACACCTCATCGCGTGCGATCTCGTCGTCCTGATCGACCTCGGCAATGACGGTCGGCTCGAAGAAGAAACCCGCGCCTGGGCAAGCTTTTCCGCCCGCGACCACCTTGGTGCTAGTCAACGCAGACGCGCGCGCGACGATGCTCTCGACGCTTTGTCGATGAGCGGAGCTGATCAGCGGTCCGATCTCAGTGTCCGGGTCCGCAGGCGAGCCGACGCGTAGACTCATCACCGCGCAGGCGAGATCGGCGACGACTCGATCATAGATCGGCGCCGCCACATACAGCCGACAGGCTGCGGTGCAGTCCTGCCCCGCGTTGTAGTAGCCGGCGAGCCGGACCGCTTGCACGAGCGCATCGATATCCGCGTCTTCGCAGACGATCACTGGCGCTTTGCCGCCGAGCTCCAGATGGGTGCGCTTGATGGATGCGGTGGCGGATGCAAGCACACGCTGGCCGGTGGCGACACTGCCGGTAAGCGCGATCATGTTTACATTCGGATGCGAGATCAATGCCGCTCCGGTCTCGGCACCGGTACCGCACACGATATTGACCACCCCGGGAGGAAACGCCTCCCCGATCAACTCCGCCAGCGCGAGCGTGCTCAGCGGCGTGAGCTCGGAAGGCTTGATGATCAGCGTACAGCCGGCCGCCAGCACCGGGGCAAGCTTCCAGACTGCCGTCATCAACGGATAATTCCAAGGCACGATGGCCGCGACCACACCCACCGGGTGACGCCGGATCATGCTAGTGAATCCCTCAACGTATTCTCCAGCCAAGGGCCCCTGCAGTGAACGGACGGCGCCGGCGAAGAAGCGCAGCACATCCGCGGTGGCGGGCATCTCATCGGCAATGACTCGTGCCAGAGGCTTGCCACAGTTCATGGATTCGATCTGTGCCAACGCATCGGCTCGCGCTTCGACCATTGCCGCAAGTTTCAGCAGGCACGCGGAACGTTGCTGCGGTGTGGTTCGCGACCAGCGCTCAAAGGCGCGATTCGCTGACTGAACTGCACGGTCGACCTGACCGACGCCGGCCTGCGCGACGTGCGCGAGAACGTGCTCGGTTGCAGGATCCAACACGGCGACCGCCCGCAGTTCACCTCGCTCGAAGCGTCCATCGATCCATTGATCCAACGGAGCCGAACCGTCGGTTAATTGCCGCATAAGTCATCCAATGCAACCGCGAGCGCATCGATGTCACTCTGCGACTGGTTCCAGGAAACAACGAAGCGAGCCTCGCCGGAGTCGGCCGCGCCCCAGTCGTAGAACTCAAACCCCAAATCATGCAGCCGCTGCCTTCGTTCTGTTCCCAACGCCAGGAAGATTTGATTCGCCTCGACCGGGTACATCAACCACGGCTGTGCGTGCGCCGCGATCGAGATTGCAAGTGCATTCGCCCGCCGTGCGCTTCGCAGCCACACGCCCGACTCCATATACGCCAGCAGTTGCGACGAAACGTATCGTGACTTGGAAATCAGATGTCCCGCACGCTTACAGCGCAGTTCAAAGTCCTCCGCCAGTCCCTGATCGAAAAACACCACGGCTTCCGCGGCAAGCGCACCGTTCTTGGTCGCGCCGAAGGAAAGCACATCCACACCCGCCCGCCACGTGATCTCAGCCGGATGACAGTCGAGGAATGCAATGGCGTTGGCGAGACGTGCACCGTCCACGTGCATGTGCATTCCGTTCTGGTGAGCAAACGCACTGAGCTGAGCGACCTCATGCGGGCGATAGCAGGTACCAGCTTCAGTTGCCTGAGAAATGGAGATAGCCGCAGGCTTGGTGGAATGGACCGAAGGCGGATTCGCCTTCAATGCCGCCTCGAGCACGACCGCGGTGAGTTTGCCGTCCGTACCGGACAGTCCACGCAGCTGAGCGCCTCCCGTGAACAACTCGGGCGCGCCGCATTCATCACGCAGCACGTGCGCCTGCTCATGTGTGAACACCGCCCCGTACGATGGCGTCACGCTTGCAAGCGCCAATGCGTTCGCCGCAGTGCCGGTCACTACAGCGAAGGCTCGAACCGGCGCGTCGAAGTATGCGCTGAACACCGCGTCGAGCCGTTGCGTCCAAGCATCCTCTCCATATGCAAGCGCGGATCCCGTGTTGGCCGCGAGCATGGCCTCCATGATTTCGGGACAAACAGGCGCCGCGTTGTCGCTGCAGAAATTCATTGCGTCATCACTCGAGCTGAATCGTGTACATTTCACGTGGCGCGCGACGTGTCAGCAGCTCGGCGCCGTTCTCGGTGATCACGACGTTCTCCTCGTGCACGATCATCTTTCCGGGTGCGTACTCCATGCCCGGCTCGATCGTCATCACCATGCCGGGCTCCAGCGGCGTGTCATCGCCCGGCATATTGGAAGGAGGCTCGGTCAACTGCAGGCCCAGCCCGTGCCCGAGGCGACCGACATTGTTACCTCGCATGCCGGCGGCTTCCAGGACTTTCATCATTGCCGACCACAGCTGGGTCGTCGTCGCACCTGGGACTGCCGCGGCAATGCCCGCTTCGGTCGCGCGCCACACCGCGTCCTGGGCGCCCAGCGCTTCCGCCGACACCGGACCCAGCGCGTAGTTGCGATCGAAATCGCAGAAATAGCCGCTCAATGTCGCGCCGACGTCGATGATGAGCACGTCGCCTCGCTGAAGCTTGCGCGCGCCCGGACGCGAGATGATCTGAGGATAGCCCCCGGGTCCCGATGCCGCCGCGATGAACGGAACCGTATCGGCTCCTCGACGCAGAATGTCGATCGTCAACTCCCGGCAAACGTCAGCTTCACTGCGTCCGACAGCGACCTGGCGCGGCAGCGCTTCGAAAGCATCGCTCACCAATTGACACGAAGCGCGGATATGAGCGATCTCGGCCTGCGATTTCACACGTCGTGTTTCCCAGATGCACGGCGAGCCATCCACGATCTCGAACTTCGACAAACGTTCTCGCACTTCGAGAAAGTCGAGCAACGGCATGCGCACCGTCGATTCGCGGCCCAGCTCCATGCCGATGCGGCCGAAACGACAAGGCAATGCCGCCAACGTGCCGGTGAGCAGCGACACTCCATCGTCGCTGGGCCGCGGCGCCGGCCACGAGCGCACATCGTCGATCCAGCCGCTACTGAGTACCGGCGCACCGATCTCCGGAACCACGGCGATGCAACGTCCCTGAGCCGGCACGATCAAGAACCAGGGCCGCGTCGGGCTCTCCCAGAACAGGCTGTCGAAGCCGCTGAAGTAGCGAAAGTTCGGCGGTGACGTCACCAGCAAAGCATCGAGCCGATGCATGTGCATGAAGCGCTGCGCACGCATGGCTCGGTGCTCGAATTCTGCAACATCAAACGGCGGGACGTGCATCGAAACCTCCCAAGGTAGTCTGCAAACGCAGGATGGTGTGCAACAACACTTCAGCGCCCCGGAGCAGATCGTCAGGATCGGTGTGTTCCGCCGGGTTGTGACTGATGCCGCGATGGCTCGGCACGAAGATCATCGCGCTCGGACAAAGGTGCGTCATCATTTGTGCATCGTGACTCGCGCCCGACACCATGCGTCGAGTTGTCAACTGAAGATCGGCGGCGGTGCGCTCGATCTCTGCGCACAAAGTGCCATCGAACGTGACAGGTTCCGCGCGGCTGATGCACTTGGCATCGACTTTGAAGCCGCGTGTCTCGAGCCCTTGCGCCGCGTCTAGCAACATCGATTCTACTCGTCGCAACTCGTCTGAACGGTGATCGCGCATGTCCAAGCTGAAAGTAGCGCGGCCCGGAACGACATTGATCGAGCCAGGCTCGAAAGATATGCAGCCCACAGTCGCGACTTTCGGAGTTCCCTTCTGTGCGGCGGCCTGCATGATCTCGGTGGCAAGCACCATCGCCGCGGCGCCAGCATCGCGCCGCAGTTCCATCGGAGTCGTGCCGGCGTGATTGGCTGTTCCTTCGATCGATACCTGCCACCACGAATGGCCCTGGAGCGCATCGACAACGCCAATCTGCACGTTACTGGCTTCGAGCAGGGGCCCCTGCTCTATGTGCAACTCCAGGAAACACGCCGGCAACGACTCGTCCGATAGCGCACTGCCGGCATAACCTATTCGCGCCAGCTCATCCGCAACCGTGTGACCTGCCCGGTCGCGAGCAGCGAGCGCCTCCGACAGCGCAAGCTTGCCCGCCATGACGCGCGAGCCAAGCAAATCAGGCGCGAATCGCACGCCCTCTTCGTTCGTGAATATGGCCGCAGCCACACTCACCTCGGGCTGCACATTCGCCGCTGCAAATGCATGCAAGACCTCAATGGCAGCGATCACGCCGTAACAACCGTCATAGGCTCCAGCCCGAACGACGGTGTCGATGTGCGAGCCCGTCATAATTGGAGCGAGGCTTGAACGGCCGGGCAGCACAGCCATGATATTGCCGATTCGATCAACATGGATGCGTGCACCGGTTTGTTCCAGCCAGCGGGTAATCAGGTCGCGCGCGGCCCGATCCGCATCCGTCAAAGCCAGGCGCGTGCGACCGCCTTCGAACACCTCGCCGAGCGAGCCAAGCTCGCCCAATCGTTGCAACAGTCGCTGACGGTCGATCGCAAGACCAGGCATCTCACTTCGCCTCGTATTCCTGGCCGAGCAGTGCCTCGTAACGGGCGCGGTCGGTCGCGCCTTCGGTGTTGAATACGAGCACGACCGATTTGTCGTCCAGGCTCAACGCGTGGCGCAGCTCCGGCTGTGCAACGGCTTCGAGCAATCCGGCGAGCCCGGCGCCGCCACTCTCGCCGCTTTCGACCGCAGGGTCGCCGGAAAGTGGCCTGGCCAAGCGGCGCAAAGTGCGCACCGCCGCTTCTTCCTCGATGGCAATGAAGGTATGCGCACAACGCTCGAGAATCCGCCACGCCACCAGCGATGGCTCATAACACTCGAGCATTGCCATCACTGTCGAGTCGCCCGCTTCGATTCGGGTCGGCGTTCCATTGCAGGCGCTCGCGTATAAACAAGCAGCTCGCTCCGGCTCCACGATGATGACTTTCACGGCGGATTCGCCGAAACGGATACGCAAGTACGCAGCCACTGCCGCTGCCATACCGCCTACACCGGCCTGAAGGAAGACATGCGTTGGCTGCAGCGCCTGCGCTTCACACTGCTGCAGGGCTTCGTGGACCATGAGCACGTAGCCTTGCATCACACGCGCCGGTAGCGCCTCATAACCTGGCCACGAGGTATCCGCGACGAGCAGCCAACCTTTCTCTGCCGCGGCCTGCTTCGCGGCCGCAACCGAATCGTCGTAGGATCCCGCGACGACCGTCACTGACGCACCCAGCTCTCGGATGGCTTGAATGCGCGCGGAACTGACATGCTCATGAACAAAAATGACGGCGGAACACCCCATTAGCCGCGCACCGGACGCTACGGCGCGACCATGATTGCCATCCGTGGCACACGTTATTGTCAGTTCTGCGGCGAAGGCTCGAACGTCGCGATCATTGATCTCATCAGGTGAAAGTCTGCGCGCTAGCGCGCGCTCGGCAAGCGCGAGCACCTCGCGAACCACTGCATACGCGCCGCCCAGGGCCTTGAAGCTGCCTAGCGTCGAGCGCGTGCGTTCGTCCTTGACGAGGATCTGCCTAACCCCGGTGTGCCGGGCCAGCGAGCTCATCGAGTGCATCGGCGTCGATGCATAGCCGAGCGGCGCCATGTACGTACGGACTTCATCCATCACTTCCGGTCCGAACATGGCGCGATCCGCCGGGGCCAGCGGCGCGCCGAAGAGCGACGAGACGTTGCGCTGTGCATTCATGGTGCGCCTATGATCGGCACCAGCCAGCGGTAATTCTTCTGCTTCTGAGGGCGCTGAAAGAGCATTTTTCTCGGCGCTTCATGCGGCACTTGCCATAGACTCGCGCCAACGCGCGTCAGGCGTAACAAAGCCGCTGTCAACAACTTCAATATGGAAGCTCAGTATGATGTTGGCAAAACAGCTCATTGCAGTCTGCAGGCAGCGATGCGGACGGGAGCACTGATCGTAATGGCATCGATTGCCGCAAGTTTTGCGCACACAGTTGCTGGCTCGGAGCAAGCACCGCCGTGGAGCGCACTCGCCGCGACCGCTGTCGTGCAGGAGGAAAAGGCATTCCGTAGCGCCGGCGCCGAGCTGAGCGGTACGCTCTATCAGCCGCGAGGCGGCCGGGCGCTTGCAGCAATCGTCGTGACCCATACAGCGTCCTTGCCCCTTCGGGGCCTGTCGCTCTATCGTCATTTGAAAGACATGCTGCCGTCACTCGGCATGGCAGTCTTTGTCTACGATCGCCGCGGGAGCGGCAAATCGGGTGGGGATCTCAAAGCAAGCGACTACACATTACTGGCCGACGATGCGCTCGCGGCGGTACGCGCCATCAGTGTCGATCCGCGCATCGATCCGCAACGCATCGGCATCTGGAGGTTGAGCCAGGGCTGTCGTCCGCAAATATCTCAGCCGGACCGCTCTTGGCCGATCCGATCTGTTCACGCGCGCGCCAACGAGTACTCGTGGTGCAATCCAGCGAGTATCGGGTTGGCCTGAACCAAACGAAAATCTTCGAGCCGATGTCGCGA
>NZ_DASWVW010000025.1:0-182188 GCF_036406195.1 Steroidobacter sp.
TGCCGTCACACGCACGAAAAACCGAAGAACGAAGTTGGAAGGAAGAAATCGGCCGAGGGCACGACCCAGTCGAGCAGCTCAGAGGTTCACGAAGCGCAGCTCATCCCCAGAATCACGCGGTTTCTGACCACCATTCACACCGCAATGCTGATAGACGCCCTTCATGCCGCGCTTGAAGATCGAAAAGTAGCCTTCGATGGTGTTGGTGTGCACGATGCCACGGACGTATTCCTCCTGGCCATGGCGTACCACGTCGTGCTGAGCAAAGTCTTTCTTCAGATGGTAGTAGTGACCGGCCTCGTCGGTCATGACGTAGGCTTCTTTCGCGATGTTCTCTCGCAGGATCGGCACGATGGTCTGCGGTTTGATGTTGTCCACGACCATTGAGCGGACCTGCTTGGAGCCGCGATCCACGAGAGAAAGAACCTTCATCTTGTGGTGATAGGCGCGCTTCACCGGAGCGCCCGGTTCACGGCCGATGAATGTTTCGTCCACTTCGACCGGGCCGCCGTTGCCGCCCATCGGAGCGAGTTCACCCGAGCGCATGGCTTCGCGAATGCGGTGAGTCATGAACCAAGCGGACTTGTAGGTCACGCCAAGCGTGCGATGGATCTGGTGCGAGCTGATGCCCTTCTTGGAAGAGCAGATCAGGTAGACCGCCATCAGCCACTTGGACAGCGGAATCTTGGAACGCTCGAACACGGTGCCTACGGTTACGCTGAACTGTTTACGGCACGCGCTGCACTTCCAGAGCCCTGGACGGTGAGCCTTGCCTTGCAGTTGATAGTGGCCGTCGATGACTCCGCAATGCGGGCAGACCGGGCCATTGGGCCAGCGGATCGCCTCTAGGTACTCGCGGGCTTTGTTGTCATCGTTGAAGTGCGGGGCCTGAAGCGCGGACATGTTCTTCTCCTGTTGGAGCGAACTTTGCGCTCAGGCCATGGGTTTGTCAAGTATATAATCGCCATTTTTTTCCCGAAGCCTGTCGAAATAATTCAGCGCACGCTCAGCCATTGCGGCACGAGCGGCCATAACGTTTGCTCGAACTGCGGACGGAAGAAACCGAAGTGACCGATGTGCCGTGCGCCGATTTCGCGAGGCGCGATCCGGCGGTATTCGACCGGAGCATTCACGTACAAGCCATGCAGTGACTTGATGCCCTTCGCCGACATCATCTCGTCATCGGTGAATGAGAGCGACAGCATCGGCATGCGCACCGACGCATAGGCGGCGCGCACCTGATCGCCTTCGGCGCCGACGACATATTCGCGATTGAGACACCAGCGACGCCATTGCTGCATCACTCCGAACGGCAGGTCGCCGACCTTGCGCAAACGCTTGCCGGGAAAGTAACCGGCCACGCGCAAAGCCAGCGGCACGATCACGAACCACAGCCACCATACGACCGACTTGGTGCGCCAGGTGTTCTGCAGCCAATAGCCGGTGCCGGTGGCGACAGTGATGACGCGATCGATGCGGTCGCGATTGGGAATCAAGCCGAGCAATTGACCGCCGAGACTGTGACCGATCCAGTGCAGCGGCAGCTCGGGAAACTGCGACTTCACCAGGTCGATGATGGCGGCGCAGTCCTGCCGGGCCCAATCGAATATGTTTACTGGATAGCCGCGCAACGATGGCGGCGCGGAACAGCCGATGCCACGATAGTCGAACGTGGTGACGTGATAACCCTGGCTGGCCAGCCACTGCGCGAACTGCGCGTAGAATTTCTGCGCCACGCCCATGGCTGAGGGGATGATTACGGCCGCGCGCGGCGCGCCACTCGATCGATAGGTCCGGTACACCAAGGCCGTGCCATCGGGCATGGCGATGGTATTTTGCGCAGGGTCGAGCACTGGCTCCTCCGAAATCGCTCCTCTGGCCCGTCACCAGTCAGCAATCACCAGTCAGTTCCTAAAAATCCGCGAACTGCGCGTCCAGAATCTCGCCTTCGGCGGCACAGCCGATTTCGCGCACCGAGTTCGGCCCGGGAAAGAATTGTTCGCTCAAATCCTTGCCACCGGCGGCACGCCAGCGCACGGTAGTGGCGATGGTCTTGAAAGTGTGCGTATTGATCAGCCAGAGGCGCGTGTTCTGCTCGTCGCAGGCGCCTTCGAGCTTCAGCGTTACGAAGCTGCGCGCAGGCGCGTCTTCTGCCGCCTCCACCGCCATGGTTGCCGCCACGATCGCCAATACGCCCAGCGCGTAGATGGCCGCGACTGGTGTCGCCTTGCCCACAAACTTTCCTCCCGGTCGCATCGGGTTGACCACGTTCCTGCGGTCATACCTCGTGCTTCCTTCGTGTTGAACATGTCGCTGCCTGCCGACCCCGGGTTTCTTCGACCCTGTATTACTCGTGGCCGTTGCAACTGAACCTGTGAATATAGTCGAGCTCGTCGCGCTTCGCATGGCCACGTAAATAAAGCCCGGGATTTTCGCCGCCAGCCGCCGGCAAGCGCGCAATCGACGCGAATTCGAACGTGAACGAGGTTACAGCCGCCCGCCAGCGCGTAACGCCCGGGACCGCCGCCGGGCGGGTGGCCAAGTGCCGGCCAGTACAGGTATTCTCCGACACCGCCATCGCTTTCATGGGCATGTTCGCCGCATCGGGGCCGCCGGAGCAGATTTCCGGGGTGCGTCTCGGGCGCTCCGCGCTGCAATGGAGCCGTAACGAAGCGGCCTGGAATCGGCCGGAACTTCGCTGTCCGCGATACGTTGGCGCAGTTACCCCCGTAGTTTTCGCTAGCTGGAGCCCGCCATGGCGTTCGAATTGAAGCCTCTGCCGTTTCCCAAAGATTCTCTCGGCCCGACGATCTCGGCGCGCACGCTGGATCATCACCACGGCAAGCACCATGCGACCTACGTGACCAAACTGAACGAGTTCGTGGCCGGCACGCCGATGGAGCAGCAGGACCTCGAAACCATCATCAAGGCCACCGCCAACAAGAGCGGCACCGAGCGGAAGATCTTCAACAACGCCGCGCAGGTGTGGAATCACGACTTCTTCTGGGATTCGCTCGCGCCCAATGGCGGCGGCACGCCGCCGGAACCGATCGCGAAGCGCCTGGAGGCGGCGTTCGGCTCGTTCGACAACTTCCGCGACAAGTTCGTCGAAGCGGCCGTGAGCCAGTTCGGCAGCGGCTGGGCCTGGCTGGTGTTGAAGGACGGCAAGCTGGAGATCACCACCACTCACGATGCCGACAATCCGTTGATCACCAGCGGCCATGCGCTGTGGACCTGCGACGTGTGGGAGCACGCGTATTACCTGGACTACCAGCAGAATCGCGCCGGCTTCGTCAAAGCCGTGGTCGAGAAGCTGGCCAACTGGCAGTTCGTCGGCAAGCGTCTCGCCGAAGTCGAGGGCTGATCGTCTCGCGATCGGCCGGCAGCGCCGATCGCACGGACCACGGTTGTTCGTATCGGGGCAGCGCGGTAGGCATTTACCGCGCTCCCTCACAGACCGGCTTCCGTATTTGTGCCGGTTTATCTCTGCTGCTACTGCACTCAACATGGCGGCTCGCGCTCTCCCGTCGTTTCCGGGGCGAGCACGGCCAGCAATGCAGCGCCAGCACGATTCCCGCACCGAAGCCGCTTTGTACTGGGTGGCGGTCAGCCTCATCGTCTGCGAGGGGCTGTCCATAGAAAAAGCCGCCGCCCGGCTCGGCGTCGATGGCGAGGAGCTCACCCACATCCTGCATCGGCGCCAGAGTCTTAGACCTGCCTGCTGGGAGGAGCAGCCCACCGAGCTGCCCGATCGCCCTGGAAAACGCGTCTCGCACTAAGCGCCGCTCCCGGCGGCCCGCATCCGGATCGGATGCATTTAATTGCGAGCGTTATCTCGGCTTCATCGCCGCATTGGAAACATATGGTTTGTCGCGACTCACCGACGGTTCGATTCTGGCGTCACAACGCGACGGCACCGCTTGCGGCCTGGATGAAACCCGACTGCGTTCACAGTTTCTGAAAATCGCCAGCGTCCGTCCGATCCGCTGGGACGATCGCTGGGTCGCGACTGCCTGAGCACACGGGCATAATCCACGCGAGTCCCACGAATGGGACAACGCAACGCCGGAGTGCCCGAAGTGATTCCTGAACGCGACATCCCCGCGAGCCTCTCATCGAGTCTCGTCTCGAGCGTGGCTGTAGCTCTGGTCATGGGCCTGACTGCGAATCTCGCGCACGCCGCCGATAAGAAGCCCACCAATGACAAGCTGCCGGACTGGGCGCCGAAACCCAAGCCGCACGTGATCGAAGATCGCTTTCGCGTCGAGGTCATGGGAGTCGGCGCGGGCCTCGACACCCAGCTGCGCATGGACCCTTCGCCCGTCACAGCCGGCACCTTGCTGAATGCCGAAGACGACTTCGGGCTGGACGATTCGAAGTTGCTGCCGCTGGCGGAGATCACCTTGCTGCCCGGCGCTCGTCACTTGATTCGCTTGAGCGGCTTCGGCCTGCGCCGCTCGGCGCGCAATACCATCGATCGCACCATCGTATTCGATGACCAGACCTATCTTCCGAACGAACAAGTGGACAGCACTTTGAACCTGACGATGCTGGGCCTCACCTACGGCTACAGCATCGTGCAACTGCGCAGCGTCGATATCGCGCTCACATTCGGCATTCAGGTGCTCGAAGTGGAAGCGAATGCCGAGGTGAAGAGCCGCGTGATTCGCGACGCCGAAACCGGCGTGACGCCGCTGCCGCTGATCGGCGTCGAAGGGCGTTATGACTTCAACGAACGCTGGTCGGTCGAAGCACGCCTGCAGTATGTTTCGGTGGAGATCGACGACGTCGAGGGGTCGTTGATGGACGCCCGCGCCGCGCTGACCTGGCGCATGAATCCACACCTGGTGTTCGGCCTCGGCTACCGAAACTTCAACGTGGACGTCGACTCGCGCGACCTCGATACGCCCGGCATCTTCGAACTGGATATGGCTGGCCCGCTCCTGTTCCTGCGGGCCAGCCTCTGACAGCTCAGCTCTTGGCCCGGAGCACCACCGGGTCGGCCGGCTGAATCATCATGGGAGTTTCCTCGTCGTCCCCGTTGCCGTCGTCGACATGCGAATCGGCCGGGGTTCGCATGTCATCGATAAAAATCCTGGACGCGTAATGCAGCCACGACAATGACGAGCGCACCTTGCCTTCGTTCGGCGGCGCACGCAGCGTGCGCGAGGGCGATTCCCCGAACAACGCCTTGTAGTTACGGGCGAACAAGCTGAAATCCCAGATGCCGAAGCGGGCGGCGATGCGCGTCACGGTGTCGCGCTGAGGATCGGCACGCAGCAACGCTGCGCGAATCTCACGCAATTGCCGGACCTTGAGCAGACGCATCGGACCGACGCCGAAGAATTCGTGGAAGATGTTTCGCAGTGTGCGCTCGCTGACCTGGGTCGCCCGGCACAGATCGTCGACGAACAACGGCTGGCCTTCGTTCTCCTCGATCAGCGCCAGGGTGCGAGCGATCACCCGGCTGCGGGAAAACTGCGGCCGGCCGACATGCCGATCCTGCACTTTCATGCTGCGCTCGAGCACGTGCGTGAGACAGATCGCGACTTCTTCTTCGGCCGCCGCGATCACCGCCGGCTCGCGAAATTCCATGTTGCTGGAAATGGCGCGGTCGACCACCCACCGCAAGCGATCGAGATAGGACAACACGGTGCGTGTACGGGGTCCGCTGCCGGAACGCGCCGACGTGAACAGGTCCGGCGACACCAGCGGGGTGTCGGTAGGCACACTCACGCCCGCCCAACGCACCACGTCCCCGCCGGTGAAAGTGAACGGCTGGTCCTCGTGCAGCAGCAGGAACGCATCCTCTTCGAGGAACTGGCCATCGATGCGAATCTGGGTGGCATCGGTCATCGGCAGGCCGAGCGTATAGCGGCCAGCCTCGCCGTCGCCGGCGAACGTACTCGGGCTACCGATCTGAATCTGCTGTAGCGAAACCGATCCCGGCCGTACCGCTTCCGTCCACCATTCCGAGTTGGAACGCGCGGTCGGAATGAAACGTCCGTCGACTCCCGTTATGGCTTCGGCAAACTCATCGAAGTCCCGAAATACCAGTCTTGCCATGGCTTTCCTCCCTTGCCTGACTGAGGTCCCGATCAATGATCCGTTCGAAATATCCCTATTGCCGTAATCTGCCGTTAACTGGCTGAAGGACGCGCAATTGTTGCCGAATCCTCACAGCCGTACATACGCGGAATGGGCAAAGTCGCAAGTTTTCGAATCCGCCCCGCCACCAAGAACCTTGCGGCGTCTTTTCCGTGCGACAGCCGGTCCTGATGACATTGCTGCTGCTCCTGGCGGTCACCCAGGCCGGCATGCTGACATTTTGGTCGTTCCGCCGCCGCTCGCGCCAGGCCCGCCGGCGCCTGCGCAGCGCCGACACCCACACCGGGCGCCTGGCACTCGTCGGCGAAATCGCCGGCTCCATCGCCCATGAAATCAGTCAGCCGCTCAGCGCCATCCTCACCAACGCCGATGCCGCGGAAAGCCTGCTGAACCAGGCGCATCCACCGCTCGAGGACATCCGCCGCATGCTAGCCGACATCCGTCGCGACGACTTGCGGGCCAACGATATCGTGCGCCATTTGCACGCTTTGCTGAAGCGTCGCGAGTTACAGACCACGATGATCGACCTCAACGAGATCGCGGCCACCGCGCTCAGCCTCATCCAGCCAGTGGCGCGCAAGCGGCTGGTGACAGTGCGCAGCTCGCTCGATACCACGCTGCCGCCGGTTCACGGTGACTCCATTCACCTCGAGCAGGTGCTCCTCAACCTGATGATCAACGCCATGGATGCCCTGGATACCACACTGGATACCACAAATGGCGCGAATGCTCCCGACAACCTCGATGTGATGGTCTCTAATACCGCAACTGGCCTGCCTGAGCGTATTCTGGACGTCACGACCAGCCGTTATGACAAATACTTCGCGGTCATCACGGTCGCGGACACGGGTCCAGGCATTGCGGCGGCGTATCGGCGGCAGATTTTCGAGTCATTTTTCAGCACCAAGCAGGAAGGCATGGGACTGGGGCTGGCCATCGCGCGCACCATCGTGCAGGCCCATGGCGGCAGGATCTGGCAGGAGGGAACCTCGGCCGGTGGAGCCGTCTTCAAGTTCACTGTTCCGTTGCAGTCGGGTTGAACCAGCGTCGAGAGGCAAGGGGAGACGGCATGGATATAGTGGGGATCGAGCACTTTCACGGCGATTCGGAATACGACGCGATGCGGCGTTTCGTCATTCATATCGTCGACGATGACGAAAGCTTTCGGCTCAGCCTGTTACGCTTGTTCGCAGCGAAGAATATCCAGGCGGTGGGCTATGCCACACTGGCCGAGTTCGAGCAGGCGGACCTGCACGCCGCGCCCGGGTGCGTGCTGCTGGACATCTGCATGCCCGATGGCGACGGCCTGCAACTGTTCGAGCGGCTGGCCGGCGACGAGCTGACCACGCCGGTCATTTTCGTGAGCGCCTATGCGGACATCCCGATCAGCGTGCGGGTCATGAAGTCGGGCGCGCTGGATATCCTGGTGAAGCCGGTACCGAGCGAACGGCTGCTCGACGCCGTGCACCATGCGCGCCGGATTGCGATGCAACGCTATGCGGCGCGCTCGCAAATCCGCGATCTGCTGGAACGGTACGGAACATTGACCGCACGGGAGCGAGCGGTATTCGCCGCCGTTGCGGAAGGCAAACTCAACAAGCAAGTCGCGGTGGAAGTCGGCGCTTGCGAGCGCACCATCAAGTCAGAACGCGCCAGGATGATGAAAAAACTGCGGCTTACTCGCATCGTCGACCTGGTGCGCGCCGCCGAAGCGGTGGGCTTGAAGCTGTCGTTCAACCACGGTTCGACTACAACTGAAAGGCAACAGTAAGTAACAGGCCTTCGGCGATATCGCGCAGCAGCCCGGGCGGCTCCGCGCGATAGGCGCTGCCCTGCCCGGCCGCAGTCGAGATCCAGTTCGCCAGCCAGTCGATGGATTCGCGGCCATAGAACACCACCGCGGCTTCGTGGTTGAGCAGCAGACTGCGCAAATCCAGATTGATGGAACCGCACAGGGCCAGCGACTCGTCGATCACCACCGCCTTGGCATGCACCATCTGCGACAGCAGCCGAAACTCCACGCCGGCCGCGGCGAGATCGCGCATGGGCCGGGAGCGCACGAAGTCGGCCAGCATGTGATTCGATCGCCGCGGAATCGCGATAGTTACTTTCACCCCGCGCCGCGCGGCCAGGCGCATCGCCGCACGCAAGCTGTCATCGGGAACGAAATACGGCGTGACTACCAGTAAGCGTCGGCGGGCGCGGTAGCATCCGTCGATCAATAGCGATTGCGCGGTGTCTTCGACCTGGTCCGGACCGCTGGGCAGGAATTGCGCCAGCTCCCCGCCCTCGATTGCGACAGCCTGGCGTTGGCGCACCGGCATGCGCAGATGGGTCGTGTTCCAGTCCAGGTCGAACTGCGTGCCGGCGGCCGCTGCCACCGGACCTTCGAGATCGAACGACAGGTCTGGCCAGATCATGCCGCTGTCGTCGCCAAGGAAATATTCGGCGGCGAGATTGCGACCGCCGCACCAGAGATATCGATCGTCGGCCACCACCAGCTTGCGATGGTTACGCAAGTTGCGGGGCCCGAACCGGCGCAGACTGAAGAACGGACGAAACACCGCCACCTTCGCGCCCGCGGCGGCCAACTCTCTTAGATAACGTCGCGGCGCGAGAACGGCGAAGAAGCCGTCGAGCAGCAGCCGTACCTGCACGCCTTCACGTGCACGACGAGCCAGTCGCGCGACGATGTCACGCCCGAAAGCATCGTTTCCTATGATGAAGGTGCTGACATCGAGCGTGTGGCGCGCGTCATCGATGATCTTGAACAGCGCATCACGCGCGTGCGTGCCGTCGGCATGCATTCGCACTTTGCAGACCGAGGGCGGCGCCAATCCGAAGCTCTCGATCAGCTCCGCCGCCCAGTGTGGCCCTTCGACGACGACGCCGGCGTATGGAATTGCGACCGGCTTGAGCTTGCGTTGCCCGAACAATAAATAGAGCGGCAGCATCACATACGGGATCAAGGCCAGCCCGAGAACCCAAGCGATCGCCGATGTGGGAGCGCGCCGCTGGTCGCGTGCGCGGCTGGTCAGAATATAAATGAGAAGCGCCACCGCGCTGACCAGGAAATGCTGCGAAGGAGTCGGCAGCCAGTCGACGATCATTATCCCTGCATCCCCATACCCGGCCTCGTTATCGGGCAGGGGCGGCAGGGTAGCAGATATCAGTCGCGGAACGTCTCCGACGACGCTAGCGCACGCCTCTATCTACGTCGCGCAGCGCGCGCCAGCGTATCTAATTGTTGGAATCGGGGACCGGAGCTGGCTGTTGATCCGGAGCGGCGGACTGTTGGGGGGCCGGAGTGGCTGCTGGCAGGGACTGCAGCATCACGACTCCTGGCTGAGTCTGTACAGGTCCAGCGGCCGCCTCGGCGGCCTCGGCAGCTGCGGCCGCAGCCTCGGCTTCTTTCTGCTGCTGCTCGACCTGTGCCGTGACTACGCCCAGATACTTGTGGAAGACCTTGAGAAATCCATCCACCGCGGTCAGCGTCAGGATCGCCGGAATGGCCGCGATGCTCGCCACCACCAGCCACTTGAGCGGCTTCGGACGGCGCTCCTCTTTATCCAGTGCAGCTTCGCGCTCGAGGGATTCCTGGGCGCGCTGCTGAATAGCCTTTTGCAGGTCGTACTGCCGCGACTTCAGGTGCAGGATGCGCGCACTCTGCTGCTTCTCCGCTTCGGACTGGGCCGACTCGGCCACGCACTCTTCGGACTGTTGACTCATGAGGCTGAACTTCGGTGACAGTCGCGGGATGGGGACCCCAGCATAACGCGACCGGGCTGGCGATCAACTGGTGGGGTCCGTCTCTACGAGATTTTCCCGCTCACTATAAAGGACACTCGCGCGGGCTTCTGGTTCCAGTGCGGTAGTCTTCGCCTAAGACCAATGTCCAAGGTCGCCCGACAATGCTTGACGGCTATTGTCGCCGGTGGCGACGATCTGTCGATCCGAGACGGGGCAGCGAGAAAATGAACGGCAAAGGCGTGGCTGGCTTGGGAAGTTTATGCGCGGCACTGGCGTGGTTTGGCGTCGGGCTCGCTGAAGACACCACCGCGCGCTCCGAGGCGCCCGCGAAACAAGAGGGTAGCCCAGTCACTGCTGCCGACCGTGCCGCCAAGCCGCTCTCGGCCGCCGAGTCCGCCCGCCAGGACTGCGTCCGCCAATGCGAGATCGCCAACGGTCATTGCAATAGCGAAGTGCGCCAGGCGCGCCAGGAATGCTCACGCAACGCCGCCAGCAACGGGCGCGATCCGATGACGATGCGCAACAACGATTACGCCTATTTCTGCAGCTACTTCCGCAACCCGAGCCAACGCGGCCCGGGCAATCTCACGGCTCGCTTCGCGCAACACTACGACGTGTGCATCGATGTGATTCAACAGAACATCGCCTCGATGCGCTACGACTGCTTCCGCAACGAGCGGGACGCAAAGAACATCTGTCGCAGCGAGCTGCGACAGTGCCAGGCCGCGTGCCAATAAGATCGAGCGCTATACGCGCTCGATCACCATCGCGATGCCCTGCCCCACTCCAATGCACATCGTGCACAGAGCGTAGCGGCCCGATGTCTTCTCGAGCTGGTTGAGTGCCGTCGTCACCAGTCGCGCACCGCTCGCGCCGAGCGGATGGCCGATGGCGATTGCGCCACCATTCGGATTCACGTGCTCCGCGTCGTCGGGCAGGCCCAGTTGACGCGTCACCGCCAGGCCCTGCGCCGCGAAAGCCTCGTTGAGCTCGATGATATCGATCTGACCGATTTCCAGCTTCGCCAGCTGCAGCACCTTGCGTGTCGCCGGCGCCGGGCCGATGCCCATGATGCGCGGAGGAACGCCAGCGGTGGCCATTGCAATCACGCGCGCCCGCAACTTCAAACCATACTTGGTCGCAGCCTCTTCACTCGCCAATAGCACCGCGCAGCTACCGTCGTTGACGCCGGATGCATTGCCAGCCGTCACCGTCCCATCGGGCTTGACCACACCCTTCAACTTCGCGAGCGCTTCCAGCGACGTCTCGCGCGGATGCTCGTCGGCGATGAACTTGATCGGATCGCCTTTCTTCTGCTGAATCTCCACCGGCGTGAGCTCGGCTTCAAAGAACTTCGCCGCGTGCGCGCGTGCATAACGCTGCTGACTGCGCAGAGCGAACGCATCCTGATCGGCGCGAGCAATACCGAACTCGACCGCAACGTTCTCCGCCGTCTCCGGCATGGAATCGATGCCGTACCTGGCCTTCATCAACGGGTTGACGAATCGCCAGCCGATGGTCGTGTCCTCGATCTTCGCGGTACGTGAGAACGCAGTGTCCGCCTTGGCCATCACGAACGGCGCGCGCGTCATGCTTTCCACACCGCCCGCGATCACCAGCTCCGCCTCGTGAGAACGAATGGCGCGAGCCGCAGTACCCACTGCATCCAAACCCGAGCCGCACAGACGATTGATGGTCGCGCCGGGCACCGTGTCCGGCAGGCCCGCCAGCAGCGCGGCCATTCTGGCGACGTTGCGATTGTCCTCGCCGGCCTGATTGGCGCAGCCGTAATAAACATCATCCACCGCGCCCCAATCGACGCCGGCATTCCTTTGCATCAGCGCCTTGATGGGAATGGCACCCAGATCGTCGGTGCGCACACGGGCGAGCGCGCCGCCGTAGCGGCCGATGGGCGTGCGGATGGCATCACAAATAAACACTTGGCGCATGAGCTCGATCTCGATGACGGATTGCAATGTCAATTCTAGCCGCCTTGTCGGCGGCACGTTAGCATGCCTGCTCATGCCTACAAATAATGTCCGAGGAATTCTGTGCATGCTGGCGGCGGTCGCGGCCTTCGCCGTCATGGATCTGAGCATGAAGCTCCTGGCCGAGACTTATCCCGCCATGCAGGTGACGTTCATCCGCGGGCTGGCCTCGTTGCCTTTCATATTGATCGCAACGGCCGGCTTCGGGCGCTGGCGGAATCTCATTCCCAATCGCTGGGCTCTGCACCTGTTGCGCGGCGTTCTGCAGGTCGCGGCGCTCTATTTCTTTGTCTACGCGGTCAGTCGTCTTTCACTGGCCAACGCGTACACCATCTTCATGTCCGCGCCGCTGCTCATCACGGCGTTGTCGGTGCCGTTCTTTGGCGAACGCGTCGGCTGGCACCGGTGGCTCGCAGTGATCACGGGCATGATCGGCGTGCTCGTAGTGCTGCGCCCAAGCGGCATCGAAGTGAGCGGCATAGCCATTCTCGGCGGGATCGCGGCGCTTGCATCGGCCACGGCTTACGCGCTCGGTGCGTTACTCATCCGAGTTTTGCAGCCCACCGAAACCAGTGCGGCAACCATGTTCTGGGCGCTGACGCTCACGGCGGTGTTCGCGGGCCTGCTTTGCTTCTCGAGCTGGGTGCCCGTGCTTTGGGACCACTGGTACTGGATCGCCATCATCGGCCTGAGCGGCGCCATCGGCCAGCATTTCCTCACCCAGGCGTTTCGACTGGCCGCCTCTCCCACCATCGCGCCGCTGGAATACACGGCGCTTGCATGGGGCATGCTGTTCGACTGGCTGCTATGGATGACTGTGCCGAGCGCGCGCATGCTGATCGGCGCCGGCATCATCGTCGCGAGCGGTCTCTATGTCATTCACCGCGAGCGAATGCAGGTAGCCGCCGCGCCACAAACGACCTGAGTTGCGAAGGCCTGAGCCCATCCTGGAACAGCACCAATCCCACACCCACGAGCACCAATGCAGCCGCTGAAACCGCCAGCGGCGTGAGTCGTTCGTTCAGCACCAGCGCACCCAGCAGCAAAGCGACCACGGGATTCACCAGCGCATAGGTCGCCACTTTCGGCGCGGCCACTCGCGTCAGCAAGTACAAATAACAATTGAGCCCGACGATGCTGCCGAACACGATGAGGTAGGCGATCGCCAGCACCGAGCTCCAGGTGACGGCCGAGGGATCGAACACCACCCACTCGCCGTCGACCACCGACATGCTCAGCTGGAACAAGCCACCGAACAACATCTGCGCACAGGTGAAGCTCAGCACCGTGCCAGGCTGCACGGCCCGCTTCTGAACCAACGTGCCGAAGCTCCAGCCCACCGCAGCGAGCACCAACGACAACACATAGAACGGATTCGCCTCGCCGGAGAGCGAGCGGGTGTGCGTAACGATTGCCACCACGCCGATCACCGCGATCGTAGTTCCGATCAAAGCCTGGCGCTTCGGCGCACGCTTGCTGAAGAACGCCCAATCCAACAACAGCACGATGACCGGCACGGCGGTAACGATCAGCGCCGCGATGCCCGACGGAATACCTTGCTGTCCCCAGCCCACGAAGCCGTTGCCGATACCGGTGAGCAACACGCCCGTGAGTGCGGCCATCTTCAGATCCAGCTTCGCCAACGGTCGGGGATCGCGCCAGCGCAGCCATACGTACATGGCCAGGCCGGCGAGCAGGAAGCGCACGGCGCCGCCGATGAACGGCGGAATCGCCTGGATGGCGACCGCGATCGCGAGATACGTGGTGCCCCAGATGAAATAAATGGCGGCGAAGGCGACAAGCATGCCGACCGAGAGTCGCCCGATGCTGGAAGAAACAGACATGAGAAATCCTAAGACGCGGATGGACACTCTAGAGCATGCTGGCAAGCAGTACAGATTCAGGTAGACTGACCCGCGACCAATACAGTTGTGTCTGCCGAGGTAGGCCATGGCTTCCCAGGAACCGCTGCTCTACGAACGCGTCGCGCGCATGGTCGAGGCGCAGATCGCCAGCGGCGCCTTGCGCGGCAACGAGCGCATTCCTTCGGTGCGCTCCATGAGCCGCACGGCCAAGGTCAGCATTTCCACGGTGGTGCAGGCCTACCTGCACCTGGAAAACATCGGACTCATCGAAGCGCGCCCGCAGTCCGGTTTTTATGTCAGGCCGCCGATGCGCGCCGCCGTGCCACCGCCGCGACCCAAAGTCAGTCGTTCGCGCCGTCCAGCCTCCATTGCTGCGGAAACTCTCGACACCTGCCGGGAGGCGCTGGCCCGGCCGGACATCCTGCAGCTCAACGGCGCCTTCACCTCGCCCACGCTGTACCCGAACCAGCGGCTCAACAATCTCATTCGCGAAGTACTGCGCGACCATCCGGCGCACGCCGGCGAATGTCTGCTGCCGCCGGGCCACGAAGAGCTGCGGCGGCAAGTGGCCAAGCGCATGAGCTTCGCGGGAGCGCCGGCCGATCCGGCGCACGTCGTCATCACCGGCGGCGCCATGGACGCGATCACGATGTCGCTGCAGGTGTTGTGCAAGGCTGGCGATACGGTGCTGGTGGAATCGCCCACCTACTTCGGCCTGCTGCAGGTGATCGAATACCTGGGATTGAAAGTCGTCGAGGTGCCGAACCATACGAGCACCGGCATCGATGTCGAAGCGATTAGAAACATCGCGCGCACGACGCGGCTGGCCGCGGCCGTGCTGATGCCCAACTTCAACAATCCCACTGGCAGCCTCACGCCCGACGACGCCAAGCGTGAGATCGTATCGATCCTCACGGCCGCCGAAGTGCCCATCATCGAGGATGACATCTACGGGGATCTGCACTACGGCAACGTGCGCCCCACGTCGCTGCGGGCGTATGACGAAGCGGGTTTGGTAATCACCTGCGGGTCTGTTTCCAAGACCATCGCGCTCGGCTATCGCATCGGCTGGGCGGTGTCGCCGCAGTTTCATACCGAGATTGCGCGCGCCAAGTTCTTCTCGTCGGTCGCCAGCCCGACCTTGCAGCAGCTGGTGCTGGCGCGTTACTACGCGAGCGGAGGATATGACCGTTACTTGCGCCGGGTGCGCACGACGCTCGCCGCCAATTCGCAGAACGCGCTCGACGCGATCATTCGTTACTTCCCGCCTGGCACACGCGTGGCGCGGCCGAGCGGAGGAATCGTGCTGTGGATCGAATTGCCGGCGGGTGTGGATGGCGCGGAGTTGTTCCGTACCGCGCTGGCCAGCCGTATCGGCATCGCGCCGGGGCTGGTGTTCTCCGCCAAGGCGGACTATCGGAATTACATCCGCATCAGCTGCGGCATGCTGTGGACCACCACCATCGAGCGCGCCATCGAAAAGCTCGGCCGACTGGTGGCCGGCATGGCCCAATCGGACAAGCAGGTCCGCTTGAGCAAGACTGCCTGAGCTCGCGACGGCGCGCATGGTGCGTCGGACCGGCGTCAGCATGACTGGCAGCCGGTCAGCTCGTCGGATGTCGGCGCGCTGCGCAGACCGATCTTCAATAGCGCCAGTACCGTCAGGTTGAGGACCAGCGAGGTTGTCAGCGTAATCAATGCGAATGCCATGGCGGTCTCCTTGGGTTGGGTTGCGTGCGTTACGTTCGTGCCCACACCCCAACCCCTCTCCCAAAGGGAGAGGGGCAAGGACTCAGCTCCTATCTCCCTCTCCCCCTCCTATCTCCCTCTCCCCTTGTGGGGAGAGGGCCGGGGTGAGGGGGCGGGCCGGGGTGAGGGGGCGGGCCAGGGTGAGCGGACGGGCCGGAGCCGTTACAGGCTGCGGCTGACACTCCGCCCGTCCTGATCCTCGGCCCGCGCCTGCGCCAGCGGCGCCAGCGCGGTCGGCTCATCGAGCTGGGCAATGATCACTTCACCCGCCGGCGGCGAGCTCGCCCGGGTGACGTCCCATTGCAGTAACGCCAGCGCGGCCAGGTTGATGGCCACCGCCGCGGCCAATGTCAGTACCGATCTCATGACTGCTCCCTCCATAAAGGCTGCTGCGAAAACCAGCGGGCCAGGACCGAATTTCGAACCGGGCGCGTGGGCACGGGCTCGCGTGCCTCGATGCGCTCCGGAAGCTCCAGGCGGAGTTGTTCCGGATCGGGCTCGAGACGACGCTGTTGGCGCTCCAGCGCGAGGCGGTCGGCTTTCAGCTTGGCCAGGGTGATGAACAGGTACTCGTCCATAAAACCTCCGTTGAGATATGCATCTCGGTAATGGACGAGTAGCCTATTCCTAGCCATTTCCTGCGAATAGCGATACTTTGTGCCTGTGATCTATGACTTGAAGTCACAGTAAAGCCATCCTTGCGACCGCCATGAAACGCATCCCGGTAGGCCCCTTGCGAGCCTTCGACGTCGCCGCCCGGAACCTGAATCTGAGTGCCGCGGCGGAGGAAATGAACGTCACCCACGCGGCCGTCAGCCGGCAGGTGAAGCAGTTGGAAGACTGGCTGGGAGTGAAGCTGTTCGAGCGCCTGCCCCGCGGGCTGCGGTTGACGGCTCAGGGCGCCCTCTTGGCGGAAGGCACCCGTGCCGCCTTCGACCGACTGGCATCGGCACTCGAAGATGTTTCAACGCCGACGGTGCGGCGCAAGCTGACCATATCGACGTTCTCTTCTTTCAATGCCCGCTGGCTGATGCCGCGCGTGCAAGCATTTTCCATGTTGTTCCCGGACGTCGATCTGCAAGTAATCACGACGTCGCAGCTGGCGGACTTCGCCCGCGAGGATGTGGACATCGCCATACGTTTCGGCGGCGGCAATTACCCGGGCTTGCACACGGTGCCGTTGTTCCGGCCGAGGGAGATCGTGGTGTGCGCACCGTCGTTGTTGAAAGGTGGAGCGCCGCTGAAGAACCTCAGTGAGCTGCGCAATTTCACCTTGTTACACGATGACTCCTATCGCTCCTGGGCTCGTTGGCTGGATGCGGTTGGCGTCAAAGGCATCAACCCGCGGCGGGGCATCGTTTGCGGTGACCGCAATTCGATGTTGCAGGCGGCGCTCGCCGGTCAGGGCATGGCCATCGCTTCCGAGGTGTTCGCTGCGAGCGAGCTGGCCGCCGGCCGGTTGGTAAAGGTGTTCGAGCAGGAAGTCTCTTCGGAGTACGCGATCTACGCGGTCTGCCTGCCCCGGCGGCTCAATGACCCGATGGTGGCGGGCGTGATGGAGTGGCTGGAGCAGGAGTCCAAGACCTCTCACGACGTGCATCCGCCGCCGAGTGACTAGTCGGCGGCTATTTCTTCTTCCCGAACAGCGCCTCCAACTCCGCGCGTGCCCTATCGGCGGCGGACGGTTGCTCGGCATCCGGAGCTTGCTTGGTGCCGCCGAACAAGGCGTCGAGCTCGGCTTGCGCTTTCGCAGCGGCGTCGGTGCTCTGGTTCGAGTACGCGTCTTCGCGAGGCTTGAAGTAGTCGCAGAAGTTCGCCCGTTCCTTGTCCTTCACTTCCTCGGCGATCGGTTCCCGGCAGTGTTTGGCGACGCTGATGCTGTACCACTCGCAAAGTTTGCAGACGTGCAGCTCGGCGTGGCACTGGCGGCATTCTTCGAGCCGGCGCAGCGGCAGCGTCAAGTCAGCCAGGGAGGCGCCGCATTTCCAACAGACCAGGGCCACGGGTCACCTAGCGATGCTTCTGGTCGTTGCTGGTTGCGATTTCGTCGTAGCCGCGGCCGATGAATTCGATCAGGCAGATGCCGTGGCCGAACGGGTCGGCGAGCATGGCGATCTTGCCCCAGTTGTTGGTCTTCACCTGGGTCTCGAGCCGGGCGCCGGCGTTGCGGGCGCGATCCAGGGCTCCTTCGATTTCGTCGACCACGAAATCCAGGTGCACCGGCGTCCAGTGACGCGCGTACGAGCGCAGGTGCCGGCTGGTGGCCGACGCAACGGTGCCGTTCGGTTTCACCAGCAGATAGATGGGCGAGGTCGAGCCGAGCAATTCCACCGCGTCGGCGCCGAAACGGCGGCCGACGTGCAGGTTGAAAGCCTTGCAATAGAATTCGGTGGCCTTGGCCAGATCGTCCACATCGATATTGACCAGCATTCTGGCGGTCATCGAAATCCCTCGAATTGGCGGCGCCCCGGAGGATATCCGGAGCGCTCGAGTAAAAACGGGAGATTAACCCGTCGCCCGGCCGAACCAGTAGTCTCCAACGGACGACTCACTAACGGGGCTCCATGACCTCGGCTCGATGCATGCGGCCATGCATGACGCAGCGAGATAAGTGTCATGCCTTGCGACACGCAGATACACCTCCACCTCCGGTGGCAGGATACGAACCCATGAACGCCAGCAACTCTTTAGCTTCGACAACCTCTCCTCAACCCACCGAGCCGCGGCGCGCGGCTCGGCTGGTGCAATCGGTCAGCACCCTGGAAGGGGGTGGCTTTCCAGTGCGCCGGCCCTTTCCCACGCCGGGCTTCAGCCACTTCGACCCATTCCTGCTGATCGATCATCTGGGGCCGGTGCAGTGGCCGCCTGGCG
Source organism: Steroidobacter sp. (assembly GCF_036406195.1). Taxonomy (GTDB): domain Bacteria; phylum Pseudomonadota; class Gammaproteobacteria; order Steroidobacterales; family Steroidobacteraceae; genus Steroidobacter. The sequence goes on from NZ_DASWVW010000025.1 coordinate 18,332, forward strand.
GGCCGATTGGCGCGCCCGATCATCCGCATCGCGGCTTCGAGACCGTGACATATGTGCTCGCCGGTGAGAACGAGCATCGCGACTCGTTCGGCAACGCCGACGTGCTGCAGCCGGGCGACGTGCAGTGGATGACCGCCGGCGGCGGCGTGATTCACTCCGAGATGCCGACCGAGCGCTTTCATCGCGAAGGCGGTCTGCAGGAAGGCTTTCAGATCTGGGTGAACTTGCCGGCCGTCGACAAGATGATGACGCCGCGTTATCAGACGTTGCGTGCCTCGGACATTCCGCAGGCCACCACGGCTGACGGCCGCGTGCGCGTTCGCGTCATCGCTGGCGAGTCGCTCGGCAAGACGGCGCGTATCGACACGCGAGTGCCAATTCAGATGCTGCACTTCACCGTCCAACCCGGCGGCGAGCTGCTGCAGTCCGTACCGGCCGAGCAGAGCGGCTTGCTGTATGTCTTCAAGGGCAACGCGACCATCGGCAGCGATCGGCGCAAGGTGGCCGAGGGCCAGGCGGCGCTGCTCGGGTCAGGCGATTCGGTGCACATCAGCGTGGCTGCGGACGAGTCCGGCCCGGCAGAGATCTTGTTGCTCTCGGGCAAGCCGCTGCACGAGCCCGTCGCGCGTTATGGTCCGTTCGTGATGAACACGCGCGAGGAGATCGAGCAGGCATTCCGCGATTATCAAAGCGGACGATTCGGCTTGATCCCGCCACGCACGTAAGTCAGACCACAACGGCCAATCAGCTGGCGCAACTCGAGTTGCGCCAGCTTTACTTCTCAAGTCTTCTTGGATGATGCGCCGGCTTGCGTCGATGCGCTGTCGATCTCCACCGTCTTGCGATTGTCGTCCGGTATCCGGTCGATCAGCTTGTTGTACGGATCGAATCCCACCTCGTAGGGCATGGCGTCCACGGTCAGGGTGATCTTGCCGCGAGGCTCGGTAATTCGCTGGCGCTCCAGATAGAGCGGCCGTTCGCTCGCTTCATCTTCATCGGGATCGCGCGCGAATACGCCGACTTCGATCCAATCATCCAACGCCACATCGCTCTCGCGACCCGTGCCGTCGCTCTCCCGCTTGGCTGCTTCGTACTCTATGGTCACATCATACTTGCCAGCGCGCGGCGTGACGGACGCCGAGAGCACGCGGTTGTCGTAGAAGATGATCCTGGCCAACAGCTCATCGATCAGCGCGTGCTTGTCTGGCGACGCTTGCGCTCGGATGTAGTCGACCAGCTCCAACGTCGTCGTGTACGGCGCCTGCTGAAAAGCCTTGTCCCGGATGTAGTTGGCCAACGCGCGATTGAGATTCTCCTCGCCCATCTCGTCACGCAACCGATACAGCGCCAACGAGCCCTTGGCGTAGTGAATGTAATTCTGATCCTCGACCCGCATCAGCGGCAGCTCCTCGATCAACTCCCCGCCCCGGCCGCGCAGATAGCGATCGAGCTCGTACTTCAGGAAGCGGCGCATGTGCTCCCGCCCGTACTCCTTCTCCATGACCATCAGCGCCGAGTATTGCGACAGCGACTCCATGAGCATCGACTGGCCCTGCACGTCCGCACCGATGACCTGATGCGCCCACCATTGATGCGCCATCTCGTGCGCGGTCACGTAGAACACATAGTCGATGTGGTCGGGATCGGTGAGATCGGCGATGAAGCCGATGCTCTCGGAGAACGGAATCGTGTTGGCAAAGCTCTGAGCGAACCTCGCGTAGCGCGGGAACTCCAGGATGCGCACCTGCCGATGCTGGTATGGCGAGAAATTGGCCGTGAAGTAGTCCAGCGATTTCTGTGTTGCCTCGATCATTCGATCGACGTTGTAGGCGTGCTGGGGATGGTAGTAGATCTCGATCGGCAGACCGTTCCACTCGCCCCGCTTCACGTCCCAGCGCGCCGACAGGAAACAGTAGAACGGCAACATCGGCCGATCCATCTTGTAGTGAAAGTAGCGCCGGCCGTTCTCGGTCCACTCGCGCTGCAGATAGCCGGGCGCGAGCGCGATCTGATCTTGGCTGGTGCTCACCGTCGCTTCGAAGTTGATCCAGTCGGAGTCGACGACGCCCATGCCGTATCGGGCACTCTCGTCTTCCAGCTTGGCCTTGCGCGGCACTTCGCCAAGGCCACGCTTGCGACGTTCGTTGCGATCCAGGATCTGCCGCGATTCGTCGTAGCCGAAATGCGGCAACTCGTTGCTGTTGAAGAACGTGCCATTGGCGTTGAGCGTCGAGCGCAGGTCGCCGGCACCGGTCGAGACCGGCATGCCACTGTTGGTAAAGCCACGCTCCGCACGCTCCAGGACAAAGTCGAAATCCAACGCGGCGCCAGGCGCAAGCGGCTCGGCCAACGCGTAGATCTTCAGCCCCGCCTGCCGATCCGCATGTTTGACCGTCATACCGGCCGGCGCGGTCACTTCCAGGCTGGAACTGACGTTCGTATAAACGTGCAACTCGGCAATCGGCGCCTCGTGCTCGTTCACCAGGCGATAGCGGCCGCGAATCAGATAGCGCCGCTGTTCGGGAAAGATATCCACAGCGGCGCGCACATCGACGATGCGAGGCTGGGGTAGATCCTTGAACTTCCGATATTCCTTTTCGAGATGCGCCTGGCGATCGAGCGCGGCGTCCGCCGGCAGGTACTCGTTGATGACATTGGTGTTGTAGAAGATCCAGCCACCGGTCGCGACCGCGGCAACCGCCAACGTCGCGAAAGCGGCTCCCTGTGCACCTCGCATGTTGTTGAGAGCCTGTCGCCAACGCAGCTTCCAACCAGGCGCGGTGCCGCGCACCCAGAACGCATTGGCGAGCACGATCAGCATGGCCGCAATCAGCGTCCAGTACGTTTGGAACCAGGCCCACGGCTCCAGCAGGTGACCGTAGCCGTTCATATCCGAGTACGTCATCTGCGGCGCGCCGGAATAGATATACAAGTTGTGCTCGTAGCCCACCTGGACCAGCACGATCTGCGCCAGCAGCACCAGGATCAGCAGCAGGTAACCGACGAACTTCTGATTGCTGACGATCTGCAGGAACAGCGCCAGCGCACCCATCAACGCAAACGGCCATGCATCGATGAACGCGGCCTGCAGATACAGCCCGGGCTCGATGTTCGTGTAGCCGTGCCACAGCTGAAAGCCGATCGCCGCCAGCACGCCGAAGAAGATGAAGGCAACCACCACCGCCGTGATCGCACCGAGCTTGGCGAGCACCGGCACCCAGTTCGGCACCGGCATGGAATCGGTCACCGCGGCGATCCTGGCATCGCGCTCGCGCCACAGTACGTCGCCGGCGTAGAACGCAACGATGATGATCAGCAGGAACTGATAACTGCCCTGCATCGTCTCCATCATCAGCGCGGTCACCGGATGAATCGGCGTGCCGAACATGTTGCTCGTGCCCGCCAGGCCACCGATGTAGTTGATGATGCCGAACGCCAGCAGGATCAGGAACGGCAAGCTCCGCAGCACGGACCTGGTGTCGAACCACACCAGATGCGCGAACTGGCCCAGTGCAGTCGCGGCATTGAACGCACGTCGATCCGTCGCGCGAGGCGCGATGGTTGGCGATGGCTTCGATTCCGCGTGAGTGGTCGTCTGCGCCCGCTGCCACCAACGTTTCTTCGTGCGCTGCCGCTGCGGCTTGAAGAGGAGTTGCGTGGCGACCAGCAGCACGATGCCGATGCCCACCCAGATGAGCCGGTTCAACAGTAGCAGACCACTCACGTCTGGCAACTGGGTGTTGCGCTCCAGGACCGACCAATAACGCATGGCCTGTGCCACCGCTTCGCCGCCCAGCGGATCGATCAACGCCGAGATGGTGTCGTACTTGATGTCATCGGTCAGTGCGCCGCCGATGGACCACAGCACCAGGAACGCAACGACGCCCAGGAACACCAGCAACAGACGCCGCGTCGTCACGGCCAGCAGGCCCAGCAGCCCGCCCACGAACAGCAGGTTCGGAACGGTCAGCACCGCGAAGCCCCACAGATAGGGCTGCAGGGAGAAAGGCCCGAGCCGCTGCGGATCGATCCATGGCATGAACGAGCCGATCATCATGCCGAGCGCGGTGATCACCAGCACGAGCAGCGCCATCAGCGAGCCTGCCGCGAAGCGGCCCCACAGATAGCTCGACTTGCTCAGTGGCTTGCTGAAGAACAGTTCTTCGGTGCCCATCTCGAAATCGCGCAGCAGCGGCTGAGCGATGAGCGCAACGGCGACGAACATGCCGAGCGTGTTGAAGACGTCGAGGAACGTGAGGATCACAAACGGCGCGTTGCGATTGACGTTGCCGATACCCTCCCCCACCGTGACGATATCACTCGTGGTGGCCGCGAAGGCCATGAGCGCAAAGACAAACGCGATCACCCACGGCAGCGGCGAGTGCAACTGATAACGCAGCTCGAAGCGGAAAAATTCCCAGAACATGCGCGCCCCCTGTGCCGACTCAGGCTGCGACGCTGGCGGGCGCGGCGTTGTGCTGGCGCAGCCGCTGGAAATACACGTCCTCCAGATCGGGATCGACAGGCGCGAACCCCTCCTCCGGCCGCGTCTCGCTATACACGTGAATCAGCGGCTCGCCGGCGATCAGGCGGGTGGAGAGTACGGTGAAGCGGGATTGATACTCCGGCAGCGCCGCCTTGCTGACCAGCTTGCTCCACACCCGATCGCGCATGGCCGCGATCGCTTCGCGCGGCTCGCCGCTCATCAAGACCTGGCCATTGCAGATCATTGCCATGCGCGGACACAGGTCGGTCACGTCCTCGACGATGTGAGTCGAAAGAATCACGACCACTTGCCCGCCGATATCCGCCAGCAGATTCAGGAAACGATTGCGCTCTTCCGGGTCGAGCCCGGCCGTGGGCTCATCGACGATCACCAGCTTGGGATTGCCGAGCAGCGCCTGCGCGATCCCGAAGCGCTGGCGCATGCCTCCGGAGAAAGTGCCGAGCTTGCGCTTGCGCACATCCCACAAATTCACCTGACGCAGCAGCGCCTCCACCACTGCCGCGCGCTCGCTCCGATTCAAATAGCCTTTCAACACGGCGAGATGATCGAGCAACCCGAGCGCGCTCACTTTCGGGTACACGCCGAAATCCTGCGGCAGATAGCCCAGCGTGCGCCGGATCGCCATCTTGTCCGCGAGCACATCGATGCCATCGAACGTGATGCTGCCGGAATCCGGCTCCTGCAAGGTCGCGATGGTGCGCATCAACGTCGACTTGCCGGCGCCATTCGGGCCGAGCAAACCGAACATGCCGGCGGGAATCTGCAAAGAAACATCGCGCAACGCGGCCACGTTGCCATAGGACTTCGACAGGTTGCGAATCGTGAGCACGAGACTCTCCTCGATGCCAGCGGGTACTGGCACAAACCTTCGTGACGATATGTATGTGGCGAGCCGCGGCGCCGAGCCCGGACGGCGACGCTTGCGCTGTAGATGCGGAGCAGGGCCTATAGGGTTGCAGGGCCCTGCGAATAGCGGCTGTTGTTGCGCTCGCGCAGGTCCATTTCGAGCTGCCGCGCTTCGAGGTGGCGGCCTTCGACGGCGTAATAGATGAGGTAAGCGATGCCGATCCCCAGCGGCACCAGCCCCCAGACCACCGGCAGGTCATCGCCGATGCTCAGCGAGCCGACCGTCATGGCCAGGCCGATGAAGAACCACACCAGGCCCGGCAGCAGCGAGCTGCGGCGGCGGCTGCGGCCGTCGATCAGCTCCAGCGGCAGGGGCGGGACTTCCATGCCGCGCTCGATCGCGGCCATGCGTTCGGCGTGGTGCAGTTCCATGAGCCGCCGTCTCTTCCGGTAGTTGAGCGCGATCCACACGATAGGGATGGAAAGCGGCACGCCAATGCCGAAGATGATGGCGACCAGGGGGACGAGATCGGAGAGCATATGCGGGCCTTCGGGTACCAAGCTGTGTAGCGATTGAAAGTTACGACGCTGCCAGACCCCTGCAAGGTTGCACCGACTGCCCATGGTTGATTGCGGGGGCAATGACCGGGGTCGGTAAATGACGGGTTGTAACCGGCCGACGGCGGCGGTGTTAGGACCAATAAACCGCCCGCGTTGCTACAGTGATACCCGCTGCAACCTTTCAGTCACCTGACACGTCCCAACAGCCAATGACGTCCTCGTCAGCTTTCCAGGCAGACGCCGATATTCGACAGCGGCTGCAGGCCAAGCAATTCCGCGAGGCGTTCGCGCTCTTGCTGCCACGCTATCGGGACAAGGTTTTTCGGCTGATATTCAGTATGTTACGTGACCGAGCCATGGCCGAGGATACCACCCAGGACGTGTTCCTGAGGATCTGGCGCGCGCTGCCAGGCTTTGCCGGGCAGTCGCAGCTGTCAACCTGGATCTATGCCATCGCCAAGAACGGCGCCCTGTCCGAGATCCGCAAACGCAAACCGACCGTGTCGCTGGACCAGACCGATGACGATGGCTACAACCCGGCCCTCGCCAACCTGGCCGCCGCCGACGCCGATGACTCGGCCACGGTCAGTGTCGGCCAGCTGCTGGAGCAATTGCCGGAGCGGTACCGCCAGGCCGTGGTGCTGTTCTATATGGAGGATAAGTCCTACGAACAGACGGCCGCCAGCCTGGGCCTGCCGCTGGGCACGGTCAAAGCCTTGCTTCACCGCGCCCGCAAGCGCTTAATCGAGCTGACCAAGGAAGCGCAGACCGCCGCGGCGGTCGCCACCTGAAGCTTATGAAACCACCGATGACACCACCGTCCATCGCCGCCCGCGGGCAGCCCCCTGGAGATCATTCCGACTGGGATGACAGCCTCCAGGACTGGCTGGATGGCGAGCTGAACGAGGCCGATGGCGCGGCGTTCGAAGCTCATCTGGCCCAATGCGCCAGGTGTCAGCAGAACCTCTCCGATTTCGAGGCACTGGACGCGTCGCTGAGCGCGGCGGCTCCCCCCATCGAGCCCAGTGCAGCCTTCGACCAGAAGCTGTATGCGCAGATCGCAGCTATCGACGAAAGCCAGCGCAGCGACGCTCGGCAGCGGCTGGAACAGGAATGGCAGGAACAGCTCCAGTCCTTGAGGCGCAACTGGCGCCGGACGCTGGTTCTCATGATCCCGGGCGTCATCGGCGGCGCCGTGCTGGCCCTGGCACTGCTGAGCTGGCTCGACAGCTCCGGAGTCACCAGCAACCTGGTCGCGAGTGGCGCTGATCTGGGTGGCGTCGAGCTGGGTCGCCAATCCTTCGACTATCTGCGTCTGGCCCTGACCGCCGTAGTGGGCGCGGCCTTCGGCATGCTGCTGGCGCCGTGGCTGGCGCGGATGTCGGAATAACCGCAGTCGAGAAAACGGCTCCCATGGGGAGCCGTTCACGCGCCAGGACGGTGCATTTCCTCTAGAATCCCGCGCCCTTGGCAACAGCCGCCGAGCCAGCGTGTAACAACAACATCATGGGCCTCCCCTCGACCGACACCGCCGGCGCCACCCGCAACGGCGCGGATCGCAAGCTCGTCCTGGTCGCCCTCGGCGTGGTGTTCGGCGACATCGGCACCAGCCCGCTGTATGCCCTGCGCGAATGTTTCAACCCCGCGCACGGCATCGCCGTGACCGAGGCCAACATCCTCGGCCTGCTGTCGCTGATTCTCTGGTCGCTGGTGCTGATCATTTCGATCAAGTACGTCGGCATCGTGCTGCGCGCCGACAACCGTGGCGAAGGTGGCGTGCTCGCGCTCAGCACGCTGGTGTCGACCGCCACCACCAATTGGAAACTCTGGACGCCGGTGAGCGCGGTAGGCCTGTTCGGCGCGGCGTTGTTCTTCGGCGATGGTTTCGTCACGCCCGCCATCTCGGTGCTGAGCGCAATGGAAGGCCTGGAAGTCGCGAGTCCCCGGCTGGAGCGTTTCGTTCTGCCCGGCGCCGTGCTGATCATCACCTCGTTGTTTCTAGCGCAGCGGCACGGTACGGGCGCGATGGGCCGCATGTTCGGGCCCATCACCCTGGTGTGGTTCGTAACGCTGGCGGCGCTGGGACTTCTGCACATCTCCGATTCCCCGCACGTGCTGCTCGCTGTAAACCCGCTGCACGCGATGCAGTTCTTCATCGACAACGGCGGCATGGGTTTCGTCACGCTGGCATCGGTGTTCCTGGCGGTGACCGGCGGTGAAGCGTTGTACGCGGACATGGGCCACTTCGGCCGCGCGCCCATCCGCCGCGGCTGGTTCATGGTCGTCTGGCCCGCGCTGGTGTTGAATTATTTCGGCCAGGGCGCGCTGCTGATCTCCAATCCGCAGGCCATCGCCAACCCGTTCTATCTGCTCGCGCCAGGCTGGCTGCTGCCAATACTGATCGTGCTCGCCACCTGCGCGACGGTGATCGCTTCGCAGGCCGTGATCTCCGGCGTGTTTTCGGTGACGCGACAAGCGTTGAACTTGGGTTATCTGCCGCGCCTGCGCATCCAACATTCCTCGGAACGAGAGATCGGCCAGGTGTATGTGCCTTCGGTGAACTGGCTGCTGTTCGCGGGCACGATGACGTTGATCCTGACCTTCCGTTCCTCGAGCGCGCTCGCCGGTGCATACGGCATCGCTATTTCGAGCACGATGCTGATCGATACCATCCTGGTCATCATGCTGTTGCGCGTGCGCATGGAGCCGCACAACCGCAAGATCATCGCGCTGCTGTCGCTGATCCTGCTGGTGGAGATGGCGTTCTTCTTCTCCAACCTGCTCAAGTTCGACGATGGCGGCTGGCTGCCGGTGTTCGCCGCCATCGCCGTCTACATCTTGATGAGCACCTGGCAGGAAGGCCGTCGCACGCTGGCCTGGCTGATCGCGCGCGAGCAAATGCCAGTACGCGAATTCATTGCGATGATCGAAAAGGACCCGCCGCTGCGAGTGGAAGGCACGGCGGTGTATCTGGCCGCCGAGGCAGGCGGCATGCCACGCGCGTTGCTGAACAATCTGAAGTTCAATCGCGTCCTGCACCGGCGCAACATGTTGCTTACGTTCGTGCGGCCGGAAGTGCCGTTCGTGCGGCCGGAGGAACGCATCGAAGTGCAGGACCTGGGCGACGGCCTCTATCGCATCACCGCGCGCTACGGCTTCATGGAAACACCCAACGTCGTGACGGCCCTGCGCGGCGCGGAGGAAAAGGGAGTGGCTTACGAGCCGGACACGACGGTGTATGTGGTGGGCCGCGAGAATCCAACATTCACCACCGGCTCCGGTATGCCGCTGTGGCGCAAGCGCCTGTTCGCGTTCATGGGACGCAACAGCCAGCTCGCGGCCATCCATTACGGCGTTCCCAGCCATCGGCTGCTGGAAGTCAGCAGCCAGGTGAAGCTGTAACGAACCGTTGTGGTGCAAGCCGGCACTGGCATGCACCAGCGGCTAGCGGTTGGCGGTTAGTGGTTAGTTCAGAGTCGAGGCTCCGTTCTGACCAGCCACCAACCGCTAACCGCCAATCACTATCAGTTCAGCAGTTCGGCCATTTCTATAACCGACCTGGCGACGTCGCCCATGCGTCGATTGCGCTCCATGGCCATACGCCGCAGCGTGTGATACGCCTCGTCTTCGCTCAGGTTACGCGCCCTCATCAGCAACCCCTTGGCGCGCTCCACGAATTTGCGCTCGGCGAGCTTTTGCTGGGCCAGCCCCAACTCGCTGCGTAAACCGGAGATGTAATCGAAACGAGCCAGCGCCACTTGCAGGATGGCCGGCACGCGCGTTGCTTCGAGGCCATCGACGACGTATGCCGCGGCCCCGGCGCGCACGCCATTTTCAATGGCCTGCGACGACGCATCGCCGGCAAAGACCGCGAACGGCACGGCCACCGGTCCCATCGCGTCGATCAACCGATCCAATAGGTCGACAGAAGGTGCCCGCGCTTCCAGCAACAACACATCCGGCTTGCTCCGCTCCAACGCGGGCGACCAGGCACTGTCGAGGGGCAGCACCTCGGCAAGCTCATGGCCGCCGAGCCGAACTCCCGCTTGCAGAATTTCCGCGCGCTCCGCGGATTCAGAGATGACGAGCACACGCACGATGCACGCTCACGTTCCTGGTAGGAGAAAGGGGCTACTGCCTACCGGCGGTGCAATGAGTGTGCCAGCGTCCTTTGAAGCAATTGTTACGGTCAGTCCGCTTCCAGCCGCGGCCCGGGCTCGGTGAACGCGCACGCCAGGCCGACCAGCGCCGGCAGCTCGGCCCGGATCACGAACGTCGGCACGCGCGAGAGATAGTCGGTGAAGCGGCCCTTGTCTTCGAAACGATCGCGAAAGCGCGAGCTGGTGAACATCGTCCCCAGGCCGGGCGCGATACCGCCGCCAATATAAGCGCCGCCGAGCGCGCCCAGCGTCAGCACCAGGTTGCCGGTCATCGTGCCGAGCAGAGCGCAGAACATGCTGACGGTTTCAAAGCACAGTCGACACGTTCCTTCTTTTGCACGCTTGGTGATATCGGGCGGCGTCAACACTTCGGGCACGATGCCTTCGACACCGCACAGCGCGTCGTAGAGCGTCACCAATCCCGGGCCGGAAATCACACGCTCCGCCGAGATGTGCGAGAAGCGCTGCTGGAGCTGCTGAAGCACCGCGACTTCACGCTCGTTCATCACGGACAAGGTGGCGTGCCCACCCTCGCCCTGCAACGGAATCCAATGATCGCCCGCTGGAATCAATCCCGAAACGCCGAGTCCCGTGCCCGGCCCGATGACCGCGATCGGTGCATTCGGCTGCGCGCGCCCGCCGCCGACCTGTTCCAGTTCGTCCGGCTTCAAATGGCGCACGGCCATGGCGAGCGCCGTGAAATCGTTGAGAACGATCAGACGGCGCAACTTGAGTTGCTGCCGGGTGTGCGCGGCTGAGAACTGCCAGACGTGATTGGTCATGCGCACGATGTCGCCGGTGACCGGTCCGGCGATCGCCAGTGCCGCCTCGAGCGGACGGCCGGATACTTTCGCGCCCACGCGCTGCAGATAGTCTTCAGCAGCCGAGACCAGATCGGGATAGTCCGCGCAGGCCAGCACGACTTCATCACGGCGCTCCATGCCATCGAGCAAGGCGAAGCGCGCATTGGTGCCACCGATGTCCGCGATCATGCGCGGCGGGATAGCTGAACGGCTCATATGCAGCGCCCCTCAATCATCACAAGCATCGCACTCACGGCGCCCAATAGATGTCGATGGGCACTTCCTTTTGCTGCAGCACCGAGCGTACCGGCAACTCGGCCACCGGCCCCGCCGCCTTCGCCCGCTGATAAACCTGCCACTTCGACTCCCCCTCGATATGCACGATGATGCGACGTGAATCCAGCAACGCCGCAAGATTCAAGCTGAGCCGCGCATGCGGCGCCGTCAACGAATTGATGGCGATGCAGCCCGGCGGCACGCTCCGGTCCAGCGCCTTGGGTAACGCCAGCGAACCGGGGAACAGCGAGGCGGTGTGGCCGTCCTCGCCCATACCCAGCAGCACCACGTCGAACGGGTGCGGCACTCTGGTCAACGCACGAGTGGCCCAATCGGCCCCCGCTTCGGGCGCCGGCGCCGGATTCTTCAGGCCGACGAAATGCGCCGCGGCCGCCGCGCCGGTCAGCAATGTCTCGCGCACGAGCTTTTCATTGCTGGCTGGCGAATTGGTCTCGACCCAGCGCTCGTCGGCGAGGGTGACCCACACCTTCGACCAGTCCAGCCGCTCGGTGCGCAGCTGCTCGAACAGGCGGATTGGCGTCCGCCCGCCGGACACCACCAGGCTGGCCGCGCCGCGCGCCTCGATGGCTTCCTCCAGATCGACTTTGATTTCGCCCGACAGCGCGTGCGCCAGGGCCAGCGAGTCGGGGAAGCGGTGTTCGTGAACCCAGCTCATGTGTATCTCGCTGCCGATGGGCCGACCAGGGCGGGCCGATAGCGGCCGATTCTGAACCCGTTGTGCCGCGCCTGCGCTCCGGGATTGGCGACGGTCAGAGCTCGTTGCGCCATGCAAAGCCGTCGCGGCCCAGCAGCGCGCTGGCCGCGGCCGGACCCCAGCTGCCCGCCGTGTATCCCTTGGGCGCCTCGTCGGACTGATCCCAGGCCTGGCGGATCGGATCGATCCATTCCCAGGCCGCGTCCAGCTCGTCGCGCCGCATGAACAGCGTCAAATTGCCCTTCAACACGTCGGTTAGCAAGCGCTCGTAGGCATCCAGGCGCGGCGCCTTGAAGGTCTCGGAGAAGTCCAGGCTGAGATTCACCGGGCGCAGGCGCATCACCTCGCCGGGGAACTTGGCCAGCACGGTCAGCTCGATGCTTTCGTCGGGCTGCAGCCGCATGACCAGCCGGTTCAACGCCTGAGGCGTGTCCGGGCGCTCGTAGATGGACAGCGGCACGTCCTCGAATGTCACCACGATCTCGGACAACTTTTCCTGCAGGCGCTTGCCGGTGCGCAGGTAGAACGGCACGCCGACCCAGCGCCACGAATCGATGTCGACGCGCAGCGCGACGAACGTTTCGGTGCGGCTGTCGCCCGGCACGTCCTTCTCATCCAGGTAACCGACCACCGGCTTGCCGCCAGTGGCACCGGCCCGGTACTGGCCGCGCACGGTCTTATGCAGAACGTCACGACCGCGCAGCGGACGCAGAGCCCGCAGGACTTTCAGCTTCTCGTCGCGCATCGCATTCGGATCCGAGGTCGCCGGCGGCTCCATCGCGATAATGCAGAGCAATTGCAGGAGATGGTTCTGGACCATGTCGCGCAGCGCGCCCGTCTCATCGTAGAACTGTGCGCGACGCTCGACCCCGAGCTCTTCGGCGACCGTGATCTGCACGTGCTTGACGCCGCCCCGCCGCCACAGCGGCTCGAACAGCGTATTGCCGAAACGCAGCGCCAGCAGGTTCTGCACGGTCTCCTTACCGAGATAGTGGTCGATACGGAAGATCTGCTGCTCGCTGAAGATGCGGCCGACGCGCTCGTTGATTTCCGCCGAGGACTTGCGATCGTGTCCGAGCGGCTTTTCCAGCACCACGCGTGAGTTGGGCGTGGCGAGCGAATGTGTCGCCAGACCCTCGCAAATGGGCGCGAACAAATCCGGCGCAGTGGAAAGAAAGAACGCCCGCACGTGCTGATCGCAACCCTCGAGCTTCTTCGCCAGGCCGGCGAAATCCTCCGGCGAGGATGCATCGATCTTCAGATAGTCCACGTGCTCTGCGAATTCTGCCCAGCGCTTGTCGTCATAGTCCTTGCCCAGGTGGGCCTGGCAGCTGGCCTGAACCTGCGCCAGATATTCGTCGCGCGACAACTCGCTGCGCGCCACGCCCAGCACGCGGGATTTGGGCGAAAGAAAGCCCGCCACCCTGCGGCGATACAGCGCCGGCAGCAGCTTGCGCATGGCCAGATCGCCGGTGCCGCCGAACAAAACCAGATCGAAAGTCGGAAGAGGTTGCATGAATACTGACGCCTTGCAGGAAATCCTCGATCGGGCCCGCTAAGTTAGCGTCCTGAGGTGATGGCCGCAAATGACGGACGAGACATTTGTGGACATTTGTTTCAGCGAACGCGAGCGACGACACCGATTCGGAGCCGGAATCATAACGTGTGCGCTTGCCGGGAGCGATGCGGCCAGCGATGTGTCGCGCAACGCTATAGAATTCCCCTCCATGAAGACCAGCGCACCACTGCACGAACGAGTGCGCTCCGTAACCGAGAGGATTCGCGAGCGCAGCCAACTCACCCGCAGCTCATATTTGGAGCGCATGCGCGAGGCGCAGCGGGAAAACAAGCCCATTCGCGCGGGCTTGTCTTGTACCAACCTGGCGCATGGCTTCGCGGCCATGGACACGCAGGACAAAGAAACCCTGCGCGGTGCACGTTGGCCTAATCTTGCTATCGTTTCTTCTTATAACGACATGTTGTCGGCACATCGGCCGCTGGAGCGCTACCCGGAGCTGCTGAAGCTGGCGGCGCGCGAAGTCGGTGCGGTCGCTCAGTTCGCCGGCGGTGTGCCCGCCATGTGCGACGGCGTGACCCAGGGACAGGCGGGCATGGAGCTGTCGCTGTTCAGCCGCGACGTGATCGCCATGAGCACGGCCATCGCGCTGTCTCACAACATGTTCGACGCGACGCTGTGCCTGGGCGTGTGCGACAAGATCGTGCCGGGCCTGCTGATGGGCGCGCTCACGTTCGGTCATCTGCCCACCATCTTCGTGCCCGCCGGACCCATGACCTCCGGCATTCCAAACAAGGAGAAGGCACGCATCCGCCAATTGTTCGCCGAGGGCAAGGTAGGCCGCGACGCGCTGCTGGAATCCGAGGCGCAGAGTTATCATTCGCAAGGCACCTGCACGTTCTACGGCACAGCCAACAGCAACCAGGTGATGATGGAGATGATGGGCCTGCATCTGCCGGGCTCTGCATTCGTCACCCCGAACACTCCGCTACGCGACGCGCTCACCAGCGCTGCCGCCCGGCGCGCGGCCAAGATCACAGCGCTGGGCGATGAGTATCTGCCGCTGTGTCACACGGTCGACGAGCGCGCCATCGTCAACGCGATCGTCGGCTTGCTCGCCACCGGCGGCTCGACCAATCACACGCTGCATCTGGTCGCCATGGCGCGCGCGGCAGGCATCAACATCAATTGGGACGATTTCAGCGACCTGTCCGAAATCGTGCCGCTGCTCGCGCGCATCTATCCGAACGGCGCCGCGGACGTGAATCACTTCCATGCAGCGGGTGGCATCGGCTTTTTGATTCGCGAGCTGATCGGCTCGGGCCTGTTGCATCAGGACACGGTCACCGTCGTCGGCCAGGGGCTGGATGCGTACACGCAGGAGCCATGGTTGTCGCCCGAGGGGCTGAAGTGGCGTCCGGCACCGACGGAAAGCGGCGATCGCGAAGTGCTGCGAGCGATTACCGATCCGTTTGGTGCGGACGGCGGGCTCAAGGTGCTGCGGGGGAATCTGGGCCGCGGCGTGATCAAGACCTCCGCCGTCCAGCCACAGCATCGCGTGGTCGAAGCGCCCGCTCGCGTGTTCGACGACCAAGAAGATGTGATCAAGGCGTTCAAGGCGGGCGAATTGGCGCGCGACTGCGTCGTGGTCGTTCGTTATCAAGGTCCACGGGCGAACGGCATGCCGGAACTGCATCAGCTGACACCCACGCTCACGTCGGTGCAGAGCAAAGGCTTCAAGGTCGCGCTCGTGACCGACGGACGCATGTCGGGTGCCTCCGGCGCCGTACCGGCGGCGATTCATGTGACACCGGAATGTCTCAACGGCGGGCCTCTCGCGAAGGTGCAGGACGGAGATATCATTCATCTCGACAGCTACACCGGTGTGCTCGAAGCGCGCGTCTCCGACGCGGTGCTACACAGCCGCCCGGCGCGCAAACCCGATCTGAGTCGCAACGCTCATGGCGTGGGCCGCGAGTTGTTTGCAACGTTCCGTGCTGCTGCCGGCGATGCCGAGGCCGGCGCCGCATCGGTCTATGCAGACCTCTGACCATTCACCAGTCATCAGTCATCAGTCATCAGTCACTTCTCTCTTCATGAACATTCGATCCATCCTCGCGCTGGCGCCTGTCATTCCCGTGCTCACCATCGAGCATGTCGATCACGCCGTCCCGCTGGCTCGCGCACTTTGTGCCGGCGGGCTGCGCGTACTGGAAGTCACATTGCGCACGCCGGCGGCGCTACCTGCTATCGAAGCGATGAGAGAGGCGGTGCCGGACGCAGTGGTTGGTGTCGGCACGCTGGCACGGCCAGGCGATTTTGTTACAGCCGGCAATGCTGGCGCTCAATTTGGCGTGAGCCCGGGATTGACGGCCGAGATGGCGTCGGCGGCTCGCGCCGCTTCGTTTCCCATGCTGCCGGGGATCATGACGCCGACCGAACTGTTGGCCGGCCTCGGCTGGGGTTACGACACGTTCAAATTGTTTCCCGCGCAGCAGGCCGGCGGCATCGGAATGCTCAAGGCGCTCGGCGCCCCCTTTCCTGAAGTGGTGTTCTGCCCCACCGGCGGCATTACGCGCGCGACCGCACCTGATTTCCTCGCGCTGCCGAATGTGGCGTGCGTCGGTGGCTCATGGGTCGCACCGGCGGACAAGATCCATGCAGGAGATTGGACAGCGATCGAGCTACTCGCGAAGGACGCCGCGTCGCTGGCGAAGTGACGTTACTTTGCGCTGGCAGCGCGCTTCGGCTCGACTTTCGAGTCGGGCAGCAACGAAAGCTCCGGCGCGGGATCGGCCGTCACTGTTTTTGGAGCTGGCGCTGGCGCTGGCGTAGAGACCAGCGACAGCATTTCCGGGCCATCGATCTCGCCCGTCGCGGCGGTGTCCGGCTTTGCCTCGGCGCTCACATCCGAGCGCTGCAATGCCTGCCATTCACCGGTCGCCAGCAGTGCCAGCTCGCCAAACTCGGTTAGTTTGTTGCTCGTTTCGTCGATCGGGGCCGCGTCCACCACAGCCGTGGGAACTTCGATCTTGGGTGTCTCGAGGCCGGCCGTCTGCGACAACACATCGTCGGGCAGCTCGAGCGATTTCATCAAGGCTACATCGGGCGACTCCGCAGCCAACGGCTTGGATTCAAGCGAAGGCTTTGCTGCATCGGCCATGAGGTTGGCCATTTCCGCGGCCGGCAGTGCAGCCTTCGCCAGTTCCTCCGCCAGAATTCCCAGCGGCTGCGTGCTGCCGATATCAGGTTTCTGAGCGTCCGCCGCGTTGTCGGCGACTGCCGGCTTCTCTTCGATGGGCTTCAATTCGAATGTCGGCTGCTCGGAAACAATTTCCGCGGGCTTGGTAGCTTCAGACGCGACAGCAATCTCGGCGGGCTTCGCTGCATTCGAAGCGGCAATGCTCGGCGCCTCAGTGCCGGACGGCGTGAGATCCGGCGTCGAGACTGGTGGCCTCGTCAAAGGCGACGATGGCTGTGTAACAGGCGGCCTCGTTGTCGTGCTGTGCGCCTTGGGCGCGGCAACCGGACGCGGCTGGGGAGCGATCGGCTGCAATGCCGCCATGCGCGCAGCTTTCAGAGCCGCCTGCTTGGCGGCATCCTGCTGAGGTGCGGACTTTTCCGCTGCAGGCGGCGGAGTCTTCTTCGCGCCCACAGGAGCGTTGGAAACACGCGGCGGCGGGACCGGCGCCTCGACAGCCAGCAACTCGGCCGGCAGCAACTCTTCCAGGTCATCAGCGACGCCGCGCGCACGCTCGGTCATCGGCGTTGCCGAAACGACCGCCTTCTGCTGGCTTTCGAACACCTGCAAGACGTCGCCCACCGAATTGCTCGCCGCGATCTTCGCCTCGAGCTCCGCTTCGCGCTTCTTGCGTTCCTCTTCCTGCTCGATGCGCCACTTCGGCAGCTCTTCTTCCGTCTGGCGCTCGGCCACCTTCGCTTCCAGCGAATCCGGATCGGACAGGTCCACCACCGTGACGGGCTTGCGCTTGCGGGCGTTCATCTCGGCCTCGGTCGGCAAAGCCGGCGGCACGGTGAGGGACGCATCGACTTCCGGCGTCGGCAGATCCTGGGTGACCAGCGACTGGCGACCAATCAAGTCGTAGTAGAGCTGCAGATACTTCTGCAGCGAGCGCACGTACACGTAGTTGGCCAATGCGTGCTTGCGCGCGCCCTGGGCCATATGCGTGCGCTTCTCGGGCGTCAGCTGCATCACGCGCGTGATGGCTCTGACGAACGCGGTCGGGCTGCCGGGCTCGATGGCGATGCCATGCTGACCGATGAGCTCGCCCTGCGCGCCGATGCCCGTCGCGACACAAGGCACGCCGCACAACATGGCCATCACGACGTTCATGCGCGACTGATCGTTGATCGCGCTGGAACAAACGACGTCGCAGGCGTTGTACAAGGCAGAGATATCGGACCACTCGCCCAGCAGGTGCATTCGCGTGGACAGCGCACCGCTACCGATGAGCGCGACGAGCGGCGCATTACCCTTCTGCACGCCATGGCCGGCCAGCACCACCGCGATGTGCGGACTGGTCTTGACCAGCTCGCCCAGCGCTCTGATCAAGGTGCCATGATCGGACTCGGGCTGGAACGGCGCCACCATGCCAATGACGAATGTTTCGCCCGGCAGGTTCAACTCTTCGCGCAACTTGCGGCGCGCGGCGAAATCGGGCTTGAAGCGTGTCGCATCCACACCCGGTGGAATCGTTTCATGACCGCCATCGGGGAACCCGACGCGCCGATGCTGAGAGGCCGCCGACTCGGACGTATAAACGACGCGATCCACGCCCGCAGAAAACTTGGTGGCGTACTTGAGCTTCTGGCGATCGATCAAACCGGCGTTCTTGGCCAGCGGCGTGGTCTCGGCGATGCTCCACACGAGCCGGGGTTTCCAATCGCAACGCTTGCGTAGCAACGCTGCAGCGATCTGTGCGGTGTGGCCCCACGCCTGAATCACATCGGGGCGAAAGTGACGCGCCGCCTGCTGCAATTCGTGAAACGCCTTCGGGGAAAAACGTTTGCGCGACAGCGCGAGGTCGAAGGTCGGCACGCCGTTCTGGCGCAAGATCGCGGCGGGCACCGCGCCGGGCGACAAGCACGCGACCTGCGCTTTCACGCGCTGACGCGGCAGCCGCGTGAGCAACGGCATGAACAGCGAAGGCTGCAAGCCGCTCGGGACGCCGCCAGCGCTCACGACATGCAGTACGCGAATTTGTCGAAGATTGGCGTCGGACACGACAAACCGTCGGCTTCAGACCTTCCAGGAGTGATGGCCAGATCCTAGCAGTAGTCGGATTCGCTACGCGCCGGGCACAGTTGAAATTGTTAAACCCTGCACAGTTCATGTGACACTGCGCGGTGACAAGAATTGGCACTTGCCGGGCGCAAATTGGCAGGTCGGGAGCCGCGTCACACTCCCGACGGTTAGCGGTTGGTGGTTGGTCCGGAACAGAGAGCAGGCATACACCTCTTGCCAGCCACTAACCGCTAACCGCCAACCGCTGACGAGTGGCTGGTGACTCCACCGATCAGCACCAGGCGCATCGCCTCCTCCACCGACAGCTCGGTCTCGCGCAGCTCGTCCTTGTGCAGATACAAAGTGTAGCCGCCGATCTGGTAGCTCATCGGAAAGTACACCGCGACCAGGTCGACGTCATCGCCGCCGAACAGCTTGGGATTCACCTGCTCCTCTGTCACGAAGCCGACCAGCTGCGCCGTGCCGAAACGCCACAGCACCACACGCTTCAGATCGCGGCCCTTGCCACCGGCCGGCAGGAAGCGGCTGAAATCCTTGAACGCGCCGAAGATGGTTTTGACGATGGGAATGCGCGCCAGGATCGATTCACCGTAGCGAAACAAGCGCCGCACCACGTAAACATCGACCAGCACGCCCATGAGCAGGATCAGCGCGAACGCCGCCACGAGCCCCAGGCCGGGCCAGTAGTGGTCTTCGGGCAGCAAGGCGCGCAGCGGCCCGCCGAGCACCGACTCCGCGGTCTTCGCCAGCCAGAACACCACATAGACGGTGAGCGCCACGGGCAGCACCGCCGCCAGGCCCTTCAGAAACGTATTCCACAGTCGCCGCATCGTTGTGAAGCTCACGAGTCCCCAACCGCTGGAATGCGAAGTATGCGGTGTACCCGTACGGAAGAACATCGCTCGCCGACTTTGCAGCACTGCAGGACAGCGCCGCTGCTACTATCCCGTTAATATTCCCGGGGCCGTTCGCGCGGTCCCGTTGATTTGTCCGGTTTCATGGTCGAATGCTAAAACCCCTCGTCGCGCTGGCCGCGCTGTTCGCAGTCACCTTTCACCCGCCCGCGCTGGCCCGCGATTCTCAGCTGCCGCCCGCCGTTGCGCGTGTCATGAATCGCGTCGGCATCCCCGCCAAGAACCTGAGCATCTACGTGCGGGATGCGAACACCAACGAAGTCGTGCTCGAAGTCGGCGCCGATCTGCCGCGCAGCCCGGCGTCGGTGATCAAGGTCCTGACCACCTACGCGGCGCTGGACTCGCTCGGCCCGGGCTACACATGGAAGACCCGCGCGTATGCGGGCGGCCGCCTGGCAAATGGCGTGCTGAACGGCGACCTGTTCGTGACCGGCGGGGGCGATCCGTACATGACGGCGGAGCATTGGTGGCGCTTCGTGCAGAGCCTGCGGGAACGCGGGTTGGCCAAGATCACCGGCGACTTCGTCATCGACAACAGCTACTTCGCGCCGGCCCAAGGCAATCGTGCCGACTTCGATGCGCAGCCCTTCCGCAGTTACAACGTGCTGCCGGATGCGCTGATGGTGAACTTCCAGACCTCGCGCTTCACGCTCATCGCCAGCGAGCAGCGCAACCGGCCCTTGATCCTGGTGAATCCGCTGCCCGCCAACCTGACCCTGCAAAACAGGGTGCGCCTGATCGAGGGCAAGTGCTACACCTCTGGCGTCACCTTCGACACGCCGGACCCCATCGACAATCCCAACACCGTGGTGGTCGGTGGCGTCCTGCCGGCGAGCTGCGGCAGCTTTACCATCAGCCGCGCCATCATGAATGCACCCGACTATGCATACGGCACGTTCCGCACCTTGTGGACGCAATCGGGTGGCGTCATGGACGGCGAGATGCGCATGCAAACCGTGCCCGCCGAGGTCCGGCTGCTCTACGAGCACGACTCGCTGCCGCTGAGCGAGGTGATCCGGCTGGTGAACAAATATTCCAACAACGTCATGGCGCGGCACCTGATGCTGACCTTGGGCGTGGAAAAGTATGGTCCGCCGGCCACGGTCGAGAGCGGTCGCAACGCCATCCGCGTGTGGTTGCAGAATCGCGGCATCGAGATGCCTGGCTTCGTGCTCGACAACGGTTCAGGTTTGTCTCGCGCCGAGCGGATCACGGCGCGCGGCCTGGGAGAAATGCTCGATCGCGCATGGCATAGCCCGTTCATGCCGGAGTTCGCCGCGTCGTTGCCGTTGTCGGCGACGGATGGAACATTACGCAATCGCTTCAAATCGCCCGGCATGCAAGGCCGCATCCGCCTGAAGACCGGGCATCTGGACAACGTCAGCGCGTTGGCCGGCTTTGTGAACGCGGCCTCGGGCAAGACTTACGTCGTCGTCATCATCGTCAATCATCCCGGCGCGCAAGGCGGCAGCGGCGAAGCGGTGCATGCTGAATTGATACGTTGGGTGTTCGGCCAATAACGTCGCTCAATAACGTCACTTTGTAACAACGTCGCCAAGTAGCGCCGGCGCACCAGGGAACCGGCGCAAAGACAAAGCGTTTCTTGCAGGCGAGTTGCGAAAGCGTAACGCTGCGAAGCCGGCCGGCGGCAGCTCGTCCTTTTAATACTCACAGGAGAGTCTGCATGAATCGCGCAATCGTTGCGGCAACACTGCTTGCACTTGGCCCGGTGGCATTGAGCTCAGGGGCTGCGTACGCGCAGTCACCGGACAACGATGAAGGTTTGTATCTCGGTGGCGGCGTCGGTCAATTCGACATCGAGATCGACGGCCTGGATGGCGTCGATGAAGCGATTGGCCGTCTCGATGACAGCGACACCGCCTGGCAGGCATTCGTGGGCTGGCGTATCAATCCATACATTGCTTTGCAGGCAGCGTATATCGATTACGGCAGGCCCGAGGATGACATCAGCACCAGTGGCTCCAGCGGTAACTACCGAGCCGAGCTGTCGGGCTTCGCGCCATCGATCATCGGTACGCTGCCGCTTGGACCGGTGGAACTGTCTGCAAAGATTGGCTACTACTTCTATGACCTCGAAATCACGGCCAACATCGACGACCCGCTCGCTCCGGACTTTGATTCGAACGACAGTGGTGAAGATCTGATGTATGGCTTCGGTGTCGGTATGACCTTCTTCGAGCGGCTGCATGCCAAGCTCGAATACGAAAAGATCGATCTGGATCGGGTGGATGATTCGAACGCGTTCTGGCTCACGGGAGCGTGGCGGTTCTGATTGAGCGATGAGTGCCCGCCGGTGGCAACGTCGGCGGGCTTTAGTTCCGAAGCTAGCCGCCAACCGTCATTCGTCACAGCAACTTCACGCAGCTGCTGTTACGGCAGTTGCGCAGGCGATTTGGCGAGCTGCCCGAGTGGGTTCAACCCCGGCTGCGGCAGGCGCCCTCGGAACAGCTGGAGCGCTGGGGTGAGCGGCTGCTGGAGGTCGATACGCTCGACGCGCTGTTCGAGGGTGAGTGAGCGCCGCGAACCGCTCCTGTAGGACACATTTGTATCATTCTGCCGAACGCCCGCACGCAACACTACAGAGCAGCTAGCCGCACCGGCATCCGCTTCGCGCCCCACGTGCCGGCAGCGCCATCGAACACGCCGGGCAGTTGCGTCCCACAGTGCAAACATTTGCCCTGCGCGTCGAGCTGCCACTCGCCGAGCTCGTACCAGTCTCGTTCGATTACTCGTTTCTGGCAGCCGGTGCAGTAAGTGCTCGCGCCGGCCGGATCATGAACGTTGCCGGTGTAGACATAGCGAAGGCCATTGGCGCGAGCAATGTTGCGCGCGCGAGTAAGCGTGCTGGCGGGGGTGCGCTGCTTGTCCAGCATCTTCCAGTCCGGATGAAACGCCGTGAAGTGCAGCGGCACATCCGGCCCCAGCTTGTCCATGATCCAGCGGGTCATCTGGTCGAGCTCCGCGTCGGAATCGTTCTCGTCCGGAATGAGCAGCGTAGTGATCTCGAACCACACCTTGGTTTCGTGTTTCAAATATTCGAGTGTTTCCAGCACGGGCCCCAGCGCGGCGCCGCAGATTTTCTTGTAGAACCGTTCAGTGAATCCCTTGAGATCGACGTTGGCTGCATCCATGTGCTGATAGAACTCAACGCGCGGCGCGGCGCTGATGTAGCCGGCGGTGACGGCAACACTCTTCACGCCCACCTCGCGGCATGCGTCGGCAACGTCGATCGCATATTCCATGAACACGACCGGATCGTTATAAGTGAACGCCACGCTCGCGCAGCCCAGCCGCTGCGCAGCCGCTGCCAGCATTTCCGGCGAGGCTTGATCCGCGAGCGTATCCATCTCGCGCGATTTGCTCATGTCCCAATTTTGGCAAAATCCGCAAGCAAGGTTGCATCCAGCGGTACCGAAGGACAGCACCGAGGTGCCCGGCAGGAAATGGTTCAGAGGCTTCTTTTCGATGGGATCGACGCAGAAGCCGCTCGAACGACCGTAGGTATATAGCTTGACCTCGCCATCCTCGACGCCGCGCACGAAGCACAAGCCGCGCTGGCCGTCGTGCATGCGGCACTCGCGCGGACATACGTCGCACTGTACGCGGCCGTTATCGAGACGGTGCCAGTACCGCGTGGGATGAACCGGGGGAGGAGCTTTCATCGTCGCTGTCTTCATCGTTGCCGAACGGGGAATCTTTCATCAGCCGGCGGACCGGCGTATACAGGACGTCACCTGCATCATGCGCCCGATCGCCAGGCAGTGGAACGCGCATAACGTGAGTACCAAGATTCGATTTCCCGCCGTCGCGGGGCTGTTCTATCCGGCGGATCCGGCCGAGCTGCGCGAGGTGATATCGGAGTATTCAGCACAGATCGCCGCGGCCGCGGGTCCGGCACCCAAAGCTTTGATCGTGCCTCATGCCGGCTATATCTACTCGGGCGTAATCGCCGCAGCGGCGTACTCGCAGGTCGCACACCAGCGTAGGCGAATTCGCCGCATCGTACTCATCGGCCCCAGCCATCGCGTCTATCTGCGCGGCATGGCGGTGTCCACGGCCGAAGTCTTTCAAACGCCCCTAGGTATGGTGCCGGTGGATCGGGAACTCAAGGCACGCGTGCTCGCGCACGAGCAAGTGGTGGAATCGGACGCCCCGCACGCCAGCGAGCACAGCCTGGAAGTCCAGCTGCCCTTCCTGCAGGTGCTGTTCGACGAATTCACGCTGCTGCCGATCGCGCTTGGCTCCGCGGCAGCGCCGGCGGTGGCCGCGGTGCTCGCCGAGGTCTGGGGCGGCGAAGAAACATTGGTCCTGGTAAGCTCAGACCTGAGCCACTACCTGCCGTATGAAGAAGCCCGTGCCGTGGATACGGAGACCAGCGCGGCAATCCTGCGCAACGATCTGACACTGACCGGCGAACAAGCCTGCGGTTGTGTCGGGATCAATGGCTTGTCGTTCCTGGCTCGTCAGCGGGCCGCGCGTATGGTCGAGATCGCACGTTGCAACTCGGGTGACACGGCTGGCGATCGCAATCGCGTGGTGGGCTACGGAGCTTTCGCACTGTATGAGTCTCGACCCGGAACAGCGCCTTGAGCTGCTCGCGCTGGCGCGCGCCTCCATCGAAGCCGCCTTGCCGCTCGGCGAAATAGCGCCGTATCCCGGCGAGCCCGTCGATCCGGAGCTGAATCGGCCGGGCGCGTGCTTCGTTACTTTGCGATTTGGCGAGAGCCTGCGCGGCTGCTGCGGCACCATCGAAGCAACGCGCTCCTTGCACCTGGATATCTGGAATAACGCCTGGGCGTCGGCCTTCGCGGATCCGAGGTTTCCGGCACTGACGGCGGAAGAATGGACCGGCACCGGCATCGAGATCTCGGTACTGAGCAAACCCGAGCTCCGCGATGTCGGCAGCGAAGCGGAACTACTGGAAGTGCTGCGTCCCGGAATCGACGGCGTGATCCTGCAAGCCGGGGCCCGCCGCAGCACCTTTCTGCCGGCGGTCTGGGAACAACTGCCAGATCCGCGACAGTTCATCCGCCATCTGAAGCTCAAAGCCGGCTGGCCAGCGGATTTCTGGCCACCGGGCATGCATGTATGGCTCTACACCACCGAGAGTTTCTAATGAGCTTTGGCTAGTCCGCTGAAACGCGCAACTGCTCCCATACAGCATCGATTAGAGCATCGATAGCCGCCGGCACCATATCCGGCCGATACTCCAGCTCGTGGCGCAGGGCTTGCACCGAGCGAATGATCATGAACAGGTCCAGCAGACGCTGCACGCCGGCTTCCTGAGCAGGCAACACCCCCGATTTCGCCACGCCCTTGCGATAGCCCTTGAGGACGGCGTGCGTGGTCTGCAACAGCCACTGCGCCAGCTCCGGCTCCAGTCGCTCCCGCAAATCGGGACGATGTACCAGCGCATGATCGAGCGCGGTGGTGCGGGCGTAGCGCAACGAGATCAGCACGCTTGCCACGTCATGCAGCGGCGATTCTTTCTGGCGGCGCTCGGCGAGCGGCAACGTCATATCGCCCTCGAATCCCGTCAGCAGGAAATCGTCCTCGACCAGCAGGATCTTCGCCAGGTGCAGATTGCCATGCACGCGAGTGCGCAGACCTTCGAGAGGCTCGGACGTCAGCTCGCGAATGTGAGCAGACAATTGCTCACGCGCGCCAAGCAGTTCTTCGGCTCGTGGTCGCAGGGCGTCGGAAAGGGTGGAGAGCCGCTGCTGAAGTATCGAGAGCGCCGCGTCCAGCTCGAACTGCACCGAGCTGTACCAGCGCGACAGATCCTGCGAACGGAGCGGTTCGGCCGCGAACGCCGGGTCCGTCGCCTGGGCCAGAATCGAGTGCATCTCGCCGATGCGGCGTCCGAGTGCCTGCATCTGCGTCGTGAACAAGGTATGCGGCTGCTCGGGCACGCTCGCATCCTGCGATGAAATCAGCGTTGCATGACGCTCGAGGTGGTTGAGAGTGTATGTCCACACGTCGCCCTGGTTGCCGACGTAAGCAAACAGCCCCGCCAGCAGCGTGGGCTCTTCGTGGTGCCAGACGAGCTGCCCAAGCACCGGCGCAATGGCATCGAAGCCGGCGCCGGTCAGCAGGCTGGTCATTTCCAGGTCGGGACTCGGTCCGGGTTCGGTGCGCCGGTACGCCTTCAGGAACAGCGCCTCGTCAATGATGACGTTGGTGTTGCTGGGCTCGGCGCCGACATGACGCACGCTCTGCAAATCCGGCGGCGGCAGCGTCGGCAACGGCTTGCGAGCTTCGAACCGCAGCTCGCCTCCGGCGAACGGCAGGTGCGTTCGATCGGTCATGTTCTGAATCAACCCGAGACAGAAGATCGGGTCGGCGAATGCATCGACCATCACGCCCACGCGCGCGTGCTCGCGAACCTTCGCCAAGGTCCATTCGGCCGTCTTGAGAATGACGTCCGAGCCGTCCTCCCAGCCGATGGTGAGCGGCAGGAAGAAGCGGCGCCGGCCGGCGCTGCCGCCCTCGATGTCCACGAAGCTCAGCAGATACGAACGATGGTCGTAGCGCCACAGCGAGCGCGGCCCGAGATGCACGGCGCCGATTTCACTGCGGGGATGCGGGAACCAGCCGCGGGCGCCGATGAATTCCGGCAACACTTCGTTTTCCAGGTGCTGCAAGGCGCGCCGCATGAGGCTGCCGTTCGCAGCCCTGGTGACCTCGGGCAGGAACGTCGCCAGGCCCTCCGACAACACCAGCACCGGCAACTCGGTGGCGGGCAGGCGCTCGATGTGCCAGGCCGGTGGCGGAGTGTTATCGCTCAGCTGCAGCCAGAAGAAACCGTGCGCCGGCAGCGTCAGGAAATAAGGCAGATCGCCGATCGGCGGAAACGCGTTGCGGCCGAGCATTTCCACCGGCACGCGGCCCTTGTACTTCGACAGGTCGAGCTCCACGGCCTGCGCGGTCTGCGAAAGATTCGCGACGCACAGGATCATCTCGCTGGCGCAGCTGCGAACGTAGGCGATGATCTTGCGGTTCTGGGGACGCACGAACTCCAGCGTGCCGCGTCCAAAACATTGGAACTGCCGGCGCACGGCGAGCATGCGGCGCGTCCAGTTCAACAGCGAAGATGGATCGCGGCTCTGCGCTTCGACGTTGACGGCCTGGTAGCCATAGATCGGGTCCATGATCACCGGCAGATACAAGCGTTGCGGATCGGCGCGCGAGAAGCCGGCGTTGCGGTCGATGCTCCACTGCATCGGCGTGCGCACACCGTTGCGATCGCCGATATAGATGTTGTCGCCCATGCCGATCTCGTCGCCGTAATAGATGATCGGCGAGCCGGGCAGGGACAGCAGCAGGCTGTTCATCAGCTTGATGCGATCGACGTCGTTGCCCAGCAGCGGCGCCAGCCGGCGGCGGATGCCGACGTTCACGCGCATGCGCGGCTCGGCGGCGTACATCTTGTACATGTAGTCGCGCTCGCGGTCGGTCACCATCTCCAGCGTCAGCTCGTCGTGATTGCGCAGGAAGATGGCCCACTGGCAGTTCTCCGGAATATCCGGCGTCTGGCGAATGATCTCGGCGATCGGGTAGCGGTCTTCCAGCGCCACCGCCATGAAGATGCGCGGCATCAGCGGGAAGTTGTACGCCATGTGGCATTCGTCGCCATCGCCGAAATACTCGCGCACGTCCTCCGGCCACTGGTTCGCCTCGGCCAGGAACATCCGCCCGCTGTAGCTCTCGTCCATGGCCCTGCGCATGCGCTTGAGCACGGCGTGGGTCTCGGGAAGGTTCTCGTTGTTGGTGCCCTCGCGCACGCACAGATACGGAATCGCATCCAGCCGCATGCCGTCGATGCCCATGTCCATCCAGAAGCGCATCACCTGGATCACCGCCTCGACCACCTCGGGATTGTTGTGATTCAGGTCGGGCTGGTGCGAGAAGAAGCGGTGCCAGTAGTACTGGCGCGCCACCGGGTCCCAGGCCCAGTTCGAGGTCTCGGTATCGGTGAAAATGATGCGGGTGCCGGCGAACTTCTTGTCGTCATCGCTCCACACGTAGAACTCGCGCTCGCGCGAGCCCGGCGGCGCCCGCCGGGCAGCCTGGAACCAGGGATGCTGGTCGGAGGTGTGATTGATGACCAACTCGGTGATCACCCTCAGGCCGCGCCGGTGCGCCTCATGGATGAAATGGCGAAAGTCGTCCAGCGTGCCGTAGTCGGGGTGCACATTGGTGTAGTCGGAGATGTCGTAGCCATCGTCGCGAAGCGGCGACGGATAGAACGGCAGCAGCCAGATGGTGTTGACGCCCAGCTCCTGGATGTAGTCCAGCCGCTGCGTCAAGCCGGCGAAATCGCCCATGCCGTCGCCATTGGCGTCCTGAAACGCCTTGACGTGCATCTGATAGATGATGGCGTCCTTGTACCAAAGCGGATCGTCATTCATGGTTTACGCTGCGCAGCCACGGATGTGCAAGAAAGTGGATTGCGGTTAGCGGTTGGGCAGGAAGTTGCGCTTCGTGACCAACCCCTAACCGCTAACCGCCAACCACTGGCCGGGTTGTCGGGTTCCGTCCGACGCGGACCGCTCCGGGGCCGGGCCCGCTAGTGAACCCGGTCACAGATCGGCACCAATTTGCGGAGCTTGCCCGAATCTAGTGCAGACGGCAGCTCAAGATCGCCGCGGTCGCGCCGATTCCGGCCATGGGCGAGCTTCGCTCGAATCGGGCCGGCCGCGAACTAAGAAAACCACGTATGTCGAGCACCTTGGACCGTCTTCTCGCGCCCGGAATTCGCCTGATGCAGGTGGCTCGGCTGCCGATCAAGTTCGCCACCATCAGCGCGGCCTTCATGGTGCCGCTGGGCGTGGCGGTGTATGGCCTGGCGAGCTACTCGAACAGCAGTATTGAGCTTGCGCAATACGCACAGGCGCTGAGCACCGGTGACCCCGGCGGCATGCAGGCTGAGGCCGGCAAGCTCAGCGAGGCGACCTCGGCGGCTTCCAACGCCACCACGGCGGGCCCTTTGGCAACCCGCATCGAAGATTTCGAGCAGCGGCGCGACATCCTGTTGGCGGTCACTTTTATCAGCTTGTCGGTGGCGCTGTATCTGATCGCAAGCTTCTATGTCGCCAACGTGCGGGGCTTCGAGGCGTTGATGACGCGCATGCGCAAGCTCGCCGAGGGCGACCTGACCACGAGCTATCCGGCCCGAGGGACCGACGAGATCGCGCAGCTCATCAACGCTTTCAATGTCAGCCGCGCGCAGTTGCAGACGCTGGTACAGCGCATTCGCGAAGTCACAAGCGAAATCGACAGCGCGGGCCGGCAGATCGCCAGTTCCAACAACGAGCTGGCACAACGTGAAGCATCGCAATCCGCGGCCGTGCGGCTGACTGCCGAGCGTGCACAGCAGGTGCAGAACAACGTGCAGCGGAACCTCGACAACGCATTGCAGGGCGAGCGCCTTTCCAACGATGCGCGCGGCGTGGCTTCTCGCGGCAATCAGGCGGTGGACAAGGTTGTGCAGACCATGCAGACCATCACCGGTTCGTCCCGCAAGATCGGCGACATCATCGGCGTGATCGACGAGATTGCCTTCCAGACCAACCTGCTGGCCCTGAACGCGGCGGTGGAAGCCGCGCGAGCCGGCGAACAGGGCCGCGGCTTCGCCGTGGTGGCCAGCGAAGTTCGCAACCTCGCACAGCGTTCCGCCACGGCCGCGAACGAGATCAAGAAGCTGATCAACGCCTCGCTCGAAGATGTCGAGAAAGGCGCGGCGCTGGTCAATGGCGCCGGCGAGACGATGCAGGAGATCCTGAGCTCGGTGCTGAGCGTGTCGCACATCATGCAAGAGATCGCGATGGCCAGCCGCACCCAGAGCGACGACATCGCCCAACTGCACCAGGCCATCGATCACATCGACGGCGACACCCAGCAGAACGCCGCTCGCGTCCAGCAGACCGCGGCCGTCGCGCAGTCGCTGCGCGGCCAGGTGGAAACATTGCTGGACGCGGTGGACAGGTTCACCCTGAGCACGGATGCCACGACCCCGCCCGTCGCCGCGCCAGCCGTGGTAGCGCACGGGCACACCCAAGAAGAATCAGCAGTAAGCGCCAACGAAGGCGACGACGACAGCCTGCGCTCGGCCGCCTGACCCGCGGCCGCGGGCCGCCCGCACCGGGCGCTCGCCATTGCATCCACGCGGAAGGGCTCCGCGAATACGTCCTCAAATAAAGGAAGTGTGCGGCCCGGATCGGGCCGGCACGCGACCGCGAGGCGTTTCATGAATACCCGAGCCCTGCTGCAGATCCTGTTTGCAGCCATCCTGCTGTCTCTGCTCGCCTACACCACGTGGGCCAGCACGCAACAGCCCGTGTGGCAGTGGCGCGGCCTGGTCCAGGGTCCGGACCGCTGGTGGACCGTGGCGACACTGATCGACGCCTACTACGGTTTCCTGACTTTCTTCGTCTGGGTGTGCTTCAAGGAACGCGGGCTGCTGGCGCGCGTGTTGTGGTTCGTGGCCATCATGCTCCTCGGCAACATGGCGATGGCCAGTTACGTGCTCTGGCAACTGCACAAGCTGCCGCCCGGCGCGCCGGTGAGCGACATCCTGATTGCGCGCGGAGCGCCGGCTCGATGATCGGTCCGATGAGTCCGTTGCTGTTGCTTGCACTCGGCACGCTGCTGGTCTTCCTGATCATGACCGCGCTGTGGCTGCTGGGCATTCGCAACAAGAACTTCAGTTACGTCGACGTGGGCTGGTCGGCGAACTTCGCGGTACTGGCTCTGCTCTTTGCCTGGCTCGCGGAGGGTTGGGAAACGCGCAAGTGGATCATCGCCGCGATGTATGCGCTGTGGTCGGTGCGCCTGGCCGGGCACCTGGCCAAACGCATCATCGGCCAGCCGGAGGAAGGTCGCTATGTCGAGCTACGCCGCCGCTGGGCCGCGAATCTCAACGCGAAGTTCTTCGGCTTCTTTCAGCTGCAAGCGCTGCTCAACGTGATCCTCGCGCTGCCGCTGTTGATCGCGTGCATGAATCCCGAGCCGCGCCTGCATCTGCTCGAAGCGCTGGGCGTGGCGATCTGGCTGGTGGGCCTGCTGGGCGAGAGCATCGCCGACGGCCAGCTGGCCGCCTTCAAGCGCAACTCCTCCAACCACGGCGCGGTCTGCGACGCGGGCTTGTGGCGCTACTCGCGCCACCCGAATTATTTCTTCGAGTGGACGATCTGGATCGGCTACGCCGTGTTTGCGCTGGCTTCCCCGTGGGGATGGCTGGCACTGGCGATGCCGGCGTTGATGCTGCATTTCCTGCTCAACGTGACCGGCGTCAGGGCGACCGAGGAGCAGGCGCTGCGCTCCAAGGGCGAGCGCTATCGCGAGTACCAGCAGCGCACCAGTGTCTTTGTTCCGCTTCCCAGGAAAAGGTTGAAGTCATGACAGCAACAGTCGTCACGCCGCGTCCGGCCGACCCGGCCATCTCACTGCCCTTCCGCCTGCTGGCACGCAACCTGTTGCCCGACTGGGCCGTGCGCTACGGCATCCGTCGCCTGCTGGCCGAGCGGCTGCGCGACGAGAAGCGCACGACCGAGGAGGCACAGCAGCGCCACCTGATGCGCTTCATCGCGCAGCTCAAGGCCAGCCCCATCGCCATCAACACCCGCGAAGCCAACGAGCAGCATTACGAGCTGCCATGCGAGTTCTTCGAGATGGTCATGGGCAAGCACATGAAATATTCGTCGTGCTATTTCCAGCCGGGCGTCACGTCGTTGGACCAAGCCGAGGCGGAGATGCTGGCGCTCACGTGCCGCCGCGCGCGCATCGCCGATGGCGAGCAAATTCTCGAGCTTGGCTGCGGCTGGGGCTCGCTCACGTTATGGATGGCGGAGCGCTATCCGAACGCCCGCATCACGGCCGTTTCGAATTCACGCACGCAGAAGCAGTTCATCGAAGCTCGCGCCGAGAGCCGTGGTCTGCGCAACGTGCGGATCGTCACCTGCGACATGAATGACCTCGCGCTGGAGCACGAGCAGTTCAATCGTGTCGTGTCGGTGGAGATGTTCGAGCACATGCGCAACTACGAGCAGCTACTGGCGCGCATCGCCTCGTGGCTGAAGCCGGGCGGCACACTGTTCGTGCACATCTTCACTCATCGCGACTATGCCTATCCGTTCGACGTGCGCGACGAGAACGACTGGATGGCGCGCTACTTCTTCACCGGCGGCATCATGCCGAGCGATCACCTGCTCAGCTACTTCCAGCGCGACCTGCGGCTGCAGGATCACTGGCGCGTGGACGGCACGCACTACAGCCGCACCAGCGAGTGCTGGCTCGCCAATATGGACGCCAACCGCGCTCGAATCGAGCCGATCCTGTCGGCCACGTACGGCGCCGAAAACATGCGCCGCTGGTGGGTGTACTGGCGCGTGTTCTTCATGGCGTGCGCGGAGTTGTGGGCGTATCGCGGCGGCCGGGAATGGTTCGTATCGCACTACCTTTTTGGGAAGTAACTAGTGAATAGTGACTAGTGAATGGTCGGAGGGGGCTCGATCATGCCTCGGGTCGCGGCCACTCTGACCAGTCACCAGTCATTAGTCACCATTCACTTCTGTCCTAACGATCTTGTACCTGCCGGCTCTGCGTCGTAGCCTGTGCCGGCAGCATCGATATCGATCCGGTCTCGAGTTGGGGTAGGTCATGAAGGTCAGGCAGTCGTTCGGCCCGTTGCGGCAGGCGGTCGCGCTGAGTTTGCTGCTCAGCCTGGCCACGATCAGTGTCAAAACGGCCGACGCCGCGCCGGTCCCGCCGCGTCCCGAATCGCAACAGGAATTCTGGGCGCGCTACGACAAACGCGACTGGTCCGCCGCCATCGACGAGGCGCGCCGCCTGGTGCAGCAGGCCAGCGAGCACGCCAAGGAACAGCCGCTGGAGCTCGCCAAGGCTTTGACGCTCCTGGGCAACGCGCAGCTCAGCAGCGGGGACAAGGCGAGCGCCGAGCCGACGTATCGCGAAGCCTTGCGGATCATCGAGTTGCAAGGAAACAGCGTCGATCCCGCGCTGCTCGACCCGTTGCGCGGCCTGGGCTACACGCTGGCGTTGCTCGAACGCCATGACGAAGCCATTCCCTATCTGGAGCGCGCGCTGATCGTGATCCGCCGCGCCCACGGTTTGTTCGACATGAGTCAGCAAGGAGTGCTGCGTCAGCTCGCCGTGAGCCTGACCCGCACCGGCCGCATGGTGGACGGGGCGAAGCAGATGCTTTATCTGCAACGTGTCGGCGAACGTACCTACGGCGAGCGCGATCCGCGCATGTCGCCACTGTTGTGCGTGATTGGCGATTGGTATGTCGACACCGGCAACTTCTCGCTTGGCCGTGATCGCTTCCGCGATGCCGTGCAAATCGTCGAGCGCAAACTAGGCAAGAACGATCCAGCCCTGGTGCAGCCGCTGCGCAGTCTGGCGCGCAGCTACGTGCAGGAGATCTACTTCTTCTCGCACGGCTATCAGCCGCTGCAGGAACGCACCATGCTCGATCCGACCAGTGTGGAACCCAGGGGCATCAATCCGAAGTACCTCAGTAGCGAGGGCGAACGCTCGTTGCAGCGGGCGCTGGCCATTCTCGAGGACCGTCCCGATACCACACCGACGCTGCTGACCGACACGCTGATCCAGATGGGCGACTGGTACCAGATCAAACATCATCCCGAAAAAGCCATGAACTACTATCGGCAAGCGGCCGCCCTGACCGCCAGCGCCGATGCCTCATCGCGGGAAGCGGCGGTCGCGCCGCTGAGTTTCCCGGTGCGCGTGTATTACCCGATGCCGCCGCTGGCGATGCGCAATCGCCAGTTGTCTCCCGAGCAGATCGACGAGAAGTTCGTGTCGGTGCAATTCACGGTGACCGGCACCGGCAGCGTGGAAGACGTCGAGATCATCGAACAGAACGGCACGCAGCGTCAGGCCTCGGAGACCGTGGAAGCGATCCGGTCATCACGGTATCGGCCGAAATTCGTCAACGGTGAACCGGTCGAGACGCACGGCGTCATCGCACGCGAAGTGTTCAAGATGCGCAAACAGGACGACGACCAGGAGGAAAGCCGCTCCTGACGCGGTTCACCTCGATCAGGAGGTCGGCGGCTTCGGGCTGAAGGCTTCCGGTTCGGGGGGCTGGTCCGATTTGGGCTGCTCCCCTTCCGGTGGCGCTTGCCCATCGCTCTTTGCCGATTCCGTTGGCGCCGACTCCGTTGGCGCCGTCTCCTGCGGCTCGCCCAGCTCCTTGGCAGCCTCGTCTTCGGGCGGTGTCGTTGTAACCGTCGGTGCCTCGCCAGGCGCAGCGGGCGCCGCCGGCGGCGAGTCCGCGGTCGCGGATTCAGGCAGGAGACTTCTCATCACCGCCTGCTCGCGAAACTCGACGGCGAGCTTCGCCCCCGCGTCCCGCATGGCCAGGGCCGTGGCGGTGGACAACGGCGCTTCGCTCGACAATCCCTGCGACGGTGAGGTGCCATAGCCGGTAAAGCCCCACGAATCGGCCAATTTGCCGTCCGGCAGATATACATTCACGCGATATTTGATGCTGACTGCATAGAACGGCGAGCCCGCATCCCGCGGCGTGACGAACGCGTATTCTTCGATGCTGGGCTCGAGAATCGCCGCAACGCCTCCCGGCACTTGCGTGCCGGCGTTGACGCTGTCCACGCGCACGACCCGTTCGAACATCGCGTCCATCAAGCGCGTGATGCCGTCGGTCTGAGCCTGGCCCAGCTCGACGTGCCACTTGGTGCTCCAGCGTTCCTCCTTGTGCACGTACGAAGAGAATTCCGTCGGCATGAACAAGGCGACGGTGATGGGGAGCTTCACCACCAGCGGCGGCGGGATGTTGGTGTTGGCGACCAGCTTCACCGGACCGCAACCCGCCAGCAGCACCATGGCGGTACTCAGGCCACATGCCGCGGCCGCAACCAGCTGACGCCGCCGTGCGTGCAGCCACGAGCCCGAGCGAGACAGCAGGTGATTCTCTTTCACGTTGACCTCAAGGGCCCGGCTCGATGACCGGCGCTTCGGCTTCGATGGCAGACCGCGGCGCGAGATTCTGGCCTATGCGAAAGCGCGTGCCGCTGCGCTGCGGGTCGTCCAGTCCGACGAACGAGCCACCGTTGCGTTGACAAAGGATTCGCATCAGCGTCGCAAAGCGAATGCTGGTGTACTGAGGCGCATCCGGGCGCACGGGAAAACCGATGGCGTGGATGCGGACGCGGCGCTCGCCGGTCTCGTCCTCGCGATTGATGATGTCCACGCCCTTGATCACCGAATCGATCGAAGAGCCGGTGAACTCATCGCCGAACACGTACAGGCTGATCTTCTTGTCCTTGGAATAATACGTGCGAATGGCTTCGACGATGCCTTCGATGGGACTGGAGTTGGAGAACGCGTTCCAGGTACGCAGCCGCTCGATCACGGTGCGCCGCTGGCTTGGCGTATCGGGAATCCACTTGCCGCGATAGCCGCTGAACATGTAGGTGCCTTCGTCGTTCATCACCTGGAAGCCTTTCAGCTTCGGATACACGTTCAGGGTTTCCTCGACCTTGGCGAGCATCATGGGCCACACGTAATTGAACATGCTGCCCGAGGTGTCGATGATGAAGATGATGTATTCGCTGTCCACCGGGATGCCGCCGATGGCGTCGTCGGCCTTGCG
Source organism: Steroidobacter sp. (assembly GCF_036406195.1). Taxonomy (GTDB): domain Bacteria; phylum Pseudomonadota; class Gammaproteobacteria; order Steroidobacterales; family Steroidobacteraceae; genus Steroidobacter. The sequence goes on from NZ_DASWVW010000025.1 coordinate 53,575, forward strand.
CCGGAAGCCTTCGCCCAGCAGGCGCTTCATCTCCTCGGTCAACGTTTGCTGTGCGGAAGCCAGGCGCCCTTCCAGCTGATTGGCAACGTCGGCTTCCTGTTTGGACGCGCTGTACTTGCCGCGGATGTCGCTCAGATCGCCCTGCAGGCGCGCGATCCGCCGCTTCTCCTCCGACAGCTGTTCCTGCTTGGCCTTCAGGTCGCGATTCAGAATGTCGGCCTGGCCTTCGATCTCGATCAGCTCGTCCTGCAAGCTGAGCAATTGCTCCTGCAGGTCTTCTTCGGACTGTTCGATGCTCGGCGTGCGGATGTTGCTCAGGACCAGCAGCAGCACCACCGAGCCCAGGCCGCAGGTGATGCAGTCCAGGAACGAGATGCTGAAGATCTCGGTTTCGCGGCGCGCACGCTTAGCCATGCCATGCTCCCGCGTCCGCGATGACAATATTCATGACAACTTTCATGGCCAATCCTTGGACGGGCTCATGAACGAGCCGCCGGTATCGCGCGCCGCGACCCAGAACGCAGCCGGTGCCATGGGATCGCCTTCCATCGGCATGAGAATGACATTGAGCGGAACACTGCGCGGATATTTCGCGAAGGCGCGCTCGAACAACTTCAGCCGCGCATCGCCGTCTATGGTCTTGCGAATCAACGGCGCCGAAGCGCCCTGCGTCGGCAGTCCATCGGTGACCAAGATGACGTTGTCCGGCTTCGGATTGAGCGCGTTCAAGGCAATGAACGCGTTCTCGATACTGGTACCGTCGGTCGGCACCGTCTTACGCAGTTTTTCCAGCGCGTCGGTCAGCGCATTCGGATCGTTGGTCTTCAGCCACTTGCCTTCCGAGCCGTCCACCAGCGCATAGGTCTTGGTGTTGAAGGCGTAGATCTGGAACTGTCCCTCCAGCGGCATCTGCGCGGCCAGCCACTCCACCGTGGATACGGTGCGGCGCCATTTCTGTGACAGCAGCTTCCTGGACTCGGACATGTTGCGCATACGCAGGATGTTGACGACGGTCTCATCCAGCATGCTGGCGGAGACATCGACCAGCAGCAGGATGCGCTCGCCACCGACGCGCAGGCCAGTCAGATACTGACGATCGCCGGTACCGACGAAACCGCGCACGCGCGTACCAGTCGCGCTCGCATCCTTGCTCGCGCCTTCGAGCCGCCGCGTGCCCTCTTCGAGCGACTTCAGATCGGCTTTCAGGCGCTCGATGGCTTCACGGCGCGACAATGTTTCCTTGGTCGCGTCGGCGAGCTCGACCTTGAGGCGCTCGGTTTCGCTGAGCACGCGCGTGCCCATGCCTTCGGTGCGCACCTTCTCGGCGTCGGTCTCGATCAGCGAGTTACGCAGCACCACCAGCTTCTGGTAGCCCTCCAGCACCTTCTCTTCCATCTTGGACACTTCGGCGCGCTGAGTTTGATCCACGGTCTGCGCTCGCAAGCCGCCTTGCGCATTGATCAACGTATAGACCAGCACCACCGACCCGAAGGCACAGGTGATGCAGTCGAGGAACGACATGCTGAAGACTTCAGTCTTGCGGCGCGCCATCGTCGTTCACCAGTTGAATCATTTCGAGCGTGATGCCGGGAGAGCCCAGCCGCAGGCGATCGCCCACGGTGAGCGAGGTGCGGCCGGCCACTTTCTCGTCGTTGACGAAAGAACCGTAGGTACTGTGATCTTCGACGATGACCGCGCCATTGCGGCGTACCAGCGTGCAATGCGAGCGAGAGATGCCGGGCAACGCGCTCGGCAGGTTCAAAGCGCGCGGCCGGCCTTCGACCGCCCAGCCGACGGTCAACGGCCGTTCGCTGATGCGCCAGGCACGGCCCTGAAACAAAACATGCGTCGGCCGCAGCTGTGGCGGTGTCGCTTCCACTTCCGCCGTCTGCTCTTCGCCATGTTCGGTCCGCGGCACTGGCAGCTGATATACCAGCGCTAGCGAGTCCGGCGCGCGTCGAATGCTCCGCTCGTATTGAAGCGCGCCCCGGGCGGCCGCGGCCGGCGGCAATATCTGAATCGTGCAATCGCGCAGCGTTTGCAGCCGCTCGACCAGACCCGGCAATGACGCGACTCGCTGCGAGAGCCGCAGCTCGATGGGCATGCCGGCCACACGCGCGCTCTGCACGAGACGCAGCAGCTCGAGATAGTGCGGCTCGGCGGCGGCGATGAGTTGCGCGCGCTCCATTTCCAGCTGCAGCTCGCGCTCACCGAATTGGAACGACATCGTGATGGTCTCCGCCTCCGTCAGCTCGCTCAGCCAGGCGGGCAGCAGGTCGACCAGCCGTTGTTCGCTGGTGGCTTCGTGCAGCGGATCGAAGCGCGTCTTGCGCACGAAGTTCTCGGCGATGAACTGCACCAATGTCTGATGGATGCCGAGCACGCCGTGGCGCGGAGCGATCTCGTAGCGGCTGCGCTTCAAGCCGGGCTGCTCGCCGCCTGAATATTCGAGCACGGTGAGCAATGCCTGGTGCAGCTCCAGATCCAGATGCAGCACGCGCGCCGGCGCCGATTCCAGGCTGCAAGCGGCCACTGCCGCGTCCACGAGGCCGGCGACGCGCACGCCGGTTTCATTGATGACGCCGAGGAGCAAGCCGAGCTGATCGCGGCTGTAGCCTGCCGGAACAGCAAGCAACACCGATTCGTTCTCCTGCCTGAACCCGCCCAGTAATGCTTGCGCCTGCGCGAAAGCCACGTCGGCGGCGGTGCCGGCGACACGCGAAGGACGCGTCAACGGTTGAATGCTCAGGCCCCGCCAGAAATTGTTCTGGGCGAGCAGCGGCTTGATGCGCACGCGCTGGAGCGCGTCCACGCCAGTGATCGTCGTTTGATCTTCCAGCAATGCAACGCCCGGCGCTTCGCTGACAACAGCCACGCTGTCGCCGCGCTTGCGCGCGACGATGAGTGCGGCATCGATGAGCTCCAGAGCTAGCACTACCTCACCTGCATGTGCCGAATCAGATGCTGGTCGATCCAATGATCGGTGTCGTGCACGAACTGCTCCTGCGCCTGCTGCAGCTGGTGCAGGAAGAACATCAGAATCAGGGTCAGCATCAGCGCCACGAAGGTGGCGTTGAAGGCGATACCCAGGCCGGACGTCACACCGGTGATATCGCCAGTCACGGCCTTGTGGGCTTGCAACAGCGCGTCGCCGATGTGGCGCACCGTGCCGATGAAGCCGATGGCCGGGATGGCCCAGGCGATGTAACGAATCATCGCCAGGCCCGAATCGAGCCGGTCCGCTTCGGAGTCGCACACGGCCTTTGAGGTTTCCGCCGAGTCGCGAATGCTGCGCGTCGCGGAGAACCGGTCGAGCGTGCGCTGTAACGCGCGCACCACGAGACTGGATTTGTCCTCCGGCGGCAGCGCTTCCAGCTGTCGCGCATAGTCCTTCGCATCTTCAGGCAAGACCTTGATGCCTTCGGGCACGTGGATCAGCTCGCGCTCCAGCAGCTTGCGCTCGCGGCGAATCAGCACTGCTTTGTAGCCGAGGATCAGCAGCGCCCAGATGAAGTGAATGATCTCGACTTCCTGCTCGACGGCGTTGATCACCAGGAAGAAGGACCGTTCCGGCACGTAGTCCGGATCTTCCTTGAGACGCCGCTGTTCGGTAGCGACGATTTCATCGCCGTTGGGAATGATCCAGGACACGTACAACGCGTGCACGAACAGGATGGTCGCGATGAGCGCGATCACGTTCACGAGGAACTCGCTCGGATACTGGACCGGGCGGTTGGAACGGGGCGCCGGGGCGGCTGCGGTTACCATGAGTAAGTTCCTGTGGGGCTCGAAGCGAATCTCGAATCAGCTGCTGGAAGAAATACTGGCTTGGCGGTCGAGCGGTTCATATGTCGATGGGAAAGGAAACGTCGAAGTCGGCGCGAACCTGTTCCGACGGCACGAAGCGCTCTGGCGAGCCTTTCTTGCCGGACGCTTTGGGCTTGGCAGCGGCCTGCTGTTCCTCGGCGTCCTCTTCTTCCTGAGTACCTTTGGAAGCCGCCGCGGATTGGGCCGCTGAGGATTCTTCGTCGGCCTTGGGCGCGGCGGATTCGCTCGCGGGCGGCGCAGCCTTGGCTGGCGGCTTGGCGGCCTCGGCGGCCCAGGCAGCGGAAGTCATCGTGCCGGTTGCGTAGCAGGCAGCCAGCAGGCCCAGCAATCGAATCAGCAGTTGCCGCGTTTTCATGATGTCGCCTCTCGCCTACGTCGGCATTCGTCTACTCTGCATAACGGGCAATCCGGAAGCCCACGTCGTTGCGTTGAGTGTCGCCGAAGTCGCGCGCCGACAGGCGCAAGTCCGTGACACTCGAATGCCTCCAACTGGAGCCGCGAATCACATGCTGCTTGCCCTCGGCCGGACCGCTCGGGTCGACCGCGACTTCGCCGCCGTCGGGACTCACAGTGTAGTAATCATGCACCCATTCGGCGACGTTACCGCCCACGTCGAACAGACCGAGCGGATTCGCGGGGAACTTTCCGGTCGGCGCCGCCGCTGCGAAGCCGTCGTCATATTCAGGAACGACATCCTGGACGAGCAATCGTGCGGTCACATCCGCGTAATTCCCCGAGCGCGGCGCCACCGGCAGGGCATCGCCCCAGGGATAGCGCCGGAACTTGCCGCCGCCTTCGTAGCGCGCCACCCATTCCCATTCGGCGTCGGTGGGCAACCGATAACCCGTCGTCAACGGCTGCACGGGCACCATGCGGCCGTTCTTGTTTTCGTAGGCCGGCGGCAGCCCTTCCTGCTGCGACAGCCAGTTGCAGAACAACGCCGCATCATTCCAGGTCACATTCACCACCGGCTGGTTGTCCAGATCGAGCGTGTGCTGGCCGACCAGGCCCGAGCGGTGCCCGGACTTGAACTTGCGAAACTGGCCGTTGGTCACTTCGGTGACGCCGATATAGAACGGCCGCTTGAACTGCACGTTCCGTTGCGCCTCGTTGGCGCGGCGGCCCGGCTCGCGGCGCGGGCTGCCCATGGTGAAGGAGCCCAGCGGCATAAGCTTGAGCTGCTGGTCGGCCTTGCTGCGAATGGTCGCGGGAGTCGCGGCCATCTTGGCCTGCGCCGGCGTGAGCAGCGTGGTCTCGATCTTCTGCGACACGCCCGGCCGCGGCGTGATGCTGGTCTTGTAGGTCACGTAACCCGACTTGCGGATTTCGATGTCCTGCGTGGTCGCCACCAGGCGCAGCTGCTGATTCGCGGCCCCCATCGGCTTGCCATTGACGAAGACCTGCGCATCCGCGGGCTGCGCCTGCACCGTGACTTCCCCAAAAATGCCGGCCAGCGGCACCGAGACCGTGCGGTTCTCGCCAGCACTCAACGAAATCTGACGGGTCGCCGCCTCGTAGCCCGGCAGTGTGAGCACCACGTTGTGTGCGATATCGGGCCGCAGCTCGAGCGACACCGGCGTCTGCCCGCGATACACACCGCCTACTGAAACACTCGCACCGGAAGGTTCGGAGCGCAGTGCCAGCCGGCCATCGGGCAAGCCGAGCCGCACCGGGCCGAGGTTCATCGGCTCGTTCGCCTTCACCTGCACGTCGGTGGTCCACGATTTGAAGCCTTCGAGCCGCAGCTCGATCGGATGATTGCCCGCCATGATTTGCGTAGTCAGCGGCGTCACGCCGCGCTCTTCACCATCGACGAGCAGCTGCGCGCCCGCGGGCTCCGAGCTTACGGTGACTTCCGCCCAGGCCGGCACGAGTTGCGGCGTGAAGGTCTGGCTCTTGCCTTCGCCGATGACATCGATCTCGCCGGAGAATGGTTGATAACGAGCGGCGGCAATCGCGATCGTGTGCTTACCGGGTGCCAATGTGAATTCGCCCGGCGCATCGCCCAGCGGTTTGCCATCCAGCGTAACGCGCGCTTGCGTCGGCACTTCGACACGCACGCGTCCCGGCAGCTTCTGCAGTTTCAAGGAGAAGGTCTGGTTGGTTTCGTCCGTGACCTTGGCCTGCAACTGTGCCGGCGCGTAGCCTTCCTGCGTGGCCTTGATCAAATAATCGCCAGGCCGCAGCAGCACGCGATTGGCAAAGCGCACGGCCGGCAGGGTGCCGTCGATCTTGACGACGGCAGTCTCCGGATCGGTCCGCACACTCACCGAGGTGGCGGTGAAGATGAACCACAGCACCACCAGGACCCCGGCCGCGGCCAGGCCCATGACGATCTTCTTCAGATCGATGCCGACCTTGGACCTGGCCTTGACCGGACCGCTGGGCCGGAACTGCAAGGGATCGATACGTTCCGCGTCGCCTTCGCCGCCATGCAGGCGCGATGACGGCTCGATGATCGGCGGCGCCGTGATATTGCCGCTGCTGCCGTCGTCGACTTCGACGATGTGCTGATCGTTGCGCTGCTGGAGACGCAGCCGCGCGGCGCCGAAATTGATCACATCGCCACTGCGCAGCCAGGTCGAGCTTTGCACCGGCACGCCGTTGTGCAAGACCTCGGCGCCGTCCGCCGGTTGCACGAACAACTGATCCTCGTGCAAGCCCAGATACGCTTCGGCGCCTTGCGGCCGCCCCGCCATCACGATGGCGCTGCCTTGCCCACCGACAGCAATGGGAAAATCCGTGGCCGTAAAGCGGCGCTCGCCCAGGGCTTCGCGAACGATGAGCTCGCTCAAATCTTGTCCTCGCAGCGAATCACGACCGGCTCCGGCGCTGCTCCCGGCATCACGCTGATCTCGCGCCGGACATCGCGATAGCCGGGTCGCGTGCCGACCACGGTATAGCTGCCAGGCACGAGCTGCAGGGAGCGCTGTTCGAACGCGCCCAGCGTACCCACGCGATAGATGGTCACTTGAGTGATGTTGTCCGATTGCAGGGCGACCGGCACCGGCACGTCGGCACGCGCCAGCCACTCGCCCAGCGTCTTGATCTGCTGGCTCAGGACCGGCCCGGGATTGGTGATGCTGGAAGCGCGCGACAATGTTTCTTTGGCGACCGCGCGCACGGATTGACTGAACAATCGTTCCGGCTGCGTCAGATACAGCTCGAGTTGCTCGTTCAATGAGGCGCGCGGCGAGGTGCGTGCGACTCCGTCATTCGCAGCAGCGACCGTCGAGTCCAGCTCGAGCACGCTGCGATATTCCGCCAGCGCCTCGGCCCATTTCTCCTTCGCTTCCAACTGTTGGGCCTGCTGCAGCTTGGCGCCGATCACACCCGTGCGTTGCTCTTGCTCGATCTGCCGCAGCGCCTGCGCGATCTCGGGCGCATCGGGACGAATGCGACGCGCGGCTTCGAATGCTTCGCGTGCTTGCGAATAGTTGCTGGCGGCCAGCGCGCTGTAGCCGCGAGCCATCGAGCTTGCGAATGCATCCGCGGCTTGTCGCGCCGAGATGCGTGCAAGCCCGTCGCTGGCGCGCTTGGCATCGGCGTCGAGCGCCAACGCCTTGCGGAAGTTGTCCGATGCGGCGGTTGCGTCGCCTTCTTTTTCCTGGCGCTCCGCCGTCGTCAGCAGAGCCAGCACTTGATCGAGCGTGCCCGCGCGCTTCAGGCCACGCGCGGCGACTTGGTTGTTCGGCTCCAGCTTCAGGGCCAACTCGAACGCAGCCTTGGCATCTTCGGAACGTCCGTCCGCCAGCGCCCGCGCACCCGCTTCGAGTTGTTCCGCCAGCACTTTCGGTGCGCGCTTCTCGAGCACATCGAGCAACGGCAGCACTTCGTTGAGCTTCTCTTCCGCCACTGTGTACTCGCGCGCGACGAAATCCTGATCGGCCGCCGTGAGCAGTGAATTCACGCGGTTGTATTCTTCACCACCCCATTGCTCGGCGGCGCGCTCGTTGAGTTCTTGCAGGCGCTCGTCGATGGCGGCGCGCACTTCCTCGGCGGCCTGCTTGGCTTTGGCCAACGCCGCGAAATCGACTTCCTTCTTCTCTACTGCCGCCTTGTCTTCCGCTTTGGGCGGAGCTACGACCGCGGCTTGCGGCTGTTGAACAGCAGGCCGCTCGCGCTCCACCCACTTGGGCAACACGAAGAACACGACTCCGGCAGCGGCGAGGCCCAGCACGACCAGCGACGCCCCCAGGCCGCGCCGAAAGCCCTGCCGGCGCGGGGCTTGTTCGTTGACGCTCGGACCGGCATTGCGTCGCCATTCGCTGCGCAGAGGCTCGCCTTGGCCGGGCGGCGTGCGCAGGCCCGGCGGCTCGATCCGTACCGAAACAGGCTTGTCCGAAACAGGCTCGTTCATACTGCTCATCATCGCAGGCGGCGGCAGACTCGCAAGCGCCGCGCGCAATTCTCTCTCGACACTCCGCATGTCCGCCGGCCGCTCCTCGGCCCGGCGTGCCAGCAGCTTCGCCAGCAGGCTCGTCACAGCCGCAGGCACGTGGGCCGGCGGCGGCGCCGGCTCGCTTGCTACTCGTCGCGCCGCCTCCGCGTCCGGATAAAACGGCGGATAACCCGACAATAGCTCGTACAGCAATGCACCAAAACCATACACATCGTCGGCCACGCTGGGCGGCGCACCGGCGAGTTGCTGCGGGCTGGCACTGAATGGCGAACCCGTCGTAAACGCGCCGAAATCCGCGAGCAGCGGCACACCATCCGCGTCCAGCAACACATTCGCGGGCTTCACATCGCGGTGGATGACACCCGCGTCATGCGCTGCTGCCAGGGCCGCCGCGACGGGAATCGCCACTCGCAGAATCTCGCCACAAGAACGGCCACGCAGTTGCGTCAGGTCGCCACCGGCGGCGTAGTCCATCGCGATCCACGCATGCCGCGCCGACCGATAGAGTCCATCGACGCGCAGAATGTTCGGATGGGTAAGCGCCGCGATCCGCTCGTATTCGCCTCGGAAAGCGGCGAACGTTGCCGCGTCCTGCGTCAGCTCCGCCGACAGAATCTTGACCGCGACGAAGCCGCCGCGTTCACGACCCCGCTGTCCGGCAGCTTGCGCCAGCCAGACTTCTCCGCTGCTACCCGCACCGAGGCGGCGCACCAGCACGACATTGGCAGATAGCTCCTGCCCGCGCTCCAGCATGACAAAAGTTGGCGGGGGGGCGGCTCGCGCTATCCGCCTCTGTCAGCTTTCGCGGGGGCGTTCGAGGTGGCCACCTCGGGCGCAGGCGTCGCGGGCACCTGCACGCCGGTTTCGTTTTCGTAGAGCTCTTTGAGCAAGCGCCGCCATTCGGTGTACTGCTCTTCCGCCGTACCCCTCAGCTGCAGCGTGCGGCCTTCCACTTCGACCACCAGGGGCTGAACTTCGGCCTGGAACGACTCACCGAGCTGCTTCAACGAGTCGGAGTGCAGTTTCACTTCCGCACCCTTGTCGAAGCCGCTCTTCACGGCGTAGGCACCGCCGAAGATCGCGCCGGTCGCAGCGGCCTGACCGGCATAGGTATTCGCCTCGGCGCCGACCACCAGACCGCCGACGATCGCGGCCGCGCCGAGCAGCTTGCGAGTCAGCGCCGAACGTCTGGCTTCGTCCTTGGCTTCGAGCTCGGAATAACTGTAACGGCGCCAGTTCGTGTACGGTTCCGACATGTTCTCGGCGAACAACGAGTAGTGTTCGTTGATCGTGTCGAGCAACGCGTAGTCGCGCTCGCGAATGCGATCCATTCGTTGCAACATCGGATCGTCTTGCGCGGGCAGGCGCACGAGCTGGATCACGCCCTTCTTGTCCTCGGTCATGTAGCTGCTGAACGCGTATGGCGCCAGATCGGAGGCGAAGCGCAGCTCCGAGACACGGCGCACGTTCTCCAGGTCGGCAGCCGTCAGTTGCTGGCGATACACCAACATGTCGTTGGCCAGCATGTTGTACATGTTCTGAAACGGATCGCGCGGCTGGCCGGTTTGATCCTTGTACGAACGCGTGTCGGCGAGCTGCGTGTACTGGCGCTTGAACCATTGCCGCCCGGTCGCATCCGTCACCGTGATTTCGGCACTCAACAACTGTCCGGTGGACTGCAGGATCTTGCCCGAGACATAGACATCGAGCGCCTCGGCATCTTCGGGCATCACGCGCACCTGGCCCCACTGGCCGGTGCCTTCCAGCGTGTTGCGCAGTTGCATGGGCAGATAGCGCGCTTCGGCTTTGCGCACTTCGGGGAAGATGTGCTGCTGCTCCATCACCTTCTCGTCCTCGGGCAGATTCTCATCGAACAGCCGCACGCCCACGTCGAGCAGCTGCGATTCGGGAATCTCCGTGGACGCCTGGATGGCCTTCACCCGCTGTTGCGGGCGGGTCTCGTGCATGACGCAGCCGGTCGCGCCGAGGGCCGCGACGATGAGGACGATTTGAGCAAGCGTGCGCTTCATAACTTTCAACCTGAGCCGTTCTTTCGCCGTTCCTTACCCGCCCCAATCGTTACGCCAGTGTTGTTTTATTCGATCTCCGCCTCTGCGGACCGGTGGCTGCCCTAGCGCGCCACCGGCCACCAACCTCAACCGCCCTTCTTATAATTGCGGTACTCCTGCCAGAGTTTCTCGCGCAGCTCCGGATCGGTTTCGTTCATGGCCGCTTCACGCAGCTGACGCGCGACGATGTCGTCATCGCTACCGTCCGGAATGCCCGCGGGCACGGTGTTCGGGCCGCCGCCTCCGGCGGCACCGCCACCGACACCACCGCCGCCGCCCTGCCGGCCTCCTTGACCGTCACCCTCGCCCTGACCTTCACCATTGCCGTCGCCCTGGCCCTGACCGTTGCGGCCTTGCTGACCGCTGCCGGAACCGGCAGCGCCGGCACCTTCACCTTCGCCGTCGCCGCCCGCACCTTCGGCATTCGCGGATTGGCCAGCGCCCTGGTTGCCTTGTCCACCGCCGCCCGAGCCGCCGCGACCACCGCGTTGCCCGGCGATCGTTGCCTGTTCGGCGCGCATCCGGCCGTCAAAGATGCCGAAGGACTCTTCGAACCTGCGATCGATCTGCGCGCTGCGCTCGCCGGCAGTCATACCGCCGCCTGCGCCGCCGCCCTGCGAACCGCCATCGGCCCCACCTTGGGAACCACCGCCGGCGGCTCCGCCCCCGGCCGACGGGAAACCGCCAGCACCACCCGCGGAGCCGCCACCAGCAGCGCCGGCCCCACCTGCGGAACCGCCGCCTTGCATTCCACCGCCGCCAGCCGCGCCACCAGCACTTCCGCCCTGCATGCCGCCGGCACCACCAGCAGCGCCGCCGCCAGCAGCGCCACCTGCATTCGCTCCCGCGCCGCCTGCCGCGCCGCCGCCCATGGCACCGGCTGCACCGCCGGCCTGTCCGGCAGCACCGCCGCCGCCACTGGAGCCTTTGAAGATGCTTTCGTTCGGAGACCCACCTCCGGATGTGCCGCCGCTCGCATCACCGCCACCGGCCGAGCCGCCACCACCGGCAGCACCGCCGCTGTTGCCACCACCACCCGCGTCTGTGCTCGGCAAACCGCCGCCTTGAGCACCGCCTCCACCCGTGCTGGGGGAAGGCAAGCCAACCGAAGGCAAACCCACGCCTGGCAGAGAAGTGCCAACAGTTACGTTCGGGCCGGAGGAACCACCACCGCTTTGGCCGCCCGCGGCACCGCCTGCCTGGCTACCGCCGGCTGCACCGCCGCCCTGTGCGCCACCTTGTGCGCCACCCTGGCTACCACCGGATTGACCGCCGCCCGAGCTGCCGCCGGAAGAGCCACCGCTCTGGCCGCCGGACATATCACCCGCGGAACCACCCTGGCCGCCCGCAGCACCGCCGCTAGACGAAGAAGAAGGTGAAGGAAGGCCGGCCGACGAACCGCCGCCACTCGATCCACCGGCCGAAGGCAAGCCACCGCTGGAGCCGCGGGAACCGCCGCTGGACCCACCGGGCATGCTGCTCGATGAGCCACCCGAGGAACCGCCGCCACCGCTGGAGCCGCCCGAAGAACCCGAGGAACCACCCGAAGAGCCGCCACTCGGCATGCTCGATGGCATGGAAGACGAGGAGGATTGCTGGGCACAGCCGCCCATCAGGAATGCAGAGACGGAACCGATGGCCACGCAATGGCCCGCGATCGTCAGCAGACGCCGCGTCGTCATCGACGAATTGGGACCGGCGGCAGAAGCCCCGGAAGGTTGCTTAGGCATGTCCTCTCCTTCGTTCCCCGCGCGCGCATGAGGACGCATGTGCGCTCAAAGAACTCTGCGACCGATCAGCTGAACGCGCGCTGACCCAAGTCGGCTGCAGACCGTTCGCTGGCCCTCAGGCGCTCCCGGATGTGGGTGCGGTGTCGGGTCTCTCCAAGTTCAATGCGCGAGAGCGAAGATCGGGCCTACTGCGGCGAGACCGCTGCCGTCTCCTCCTCTCCCGCGCCCAGCAAAAACGACTTCAACTGCGCCGCCAGCCGGTCGCAGGCCGTGCTCTGCACCGGCGCGATCAACGGAATCGGAGCGATTGCGCCGATCATTACCGACGTGCCCTTCACGTCGGTGGTAAGACTGCCGGCACTGATGCCCTCGCGCAGATCCCAGACCGTCGCTTCGTAATCCGAGGATTTCTCCCACCAGCCGAGCCCGAGACAGCCGGCGCCGCCCGGCCCGGCCGCGCAGGCGATACTGCCGCCGCCGTCGGTCTTTTGCGTAACTCCATCGACCCATACGATGTAACGCACGCCCATTTCGCCGACGCGCTCGGCTACACCGGGCCGCGCCAGGAACGCGCTGAATCCCGCCGCGTTGGCCGGCGCCGTGCTCGGCTCGAGCCACGGATACAGCGCATCGACAAAGTGGTGATCCGCGTAGATCTGGAACGGACCCTTGCTGAAATTGCTGCGCGGCTCGAACGCCTTGCCCGCACGTTGCCTCTGTGCAACGTCGGCGGAGACTGCTTCACCGACCAGCTCGCGTTCCAGGCAGTCGAGAAATTTGTCTTCCGTGCCCGTGCCTTCCAGATGCGGCTTGGCGAGCAGCACGATCGCCTCGTGCGACGAGATTTGCGTCGGCGCCTCACGCAGCTCTTCGATCTTGGCGGTCATGCAACCGCTCATGGTGAGCAGCAAGGATGCGGGCAACGCCAGGCGGCCAAGATTACGGACGACGCCACCGACGCTTGCGCCACCACGCTTCGCGATGTTCATCGCGAGTCGCGCGGAGACAGTGACAGCAGGATTCATGATCATCTCCAGGAAGTGCCAGTCGGCAGGAGCCATCCGTCCTGAAGCGTTCGCCGACTCACGGCAATCCGATTCGCTTCCTGCGTCGGAGCACCGGTCGCGTCACGCCCGACCTTTACGATCGAGTATACGCCAGCCATTCATACGTCAAGGCTGGGAAAACGCGCAAGCGGCGCGCGCGATCCATCGTGGAGTCGATGAACCAGATGTCAAATCGGCAGCTGTCAAATGCTCCGGCGCTGGTGCTCGAACAGCGCGTGGCACTTCAAAGCAACGACATTTGCGGCGAATCGCCGCTACTTGCAGTGGAGCCCGCAACAAACAACGCGGTGTTGTGGACAAATCTCTCGCGATGTTCGAGTCCGTATCGCGCGCAAGCCGCGGCGAAGCGCTGTGCCAGCAATTCAGCATATTGCCCTTCGCCACGCTGGCGATGCCCCCAGCGCGGATCGTTGTCACGTCCGCCGCGCATGTCGTGCAATCGGGACCAGACGTGCCTGGCCTTCAAGGGCTCGTGCGTCTGCAGCCACTCGCGAAACAAAGCCTTCAGCTCGTAAGGTAAACGCAGCAGCACGTACCCTGCCGAGCGTGCGCCGGCAGCGGCGGCAGCCTCGATAATTTTTTCCAGCTCCGCATCGGTCAGTACCGGAATCACCGGCGCCACCATCACGCCCACGGGAATACCGGCTGCGCTCAAGCTGCGAATGGCTCGCAACCGCGCTGCCGGCGAAGCAGTGCGTGGTTCGAGTGTTCGCTTGATGTCGTTGCTCAGCGTGGTGACGCTGATCAGCGTGTAAACCAAGTTGTCTTTGGCAAGCGGCGCCAGCAGATCGATGTCGCGCTCGATCATGGCGCTCTTGGTGATGATGGAGAACGGATGCCGGCGTCGCGCCAGCACGTCGATGATGCTGCGGGTGACGCGATACTCGCGCTCGATGGGCTGATAGGGATCAGTGTTCGCGCCGATCGTGATCGGCGAACACCGATAGTTGCGCGCCGACAGTTCCTCTTCGAGCAGCCGTGCCGCGTCCGCTTTGTAGAACAGCTTGGTTTCGAAATCGAGCCCGGGCGACAGGTTCAAATAGCCGTGCGATGGCCGCGCATAACAATAGATGCAGCCGTGCTCGCAGCCGCGATACGGATTGATGGACTGGTCGAACGGAATATCCGGCGACTTGTTGCGACTGATGATGGAGCGCGCCGGCTCGGGCCGCACGGTAGTCTGCAATGGCGGCAACGCTTCATCCGGATCGGTCCATTCATTGGCCCAACCGTCATCGACGATTTCGGTACGCGTGGATTCAAAGCGCCCAGCAGGATTCGACACGGCGCCGCGTCCGTTGCGAGCAGCAGGGCGAATCGGGCTGGGCATGGCGGAATCGTACTGTACAAAAACCCAGGATGGAAGAGGCGCTCACCGCTTCTTCGGAAACTCCTGCATGCGCCAGAGCACCGGGAACAGGCGTGTCCATAATCCAGTGACAAGCAAAGTCGCCACACCGCCGATGATCACGGCGCGCACCGCGCCCCACCACTTGGCCATCAGTCCCGATTCGAAATCTCCCAACTCGTTGGACGCGCCGACGAACACAGCCGCGACTGCGCTGACCCGACCACGGATGAAGTCAGGTGTGTCCAGCTGCACCAGCAACTGGCGAACGTATACGCTGACCATGTCCGCCGCGCCGAGCACGATCAGCGCGAGCACCGATAAATAGAAGTTCGTGCTCAGACCGAACACGATGGTCGCCACGCCGAATACAGCTACGCCGCCGAACATCCATGGTCCGACGTGCCGCGATATGGGGCTGAGCGCCAGCAGCAGGCCGCAAGCGGCGGCGCCGATGCCCGGCGCGGTGCGCAACAATCCGAGTCCACTCGGCCCTACATGAAGGATGTCACTTGCGAACATCGGTAGCAGCGCCGTCGCGCCACCGAACAGCACCGCGAACAGATCGAGCGAGATGGCGCCAAGCACGATGGGACGAGAGCGCACGAACTTCAGACCCGATAGCAGGTTGTGCAGCGAGAGCGGCTCGCGCGTAGCATTGCTTTGCTCGGTGGCGCCGCGAATTCCAAACATCATCGTCGCCGCAGCCAACGCCAATCCCATCACCGACGCGTAGACGACCGAAGGCCCGGCCAGATAGATCACGCCGCCTACCGCCGGCCCGATGATGTTGGCGAACTGCACCGAAGAGGAATTCATGGCCACCACGCGGCTGAATAGATCCGTGGGCACCAGATTCGGCAGCAACGATTGCGAGCCCGGCATCGAGAACGCCCGTGACGCGCCGAGCAACATCATCACCAGGAAGATCGGCCACACCGACTGCACGCCACGCAACGTGATGAGCAGCAGCGCGAGAGCGCAGGTCGCATTCGTGAGATAGCAGGTCGTGACGATGCGCGCGCGGTTGTAGTGATCCGCCGCATGGCCTGCCGGCAGGATCAACGTCACGAACGGAATGAATTGAGACAGCCCGATCAGGCCCAGGTGCAGCGGATCACCGGTGCTGTCGTACATCTGCCAACCCACCGCCACGATCTGGATCTGGGCGGCGAGCGTGGCAAGAGTGCGCCCGGCGATGAAGCGAAGAACATTGGGGTGGCGCAGTATGGTTTGTGTTTGCGCCCTCAGACTGGTCATGCGTGGGGAGAACGTCCTCGAGAGTCGTGAGGATACTGGCCAGGCCTGAATAATGACAGGCGGCCCAGGTCGAACAGCGACTATTGAGTGCGGGGATGACGACTCAGGCGGACTGACTGCGACCCGTCGTCGGCGGCGGCTCCGTCGCCTCCGCGGGCGGCAGAGAGGACGTCACCGGTGCAGGCTGCGTCATCCCGGACACATGGTGACCTGGATGATGATGCGCGGCGTGGTGCGCAGCAGGCTTCTTCTCGCCCGGTTTGAGCGGCGCCGGAAATTTGACTTGCACCACGGTGCCCTCTTCGGAGCGAGTCTCCAGCTCGCCTCTGAGCTGACGCACGAAAGCTTCGATCAGCGACCGGCCCAATCCGCTGCTGTCCTGCGAGCTCGCGGCCGCGTCGAACCCGGTGCCGTCGTCGCGAATGGTCAGCAGCAGCGTCTCCGGAGAGTCGCGCTCGACCTGCACGTGGATGTGCCCGCCGTCGCGCTCATTGAACGCGTGCTTGTAGGCGTTGGTGATGGCCTCGGTCACCAGCAGTCCGAGCGGCACAGCCACGTCGGGCCCGATGACTTCGCTAGGCGAATCGACCGTGAGCTCCACAGTGCGGCCTCGGGTCAGACCGCCACGGCGCAGCTCCGCGCACAGGTCTTCCAGAAACCATTTCAGGTCGATCTCCTGCAGGCTCTCGGACTCATACAAGCGCCGATGCAGCGTCGCGAGCGCGTTGATACGGCTGCGCGCTTCGGCGAAAGCAACTTCCGCGCGTGGATCACGAATTCGCCGTGCATGCAGGTTGAGCAAGCTCATCACCAGCTGCAAATTGTTCTTCACGCGGTGATGGATCTCGCGCACCAGGATTTCCTTTTGCGCCAGCGACTCGCGCAGCTCGTTCTCCCGCGCCGACAACAGATCCGCCATGCGCGAGAACGTCTCGCCGAGACTGCGAATCTCCGCGGGCGCCGCGCTGACTCTTTCCGGACGCACGTTGTGCCGGCCCGCAGCGTAGGCCGAAGTGATGCGTTCCAGATAAGTGATCCAGCGCACGACGAGATGTTCGATGCCGAACCACACTACGGCGATCGCCAGCGCCCACATCAGCAGTGGAGTGAATACGCCCCACGCCACTTGCAGCGCCAACGGGCCGATGGCGGTCAGCACGGGCGTGCCCAGGATCACGAAGATGCGTCCACCGAGCAGCGGGCTGATGGCATAGAGTCGCCAGACACCGTCGTGACCACGCGCGCGGAAGGTTTGCGTCTGACCGCCCTGCATGTGGCTACGCAGGTACTCGTTGACGATGTCGCGCGAAGGCAGCGGCGATCTCTTGGGCGATCGCTCGGTCTCGCCCGTGATGATCTCGCCCTGACTGTCGAGCAACGCGAACGCCGTGTCGTCGATCTCGGTGTAGTGATAGCGGCGAGTCAGCCAGTCCAGGCCGATGAACAGCGCGACCGCGCCCTGGATGACACCCTCGTCGTCCACCAGCGGCACGGCGGTGGTGATACCCCAGGTCCCCAGCCAGCGGCTGACGATCAGATCGCTGATCACGAAGCCGTCGCCGCTCATCACGGAAATGAACCATTGCCGGTCAGCGACGTTCACGCCGTTGCGAATTGGATTCGACGCGCACGTGAAATCGCCGTTGGCGTCGACCACCGCGGCACCGGAGTATTGATCCAGTCCGCCGATGGCTCTTTGCAAGGCGCGGCGGCAGGCTGGCCCGCTAGCGCTGCGAATGTCGGGCTGGGCCGCGAGGCTGGTGAGAATCTCGCGCGACGCGGAGATCATGTTCACCTGCTCGGTCGCCGACAGCTGCGCGGCCTGGGCCAGGTTCTGCTCCAGGATGCGCATGCTGCTGTTGTAGCTGGAGATCGCCTGCAGCACCGCCAGCGCGCCCGGCGCCAGCATGGCAATGCCGACGATGAGCACGAGCCTGGGGCGCAGGCCGGCATTTCGACCGAACCAGGAGCGCGGCGCGGCGACGATCTTGGCGCTCTTCAAGCAGCGACTCCCGCGTTATGGACGGTCTTCAGGGCAGGCGACTGCTCAACGCGTCCTTGGGCTCGCCCAGAGGATTGACCGCCGGCAATGTGCCGGTCACCTGTGTGGCATCCTCGCCGAGCAACTCGACCAGGCGGTCGCGGGCACGAGCGATGCGGCTCTTGATGGTGCCAACTGCGACCTGGCACACGTCTGCCGCTTCTTCATAGGACAGGCCGGTGGCGCACACCAGCACCAGCGCTTCACGCTGGTCCACCGGCAGCTCCTGCAAGGCTCGATTCAGATCGCGCAGATGCAGCTTGGCATCGTGATCGGGCGAGATCGCCATCTGCGAGGCGCAGATGCCATCGGGGTCCTCGATCTCGAATTTACGATGGCGCAGCTCAGAGTAGTAACAGTTGCGCAGAATGGTGAACAGCCAGGCCTTGAGGTTGCTGCCCGCCTGGAATTGCTCACGATTGGTCCATGCCTTGAGCACAGTGTCCTGGACCAGGTCGTCGGCGCGCGCCGGGTCGCCGCACAGCGAGCGGCCGAAGGCGCGCAACGCCGGCAGCAACGCGGTGACCTGATCGAGAAACTTGTCCTGGCCAGTCATGGTCGCGCTCAAGCGCCCCGCTCCTTTTCCTCGAGCTGCTTCAGCAGCGCCTTGAACTCGTCCGGCACCGGCTCCTCCATGACGTCAGTGAACATGCGCTTCAGGCGCGCACCGAGCCAGTCGGGGACTTGCTCCGTCGCGCTCGCAGCCGCCGCTTCGACGGGCTCGCCAGGCTTGGTTTGCTCACTCATGATCATGGCTGGTTCAGGTAATGGTGCGGCACGAGCCCGCAAGGTCGGTTCTAAGGGGCGGAAACGTCCGGGCGCGTGAAAAAGTTCCAGGGAGTAAGGAACCTTCCACGCCCTTCGTACATAGTATTGCTGCATTCTGGAGAGCGCCGCAGTCCTTTGTCGACCTCACTGCCCGAAGCCGCGCTTGTAAAGCAACCGTTTTAGGAGTCTCCATGGCCTTAGCTCACGCCATCGCCGAACATCTGCCCTATCTGCGGCGGTACGCCCGCGCGCTGTGCGGCACGCAGAAAAGTGGCGATGCCTATGTCCGGGCTTGTCTGGAAGCGATCGTCGCCGATTCCTCCGTGCTGGACGCGCGCCTGTCGCCACGGGTCGGGCTCTACCGGCTGTTCCACAAGCTTTGGAACAGCGCGCACATCGAGGTCCCGCCGCCGCAGACCAGGCGTGAAGCGGACGGTGTCGAACGGCGGTTGAGCGAGCTGACCCCGACCCGCCGGCAGGCGCTGCTGCTGACCGCGATGGAGGGCTTCAATCTCAGCGACGCGGCCAACATCCTGGGCGTCGACGAAGAAGAAGTGAAGCAGATGGTCGGCCAGGCGGTGCGCGAGATTTCCAACCAGCCCAGCACCAAGGTGCTCATCATCGAAGACGAGCCCATCATCTCCTTGGATCTGCAGAGCATCGTGCGCGAGATGGGCCACACCGTGGCCGCCATCGCCACCACGCGCGATGAAGCAGTCCGCGCGGCCCGCATGACCGAGCCGGGCCTGGTGCTCGCGGATATCAAATTGGCGGATGGCAGCTCTGGCATCGATGCGGTTCGCCAGATCCTGAGCGAAGTGGATGTGCCCATCGTCTTCATCACCGCCTACCCCGAGCGCCTGCTGACCGGCGAACGGCCCGAGCCGACCTTCCTGGTGACCAAGCCGTTCGTGCCCGAAACGGTGCGCGTCGCGGTGAGCCAGGCACTGCTGTTCGCATGACTCGCACGAACCGCTCGTAGCAAACCAGCATGCGATAAACAAACGGGGCCGCCATGGCCCCGTTTGTTTATCTCGCGATCGAGTCGTTCGCTGGCTACACCGGTGGTCGTCCGCGAAGCGCGCCACCAACCAGTGCCGCGAGCGTCAGCACCAGGAAAATGAAGAACAGGATCTTCGCGATACCGGCGGCGGCACCGGCAATGCTGGTGAAGCCCAGCACGGCGGCGATAATCGCAACCACGAAAAACGTCAGCGCCCAAGAAAGCATGTAAACCTCCGTCAGTCCGTCTGAAGTCCTAAGCCCGCGGCGCGACTGCCATTGTCACCGCTCGCCCTCATCGCTTGGGGAACGCGTGAGCTTATGCCCGGTTCCGGCTTGGCAATGCGTGAATACCCGGAACTTCGCGCATGCGTAAACGTTTTTCGGACGATTTCATGCGTCATTGATTCATACATACAACCGAGGGCAGGCGCGCCCGCGTAGGAGGAAACATCATGAAGCTCGATGCGAAATTGCTCGGCACGGCGCTGTTGGCCGCGACGTTGAGCCTCGGCCTTGCGGCCTGCGAAAAGAAAGGACCGATGGAACAGGCCGGCGAGGAAGTTGATGAAGCAATCGACACTCTGAAGAACGGCGGCGAGGAGTCGACCGGCAACAAGGTGGATGATGCCATGGACGAGGCGCGCGAAGGCGCCCAGGACGCCGCTGACGAGTTGAAGAACAACTGATCTCGCCAGTGATTTCTCCGGCGGCAATCGAGTGGCGGCAATCGAGCAGCAGAGGTTCGATTGTCGAAGGGCCTCGCCGCGTTCGGCGAGGCCCCTTTCATTTCAGCGGCTGCTTTGGCGCTGGCTCAGTCGTGCTGCGCCTGGAGAAACTCTTCGATGACCGCGGCCACTTCTTCGGGCCGCTCGTGATGCATCATGTGACCGGCATCCTTGATGGTCGCGAAACAGCCGGTACGCAATAGCGCACGGAGTTTCTTCTCCTCCAACTCATCGCCCATGCGCTTCACCAGGTCGGACTGATCGCCCAATACGAATAACAGCGGCGCTTCGATGGCGCGCCAGCAAGCTTCAGCCTGCTCGCGCGAATACAGAATCGGATTGACCCGCTTGTGTTTGGGATCGGCGCGCAGCTCGATCTTGCCATCCTCGCGTTCCCGGCCCCACGAGCGCGCGATGAATTCCAGCCGGTCTTTGGAAGTGCGCGGGTTGCGACGAGCGAGCACACGAGTCAGCTGCTCGTAACTCTCGTACACGTTGAACTCGCTGCCGTGCTTCACCTCGTCGAGCCACTGCGCGTAGCGCGCCGGCGTCTGATCTGGCGTCGTGCGGCTCATGCCGAAGCCTTCCAGGCTCACCAGGCGGCGAATGCGCTTGGGCCGCACTCCCGCATATAGCATCGCGATGTTGCCGCCCATGCTGTGGCCAATCAGGTCGACGGGCGCATCCGGCGCCAATTGCTCCAGCAGCGCATCCAGATCGGCCAGGTAATCGGGGAACCAATAGCCATCGACCGGCCGCTGCGTGCGTCCGAAGCCGCGCAGGTCGATCGCGATGCAGGTACGGTCAGCGGCGAAGCAATCGACCAGGAACTGATAGGTCTCGCCGCTATCGCCCCAGCCATGCAACAGCAGCAACGGCTCCGGATCACGGCCCGGCCAGCGATACAGATGGAAAGTGAGGCCGCGCGCTTCGAGGGTCTCGTGCAGTACGGGGCGCAGCGATCGATACGACATTGGCTGGTGAGTGACTTCTGCGGGGTGACGATGCCGTACCCTGGAAAACCGGGGCACGACATCGTCCATTACATCGTCTTGCGATCGGCGATTACGCCTTTTGCGGCGTGCGGACCACGCTCGCGCCGGCCCGGCTCACCTTCTTCTTGCCGACCTTCTTCTTGCCGACCTTCTTCTTCCGGGCGACGGTCTTCTTCCGGGCGACGGTCTTCTTGCCGGTCTTTTTCTTGGCGGCCTTCTTCTTGCCTGCCTTCTTGCTGCTCTTGCGCCTGGTTGCCATTCTCTACCTCCGGGTTAGTCCCACGGTCGAAGTCGATTTCAGTTATTGGTGTCACGTCAAAGCGTGCGTAAGCATATTACACGCTGACGGCCAGCTGATGCATGATGGCGTCCGATGGAAAACGGCAAGAACATCCACGAACAAGTCACGACCATCGTCGCGCACGCCCGAGGCCTGGCCACTCGGGACCGGGGCGACTACGTGCGGCGTGCCTGCGGCGCGGATGAAACATTGCTGTCACACGTCCTGCAGGCGCTGGGCGATGCGCTCGGCGAGAAAGCGGCTGGCGAGCAGGGTTTCTGGGATGACGTTGCCGCTGGCGAAAGCAGCGAGACCCTGTCTCGGGAATCGCTCGATGGACAGATGCTCGGGCACTACCGGCTGGTGCGAAAGCTCGGCTCCGGCGGCATGGGCGACGTGTACCTGGCCGAGCGCGCCGATGACGAGTATCAGCAGCGCGTGGCCATCAAGATCGTGCGCAGCGGGCTGTTCTCGCCGCAGATCCAGAGCCGCTTGCGCATGGAGCGGCAGATCCTCGCGACCCTGCAGCACCCGAACATCGCGCGCCTGCTCGATGGGGGCCGCGCACCCGACGGCACGCCGTACCTGGTCATGGAGTACATCGACGGCGAGCCCATCGACACGTATTGCGACCGCCGGCGCCTGTCGCTCGAAGCACGACTGCAGCTGATCCGGACCATCTGCGGCGCGGTTCATTACGCGCACCAGAACCTGATCGTGCACCGCGACCTGAAACCCAACAACATCCTGATCACGCCCGACGGCGTGCCCAAGCTGCTGGATTTTGGCATCGCCAAGCTGCTCGACACGCGTCACTCGGCGCACACGCTGGCCGTTACTCACTATGACTACCGCGTGATGACACCGGCGCACGCCAGCCCCGAACAAGTGCGTGGCGATGTGATTACAACGGCCAGCGACATCTATGTGCTCGGCGTGCTCATGTACGAACTGCTGAGCGGGCGCCGGCCGTTTCATCTGGTCGGCACCAGCTTGACGGACATGGAACGCATCATCTGCCAGCAGCAAGCGCTCGCGCCGAGCGCCATGGTGTCGCGAGTGATGGACGAGGCGCCGGAGCTGATGGCCGACATCGCCGCGCATCGATCGACGACCGCGCTTCGCCTGCACAAGCAGTTGCGCGGCGATCTCGACAACATCATCGGCATGGCGATGCGGAAGGACCCCGAACGTCGCTATGCATCCGCGGAACAACTCGCGGCGGATCTGGAGCATCACCTCCAGGGACAGCCGGTACTCGCAACCAGTGACACGTGGATCTACCGGACGCGCAAGTTCGTCAAGCGTCATGCTCTAGCGGTGGCTGCGGGAGTCGCCGCCGTCATCACGCTCGCAGGATTTTCCACCATCACCTACATCCAGTCGCAACGCATTGCCCGCGAGCGCGACGTCGCAACCGCCGAGCGCACGCGCGCCGAACAGATTTCGTCGTTCCTGGTTGAGCTGTTCGAGCTGTCCGATCCGTCGAGGAGCCGCGGCAACCAAGTCACGGCGCGCGAAGTCCTCGACATCGGCGCGCGACGCATCCGGCTCGGCCTGTACGAGCAGCCGGAGACGCGGGCAACGCTGTTGGGAACGATAGGTCGCGTCTACGGCAGCATGGGCATGTATGAAAGCTCCGTGGAACTGCTGGAGGAAGCCTGGCAGTCGAGGATGCGGCTGCATGGCGAGCGGCATGCGGAGGTAGCGCTGGCGCGCGCAGCGCTGGGAAACGCGCTGTGCGAGCGAGGCCAGCTCAATGCGTGCGCGGAGCATCTCGATGAAGCCCTGAGCATGCAGCAGGAATTGCTGGGCGCCGATGCCGTGCCGGTGGCCACGACGCTGCTGGCTCATGGTCGTCTCGCGCAGCTACGCGGCCAGCTGGATCGGGCCGAGCAGTACTACAACGACAGCCTGGAGATCTATCGCCATCACGGGCAGGAACGCACATCGGCCGCTGCGTCGGTGATGAACGAACTGGGCAACCTCTATACGTATCGCAGCGACTACGGGCGCGCGGCGACCGTGTATCGCGCGGCGCTGGATATCGATCGACAGGCCCTCGGCAACGATCATCCGCATGTCGGGCTGCACGTGCAGAACCTCGCGTTCACTCTGCAGTCGCAAGGCAAGCTGGATGCGGCCGCGCCGCTCTACGAGGAATCCCTGCGAATCCTGAGCAAGGTGCTGGGTGAATCGCATCCGATGACTCTCGATGCCAGCTCGAACTACGGACGTTTCCTGCATCGTCGAGGCGATCTCGCGCAGGCCGAGCAAGTGCTGGCGCGCGTGGTGAAGCTCGATCGCAAAGCGCGCGGCGATACGCATCCGTTCGTCGGGCACGATCTGGTGAGTCTCGGCATGCTGCGCATCGATGCCGGCCATCCCGCGCAGGCCGAGCAGGACTTCACCGCCGCACTGGCGATTTATGCCGCGTCGTTGCCGGCAGACCATCCCTTCGCCGGCTCCGCCCTCTCCGGCCTTGGACGCGCGCAGTTGGAACGAGGCCGTGCCCGCGAGGCTGAACAAACTCTGCGCCAAGCCATGCAGATCGCGGCCAAGTCGCTGGACGCTGACAGCCCTCAGCTCGCGGCGATCAACAGCTCCCTCGGCCGCGCCTTGCTCGCCCAACAGCGCCCCGAGGCCGCGGCTCCGCTGCTACGAAACAGCTATCCCATCCTGGCGAAAGCGCAGGGCGAAGACGCCGTCATCACCCAACGCACCAGGGAAGCCCTCGCCGCCCTCGACTCGGGCAAATAGCGTTCATCCCCGCAGAAACATCTTGTACGCCGCGTTGTCGGTTTCTTCCGAGAACACGTACTTGAGCTCGCGCACGTGCAGGTCGAACTCGGTGCTCTCCGAGGGTGGGATCTGAACGCCGACCAGGACGCGGCCGTAGTCCGAACCGTGGTTGCGGTAATGGAACAGAGTGATGTTCCAACGTGTGCCGATGGCATTGAGGAACTTCAGCAGCGCGCCCGGGCGCTCGGGGAATTCGAAACGGAACAGCCGCTCATCCTGCAGGCCGGGGGCATGACCGCCGATCATGTAGCGAACGTGCAGCTTGGCCACTTCGTTGTCGCTCATGTCGTGCACGGTGTAACCGGCGTCCCTGAGCGACTTGATGACGGCCT
Organism: Steroidobacter sp.; assembly: GCF_036406195.1. Classification (GTDB taxonomy): domain Bacteria; phylum Pseudomonadota; class Gammaproteobacteria; order Steroidobacterales; family Steroidobacteraceae; genus Steroidobacter. The sequence continues at coordinate 78,227 of NZ_DASWVW010000025.1, forward strand.
CCTTCTCGGGGCGCCCCTCGGTGAGTCCGAAACCTACGAACAGCTGCGCGCAGGCGGCGTCACTGAAACGATAATTGAATTCCGTGACACTGCGCCGGCCGAGCGCCTCGCAGAAGCGCAGGAAGCTGCCTTTGACCTCCGGGATCTCGACCGAGATCACCGCTTCGCGCTGGCCGCCGATGTCGGCGCGCTCGGCCACGTGGCGCAAGCGGTCGAAATTCACATTGGCGCCGCAGTTGATCGAGATGAACGTGCGGCCGCGGCATTGCTCGCGCTGCACGTAACGCTTGATGCCGGCGACCGACAGCGCGCCGGAAGGCTCGACGATGGTGCGGTTCTCTTCGAAGATGTCCTGCATGGCCGCGCAGATCTCGTCCGTGCTGACCAGGATGATCTCATCGACGTACTCGCGCACCAGCCGGAATGTTTCTTCGCCGACGCGCCGCACGGCGACGCCGTCGGCGAAGATGCCGACGCGATCCAGGGTCACACGCTTGCCGGCCTGCACGGATTTGTACATGGAGGCGGCATCGTCGGGCTCGACGCCGATGATCTTGATCTTGGGAAACAGATATTTCACGTACGCCGCAATGCCGGCGATCAGGCCGCCGCCGCCGATGGCGACGAAAATGGCGTCGATCTGCTCGCCGGCGCACTGACGCAGGATCTCCATGCCGATGGTGCCCTGGCCGGCGATCACATCCGGGTCGTCGAACGGATGAATGAAGGCCAGCTGCCGCTCGCTCATCAGCTTCATCGCATGCTCGTAGGCCTGGTCGTAGTCATCGCCGTGGAGCACCACCTCGGCGCCATGATCCTGCACCGCTTGAACTTTGATCTGCGGCGTGGTCTGAGGCATCACGATGGTGGCAGGAATGCCGCGACGCTTGGCCGCAAGTGCGACGCCCTGTGCATGGTTGCCCGCGGAGGCGCAAATCACACCGCGCTTCGCGGCGGTATCCGACAAGTGCGCCACCTTGTTGTAGGCCCCGCGAATCTTGAACGAGAACACCGGCTGCAGATCCTCTCGCTTGAAGAGGACGGTATTGCCCAGCCGGCGGCTCAGCCGCGGTGCTGCTTCCAGCGGCGAGGCGATGGCGACGTCATAGACGCGCGCTTTGAGAATGCGTTCGAGGTAATCGTGGGACATACGGGCCAGGATACCGCATTCCTGCGATAATGCGCGCTGCCCGACCCTGTCGGGGCGAGCGCAAGGTGCAAACATCTGAACGTCCTCATCCGAAAGCATGAACGATTCGACCGCCCGCCTGACCCGCCGTGACCTGCTTGCAACGACTCTCGTCACCTCCGTGGGCGCCGCCGCCCTCGGCGCGGCATCGCCGGCCCGTTCGCAGCCCATCAACATGCCGTCGATCACCAAGGAGCTGTGGCAGTGGTTTCGCACCCAGCCCGTGCTGGATCTGCAGCGAACCTATCTGGATGTCGCCGGCGCGGGCCCGACCCTGCGCGCCGCCATGGCAACCGAATACCGCGTGCGCGACTCGCAAAGCCTGAACATCGCCTCCTTCGCCGATGGTCAGTGGAGCGCCGAAAGCACGCGCATTGCCACGGCCGTTGGAGGTTTCGTCGGCTGTGACGCCGACGAGATCGTGTTCACGCGTGGCACGGGTGAAGCCATTGCCACCGTGGCCAACGGTCTCGACCTGAATGCGGGCGACGAAATCCTCACCACCAATCGCGAACATCCCGCGACGCTCAGTCCATGGTTATTGCTCGCCCGGCGGCGCGGCATCGTGGTCAAACAGATCGAGCTGCCCGCACCCATGGAGGGACCGGAACAGGCGCTCGGCCTGTTCGCCGGCGCGGTCACGGACCGCACCAGGGTGTTGCTGTTCTCACACGTGCAGTACGCCGATGGTGTGTTGATGCCGGTGCAGGATCTGTGTCAGTTCGCGCGCCAGCGCAACTTGATCAGCGTGGTCGACGGCGCGCAGGCGCTCGGCATGCTGGATTTCCAGATTCGCGACCTGGGTTGCGATTTCTACGGCACCTCGTTTCACAAGTGGCTCGGCGGCAGCAATGGCACCGGCATGCTGTACGTGCGGCGGGACATGCTCGATCGCGTGTGGCCGTCGCAACCACGCGGCATCGACGCGTCGCCGCCGGTGATCACTCCGACGCAATCCAACGGCTTCGTTGGCGTGCCCGCGGCGATGCATAAGTTAGGAAACATCGTGCCGCTCACCTGGCCGTCGCTACGTGGCGCCGAAGTGGCGCTGGATTTTCATCAACAGGTGCTACGCAGCCGGATCGAGGCGCGAATCCGCGAGCTGACCATCTATGCACGCCTGCGTCTGCAACAACTGCCAGGTGTGGAACTGCTGACTCCGGCACGGCCCGGCTTGTGGGCGGGCATCCTGTCGTTTCATGTGCCAGGCAGACTGGCCTCGGACATCACGCTCGGGCTGGTGCGCGGCCATCGCGTGTTCGCGCGAGACATGCAGTGGCCCGGTAAGACCGAAGGCGCCGTGCGTATATCGCTGCATGCATTCAATACGCATGACGAGGTGGACAAGCTCTTCACGGGTCTGCAGCAGGTGCTGCGCTGACTCGGGCTGGTCCGCGACCGACTACCAACAGAGAACATCGTGGAGCTGAGTCATCTACTGCTGATGGGCGGCATGAGCGGTCTGGTCGCCGTGTTGGCCCATTCCATCCTCTATTCCATCTACGAGCTGATCCGTCTGCGCGGCACGCATTCGAGCTCGCTCACGGTCACGGACGCCTTCCTGCATCTGATCTGCGGCGGCGGGCTGGGCCTGTTGTTCTGGCTCAGCTGGGGGCTGGCGGCGATCGTCGCTGTGCCCTGGTGGGTACGAGGCGTGACCTTCGCACTGCTGTGCTGGGTGCCGCTGTCGCTGCCCGCTGTCGTGGCCGCATGGGTAGGCACCCCGCCGGAGCGGGGTCTGTCGACGAAAGCCATGGCAATGATGGCGTCGCGCTGGGGGATGACCTGCCTGGTCGCCGGCCTCACGTGCGCATGGAGTTGGGAGAACTCCTTTTGAGCGGCCATCGGCAGACACATCCCTGTACCTGGGTGGTCAGCCTTGCCTGTGCCTGGATGATCTAGCGGTCGTAGAACTCTCGCGCCACCGCCGTGAAACGCTGCGGGGCGGCGCTCAGGAAACCCTGCCCGTAGTCGGGCAGATCGAGCATCGAGCCGTTGGGCAACGAAGCTCGGGCGCGGCCCGAGTGTTCCCAGAACTCGTCCTTCAATCGCAACACCAGCGCCGACTGCTTCACCAGCGGCAAGCGTTCGGAGACGGGATACTCGACCATCGCAGTAAATGCGCGGGCGCCGTTGTTGCCGGCCCGCAGGCGGTCACCGAGCTCATCGGTGAGCGCACTGATCGGCGCACCTGGGCCGCGGCGCTCGAGGATTCGGCGCCACTCGTCCGACACGTCGCTGCCGTCCTCGCGCGAGCCGGGAACAATTACATTCTGCAGAAGCGCGGCCCGGTCCTGCGCGGAGTAGGAAGGCACGCCCCAGAGGAGCACGCGACGGATCAGCTGCGGACGCGTGATTGCGAGCTCCGCCGCGATCAATGCTCCAAGCTGATAGCCGGCGACGTCGACGCTACGCAGACGCAGGCTGTCGATGAAATCTGCGATGGCGCCCGCGAAGTCGGCCACGGTGGCCTTGCTGCCGGCCGGGTCGGAGTTGCCATGACCCGGCAGGTCCGGCGCATAGACGCTGCGGTCGTGCCCCAACTCGCGCAGCACCGGCGCGAACAAGCGGCCGGAGCCGCCACTGTGATGCAGACAGATAACCGGTGTACGCTCGTCGAAACCGCCGCCGGAGGGGTAAGCCGTCGAAAGGTGAACCTGGCCCAACCGGCTCTCGGCGTACGAGCGGCGTACGTGCACGACGGCGGGTTGCGGCAACGGCAGGCGATTACGATATTTGGCTTGGATCACTCGAAGTCCTCTTTTCGGACGCTCCATGCGGTCGACGCCTCCGTGCGAATTGAGCATGGCTGTACGATCTGGCGCGGCGGTCGCGTATTCAAGCGAGGCCGCGCACTCACTGAACAGTTGCGAGTGTACGTAGCGTAGCGCGCCAATAAATGGATGCACTTCTCAGCTTAAGCAGCACGGAAGCGCCCGTTGGATAGACTAGGCCGATTGCACTGGCCAACTTCACAAAACAGCACAGCACGAGGCATACCGATGACGCCGATACGCGGGCAGCAGCGCAGCGATTGTCATAAGCAAATCACTCACCCCAGCGCCTGGGCTGGCGCGATCGCGCTGATCGTCGGCTTCATGCTCGCGTGCGCAGCGCATGCGGAACCCTATAGCGCCGCGGCGATGTGGCAGCTGCAGCGGCTCGGCGAGCCCGATATTTCTCCCGATGGCCGTCTCGCCGTGGTGCCGGTCACACGCTACGACGTCGACGCGAACAAGGGCGACACCGATCTGTGGCTCGTGCCCACCAAGCCCGGCAAGGCGCGCCAGCTCACCAGCTCGGGCGGCTCGGCCTCCTCGCCGGTGTGGAGTCCGGACGGCGAAATGATCGCGTTCGTCGGCAAGCGCGGCGAAGATAAACAACAGCAGCTTTATGTCATCGCAGTCGGCGGCGGCGAAGCCCGACGCGTGACCAATATCCCCACTGGCGTGATTGCGCCGAAGTGGTTCCCGGATTCGCGGCGCATCGCCTTCCTGTCGCAGGTGTGGACCGACCTGGACACCTGGGCCGAGATGGACAAGCGCATGACCGAGCGCAAAGAAACCAAGATGACCGCCAAGGTGTGGGACAAGGCGCCGGTGACCTATTGGGATCATTTCCTCGACGATCGCCAGACCCATATTTATTCCATCAGCATCGATGGCGGCGAGCCGCAGGCCATCACGCGCCATTCCGGTGTCGCCCTGGATCGCGCCGAGCCCGATGCGAATTCCTATGACATCTCGCCCGACGGCACCGAAGTCGCGTTCGCGGTCAACACCGATCGCAGCGGCATCGAGCCGAACTTCGACATATTCACGCTGCCGGTCGAGGGCGGCTCGCCGCAGAATCTGACCAACCTCACGCAGGACAATCCGGCCGACGATACCGCGCCCGTATACAGCCCGGACGGCCGCTCGCTCGCGTTTCGGCGTCAACTGATCAGAGACTTCTACGCGGACCGCGCGCGCTTGATGTTGTATGACCGTCGTAACGGCAAGCTCCGCAATATCACCGAGAACTGGGATCGCTCGGCGGACGGTCTGGTGTGGTCGCCGGACTCCGGTTCGCTGTTCGGTTCGATCGACGACGCGGGCACGCGTCGTATCTATCGCTTCGACATCGGCGGCGGCGAGCCCAGGCCGGTGACGCGCGAGCACAGCTTCGGCTCGCTGGCAATCGCCGGCAGCGGGCCAGTGATCGTCGGCTTGCGGCAGAGCTTCACCGAGCCGCCGACACTCGTCAGCATCATCCCGCGCACTGGCGCAGCCACCAAGCTGTCGGACTTCAACGATGGCCTGCTGTCGCGAATGACGCCGGGCAAAGTCGAGAGCGTCACCTACGAGGGCGCGAACGGCGAAGACGTGCAGATGTGGGTGGTGTATCCGCCGAACTTCACGCCCGACCGCAAATGGCCGCTCTATCTGCTACTGCACGGCGGTCCTCACAACGGCGTGACCGACGCTTATCAATGGCGTTGGAACGCACAAGTCTTCGCCAACTGGGGCTACGTCACCGCCTGGCACAATTTTCACGGGTCGAGCGGCTTCGGCCAGGCCTGGGCCGATTCCATCACCAAGGAATGGATGGCGCTGCCCTACGAAGACACCCTGAAGGCGGCCGATTGGTTTCGTGCCCAACCATGGATAGACAGTGAACGAATGGCCGCCGGCGGCGGCAGCTTCGGCGGGTATCTTGCCTCTGCCCTGCTGGGCAAGCCGCATCCGTTCAAGACATTGGTGGCGCACGCCGCGGTATATAACTCATACACGCAATACGCCAGCGACTTTGGCGCGGACAAGAAGCGCTACGGCGAGTTCTGGGACGACGTCGAGCTGTTCGCCCGCAACTCGCCGCACACCTTCGCCAAGAACTTCAACACTCCGACACTGGTGATTCACGGTCAGCTGGACATGCGCGTGCCGGTGAATCATGGCCTGGAGCTGTTCAACACGCTGCAGAACCGTGGCGTGCCGAGCAAGCTGGTGTACTTCCCGGACGAGAATCACTGGATCCTGAAACCGCAGAACTCGCTGTTCTGGTACGAGACGCATCGCCAGTGGCTGGAGCAATACGTGCGTCCCGGTCCGGGCGAGGCCAGCGCGGTGGCTACGGCCGGCCAGTCGCCCGATGCGACGCAACCTGCAACGAATCAATCGACGGCCGATTGACGGGAACCCGGGTGTCGCAATGAGCGTCAACCGACGTGAAGCATTGCTGATGACGGGCGCGGCCGCGTTGCTGGCTGGAGAAGCATTCGCCGCGGAGCAACCAGTGAAGAAACTCAAGGTCCTGATCCTCGGCGGCACCGGCATCAGCGGCCCACATCTGGTTCGCAAACTGCGCGCCGCAGGTCACCAGCTCACGCTGTTGAACCGCGGCAAGCGCAATCCCGACCTGTTCAAGGACGTCGAAACGCTGATTGGCGATCGCAATGGCCCGCTGGACGTATTGAAGGGACGCGACTGGGATGTGGTGGTCGACAACTCCGGCTACTTCCCGCGTCAATTGCGCACGAGTACCGAAATTCTCAAGGACCACACCCGGCACTACATCTACGTGTCGAGCATCTCCGCGTATGCCGATCTCACGCCGCCGGGCATCGACGAGGACTACAAGCTCGCGGAGCTGAAGGATCCCGACGCCACTGAAATCACCGGCGACAACTACGGCGGACTGAAAGCGGGCTGCGAAAAGATCGTCGAGCAAACATTCGGCGAGCGCCAGGCGGTCATCCGTCCTTCCTATATCGTCGGGCCGGGCGACATCACGGATCGTTTCGGCTACTGGCCGGTGCGTGTGGCGCGCGGTGGAACGATGCTCGCTCCGGGCAAACCCTCCGATCCCATCCAGTTCATCGACGTGCGCGACATGACGGATTTCATGCGTGCGTGCGTCGAACGTCAGATCAAGGGCCGTTACAACCTGTGCAATCCGCCGGGCGCCGTGACCATGGGCGACCTGCTCGAAACCAGCAAGCGCATCTCGAAATCGAACGCCTCCTTCGTCTGGGCGCCGCAAGCGTTTCTGGAAGAGAACAAGGCGCTGGACAGTGGCGAGATCCCGATCTGGGCGCCGCCTGTCGGGGAGCAAGCAGGAGCGACCCTGGTCAGCTCGGCACGCGCCGTCGCGCAGGGCCTGCGCTTCCGCGATCTGGAGGTCACGGTCAAGGACACGCTCGCGTGGCACGAACAGCGTCCCGCCGATCAGAAAGCCAGACTGCGTGCCGGGCTCACCCCCGAGCGTGAAGCCGAGCTGCTGAAGAAATTGCAGGCCTGAGCGGTTAGCGGCTGGCCCGAATTGGAACTCCGGACTCTGTTCTGCCTAACCACTAACCGCCGACCGTAACCGCCGCGCGAGCCTGATGTGACATATGATCGCCGGCCGTCATCAATCAGCCGGCGTCATCCAACTCGGCGGCTACGTCGAACTGAAGTGATGGACTCGCGTCGCCGCTGGAGTGACGATAGAGCCCTGCTTCTGGAGAGTGCCCCATGTCGTCATCCATGTCGTCACGCATCACCCGCTCAGCAGCCCGCGCGATCACACCGCGCCTCGCGCTCAGCTGCATTGCGCTAGCCGTGCTCAGCGCGTGCAATCGCGGTGGCGAGCAGATCGCCGCCACTTCACCGACCGAAACCACCGAGCTGGCGTGGGCGCGCAACGCGCTGGAACGCAATCCTCGATATGAAGTTCTGGCGAGTGACACGCAGACACGCGTGTTCACGGTACGCGATCGCTCGTCCGGACGTGTCGAGACAATCAACCTGAACGACCTCGCCGCGGCGCCCATCGCACAGCTGGAAGCTTCGCCGCCAGCCGCTCCCGAACCGTCAGTTGCTCCGGCGTCGCAGGTGGCCGCGAACACGCAAGCACCTCCGGCTGATCAAGCTCAACAGTCCTCACCGCCGGCACCGGCACAAGAGCCCACCCAGGTGGTGGACAACTCGCCGGCCGCGGCGGCCGAGAGAGCTGCGGCGAGCGAAGCCAACTATACGATCGATCGCACGGGAGGAACGCTGCGAGTGTCCGGCCCGGGTGTCAGCATCGTCAGTGCAGGCAGGAGCGCGCGATCGAGCGCATCGAATCGCGCTGGCGCGCAAGCCAGCGAGCCCATCATCTGCGAAGGTCCGCGCCTGCTGAAGCTCGATGACCGCAACATCTACGTCGAGGGCGACGCCATCATCGCGCGCGGCGGCTGCGAGCTGTACATCACCAACAGCCGCATCATCGCTTCGGGCACGGGCCTCATCGTCGAGGACGCCATCGTGCACATCGCCAACAGCCACATCGAAGGGGCGAACGGCTCCTTCAATGCCACCGATCGCGCGCGCATGTTCGTTCGCACGTCGACGTTCGAAGGCGTGCCGCGCCGGGCAGAATTTGCGAGCGTGCTCGATCAAGGCGGCAACGAATGGCGCTGACGGCGCGCCGAGGCGCCGATCAGCGACGTCCCTTACGATTAGCGGACGGCAAGAGCCGGCACTAAACTAGCGGGCTGTGGACTCCTCCAGCAGCTCGCAACGGCCCAGCGCCAATCGCCGCTTCACCCTACGCCGCGTGGCGGGCTTGGTCCTGCTCGCCGCATTCGTGTCCTGGCCCCTTCTGCGTAGCTATTCGCCCGAGCCGACAGAACCCGAAATATCTCCGCCGGTTCGTGAAGAATTTCACGCATCGAAACCGCTGCGTCTCGAACTGAACAGCACTGCAGCCAACGCTGACTTGGCGTGGCTGCGCTACGAGCTCAACCATCTGCTGGCGCGCGGCAAGATGCGCATGACCTCGGTCTCGATCGATCCCACCGAGCCCAAGGTGTTCACCTTGCGCGTCTCGATGAACGAGGACGGACAGCAAGCAACGCTTGCCCTGGTGGCGCCCGACGACATCGTCGATCGCCAGATCGCATTGCCGCTGCCGACAGAATCGCGACTCGCGACCATGAGCGCCTTCGCCGCGGCACTGCCCAGCTTCCTGAATGCCGCGCATGCCACGGGCGACTGGAAATCTCTGCTCGGCACTGAAAACCCCAAGGCATACGACACGTTCATCAACACCACGCTCGAGTGGTCAGGCCCGGTCAGCTCGGGCTTTACTCAGCCCGCCGTCGAACCGCGACGCGCGCGCTCGGTGGAACGATTGGAATCGTTGATCCGGGACCATCCTAGATTCGCTCGCGCATGGGGCTCGCTCGCGACCGGTTACTTGAGCCTGGGCAGCGAAGACGAAACATCGCTGAGCCAGCTGGCCGAAAGCAGCGCCGAGCATGCATTGACGCTGGACGAGGGCATTGCCGACGCGCACGCCGCACTGGGCCTGGTGCATTTGCGTCGGAACGAATGGGTTGCGGCACGCGAGCGGTTGCAACGGGCGCTCACTCTGGATGCGCAAACTGCCGCGGCGCTGGAAGGCCTCGCGTGTTTGCTCGTCGATGCCGGCCGATACAAAGAAGCAGCGCCGTTCGGTGCTCAAGCAGTGGCTCTACAACCGCAGAACAATGGCGCGAACGAATGTTTCGCCTACGCGCTCACGACGACTGAAGCGCCGCCGACGATTCAAGCCGTGCCCTCGACGGTGCAAGCATTGGAAGCCTTGCTTGCCGGCGAGAACCAAGCGGCAAGAGAAATATTGCGCGCGTCGGTGAGCTCGCAGGATTTCTCGCGCTGGGCGGACCCGTTGTTGCACGCGGCAGAAAATCGTCGCCGCATCCCGCAAGCGTTGCAGGCAGTCACGCTCGCCGCCAGCGAGCAGCAGATCGATCCAGCGACGGAGATTCTTTGTGGCGCGGCTTTGAAACAGCCGGACTTCGTTTTCAATCGCATGTCGCGCCTGCAGCGTCAGGGCGGACGCCTGCCGTTGCGTGTGCTGTGGATGCCGCAAACCGGATTCCTGCGTCAGCACTCGCGTTTCGAAGAGATCGTCAGCGGCGCCGGGCTACCCGCGTTCTGGCAGGAACGAGGCACCCCGGATGTGTGTGCCGCGGAACCGGGGCTATATGGTTGCAAGCTGCGCCCCGCAGTCCCCGCGCAGCCCGCAGAGCGGCGCTGACGCTGCGCCGGCAGCCGCCTTGCCCGGCTAAGTCATTGATTACACCGTCCCTGTTGGTCCGCCATGCGGAATTCTTTGCAGTGCGGTAAAACTCTACAAATTGCGCCATAATGCCGGCCCCGCGACGTTCAGCAGACTCGGCGGCCGGCTCCGTCGATCGCTTCATTCCGCTTCGCGGACCGAACACTCAAGAGCACAGGAGACGCATCGATGGGGGCCATCAACGCCGTGACCGACCTGTCCGTCCAAGACGGGATCGCGATCATCACAATCGACTATCCGCCGGTGAACGCGCTGTCGCATGCCGTTCGAGAGGGCATCGTCAAAGGCATGCAGCAGGCGAACGCCGATACCGCGGTCAAGGCCGTGGTGTTGATCTGCAATGGCCGCACCTTCATGGCCGGCGCCGACATCACCGAGTTCGGCAAGCCGATGCAGGAGCCGTGGCTGCCCGACGTCATTACCACGATCGAAAACTCGAGCAAGCCCGTCATCGCCGCGATCCATGGCACCGCGCTCGGCGGCGGCCTGGAAGTCGCGTTGGGATGTCACTATCGCGTCGCCGTTCCTTCGGCGAAGTGCGGCCTTCCGGAAGTCCATCTGGGCCTGTTGCCGGGAGCCGGCGGTACGCAACGCCTGCCTCGTATCGTAGGTCCGCAAATGGCGTTGGAGATGGTGACCTCCGGCGCACACGTCGACGCGAAGCGTGCGCACGCAGCCGGCTTGATCGATGAGCTGGTCGCCGAAGGCGATCTGCGCGCCGGTGCGATCGGCTACGCGAAGAAAGTTGTCGCGGAAAATCGCCCGCTGAAGAAAGTGCGCGACATGAACGAGAAGGTCGAAGCGGCGCGCGGCAAACCGGAAATCTTCGCGGACTTCCGCAAAGCCAATGCCCGCAAGTTCCGCGGCTTCCTCGCTCCCGAGTACAACATCCGCTGCATCGAAGCCGCGGTGAACCAGCCGTTCGAAGAAGGCTTGAAGCTCGAGCGCCAGTTGTTCCAGGAACTGATGACCGGCGTGCAGTCGGCCGCGCAGCGCTACGTGTTCTTCGCCGAGCGCCAGGTGTGGAAAGTTCCCGACATCACCGATGACATTCCGACGCTGCCCATCGCCAAGGTCGGCATCATCGGCGCCGGCACCATGGGCGGCGGCATCGCGATGAACTTCGCCAATGTCGGCATTCCCGTGACCATCGTCGAAACCAAACAGGAAGCGCTGGAGCGCGGCCTGGGTGTGATTCGCAAGAACTACGAGACCACCGCCAAGCGCGGCAAGCTCAAGCCTGAAGACGTCGAAAAGCGCATGGGCCTGCTGAGCGGCACGCTGGAGCTGGAGAAGCTCGCCGACTGCGACCTGATCATCGAAGCCGTGTTCGAAAACATGGACGTGAAAAAGGACGTGTTCGGCAAGCTCGACAAGATCGCCAGGCAGGGCGCCATTCTCGCCTCCAACACGTCCTATCTCGACATCAACGAGATCGCCAGCGCCACGCAGCGTCCCGAGTGGGTGCTCGGCCTGCACTTCTTCTCGCCCGCCAACGTGATGCGCCTGCTCGAAGTGGTGCGTGGCGCGAAGACTTCGAAACAAGTCATCGCGACGGCCATGCAGCTGGCGAAGCGGATCGGCAAGGTGGCCGCGCTGGTCGGCGTATGTCATGGCTTCGTCGGCAATCGCATGCTTGCCGCCCGCCACGATCAAGCCTTCGCCATGCTGATGGAAGGCGCGATGCCCTGGGACGTGGACAAGGTACTGTACGATTTCGGCATGCCGATGGGACCGTTCGCCATGTCGGACCTCGCGGGCCTCGACATCGGCTGGAACAAAGAGAAGTCGAGCAGCTCGACGGTGCGCGAAGTGTTGTGCGAGATGGATCGCCGCGGTCAGAAGACCAAGGCCGGCTTCTATGATTACGACGAGCAGCGCAATGCCAAGCCCTCGCCCGTCACCGAAAAGATCATCAAGGACTTCATGGCCAAGGCCGGCGCGACGCCGCGCCAGATTTCCGAGCAGGAGATCCTCGAGCGCTGCATCTATCCCATGATCAACGAGGGCGCCAAGATTCTCGAGGAGAAGATTGCGATCCGTCCCTCCGACATCGACATCGTCTGGATCAACGGCTATGGCTGGCCGGTGTACCGCGGCGGCCCGATGTTCTATGCGGACACCATCGGTCTGCCGACCGTGGTGGCGAAACTGAAGGAATATGCGCCCAAGCTGGGCCCGGATTTCACCATTTCGCCGCTACTCGAAAAACTCGCCGCCGAAGGCAAGCGGTTCCAGGATCTGAAGTAAGGAGCATCCCATGCGCGAAGCAGTCATCGTTTCCACCGCGCGCACGCCGATCGGCAAAGCCTATCGCGGCGCGTTCAACAACACTCAGGCCCAGGAACTGGCCGGCCATGCGATCGCCGAAGCCGTCAAGCGCGCCGGCATCGACGGCGCCGACGTCGACGATGTGATTCTCGGCTGCGCCCTGCAGCAGGGCTCGACCGGCGGCAACATCGCTCGCCAGGCGCTGCTGCGCGCGGGGTTGCCGATCACCGTGTCGGGCATGTCGATGGATCGTCAGTGCTCCTCGGGCTTGATGGCCATTGCCACTGCGGCCAAGCAGATCATTCACGACGGCATGCAGGTCGCGATCGGCGGCGGCGTCGAATCGGTCTCGCTGGTGCAGAACGATAAGATGAACAAGTTCCGCGTTACCGATCCGTGGCTGGTGAAGAACCTGCCGCAGACGTACATGACGATGATCGAGACGGCTGAAATCGTCGCCGAGCGCTATGGCGTCAGCCGCGAAGCTCAGGACCAGTACGCGCTGCAATCTCAGCAACGTACGGCCGCCGCTCAAGCGGAAGGCCGCTACGACGCCGAGATCGCACCGCTGCCGGCGGTGATGATCGTCGCGGACAAGGAGACCGGCGCCACTTCGGAAAAGCCGATGACGCTGAAGCTCGACGAAGGCAATCGCCCCAAGACCACGCTGGAAGATCTGCAGAAGCTGCAGCCGGTGTTCAAGAACGGTCAGCGCATCCAGGAAGGCAAGTACATCACCGCCGGCAATGCTTCGCAGCTATCCGACGGCGCCGCCGCGCTGGTGCTGATGGAAGCGAAAGAAGCCGAGAAGCGCGGACTGAAGCCACTGGGCGCCTATCGCGGCATGGCGGTCGCAGGTTGCGATCCAGACGAGATGGGCATCGGCCCGGTGTTCGCCGTGCCGAAGCTGCTCAAGCTCAACGGCCTGAAGATGGACGACATCGGCATCTGGGAATTGAACGAAGCCTTTGCCAGCCAGGTGCTCTACATCCGCGACAAGCTCGGCATTCCCAACGACAAGCTCAACGTGTCCGGCGGCGCAATCTCGATCGGCCACCCCTACGGCATGTCCGGCGCCCGCATGACCGGCCACCTGCTCATCGAAGGCAAGCGCCGCGGCGCCAAGTACGGCGTGGTCACCATGTGCATCGGCGGCGGCATGGGTGCAGCGGGGCTGTTCGAGATCTTTTGATCCGCACGCCCTGATCGAGCAGGAGACCCTCCCCCTACCCCCTCCCGTAAACGGGAGGGGGAAATCGAATTTTTTGTATTTTCTTTCTTCGGAACAACATCTCTGACGCAGAAGCGCTTCTTCCGGGTCAAAGAAAAAAAATCAAGTTCCCCCTCCCGTTTACGGGAGGGGGCTAGGGGGAGGGTCTTCTGGTAAAAACCAGAAGCGACGTAACTAGAACATCTCCGACGCATCAGGCGTGCTGATCTGCGACGGCGTGTTACGCGATGCGATGTACTGACCCGTGATCATCTGGTTGTACGCCTGCCCCGGTCCGACCATGGGATAGACGCCCGCATCCGGATCGATCATCACCTCGAGGAACGCCGGGCCCTTGAATTCGATGAATTCACGGATCACGCGCGGCAGATCTTCCTTGCGATCCAGACGCACCGCGTACTGGAAGCCGTCAGCCTGGGCGGCCTTGATGAAGTCTTTCTTGTGTAGCGACTTGTCGCTGGCCGACAGACGGCCCTTGAAGAACAGCTTCTGCCATTGCTTCACCATGCCGTCGCCGCAGTTGTTCAACACCACGATCTTCACCGGCAGGTCGTAGGTCGTGACGGTTTCCAGCTCGCCCAGGTTCATGCGGATGCTGGCGTCGCCGTCGACATCGATCACCAGCTTGTCCGGATTGGCGAGCTGCGCGCCGATCGCGGCGGGCAAGCCGAAACCCATGGTCCCCATGCTGCCGGAAGTGAGCCACAGGCGCGGCTGGCGGAAGTCGAAGTACTGCGCCGACCACATCTGATGCTGACCGACGCCGGTGCTGATGATGGCCTCGCCCCGGGTCAGGCGATTGATCTCTTCGATCACGTGATACGGCTGGATCAGCGTGCTGTCGCGATCGTAGTTCATCGCATGATCGCGACGCAGCTGCGCGCAATGCTCGACCCAGGCCGACCAGTCCCGCTTGAAATTGGCGCGACGGCTGTACGTCAACAGCGTCCGCAGCGCTTCGGGCAGCATGCCGACGTGATGCCAGTCCACCGGCTTCACCTTGTTCACTTCGGACGCATCGATATCGATCTGCGCGATGCGCTTGGCATTGGGCGCGAACTTGGGCGGATTGCCCGCGACGCGATCGTCGAAACGTGCGCCGAGCGTGATCAGGAAATCGCAATCGTCCACCGCATAGTTCGCGAACGCCGCGCCGTGCATGCCCAGCATGCGCATGGACAGGGAATGCGTCGTGTCGAATGCGCCGAGCCCCATCAAGGTGGTCACGACGGGAATGTTCATTTCGATGGCCAGCTCGCGCAGGGCCGCCGACGCGCCGGAATGGATCACGCCGCCGCCGGCGTAGATCAACGGCCGCCTGGCCTCGCCCAGCATGCTGAAGAATTCGGCGCACTGAGCGTCGGACAACGTGCTGCGCAGGAGTCGATTCATGCGGTGCCGGTAGCCCGGCACAGGCAGCCGGCCGGTGCCTTGGAAGGCGCCACGCCAGTTCTGCACGTCCTTGGGAATATCGATGACCACCGGACCCGGCCGCCCGGTGCGGGCGATCTCGAACGCCGTTCGCACGGTAGCTTCCAGCTTCGCGGCGTCTGTCACCAGAAAGATGTGCTTTGCCACCGAGCCCATGATGCTGGCGACCGGGGCCTCCTGAAACGCGTCGCTGCCGATGGCACCCGTGGCCACCTGGCCGCAGATCACGACGATGGGAACCGAGTCGGCCATGCAGTCGCGCACCGGCGTGACGGTATTGGTCGCGCCCGGACCGGAAGTCACCACGCACACGCCGACCTTGCCAGTCGCCCGCGCGTAGCCCGCAGCCATGAATCCGGCGCCCTGCTCGTTGGCGGGCACCACTAGCGGCATGGGCTGGCGGCCATCCACCGCGCCGTCGCGGTTGTGGACGAAGATCGCGTCGTATGTCGGCAGGATCGCGCCACCGCTATAGCCAAATACGGTCTCGACGCCCTCGTCGGCGAGCACCTGGACAATGATCTCGGCGCCTGACATCTGCTTGCCCGCAAGCGGATGGCTGGCGGCGGAGAGCGCGGCAGGACTGTGTTTCACGACTATTTCCGGAAAAAAAATGCGCCCGAGACGCCCTGAGCGACCGGGTTTATGCGACTGGGTGAGCCTACAGGAAAGGGGCCGCCATCGTCCATTTGGCACCCGGTTCTGTGCATGCCCCGCCCGGCCAATCCCCCGGCCGGCGGCCGGGGCTGCCAGAGGGGTCTTCCGGCGCGATGAAGGAAGCCGGTATGCTTCCCGCCCTTTCGTCAGCCCCGACACGAACCAGCGCCGCGCACCGATGAGCACGCCGACGAACACAGTAGTCACGCCTCAAGCCGGGGCCTGGACCACACCCGCGATTTCAAAAGGATCCGCGATGAGTGCCCGCAAGCGCCATATCGTTTCCATCCTGCTGCAGAACGAAGTAGGCGCGCTGACCCGGGTCACCAGCCTGTTCTCCACCCGCGGCTACAACATCGAGTCGCTGAACGTCGCACCCACCGAGGATCCGACGGTGTCGCGCTTGACCCTGGTCACCACCGGCACCGAAGCGGTCGTTCAGCAAATCGTCAACCAGTCGCTCAAGCTGATCGACGTCGTGAACGTCGACGACATGACGCGCGACCAGCACGTGGAGCGAGAGCTGTTGTTGCTCAAGCTGCGCGTACCCAGTTCACAAATCGGTGCGATCAACTCCGCCGTGCAACGGGCTGGCGGAAAGGTCTTGTCGGATGACGCGGAAAGCTATACCGTCGAACTGACCGACAGTGAGGCGCAGATCAACAGGTTCATTGCCGAAGCGGGGAATCTCGGCGAAGTTCTGGAGGTCGTGCGCAGCGGTGCATTGGCAATGTTGCGAGGAGCGACCACGCTTCGCGCCTGAGCCAGCCGCATCGCGCGGTGATCCACGCGCAGTACAGGTGGATGGCCAGAAGAAGTTCTCTGCAAACATCACGGGGCAGGATGTTTCGGGGACGCGCTCAATTCTCTTTGACGTGTTACCTGGAATGTGGCTGCGGACGATGATGCTTGGGAGAGACGATGTACCGCCTGTATGACTATCTGCCCTCCGGCAACGGCTATAAAGTGCGCCTGGTGCTCAAGCACCTCGGTTTGCCATACGAGCTGATTCAGCTCGACATCAAAGTCGGCGCCACGCGCACGCCGGAATTCCTGGCGAAGAATCCCAACGGCCGCATTCCGGTGTTGGAAATCCCCGAGAAAGGCTGCCTCGCGGAGAGCCACGCCATCATCGCGTTCCTGGCCGAAGGCTCCAGCCTGATTCCCGACGACCGTTATCAGCGCGCCCGCATGTGGCAATGGATGTGCTTCGAGCAGTACAACCTCGAACCCAATATCGGCACGGTGCGGTTCTGGCTCAACAGCCTCGGCAAGACGCGCGCCGAGCTGGGCGAGAAACTCATCGAAAAGAAAAAGAGCGGCTATGCCGCGCTCGACGTGCTCGAAGACGGCTTGCGCGAGCGCACTTTCCTGGTCGCCGATCAATTCACGCTGGCGGATATCGCGCTGTATGCATACACGCACGTCGCGCACGAAGGCGGCTTCGATCTCGCGCCCTATCCAAACATTCGCAGCTGGTGCGCCCGCGTATCGTCGCAGCCGAGTTGGGCGCCGATCACTTCGCCCTGAACGTCAAGGGATCAACACTGTCGAGCCCGTCGTGCGGCGGGCTTCGAGATCCGCGTGCGCGCGCGATGCATCGCTGAGCGGATACGTTTGGCCGATCTGCACTTTGATCACGCCGCGTCCGATCAGATCGAACAACTCCTGCGCAGCTCGCGCCAGTGCCGGACGGGTCGAGATGTAATGAAACAAGGTAGGCCGCGTCAGGAACAGTGAGCCGCGCTTGCTCAACTCCAGCGGAGAAATCGCCGGCGGCGGCCCGGAAGCGTTGCCATAGGAAACCATCATGCCCCGCGGCCGCAACGCATCCAGCGAGCCCATGAAAGTGTCCTTGCCCACCGAGTCGTAGGCGACCGTCACGCCTCGACCGCCGGTGATCGCCTTGGCCTGCGCGACCCAATCATCGTCGCTCAGCAATACGTGCTGTGCGCCCAGCTCGCGCGCCACGTCGGCCTTGGCTGCCGAGCCAACCACTGCGATGACGGTAGCTCCGAGATGACGAGCCCATTGCACGAGAATCGAGCCGACGCCGCCGGCTGCCGCGTGCACCAACAGCGCATCGCTCTTGCGCACTTTATAGACCTGACGCAACAGCGCCTGCGCCGTGAGACCTTTGAGCATGGCCGCGGCGGCGGTGTTGTCGTCGATGTTGTCTGGAATCTTGACCAGCCGATCCGCCGCCATCACGCGCGCCTGGGCGTAGGAACCGGACTGCCCTGATGAATAGGCGACTCGATCGCCCACCTGCAGGTGTTTGACGCGGGCCCCGACGGCTTCGACCACACCCGCGGCTTCTTTACCTGGCGTCGCCGGCAACGGCACCTGATAGAGGCCGCTACGCTCGTAGACGTCGATGAAGTTCAAGCCGACGGCGGTGTGGCGCAGCCGAACCTCGTCGCGCCCGGGTTCGCCGACCTCGGTCGACTCCCAACGCAGCACGTCGGGACCGCCCGTTTCATAGAATCGGATGATGCCAGTCATGGGCGGAGTATAGCCCTGACGGCATGGAGGGATCGCAGGCGGCGCGCCCGCCGCCTGTCACCGCGGCGCTGGATTACAGCGCCTGGTCGTCCGCTTCGCCGGTACGGATGCGCAGCACGCGCTCCAGGTCCGTGATGAAGATCTTGCCGTCGCCGACCTTGCCGGTCTTGGCCGCGCCGATGATGGCCTCGACCACCTGGTCGACCAGCGAGTCCTTGACCGCCACTTCGATGCGAGTCTTGGGAACGAAGTCCACCACGTACTCGGCGCCCCGATACAGCTCGGTGTGACCGCGCTGGCGGCCGAAGCCTTTGACCTCGGTGACTGTCATGCCGGACACGCCGATTTCCGACAACGCGGCACGAACGTCGTCGAGCTTGAACGGCTTGATGATTGCGCTGATGAGTTTCATTCCCCGTGGCTCCTGTCTCGATTGCGCTGCCCCGACCTCGCGCGGGCCGCTCGGTCGGGAGTTGGGTTTTTCGTTTCCGCCGGGCTTGCGTGGCGTGGCCAGATTACCTTGCACTACCGCGGCGATGCTTGGCAATGCACGATCTATGCCGCAAAGCGCGGCCCGGCATGGCCGCCCAGCGTCAGCTTACCAGCGGCCTGACGGTAAAAAACCGATTCCTGCCGCACCACTTTGGCGCGTCGGCGGCCCCGGCCGCGCGCGTTTGGTGCGTCGGCGTAACCCCAAACCCGGGCTCCTTCGAGGCGCTGCCAAAGCTCAGAGTAATGATCGGGGTCACCCGACCGCTCGCGACAAAAATCAAACATCGATCGCACTATCGGCAAGTTGCGCGTGATCCGCATCGCGCCCTTCGCAATTGCCCGGGCTGCTGCTGTTGCCCACCGCGCGTGGCTGTGAGAAAACGTGCGCCGATATTTCTCCGAGGCGATTCGATAAAACATGGGGGGCGACGGCCGCATCGGAGCATTCAGATTCTTCGGATACTGTCACTGGTTGGCGACACTCGTGCTCAGTGCCGTGACCAGCGCTGCGTTCGCCAGCGATGACGCCGCCTCGCGGATTCTTTATTTCGAGCCGCTCCAGCTCATCACTCCTGCCGGCTCGGGTCAGCAAAAGCCCTCGCCGACGCGCGAATTGCAGTTCGACGCCTACGGCCGCCGCTTCGTGGTCACACTCGAGCGCAACGACAAGTTGTCGGCACTGACGCAGAGCTCGGCGATCGATCTGTACCGCGGACAAGTCAACAATGACGCCCGTTCGTGGGCGCGCCTGTCGATCGCCGGCGGCAAGATGCAGGGCATGCTTTGGGATGGCGCCGAGCTCTATGTCATCGAACCCCTGACGAAGCTGCGCGACACCCTGCCCGCGAACACCAAGACGGATGTCGACACGACCGCCATCTTTCGCCTCGCCGACGTCGCAATGACGCCTGGCGCCGCCTCGTGCGCTGCCGAGTCAACGGATCCAGTCACCAAGGGCAGCAACGCGTACAACTCCATGGTGAACGAGCTGAAAGGCTCGCCCACCTTCATGCAGGCCGTGGGCGCGACCCGACGCCTGGAGGTCTCGGTGCTCGGCGACCTGCTGCTGCTGAACCGCTTCGGCAGTGAAACGAAGGCCCGCGACGAGATCCTGACCCGGCTCAACAACGTCGACGGCATCTACAGCTCGCAGCTGCAGGTGCAGATCAGTGTTTCGAGCATCGACTTCGGCGATTCGTTGTCGGCGACGACGTCAGCGTCATCATTGCTGAACGAGCTCGGCGACCTGCGCCGGCGTTCGGCAAATCTCTATTCGCGGGGGCTGACGCATCTGTTCACCGGGCGCGACCTGGATGGCACGACCGTCGGCATCGCCTTCATCGACTCCATTTGCCACCGGCAATTCGGCGCCGGCTTGACCGAGGCGCGCAATCGCAGCGTGTGGATCGAATCGCTGATCGCCGCTCACGAGATGGGCCACAACTTCGGCGCGCCTCACGACGGCGATCCGGATGAGGCTTGCGCCGGCACGTCGGCGAACACGTTTCTCATGGCCTCCAGCATCAACGGCAATGACAAGTTCTCCTCGTGCAGCCTGAGCATCATGCAGCCGAACGCCGCTGGCGCCAGTTGCATCACCGGGCTGTCGGATGCGGATATCGAAGTGGATGCGGACCTCGGCTCGGTGCGCCATCCGCTGAACACCTCGTTCGACTGGCAATTGAACGTGCGCAATACCGGTGGCCTCACCACCGCGAACGCCAGAGCCGAAATCACCGTGCCGTCCGAGCTCACGATCGTGGAAGCCTTCGTGACCGGCGGCTCGTGCACCAGCGGCGGCGGTTTGATCACGTGCCAGCTCGCCCCGATCGCCGGCGGCAATACGACAGCAGTACAGCTCGTGCTGCGCAGCTCGGTGGCCGCTTCGCATCCGATCTCGGCGAAGGTCAGCGCCGGCAACGACAACACCCCTGCCAACAACCAGGGCGAGGGAACGATCGAGACGCAGGCGGAAGTGGACCTTGGGGTGAGCTTGCAGGCGCCCAGCTCGAGCGCGGCGGGCACGGCGTTCAACACGACGCTGAGCGCAACCAACGAGTCCGAGAGCGACGCGGACACAGTGGTATTGACCGTTTCCTTGCCGGACGGCGTCACCGCCGCCAGTGCGACGTTCGGAGGAAATAGCTGCACCGTCGAAACCGGCCGCATCACCTGCACGCTTGCATCGCTGGCTGCGGGCGCGACCGCGAGTGGCAGCGCCACTTTGACCGCCAGCGCAACCGGCAGCGGGCTTCTGCAAGCTCAAATCTCCAGCAGGCAGATCGATCCCAACCCGAGCAACGACACCGCCTCGACCACTATCAGCGTCACCGCAGCCGCCCTGCCCGCCTCGCAGTCGAGCTCCGGTGGCGGAGGCGGCGGCAATGCCGGGATGGGCTTGCTTGCCCTGCTCCTCGGAGCGCTGGGCTTGAAAGCCTTCCAGCGGCGCGCATCCGCGCGCTAGCCTTCGTGCCGCAGCCGCTTGAAAGCGCGGTTGCCAGCGCCATCTAGGTCGCAATGCATGGAGTTCCCATGCCGCCCGGTCAGGGCTCCCGGCGGCCGGTCGAGGCCGCTGTAGAGCTCTGGAGCAGGCCGGGTAAGTCGATGAACATCAATCGCTTGCAACTCGCCCGACGCCCTCGAGCGGCTGGGCGCGAGGTGTAATTTCGCCGTGCCTGAGTACAAGGATTACTACAAGATCATGGGCGTCGCCCGCGACGTCGGCCAAGACGAGCTGAAGCGCGTCTATCGCCGGCTGGCGCGCAAATATCATCCCGACGTGAGCAAGGAGAAGGACGCGGAAGCTCGCTTCAAGGAAGTGCAGGAAGCGTACGAGGTCCTGAAGGACCCGCAGAAGCGTGCCGCTTACGATCAGCTCGGCAGCAACTGGCGCCAGGGCCAGGAGTTCCGGCCGCCACCGGATTGGGGCCGCAACTTCGAGTTCTCCACCGCCTTCGGCGATCAGGAAAGCGGCTTCAGCGACTTCTTCTCGTCACTGTTCGGTGGCGCTGCGCGCGCCGGTGCTGGACGTGCGCGTGGTGCCGGCGGGCGAGGCTTCGCCATGCCGGGCGACGATCAAGTTGCCACCATCGAGATCGATCTCGAGGATTCCTTCCGCGGCGGTACGCAGACCATCGAGCTCAAGAGCTCGCCGCGAGGTCCGGCGCGCACGCTGAAGATCACGATTCCTCAAGGCATCGTCGAAGGCCAACGCATTCGTCTCGCCGGCCAGGGCGGTCCGGGAGTTGGCGGCGGTCCGGCGGGCGATCTGTTTCTCGAAGTGAAGTTTCGCAAGCATCGCCTGTTCCAGGTCGACGGCCGCGATGTGACATTGACGTTGCCGGTGGCGCCGTGGGAAGCGGCGCTCGGTGCGACTGTGCCGACGCCGACGCTCGCAGGACCGGTGGACTTGCGCATCCCCGCCAATGCGAAAGCGGGACAACGCCTGCGGCTCAAAGGCCGAGGCCTGCCAGGCCCGACGCCCGGCGATCAATACGTGGTGTTGAAGATCGTGCTGCCGCCCGCCGACACAGAGGAAGCGCGTGCGCTATACGAACAGATGCAGCGAACGATGCCGTTCGATCCGCGCGCGGAGTTGCAGTAACGAGCAGCAACCATCGAGCTGCATCAATGCGCGGCGAGATTGGGCGGGTGCTGCGAATGATCGAGTAGATACGCGACACGACGCACGATGGAATAATCCACGTGCGTCTTTTCTATGAAATCCACTGCCCCCTCGCGCATGGCTGCCACCGCGGCGCGCACATCGGCGTCCTCTCCGAGCAGAATGACCGGCGTCATCGCGTGGTTCTTGCGCAGACACCTCAGCAATTCCAGCCCAGACATGCCGGGCAACGTCATGTCGCTGATCAGGCAGCTGCCACGAATTCCGAGCGGCGACGCGAGAAAGCTCTCGGCACTGTCATAATCCTGGACATCCGCATTCAGCTTACTCAACAAGGAACAAAGCATGCGGCGATCCGTGGCGTCGGCTTCGATCACTGCAACGATGGGGCGGGAGTACGGCACAAAAAAGCACGAATGATTTGCGAAGGAATGGTCGCTGGCGTAAGCGCGGCCACGGCCACTGAACAAGTTGAGCCCGGGCCGCAGGGAGGATTGGGGGCGATGGACTCGCCTGTGGGCCGTGGTCGCATGCAGTTATCTTGGCGGAGCGCCGAGCGTGAAAAAGTCGCACTTGTACTTAAGGAAGACAGCGCCGCTGAACGCTGCTCTCGCCCGGTATTTTCAGGGGTTTTTAGGGGTTTCTACGCGGGGCGAAGTTGCCAGCTTGCGACGCGCCGCAAGCATCTGTCACAGCAGCAAAATCGCGTCCTCCATATGCAGCGATGCGCGCGCGTTCATACTTGTCCGACCTCCAGCACCATGCGGACCAGGTGCGCGAGCGAAGACGCTTGCATCTTCTCCATGACGCGCGCGCGATGGATTTCTACGGTGCGCTGGCTGAGCTTGAGATCTCCCGCGATCACCTTGTTGGCTTTGCCGTGCACGACCAGGTCGAGCACTTCGCGCTCACGCGGCGTCAGCGTTTCCAACCGCCGGCGAATGTCGTTGCGCTCGCCGAGCGCGGCGCGATTGCTGGTGTCCTTCTCCAGCGCCTGATTGATGCGGTCGATCAGGTCCTGATCTCGGAACGGCTTCTGAATGAAATCGACGGCGCCGGCCTGCATCGCTTCCACCGCCATCGGCACATCGCCGTGGCCGGTGATGAAAATGATCGGCAGGATCGAATGTTTTTCATTCAATTTCTGCTGCAGCTCCAGCCCCGACATGCCCGGCATGCGGATGTCGAGCACCAGGCACCCCGGACGGTCTTCGCTGTACGCCTCCAGGAATTCCGAGCCGGCGCCGTATGTTTCCACCGACTGCCCGACCGAACGAAGCAACAGCTTCAGCGCGTCACGTACCGCGGCGTCATCATCGACCACGAAGATTGTCGGCCGCTGGTTGGTCACGCTCGCTCTCATCATTGCTGACTCCCTGCTGAGGCCGGCACCGCCGGCAGTGTGAAAAAGAATCGCGCTCCGCCGCCGGGATTGGCACTGCACCACAGCTTGCCGCCGTGAGCTCGAACAATGGACCGGCTGATCGACAGGCCGAGTCCGGTGCCACCGGGCTTGGTGGTGAAGAAGGGATTGAACAGCTCGGCCATGACCGCCGGATCGACGCCCGTGCCGCGGTCGGCGACCATGAATTCGACGTCGCCTTCGCTGTCCACCGAGGTTCGCAACAGAATCTCCCGGCGCACTTCCGGCACCGTCAGCATCGCGTCGATACTATTGCGCACCAGGTTCAGCACCACTTGTTGAACTTGTACTGCATCCGCCTGGACTTGCGGTGACTGCGGCGAAGGCTCCAGCACCAGGCGCACTCCGTTGTGGCGCGCGTCGGTCTGCGCCAGCGTCACCACGTCCTCTAGCAATCGATTCGCTTCGATCAGCTCGCGCCGCACTTCGCGGTTCTTGACGAACGTGCGCAGCCTGCGAATGACTTCACCGGCACGCAGCGCCTGCGCGCCGATGTGATTCAGCGCCGCTTCCACTTCCTCCTGCGAGAAATCATTGGCGGCGATCAGCCGCTGGCATGCTTGTGCATACGTCGCGATGGCCGTCAGCGGTTGATTCACTTCGTGCGCGATACCGGCCGCCATCTCGCCCATGGTGGAGATTCGTCCGAAGTGCGCGATGCGGTCCTGCATCTGGCGTGCTTCGTCTTCGGCGCGGCGCCGGTCGGTGATGTCGTGCAGTGTTCCCACCTGCCTGAGCACGCGGCCATCGGGACGGCGCGTGGTCTGTGCGATGTGATGCACGTAACGCAGCGATCCGTCCGGATGAATCACCCGATACTCGATGTCCATGGAGCGTGCGCTGTTCTCCAGCTCGTCACGCGCCGCTTGCCAGCGCGCGCGGTCGGCGGGATGGACCATCGGCTCCAGATATTCGTACACGCCGATATAAGGCTCGCCATAGCGGCGGCCCAGCACGCGATACAAGTGGGGCGACCAGTAGTCCTCGAATTTGCCGTCCGCGTGCACGACATAGTTGCCGAGGTTCGCGATCTCCTGCGCGATGGTCAGCTGGGCCTCGCTGCGGCGGAGTGCTTCTTCGGCATTCCGGCGCACGGTGATGTCCCGAATGAAGCCGACGAAGCGCGGCGGGTCCGTGCCTTGTACCCTGCCGACCGCCAGCTCGGCGGAGAACTCGCTGCCATCGCGCCGCTTGGCCAGCAGCTCGCGGCCGATGCCGATGATGCGCGGCTCGCCGGCTTCGATGTAATGACGCAGGTAGTCGTCGTGCTGGGAGCGGTATGGCTCGGGCAGCAGGATGTTGACCTTCAGCCCGATGACTTCCTGTTCGTTGTAGCCGAACATGCGCTCGCCGGCATGGTTGAGCAGCTCGATGCGGCCCTCGTGATCGAACAGCACCACGGCGTCGACGGCAGCGTCCAAGACCGCTTGGAATTCGCGCTCCAGCCTGTGTGCGCGCTCTTCTTGGGGCTCGGCGACTCGCAATAAGGTCATAGGCCCGATCTAACCATGCATGGCAGTAGCCCTGGAAGTAGTGCTCGCCGCGATATACTCCCCACCCGCATGCCTGCAACCGTGCTGCTCATCGATGCGAACGCCGAGGACGAGCAACTGTTCCGCGAGGAACTGGCTCTGGTTCGCGAGCGCCCGTTCGATCTGCAGGCGGTGGGTACTCTGGCGCAGGCGCTGGCCCGTCTCAAGTCCGGCCACCCCGATGGCCCGGTGGATGTGATCCTGCTCGACCTGCACCTGCCCGACAGCGTCGGTTTGACCACGTTCCTGCGGCTGCAACCCAAGGCCGCGGACCGCCCGGTGATCGTGCTGGTCGACCAGATCGATGAGGAGCTGGGGATCGAGGCAGTGGAGCGCGGCGCGCTCGATTACCTGATCAAACAACAAGTGGTCAGCACGCTGCTGAACAAGGCGCTGCGCTACGCCACCGAGCGAACGCATACCCTGCTGGCGCTCAAGGCCTCCGAGGCCCGCTATCGCGAGCTGTACGAAAACGTGGTGGCGGGCGTGTTCCAGAGCACGCCCGACGGCAAGTTCATGGCCGCCAATCCCGCGCTGGTGCGCCTGCTCGGCTACAGCTCCGAGGATGAGCTGCTGGAGCTGTGTATCGAGCGCGATCTGTACATGTACCCCGAAGAGCGGGCCAACTGGCTGCGGAACATGGCCATGGCCGGCGAGATCCGCAACGCCGAGCTGGTCCTCAAGCGCAAGGATGGGCGCAAGATCGTGGTGCTGGAGAACTCGCGCGCGGTCCGGGACGACCATGGCCGGGTCATCTACTACGAGGGCACGCTCACCGATATCACCGAGGCGCATGAGCTGTCCCGCCAGCTGTCATATGAAGCCAGTCACGACGCGCTGTCGGGACTGATCAACCGGCGCGAGTTCGAGCTGCGCCTGCAACGGGCCCTGGACTCGGTACAGGCAGGCGCGGCGCATGCGGTCTGCTACCTGGACCTGGATCAGTTCAAGATCATCAACGACACCTGCGGCCACATCGCCGGCGACGAGTTGCTTCGGCAACTCGCGCAGGTCCTGCAAGGCCGCGTTCGGAGCAACGACACCCTGGCCCGGCTCGGCGGTGACGAGTTCGGCCTGCTGTTGCACGACTGTGCCATCGAGGATGCGGAGAGGGTGGCGAACGGCCTGCTCAAGGCGGTCGAGCATCACACCTTCGTTTGGGGGACCAACACGTTCTCGGTGGGCGCGAGCATCGGCGTGGTTCCGTTGACTGCGAGCTTCAGGCGCGTGACCCAGGTGCTACAAGCCGCCGATGCGGCTTGTTACGCGGCCAAGGACCAGGGACGCAATCGCATTCACGTCTATCAAGAGGACGACTCGCTGGTGGCGCAACGGCACGGCGAGATGCAGTGGGTCGCGCGCGTGAAGCGAGCGCTCAACGACAATCGCTTCTTTCTCGAAGCGCAGCCGATCGTGCCGCTGCAAGGCGATCGTCATGCCAGGCGCAACTATGAGCTGCTCGTCCGCATGCGCGACGAATCGGGTCGGGTCGTGCCGCCCGGCGCGTTCCTGCCGGCGGTCGAACGCTACAACCTGTCGCAGCGGCTGGACCGCTGGGTCATCACCACAGCCTTGCAATGGATATCGACGCATCGCGCGCAGATCGAGCGCGTGTCGCGGATCTTCATCAACCTGTCGGGCGATTCGGTGGGCGATCCGCAGCTGCAGGAATTCATTCGCCAGTCCATTCTGGAGCTGGCGGTGCCGCCGGAACGAATCGGTTTCGAGATCACCGAGACGGCGGCGATCAACAATCTCACCCGCGCCAATCAGTTGATCGCCGATCTACGCGCGCTCGGCTGCGCCTTCGGTCTGGATGACTTCGGCAGCGGCGTGTCTTCGTTCGCGTATCTCAAGGCGCTGACCGTCGACTACCTGAAGATCGACGGCCTGTTCATCGGCAACCTGGTCACCGACCGCATCGACTACGAGATGGTCCGGTCCATCACCGACATCGGCCATGTCATGGGCAAGAAAGTGGTCGCCGAATCGGTCGAGAGCCTCGAAGCCGTGGAAAAGCTCCGGCAGATCGGCGTCGACTACATCCAGGGTTTCGCCGTCGGCGTCCCGGTGGGGATCGACACGATCGGCGCCTGGTAGCGCCGCTACCTATTTCGGAGTTTCAGAAATTTGAATTGAAAACCGGCTATTTTAGAGTATATTTCTGATATTCCGAAATACTCCCTCCGAGACGAGCCGATTTCATGACTGATTTCCGATATTCCGAAATTGTGGTCCGAACACTGGAAGATCTCGGCCGTGTGGTGCGCGCCCAGCGGCGAGCCAGCGGTTTGAGAATCGATGATGCTGCGGCCCTGTGCGGTGTCTCTGTGGATCTGTTATCGCGGCTCGAGAATGGGCATTCCGGCGTCAGCAGCGAGCGCCTGCTCAAAGTGCTCGACGGCCTCGGCCTGGCCATGCTGGTGCTCGACAAGACGACGGCGGCCGACATCCTGGCGGCCCGCCGGCCTTCCACTCGATCCGACGGACAATGACTCGACAGGCCCTCGAGGTATTCGACGGCATGGCTCGGGTCGGCCGGCTCGGCTATGAGTCGTTGGACGAAACGTTCTCATTCGAATATGACCCGCGCTGGCTCGAGCTCGCCGGCTCCTATTCCATCTCGCCGCATATCTTGACGTATGGCCAGCCGGCGCCCTCGAGCACGATCCGGCGCTTTCTGGACAATCTGCTGCCGGAGGGCCGCGCGCTCGACGTCGTCGCAACCGCCAACCGGGTTTCCAAGAACAACCTCTATGGATTGATCCGCGAGCTCGGACAGGAAACCTCCGGCGCCCTCTCCTTTCTTCCCGAAGGAGCCGGCACGACACGTAACAGCGCTGCCAAACGTGAAATCGGCCGCGACGAGCTGCGGCAGAGAATCGAGGAACGAGCGCAGCTGCCCTTCATGGTATGGGACGGCCGGGTCCGGATGTCGATTGCAGGCTATCAGGACAAGCTCGCCGTCTATCTGGACCATGACCGCATGTATCTGGTCGAAGGAGAGCTCGCCTCCACTCACGTCCTGAAGCCGGAGCCCGAAGGCGGTCTGCCGATGCTGGTCGCCAACGAGCACTTCTGCATGAGTCTTGCTCGACGCTTGGGTCTCGCGGCAGCACGCGTGGACATCCTGCGGCTGCCCGATCCCGTGCTCGTCGTCGAGCGCTTCGACAGAGTGCGCGACGACGAACGCGTGCGGCGGCTGCACATCATAGATGGCTGCCAGGCGCTAAATTTCCCGGCGTCCTATAAATACGAACGCAACTTTGGATCGGGTCGCGGCGTGCGACACATTCGCGATGGCGCGAGCTTTCGCCTGTTGTTCTCATTGGCCGCCGAGTACGCGGTGCAGAAGGCGGTCACGCGGCTCGGGATGATGCGGTGGGCCCTGTTCAACTACCTGATCGGCAACACCGACGCGCACGGCAAGAACATCTCATTCTTTTGCAGGCACGATGGTCTGTGGCTGGCACCCTTCTACGACCTGGTCAGCGTCGTGCAATACGACGGCCTGGACCACGAACTGGCGATGTCTTATGGCGATGCGTTCCTGCTGAAGGACATCGCGCCTTATCAGTGGGCTGATTTTGCCGCTGTCACCGGCACTCCGCGCCCGTTGCTCGCACGTGAGATGCGCCGCCTGGGGAAAGCTGCACTTGCCGCCGCGCCTGCCCAAGCTGCCGAAGACATATACGTTTCCGCGGAGAAAGATCTCGTCCAGCGCATCGGCACGTTCGTGCAAGACCAGGCGAAAAAGCTGCTCGAAATGGCTACACCAATGACGCAGATCGATCCGTCACTGCTGTAGCCCCCCCGGCCCCCACCGTCCGTCCCGTCAAGCGAGCACGATCAACAGATCCTTCGCGTCCACGGTCTCGCCGTGCTTGGTGATGATCTCGCCGACCGTGGCGTCGCGGTCGGCGCGGACCGATGTTTCCATTTTCATGGCTTCGATGGTGAGCAGGACGTCGCCGCGCTTCACCTTGTCGCCCTGGCGAACGGCGACGGTGGCGATGGTGCCGGGCATGGGCGCGCCGACGTGGTTGGCGTCGGCGGCGTCGGCCTTGCGGCGCGGGGGCTTGAGCGCAACCTGGCTGCGGTCCGCGACTCTGACCGAGCGCGGCTGGCCATTGAGCTCGAAGAACACGGTGCGCGTTCCATCTTCGTGGCTATCGCTCACGGCGAGGAAGCGCACGATCAGCGACTTGCCGCGCTCGATGTCGACCGTGACTTCAGCGCCGGGCTCCATGCCGTAGAAGAACAGCGGCGTGGGCAGCACGCTGACGCGGCCGTAGTCCATGCGGTTCTTCATGTAATCGAGGAACACCTTCGGATACATGAGGTACGAAGCGAATTCCTCGTCGGTGATCTCGCGCCAGGTCTTGTTCTGCGCCTCCTCGCGCGCCTTGTTGAGATCGATGGGCGGCAGCACCTCGCCCGGGCGGTCGGTTATGGCATTGGCGCCCTTGAGTACCTTCTTCTGCAGGGCCGGCGGGAAGCCACCGAAAGGCTGGCCGAGATCGCCGCGGAACAGCGAGACCACCGATTCCGGGAAAGCGATTTCAGTGTTCGGGTCCAGCACCTGCTCGGGCGTCAGGTTGCTGGTAACCATCATGATGGCCATGTCGCCCACCACCTTGGAGGTCGGCGTGACCTTGACGATGTCGCCGAACATCTCATTCACTTTGGCATAGGCGCGCGCCACTTCCGGCCAGCGTACGTCGTCGATACCCAGCGAGCGCGCCTGCTCGCGCAAGTTGGTGAACTGTCCACCCGGCATGCCGTGGACATAGACCTCGGACGCACCGGAGCGAAGATCGCTCTCGAACGCGCTGTAGCAGTGGCGCACCTGTTCCCAATAGCCGGACAGCAGTCGCAGATTTTCCGGGTCGAGACCCGACTCGCGCGGCCCATGGCGCAACGACTCGACGATGGAACCGAGGTTGGGTTGCGATGTGAGCCCGCTCATCGCATCCAGCGCGCCGTCGACGGCATCTGCGCCTGCATCCACGGCGGCAAGCACGCTTGCGGCGGCGATGCCGCTGGTGTCATGCGTATGGAAATGAACGGGCAAGCCGATCTCTTCCTTCAGCGCCTTGACCAGCGTGTAGGCAGCGCGCGGCTGACATAGGCCAGCCATGTCCTTGATGCCGAGAATGTGCGCACCCGCGGACTTCAGTTCGCGGGCCATCGACAGGTAATACTTGAGGTCGTACTTCGTGTGCCGCGGATCGGACAGATTGCCCGTATAGCAAATGGCCGCCTCACACAACGCACCTGTCTCACGAACTGCATCCATGGCGACACGCATGTTCTCGACCCAGTTGAGCGAGTCGAAGACGCGGAACAGATCGATGCCCGATTGCGCCGCCTGCTTGACGAAGTAGCGCACCACGTTGTCGGGATAGTTGGTATAGCCGACGGCATTCGCCGAACGCAGCAACATCTGCAAAAGCAGGTTGGGCATGGCGGCCCGGAGTCCCTGCAGGCGCTCCCAGGGGCACTCGTTGAGAAAGCGCATCGCCACATCGAAGGTCGCGCCACCCCAGCATTCCACCGAGAACAGGTTGGGCAGCAAGCTCGCGTAGTACGGCGCGATTGCCTGCATGTCATAAGTGCGAAAGCGGGTCGCCAGCAGCGACTGGTGTGCATCGCGCATCGTGGTGTCCGTGAGCAGCACTTGCTTCTGCTCCAGCATCCATTGCGCGAACTTGTCGGCCCCCAGCTCGCCCAGCTTCTGCTTGGTGCCGGGCGCTGGCTCGGGCAGGTCGATCTTGGGCAACCTCGGCGTCACCAGGCGTTGCGGCCGGGGACGCGACTTCACTTCGGGATTGCCGTTCACCACCACATCGCCGATGAAGTTGAGCAGCCGCGAGGCGCGATCCTTCTTCCGAGGAAAGCGGAACAGCTCCGGCGTCTGGTCGATGAACTTGGTGGTGTATTCCGCCGATGCGAACTGCGGATGCATGATCAGCTGATCGAGGAAGCGCAGGTTCGTTACAACCCCGCGCACGCGGAACTCCCATAGCGCGCGATGCATGCGTGCGATGGTTTCGGCCGGCGTCGGCGACCATGCGGTGACCTTCACCAGCAGCGAGTCGTAGGACCGCGTGATGATGGCGCCCGAATACGCCGTGCCCGCATCCAAGCGGATGCCGAAGCCCGCCGGGCTGCGATAAGCGCTGATGCGGCCGTAGTCGGGAATGAAATTGTTCTCCGGGTCTTCGGTGGTGACGCGACACTGCATCGCATAACCATTGAGCCGGATGTCTTCCTGCTTCGGCACCCCGCTGTCGGTATCACCGATGCGAGCACCTTCTGCGATCCGAATCTGTGCGCGCACGATATCGATGCCAGTGACAGCTTCGGTCACGGTGTGCTCGACCTGCACGCGCGGGTTCACTTCGATGAAGTAGAACTTGCCGCTGTCGGCGTCTTGCAAAAATTCCACGGTGCCGGCGTTGAGATAGCGCACCGCGCGGCCGATCTTGAGCGCTTCTTCACACAGCGCCTGACGCTGCTCGTCATTGAAAAAGGTGGCCGGCGCGCGCTCGATGACTTTCTGGTTGCGGCGCTGAACGGTGCAGTCGCGCTCGAACAGATGCACCAGGTTGCCATGCGCATCGCCGAGCAACTGGACCTCGATGTGACGCGCGCGACGCACCAGCTTTTCGAGATAGACCTCGTCGTTGCCGAACGCCGCCTTGGCCTCGCGCCGGGCGGTGGCCACCATCTCGGTCAGCTCTTGCTCGGTCTCGACGATGCGCATGCCGCGGCCGCCGCCACCCCAGCTGGCCTTGAGCATCACCGGAAAGCCCACCTCCCGGGCCATGCGCAACGTTTCCGCATCGTCTCTGGGCAGCGGCGGCGTCGCGGGCATCACCGGCACTCCGGCGGACACCGCGAGGTTGCGGGCCATCACCTTGTTGCCGAGTCGACGCATGATCTCGGGCGTCGGGCCGATGAAGATCACGCCCGCCGCGGCACACGCCTCGGCGAACTCCGGGTTCTCCGATAGAAAGCCATAGCCAGGATGGACCGCGTCGACATGCGCCTCGCGCGCGACGCGCACGATGTCGGCAATATCCAGATAAGCCTCGACCGGCGTCTTGCCGGCGCCCACCAGATAACTCTCGTCCGCCTTCATGCGATGCAGTGAGAAGCGGTCTTCCTGCGAGTAGATGGCAACGGTGCGGATGCCCAGCTCGGCCGCGGAGCGCATTACGCGAATGGCGATCTCACCGCGATTGGCGATCAGCAGACTCTTGATTCTCTTGGGCGCGGGCGGAGACTCGACCTGGGGCATGACAACACTCGCCGCCCGTGCCAGTCGCCGGGCTTGTAGTAGTAGATGGTTGGGAGCTGCCGGCGGCAGCGAGATGCTTACGATCATAGCGGGCCCGGGTGCACCTGCAAGACCAGGGCCAATTCGCTTTGACGATCAAAGTATCGCTGGTAACGATTGCAGCGGCGGTTACCGGTGGCGAGGGGGGCGGCAGCGTTGTGGGAATTTTTCGCCGCGTCGTTCGACCGCGATTCGGGATCTGGCCGAGCACGGGCGGTGCATCCGCACCGCCCGCTGATCGTGCCGTTCTGTGATCGGTGGTTGTCGGTTCGGTGGTCCGGTTGGGGGATCAGTTCGAGGACTGGTGCTTGCGCCGATCGCGCGCATCCTTGATCAGGCGGCGCCACACTTCGTACGCATCCCAACCGCCGGTCGATTCGATGCTCGGCTCGACCACCGTGTTCATGCCGACTTCCGGTGCGGTCAAGTTGATAGCATCTGCCAGCTTATCGGCGTTGGCGGCGGGACCTGCGCTGATCATCGGGCTGACGGGTTTGATTACGGTGCTCATAAAGTCAGTCGGCGTAGCGCTCTCACATCAAGTCAGTGGAAAAAATGCCCATCCATTTTTCACCTGACCGGGAAGCGTGCGCAGTTCTCGATAGCGGAACCGTGGGGCGTCTTCGAAGAGACTTCCGTGCGCGAGTGACTCGACAGACATGGGTGCGTGTTTGAAATCGCTTCATTATGTTGAAGCGAATCGACGCGCAAGCCAGGTTGGCGAGATTAACCCTCGACAGTCACTTTCACCAGTCAGCGAGAAAAATAAAACTCACCCGCTAAATCGCGGCGCTGCGATATCCGGATTCGCGGGAGTGATGATTTCGAAGCGGCCCGAGAGCGCCCTGCAGGCGCCGGGCCAACTCTAGCCGCCGAAATATTTCGCCAGGAACTGGTCGAAAGTCATGTCGTCGGCCGCCTCGATCGCAGCTTGTCGTCGCAGCGACTCTTCGGCTTCGGCACGGAATTCCGCCAGGCGCTGCTCGTTCGGCGGATACAAGTCCAGAAAGTACGCCTTGTGCACGCGAGACATCCGCAGTGCGAACTGAGCGAAGCTTTCGCCGGTGGTGCGCAACTCTTGCAGAGTGCGCGCCGATGGCGTGAGCTCCGGGTCGTCGATCTTGGTCTGTTGCAGTTCCAACGCTGCCGAGTACGGCCGGCGCTCATCGCCTTCATCGAGCAGCTCGCAGATGCCACGCATCGAGTCGATCAGCTCCAGTGCCCAGGTGCGCAACTCTACCGCGCGACCATTGCGATTCAGTTTCAAGCCAGGCTCGCGCCCGCGCCGTGCCACCAGGGCGTGATTGTCGTCGAGCTGCGCCTGTTCGGCGGCCTCGATGGGATCGCTTTGTTTCAACACGCAAAGTGCGGCAAACGCTTCCAGAAAGCGCAGCTTGTTCTGATTGACACCGACTGGATCGAAAGCGCTCACGTCCAGCGCGCGAAACTCTACGTACTCGACGCCGCCACGGCGCAATGCTTGCGACGGATGCTCGCCGGAACGCGCCACCCGCTTGGGGCGGATGTAACTGTAGTACTCGTTTTCGATCTGCAGCAAATTGGCATTGAGCTGCCGGTACTCGCCGCCGACCTTGACACCGATTTTTTGATACTCGGGATGCGGCGTACTGACCGCGGCCGTCAGGTCCCGCACGTATTCATCGAGGCTGTTGACCGAAATCTGCACGCCGGCCTGGCTCTTGTTGCGATAGCCAAGGTCGCTCATGCGCAGCGACGTCGCATACGGGGCATAAAGCGTGCCGGGCCCGAACGTTTCGAGTTGATGATCGCGGCCGCGCACGAACGAGGCGCACAACGCCGGCGAGTTGCCGAATAAATACAGGATCAGCCAGCCATGGCGGCGGTAGTTGCGCAGCAACCCGAAATATTGCTCCGAGATGAAATCCTGGTCGGCTTGCCGCGCCTGCAGGGCTTCGGCCAGCACCGGCCAGAACTGCTGTGGAAAGGAGTAATTGAAGTGCACGCCGGAAATGGCCTGCATCATCCGGCCATAGCGGTTGCCCAGCCCCAGCCGGTACACCTCTTTCATGCGCCCTATATTGGAGCGGCCATAACGCGCGATCGGGATATCCTCGTCGCCGCTGAGCATGCAGGGCATGCTGGTCGCCCACAGCAGCTGCTCGCGCAGGTGGCGATATACGAACTGATGCAGATCGCACAGGTATTGCTGCAGCTGCCACGACTCGCGAAAAGCGGGCGTGACCAGCTCGATCAGCGCCTCGGAATAGTCGGTGGTGATGTGCTCGTGGGCCAGCGCCGAGCCGAGCTCGATGGGATGCGGACTGTGCTCGATGCGGCCGTCCGGGCCAACGCGCAGCGACTCCTTCTCCACGCCTTTCAAGCCATTCTGCAGAACGCGCGGCTCGCGGGTATTGATCAGCGTCGCGAGGCGACGCTCGAAGGCGCGGTCGATACCGGAGCTGCTCATGTCACATCAGAACTGGATTTGGCCGGCAAGTTTCACGACCTGCGTTCAACGCGTCAAGCACCGGCCCGGCACGGCCCGCCGGTTGACCGCCGGCAGCGGCATGCTTCGTCAAGTCCGATACCGCAAAGGCCGCCACTATGATCTGATTGGCGCTCCAGACCGTCAGCAGGAGATCCGTGGAGCTGCCCGCCACCTTCCAGCTCGAGCTTGCAAGCTCGTATCTGTCGATCGGAGTGGTCACAGCGCTGGCGTTCATGGTCATTGCCGCCCTGGCTGGGGTGCTCTTGCTGCATGCCCGCCTGTCCCGGCGGACACGAGCGCTGGCAACGGAGCGCGCGCGACGGCTGCGCGCCGAAACGGAGCTGCAAAGCCTGCGCGATGACCTGGAAAGTCGGGTCGGGGAACGCACCCACGCCCTGCGAGGGCGCATCGAGGAGCTGGGCCGCGTGCGGCTGAAGCTGGAGTCGGCCAATCGGCGGCTGAAGCGGCTGGTGGCCATCGATTCCCTCACCGGCATCGCCAATCGACGCCAGTTCGATCGCGTGCTCGACCGGGAGGTGCGCCGTGCGCGCCGCGAGCAGTTGCCATTGTCATTGATCTTCCTGGATCTCGACGACTTCAAGCATTTCAACGACACCTTCGGCCATGCGCACGGCGACGACGTGTTACGCCGCGTGGCCCGGATATTGGATGAGAGCTTCCGTCGCGGCGGCGATCTGGTGGCCCGATATGGCGGCGAAGAATTTGCCGTGGTCCTGCCCGGAGTGGATGCGCATCGCGCCGGCCTTTATGCCGAGCGCCTCCGGCGGCGGATCTGGCGCATGGCCATTGCCACCGGCACCAGTGGTGCCGGTGATCGAATCACCATCAGTGCTGGCGTCGCGACCGTCGCACCGAGCTTGCCAGGCTCTGTCGATGCAACGCCGGAGACATTGTTGCGCGCGGCCGATCAGGCGCTGTATCGCGCGAAATGTCAGGGCCGCAACCGTGTCACCACGGCCGGTTCGAGCCTGACCACTGCCGGCCAGGCCAGCGCAGCGGACGATCGCCCCCTGGTCGAGCTCGCCTCGTAACGTCGCCCGCCCGACCAGATAACTGGCCCCCGGCTGACCAAATATATTCGGCGCTCACCGCCGACCTGCCCTCGCCCTGGCCCCGCTCTTGCTTGCAGGTTCCTTGCATGCAACGCCGTTGCGCCACCGATTCGCGCCCGGCGTATAGTCGATCGGTCGCCTTCATGCTCGAGAACAACAGCTACAAGGAATGTGGTCGCGGCTGCGATGACCTTCCTTCAGGAGAATCGCATGACAGACAGGAAGACGCTGGGTGGCGTGACCTACCAGAACGCCGGCAAGGATTATTTCGCAAAGCGCGGCCTGCGACGCCACGCCAGGGTGTGGTCGCTGTGGGCGCTGGGCGTGGGCGCCGTCATCTCGGGCCATTTCTCCGGCTGGAATCTCGGCATCGGCGCCGGCGGCTGGGGCGGGCTGTTCATCGCCGCCATCATCATCGCCATCATGTACCTGGGCCTGATCTTCAGCCTGGCGGAAATGTCGCCGGCCCTGCCGCACACCGGCGGCGCATATTCGTTCGCACGCAGCGCCATGGGGCCGTGGGGCGGCTTCATCACCGGCCTGGCCGAAAGTATCGAATACATCATGACGCCGGCGGTGATCGTATTCTTCATCGGCTCCTACCTCACCGGCATCTTCGAAACTCCGGCCGCGTTCCAGCCGTTGTGGTGGATCGGCTGTTATCTGCTGTTCGTGTCGTTGAACTACGCGGGAGTCGAGCTTTCGTTCAAGATCTCCGTGGTGGTCACCGTGCTGGCGCTGATGGTGCTGGTGGTGTTCTGGATCAGCGCCATTCCGCACGCGGATTTCTCGCGCTGGGCGTTGAACATCGCCGTGGGCCCCGACGGCAAGGTCATGGAGCTGCCTCAAGGTGGCGGCAGCTTCCTGCCATTCGGCTGGACGGGCGTGCTCGCCGCGCTACCCTTCGCGGTCTGGCTGTTCCTCGCCATCGAAGAGTTGCCGCTGGCCGCGGAGGAATCCGTCGATCCGAAACAGGACATGCCCAAGGGCCTGATCTTCGGCATCTTCACACTGATGTTCTCGGCATTGATGATCATGCTGCTGAACGCGTCCATCGGCTCGCCCGAAGCCGGCAAGCTGCATGGCGCCTATGCGCTCGGAACCTCGGCCGAGCCACTCCTCGACGGCTTTCGCGTGATCTACGCCGGCGACATTGCGAAGCTGTTGTCGTTGCTCGCGGTGGTCGGTTTGATCGCCAGTTTCCACACCATCATTTTCGCTTTCGGCCGGCAGATCTATTCCCTGTCTCGCGCGGGTTACTACCCGGCAGTGATGTCACTCACGCACGGCTCGCGCAAGACGCCGCACATTGCGTTGTTCACCGGCGCATCCATCGGCCTCGCGGTGATTCTCACAGTGTGGTTCTCGCTGGGCGCGGAAAAAGGTGGCTCGGTCATCGGCGCCACGCTGCTGAACATGGCGGTGTTCGGAGCGATGATTTCATATGCACTGCAGGGAGCGTCGTTCATCCTGTTGCGCCGGAACATGCCGAACATCGAGCGGCCCTATCGCAGCCCGTTGGGCATTCCAGGCGCCACGGCCACCGTGCTCATTGCGCTGGTGACGTTGTATTTCCAATTGCAGGATCCGGTGTATCGCGCCGGCGTTTATTCGGCGCTGACCTGGTATGTTGCGGGATTGATTTATTTCGCGCTGGTGGGCCGCCACCAACTGGTGCTCTCGCCGGAGGAGGAGTTCGCGCTCACCGGCGGCCAGCATGGCCATCCGGAGCGCGAAGGATACGGCACCGCCAAGATCGACACCGCGTCATGAGGGACCCGCGCCCATGATCGAACCTCGTCAGGTGAAGAGCGCCGCAGATGCCAAAGCCATCGTCGAGCAGCGCAATCTGTCGCACGTCAAAGTCGGCGTGTTCGATCTCGATGGCATCATGCGCGGCAAATACATGTCGCGCGCCAAGTTCATCTCGGCGCTGGAAAGCGGCTATGGCTTCTGTGATGTCGTGCTCGGCTGGGATTGCCAGGATCAGCTGTACGACAACGTGAAATTCACCGGCTGGCACACGGGCTATCCCGATGCGCCGGTGCGCATCCTTCCGGAAACGTGCCGGCCGCTGCCGTTCGAAGGCGATAACGTGCTGTTCCTGAGCGAGTTCAGCGGCGCGGCCGAGCAGGTCTGTCCGCGCGGTGTGCTCCGCCGCGTGATCGAGAAGGCCGCCAGACTCGGCTTTCGACCCTACGCCGGCTTCGAATACGAAGTGTTCTTTTTCGACGAGACGCCCGAGTCGATTCGCGCCAAGCACTACAGGAATTTGCAGCCCATGGCGCCTGGCTGGTTCGGCTACTCGGTGATTCGCAACTCCACCGCCTCCGACTTTTATCGCGAGATGCTGGCGACCTGCGAAGCCATGGACTTCGGCATCGAAGGCCTGCACGAGGAAACCGGCCCGGGCGTGATCGAAGCGGCGATCGCCTTCGACGAGGCACTGGCGTCGGCCGACAAGGCCGCGCTGTTCAAGACCTTCATCAAAGTGCTCGCCCAGCGTAACGACATGATGGCCACCTTCATGGCCAAGTGGTCGCACGACTGGCCGGGCCAGAGCGGACACATTCATCTGTCGCTCGAGGACAGCAGCGGCCTTCCGGTGTTCCACGATCCCGGCCAGGCGCATCAGATGAGTCAGACCATGCGCCATTTCATCGGCGGACAGCAGCGGCTCATGCCGGAGCTGCTGGCGATGGTGGCGCCGACGATCAATTCCTATACACGCCTGATCCCCGGCTTCTGGGCACCGACGGACTCGAGCGTCGGTATCGAGAATCGCACCTGTGCCCTGCGCGTCATTCCAGGCAGCGCGAAGTCACAGCGCGTCGAGTACCGGGTGGCGGCGGCGGATGCGAATCCATACATCGTGCTTGCCGCTGCGTTGGCGTCGGGGTTGTGGGGCATCGAGCATCGCATCGAGCCGCAGCCGCTGGTCGAAGGCAATGCCTACGATCACGAGTTTCCCGAGGACCTGGCGCTACCGCGCACCCTGTGGGACGCAGCCCAGCGTTTGAAACAATCACGCATGGCGCGCGAGTATTTCGGCGACGCTTTCGTCGAGCACTTCGCGGCCACTCGCGAGTGGGAAGAACGCGAGTTCCGCAAGCACATCACGGATTGGGAGCTCGCACGTTACTTCGAGATCATTTGACTACCTTCGAAGTGACTTGTGACTGATGACTGGTGAATGGTCAGAGAGTTTTCGCAACTCGCCACGACGATCCCATGCAAAAGACGATCAGCCCAATCGATGGCAGCGTGTACGTCGAGCTGGAATGGGCGACGCCGGCGGTCATTGACGAAACCCTCGATCGCGCTCGCACTGCGCAGCGCGCGTGGCGCAACACTTCTGTCGAAGAGCGCGCCAGGACCCTCACCAGGTTCTGCGCCGAATTCGCAAGCCAGCGCGACGAGATTGCCCGCGAGCTGACCTGGCAGATGGGTCGCCCGATTCGCTACTCGCCCAACGAAGTGAACGGCACCTTGGAGCGAGCACGGCACATGATCGCCATCGCGCCCCAGGCGCTGGCCGACATCGACGCGGGCCCGAAGGAGCACTTCACTCGTTTCATCCGCCGCGAGCCGCTTGGAGTGGTACTGACCATAGCGGCCTGGAATTATCCTTATCTCATCGCGGTCAATAGCGTTGTCCCTGCGTTGATGGCCGGCAATGCCGTCATCCTGAAACATTCGGCGCAGACGCCGTTGTGCGCCGAACGCTTCGCCAGTTGCCTGAGCAAGGCCGGCCTGCCGGAGGGCGTGTTCCAGACTCTGCACCTCACCCATGCCGACACGGACAAAGTGATTCGCGACCCGCGCATCGACTTCGTCGCGTTCACCGGCTCGGTGGCCGGCGGGCATGCCGTGCAACGTGCTGCTTCGGAACGCTTCATCGGCGTGGGACTGGAGCTCGGCGGCTGCGATCCGGTGTATGTGAGACACGACGCCGATATAGCGCATGCTATCGAGAACGTCGTCGACGGCGCCTACTTCAACAGCGGCCAATCCTGTTGTGGACTGCAAAGAATCTACGTGCACGAGCGCATCTATGACCCATTCGTAGAGGGCTTCATCGATCTCACGCGCAAATACGTGCTCGGCAACCCGCTGGACGAGAGCACCACCCTCGGTCCCGTCGTGCGCACCGCTGCCGCCGACACGATCCGTCAGCAGATCGCTGCATCGATTCAGGCGGGCGCCAGGCCAGCCATCGACGAATCGGTGTTTCCTGTCAGCAAACCGGGGACACCATATCTCGCGCCGCAGGTGCTGCTGGATGTCGATCACTCGATGCTGGTGATGCGCGAGGAAATTTTCGGCCCGGTCGCCGGTCTGATGAAGGTGAGCTCGGATGAACAGGCGATCGCGCTCATGAACGACACTCGGTACGGCCTGACTGCGGCGATCTGGACCCGCGACCAGCAAGCAGCGCTGTCGATCGGCGACCGCATCGACACGGGCACGTGGTTCATGAATCGCTGCGACCATCTCGATCCGGCGCTCGCGTGGGTCGGAGTCAAGAATTCGGGGCGCGGCTGCACGTTGTCGGTGGTGGGCTATGAACATCTCACGCGGCCCAAGTCGTTTCACTTGCGCACGCGCACCTGAAAGTCAGCCTGGCAGGCAGCATGAGAGAGTTCGTCATCCAACCAGTTCGCTCGAGGGAGAGCGTCATGGCTTCGTTGCGCGCCAACTGGAATTATCCCACCGCGGTGCGCTTCGGTCCGGGCCGCATTACC
Source organism: Steroidobacter sp. (assembly GCF_036406195.1). Lineage (GTDB taxonomy): Bacteria > Pseudomonadota > Gammaproteobacteria > Steroidobacterales > Steroidobacteraceae > Steroidobacter. The sequence continues at coordinate 119,303 of NZ_DASWVW010000025.1, forward strand.
GAGCTGCCCGCTGCCTGCAAGACACTGGGCATGCGACGTCCGCTGCTCGTCACCGATCCGGCCCTCGCCAAACTGCCGATGATCGAGAGCGCTGTCGCTGCGTGTCGAGCCGCGGGCCTGGCGTGCGAAGTGTTCAGCGACGTGCAGGCGAATCCGGTGGAGTCCAACGTCACGAATGGCGTTACAGCATACAAGCGCGGCTCGCATGACGGCGTCATCGCTTGCGGCGGCGGCAGCGCGCTGGACACGGGCAAGGCCGTGGCCTTGATGGTGGGACAGACACGCCCGATCTGGGACTTCGAGGATCGCGAAGATTGGTATACGCGTGTGAATGTCGCCGGCATGGCCCCTACCGTCGCGGTACCCACCACATCGGGCACGGGCTCGGAAGTTGGACGCGCGTCTGTGATTACCGATACGCGTGACCACATCAAGAAGATCATCTTTCATCCGAAGATGCTGCCCGAGATAGTGATTGCCGATCCGGAGCTCACCCTGGGTTTGCCTGCAGCGGTCACCGCGGCAGTGGGCATGGACGCGCTATCTCACAATCTTGAAGCGTACTGTTCCCCTTCGTATCATCCGTTGGCGGAAGGCATCGCGCTGGAAGGCATGCGCTTGATCCACGATTGGCTGCCTACTGCGGTGAAGGACGGCAGCGATATCGAAGCTCGCTCTCACATGATGGCCGCATCGTTGATGGGTGCTACCGCGTTTCAGAAAGGTCTCGGCGCGATGCATAGCCTCAGCCATCCCTGCTCGGCCAACCTGAACACACACCACGGGCTGACCAATGCCGTGGTCATGCCTTATGTGCTGTCATGGAACCGTCCGGCGCTGAGCGAAAAGATGCAACGGCTCGGCGCTTTCCTGAATCTCAAGCAGCAGTCCTTCACGGGCGTGCTGGACTGGATCCTGGAGCTGCGAGACAGCATCGGCGTGCCGGACACTTTGGCCGAGTTGGGCGTTACACCAGAGCATGCAGAGGCGTTTGCACAGCAGGCGTTCGACGACCCCTCCACCGGCGGCAACCCGGTACCGATGACGGTCGCGGATTTCGTTCAGCTGTATCGAAATTGCATCGAAGGACGGCTGTGAACAGCGTCTCGGGCATTCGTCTCGGGCATTCATGGTGCGATCTGAAGAGATGACATTCGGCTTACAGACAATTCATTTGCAATTCACCAGCCGCGAGGCATAGTGATCTCATGCGTATTTCACCCCTCATCGGATTGACGCTCATTGCGGTGGCGATGGCCATGCCAGCGCATGCCGATGGCTTGCGTTGCGGCGGCCGCTTGCTCCGCGACGGGGATACGCGCGCCGAAGTGCGAGCCTTCTGCGGTGAGCCTGCCGACGTGCAGACGCGCACGATTCTGCGGCGCCCCCACTACACCGTCAGCGGCCGCATTGTTTATTTCGGTGACGGGCTGGTGGAAATCCCGGTGGAAACCTGGACCTACAACTTCGGCCCGAACAAGCTGATGCGCCGGGTGCGCTTCGTCGATGGCCTCGTCGAGGAAGTCGAAACGCTCGGCTACGGCTACAACGATCCGCAGCGCGGCTCTTATATCGGCCGCTGAACCGCTGCGCCGAGTCGCGTCTTTGTCACCAGCTGATAGCGAGCGACCAGCAGCACCGCGCTGATGGTCAAGCCGACGTTCAGGCCGATCCACACCAGCACGGGCCCTTCGCCGCGGTACACGCCGAAGTAATAGGCGAAGGTGAACCCAACCACCCAATACGAAAACACACACAACGCCATCGGAATGGTCGTGTCCTTGAAGCCGCGTAGCGCGCCCGCTGCGCCCACCTGCACGCCGTCGGAGAATTGAAACAACGCGGCCATCAACAACAGCGTGGCCGCAAGCTCGCGAACCGGCACATCGCGCGTATACAAGGCCGCGATCTGATCGTTGCACAACAGAATCACGATGGCCGAGATCGTCATGACGATGGCGCACATCCCGATGCCGATCCAACCAACATCGCGCGCGCCGGCGACATCACCACGCCCAAGCGTGTGGCCCACGTGAATGGTCGTTGCCGAGCTGATAGCCAACGGCACCATGAACATGAAAGCGGCGTAGTTCAGCGCAATCTGGTGGCCAGCCGCGGTGACAGCACCCATGCCGCCCATCATCAACGCCGCCGCCACGAACAAGCCGCCCTCCGCAAGAATGCTGCCGGCGATCGGCGCTCCGATACGCGTCAACTCTGCCAGCACCGGCCAGTTCGGCGGATCGATGCGCGCGAAAAAATCGAACGGCCGATAGGCACGATGCGTCCGCACGTGTAGTAACAACGCGAAAAACATCAGCCACAGGGAAATCGCGGTGGCCACGCCGCAGCCCACGGCGCCCAAGGCCGGCGCGCCGAGCTTGCCGTACATGAAGATCCAGTTGCCGATGACGTTCACGGTGAGACCCAGGAACCCCGTGAACATGATGGGTTTGGTGCGCCCCAATCCCTCGCTGGTGTAGCGCAGTGAAAAGTACGCCAGCAGAGCGGGCATGCCCCAGCTGATGGCGTGCACGTAACCGACCGCGACCGGCAGCACATCCTCGGAAATGCCGATCGCAGGCAGGAACCAGTCGGCCTGCCGCATCCCCGTGAACAACAGGACTGCAAGGCCGAGCACCAGCCACCATGACTGGCGGGCATAAGCCGTGACCTTGCGCGCGTCGTTAGCGCCGAAGGCATGCGCGACCGACGGCGAGGTCGCCATCAGCAAGCCGAAACCCAGGAACATGAAAAGGTTGAAGCTGGCCGCACCGATCGCCAGGCCGCCCAGGTCGACCGCGCCGAGCTGGCCCGCCATCACCGTATCGGCGAACGCCATGCCGGTGATCGAGAGGTTATTGCCTAGCAACGGTCCGCCGAGCGCAACAATAGCTCGGGCGTCCACGACCAGGCGGTCGCGACGGGTTAGAGTCATGGTCGATGTTGCCGCCGGTGACGGCGGGAATTGCAGGTGTGGCGCTTACGGATCGCGGCCGCACAGCGTAAGGACTTTCCGCCGTCACGCCAACACAGTCGCAAGGGCCAACACGAACGCGATCCCAACTATGCTCGCGTGAGCAGGGCTGGCATGCTCGTCCTCCCTCGCCTCGCGCAATGGAGCCGCTATGCTCGTAGGTTCTTCGGTCCGACGCGTCGCCATCATCGGCGGCACGCGCATTCCCTTCGCGCGTTCCATGGGTGTGTATGCCGAAGCCAGCAACCAGGAGATGCTCACCGCATCGCTACAGGGGCTGGTGGATCGATTCAATCTACGCGGCGAGGTGCTCGGCGACGTAGGTGCCGGCGCCGTGCTCAAGCATTCCCGGGATTTCAATCTGACGCGCGAAAGCGTGCTCGATAGCGGCCTGGCGCCGGAAACGCCGGCTTTCGATCTGCAGCGCGCCTGCGGCACCAGTCTGGATACGGCCATCGTGCTCGGCCTGAAAATCGCGACCGGCCAGATCGATTCCGCAATCGCGGCCGGTGTCGATACCGCCAGCGACGTGCCCATCGTCTATCCGACGGGCTACCGCAAGATGCTTCTGCGCAGCGCGCGGGGCCGCTCGCTCGGCGAACGCCTTGCGCCTTGGGCAAGCTTTCGTCCGAGCTTCCTGAAGCCGCAGTTGCCCGGTGTCAGCGAGCCGAGAACCGGCATGTCCATGGGCCAGCATTGCGAGACGATGGCGCAGACCTGGCAGATCCCTCGGGTCGAGCAGGATCAGCTGGCATACGAAAGTCATCGCAAGGCCGCGGCGGCGTGGGAGGAAGGTTTCTACGAAGACCTGGTCGTGCCCTTCCGCGGGCTGAAACAGGACAACAATATTCGCCGCGATACCTCGCTCGAGAAGCTCGCCAGGCTCAAGCCTTCATTCGCGACCAATGGCACGTTGACCGCGGGCAACTCCACGCCGATGACCGATGGCTCGGCCGCCGTACTACTGGCCAGCGAAGATTGGGCCAAAGCGCGCGACCTGCCCGTGCTCGCCTATCTCACCTATGGAAAGTACGCGGCGGTGGATTTCGTGCAGAAGGAAGGACTACTGATGGCGCCTGCCTATGCAGTGCCCCGCATGCTGGCTGACGCGAAGATCAAGCTGCAGGATTTCGACATCTACGAGATTCACGAGGCCTTCGAAGCGCAGGTGCTGTGCACGCTCAAGGCGTGGGAGTCGCCGGAGTTCTGCCGCGAGCGGCTCGGCTTGAGCGAGCCTCTGGGCAGCATCGATCGCGGCAAGATGAATCTGAAGGGCGGCAGCGTGGCCATCGGCCACCCCTTCGCCGCCACCGGCTCCCGCATCCTCGCCACCCTTGCCAAACAGCTCGCCCAGCGCGGCGGCGGTCGCGGCCTGATCTCGATCTGCACCGCCGGCGGCATGGGAGTGACGGCCATCGTCGAGCGCTGAACCGAACCTGCGGCGGCGAGAACCACCGGCGGGGTACATGGATGTACCCCGCCGCCTCCGAGCCAATTTAAAAGGGCGATCGGCAGCGTCAATTACGACGCTGCCGACCGCCGTCCGGACCGGCACCAGAATAAGTTAAGCTGGCGGTCGGTCCACTGCGCGAAGTGCTGCGATCCCGGGGAGGGGGCAGTAATGAATCGCAACACTTCGAGCAATCGGTTGGAGAGGGAGGGTCGGCGGCGCCCCGCTGACCTGGCTACCAGTGACTTGATTGTAAAATTTAGAAGGAGGGCATCCCTGCCCGGTTGCATGCCCCGACCATGCGGATCCTTGTGAAGGCGTCCCTAATCACACGCACGCATATCCTAAAAGGTATAGCGACAAATCGAGGGACTTACCCTCACAGCGCAAGCGTGACTCGCGCGGCTGCCTGAACAGAACCGCCATGCGACCATGTTGGTCTACCGTCGCGATTGACAGTGACTGTTGGGCGGCAGCCCGCCGGGGTCATTAGACTTGCGCCCCATGCGCGACTACCTCGGCAATTCTTCGGACCAACACGGCGGGACTCCTCGCATTGGCGTGCTGCTGGTCAACCTCGGCACGCCCGACGGTCCCGAGCCCACGCCGGTGCGCCGGTTTCTCGCCGAATTCCTGTGGGACCCTCGGGTGGTCGAAGCGCCGCGCTGGCTTTGGTGGCTGGCTCTGCACGGGGTGATCCTGCGAATCCGCCCGTCGAAGAGCTCGCACGCCTACCGGCAAATCTGGACACCGGAAGGCTCGCCGCTGCTGGTCCATAGCGCGGCGCTTGCGAAGCGAATTGCAGGCGCGCTCCAACCCAAGTGGAATGCCGCGGTCGCATTGGGCATGAGCTATGGCTCGCCTTCCATTCCCGACGCACTCGAAGAGCTGCGGCGCCAGGGCGCACGGCGCATTGTCGTCCTGCCGCTCTATCCGCAGTATTCCGGCACGACCACCGCATCGGTGTTCGACCGCGTGATGCGCCAGCTGCAGCGTTGGCGCTGGGTTCCAGAGCTGCGATTCATCGGTGACTATCATGACGACAGCGGCTATATCGATGCAGTGGCTGCCAACATCGAACAGCACTGGCGCACGCACGAAAAGCGGCACCTGCTGTTTTCCTTTCATGGCATCCCAAAGCGCTACGTCGAGGCCGGCGATCCGTACTACAGCCAGAACATGACCAGCGCGCGCCTGATCGCGGAGCGCCTGTCGCTCGATGACACGCAGTGGAGCGTGAGCTTTCAATCCCAGGTGGGGCGCGAGGAATGGCTGCGCCCCTACACGGACCAGCGCCTGCTCGAGTACGCACGCAGCGGACCGAAGCGCATCACGCTGGTGTGTCCGGGCTTTGCCACCGACTGCCTGGAAACGCTGGAAGAGATCGCACTTCGCAATCGCCAGTTGTTTCTCGAAGCGGGCGGCGAGGCGTATGACTATATTCCGGCCCTGAATGCCGGCGACGCGCATGTCAGCGCGCTGACCAGACTGATCGAGCGACATATGCAAGGCTGGGGTGAACCTTCGTCGTCGGCAAGGCACGCAGCGGCACCGGCCGCAAGCAGCGGTGCGCAGCGTTGATGTTCGGCCGCTTCCTGGAAATCAGCGTGCATGCGCCGGAGATTCGCGAGTCGCTGGCGTTCTATGAATCGTTGGGCTTCGTGCAGGCGCCGGTCGGCGAGGCATTTCCCTATCCCTATGCCGTGGTCACTGACGGCCGGTTGTTTCTTGGACTGCATGGCCAGGGCATGACCTCCCCGGCGCTGACGTTCGTCATGCCGCGCCTGATGCGTGGCATCGAGCAACTGGAGGACATGGGCATCGAGCTGGAAGATCTGCAGCTGGGCAACGAGGTGTTCAACCGCGCCAGCTTTCGCGATCCCTCCGGTCAATGCGTGAACGTGGTCGAGGCGCGCACTTTTTCGCCACCCCAGTTCGAAACGCACCCGGCAACGACCTGCGGCTACTTCAGCGAGTATGGCTTGCCCGCGCGCGAGCAGGCACCGATGCGCCATTTCTGGGAAGCGCTCGGCTTCGTGGCTTGGGACGAGCAGCCGGAGCCATTCGCCCGCACCGCTATCACCAGTGACCATCTCAACCTGGCGTTGTATCGTTCACGCGCCTTTCGCCAGCCGGTGCTCACCTTCGAAGACCGGGACATGCGCGAGCGCCTGGCGCGATTGAAAGAACGCGGTTGCCGGCTTTCCGACGAAATGCCCGATAGTCTCGACGAATCGTGCAATGCCATCCTGGTGGCGCCGGAAGGAACGAGGCTACTGCTGCTACAGTCAGAAGAATGACGATCTAGGAGACATCGAATGTTACGAAGCCTGGCCGCCGCATGCGCGGCGCTGCTCGCCACCGCGGCGCTGGCCGACGAAGGCATGTGGACCTTCGACAACGTCCCGCAAGCCGCAATCCAGGAGAAGTACCACACGTCGCTGCCCAAGCCCTGGCTGGACAAGCTGCAGCGCTCGATCACGCGCTTCGAGAGCGGCTGCACCGGCTCGTTCGTGTCGCCCGACGGCCTGGTGCTCACCAATCATCATTGCGCCATGTCCTGCCTGTCCCAGCTGTCCAGCAGCACAGCGAACTACGTCGACGATGGCTTCAACGCCAGCACTCGCGCCGAAGAGAAAAAGTGCCCGACGCAGATGCTTTCCGTGCTGGTGGAATCGGAAAACGTCACGGCGAAAGTCAACGCCGCTACGACCGGCCTCGCCGACGCGAAGGCCAATGAGGCACGCAAGCAGGCGCTGAGCAAGCTCGAAGCGGCCTGCACCGAAAGTGCCAAGAGGCGCCCCGGCGGTCCACTCGCCTGCGAGTCGGTCACGTTGTATCAGGGCGGCCAGTATTACCTGTACAAGTACCGCCGCTATGACGACGTGCGCCTGGTGTTCGCGCCCGAGCACGCCATCGGCGCCTTCGGCGGCGATCCGGACAATTTCAATTTCCCGCGCTGGAGCCTGGATTTCAGCCTCATGCGCGTCTATGACAAGGGCAAGCCGGCGCGCACGCCCAATCATCTGAGCTGGCGCCAGGAGGGTCCGAAGGCCGGTGAAGTGACCTTCGTCGCGGGCCATCCCGGCAACACGAGCCGCTTGCTCACCGTCGAGCAGTTGCGGTTCCAGCGCGAGGTCTCGGTGCCCTCCTATCTCGTGCGCAACTCCGAATTGCGCGGACGGCTGATTCAATGGGGCAAGACGGGCGCGGAGCCCGAGCGCATCGTCAGCCCCTATCTGCAAAACGTGGAGAATTCGCTGAAGGTAAATCGCGGCTTCCAGACGGCGCTGCTCGACGACAGTCTGTTCGCACGCAAGACCGTACAGGAACGCGAGCTGCGCGAGCGCGTGAAGACCGATCCGAAACTTGCCGACGTAGTCGGCGATGCATGGAACGACGCAGCGACCGCGCAGGAACGTTATCGCCAGATCTACGATCGCTATCTGTATCTGGAGGCCGGCGCCGGCTTCAATAGCAAGTTGTTCAATCATGCGCGCCAGCTGGTGCGCGGGGCGGCCGAGCGCAGCAAGGGCAATGAGCAACGGTTGCGTGAATATGCGGATTCGAATCTGCCGAAGATCGCATCGGGCCTGCTCGCGACCACGCCGATCTATCCCGATTTCGAACAGGTCACGCTGTCGTTCTCGCTGGACAAGCTGCGCGAAGCGCTCGGCCCCGACAACGCCGTGGTGCGCAAGTTGCTGAGCCAGGAATCGCCCGATTCGCTGGCCGCGAAACTGGTCACCGAGAGCAAGCTGAGCGATCCGGCCGTTCGCAAGACACTGTGGGAAGGCGGCGTCGCCGCGGTGGAAGCTTCCACCGATCCGATGATCGTGCTGGCGCGCGAGATCGACGATGAAGCACGCGCCGTTCGTAAGATCTATGAAGACGAAGTGCAGGCGCCGGTTGCGTCCGCTCAGGAGCGCATCGCCAAGGCTCGCTTCGCCGTGTACGGCACCAACACCTATCCGGACGCGACCTTCACGCTGCGACTGAGCTATGGCGCCGTCGCAGGCTGGGTGGAGAAGGGACAGCCGGTCGAACCTTTCACCAGGCTGTCACGCCTCTACGAACGGGCCACGGGCAAGGATCCTTTCCGCCTGCCGCAGAAATGGCTGGACGCTCGCGACAGGCTGGATATGAGCACGCCATTCAACTTCGTCACCACCAACGACATCGTCGGCGGCAACTCCGGCAGCCCGCTGGTGGACAGCCAGGGCCGCGTGGTGGGCCTGGCCTTCGATGGCAACATTCATTCGCTCGCCGGCAACTTCTGGTACGACCCCGAGATGAACCGGACGGTCGCCGTGCACCCGGCCATCATCATCACGGCGCTCAGGGATGTCTATGGCGCGAAGGGCCTGGCCGACGAATTGCTGGGCACGCACTAGACCGAGCTCGATGATCACGACGAGGCGGGGCCACCCGGTCCCGCCTCGCATGTCCCGCCTCGCAGGTCCTGCTTCAGCGTTGCACTGCTGTCAGATCGAAAACGATGCGCAGCTGGTCCTGAACCTCCAGGGCACCCAGGGCCACGCTGAATGGCTTCATGCCGAAGTCGGTCTGCTTGACGTTGAACTCACCACTGGCGGTCAGCTTCGCACCGCTGACCGTGATGCGGGCCGGAACCACCACCACGCGAGTCGCGTCCTTGATGGTGATGCTCGCGGTGATGTTCGGCGCTTGTATGGAGCCGGAGATCGCCGCCGCCTGCACCGTGATCTTGGGATAGTTCTCCGCATCCAGCACCTCCTTGCGCAGCATGTTCTTGCGCGTGCCCTCCTTGTCGGCTGCCGGAATCTCGGGCGGAAAATCATCGCCCGCAGCCCGCCGTGCCTCCGGGTCGTCGACGCTGAGCTCCTCGACCGGGAACGACAGCTCGAAACCGGATCTCGAAAACTGTTGCCGCATCCAGACACGTCCGGTCACCGATCTGCTGCTCACCACGTGGTTGTGGCCGAGCCGGGCGAAGGTACCGCCGCGGAATACGTGAATGTGCAGGACCGACGCCCGCGGGTCGATTTCATATATCGTTGCGCCCTCTTCCGAGGGCAGCGGCGCAGGCTCGGCCGGGGTCGGTGGAGGAGGCACGCTGGGCGTGGGCAACGGCCGTTGCACGGGCCGCGGGCAAGCGGTAAGTCCGAGACAGAGCAGCAACAGGACCCCGGTGCGGCTGGCGAAACCGAGCACTGTTCGACTCATTTGCATGGACATTGGGAGGCTCGCACTGTGTCAGATTTGCAGTTCGCTGAAAGCTCGCGTGGCCCCGCCGCGCGAATCGCTTACACTGTGAGCTCTACGTGCCAGGGGTCGAAGTGATGCAACTGAAGAACGACGAATCGCGCTACGGCGTCGTCGCACAGTTATTTCACTGGACCATTGTGGTCCTCATCATAGTGCAGTTCGTTCTGGCCAGCCGGGCCGATGAGCTGCCGCGGGGCATCGCCAAGATCCAGGTCCTGGCCCAGCACAAATCCTTCGGCATCACCATTCTCGGGCTGACCCTGCTGCGGCTGATCTGGCGCTGGCTCAACCCGGTGCCGGCGGAACCCGCCGACATTCCGCGCTGGCAGCGGATCGCGGCGCGCATCTCGCACATCGGCCTGTACGCGTTGCTGTTGATCACACCCGTCGTCGGCTGGCTCATGTCGTCCGCGCGAAACTTTCCTGTCAGCTGGTTCGGCCTGGTGACCCTGCCGGATTTCATCGCACCGAGTAAGGCGGCCTACGAGCTGCTGCACGAAACGCACCAAGCGCTGGCACTAACGCTGTTCAGCCTGGCACTGCTGCACGTCGCGGCCGCGCTCAAGCATCACTTCATCGACAAGGACAACGTGCTTCGCCGCATGCTGCCCGTCAAACTGCAACAGAACACGGATCGACCCAGATGAGCATGAAATCGGATCGCAGCAACTTCGCCGCCACTCGTCGGCTCGCCGCGCGGCTGGTGGTGGGCTTGAGCGCCGGCCTGGCCGCCATGCTGGCCCTGGCCGCCTCGCAGTGGAGCATGCAACCGAAGGAAAGCAAACTGACTTTCGTCGGCGAGCAGGCCGGCGCGCAATTCGAAGGCTCGTTCGACGAGTTCACCGCCGACATCCGTTTCGATCCCAAGGATCTGGCCGCCAGCCGCTTCGACGTGAAGATCGACACGGCCTCGGTGAATACGCAGGACGACGAGCGCGACGACACCATCCGCAGCGCCGACCTGTTCGACGTGAAGCGCTTCCCGAGCGCGCGGTACGTTGCCGACAGGTTCACCGACAAGGGCGGCAACAAATACTCGGCCACCGGCCAGCTCACGCTGCGCGATATCACCAAGCCCGTGCCCATCGAGTTCACGTTCGAGACCAAGGGCGGCGAGGCGTGGCTGAAGGGCTTGGCGAAAATCAAACGCCTGGATTTCGGCGTGGGTCAGGGCGAATGGAAGGACACTTCCACCGTCGGCAACGACGTGCAGGTGCGCTTCGCGTTGCGCCTGAAAGGCGCTTCATGACAGCAGCGCTGTCGACCCTCGCGCTGCTGACCGCCTTGGGCACCGGCTGACCGACGCCGATGTCCGCCGCTGCTTCGCTTCGATTTACCACGCCCGAGGATTGCGTCGAGGCCACGCTCAGCCGCGTCGGCAAGCACGTGGTCATGGGCTTGCCGGTCGCGATCGGCAAGCCCAACACACTGGTCAACGCCTTCGTGGCCCGCGCCCTCGCCGACCGGAGTCTGAAGCTCACGATCATCACGGCGCTCTCGCTGCGCGCCCCCAAGGGCAGCAGCGACCTGCAACGCCGCTTCATCGAACCTTTCTCGCGGCGAGTGTTCGGGAACTACCCGGAGCTCGACTACCTGCGCCTCATCGAGCGTCGCGAGCTGCCAGCAAACATCGAGGTACTGGAGTTCTATCTGGAACCCGGCGCATGGCTGCACAACGAACATCTGCAGCAGCATTACCTCAGCAGCAACTACACGCACGTGGCCCGGGATGCATTGCGCCGGGGCCTCAACGTGATCGCGCAGCAAGTCGCAGCGCCGCCGCCCGCTGAAGCCCCAGGCTTGCTGAGCCTCGGTTCCAACGCCGACATGACCGCCGATCTGCTGCCGCAGATTGCCGCCATGCGCGCCGGTGGCAACGGCCAGCCGTTCACGTTGATCGGTCAGGTTCATAGCGACATGCCGTTCATGTATGGCGACGCGCTGGTCACCGCCGATACCTTCGATTTCCTGGTGAAGGATCCGGGCACGGCGTTGTTCAGTCCACCGAACATGCCGGTCGCGATCACGGAGCACGCCATCGCGCTGAACGTCAGCACGCTGATTCGCGACGGCGGCACGCTGCAGCTGGGCATCGGCGAGCTTGGCGACGGCATCTGCTACGCCTTGCAGCTACGTCAGCAGCAGCCGGCCCTGTATCGGGAAATCATCGAGTCCACCGGACTGCTGGCGCGACACCGCCGTTTGATCGAAAGCGAGGGCGGCACGGCGCCCTTCGAGCGGGGCCTGTATGGCTGCACGGAAATGCTGGCCGATGGTTTTCTGGATCTGTATCGCAACGGCATTCTGAAACGGCGCGTGTACCCCAGCGCCAAGCTGCAGCGGCTGCTCGACGATGGGCACATCGATGAGCGCGTCAGCCTGCGCACGCTGGAGGCGCTGGTCGAGGCAGGCATGAGCCGCATGTCGTATGCCGATTTCCAGGAATTTCGCGAAGTGGGCCTGTTTCGCGACGACGTCGAATACGACCGCGGCGTGCTCATTACGCCGGACGGACAACAGCTACACGCGACCTTCTCCGATCCCGAGCAGCGCGCACAGATCGCCCAGCATTGCCTTGGAGATACGTTACGCAATGGCGTGCTGGCCGACGCGGGCTTTTTCTTCGGCCCGAAAGATTTCTACGCGGCCTTGCGCAACCTGCCCGCCGTTCAGCGCAAGATGTTCGCCATGCGCGGCATCAGCTTCATCAACGAGCTGTACGGTCACGAATGGGAGCTGAAATTCGCGCAGCGCCGCTATGCGCGATTCGTCAACACGACCATGATGGTCACCGGCCTGGGCGCCGCCGTGTCCGATGCGCTTACGGATGGCCGCGTCGTCAGCGGAGTGGGCGGTCAATATAACTTTGTCGCCATGGCGCACGCGCTGCCCGAAGCACGCTCGATTCTGTGCCTGCGCGCAACACGCAACGCCGGTGGCCGAACGACATCCAACGTCGTCTGGTCCTATGGTCACGCGACGGTACCGCGGCACCTGCGGGACATCGTTGTAACCGAATATGGAATCGCCGATCTGCGCGGCCGCACCGACCGCGAAATCGTCGAGGCGCTGATCGGCATCATGGATGCCCGCTTTCAGTCAACCCTGGTCGCGGACGCCAAGCGCGCCGGCAAGCTGCCAAAAAACTGGCACATTCCGGAAGCGGCGCGCGCCAATACACCCGAGCAGCTGGCGAAGCAACTTGCGCCCTGGCGGGAACGCGGCTTGTTTGATGAGTTGCCGTTCGGCACGGATTTCACCGCCGAGGAAGTGGTCCTGGCCAAGGCGCTGCGCTCCCTGCAGACGGCCACGGCCACCTGGCCCGGCCGGATTCGCACCATGCTGGATGCACTGCTCAATGGCACGCCGGAGCCGTCGCTGCAGCCGCATCTCGCACGCATGGGACTGGAAAACGCGACTGGGCTGTCCCAAACGATGCAGCGTCGGCTGCTGACGACCGCTCTTCGTAAAATTTTGCACGGCGGCTGATCTGGCCCTATCTTTGACCCCCTTTTTCGCGGGGCCGTGGTGGCGGCTCCTGCGAGCACGCGCTACAGCCATCGCATGAAATGGCGCTCGCGGGTGTCTGGTTTTACTTATTCGTATAACAGGAAGTCGTTCATGAACAAGGTTGTGGCCCAGTGGTTGACTGGGGTCGTGCTGAGCGCAGTGGTGGCTGCGGCCGCGGCGGAAGATTGCAAGTTCAGCTCCGACCGGGCGGCCAATTTCCCCGGCCCCGTCAGGAAAGTGGTAATCAAAGCCGAGGCTGGCTCGCTCAAGGTGCATGGCGATACGGGCGCCGGTGTCAAAGCCACGGGCAAAGCCTGCGCCTCCTCCGAGCGCCTGCTGAGCAAGATCGCGCTGGAAAGCCGCCGCGAGAACGACACCATTTATTTGACAGTAGTGATCGGCGAAGGCATGCGCGACATGTTCAAGTTCGGCAAGTACAGCTCGCTGGACCTGGATATCACAGTACCGCGCACTGCCGAGCTGGATGTCACGGACACCAGCGGCGACGTGGAATTGAGCGACGTGGGCACCACGCGCATCGTAGACGGCTCGGGCGACCTGCTCCTGAAGAACATCAACGGCAGCCTGGCGATAGACGACAGCTCCGGCGAAATCCGCGTGATCAGCGTGGCCGGCATGGTGCAGGTCGAGGACAGCTCGGGCGGCATCGACATCGAGGACGTGCGTGGCGACGTGAAGATCATCAGCGACGGCTCCGGGGACATCGCCATCGCCAAGGTGACCGGCAATGCCGAAGTCCTCACCGACAGCTCGGGCGACATCACCATTCATGACGTGAAGCTCGACGTGCGCATCGGCAACGACAGCTCCGGTGACATCAACGTGTCGCAGGTCGGCGGCAATTTCACTGTCGTCAACGACAGCAGCGGCAACATCCTCTACGAGCGAGTCGCCGGCAGCGTGCGCATTCCGGCCAAGAGCTGAGTTACTTCAAGTCGGCGAGCAGGCGCTGGGTCATGGCCGCAGCCTGTCGCGCATAGCCGCCGCCGAACAGGTTGTAATGATTCAGCACATGATAGAGGTTGTAGAGATCGATTCGCGTTGGCGCGCCGGCGTCGAGCGGCCATGCCGCTCGATAGGCCGCATAAAACGGCGCACCGAAGCCGCCGAATAACCGGGTCATGGCCAGATCGGCCTCGCGGTCGCCGAAATAAACCGCCGGATCGAACAACACCGGTTGGCCGCTCGCATCCACGCCCCAGTTGCCGCCCCACAGATCGCCATGGAGCAGCGACGGCGAGGGACGATAGTCGGTGAAGAAACATCCCAGCTGCTCACACAGCCGCTCGCCGCTGTCGATGAGACTCGGCTCGGCGCCATTGTCGCGGGCGAGTAGCAGTTGCGGCCGCAAGCGCTGCTCGCGCAGAAATTCCACCCAGTGGTCAGTCAACCGATTCGCCTGCGGCGTCGAACCGATCGTGTTGTCGCGGTGCCAGCCGAATTTCTGTTGCGTGACTCGATGCTGAGCCGCGAGTTGCTCGCCCAATCTCGTTTCGCTGCTCGCAGAAGCGTCGCGCAGATCGATCCATCCAAGCACGAGGAACGCGCCCCCCTTCTCTTCGTGCACTGCCAGCACCTCGGGGACACGTACGCAGCGAGCGCGTGCCAGCTCGGCGAGTCCATCCGCTTCGGCCTGAAACATTTCCAGGCTGGCCGGGTCGCCGTGTTTGACGAACAGCGGACCCCGCGAGCTCTCGAATCGGGAACAAGCATTGATCGAGCCACCGGACACCCGTCGCTGCGAGTCCGCGGCGACTTCGCAACCCAACGTGCGACTCAGTGCTGCGGCAAGCGACATGACGGTCAGCTATAGAAGCTCGCGGGCCTGATCCTGCAAGCTACGGATGGTGGCGCGGATATCGGCAGCGCTGCCGCCGTTGGCCAGGATGGCTCTGGAAACATTCGGCAGCACACGGCCACGCGCCGACGGCATCCGCTCGAGCACATCCTGCATCGTCGCCCCCTGCGCGCCGACACCCGGCGCGAGAATGAAGGATTGAGGCAATGCATCCACTGTCTCGGCGGCATCATCGCAAGTCGCGCCGACCACCGCACCGATGTAGCCCAAGCCTTCTTCCTGCTTTCGATTGCGCAGCGTAATCTCTCGACACAAGTTTTGAGCGACGGTCTCGCCGTTCGCCATACGCGCAGTTTGCAGCTCACGCCCTTCCGGATTCGACGAGCGCACCACTACGAACACCCCACCCTCGGCGCGCGACGCAATGTCCAGAAACGGATCGAGCGCCGCGAGACCGAGATACACGTGCGTGGTGACCGCATCGACACGCAGCGTCGTGGTCGACGAGAAATAGCCTTCCGCATAGGCGGCGCCGGTGGTGTCGATATCGCCGCGCTTGCCATCGAGCAGCACCAGCACGTCGCGACTGCGCGCCAGCAAAGTCAGCTCTTCCACCGCTTTCATGCCGGCGCTGCCGAAGCGCTCGAAGAATGCCGACTGCGGCTTGAGCAGCGAGATACGAAATTCCGCCGCTTCCAGCACGCGCTTGCCGAACTCGAACGCGCCTTCCGGGGTGTTGGGCAGATTGCAGGATTTCAGCAATGCCGCGGACGGATCGATACCGACGCACAGCGGGCTGTGCTCGGAGATTTTCTGTTGCAACCGTGCGGCGAACGTGGACATGAGAGGCTACCTTTGGCGGCGACGCCTCATTGTACTGCAGCGTCGCCGGACATTCAGATGCCGGGTGCCTGGAAGCCGTGTTCGCGAAACGTCAGTACCAGCGTATCTCTCACACCGCCGGGACCATCGTTCTGGATCGGCGTGGTTTCATGAATGACCCTGGCGTCATCCAGCAGCAGTACCGACCAGGGCGCGCTCATGGTGAAGCGCACGCCGGAAATGCCTTCCGCCTCGAACACTCGCGTCTCGCCGCCGCGCACATTGAAGCGATTCGCCAGAATGACGGCGACGAAGTCGACTCCGTCACGATGCGCGCCCTCGGGTGTAGGCCGTCCGATGCCCTCGGCAGTGTCGATTCGAAACTGATGCGCTTCGATGTACCAGCGGGGCACGGACCTGGCGCGGGCCAGCAACTCGCCGATGCCGCCGAGCAGAAGCGTCCACACCGGGGCCTGCACGACCTCGGCTGTGATTGGCTCGAACCATCGCTCCATGCCGCCGTGGAGTGCGTTGTATTCGATGGGTTGCCAATGCGCGCGATGCGGCGTCATTTGCAAGGCGCCGCGCTCGTAGATGAAACAACTGTGGCGGCGGAACCGATAGCGGCCGCCATCGCGCAGGTAGGTATCGCGCGGCAGGTGATTCCAGGTGGGAGCCAGGCTGGCCAGATCGGCCAGTTGCAGCTGACATTGCTCCGCCAGCTCGGCGGGCTGTAACAGCACGCAGCCCGCATCACGCAGCGTCGCTGCTGCGTCCCCGTTCGATCTGCTCAGTTTCAAGTCGGACTCCCGTCGGCGGCGACCGGCCACCGACGGGCGAATTTTAGCGCGTTCCCGCTCCGGCCACCGGTACAGCTTGCGCGCTGTCCGGCCAGATCAATCAGCTCCTGTCGAGCTGATCCGCCTTGTCTTCGTCGGCCTTGGCCTCAGCCTTCTTGCCCATTTCCTTGTAGATGTCGGAACGGCGGTAGTAGCCGTCCGGCTCGTTGGGCTCCAGCTCGATGGCCTTGGTGGCATCGGCCAGCGCCGACTCGGGCTTCTCCATGGAGATATAGATGCGCGAACGATTCAGATAGCCGAAGGCGTCATTGGGCTCCAGCTCGATGTACTTGTTGGCATCGTCCAGCGCGGCGTCGAACTTGCCGGAAGAATCGCGAGCCCGCGAGCGCAGCATGTACAGCTCCGCACGCGTCGGCTCCGCTTCGATGGCCTTGCGCAGCAGCGATTCCGCTTCGCGAGGCTGGCCCTTCTGCAGCGCCCTCTGTGCCTGGGCCGCCATCTCGTCCACCGACTTGTTGTCCTGAGCTTGCGACGCCAACGGCGTAGCCATCAACCAGGCCGCAGCGAGCAGGCCGACAGCCATCCTTCCCAACCCGAAAAGAGAATTGAACGCAACCATGACGACCCCCTGACTGTGACGATGCCTGGTTACTTGACGAGTAGTTCTAGCTGATCCGCAACGGCTGCAAGCTCGCGACACGCGCGATTGCTGTCTTGCCGACGAGCGCCTGGACGCCGCCGCCGCCGGCGCGATGACGCCATCCGCAGACATTATGCGCTCGCGACAAGCGGCGCAGGAATATCCTTGTCACACCTCACCCACACCTTTCCGCGCGACGCTGCTCGTTGAGCTGCCGATGACGCGCTTTCAGACGCTCGCCTTCCTCGACGCCGTAACCAGCACGCATCTTGGTACGCACGTCACGCAATCTCTGGTCGAGCTTGGCGCACATGATTCGATGCGCATCCCGACCGGCGGCAGGCCCTGGCTTGATGCGCCGGCCTTTGGTTTGCTTGGCCGGCACGGCCGCTGGGGCCGGCCCGGAAGTGATCTCCAGCGGCGTGTAGACCGTGATGCGGCTGTCGTCGATTTCGTGAACAGACGCTGCCTCATCGCAGGGAACGTCGCTGTAAACGACCCCCTGCTCGCCAGCGCAGCGATAGACGGCAGTCTGTGCGCCGGACACGTCCGCGCGCATCAGCAGACTGATTCCAAGGACGATCAGGACGATCGGGCAGAGCACGGCTTTCTGGACGACTTGCATGAGTGGCTCCTGGCGTGGATGCCCAGGATGCGCCGGCGATAGCGCGCCGAAGTCGTCTGTTCGTGGGATTCAGCCGCGGTAATTGATCAACCGCGACAGCGAAAATTCGTTAGCTGAGCGCGGCGATACGCTCGGCCTGGTTGCGCAGCAGGCGGCCGAATCCGACGGTGTCATAGAACCTGTTGAGCTCGCCCAGGTCCGGCGGGCGCCGGCGCAGATGTCGCAGCTCCACATCGAGCGGCATATCGCAGGCTATTTCGGTGAGCTGCCGCGCCAGGAACGCGGACTCGCGATGGTCGCGCAGCTGGCCGCAGACGAAGCCGGCATTGCGCAGCTTGATCTTGAGCACGCGATCGAGGTCGTCATACAGATGAGTCAACGACTCGAAATGATGAAACAACGTCGAAGCCGTCTTGCGTCCGACACCGGGCACGCCCGGAATGTTGTCGACCGCGTCGCCCATCAGAGCAAGGAAACAGGCCATGCGCTCCGGGCGCACGCCGAAGCGATCGGCGATGCGCTCGTAACCGAAGCGCTTGTCGGCGAGATAGTCCCAGTATTCATCGCCCGGGCGAACCAGCTGCGACAGATCCTTGTCCCGCGTCAGCAGCACGACCTTGCGTCCTTCGGCCCGGGCACGCACGGTCAGCGAGCCGATGATGTCGTCCGCTTCGTACTCGCAGCTCACGAAGGAGGCGATGCCCAGCGCTTCGCACACCCGCTGGCATTGCAGGAACTGGCGCTTCAGCTCGTCCGGTGCCGGCTCGCGATTCGCCTTGTAGGCCGGATACAGCCGGTTGCGAAACGAGTTGACGCGCCCGGAATCGAACGCCACCGCGATATGCTCGGGCCGCACCTGCTCGATCAGGTCGCCGAGAAAGCGGCTGAAACCATGCAGCGCATTGACCGGGTTGCCGTCGCCATCGACCAGCGAGATGGGCACGGCATGCCAGGCACGGAACACGAACACCGATGCATCTACCAGATACAGCGGTTGCGAGACCACGGCAGCGGTACTCAACACTGCAATTTGAGTCGGGCGTGCAACGGGCTGGAGCGCGGAAAATGCGCCAGCAGATATTCCATCTGGTCGGCGAGCACGCGGCGGCCTTTGAGATAAATGTACTCGGCGTAGGTCGGCTTGAACGGCACGGCCAGCAGCTGCAGGCCGGCTTGTTCGGGCGTTTTCGACGCCTTCAGGTTGTTACAACGACGGCAAGCCGTCACCACGTTGGTCCACAGGTCCAGCCCGCCCTGGCTGAGCGGACGAATGTGATCCCGCGACAGCATGCTCGAGGGAAACCGCTGCCCGCAGTACAGGCACAGATGGGCATCGCGCTTGAACAACGTCTGGTTGTTCAAGGGCGGCGTGTAATCGTGCCGCAGATTCCCGGGATTGTGCGTATGGCCGACCGTGGCGATGATGGAATTCACCTCCACCACGGTCTGCATGCCGGTGCGCGCGTTGGTGCCGCCGAGCAGCCGGTAGAGCCGGGTCCCGCAGGTGTATGCCACCTGTTCCGTATGGTACAGGCGTACCGCGTCCCGGTAGTCAATCCACTCCAGGGGCATTCCTGAGACATCGGTCCTCAGGATCTCTTGGGTCAAGTTGTACAGCTGTGGTTGCACGACTCTGACACATCAAGTGGCACGATAAGAGGCACTACGCCTACGATACGCGACCCTTGTGTAAAGATTCAACGGGCCAAGTCTTTCAGCGGGAAAGACTTAACCAGGAGATGTTTCGCCGCCGCCACCCTCGCGAACGTCCGGCCAGCGCGACCGGCGACGCTAAGTGCCGGGCAGATCTATCCTTCCCAGCCGCCGCCCAGCGCCCGGATCAGCGCCACGCTGGCCCGTAATTGCCGTGTTTCCAGGTCCAGGGCATTGCGCTGCGCCGCCAGTGCAACGGTCTGGGACTGCACCACTTCCAGGTAGCTCACCGCGCCTTCGCGGTAGCGATTCATCGCGAAATCCAGCGAGCGCTGCGCCGACGTGACCGCCGAGCGCTCGGACTGTGCCGCGTTCCCGAAGTGATGCAGCAGCGCCAGGCTGTCCTCGACTTCCCGGAAAGCACCCAGGACCACGCCTTTATAAACGGCACCCGCTTCATCCAGCACGGCCCTCGCCTGCTCGACGCGCGCCTGGCGCCGGCCGGCATCGAACAATTCCAGCAGCAGGCTCGGGCCGATGGACCAGGCCGCGTTCGGCGCCGTCAGCCAGTCGCTGGAACGATTGCTCTCGAAGCCATACACGCCGTTCAGCATCACGGCCGGGAAACAAGCGGAGCGAGCCACGCCAACGCTGGCGTTCGCCGCAGCCGTGCGGCGCTGGGCCGCGGCGATGTCGGGTCGTCGTTGCAGTAAGTTGGTCGGAACGTCGCGTGGGATTTCGGGAAGTTGCAACGGGACCGAGCGCGGCGCCAGGGAGAACTGCGACGGCGATTCGCCCACAAGCACGGCGACCGCATGTTCCAGAGTGGCACGCTGCGCCTGGTTCTGCGCACTTTGCGATCGTGCTGTCTCCAGCTGGGTTTGGGCTCGCGCGACGTCGAGGCCGGAGACGATGCCTGCCTCGTGTCGTTCCCTGGTCAGCGCGAGCGCACGGTCGTAGGCAGCCACGGTGTCGGCGAGCAATGCGGCCTCACGATCCAACCCGTTGAGCGCGATGTAGTAGTCGGCCAGCTGAGCCTGCAGGCTCAAGCGCGCCGATTGCAGATCGGCAGCGACGGCACTCGCTCCGAGCCTGCCCGCACTCACGTCGTTGCGAACTCGTCCCCACAAATCGACTTCATAGGTCGCCTCGACGCCGGCGCCGTAGGCATTGTAATAACGCGGTGACGACTGACCGGCGGGCGGCCTGGTTTCCGACTGGCGCGCGCGAATGCCATCGGCGCGCAAGGCGAACGAAGGAAACAAACCGGAACGCAGCTGAGCGGCAAATGCCTGGGCTTGTTGATAGCGCGCCAACGCTGCTTGCAGGTCGGGGCTGTGTTCGACCAGCCGAGCCTGCAGGCGATTCAAGTCCTCATCACCGTAGGCATGCCACCACGCGTCGCGCGGCAGCCCGTCAGCTGGCACCGCTTGTGTCCAGGGCGCAGGCTCCTTGTAGGACTCGGCGAGCGGCACTTCCGGCAGCTCGAGCTTCGGTGCGAGCGAACATCCGCTCAGTGCGAGCGCCAGTCCCAGCGCAAGCGCGGTTCGTCGCGGTTCAACCGGATGCATTGTTGCCCTGTTTGGCCGCAGGAGATGACGCATCCGCTTCCTTGACCGTGGGCTCGAGCACACGCACGGCGCTGCCGGCGATCAATCCGTCCGGCGGCGTGGAAATGACACGATCGCTGGCTTCCAGGCCGCTGGCCACCTCGATGAAGGCGCCATGATCGCGCGCGATGGTGATGGGCTTCATGATCACGCGATCGTCGGCGTCGACCGTGGCCACGCGCAGCCCGGACTGATCGAAGATCAGCGCACTGGCGGGCACTCGCAGCGCTGGTACGCCACCGGCCAGCTCGAAGCTGACACTGGCGTAGCCGCCAGGGAGCAGCTCGCGCGATTCGTTATCGACATTGAGCTGCATCAGGGTCGTACCGGTAGCGACATTCACCGCGCCTGCCGCAGCCACCACCTTCGCGGAATATTCCTTTCCTGGCCGATCGGGTACCCGGATGGTCGCCGTTGCATCCGTGTTGAGCCGGCTCGCGTATGCCTGCGGCACATTCACATACACGCGCAGCCGGCGCGTATCGGAAACAACGAACAACTCGCGACCCGACCCGCCGCCCGGGTTGATCAGCTCGCCGATATCCGTATTGCGTGCGGTGACGACTCCATCGAACGGCGCAACGATGCGCGTGAACCCTTTCATCGTGCGCAAGCGCTCGACGTTGGCGCGCGCGGCTTTGACCAATGCTTCCTTGGCCGCCAGGTCGCCCACCTTCTCTTCCACTTCCTGCTTGGACACGGAGTCGCGGCCCAGCATGGACTGCCAGCGTTTGGCCGTGCTGGCCGCCAGCGCGGCATTCGCTTCAGCGCTGGCGAGATCCGCTTCGGCTTGCAACAACTGCTGCTCGATATCCGGCGCCTCGATCTCGGCCAGCAGCTGGCCCGCCTTCACCGGCGACCCGATATCGACCTTCCAGGTTTTCAGATAACCCGCCACGCGAGCATTCAAGGGCGCGCGCGCGAATGCCTCCAACCGGCCAGGCAGCTCCAGGCGGGCCGCTGCGTGGTCGCTGCTCGGCATGACCACCGCCACCGTGGCAATCGCCTGTTCCTCGGTCCACTCGCTGACCCGACGATGATCGTTGACGCGTATTCCGATCCCGGACACGACGAGGACGCTGGCAATGACGGCAATGACGATGCCGACACGGCGCAAGGTGCCCTGAGAATCATTGAGCGAATCATTGGGCGAATCAGTGGGCGAATCAGTGGACGCCATGAGGCTCTCCAGCCAGCAACGGGGATTGCGTGACTTTGCGGGCATGGTGACGGTGCACGATGCTGAAAACGACAGGAACGAAGATGAGTGTGGCCACGGTGGCGAAGATCAGCCCGCCGATCACGGCGCGGCCCAATGGCGCGTTCTGCTCGCCGCCATCGCCGAGCCCCAGCGCCATCGGCGCCATGCCGATGATCATGGCCAGGGCCGTCATCAACACAGGACGGAAACGTACGAAGCCGGCGTCGATGGCGGCAGCAACCGGATCGGCCAGCTGTTCCAACCGCTCGCGCGCGAAACTCACGACGAGCACGCTGTTGGCGGTGGCCACACCCATGCACATGATGGCGCCCGTCAGCGCGGGGACCGACAGAGTCGTGAACGTAGTGAACAACATCCACACGATGCCCGCCAGCGCCGCGGGCAGCGCGCTGATGATGACCAACGGATCGCTCCACGATTGGAAGTTCACGACCACCAGCAGATAGATCAGCACGATCGCGCCGATCAAACCGAAGATCAGGCCGGTGAAGGAGCTGTCCATGGTGCTCGCCTGGCCCAGCAGTGCTACCGACGAGCCTCGCGGCAGATCCTTGGCATGCGCGTCGACGATCTCGCGGATGCGCGTGGCCACCGAGCCCAGATCAGCGTCCTGTGTGGTGGCGTAGATCTGCACCATCGGTTGAATGTTGTATTGAGAAATCACAGCACTCGTTGTGGTGCGCTTGAGGTCGGCGATGCCGCCGAGCAGATGCGAGGATCGCGAGCTCGCCCCCGTGATCGGCAGCGTCTCCAGCGAGCTCAGCTCGTCCATCTTGTACTGCGGCGTCTGCATCACGATGGGATATTGGATGTTGGTCTTCGGGTTCAGCCAGAAGGTCGGCGCGACCTGCACCGACCCGGCGAGATTGACGACCATGCTGTTGGTGACATCGCGCTCGGTGAGCCCGGCGAACTGCGCGCGTGTGCGGTCGACATCGACATCGAACGATGGCAAGCCACGCGCCTGCTGAATGCGCGCATCGGCAATCCCCGGAATGCGCTCGATGTCCGCGAGCAGCGCTTCGGCATAAGCGAAATTCGCGGCGATATTGTTACCCCGAACCTGCAGGTTGATGGGCGCGGGCGAGCCGAAGTTCAGGATCTGGCTGACGATGTCGGCCGGCGTGAATGCGAACGTGGTGCCGGGGAACCGTTTCGGCAGCTGTTCACGCAACTTGCGAACGTAGTCCGCCGTCGGCGCATGCTCTGCCTCCAACGTGATCTGAATATCACCATCCGCCGGACCGATGGTGCCGGTGTTGTTATAGGTCATGTTGATGCTGGAGAACGGCATGCCGACGTTGTCGACGAGCAGCGCCAGCTCTCGCGGCGGAATCACCTGGCGAATCACATCCTGGATGCGCGCTGATAGATTCGCTGTCTCCTCCACGCGCGTGCCGGGCTGCGCCCGGAAGTGAATCATGATCTGGCCGGCATCCACCGACGGGAAGAAGTTGCGCCCCAGGAACGGCACGAGCAGGAACGAGGCCAGCACGAACAACATGAAACCAGTCACGAAGCCGCGCCGGTGCCCCATCACGCCGGTCAGCAGCTCCTTATAGCGACCTCGGAGCCGCTCGAACTTCCCGGCGAAGGTACGCTGAAATCTCGCCAGCGGATTCGACGATGCTGTCTCGGCAGCAGTACCAGGCGAATGCGGCCGTAGCAGATACATCGCCATCGTCGGCACCAGCGTGCGAGACAGAATGAACGAGCACACCATGGCGTAGATCACGGCCAGCGCCATGGGCACGAACAGGAACCGCGCCACGCCTTCGAGGAAGAACATCGGCACGAACACGATACAGATACACAGCAAGGACACGAACGCCGGCGTGACGATCTGTGCCGCGCCGTCGAGGATGGAGGTGTGCACATCCTTGCCGTGCTCCAGGTGCCAGTTGATGTTCTCGATGGTCACGGTGGCGTCGTCGACCAGGATGCCCACCGCCAGCGCCAGTCCGCCCAGGGTCATGATGTTCAGCGTCTGGCCGGTCAGGGACAGCAGGAACACCGAGCCGAGCACCGCCAGCGGAATCGAGGTCGCAATGATGACGGTCGAGCGCCAGCTGCCCAGGAACAGCAGGATCATCAGGCTGGTCAGCACCGCGGCGATCACGCCCTCGGCCACCACGCCGGTGATGGCGCTGCGTACAAAAATGGATTGATCGCCGATGGCCTTGATCTGCAGCGTCTCCGGCAGCTGATCCTTGATCTGCTCGGCCTTCTTTTTCACGCCGTCGATGACGCTCAGCGTCGAGGCGGCGCCATTCTTCAGCACGGTGAGCAGCACCGAGCGATTGCCAGCGACATGCACGATATTGGTCTGCGGCGCATTACCGTCGCGCACATGCGCGACATCGCGCAAATAAACCATCGCGCCATCGACCACGCGGATCGGCAAGCGGCCCAGATCTTCGATGGCCGACGGGCTGGTATTCAGATTGATGACGTATTCGAAGCCTCCGATCTTCTGCGTGCCCACCGGCGTGATCAGGTTCTGCGCCGCCAGCGCGTTGGCCACATCCGTGCCCGACAAGCCTCGCGCCTGCAGCGCCGTGGGGTCCAGATCGATCTGGATCTGACGATTCTTGCCGCCGAACGGATACGGCACGGCGGCACCGGGCACCGTCACCAGCTGGGTGCGAATGAAATTGAGGCCGAGGTCGCTCAGCTCCTGCTCGGTCATGCCTGCGCCGGACAGCGCCAGCTGCAGGATGCCCACCGTCGAGGCGTTGTAGTTGAGGATCATGGGCGGATTCACGCCCGGCGGCATCTGCCGCAGCATCGTTTGCGCGACCGCCGTCACCTGCGCATTGGCGGTGTTGATATCGGCGCCGGGCTGGAAGAACACCTTGATGACGCCGAAGCCGGTATACGAGTGCGCTTCGATGTGCTCGATGTCGTTGACCGTCGTAGTCAGCACGCGCTGGAAGGCGGTGGTGATGCGGCCGGACATGCCCTCCGGCGGCAGGCCGGCGTACTGCCAGACCACGCTGATCACCGGAATGCGGATGTTGGGAAAGATATCGGTAGGCGTGCGCAGGATGGCGAGCACGCCGAAGATCAGGATGAGCAACGCCAGCACCACGAAGGTATACGGGCGGCGCAGGGCGATTTTGACGATACCGAGCATGCGGGCGAGCGGGTCCTGGAACGACCATTATCGGTCGCCCGCGCGGCCGCAACAGCACCGAATCAGATGAAAGCTTTTTTAGTAATTCAAGCCGGCGGATGCAGCGGCCCGTCCACCGGACCGGTCAGCAGGGAAAACCACGCGCCGCCGGCCGGATTGTCGACGATCTGCAGCTTGAATCCGTGCAGCTTGACGATGGCGGCCACAATGGACAGGCCCAGTCCCGAGCCCGACACGTCCTTGCTGCTGCAGGTACCGCGATAGAACCGCTGCAAGACCGCCTCCCGCTCCGAGCTGCGGATGCCGGGACCGCTGTCGATCACATCGACACGCACGCCCTCGGCAGCGTCGTGACCCAAACGTAACTCGATGCTGCCGCCGGCCGGCGTGAACTTGATGGCGTTGTCGACGATGTTGGAGATGGCCTCCAGCAGCAGATGCGGGTCGCCACGCACCATCGGAATATGCGGCGCGATGTCGAACGAGAAGCTGATGTGCTTGTCTTCGGCCAGCGGCGTGTAGATCTCGCGAACGTGATCGATCGTGTTCACCAGGTTTACGGCCGTGAAGCCGGCGCGGCGATGCATGTCTTCCAGGTCGGAGATTCGCAGCAACGCACGGAAGCGGTCCAACAGCAAGTCCACATCGACGATCGCCTGGCCGATCATCGCACCATGCGCGTTGTCATTGCCGGCTTCACGATGCATGCGATGCAGTTGCGAGCGCAGGCGAGTCAGCGGCGTGCGCAAGTCATGCGCGATGCTGTCGCAGACCCCTTTGACCTCGCTCATCAGCCGCTCGATCTCGTCCAGCATCGAATTGACGATGCCAGCCAGCATGTCGAGCTCGTCGCGACGCGTGGACACGGGCAAGCGTTGATGCAAGTCGCCACGCATGATGGGTTGCGCAGCTGACTCCAGCGCGCTGATACGTCGCAGTGGACCCCGCGCGAGCCACAGGCCGCCGATGAGGCCGGGAATGATGGTGAGCGTCAGCCCCAGAATGAGCGATCGATAGATGATGGTGTTGACTTGATCCATCACGCTGGTCCGGCGTGCGAGAATCAACACTTCACCCGTCGGCAGCTTGTTCGCCAGGCCACGCGCACGAATCGGCTCGTTCACGCCTTCCCTATGAATGCCGCCCGGTACGAGATGCACTACGCCGTCGAGCGAAACACCGTCCGGAATGCGGTCGATATTGCCGGTGATCTGCTCGCCGCGCTGATCGAACAGTCCGTACATCATCATGCCGGTGAGATCGAGCGCCTCGCTCTGCCGCATGGCTTCGGGCAGACGTTCGCGCTCGATGTGCGTCAGATAGTGCATGCGCTGGTGCAGCAGCCCGTCGACGACACTGGAGAGATAGCGCATCGTGTCGTACTGCACCCAGCCGATCAGCAGCACGCTCCAGACGACGAACAAAGCACCATACACAGGCAGCAGCCGGACGGTGCTGACGCGTGACAGCTCAGCGAGCTTCAAGCACGTACCCTACTCCGCGCACTGTATGGATGAGCGGTTCCCGCTCCGGCGGATCGAGCTTGCGGCGCAGCCGGCCAATGTGCACTTCGATGACATTGGTGCCCGGGTCGAAGTGATAACCCCACACCGCTTCGAAGATCATGGTTCGCGTCAGCACGCGGCCGCTGTGACGCATGAGAAATTCGAGCAGCCGAAATTCGGTGGGCAGCAGATCGAGCAAGGTGCCGCCGCGGCGCGCGGTGCGGTCGATCAGATCGATCTCCAGGTCTCCCACTCGCAAGACCATGGGACGCGACGCATTGGCATTCCGGCGCAGCAACACTTCGACGCGCGCCGCCATTTCATCCGGATTGAACGGCTTGGTGAGATAGTCATCCCCGCCCGCACGCAACCCGCGCACCCGTTCGTCCGCATCCGACAGCGCGCTGATCATGAGCACCGGCGTCTGCACACCGGACTCACGCAGGCGAGTGACGAGCGTCAATCCATCCAGGCCCGGCAGCATGCGATCGAGGGTGATGGCGTCATAAAATCCCCCGCGAGCACGCTCCAACCCGGTGTTGCCGTCCCCCACCCATTCGGTATCCAGCCCGTACCGCTGCAACTCGGCACAAATTTCATCGGCGGTCACGCGGTCGTCTTCGATGATGAGTACTTTAGCCACGGGCCCCAGCCATTCCGCACGAGACCGCCAGCCTACCGCCCCCATCCCCCGGGCGGCAATTAACGTTGTTTAAGAATGCTGCGGCGGGTGCGCGGTGCCGGGAGGACCTACCCGGTACATCCTTCGCGCCGATCGAAGCCACTCTCAGCGACCTGGCACGACCGGCCAACGTGCCAACAAAACCGCCTCTTAGTGCCCCCCGCCCTCGAGCGACTTCACCGCCTGGATCATCGCCACCATCACCTTCTGTGCGTCGCCGTAGACCAGGTTGCAGTTGTCGGCGAAGAACAGCTCGTTCTCCACGCCCGAGTACCCTTTGCCCTGGCCTCGCTTGATGACGTAGACCTGCTTGGCCTGATCGACGTTGAGGATGGGCATGCCGTAGATCGGGCTCGACTTGTTGGTGCGTGCCGCCGGGTTCACCGTGTCGTTGGCACCGATGACGACGGCCACATCCGCTTCCTTGAACTCGGCATTGATGTCTTCCAGGTCGTAGATCATGTCGTAAGGCACGCCCGCCTCGGCGAGCAGCACGTTCATGTGGCCCGGCATGCGACCCGCCACCGGATGAATGGCGAACTTCACTTCCACGCCCGCATCCGTCAGCAGCTTCACGAATTCATACAACTTGTGCTGAGCCTGCGCCACCGCCAGGCCATACCCCGGCGCGATGATGACTTTCGACGCGTATCGCATGTTGATGGCCGCATCGCCCGCTTCAGCCGGCTTCTGCGAACCCTTGATCTCGCCCTGCTGCTCCCCGCCCGCAGCGCCGAAGTTGCTGAAGATCACATTCGATACGCTGCGATTCATGGCCTTGGCCATCAGCAACGTGAGCAGCGTGCCCGCCGAGCCCACTACCATGCCCGCGATCATCAGCGCCGGGTTCTGCAGCACGTAACCTTCGAAGCCCACCGCGAGACCCGTGAACGCGTTGTACAGCGAGATCACCACCGGCATGTCCGCGCCGCCGATGGGCATCGTCATCAGCACACCGAAAATCAGCGCGCCGATGAAAAATGCCGCCACCACCGCCGGCGCCGCGTGCCCGTGCGCCACGAACACGATGTAGATGCCAATGCCGAGCGTGGCAAGAAACACGATGCCGTTGAAGATCTGCTGACCCGACATGCGCCACACACCATTGATGCGGCCATCGAGCTTGGCCCACGCAATCAACGAACCTGACAGCGAGACCGAACCAATCAACGCGCCAGCGATCGCCAGCACCAGCGGAATCGTCTGGTGTACGGCATTGGTTCTCAGCAGTTCAACCGCCGCAATGGCAGCCGCCGCGCCACCGCCCATGCCGTTGTACAACGCCACCATCTGCGGCATCGCCGTCATCGCGACTCGCTTGCCGCTCCACCATGCCCATGCCGTGCCTAGCACCAGCGCGGTGAACGCGAGCGCAAGGTTCGTGCCCAGGTGTGGCAGCGCAGCCTCGTTGACGCCGAAGTAGTACAGGAAGCTCGCGAGCACCGCGACCAGCATGCCCGCACCGGCGACCACGATGCCGGAGCGCGCCGTCACCGGCGACGACATGCGCTTCAAACCATAGATGAACAGAAACGCCGCGGCGAAATAGCTGGCGTCGATGATGAATTGCGGAGTGAGGTTCATGGGCGGTTATGCCTTCTTCTGCTCGCCGGCAGGCTGCTTCTTGTCGCTGGGCTTGAACATTTCCAGCATGCGTTCGGTCACGACGTAACCGCCGGCCGCGTTGCCCGCGCCGAGCAACACACCGGCGAAGCCGATGACTTGCTCCACGGTCGAAGTCGCGTTGAGCAACGCATACATCGCACCGACCACCACGATGCCGTGCACGAAGTTCGAGCCCGACATCAGCGGCGTGTGCAGAATGGCCGGCACCCGGCCGATGATCTCGTAGCCGGTGAAGGCGGCGAGCATGAAGATGTACAGGGCCACGAAGCCCGTCAGCGTGGTAGCGAGGTCCATAGGTTCACCCGACAACTTTTTGTGCAGCTTCGTTGACGATCTTGCCGTCGTGCGTGAGCGCGGTTTTGGCGATGATTTCGTCGCTCCAATCCAGCTGTATCTGTTTGTCCTTCAGGAACAGCTCGATCAGATTGAACTGGTTCTTGGCATACAGCTCGCTGGCGTGCTCGCCGAGCATGCTGGGCACGTTGAGCGGCCCGACGATGGTCACCTGGCCGACCTGCACCGTCTCGCCCGGCTGCGTGTACTCGCAGTTGCCGCCGCCTTCGGCAGCCAGGTCGACGATCACGCTGCCGGCTTTCATGCCATCGACCTGCGCCTTGCTGATGAGCTTGGGCGAAGGCCGGCCGGGAATGGCCGCGGTGGTGATGATGATGTCGGCTTGTTGAATGTGCTTGGTCACCACGCTGGCGATCTTGTCTTTTTCTTCCTGGGTGAGCTCGCGCGCGTAACCGCCAGCGCCGCGCGCATCCACGCCCGTGTCGACGAATTTAGCACCCAGCGACTCGGCTTGTTCCTTCGTTTCCGGGCGCACGTCATAACCTTCCGTCATGGCGCCGAGACGGCGGGCGGTCGCCAGCGCCTGCAACCCCGCGACGCCCAATCCCATCACCAACGTGCGCGCCGGGCGGATCGAACCGACCGCAGTCGTCATCATTGGCAGGATGCGCGCCAGATTCGTCGCGCCCAGCAAAACGGCGTAATAACCAGCGAGCGTAGCCTGGCTCGACAGCGCGTCCATGGCCTGGGCGCGACTGATTCGAGGCACCAGCTCCATCGCAAACGTTGTAATGCGACGGTCACGCAGCAGCCTGGTGAGCTCGATCTCCTTGTGGGCATAAACGAAGCAGATCAGGATGCTGCCGGGCTTCATCGCGTTCACGACGGCCGCATCCGGCGGCTGCACGCTCACGACCACGTCGGCATCGCGCACCAGCTCCAGCGGATCGGCAGTGAATGCGACGTTCTTGAACGCCGTATCGGGCAATTTCACCGCCAGCCCGGCGCCGGTCTGGATGTGAATCTCGGCACCCAGCTTGATCAGCTTGTCGGACACCGCCGGGACCATGGCCACGCGCTTCTCGTTGGGCCGCGTCTCTTTCAGAACCGCTATTTTCACCGGCATGCCGCCTGAACCTCCCCCAATCCATCATCGCCCGCAAGACATCGTCACGAAGATCCGCGGCAGCGTCATACCCCGCGAACAAAAATTCGCGCCATTGTGGATGCCTTGTTCGCGCTCGGCAACACGCGCATGCTTTACAGCCGATGTCCGCCATGACCCGCTACAAGGCCGCCTTGGCGCTCGCTTACCCGTTGGCCGCTCACTTCGCCGTCATTCACAACAGCGTGACCCTGATCGCGGTCGCGCTGGGCTTGCTGATCGTCGTGCCGATGCTGCCGGCGCTGGGCCGAGGCAGCCGCGCGGCATGGCTGGTACTGCCGCCGGTCGGCGCCGGGCTGTGGTGGCTGTCACGCTCTACGCACGCCACCTTGCCTCTGTATATCGCTCCGGTGCTGGTCCCCGGGTTCATGGCCGGCGTGTTCGGCAGCACGCTGACCGCAGGGCAGATGCCGCTGATCGAGCGCCTCATCCGCATCATGTTGGAAGCGGCGCCGGAAGGTGCAACCGATCCGGAGCCGGAGCCCGCGGTGCGGGACTATGCGCGCAAGTTGACCGTTGCCTGGACGGTGTTCTTCGTCTCGCTGGCCACTGTCAACCTGGCGCTCGGCCTGCTCGCCGAACCGGGCGGGCTCTTGCTGAGCAACGGCATGACGCCGCCGCTGACCGTACCTCAGGAATGGTGGTCGCTGTTCGCCAACATGATCGGCTATTTGCTGGTCGCGGCCTTCTTTCTGATTGAGTACGCTTACCGCCGCCAGCGCTTCCCGCGCCAGCCCTATCGAAACATGCTGGATTTTTTTCTACGAGTGCTCGCGGCCATGCCGCGCCTGGTCGGCAGCGCGGCCGGTTCTCGCCGCTGAATGACTCCCGCCGCTGAATGACATGAGTCCCGCCGTCCACGCCGCCGTTCTGCGCGTCACCGCGAATCATCCCGCGTTGCCGGGCCACTTTCCGGGCCAGCCCATCGTGCCCGGCGTGGTGCTGCTCGACTGTGTCCTCCAGGAAGCCGAGCGCTGGCTACAACGCCCGCTGAACGTCACCGGGCTCGCCAACGCCAAATTCACCGCGCCGTTGCTGCCCGATCAGGCGGCGGACCTGCAACTGAAACTCGAAGCGCAGGACTTGCGCTTCCATTTGAGCCGCGACGGCGCAGCCATCGCGCAAGGCCAGTTCCGACTCGCAGGCCAGGATACCGGTCGCGATGGAGTCGTGACGGCGTGACACAACAATGGCTCGAACGCCCCGAAGGCGGCTCGGCATTCGGGTATCGATTGATGAGCTCGTTCGCCCTGCTGTGCGGGCGCACGGCCGCGCGCCTGGTGCTGTTCCCCATCACCGCGTTTTTTCTGATGCGCCGAGGTCCGGAGCGACGCGCGGCACGCGCTTACCTGACGCTGGTCCTGAACCGCAGAGTCACGCTGCTCGATGTCGCCAGGCAGTTCTACACGTTCGCCGCCGTCATCCTGGATCGCGTGTTCCTGTTGTCCGAAAGCTTTAAACGGTTCCGGATCAAAGTGTTCGGCCTGGATGGGCTGCGCACGCAATGGGCCAGGCAGCAAGGAGTGCTCGTCTTCGGCTCGCACCTGGGCAGTTTCGATGCGTTGCGTGTCCTGGGCGAGATCAGGCAGGACGTGAAAGTGCGAGTGGTGCTGGACACCGAACAGAATCCCGAGCTGACGCGCGTCCTGAACACGCTCAATCCGGACCTGGCGCGCTCCATCATCAATGCGCGCCAGGACGGCACGATCACCACGCTTGCCATCAAGGAAGCGCTCGATGAAGGCGCGCTGGTCACATTGCTGGTCGATCGCGCGCGGCCGGGCAATCAGCTCACCACCGTCGATTTCCTGGGCAAGCCCGCACCCTTTCCGACCGGACCGTGGCAGATCGCCGCAGCCCTCAAGGTGCCGGTGGTGCTGTGTTTCGGCCTGTACCGGGGCGGCAATCGTTACGAGCTGCACTTCGAAGTGTTTGCAGAAACGCTGCAGGTGGAACGCGCCAACCGCGAGGCGGGTCTCAATGCCATCATTCAACGTTATGCCGACCGGCTGGCTCACTACACTCGCGGCGCCCCGTACAATTGGTTCAATTTCTATGACTTCTGGCACGTCAATTCGCCGCCTGCTGCTGACGGCACTGCTCGCACTGATGCTCGGCGCGCCGGTGTGGAGCGCCAGTCCGAATGATGCCGGTGCGAACGACCGGGACACGGAGGCATTGATCGCGCGGCTGGCCAGGCCAGCGCCGGCCACGATCTCCTTCACCGAAGTCCGCTTTTCCAAACTGCTGCGTGCTCCGCTGATCGTTTCCGGCGACCTCGGCTATGCCGGGCCGGAAAGCCTCGACCGGCGCGTCACCACGCCCTATCGCGAGCACACCGCAATTCGCGGCGAATCGGTGAAGGTCGAGAGAGAAGGCGAAAAGCCGCGCAGCTTCGCTTTGAAACATGCTCCCGAGTTGCGCGGACTCCTGTCGGGATTCTCCGCCATGCTCTCGGGGGACGTCGCATCGCTGCGAAAGACGTTTGACGTGCAACTGAGCGGTGACGATGAATCATGGTTGCTCGAGCTCACGCCCACGGATACCAAAGCTCGTCGCCGCTTGCAGCGGATCGAAGTCAGCGGGCGTCAGGGCGAGCCTCGCTGTTTCTCCATGACCACGACCGATGGCGCCACGAGCGTGCTGTTGCTGGGCGATACGGCACGCGAGCCCGTGGCAGCGGACGTCACTCTGGTCGCCTTGCAGCGGCGCTGTAGCGGATCATGAAGCTGACGCGCCGGGCGCTGCTGATCCTGTTCGTCTGGGTCGTGCTGCTGGCCGGCCTGACCTGGTTCGTGCAACGGCAATTGCAGATCGGCACGGACCTGCGTTTGTTTCTTCCCAGCCCGAGGACCGCCGAGCAACGGCTATTGATGGAAGAGATCGGCGAGGGGCCTGCTTCGCGCGTCATGGTGATTGCGCTCGAAGGCGCGTCACCGGAAGAGCTCGCTGACGCATCTCGCGTATTGGTCGAGAGCCTGCAGTCGAGCCCGACGTTTCGCCTCGTGACCAACGGCGAGGTGTCGCTGGACAGCGTCCCCGACGAGCTGCTGGCCTACCGATATCTGCTGTCGCCCACCTTGGACGAGCGGCCGCTCGACGCGAAATATCTGCATGCCGAGTTGCAGGAGCGCGCGCGAGATCTGGCTTCACCGGCGGGCGCATTCCTCGAACCTTGGCTGCCTCGCGACCCGACGCTCGAACTGCTCGAAGTGCTGCAGCGCTGGCAGCCGATGCAGGAACCGAATCGGCTGTTCGACGTTTGGTTCGACCGTGCGGGTGAGCGTGCGCTGCTGCTGGCTCAAACTCGTGCCGCTGCGTTCGATCCGGATCAACAACGTCTCGCCGTCAACGAACTGAACGCCGCAGCCGAGCGACTGGCCCGCGAGAACGACATCAAGATGACGTTCAGCGGCGCCGGAAAATTCTCGGTGCTGATGGAGCAGCGCACGCGCGGCGAAGCGCAGCAGTTGGGTACCGCTGCGACCGTCGGGATGATCGTGCTGTTACTCATTGCCTATCGGCGCATCGGCAGTGTGGTGCTGAGCGCCTTGCCACTGGCAAGCGCTGGTTTGGCAGGACTTGCGGCTGTGAGCGCGTTCTTCGGCGAGGTTCATGGCATCACGCTCGCATTTGGCTTCACGCTGATCGGCGTGGCGCAGGACTATCCCCTTCACTTGCTCAGCCATCGACAAGCGGCTCGCGCGCCTGTCGACGTCGCACGCGATCTGTGGCCCACGCTCGCAACGGGCGTGGCCAGCACCTGCATCGCCTATCTCACATTCTTGTTCTCAGGCGTCAACGGACTGGCTCAACTCGCGTGCTTCACCGTCGCCGGCCTGGCGGTTGCGGGCCTGACGACACGCTATGCGTTGCCCGCGCTGATGAGTCCCGAAGGCCGCGATTTCGGTGGGTCGGTATGGCTCGACAAGGCGTGGCGCAGGATCGAACGCCTGCCGCGGCCGCTCTGGACGGGCGCTGTCGCCGTCATCCTTGCATTCATCGCCATCTGGCTGGCACCGCAGCCGATGTGGGAAAGCGATTTGAGCAAGCTCACGCCCGTGCCCAACGAGTTGCTCGTTCAAGATCAGTCACTACGCTCGGAACTGGGAGCGCCCGACGTTCGCTATCTGCTAGTCGTCACGGCGGCGGACGCGGAATATGCGCTGACGCGTCTCGAAGCGTTGGATGAGCCGTTGCAAGCGCTGGTCTCCGAGGGAGCCATCACCGGTTATGACCATGCCGCCCGGTATGTGCCAAGCGCGGAGAAACAACGCCAGCGACAGGCTCGCCTACCTGAGCCAGCAACGCTCCGCGCCGACCTGGCAGCGGCAGTGCAGGACACGCCGTTCCGTGCCGACGTGTTCGAACCGTTCTTCGAAGACGTGGAGAAGGCGCGGCGCTTGCGGCTGCTGACGGTCGAGAAATTGCGCGATTCACCGTTGGGCGTCAGCGTGGAAATGTTACTGACCCAGCATGGCGACGATCAACGCGGCGCAGGACGCACGACGGCCCTGGTAACGTTCAGCGGCGTCAGCGACGTCGCGGCTCTCGAACGATTCGCCAGCACTGCCGGCCAAGACGTGACGCTGCTGGACACCAAGGGTGCCTCCGAAAGCCTGGTGACCCAACAGCGAATCAAGATTCTTTGGAGCCTCGCCGCGGCCGCCGTGTTGCTCGCGGCGGTCGTGACATTTTCTCTACGTCGCGCATCGCGCGTGCGTCGCGTGCTGGCACCGATGGCGCTCACGACGCTGCTCATCGTCGCCATCCTTCAGGTCGCCGGGATATCGATGACCTTGTTTCATCTGGTTGCGCTGATCCTGGCTGCCGGGCTGGGCCTGGACTACGCGCTGTTCTTCGAACACGCGGCCAGCGATCCGATGGATCAGCGGCGCACCCTGCACGCCGTGCTGGTGTGCTCGGCATCGACGCTGATGGTCTTTGCACTGCTGGCGACATCCAGCTTGCCGGTGCTGCGAGCCATCGGATTGACGGTATCGCTCGGCGTCATTTTCAATTTCGTGCTCGCCTTGCTCCTGACTCGGCCGCCAAAAAATGTCACGTGAAACGATTGCCGCGCTGATCCCGCACCAGGGCGACATGTGTTTGTGGGAACACATCGTCGAATGGGATGACGCGCGAATCGTCCTGGAAACGCACAGCCATCGCTCGCTCGACAATCCGTTGCGCGCGAACGGCAAGCTGCGCGCCGTGCATTTATGTGAGTACGGCGCTCAAGCGATGGCAGTCCATGGAGCGTTGAAGGCAGCACCGGAACGTGCGCCGCCCGGCATGCTGGTGTCACTGCGCTCGGTAACGTTTACCCGCGACTATATCGACGATCTCACCGACGCACTGCGCGTCGAAGCCGTATGCCTGCAGGCCGGAGACTCCAGCCAGCAATACAGCTTCAAGATCACGCATGCGGGCGAAACGATCACGGAGGGGCGCGCCGCGGCGCTGCTCGAGCTGCCCGAGTAAGAGCGGCGCTGCGGCTGTCTTGTCAGTTCACTTCTACATTCAAGGCGGTCTGCCGGCTCAAGGCAAGGCAGAGCGTGCGAGGTTGGGACATCGCCAGCACCTCGAAAAACGGCAGGCACGGCGCGAGCGCATTCTCTGCGACCAGCGGGGCCGCAGCCGAGCGCGCCGGCGTGGGGTGACACTCCGCGACAGGCTCGGTGGTGAGAATCAGGCTGCGATGCTGCTGCGCCTGACCTGCTGGCGCCAACACGACCGCGGCACCGAGCAGACCGCGACTCGGCGCCATGGTCGCAAGCACGCCCCTGGACTCGCTGTCGAAAGCGACATAGAGCACCGGACGCTGCGCGCAAACCGCTTGAGCGGCCGCCTCGATCAAGCCCGCGCCGAAGGTGTATTTGTGCGCGCTGATCGAGGTGTATGGCGCGAGGCTGCCAGTACCGATGCTCCAGTAACCCGCCGCCGCGTTGTGAACCGAATTGTGAAACTTGGTCGGCGAAATCAACGTCGGTGTCGTGGCCAGCGTCGAGCACACGTAATCGCTGATCGCGACATCGCCATGGGTCGAGGCGAACACCGACGGCAGATCGGAAGGATTTCGTCCGGCCGCCTCGCAGGCGCGAGCAGCCGCCTCCAGCGCAAGGGTAACAGTATCCGGCGCGCGCCGGCGCTCATTGGGCGCGAGCAACGCTGGCGCCGGGCGAGCGCTCGGCGCATCCGGTGCAGTCCGCTCACCTCGCATGACCGCTCGTGCCAGCTCCCAACCGGGCAAGCGCGATGCCCAGAAGGCCACGCCTTCGATCGCGACCCGCAGCGTCATCGATCTCTCCCGAACACCAGCACACAATTGCTGCCGCCGAAACCAAACGAAAAGCTCAGCGCGTGGCTGGCCTTGCGCTGCACGTTGTCGCGCTGGATCTGCGGACCACAGGCGGCATCGGGCACCTGCAGATTCAACGTGCCGGGCAGCAGCTGATGCTCGAGCGCGAGCAAACAAATAGCGGCCTCGATGATGCCGGCGGCGCCGAGCGTGTGTCCGGTCCAGCCCTTGGTCGAGCTGGCGCAAGTGGTCGCCGGAAACAGCTCGGCGACGAGCTTTGCTTCCACATCGTCGTTCTTCTGGCTCGCGGTGCCGTGCAAATTGATGTAGTCGATATCCTCGGGCTTCAGCTCGGCGCGTTGCAACGCGTCGCTCAACGCGAGCCGCGCTCCGAGCCCTTCGGGATGCGGCGTCGACATGTGATGCGCGTCGCTGGATTCGCCGTATCCGAGCAACCATGCACCCTGCTGTGATTGTTTCTCCAGCAGCGCGAAACCGGCCGCTTCGCCGAGATTGATGCCGCGACGTCCGACATCGAACGGACGGCACGGTTCCGGCGACACGAGCTCGAGCGAGTTGAACCCGAACAACACGCTACCGCACAGCGTATCCACGCCGCCTACGACGGCCGCATCCGCCAACCCGGTGCGAATCAAACGTTCCGCCTGCGCGAACACCTTGGCGCTGGACGAGCACGCGGTCCCGACTGTCATGCTGATGCCAGTGAGGCCGAGCGCGTTTTGTACGAAATCGCCGAGTGAATGGGGCGTGTGAATGATGGGCCGGCGCAGATCCGCGGGACACTGGCCATCGGCGTCCAATCGCGTGTACGCCTCTTCGCTGGCGCCGATGCTGGATGTCGACGTACCGACGATGACCGCAACGCGCCCGGCACCGTACCGCTCGCGCGCGGCCCGCACTGCTTCGATGAATTCGTCCGCGACCAGGCCGCGCCAGGCGAGACGGTTGTTACGACAGTCCCAATTAGCCAGCTCCGCCGGCAGCGCCCGCTCTTCCAGACCCGGGACCCGCCCGATCCACGTGGCGATGGGCGCCGGCCCGAAATCGTTCCTGGTGAGGCCGCTGCGGCGTTCGCGGAGAGCCGCGAGCGTCGCCGCTTGCCCGTCCCCGGCCGCAGAGCACAGTGAGTACGCGGTGATTCTCAGTGGCCCGAACTGCATTACTTCGCTTGATCAACGCACGCGGTGCTTCTCGATATGCGCCGCCAGCGAACGCAGCGAGCTGAAGATGCGCACATTGTTCTCGTCGTCCGAGCGCAGCTGAAAGCCATAGCGCTTGGAGATCTCCAGCGCCAGCTCCAGGGCGTCGATGGAATCCAGCGCCAGGCCGGTCCTGAACAGCGGCGCCCGCGGATCGATGTCGCCGGGCGCCACCGCCTCCAGGTTCAGCGCGGTGACGATGAGCTCGGCAAGCTCGCGCTCAGCGGGTGACTGGCTGGCGGACTGATCGAGGGACTGTTCGGTGGATTGGGGTGCTGACATGAACGAATCGGACCTGTGCCGAAGGCTGGACTTAGGACGCTGGAGCGGCGAACTACAGGGCACGAAGTGTATCATCCGGCTCGCGCGGGCCAGCCAATGCCTCGCACGTTTCCACCCAACTCAAATGCAGTACTCCGACGACGTAATGCGTAGCAGTCCCGGCGAGCAGCCAATTCAGCCACTCCCCGCCACACTGCGCGTTGGCTACCACGCCACCGAGGGCACAAATTTCCATCCGGCCGGTGTACTGGCCACCCTGCGCTTCGGAACCCAGCCTGGCAAAAATACCAGTATCGCGCCGGCCACGGGTTTGACCATCGACGTCGGCCTGGCGCCACTGCATACGACGCACCAGGGCGCCAACCGGGCGGAATTGTGGTTTGCGACCGGACCGGTCCAGACCGGTCAATGGTCGGATGCCGCCGCGGTTCAGCCGTGCGTGGTTCGTTATGCGCACGACGGCAATCATCTGTTCGCCTGCATCGAGCTGGATGAACGCGAACATGGTGGAATTCTGCTGACAGCCGAGCACGCATATGCCGCCGTGCGCCGCTTTCAGCAGCAGTCGGCCTTTCCCTATCTGCTGCGCATGTGGAATTACATGGATGCAATCAACGAAGGAGCCGGCGACCTCGAGCGTTATCGTCAGTTCTGTGTAGGACGCGGGCGCGGACTGGTCGAAGTGCCGCGGACTCATCCATCGGCGACCGCGATCGGCCGCCAGCAACCGGACCACGTTCTGCAAGTCTTCTGGCTGGCGGGCAATGTGCCTGGCCAGTCGCTGGAGAATCCCCGACAGGTTAGCGCTTATCACTACCCGCGTATTCACGGGCCGGTGAGTCCGACCTTTGCACGCGCCCTGATCGCACCGGACCGGACGCTGCTGATTTCAGGGACCGCCAGCATCGTCGGTCACGTGTCTCAACATCACGACGATGCAATGGCGCAGTTGGAGGAAACGGTGCGCAACCTGGGATCGTTTGCTCCGCATGTCAGCCGAAACCGCAGCGCTTCGAGCAAGGACCTGCTCAAGGTCTATGTACGCGATCCGCAGCTTGCGCCGCGCGTAGCCGATCGGCTGCATCAGCTTTATCCAGGTAGCGATATCCTGTTGCTCGCCGCGGATATCTGCAGGCGCGAGTTGCTGGTGGAAATCGAGGCCGTGCTGGCCAGTTGAAGAGTTTCAGGATTCGTGAGTTCGGGCAGTTCAGTGAATTTACTCGCGTCGTAGCGCGCGTAACAGATTTTCCCGCGGCAGTTTGCCGAGCTCGTTGCGCGGCAGTTCATTCACGATCAGCAGCGGGCGCGGCAGGAAAGCGCTGTCCACAGCGGGCGCGAGCTGTTCCAGCACGTCACGGGCAGTGAGGGTCGGAGCCACGACCAGCGCGGCCACCCGGCGAATCGTTCCGGCTCCTTCCGCCTCAGGCTGAAAGACCACCGCTTCCCGCACCCCGTCGATGGCCAGCAGCCGTCGAGTGATGTCGGACACCGAGGCGCGCTTGCCCGCCACATCGATCATGTCCGAGCTGCGGCCTCGGACCACGAATCGATCGTCAGGCAGCAACTCGACGATGTCCTCCAGCAACACGGGCTGGTCGAACCAGGGCGCATGCACCAGCGTGCCGGTTTCACGGGGCTCGAGCCGCACGCCTTCATACAATCGCCATTGTTCTTCTCGCGCCGTCAGGCGGCTGGCGAACGCACAGGTTTCCGTCGAACCGAAGACTTCGACCAACTCGGCCGCGAGCTTGGCACAGGCCGCGGTGGCCAGTTGCCGATCCAGCGGCGCCGTCGCGCTGACGATGACATCGACCGGGGGAAACGCCTGATCCGATTCCACGATGGCACGCAAATGCACCGGTGTGCTGACGAGCACGCGTGGCCGCGGCAGCTCCGCCAACGCGGCAGCGATGTCCGCGGGAAACAAAGGACGTCCTTCATGCACGGCCATGTTGCCGATCAGCGGGAGCAGTACGCTCATTTCCATGCCGTACACGTGTTGCGGAGGAACGGTGGCGAGCACCGATACCGGCGCTGCTTTATCGACGATCGCCATGCGAATGCTCGCAGCACTGCGAGCGCTGCAACCATTCACTGCGCGCCAGGACTTGGGAAACGTTTTGGGTCGGCCGGTAGTCCCGGAGGTATAGCCGACCATCACGGTCATGTCCGCGGGGATTTGCGCATCGACGATCGCTGTCGATGGCTCCTTCAGCGCCGCATCGATCGCGGCGTCATCGATGCGATAGCTCCCGGGATTGG
The DNA here is from genome assembly GCF_036406195.1 of Steroidobacter sp. Lineage (GTDB taxonomy): Bacteria > Pseudomonadota > Gammaproteobacteria > Steroidobacterales > Steroidobacteraceae > Steroidobacter. Next base: position 160,151 of record NZ_DASWVW010000025.1, read on the forward strand.
CGATCTCCACCTCGGCCACGACTCGATCGGCGCGCGACACAGGCAACAGCACGCGGTGTCCGACGCTCAGTGCCGCGGCAAACGCCACCAGGAATCGGTAGCGATTCTCGCAAAGATTGATCATGGCACCGGCGGCAGCCTGCCTCGGCAGCAATGCGACTACCGAAGCGACATGACTTTGAAACCGGGCCAGCGGCACCGGCGCGCCGTGCCGCCATGCAATGGGTCTTTGCGGGTCGGCCGAATCGAACAGCGCAATGGTCGACGCTTTGCGGGCGCTCACTCAGCACAAGCCTCCGTTGACCGCGAGGACCTGGCGGGTGATGTAAGAAGCGTCGCGCGACAGCAGGAACGATACGGCGGCGGCTACTTCCTCCGCGGTTCCGGCACGTTGCGCTGGAATCGCTTTGAGGATTTCTGCCATCGGCACGTGCTCATCGAGCATCTCGGTGTCAATCAATCCGGGCGCGACACAATTCACCGTGATCTGACGTTTAGCCAGCTCCACCGCCAACGCCTTGGTCGCGCCGATGATGCCGGCCTTCGCCGCGCTGTAATTCACCTGGCCACGATTGCCGATCAAACCCGACACTGACGCGAGCGTGACGATGCGACCAGGGGCGCGACGGCGCACCATCGGCATGATCAAAGGCTGCAGCACGTTGTAGAAGGCGTCGAGATTGGTACGCATCACGCCGTCCCACTGCTCTTCCGTCATGGCGGGAAATGCGGCATCGGCATGAATGCCGGCATTGCAAACCACGCCGTAGTAGGCACCGTTCGCACTCACATCGGCAGCAAGTGCCCGCGCGCAAGCGGCACGATCGCAAACATCGAACTGCAGCAGGCGCGACTGGCGACCCAGCGCCTCGATTTCACTGACCACCGCTTCCGCTTCATCACGACGCGAGCGGCAATGCACGACGATATCGAAGCCGTCCTTCGCGGCCCGCAACGCAATGGCCCGGCCGATGCCCCGGCTGGAACCGGTGACGAGAATGGTGTCGCTCATGCGGCGCAGAGCTTAGCAACCATGTCCAGGCGGCGCTCGGGTTCGATGATGACGTCACGCTGTTCCACGGTTCCTCGTCGATTCGTACCACTCGCCAACGCATTCACCCACTCAAGCCTTGAAGTCGCGCTCGTCCATCTGGCGCGCAAGCTTGGGGCGCGCGATCTTTCGCCACAACAGAACCGGCAATCGGATCAACATGCCGACGGTCAGCCGGACATGCAGCGCGGTCATGCGCACATTGTCCAGGAACAAACGGTAGTGGGACACGCCGTCGATGGGGTACGACACGCGCGTATCCAGCCAGCGTATCGGCACCTGGCGCCAATGCATGCGCACCAGAATTTCCGTATCGAAATCCATGCGCGCGCCAATGTGCTGGTGATTCATCACATAGAGCGTGCTGGTCAACGGATACAGCCGGAAACCGCACATCGAATCGATGATGTCGAGCGACAGCGTCTGCAGCCACACCATGCCGTGTGAGAGATATCGACCGTAGTAGCGCGCTTTCGGAATGCTGGAGTCGAAGATCGGGCGGCCGCAGATCAGCGCATCGGGCTCTTCGCGCGCCGCCTCCACAAAACGGCGTGCGTCGTTCAGCGTGTGCTGGCCATCGGCGTCCACTTGAATCGCATGTGTAAACCCGAGTTTCTCGGCCTCGCGAAAACCAGTGATCACCGCGGCACCCTTGCCACGATTGGTTTCATGACGCAGCAATGTAACTTCGGGCAGCGCGCTCAACCGTTGCAGTTCTCGGGCACATGCCGGGCCACAGCCGTCATCCACCAGGATCACCGGCAACGCCTGCGCGCGCAGGGCAGTCACCACCGTCCCGATCGCGTGCTCGTGGTTGTAGACCGGTATGACGACGCAAACGGCAAATCTGCCGGCGGGCCGGGCAGCGGACATTGAAGCGACCTTGGGCGCCACGCCGTTCAGGCGGCGCGCATCAACCACTGCACGCCTGTCGCGAGATCACGACATGCGCACCGATTCCAGCTCGGGCGGCGCGTGGCGGATATGCTTGAGGATTCATCTTGCGACTGCATGGAATGGCTCTGTTGGGGGAGTGGAACGGGGGGCCCGCGCGGAGCAGTGAGCGTCGCGACCGCCTGGCGCTTTTGGCCAGGAAGAAAGCACGTCTGCGCGCGCTACATCGGTCCACGAACCCGGCGTGCAGTTTAATTCGGGGCACCCGGACCGTATAGTGGCGTGGAAGCGACGCGGCCAGCCGCATCATCGACCCCGTGGCGCATCGACGCTGGATGACCGGCAATTGCCCGGCGACGCTGTTAAGTGCGTCCAAAAATTGAGCAATCCCCAAACTCGTCCGCAGATTGAGCACTTGAGTCGCTTCACCCCAATCAATGCACAGAGTTGTCCACAGGTTTTGTGCATATGAGCCGGCTGTGGGACGCGCAAGAGCGAGCTCCGTACCTGGCGGTCGCGATCGATACGCCGCTGCGCCAGGTTTTCGATTACCGCGCGCCGGAGGGTGACTCGCCTGTCGGCCCGGGGTATCGCGTGTGGGTACCATTCGGCCGCCGGCGCGTGGTGGGTGTCGTCGTCGAAAGTCGTGAGCACAGTGAAGTGCCCGCTGAAAAGCTGCGCGCCGCGTTCGAAGCCATCGATAGCGAGCCCACCTTCAGCCCGGACTCGCTGGCGTTGCTGACCTGGGCCGCGGAGTACTACCGCCATCCCATTGGCGAGGTGCTGACCTCTGCGCTGCCCGTGCCGTTGAGGAACGGCGCACCGGTCCGGCAAGAGACCATCCTGTGGCGCCTCACGGCGCTCGGACGCGAGGAAGCGCTCGCGAAGTTGCCGGCGCGATCCGTTCGCCTGCGCGCCATCGCCCAATACCTCGCGGATCACGCGCAAGCGTCCGCCTCGGATATCCTGAGTTCGACTGAAAGCCCTGCATCGGCGTTGCGCAATCTGGAACAGCGCGGGTTCGTTGAGTCGTTCGCCCGTGAGCAGTCCGCGGCAGTTCCGCCAGTGACCACGGTCAGGGAAGGCCCTCCGCTCAATGAAGCGCAAGCAGCAGCCGTCGAGCGAATTCAAAGCACGCTCGGCACATTCGTCTCGCATTTGCTTTACGGCGTCACGGGAAGCGGCAAAACCGAGGTGTATCTGCACGCCATCGCGACTGTTCTCGCACGAGGCCAGCAAGTGCTCGTGCTCGTGCCCGAGATCGCGCTGACACCGCAATTGATCTCGCGCTTTCGTGGGCGCTTCGACGCGCCCCTGGCCGTACTGCACTCGGGATTGAACGACACCGAGCGCCTGGCGGCGTGGCGGGATGCACGCGAGGGCACGGCTCGCATCGTGATCGGCACGCGCTCCGCCATTTTCAGCCCGCTGCTGCAACCCGGCCTGATCATCATCGACGAAGAGCACGACCCGTCCTTCAAGCAGCAGGATGGCTTTCGCTACTCTGCGCGTGATCTCGCGCTGGTTCGCGCGCAGCGGCTTGGAATTCCAGTGGTGCTCGGTTCAGCCACGCCTTCGCTGGAAACATTGGCACGCGCCCGAAAACAACCGGAAACGCTGTCTCGCCTGCCCGAACGCGCGGGCAGCGCGCGACCGCCCAAGCTTCTTCTGGTCGACCTGCGCAAGCACGGTGCCACGCAGGGAATCGCGACACCCACGGTGATGACGATCCGCCGACATCTGGATGCGGGTGGACAAGTGATGCTGTTCATCAACCGGCGCGGCTATGCGCCGGTGCTGTTCTGTCCGAACTGCGGCTGGTCGGCGCATTGCCGCCGATGCGACGCGCATTTGACCGTGCACGCGCGCGGTCGCGATCTCATTTGCCATCATTGCGGCGCGCAGGAGCCGATGCCTCCGGGGTGCTCCAATTGCTTCGCGGATGTCAAACCCGTGGGCCAAGGCACGGAGCGAATAGAAGAAGCGCTGCACCAGCTGTTTACGGGCTTTCCGCTCGCGCGCATCGATCGCGACAGCATGCGACGCAAGGGCGAGCTCGAAGCGACACTGGCGCGCGTGGACCGCGGCGAGATCCGTATTCTCGTCGGCACACAGATGCTCACCAAGGGCCACGACTTTCCCAATGTCACGCTGGTGGTGGTGCTGAACGCCGACCAAGGCTTGTTCAGCACGGACTTTCGTGCGCCGGAACGTCTCGCGCAGACCATCGTCCAAGTCGCCGGCCGCGCCGGGCGCGCGGAACGCCAGGGCGAGGTGCTGATTCAGACGGAATATCCCGAGCATCCCTTGCTCAAGTTGTTGCTTACGGGCGGGTACGCGGCCTTCGCCGACGGCGCGTTGACAGAACGTGAACAAAGCGGCTGGCCGCCATTCGCGCGGATCGCGCTGCTGCGCGCGGAAGCCACCACGTCGGATCTGCCGCTGAAATTCCTGCAGGATGCACACGACCTCGCCGTGGATTTCCCGATCCGTGGCGTGGAGTTGCTCGGCCCCGCGCCCGCGCCCATGGAGCGGCGCGCCGGCCGTTTCCGCGCTCAGCTGCTATTGCGCGCCCCCAGCCACTCGCCGCTGCAAAAGTTTCTAAGCGGCTGGCTGCCCGTGCTCGCCATGTTGCCCGAAGCCCGGCGCGTGCGATGGTCGATCGATGTGGATGCGGCCGAGTTGAGTTGAGTACACTGTAGAGAACATCACCCCTTTCACCCCTTGCTGCGCTCTTTGTGAAGTACCAGATCGAACGCCTCGTGCAGGCCGCGCTGACCTGTTTGCCGGCCGACATCGTCCCCGCGGATGTGCAATTCAGCGTGGACGTCGAGCGCACACGTGACGCCGCGCACGGCGATTTCGCGACTAACATTGCGTTGCAGCTGGCAAAACCGGCGCGGAAGAATCCGCGGCAGCTCGCGCAGGCCATCGTCGACTGCATCCCGGCGAGCGAGCTGGTCGACAAGGTCGAGATCGCGGGGCCCGGCTTCATCAACTTCCATCTGTCGCCGTCGGCCTATCAGCAGGAAATGTCGCGCATCTTCGATCTGGGCGCGGCGTACGGCTACAACATGCGCGGCACCGGGCAGAACGTGGTTGTGGAATTCGTTTCCGCAAATCCCACAGGGCCCCTGCATGTGGGCCACGGCCGGCAAGCCGCGCTCGGCGATGCGCTCGCCTCGTTGTTACAGACTCAGGGCCACCCGGTCAGCCGTGAGTTCTACTACAACGACGCCGGCGTGCAGATCCAGAACCTCGCGCTGTCGGTTCAGGCTCGTGCGCGCGGCTTGAAGCCGGGCGATGCCGGTTGGCCGGAAGCGGCGTACAACGGCGAGTACATCCAGGAAATCGCGGATGATTTCCTCGCGCGCAAGACGGTGCATGCCTTCGATGGCGAGCCCATCCGCGCCAATGGCAAGGTCGAGGATCTCGATGCGATCCGCCGCTTCGCGGTCACGTGTCTGCGCCACGAGCAGGACACGGATCTGCAGAAGTTCGGTGTGCGCTTCGACACGTATTACCTCGAGTCGAGCCTGTACAGCGACGGCAAGGTCGACGCGACCGTGCAGGCGCTCATCGCTAGCGGTTACACCTACGAGAAGGATGGCGCGCTGTGGCTGAAGACCACGGCGTTCGGCGACGACAAGGACCGCGTGATGCGCAAATCGGATGGCACTTACACCTACTTCGTGCCTGACGTCGCGTATCACGTTACCAAGTGGCAGCGCGGGTTCTTTCGCGCGATCAACGTGCAAGGTACGGATCACCACGGCACCATCGCGCGCGTGCGCGCCGGCCTGCAGGCGCTGAACATGGGCATCCCGAAGGGTTACCCGGACTACGTTCTGCACAAAATGGTCCGCGTCATGCGCGGCGGCGAGGAAGTGAAGATTTCCAAGCGGGCCGGCTCGTATGTCACGGTGCGCGATCTGGTCGAGTGGGTGGGCCGCGACGCGTTCCGCTTCTTCCTCGTGTCACGCAAGGCGGACTCGGAATTTGTTTTCGATATCGATCTGGCGCTGGCACAGAGCGAAGAGAACCCGGTGTACTACGTGCAGTACGCGCACGCGCGAGTGTGCAGCGTGTTTCGTCAACTGCAGGAGAAGGGCCTGGAGCATGACCGCGACATCGGCGAAGCCAACGTCGGATTGCTGGTCGAGCCGCACGAGAAGGCCCTGATCCGCAAGCTCACCTACTATCCCGAGTTGCTGGAGACCGCCGCGCACGATCTCGAACCGCATCAGATCGCGCACTACCTGCGCGAGCTGGCGGGCGATTTCCACACGTACTACAACGCGCACAAGTTCATCATCGATGAGGTGAAGCTGCGCAACGCGCGACTGAACCTGGTCGCGGCCACGCGCCAGGTGCTGGAAAACGGCCTGAAGCTGCTGGGCGTGTCCGCGCCCGAAAAGATGGAATCGAAGCGGTTGGCGGATGGCGGTTAGCGGTTTGTTCGGAAACAGCTAAGTTGCTCTGCATGCCTCTTCACCAGCCACTGACCGCCAACCGCTAACCGCTTCCTCATGGCAAAGGACTACAAGCATTCCAAACGTCGCTCCGGCGAGTCCTCCGGGCTGTCGGGCATGGCGGGGTTCGTGTGTGGGCTGGCGCTCGGACTGGCCGTGGCGCTCGGCGTCTATCTGTTCGACCGGCGCACCGAGGCACGGCTTGCTGCCCAACAGACTGCCGCGCCCATGATCCGCGACGAGGCCGAAGCGAAGCCCAAGCCCGCGCCTGCCTCGCAAGCGGAAAGCGAGACGCCTGAATTCGACTTCTACGAGATGCTGCCCAAGTACGAGGTCGTCATCCCCGAACAAGACTCTCGCAGCGGTTCGGCGCCCGCGGTCGTTGCCGGTCCCGTTCAAAAGCCTGGCGCTTACGTGCTGCAGGCGGGGTCGTTCCGCAATCACAAGGACGCGGACCGCGTCCGCGCGTTGCTTGCGATGCAGGGAGTGGAGTCGAAGATTCAGAAGGTGACGATCGATAAGGATACGTGGCACCGGGTACGTGTCGGGCCGATCACCAATTTGCAGAAGCTGGAAGATACGCGCAGCAAGTTGCGCCAGGCGCAGATCGACGCTTTGGTTATTCGGGTTGGTGAGTAAGGGTCGGCAGAAGCAACTGTGCCAATGCCCTCACCCCAACCCCTCTCCCAAGGGGAGAGGGGCTAAGAACTCTTGCCCTCACCCCAACCCCACACCCAAAGGGAGAGGGGCTAAGACTCATGCCCTCACCCCAACCCCGCTCCCAAGGGGAGAGGGGCTAAGATTCGCCCTCACCCCAACCCCGCTCCCAAAGGGAGAGGGGCTAAGACTCGTCTCCTTTCTCCCTCTCCCCTTGGGGAGAGGGCCGGGGTGAGGGGGAAACACCTGAGGTTGAGGTCTGGACCGCCCACCAACTCCGCGCGGGATGAAATTTCCGCTTGACCGAGGTGGCCGGCCGCGAGCGGTAGCGCAGCGGCGAAGCCTAATCTTCGGCGAGCTGGCGGAAATCGACGCCGAGCGAGCGAAGCTTGCGATACAAGTGCGTGCGCTCCATGCCGACGCGCTTGGCGAGCTGCCCCACCTTGCCGTTACACAGAATCAACTGCTGCTGCAAATAAGCCCGCTCGAAATGCTCGCGCGCCTCGCGCAATGGCAGGGCCAACAAATCCTGTTTCACCAGCGGCTCATTGGTAGGCGCATGCGCGGCAAGCTCGCGCTCGATCTCATCGAGTCGAATCTCTTCCTCGCCCCCGAGGATCAACAACCGCTGCACGAGATTCCGCAACTCGCGGACGTTGCCCGGCCAGGGATAGTTGCGCAGGCGGTTCTGAGCAGCGACGCCGAAACGGCGGAAAGGCAGGTGCTGTTCATCGACCAACCGATCGACATAGTGCCGCAAGAGATCCGGAACGTCCTGCGCGTAATCACGCAGAGGCGGTACGTTCAAAGTAATGACATTCAACCGCGACAACAGCTCCTGCCGCACGCCGGTGCCCTCGGCATTGAGGAAGCGCGACGTGGCCGAGCCGATGATCCGCACGTTCGTATTCACCGGCGTTGCGCCACCAACGCGCGTGAATGTGCGCGTCTCCAGCGCGGCGACCAACAAGCCCTGCGCCTTGGGCGGCAAATCTTCAACGCCATTGATGAACAACACACCGCCGGCCGCCTGCTCGAAGACGCCCGCGTGAACGCCATTGGCATCCTCGGTGCCGTGCAGCGCCGCGGCCGCGCCCTCGTCGCTGACACCAGTGGCAACCAGTTGTACGAACGGCCCAGCAGCGCGCGGGCTGAGCGAGTGAATGTAGCGTGCGAATGCTTCGCGCCCACTGCCAGGCTCACCAATGATGAGCACGGGCGTCTCGTGCGGCGCGACCTGCTGAACCTGCTCTCGCAGAGCGGCCATCGCGCGGCTCTTGCCGACGGGAGCGATCAGCGGCGGCACCAACGACCGGCCGCTCAGCCGCTTGTTGCGCCCGGAATCCAGCGCGCGCTCCACGGTGCGCAACAGCTTCGCCAAAGACAGCGGCTTCTCGACGAAATCAAACGCGCCCAGGCGCGTCGCTTCAACCGCCGTCTCGACAGTCCCGTGGCCGGACATCATGACGACCGGGCACGAGCTGCCATTCGGCTGTACCCACTCACGCAATAGCGTGATGCCGTCGGTGTCGGGCATCCAGATATCGAGCAACACCAGATCGGGGTCGTGCTGAGCACGAGCGGCGCGCGCCTCCGCGGCGTCCGCGGCGACGTCCACCTCATAACCTTCGTCCGCCAGGATCTCTTTCAGGAGCCCGCGGATCTCGCTTTCGTCATCGACGACTAATATGCGCGCTGCACTCATGCCCGCTCCCTCCTCGGTCCGGTGCGCCGTTCCCGAATCGGACCGCCACCGCGAACCGCGGTCAACGGCAACTCGATACAGACCCGCGCGCCTCCTGTGCGCACATTATCCGCATCTATGGCGCCGCCGTGTTCTTCGACTATTTTCTTCACGATCGCGAGCCCCAGGCCCGTGCCTTTCGGTTTTGTCGTTACATAAGGATCGAACACCTGGCCGATCACGTCCGGCCGGAAGCCCGGTCCATTGTCCTCGACGACGATCTCGGCCGCCCGGCCGGCCATCGCCCCACCGCCCCTCTCCAGCAGGCGGGTGGTCACACGCACCGCCGGATTCGGCACCCCCTCCAGCGCTTCCCACGCATTGGCGAACAGATTATGGATGATCTGGCGCATACGGCCACGGTCGGCCTCGATTTCCGGCAGCCCCGGCTGCAGTTGCAGGGTAATGCCCGGCCGGCCCGGCGCGCGATACAGCTCAGCCACCTCGCCGATGAGCTGGTTCAGGTCGAAGCGTGACACATCCATCTCCGGCGCGCGCGCGTATTCGCTGAAGGCGTTGACCATCTCCTTCATGGCCTCGACCTGCTGCACGATGGTATGGGTGGCGCGATCCAGCATCTGGCCCTGGGCCTCGTCGATATGCCCTAACAGCTTACGACGCAGCCGCTCCGCGGAAAGTTGGATAGGGGTCAGAGGATTTTTGATCTCGTGAGCCAGCCGGCGCGCCACCTCGCCCCACGCCGCATCGCGCTGGGCCTGCAGCAGGGCGGTGATGTCGTCGAACACGATGACATGGCCGCTGGGAGTCTGGTCCTCGCCGGACAGGGTCGTACAGGCGCACATCAGAATCCGGCGGGTGGAATCCCCCTGCAGCACCAGCTGTTCGCGCCACTCGCTCATGCCCGCCTCGAGGTGCGCGCTGCAGGTGGACTGGAACTGCTCGAATAGCGCGCTATTGCTGCCGGTCTGGGCAAGCGGCTTGCCGATCAGGGTGTCCACCTCCACGCCGAGGATGGAGCAGGCCGCCTGGTTCACGGTCCGGATGGTCCGATCCGGCTCGAGCGAGATCACGCCCGTGGACAGCCTCGCCAGGATGACCGCCAGGTTGGCCCGCTCCGCTTCGACCGCCTGCTGGACCCGCGCGGTCTCTTCCCGAGAGCGCGCGAGGCGCTTGGTCATGTCGTTGAACGAGTGCACGAGAATGCCCATCTCGTCGTGCGAGGTCAGCGGCAAACGCAAATCGAAATCACCCTTGGCCACCGCGCGCGTACCCGCGACCAGATCCTGGATGGGCCGGACCAGGCGCCGCGCCGCCCAGAATGCGCCATAGAGGGCACCGAACAAGGACAGCAGCAACACCAATGTCAGCGTCAGCGTGAAGCTGGTCTTGAGCGGCTCGCGCAACCGCGCTTTCTCGCCGTACCGCTGATACGAAGACTCGACCGTATCGGCGAGCTCGCCCAGCCTGCGCTCGATGGGATAGATGGCCTGCAGCACGCGCATCTCGCCGCCCGGCAGAACCTGCGGAACGCGCACCGCCGTGCGCACCAGATATCCGCCGCCCGCCACGGGATCGAGCGCGACATAATCGCGCCCCTGGCGCACCTGCATGGTCATTTCTTCGCTCAACGGAGCGGGCACGATATCGCCCAGGCGATCCGAGCTGGTGGCGAGGATGCGGCTGTTCGAAGCGAGCAGCGTCAATTCCAGCGCCTGGCTTTCCTGCCGCAACTCATCGAGGGTCTGGAATGCTCCGACGCGCACGGGCGCGATGCGCTCCGCCACCGAGCGAGTGCGCTCCAGATACTCCCGCATGCGCAGATCGAGCGCGGCGCGAGACAAGGTCAACGCATCTTCCAAGCCCTGGCGAATCTCGACGTGGAACCAGCTGTCGATGCCGCGGTTCAAGAACACGACCGAGAAATAGAACACCAGCAACAGCGGCGCCACCGCGAGCGTCGCTGACATCCACACCATGCGAGCTTCGAGCCGCGAACCGACCACGCGCTTGCGCCAGTCGCGCACCAGTTGCACCAGCCGGCCACCGATGAGGATCAGCAGAACCAGCAGGCCCGCGACATTCACGCCGACGATGAAGGGATGCAGATCGCTGAAGTGCGCCGACTGCTGCACGGTCTGCGCCATGATGAGCAACGCAGCCACCCACAGCCCCGATCCTATGAGCACCAGGATCGAGACCAGCGTGCGTTTCAGAGTTGCGGCGACCATGTGTACCACTCGCTGCGCTGCCGCCAGTCGTCCGACCAGAACAGCACGAAGCGCAAGGCATCGGGCATCGTGCGCACGTCGATGTTGCCGCGGATGCTGATCTCGTGCCGCCGCTTGGGCGACACCAGCGCCTGGTCCAGCATGGGCAGGCCCTTGATCACACGCAGCGCGTCGAGCGCGGCGTCCAGCGTCGCATAAGACGCTTGCTCGCCGCTATTCAAATTACGCACCAGGTAGCGCTCGCTCAGAGCCCGGTACGCCAGCTCGTAGTGCTGGTCCAGGGTGGCGACCGTCTCGTCCAGCCAGTAGTTGCGCTGGCGCTTGACCACGATCTCCAGGTGCAGGGTGAGCGGCACGCCTTCGCGGATGGCGGCCCGGGCCCCGTCCGGCAGGTCGAAATTGAGCGTGGCGTTCAGCTCGTAGACGCCCTCGGCGGGCTCGATATAGGCCGAGCGGACTTCAAAGCGCTGCAGCTTCTGGCCCTGTGCCAGCGCGCTGGGCGCCGCGAGCGCGCTGCCGAGCGAGACCAGCAACGCCATGAGCCACGCCATCGCGCACCGGACGATCGAGTCCAGCGCACCAAGGCAATGCACATTGCGCCAGGTTGGGCTTGCCGCCACGGAACATCCTTAACCGAAATGACCAGTCATTGTTCGCGGAAATGGGCCTGCTTCAGCAGGGCTTGTCGAGCAAAGCATAATAAAAACCATCCATTCCGGCGGAGCCCGCTGCGATTCTCAAGCCATTGACGCCCGCGCGCGTTCCCTCGCCCAGCGCCTGGGCGAGGCCCGGTAACGCTTGCAGGCGCTCGCCAGTGACATCACGAGCGCCGCGCTCGGTGCGCAGAAATTCCCCGATCACGGCGGTAGTCTCCGCCTGTAGAGCAGAGCAGCTTGCGTAGAGCAACCGGCCGCCCGGCTGCAACATCGTCCATGCACTCCGCAACAACTGCGACTGGCGCGCGGCCAGCGCGGTGATGTCATCGCTCCGGCGTAGCAACTTGATGTCGGGATGGCGGCGGATCACACCGGTCGCCGAGCACGGCACATCGAGCAAAATCCGATTGAACGGTTTCCCGTCCCACCAGCTCTCCGGCTGCGCGGCATCCGCTGCGCGCACGTCCGCCACATCGGATCTCGCGAACAGGCGCTGCAAATTCTGCGTGACGCGCGTGAGCCGCTCGGGAGAAACATCGACCGCGATCAGCGCCGCAAGTTCAGGCGATAGCTCGAGCAAGTGACTCGTTTTTCCACCGGGCGCGGCACACGCATCGAGGATGCGCTCGCCCGGCTGCGGATCGAGCAAGTGGCCGGCGAGTTGCGCGGCGGCGTCCTGCACCGAAACCAATCCCGCTTCGAAACCCGGCAATTCGCTCACGTCCATGGCGCGGTCGAGCAGCAAGGCCGTGTCATCGAACATGCTGGCCACCACGCCAATCTGCTTCGCCTGCAATTGCTCGCGATAGTTCGCAGGCGTAACGCGCAGCCGATTCACGCGAATCCAGAATGGCGGCCGCTGGTTGTTGGCATCGAGAATGTCATTGGCGCGATCGCCCCAATCCTTGCGCAACTTTTCTACCAACCAGCGCGGATGTGCCGTGCGCGCGGCTAGATCGCGATCGATCTGCGGCAGCAACTTCGCCTGCTCGCGCTGGCAGCGACGCAGGATTGCATTGATAAACCCGGATGCGCGCGGCTGCTTCAGAAGTCTGGTCGCAGCGACAGTTTCAGCGACGGCGGCGTGCGCCGGAATATCGGTATATATCAGCTGGCACAGGCCGACGATGGCGAGCGCGCGAATCTCCGGCTCGAGGCTTTGATTCGGGCGACTGAGCAGTCGCGCGAGCAATGCATCGAGGCGAATATACCAACGGATGCTGTCGTAACTCAGCGACCGCAACAGGCCGCGCTCTTGTTTGGTGGCCGCACTCTCACTGCTCAGCACCGCATCGAGCGAACGCCCGCGTTCGGCGACGTCCGCAACGATTCTCGCGGCTCTGGCCCTTACTGCTGCCGAGGCGCTCACGAGCCAAGAACCGCGCCCTCGGGGCGATGCGCTCTAAGGAAATCCGCGGCCGGCATGGCTTTGCGGCCTGCCGCCTGCACGCGCGTGAGCTGCAATATGCCGTCGCCTGTCGCGACTTCGATGCCATCGCTGCTTGTTGCGACAACCGTGCCGGGTGCGGCGCTTGTTTTCTTATCGAGAGGTATTGCTTCCCAGACGCGCAGTTGCTGACCGTTCCAACGCGTCTCGGCGATGGGCCACGGATTGAACGCGCGCACTTGTCGATCGATATCCATCGCGGACCTGGACCAGTCAATCAAGGCTTCTTCCTTGCGAATCTTTGCCGCATAAGTTGCACCGTCCTCGGGCTGCTGTCGCGGTGTCGCCGTACCAGCAGCGATCGCTTCGATAGCTTCGAGCACTGCTTCGGCGCCGAGTATCGACAACCGATCGTGGAGTGTCGCGGCGGTTTCGCGCGCGCCGATGGGAATCACGCGTTCGAGCAGCATAGGACCGGTATCGAGACCAACGTCCATCTGCATGATGGTCACGCCCGTCTCTTTATCTCCGGCCTGAATTGCACGCTGAATCGGCGCCGCTCCGCGCCACCGCGGCAGCAACGACGCATGAATGTTCACGCAGCCCAAGCGCGGCGTATCCAACACATTCTTTGGCAGCAGCAAACCGTAGGCGACCACGATCATCAGATCGGCTTGCCACTGCGCCAATCGCTCGACTGCGGCGGGATCTTTGAGCGTCTGCGGCTGCTCCACGGGCAACTGATGTTTCAACGCGCATTGCTTCACCGCACTCATCGTCACCTGCTGCCCACGGCCCGCCGGCCGATCCGGCTGCGTATAAACCGCGACCACGCGATGTCGCGAGGCAACCAGCGCTTCGAGCGCAGGCACGGAGAATTCCGGCGTGCCGGCGAAGATGAGTGACAACGGGGGGGAGGACATCGAGGATCGAGAACGCTCACTTGGATTCAGCGCGCATTCTAGTTGTTATTTGGCGCGGGCAAGAGCCGGAAGTTTTGCAAGGGAGAACCCAAAAGAATATGGAGCGACCTCTCGCCAGACGGAGGCGCCGACGCCGCGGGGCCACTGACACATCAGCGCCGGCGGCACAGGGAGGTTTGTCCTTCCGGCAGCCTCGATCCAACAGGGATGTTGGTCGGGGCAGCAGCTACACGGGCTCGGCGGTGCTTTCAGCGAAGCACTGCTTCGCTCCGCCGAGCGGGTGCACAGGGATGTGCACCCTGGGCTGCGCGGAGCAGGGAGTGCGCAGCGCGATGGACAAGCAGCGGCGCACGCGATAGCGTGCGCCGGCGGGTGCGCGGTGCCGGAAGGACAAACCTCCCTCGGGCGACGGCGCCAGCCGCGACCCATCAAACCAAACTCCAAAGAAGCGTTGCGACCAGCTAAAGCTAGAGCGCCTTACTCCGCCCACGAGCCGCGTCCGCAGCCTTCTCCTTGCGCTCCTTCTCGAGCTTCTTGCGAATCCGGGTCCGCTTCAGATCGGACAGGTAATCGACGAACAGCTTGCCTTCGAGGTGATCCATCTCGTGCTGGACGCACACCGCCAGCAAGCCGTCGGCATCGAATTCGATCTGCTTGCCATCGCGATCCAGCGCCCGCACGCGAATCCGGTCCGCACGCTTCACCTTTTCATAGATCCCCGGGACCGACAGGCAGCCCTCCTCGGTCTCCTCCATGCCGCTGTGGCTGACGATCTCCGGATTGATCAGCGCCAGGCGCTCGTTGCGCTGCTCGCTGATGTCGATGACCAGCACCCGTTTATGAACGTTCACCTGCGTGGCGGCCAGGCCGATGCCGGGCGCCGCGTACATGGTCTCGAACATGTCGTCGATCAGTTTGCGGATGCCCTCGTCCACCTGCTCCACGGGCTGCGCTTTGGTGCGCAGGCGCGGGTCCGGGAATTCGAGAATCGGAAGTAGTGCCATGTTCGAAAACGTCAAAAGGTGGAGACTGCCGCGCAGTCGATGAGCCCCGGGGGTCCGCCCCGGGGACGTCTAGTGTGCAGGCGATTCGGCCGGATACAAGCGTTTCGTACCGAAGAGCGCCATAGACAGCGTGAGTCGGCTGCTGAACGCCGGCCCATCCCCGAAGGTGGCGGGGGTGCGCCGGGCGCAGGAATGAGAACCACGTCTCGGGCTGGAGGCCCATTTCTGCACTCGTTGCAATGTTGCTGCTAAAGTTCGGCCACTGTTGAACTTAATGTCGGCCCCGTGTGTGTTTTTGCGCGCTCATACAAAGGTTTATGCGACGCCAAGACACTTCCAGGAGCTCGCTTCGCTCAAGCCCGAGACGCCGGGCGAGCACGGGCAGGGACGGGAGTTCAAAAGTCTAATGGGAGCTCGTTGAGCGCATGAAAACTGCGAATCTGGCACTTCGTAAGGCGATCCTGCTCAGCCTGGTCGCTGGCCTGACCGTCACCGCGGGCGTGCTGGCGCCGCCGAGCCTGCAGGCCCAGGACTCACCGGCCCAGACCGTCGGCTCCGGCAGCAACATTCCGCTGGCCGCCAATGCCCCCGATCAATATGTGGTCAAGCGCGGCGACACCCTTTGGGACATTTCCAGGATGTTCCTGCGCGAGCCCTGGTACTGGCCGGAAATCTGGTACGTGAACCCCCAGATCGCCAATCCGCACCTGATCTACCCGGGCGATGTGCTCAAGCTGGTGTATGTCGACGGCCAGCCCCGCCTGACGGTGGAGCGTGGCGGCGAGACCATCGAAGGCAGTCGCGGCGGCAAGCGCCTGGGGCCGGAAGTGCGGCGCGAGCCGTTGAGCCAGGCCATCACCGCGATTCCCTATGACATCGTCGCCAGCTTCATGGGCCGGCCGACGCTGTTGACCAAGGACCAGGTGAAGACGGCGCCGTACGTCGTCGCCATGCGCGATTCGCACATGATCGGCGCGCTCGGCAACGAAGTGTATGCACGCGGCATCGGCAATGCGGAACCGGAGACTCGCTTCAGCGTCATTCACGTCGAAGAGGAGCTGCGCGATCCGGACAACAACGCGCTACTCGGCTACTCGGGCATGTATGTCGGCTCAGGCCCGGTCGCCACTGCGGGCGATCCGGCGAAGCTGCTCATGACCGACTCGACACGCGAAGTCCTGCAAGGCGACAAGGTGTTTCCGGAGTCGGTGGATGTGAATGTGGACTTCGTGCCGCACGCGCCAGCCTCGGACATCGACGCGAGCATCATGGCGGTGCGCAGTCACACCGTGATGGGCCAATATCAAGTCGTCGCGCTCAATCGCGGCTCGGACGCCGGCCTGGAGCCGGGACACATCCTGGCCGTCTACAAGCGTGGCGACGTGGTACGCGATACCTTCAAGGAGGGTGGCCTCGCCGCGCGACGTTCGCGGAGCCGTACCTCGGGCTTCGGCAACAACGTGCAGCTGCCCGATGAGCGGGCCGGCGTGCTGATGGTCTTCAAGGCTTTCGACAAGCTGAGCTACGCGCTGGTGATGGAAACGACGCACGAAATTCGTCAGGGCGACCGCGCTAAAAACCCATAAGCGCACTTTCTTTCAGCTTATGTTGGCGAGCTCATGGAAGAGCTCGAAACATGGCTGGCCCGATCACGGGTGCACGGCATGGATGCCGTGGCGCTGCCGTTGCTGATCGAACGACACCGGCGCTGGCTGGAACAGCCCTCTCATCATTTCATTCCTCGCGGCGCGCCCGGCTATCCCGCGCTGCTTGCCGAATTGCCCGATGCACCTGCAGCGCTGTTGGTACGTGGCGATCCGAAAGTGCTGTGCCTGCCGCAGCTCGCTATCGTCGGCTCTCGCAATCCGACCAACGCCGGGCGTGAAAATGCCTGCCAGTTTGCCGCGCATCTGGTCCATTCAGGTCTGGCAGTGACCAGCGGCCTGGCGATCGGCATCGACACGGCTGCACACCGGGGTGCCCTGGATAATGGCGGGCGCACTATCGCGGTGTGCGGCACGGGCCTTGATATCGACTACCCGCACGCCAATGCAAGGTTGTCGGCGGAAATTGCATCCAGCGGCGCGCTGGTCAGCGAATTTCCGCTGGGCACCCAGGCAACCCGGAGCAACTTTCCCCGACGCAATCGCATCATCAGTGGATTGTCACTGGGCACACTGGTGGTGGAGGCCGCGGTGCGCAGCGGTTCGCTGATTACGGCGCGGCTGGCCGCCGAGCAGGGGCGCGAAGTTTTCGCCCTGCCAGGCTCGATCCACAACCCGCTCGCGCGCGGTTGCCATAGACTGATTCGCGAGGGGGCGAAGCTGGTGGAAACAGCCGAGGACATCTTCGAGGAGCTGCGACCGCTGCTAGGCGCGCTGCAGGCCACCGGGCGAAAGCCGGCCCGGGCCGGGCCGGAAGGCGCTGAAACTGCAACAGTTTTGACCCCGGCATTGGACAAAGGGTATGAAATCCTGTTAGATGCGCTCGGCTTCGAACCGGCCGGTGTCGATGTTTTGATCGCACGGACCGGGCTCGCGGCCGACGAGGTAGCGTCCATGCTGCTGATCCTCGAACTGGAGGCGCGCATCGACGCCTGCCCTGGCGGGCTATATGTCCGGCGCGTCTCGTAGTTTCTTTGGTCGAAGCGGTGCGAACCGTGCCGGCCGCCTGCAGGCAGGCGCGAGCTCCTGCAGGCCAACCAAGGCAGCGAAATGAAGGAAAGCGTTCTCGATATCCTGATCTATCTCTTCGAGAATTACTTCGACGCCGATCTGGACTGCGCCCCCGAACCCGACCGCGACACTCTCCGGGACGAACTGGAACGAGCCGGTTTCTCCGAACGAGAAGTAGGCCGCGCGCTGGAGTGGCTCGAGCAGCTGTCGGCGGACCCGAACCGCGCGGGCGCCATTCCAGGATCGCGAGCGATTCGCATCTTCGACGCGCGCGAACAGGCGCGGCTCGACACCGACTGCCGCGGCTACATCCTGTACCTGGAGAACATCGGCATCATCAGTCCAGCGCAGCGCGAGCTGGTCATCGACCGTCTGCTGGCACTCGACGTGCAGCAGATCGACATAGAACAAGTGAAGTGGGTGGTGCTCATGGCGCTGTTCAGTCAGCCCGGCCAACAGAGCGCTTACCTGCGGATGGAGGATTTGGTTTTCGACAACCGTCTGCAAGTGGTGCACTGAAGAGCGGCTGACACAGCGCAATTTTCAGCAGCACCGCGGCCACCGCGGTTTCTTTTTTTATGGAGCAGAAGAATCTAGTCATCGTGGAATCGCCTGCAAAGGCGAAAACCATCAAGAAATATCTCGGAAAGAATTTCGAGGTACTGGCCTCTTATGGCCACGTGCGCGACCTGGTGCCCAAGGAAGGCGCGGTCGACCCGAAGCGCAAGTTCGCGATGCGCTACCAGATCCTGGACAAGAACGAGAAGCACGTTCAGGCGATCGCCAGGGCGCTGAAGAAATCCGACGCCCTGTATCTGGCGACCGACCCTGACCGCGAAGGCGAGGCGATCTCCTGGCACCTGACCGAGCTGTTGAAAGAGCAAGGCGTGCTCGACGGCAAGGACGTGCATCGCGTGGTGTTCTACGAGATCACCAAGAACGCGATTCGCGAGGCCATCGGCCAGCCACGCGACATTTCGCAGGACCTGGTGAACGCACAGCAGGCGCGCCGCGCGCTCGACTATCTCGTCGGCTTCAATCTCTCGCCGCTGTTGTGGAAGAAGGCCGGTCTGCCCGGCGCATCCGCCGGCCGCGTGCAGAGCCCGGCGCTGCGCATGATCTGCGAGCGCGAGGAGGAAATCCTCAACTTCAAGCCACGCGAGTACTGGACCATCGATGCCGACGCCGAGAAGTCCAAGCAGACCTTCCCGGCGCGCCTGATCGAGTTCCGCGGCGACAAGGTCGAGCAGTTCACGGTCACCAACGAGGCGCAGGCCAATGACGTGCGCCAGGCCATCGAAGACGCCGCCAGGGGCAAGCTCAGCGTCGCCAACATCGACAAGAAGCAGCGCCGGCGCAATCCGGCGCCGCCGTTCACGACATCGACCCTGCAACAGGAAGCCGCTCGCAAACTCGGCTTTGGCGCTCAGCGCACGATGCGCCTGGCGCAGCAGTTGTATGAAGGCGTGGACTTCGGCGAAGGCGCGGTCGGTCTCATCACTTATATGCGTACCGACTCGCTGAACCTCGCTGCCGAAGCGGTTGCCGAGATCCGGCAGGTGATCGGCAATCTGTACGGTGCCGATGCGGTGCCCGAGTCGCCGCGCACCTATAAGACGAAATCGAAGAACGCACAGGAAGCGCACGAAGCGATTCGTCCGACGTCCGCGTCGGTCACGCCGGAACGCTTGCAAGGCAAGATCGACAACGATCAGTTCAAGCTCTACAGCCTCATCTGGAAACGCGCTGTTGCGAGCCAGATGGAAGCAGCCGTGTACGACACCGTCGCCGTCGATCTGGTGCCGGGCACGAGCGCCAAGCGAGAAGGTTCGACCGCGGTGCTGCGCGCGAATGGTTCAACGCTGGTGAAGCCGGGCTACATCGCTGTTTATAAGGAAGGTCAGGACGACGCGGCCGAGGACGATAACGATCGCATTCTGCCGGCCATGGAGGTCGGCGACGAAGTTACGCTGCTGGCACTGCGCGGCGAACAGCACTTCACCGAGCCACCGCCGCGCTTCTCGGAAGCGAGCCTCGTCAAAGCGCTCGAAGAGCACGGCATCGGCCGGCCCTCGACCTACGCCAGCATCATCTCGACCCTGGTCAACAAGAAGTACACGGAGCTGGTGAATCGCCGCTTCGTGCCCACCGACCTGGGCAAGATCGTCAACAAATTCCTGACGCGCAATTTCCATCACTACGTCGAGTACGGCTTCACCGCCAAGATGGAGGACGACCTCGACGAGATCGCCGACGGCCGCGAGGCCTGGGTGCCGGTGCTGGAGCGGTTCTGGACCGAATTCAAAGAGCGCGTCGACGTGGTCGACGAGACGGTCACGCGCGAAGATGTTTCCGAAGCGCGCGAGCTCGGCAGCGATCCGGTCACGGGCAAGCCCATCTCGGTGCGCTACGGCAAGTACGGTCCGTTCGTGCAGATGGGCACCAAGGACGACGAGGAAAAGCCGAAGTTCGCCAGCCTGAAGCCGACGCAACGCATGGACACCATCACGCTCGCCGAAGCGCTGGAGTTGTTCACGTTGCCGCGAACCCTGGGGCAGATGGACGACGGCCACTCGATCCGCGTCGCCATCGGCCGCTTCGGTCCCTACATTCAATACGGCGCGAAGAAGTTCGTCTCGATCAAGGACGACGATCCGTACACCATCGAGCTGCCGCGTGCGCTGGAGCTGATCAAGGCCAAGGAAGAGGCGGATGCGCATCGCATCATTCTCGATTTCCCCGACGCCGGCATTCAGGTGTTGAACGGCCGTTACGGCCCGTACATCACCGACAAGGTCAAGAACGCCAAGATCCCCAAGGATCGCGAGCCCCGCACGTTGACCTTGGACGAGTGCAAAGAGCTGCTCGCCGCCGCACCGGAACGCGGCAAGGGCCGGTTCGGCCGCTTCGCGAAGAAGACGGCTGCGCCCGCGGCGCAAGCTGCTGAAGCATCGTCGGCGAAGCCGATCAAGGCCGCGGCCAAGAGCAAGAGCACGCCTGCGAAAACAGCCAAAGCTCCCGCCTCGGCCACGGCCAAGAAGGCCGCGAGCAAGGCTGGCTCGAAGGCTGCGGCCGGCACTGCCGTGCGCGCGGCGGCCAAGAGCGCAGCCAAGAAAACCTCCGCGAAGACGGCCGGCAAGCCCGCCGCCAAGCCCAAGTAAGGTCAATCGAGTAAGGTTCATTCATGTCCGTTGATGCCGATGCCGTTCTCGCCTACCTGCGCGGACTGCAGGATCGCATCTGCTCGGCCATCGAGCAGGCCGATGGCAGCGCGACGTTCAGCAGCGACCGTTGGCAACGCGCCGAAGGGGGCGGCGGCGAAAGCCGCGTACTGCGCAACGGTTCGGTGTTCGAACAGGCGGGCGTAAATTTCTCGCATGTGATGGGCTCGCGACTGCCGCCCAGCGCCACAGCGCAGCGGCCCGAGCTCGCTGAGGCGACCTGGATGGCCACCGGTGTGTCGCTGGTGTTCCATCCCTGGAATCCGTACGTCCCCACCACGCACGCCAACGTGCGTTTCTTCTCCGCCACTCCCAAGGATGGCTCGCCCGGCACCTGGTGGTTCGGCGGCGGTTTCGATCTCACGCCCTACTATCCGTTCGAAGAAGACGTCCTGCATTGGCATCGAACCGCGCAACGAGCCTGCGCCGGCTTCGGCGACGACGTGTATTCGAAGCACAAAGCGTGGTGCGACCAATATTTCTTTCTGAAACATCGCAACGAGACCCGCGGCGTCGGCGGCCTGTTCTTCGACGACCTGAACGAATGGGGCTTCGAGCGCTGCTTCGCCTATCAACGCAGCGTCGGCGATCATTTCCTCGAAGCCTATCTACCCATCGTCGCGCGCCGGAAAGACCATCCGCATGGCGAACGTGAACGGCAGTTCCAGCTGTACCGGCGCGGCCGCTACGTCGAATTCAACCTGGTCTACGATCGCGGCACTTCGTTCGGCCTGCAGTCCGGCGGCCGCACCGAATCCATCCTGATGTCGTTGCCGCCCTTGGTGCGGTGGGAGTACAACTGGTCGCCCGAGCCGGGCTCGCCGGAAGCGCGCCTGTATTCCGACTTCCTGAAGCCGCGCGACTGGCTGCGCGAGCTCAAATAGAACATTCGAATAAAACATTCGAAAAAATTTGGCTGGCGAGCCCTGCTCTCGTGAGGGTGTCGCGCCGCCTGACACTGCATTGTCATTTACGTTTGTATACAAGCCGCGTCGAACGCGGCAAGAATGTTTTGCGCAATTGAATTATTGAGAATCACGAAAATAAGTGACACTTTTTCTGCATCTTGCTGTCCAAGGGCCCCGAATGTTCTGATACGGGGCCTCGATGAACGACACACAGCGAATGCAGGAGATGAAGCGCCGCCGGGTCAAGGGCGCACGGC
>NZ_DASWVW010000026.1:0-16509 GCF_036406195.1 Steroidobacter sp.
GCCGTGCGCCCTTGACCCGGCGGCGCTTCATCTCCTGCATTCGCTGTGTGTCGTTCATCGAGGCCCCGTATCAGAACATTCGGGGCCCTTGGACAGCAAGATGCAGAAAAAGTGTCACTTATTTTCGTGATTCTCAATAATGGTTTTGGGTTGAGCTATGGGCTGCCGTAGCTCAACGCGGTGTTGTGTCCGCCGTTGATCGAGAAAGGGCACAGATCAGGACTGCAAGGAGATTATTTCGATGAAAGGAATAAGGCCGTGTCTGGGCATGATGCTTGGCTTGGCCGTTGCGCCTGCAATGGCCGATACCTGCTACAGCGCCGCTGCATCGAGCAATGTCGACGCTGGCGTCAGTCGCGCGGGAGTGTATTACACCACGCCTGCCGGAGTGCCCGTATACGTGCCGCTTTTTGGCACTTCACGTAATCTGGGAGGAGTCACTACGTCCGAGCCCTCCGCGCTCATGGATGCAGCGTATGTTCGGGGCAGCAATCGCGAGTTGTGGGAGGTTACCAATACTGGTGTCTGGACGTCGCTGAAAGGGGATATAACGTGGAATCCAGAAGCCGTTGCCCTACCGGACGCCACTGGCACTCGCAGGATGGTGTTCTATCGCGGTACCAATCGAGAGATCTGGTATGTGGAGAGAACAGGCGGTACGTGGGGACCACACACCAGCCTCGGTGGTGTTGCGACATCCAGTCCCGCGGCGGTTTCCTGGGGCAATGGACACGTCGCCGTATTCAAACGAGGCCAATCCAATGACATCTGGTACCGTGAGAGAATCGGGGGGGTCTGGAGCAGTTGGATCACGCCAGGCGGCTCCGTCAGTACCAGCGTCGATCCTGCGGTGGT
This sequence comes from Steroidobacter sp., assembly GCF_036406195.1. Taxonomy (GTDB): domain Bacteria; phylum Pseudomonadota; class Gammaproteobacteria; order Steroidobacterales; family Steroidobacteraceae; genus Steroidobacter. The sequence goes on from NZ_DASWVW010000026.1 coordinate 856, forward strand.
TACTCATGGCACCGGCACGTACACGGTATTCGTGCGCAACGGCGGTGTCATTCTCATGAACAAATACAATGGAGTATGGTCAGGATGGGTGAGCCTCGGCGGCCCTCCTCCAGGCGCCATATCGGAGCCCGCGGCTGTCGCCATGGATGGCGCTTCTTACGCCGTATTCGTCCGCGGTAACACACAGGATGCTCCAGCCTGGAGGTACCGTGCCATCTTCAAGAATGTTTCGCTGGACGGTGGCGTCACATGGTCAGGTTGGCAAGCAATCATGGCGCAGTCGCACGAATCGACCAACAATCCGGAAGCGGTGGCGGACGGCGGCCGCTACATCGTGGCGGCTTCAGACATTACCAATGGCTATGGTTCGCTGAACTTCTGCATCGGGACGGTCCCTTGACCCGCATCTAGGGCTTGCCGAATCGGGCGACGTGAGTGTGTCTCGGCACTTCTCGCGTCGTCCTCGGGTTGTGTCTAGATCGTGGCGAAAACTTTGCGAGCCGCTGCGATGGTGGCGTCGATGTCGGCCGGCGTGTGCGCCGCTGAAATGAAGCCTGCTTCGAACGCCGAGGGCGCCAGGTAGACGCCTTCGTTCAGCATGCCGTGGAAGAAACGTTTGAAGCGGTCCACGTCGCACGCCATCACTTCCCGGAAATATCGCACTGGCGACTTGTCGGTGAAGAACAGGCCGAACATGCCGCACACGTGATTGGTCGACAGCGCGATGCCCGCGAGCTTGGCAGCGTGCTGCAATCCCTCCATGAGTTGCGTAGTGCGCGCTGCCAGTTGTTCGTAGAACTGTGGCTCGTCGAGCGCTTCGAGCGTGGTGAGTCCGGCGGCCATGGCGACGGGATTGCCCGAGAGCGTGCCCGCTTGATACACCGGACCTAGCGGCGCGATCTTTTCCATGATGTCGCGGCGTCCGCCGAACGCGCCGACTGGCATGCCGCCGCCGACGATTTTGCCGAGCGTGGTCAGGTCCGGACGGATGTCATATAGCGCCTGCGCGCCGCCGCGTGCCACGCGGAAGCCCGTCATCACTTCATCGAAGATCAGCACGCTGCCATGCTGATCGCACACCGAGCGCAATGTTTCCAGAAAGCCCGGCACCGGCGGCACGCAATTCATGTTGCCGGCGATCGGCTCGACGATGATGCAGGCGATCTCGTTGCCGCTGTCGCTGAACAGCTGTTGCACCTGCGCGATGTCGTTGTAGTTCAACGTGATGGTCTGCGCGGCGAATTCCTTCGGCACGCCGGGCGAGGTGGGCACGCCGAAGGTGAGCGCGCCCGAGCCCGCTTTCACCAGCAGCGAATCGGAGTGGCCGTGATAGCAGCCTTCGAACTTCACGATCTTGTCGCGGCCGGTGAAGCCGCGGGCCAGGCGGATCGCGCTCATGGTCGCTTCGGTGCCGGAGCTCACCATTCGGACCAGCTCGATCGACGGCATCATCTGGCAGATGCGCTGCGCGACCCGGGTCTCGATCTGCGTAGGCGCGCCGAAGGAGAGGCCGAGCGCGGCGCGCTCCTGCACGGCGCGGATCACCTCGGGATGCGCATGGCCGAGGATCATCGGGCCCCACGAACCGACGTAGTCGATGTAGCCGCGCTCGGTCTGATCGAACACGCGACAGCCGGCGGCGCGCTCGATGAAAACAGGCTCGCCGCCGACGCCGCGGAAAGCTCGGACGGGAGAATTTACGCCACCGGGAATGTAGCGGCTGGCATCGGCGAATAGAGACACGGAAGGCTCCGGTGAAATCGGCGGTGAGTTCGGCGGGGCGAAGTGTAAGCCATCCGCGCCGATGCATCGAACTCGCGCGCCGCCCGCCGGCCTCCCATCGCCGGTCTCACTTCCCTATAATCCGAGCCCTCGATTCACCCTCGACTCACTCGTTCTGGGCCAGCGCTGCGAAATGAAAGCCTACATGTGCGTGATCTGCGGTTACGTCTACGAAGAAGAAAAAGGCGATCCCGCATCCGGCATTGCAGCCGGCACGCGCTGGGAGGACGTGCCGCTGTCGTGGCGCTGCCCGGATTGTGGCGCGGGCAAGGAAGATTTCGAGATGGTCGAGGTCTGAGGGAAAGTGGCTGGCGGTTAGCGGTTAGCGGTTGCTGAGAAGCAAAGCCTCTGCACTAACCCCTAACCGCTAACCGCTTCTAATGCTGCACGATCTTGTGGCCTTTCGCCTGTAGCAACTCGATCAGGCTGTCCTTGCCCACCAGGTGCAGCGTTCCGACCACCACCAGATAGTCCTCGCGATCATCCAGTAGCGCCTCCACCTGGCCGAGCCAGCGGCGATTGCGGTCGGTGGTCAACGGCCGATACAGGTCCGGGTATTGCTCGAAGCCTTCCGCCAGCAGAGCCGCCAGCGCCTTGCTGTCGCCACGCCGCCAGGCGGACAGCAATTCGTCGATTTCCTCGGACATGCGCTCCGTGTCTTCGATGCTGTAGAGCAGGAATTCGCGCTGTTGCCGATCCGGCAGGCCGGCCAGCATCCCCAGTTGCTCGCGCAATGTTTCCAGGCCGTGAATCGGTTTCTGGTCCGCCATGGCCTGAGTGGTGAAGCGCTGCTCGATGCCTGACGTGGGCGCCAGGCCCATCTTCATCAGCTGCAGCTGCACCAGCGTCATCGCGGCGAACCAGGGTTGAAAGCGGTTGAGCAGCGCCGGATCGATGCCGACCTCCTGCGCGCGCTCGGACAGGCGGGCATATGTCGGCTTGCCGAGATGCTGCTCCAACGTTTCGCCGGCCGGCAGCAGGCCCAGCTCCAGGGTGATCTGCTGTGTCTCCACCGGATCGAGATCGTCCATGTCGATCTCCATCAGCAGCACCTCGGAGTCCTGGTAGGCGGCGTCGAGCGCGGCGGGCAATTGCTCGGATTCGCTGAGGAAGTGCACCGAGCCGAGCAGATACACGGTGTTGGTCTTGCCCTTGAGCGACCACAGGCTGTGCTGCTGCTGGCCGGCGGCGAAAGCGCCCGGCAGCGGGCCGAGCCATAGCGCACACAGCGCCACGAGTAGGTTCTTCATCGAGTCTTGGTTGTCCCTCTGGTCCTGTGGCCGGGAGGGTACCTCAGGCGACGCTGGTCTGCGCGTAGGTCTCGAGCCAGCACACTTCGGTGGCGATCGAGCCGTCCGGCATCAGTTCCAGGACGCGGTAGCCGGGCGGGCGGCTGTCGATGGCGAAATCGGCGCTGCCGGGTTCGAATTGCGCGCAGGTGGAGGGTGTGGCCATGAAGCGGACGCCGTACATGAAGCTATCGAGGGATTGGTGCACGTGGCCCCAGAGCACGCCGCGCACGTTCGAATGCTCACGCACGAGGCTCATGAATTCGTCGGCGTCGTACAGCCCGACCCGATCCAGCCACTGGCTGCGCATCGCGATCGGTTGGTGGTGCAGGCACACCAGCACGTGATGGTTGCGGTGAGTGCGCAGCACCTCGCGCAGATAGCTCAACTGCTCGGCGCCGATGCGGCCGCCGGCATCGTTGGCGACCCACGAGTCCAGCATGACCACCAGCCAGCGGCCGAATTCGGTATGGCCGCCGATCTTGAACGGCCCACCGCGCAGGCCGGCGCGCATGTGATCGGGAAGGTCGTGATTGCCCGCCAGGCACAGCACGGGCGAGCGCCATGCGCCGAACACCTGGCGCACCCAGCGATACCCCTCGGGGTCGTCTTGCACCAAATCGCCCGTCAGCAACACGCCGTCGGCGCGATGGGCCCGCCGCTGGGCGTCGGCGATTACGGCCTGCAGCGACGGCAAAGTCGCGACGCCGCGCAGCCGCCCGCTTGCTTCACCGAACAGGTGCAGATCGCTGAACTGAATGAGGCGGACCGATTGCATCGTGGCTCGAGTTTGTCGCGCTACATAATGGGGCAAAATAGCCACAATGATCGTAGCAATGGGGCAAGGCGGAAAAGGTGACCAGTGTCTAATCGCATGGGTCCAGGCACCGTGCGCGTCGAGATTTGCGCCTCGCCTCACACAAGTCGCGACCCTGCTGACTACTCGGAATCGGACTGGCCAGGCGCCGTTTCGTTCCCGCCACGCAGCTCATGCGCAGTCACCGTGCATTGCGCCGTGACAGTCCGCGAGACACCGACCCGCCGCGATCTGCATTGCCCGGCCTCGCCCCATAGTCCAAAATGCGCGGCCTTCCGCCACGCTCATTCCTCGTGTTTGGGCCGGCCTTTTCACGCACTTCTCGAGATACTTCCTGATGCAGACATCCCCCCGCCGGCAGTTAGCCAACGCCATCCGCGCCCTGGCGATGGATGCCGTGCAAAAGGCCAACTCCGGCCACCCCGGCATGCCCATGGGCATGGCCGATATCGCCGAAGTCTTGTGGAACGATCACCTCAAGCACAATCCCGGTAATCCACTGTGGCCGGATCGCGACCGTTTCGTGGTGTCCAACGGCCACGGCTCGATGCTGTTGTACTCGCTGCTGCACCTGACGGGCTATCCGCTGACCCTGGAAGATTTGCAGAACTTCCGGCAGCTGGGCGCGCATACCGCCGGCCATCCGGAGCATGACCCGCACCTGGGCATCGAGACCACCACTGGCCCGCTGGGCCAGGGACTGGCGAATGCCGTGGGCATGGCGCTGGCGGAAAAGCACCTGGCCAGCACCTTCAACCGTCCCGGCCACGACATCGTCGACCATCGCACCTGGGTGTTCCTCGGCGACGGCTGCCTCATGGAAGGCGTGTCGCACGAAGCCTGCTCGCTGGCCGGCACGCTCAAGCTCGGCAAGCTGATCGCGTTCTACGACGACAACGGCATTTCCATCGACGGCGAAGTGCACGGCTGGTTCACCGATGACACGCCGAAGCGCTTCGAGGCTTACGGCTGGCACGTGGTGCCGAATGTCGACGGCCACGATCCGGCCGCCATCGAGGCCGCCATCGCGGCCGCGACCGCCCAGACCGACAAGCCCAGCCTGATCTGTTGCAAGACCATCATCGGCTGGGGTTCGCCCAACAAGCAGGGCACCGAGGCCACTCACGGCGCAGCGCTAGGCGCTGATGAGGTGGCTGCCACTCGCAAGAATCTGGGCTGGAATTACGAGCCATTCGTCATCCCTCAGGAAATCCGCTCGGGGTGGGACGCGAAAGCCAAGGGCGCCAAGCGCGAAGCCGAGTGGCAGGAACGTTTCAACGCCTACAAGGGCAAGTTCCCCGAGCTGGCGGCCGAGTACGAGCGCCGGCAGAAGGGGGAGTTGCCGAAGGCGTGGCGCGATGTGGTCGCCAAGTACGTCGGCGACGTGGCGAAGGAGAGCAAGCCGCTCGCCACTCGCCAGTCCTCGCAGGCTTCGTTGAACGCCTATGGCCCGAGCCTGCCCGAGCTGTTGGGCGGTTCCGCCGACCTGACCGGCTCGAACAACACCAACCGCAAGGACTCGCGTTCCATCACTGGTGCGGACGCTTCCGGTGACTACGTTCATTACGGCGTGCGCGAGTTCGGCATGTCCGCGATCATGAATGGCGTGGCTCTGCACGGCGGCCTGATCCCTTACGGCGGCACCTTCCTGGTGTTCTCCGATTACGCGCGCAATGCGATGCGCATGTCGGCGTTGATGAAGCAGCGGGTCATCTACGTCATGACCCACGACTCCATCGGCCTGGGCGAAGACGGCCCGACGCACCAGCCGGTGGAACATCTGCCGAGCCTGCGCATCATTCCGAACATGACGGTCTGGCGGCCGTGCGACAGCGCCGAAACCGCCGTGGCCTGGGCCGAAGCCATCGAGCATCGCACCGGACCGACGACCCTGGCGCTCACGCGCCAGGCATTGCCTCCTCAGCCGCGCAGCGAACAGCAGATCGCCGACATTCGTCGCGGCGGGTACGTGCTGAAGGATTGCGAAGGCACGCCCGAGGTGATTCTGATCGCGACCGGCTCGGAAGTGGCGATTGCGGTCGAGGCGGCCGGGCTGCTGCAACAGAGCGGCAAGCGCGCGCGCGTCGTGTCCATGCCGAGCACCAACGTGTTCGAGGCGCAGGACGAGTCGTATCGCGAGAAGGTGCTGCCACGTGCCGTGGAGGTGCGGGTGGCCATCGAAGCGGCCGCGACGGAAACGTGGTATCGCTACGTCGGCCCGCGTGGCGCCATCATCGGCATGACCACGTTCGGCGCGTCCGGCGTGGCCAAGGATTTGTTCAAGCACTTCGGCTTCACCGCGGACAATGTCGTTCGCACGGTGCAGAAGCTGCTGCAGTGATTCCAACGAGGTAACGCGAATGCCCATCAAAGTCGGTATCAATGGCTACGGTCGCATCGGCCGCAACATCCTGCGCGCGCTGTACGAGGCGAACCGTCAGAAAGACATCCAGATCGTCGCGATCAACGACCTCGGCGATGCGCAGACCAACGCGCACCTGACCCGCTACGACACGGTGCACGGCAAGTTCAACGGCGAAGTGAAAGTCGACGGCGACTCGATGGTCGTCAACGGCGATCGCATCAAGGTGCTGGCCGAGCGCGACCCGGCCAAGCTGCCGTGGGGCCAGCTGGGCGTGGACTTCGTGTTCGAATGCACCGGTCTGTTTACCAGCAAGGCCAAGGCCGGCGCGCACCTGCAGGGTGGCGCGAAGAAGGTCGTGATTTCCGCGCCGGGCGACAAGGACGTGGATGCCACCGTCGTGTACGGCGTGAATCACGACACGCTGAAGTCCAGCTACACGGTCATCTCCAACGCATCGTGCACCACGAACTGCCTGGCGCCGGTCGCCAAGGTGCTCCACGACAACATCGGCATCGTGTCCGGCGTGATGACCACTATTCACTCGTACACCAACGATCAGGTGCTGACCGACGTGTTCCACAAGGACCTGCGCCGTGCGCGCTCGGCCACGCAGTCGATGATCCCGACCAAGACCGGCGCCGCTGCGGCTGTCGGCCTGGTGCTGCCGGAATTGAACGGCAAGCTCGACGGCTTCGCGGTGCGCGTGCCGACGATCAACGTGTCGCTGGTCGACCTGAGCCTCGTCGCCAAGCGCGCGACCAGCATCGAAGAGATCAACAAGCTGATGAAGGACGCGGCGAACGGCGCGCTCAAGGGCGTGCTCGCGTACAGCGATGGCCCGCTGGTGTCGATCGACTTCAACCACGATCCGGCTTCCTCTACCTACGACGCCACCATGACCAAGGTCATCGAAGGGACCCTGGTGAAGGTGTGCTCGTGGTACGACAACGAGTGGGGCTTCTCCAACCGCATGCTGGACACCACGATCGCCTGGTCGAAGGCGGGCTGACCATGGCCGTCTTGCGGATGGTCGATCTAGACCTGCGCGACAAGCGCGTGCTGATCCGCGAGGATCTGAACGTGCCGGTGCAGGGCGGTGTAGTGACCAGCGACGCGCGTATCCGCGCGTCGCTGCCGACGATTCAACACGCCAAGAACGCCGGCGCGCGCGTGCTCGTGATGTCGCACCTGGGGCGGCCGGAAGAAGGCGTGTACGACGAGGAGTTCTCGCTCGCGCCGGTGGCGCAGCGGCTCTCGGAGCTGCTGGGCTACAAAGTGCGTTTCGAAAAGAACTGGCTGGACGGCGTGGAATGCGCGCCGGGCGAAGTCGTGCTGCTCGAGAACGTGCGCTTCAACAAGGGCGAGAAGAAGGACAATGAAGAGCTGGCCAGGAAGATGGCCGCGCTGTGTGACATCTATGTGATGGACGCGTTCGGCACGGCGCATCGCGCCGAGGCCAGCACGCACGGCGTGGCGAAGTTCGCCAAGGTGGCTTGTGCGGGACCGTTGCTGATGAACGAGCTGGTGGCGCTGGAAACCGCGCTGGAAAAACCCAAGCGGCCGTTGATCGCCATCGTCGCCGGCTCCAAGGTGTCGACCAAGCTCACGGTGCTGGAGAGCCTGCTGTCCAAGGTCGACACGTTGATCGTCGGCGGCGGCATCGCCAACACCTTCATCGCGGCGCAGGGGCTGCCGGTGGGCAAGTCGCTGCACGAGCCGGACATGATCGACATCGCCAAGGGCTTGTTGAAGCGCTCGGCCGAGTTGAAAGTGGAGATTCCGCTGCCCACCGACGTAGTGGTCGCCACGGAGTTCTCCGCCAATGCCGAGGCGGACGTGAAGCCGGTGAGCCAGGTGCAGCCCGACGAGATGATCCTGGACATCGGCCCGGACACCGCTGAGAAATTTGCACGCACCTTCGCCAGCGCCGGCACCATCGTCTGGAACGGCCCGGTGGGTGTGTTCGAGTTCGACCAGTTCGGTGAAGGCACGCGCACGCTGGCGCAGGCCATCGCCAAATCGTCCGCGTTCTCCATCGCCGGCGGCGGCGATACTCTAGCCGCCATCGAGAAATATCGTGTAGAAGACGACATTTCCTATATCTCCACCGGAGGTGGCGCCTTCCTGGAATTCCTGGAAGGCAAGAAGCTGCCGGCGGTTGCGGTATTGGAAGAGCGCAGTCGTAGCTGACACGAGGTTCTCAATGCTCCGTCGCACCAAGATCCTGACCACCCTAGGGCCGGCCACCGACAACCCCAAGGTGCTTGGTGAGATGATTCGGGCCGGCGCCGACGTCGTGCGAGTGAACTTCTCGCACGGCGAGCCGGCCGCGCACGCGAAGCGCGTGCAGATGGTGCGGGAGGTCGCGGAGCAGGTGGGCAAATGGGTTGCCGTGCTCGGCGACCTGCAGGGCCCGAAGATCCGCATCGAGCGCTTCGTCGAAGGCAAGGTGTTTCTGACCGAGGGCGAGCCGTTCGTCCTCGACGTGTCGCTCGACACCAATGCGGGCACGGTCAAGTCGGTGGGTGTGGCCTACAAGAATCTTCCCAAGGATGTTCGCCGCGGCGATACGCTGCTGCTGAACGATGGCCTGATCGTCCTGGAAGTCACCGATGTCGACGGTCCTCGCATCACCACGAAGGTTGTGGTCGGCGGCGAGCTGTCCGATAACAAGGGCATCAACAAGCAAGGCGGTGGTCTGTCGGCCGGCGCGCTGACCGAGAAAGATCGCGAGGACATCAAGCTCGCGGCGCAGTTGCGCGTGGATTACCTCGCCGTTTCTTTTGCTCGCGACGGGCACGACATGGAAGAGGCCCGGCAGCTGCTGCGTATGGAAGGCGGCCACGGTTATCTGGTCGCGAAGATCGAGCGCAGCGAGGCGTTGGTGAACCTCGATCGCATCATTCAAGCCAGCGACGCAGTGATGGTCGCGCGTGGCGACCTCGGTGTCGAAGTCGGCTACGCCGAATTGACCGGCCTGCAGAAGCACATCATCGCCGCGTGCCGTAAGCGCAATCGCGTCGTGATCACGGCCACCCAGATGATGGAGTCCATGATCCACAACCCGGTGCCGACGCGGGCCGAAGTGTCTGACATCGCGAACGCCGTGATGGACGGCACCGATGCCGTGATGCTCTCGGGCGAAAGCGCGGTCGGCAAGTATCCGGTGAAAGCGGTCGCCACCATGGCTCAGGTGATTCTCGGCGCCGAGAAGTACGAGTCTTCGCACACGCCGATCCGCACCCGCAGCGAGCACGGCATCTTCGAGAAGACCGATGAAGCCATCGCCATGGCGGTGATGTACACGGCCAATCACCTGAAGGTGAAGGCCATCGTGGCGTTGACCGAATCGGGCTCGACGCCGCTGTGGATGTCGCGTATTCGCGCCGACATTCCGATTTATGCATTCACGCGTCACGAAGAGACGCGGCGCCGTGTCATGCTCTATCGCGGCGTGTATCCGGTGACGTTCGATATCACGCACACCAACGCACAACTGCTGTATGCGGACATCTTCAAGCTCATGCTCCAGCAGGGCATGGTGGAGGCGGGCGATCGCATCATTCTCACCAAGGGTGAGCTGTCGGGTGTGTCTGGTAAGACCAATGCCATGAAAATTCTAGAGGTACGGGTTTAAACAACCGTCGCCCCCATGCGCCTGCTTCGGCCGCTGCGTAATGTTGCGCTTGCCGTCCTGATCGTTCTCGCCGGTGTCTGGCTCGCCGGCTATCTGGCGTTGCGCGCCAGCTTGCCGCGGCTCGACGGCAATATCACGGGAGCGCAAATCACGGCACGGGCCGCCATCGAACGCGATGCAGAGGGCACTCCTGTCATTCGTGCGCGCACCCGCGCCGATCTCGCGTTTGCCACCGGCCTCGCTCATGCGCAGGACCGATATTTCCAGATGGACCTCATGCGTCGCGCGGCCGCCGGTGAAATGGCTGCACTGCTCGGTGCCGGCGTGCTGGAGGCGGATCGCAAGCTGCGCGTTCATGGATTTCGCCGGGTTGCTCGAGAAGTCATTGCCGCAGCGTCGGCGGATGATCGCGCGTTGCTGGACGCGTATGCCGCCGGCGTGAATTTCGCTTTGTCGGAAGCGGGCACCAAGCCTTGGGAATATCTGTTGTTGCGCGCCAAGCCCGCTGCCTGGCAGGTGGAAGATTCGGTGCTGGTCGCGTTCTCAATGTATCTGAATCTCAACGATTCGAGCGGCAGCGAAGAGCTGGCACGCCTGCAACTTCACGATGCGCTGCCGCTCGCCATGTTCGCTTTCCTCTCGCCGTTGGGAACGGAATGGGATGCGCCCATTGCCGGCGGCACCATCCGCTCCGCGTCGATTCCTGGACCGGACGTATTCGATCTGCGCAACGGCGCGGCGCGAGCGGCTGCTTTGGCGGCACCGCCCGTCAACGGCACGATGGAGGAGAAAACCTATGTCGGCAGCAACAGCTGGGCAGTCGCCGGCTCGCGCACCGTCGACAAGGGCGCGCTGCTCGCGAATGACATGCACCTCGGCTTGCGATTGCCTCATGTCTGGTATCGCGCGCGCATGATCGTCGAGGCTGAAGGCGCCGCGCGGCGGGATCTCGTCGGTGTAACGCTGCCGGGATTGCCGGTGTTGATCGTTGGCAGCAATGGCCAGGTGGCTTGGGGTTTCACCAACAGCTTCGGCGATTGGACCGATCTGGTGATCGTCGAGCCCGATCCACAAGATCCCTCGCGCTATCTCACACCCGAAGGCTCGGAGCCTTTCGAGGTGCGCGAGGAAGTGCTGAAGGTCAAGGACGGTCCTGACCAGACGCTTATGGTGAAGAGCACGCGCTGGGGGCCGATCGTGCTCGCCGATCCGAAACGCCCGCTTGCGCTCGCTTGGACCGCGCATCATGCGCAGGCCACCAACTTCCGCATGCTCGATCTGGAAACCGCCAACACCGTGGAAGCTGCTCTGCTTGCGGCCAATCGTTCCGGCGTGCCGGTGCAGAATTTCCTTGCGGTGGATGCCAGCGGTCGCATCGGCTGGTCGTTGATGGGCCAGGTGCCGGTGCGAGGCAAGTACGATTCCACGCTGCCTTATATGTGGAACGCACCCGGCGTGGGCTGGAGCGGTTGGCGCAAACCCGAGGAGTATCCTCGTATCGTCGATCCTCCCGGCGGTCGTTTGTGGACCGCGAATGCGCGTACGATCGATGTCGAATCGTGGCTGTCGTTCATGGGCGATGGTATGTACGACAACGGCGCACGTGCCGCGCAGATTCGAGACGACCTGCTCGCGGTAGATGTCGCGAATGCCCGGGACATGGTCAACATCCAGCTGGACGATCGCGCTTTGTTCCTGATTCGCTGGCGGGACTATCTGCTCGAGCTGCTCGATGAGGACGCGTTGCAAGGGCGACCACTGCGTGCGGAAGCGAGGAAATATCTCGAAGAATGGTCGGGCCGGGCCACGGCGGAAGACGTCGGCTACCGGCTGGTGCGCGCGATGCGACTGCAGATTCGCAGCGATGTATTCGCGACGCTGACCGCGGCGGCTCGCCTCAAATATCCGGACACCAAGTTCTCGCCATCGGCGCAGTTCGAAGGCCCGCTGTGGCAACTCGTTACCCGGCAGCCGGCACACATGCTCGATCCTCGATATGCGAGCTGGGAAGAGGCGTTGCTGGCGTCGGTCGACGCATCTCTTCAGTCGTTGATCAGCGAGTGCGGCACGCTCAGTCAGTGCACCTGGGGAGCGCAGAACACGCTGTCCATGCGTCATCCGCTGTCGCAGGCCGTACCGCTCATCGGGCGCTGGCTCGATATGCCGGCGCAGCCGCTGTCGGGCGATTCGTTCATGCCGCGCGTGCAGGGGCCTTCATTCGGTGCATCTCAGCGCATGGTGGTGTCGCCGGGGCGTGAAGCCGAAGGCTATTTCCAGATGCCCGGTGGGCCGGTCGACCATCCGCTGTCGCCGTTCTACGGAGCAGGCCACGAGGCCTGGGTGCACGGCGAGCCGCGTCCGCTGCTGCCTGGCGAGCCGCGACATGCCCTTGAACTGCTGCCGAAGTGACTAATAGATAGTGACTAATGAATGGTCAGCAGGGCCCCGAGCGGCATCGGGGACGATGCATGGTATGGTTGGGCTTTCCGACTATTCATTGGTCACTAGTGGTTGTTCACTTCGAGGTTCTATGTCCTCCCGTTTCGCCGGCACCGATAACTACGTCGCTACCGAAGATTTGATGATGGCCGTCAACGCGGCCGTGGTGTTGGGCCGGCCGCTGCTGGTCAAGGGCGAGCCGGGCACCGGCAAGACGCAGCTGGCGGAAGAAGTGGCGCGCTCGCTGCAGCGGCCGCTGTATCGCTGGCACATCAAGTCGACCACCAAGGCCCAGCAGGGGTTGTATGAATACGATGCGGTGTCTCGCCTCCGCGATTCGCAACTCGGCGAGGCGAAGGTGCACGACATCGGCAACTACATCGTGAAGGGCCGTCTGTGGGAGGCGTTCGAAAGCGACGTGCAGCCGGTGCTGCTGGTCGACGAAATCGACAAGGCCGACATCGAATTCCCGAATGATCTGCTGCACGAGCTGGATCGCATGGAGTTCTACGTGTACGAAACGCGCCAGTGGATCAAGGCGCGGCATCGGCCCATCATCATCATCACCAGCAACAACGAAAAGGAACTGCCGGATGCGTTCCTGCGGCGTTGTTTCTTTCATTACATCCGTTTTCCGGATGCCGCGACCATGGAGCGCATCGTCGGCGTGCACTATCCGACATTGAAGAAAGAACTGTTGTCGGAGGCGCTCACGGCGTTCTTCAAGGTGCGTGAAATGCCGGGGCTGAAGAAGAAGCCATCGACCTCCGAGTTGCTGGACTGGATCAAGCTGCTGGTCGCGGAGGACATTCCGCCCGAAGCGCTGCGCAGCGACGACCCGAAGAAATCCATTCCGCCGCTGTACGGCGCGCTGCTGAAGAACGAGCAGGATGTGCATTTGTTCGAGCAGCTGGTGTTTCTGAACCGTCGCGTACGTTGAGCGGCGGTCATGCTCGTTCCGTTCTTTTTCAAGCTGCGCGAGAGCGGGGTGCCGGTGTCCACCACCGAGTTCCTGTCGCTGCTGCAGGCATTGCAGGCGCGGGTCGCGAGCGCCAGCGCGGAAGATTTCTATTACTTGTCGCGCGCCTGCCTGGTGAAGGACGAACGCCACTTCGATCGCTTCGACCGCGCGTTCGCGGCGTACTTCAAGGGCGCCGAGGATTCGTTCGATACCCTGATGAAGAACATTCCCGAGGAATGGCTCAAGCGCATGGGCGAGCGCGTCTTGTCCGAGGAGGAGAAAGCGCAGATCAAGGCGCTTGGCGGCTGGGACAAGCTCATCGAGACTTTGAAGAGGCGGCTGGCTGAGCAGAAGGAACGGCACCAGGGCGGCAACAAGTGGATCGGCACGGGCGGCACGTCGCCCTTCGGCGCGTATGGCTACAACCCGGAAGGCATCCGCATCGGCCAGGATGAGTCGCGCAACAAGAGCGCGGTCAAGGTTTGGGACCAGCGCGAGTTCAAGAACCTCGACGACACTGTCGAGATCGGCACGCGCAACATCAAGATCGCCTTACGCAAGCTGCGCAAATTCGCGCGTGAAGGCGCGGCCGAGCATCTCGATCTCGATGACACCATCACTTCGACGGCGCGCAACGCTGGACTACTGGACCTCAAGTTCGTGCCTGAGCGGCACAACGCTATCAAGGTGCTGCTGTTCCTCGACGTTGGCGGCTCGATGGATTACCACGTGCGCGTCTGCGAGGAGCTGTTCTCCGCGGCCCGTTCGGAGTTCAAGCACCTCGAATACTTCTATTTCCACAACTTCGTCTACGAGAGCCTGTGGAAAGACAACCGCCGCCGCCACGCCGAAAAGATCTCCACCCTGGAAGTGATGCGCACTTATGGGCATGACTACAAACTCATCGTCGTCGGCGATGCCACCATGAGCCCCTACGAAATCATTCAACCCGGCGGCAGCATCGAACACTGGAACGAAGAAGCCGGGGCCGTCTGGATGCAGCGCCTCACCCGCACCTGGCCCCACCACGTCTGGTTGAACCCCGAGCCGGAACAGCGCTGGGATTACACTCCTTCAGTGCAGGTGACTCGCGAGTTGATCGAGAACCGGATGTTTCCTCTGACGTTGGGCGGGTTGGAGCAGGCGATCAAGGCGTTGCACTGAATTCAGCAAAATCCTGATTCGCGTTGCATTCGTTGACCCTGGAACGACTCCGCCTTAGGCTCAATGGTGCTTAGTTGACCGTCTTTGTCGCGGCGGTTCGCGGATGGCGGATAGCGGATAGCGGATAGCGGATAGCGGATAGCGGTTGGCCAGAAATGAGCTAAATCCTGGCCTCCGTTCTGCCCTAACCGCTAACCGCCAACCACTGGAGGGCGCTAACTAAGTGCCATTGGCCTTAGGCTCGCTGCCCTAGCACGCAACGTGCTCTAACTCTGCGCTCAAGGACGGTCCAGCACGGTATCTCTTGCGCCGGCTGCTACAAAGGAATGTTGTGTATGAAGATACTCGGCTGGCTCTTGCCGATCGTTGCGCTCATCGGATTCGAAGCGATGGGCGCGGAGGACACCTGTCAGGAGGATGGAGGGCCGGCGTTTCACCGATGTGCATGGCGTCGGCAAGAATACGTCCATGAGCCAGCCTCGTACCTCTGGATGTGAAGGCGGCTCGGCAGCGGCGACGAGCTACGATGTCAATGGCAACGTGGCAAGTCGCACCGACTTCAGAGGTAACAAGACATGCTACACGCACGACCTCAGTCGCAATCTCGAAATTGTGCGTCTCGAAGGTCTCGCCTCGACGCTGACCTGTCCGGCCGACCTTTCGACATACACGCCCGCACCAGGCACACGTGAGCGCAAGATTGCTACACAGTGGCATCCCAACTTCCGTTTGCCGACGCAGATTGACGAGCCCGGCAAGCGCACAACCTTCACGCACGATGCCAACGGCAACGTGCTGAGCCGCACGGAGCTGGATACTTCCACCAATGCTTCCCGCACCTGGACCTACACCTACAACAACTACGGCAAGGTGCTCACCGCCGATGGTCCGCGCACGGATGTCTCGGACGTTACGACCTACACGTATTACAACTGCACTACTGGATTTCAATGTGGCCAGGTGCAGACGATCACCAACGCCGCCGGCCACGTCACAACCTACAACAGCTACAACGCCCACGGTCAGCCGCTCACCATGACGGATCCGAATGGCGTCGTAACGTAAGCGGTAAGCCTGCGACGTCTTCCCTAGCTGCGATCCTTATGATGTGGCGTCAGGATCTGTGAAGCCGTCCCAAAGCGTGTTCTGCCACCCGGTGATGACGCCATTGTCGTGACACACGGGACAATGCCAGTAGAT
>NZ_DASWVW010000027.1:0-608745 GCF_036406195.1 Steroidobacter sp.
CGGGCACATCCTCAGCGTCGAGGACCCGATCGAGTTCGTGCACACCTCGCAGAAGTGCCTGATCAACCAGCGCGAAGTGCACCGCGACACGCACGGCTTCAACGAGGCGCTGCGTTCGGCGCTGCGTGAAGACCCGGACTACATCCTGGTCGGCGAGTTGCGCGACCTGGAAACCATCCGCCTGGCGCTGACCGCCGCGGAAACGGGCCACCTGGTGTTCGCAACCCTGCACACCAGCTCGGCGGCCAAGACCATCGACCGTATCGTGGACGTGTTCCCCGCCGCCGAAAAGGAAATGGTCCGGACCATGTTGTCCGAATCGCTGCGCGCGGCCATTTCGCAGACTCTGCTCAAGCGCATCGGCGGCGGCCGCGTGGCGGCCCACGAGATCATGATCGGCACGCCGGCGATTCGCAACCTGATCCGCGAGGGCAAGATCGCGCAGATGTATTCGGCCATCCAGACCGGCCAGAAGGACGGCATGCAGACGCTGGATCAATGCCTGAGCGAGCTGCTGCAGAAGGGCGTGGTCACCAAGGAAGAAGCGCGCTTCCGGGCGCAGAACAAAGATGCGTTTTAATGAAGTGGTCAGCGGTTGGCGGTTAGTGGCTGGTCAGAAAAGGGAATTGTGGCCTTCCGAACCAGCCACTAACCGCCAACCACCAACCGCTGTGGAGCGAAAATGGAACGCGAACAAGCTATCAAGCTGATGCAGGACCTGCTCAAGCGCGTCGTCGACCGCAAGGGCTCGGACCTGTTCATCACCGCGGGCTTTCCGCCCGCGATCAAGGTGGACGGCGAGATCCGCCCGCAATCCGAGCGCGTGCTCACGCCGGAGCAGGCCGCGGTGCTGGTTCGCTCCATCATGAACGACAAGCAGACGCGCGATTTCGACGCCACCAAGGAATGTAACTTCGCCATCGCGCCGGCCGGCATCGGCCGCTTCCGTGTCAGCGCGTTCGTGCAGCAGGGCCAGATCGGCTGCGTGGTCCGAACCATCAACGCCAAGATCCCCACGCTGGAAGAAATGCAGCTGCCAGCGATCCTGCGCGATGTCGTGATGAGCAAGCGCGGACTGGTGATCCTGGTCGGCGGCACCGGCTCCGGTAAGTCCACCTCGCTGGCCGCGATGTTGAATTACCGCAACGAAAAGACCCGCGGTCACATCATCACCATCGAAGATCCGGTCGAGTACGTGCACAACCACAAGGGTTGCGTGATCACCCACCGCGAGGTGGGCGTGGACTGCGAGAGCTGGCACGTGGCCCTCAAGAACACGCTGCGCCAGGCGCCCGACGTGATCCTGATCGGCGAAATCCGTGACCGCGACACCATGGAATATGGCATTCAGTTCGCCGAAACCGGCCACCTGGTGCTGGCGACGTTGCACGCCAACAGTGCCAACCAGGCGCTGGACCGCATCATCAACTTCTTTCCCGAAGAGCGCCGGGAACAATTGCTCATGGACCTGTCGTTGAATATCCGGGCGCTGATTTCCCAGCGCCTGATTCCGCGCGAGTCCGGCGTCGGCCGCATCGCAGCGATGGAGATCATGCTCAACTCGCCGCTGATCGCCGACCTGATCTTCAAGGGCGAGGTGGCGCAGATCAAGGAAGTGATGGGCAAGTCCAACCGGCTGGGCATGAAGACCTTCGACCAGTCGCTGTTCGAGCTGTACGAGAGCGGCATGATTTCCTACGAGGACGCGCTGCGTAATGCCGACTCGAAGAACGAAGTGCGCCTGCGCATCAAGCTCGAGAGCAAGCGCGAGCTGAAACTCTCCGACGAGGCGGGCGAGAGCTTGCGGATCATGGACGAAGAAACCGAAGGCGTAATTGGTAGATAGTCGAGACGATCATGGCTGCCGAAGGCGACACGCTCGAGAACGAAACCAGCACCGCGGACACCACCGGTGAGGAACGCCAGGTCGTTCTCAACACCAAGCCGCTGTTCAAGCTGATGGTGGACAAGCGCGCATCCGACTTGTTCTTCACCTCTTACGCGCCCATCAAGATCAAGATCGAAGGCCAGATTTTTCCGGTCAACAAGCAGATGCTGACGCCGGAAGTGGTGCGCCAGGCGGCCTACGGCCTGATGACCCAGGAACAGATCGACGCCTTCAATGACGAGCTGGAGATCGACTTCGCCATCTCCGAGCCGGGGCTCGGCCGCTTCCGCGTCAACGTGTTCCATCAACGCGGCAATCCCGCGATGGTGCTGCGTTACATCACCGCCGACATGCCGCGCATCGACGACCTCGGCCTGCCGGAGATCCTGAAAGATCTGATGATGATGAAGCGCGGCCTGCTGCTCATGGTCGGCGCGACCGGCTCGGGCAAGTCGACCACGCTGGCCTCGATGATCAACTATCGCAACGAAAACTCCTCGGACCACATCATCACCATCGAGGATCCGATCGAGTTCCTGCACTCGAACAAGAAGTCCATCATCAATCAGCGCGAAGTGGGCCTGGATACCAAGTCCTATGCCCGCGCGCTGCGCAGCGCGATGCGAGCGGCGCCGGACGTGCTGCTGATCGGCGAGATTCGCGATCGCGAGACCATGGAGTCCGCCATCATGCTCGCGGGCACCGGCCACCTGGTGCTGGCGACGTTGCACGCCAACAATGCGGCCGAAACGCTCGATCGCATCATCAACATGTTCCCGCTGGAACAGCACACGCAGATCTTCCTGGACATTTCGCAGTACCTGCGCGCCATCATCGCGCAGCGCCTGGTGCCGGGTAAGAACAAGCGCCGCGTCGCGGCGGTGGAATTGCTGATCAACACGCCGCACGTACAGGAGTTGATCAAGAAGGGCGACGTGCTGGGTGCCAAGGAAGCTTTGCGCACCAGCTCGGAAAAGGGCATGCAGCACTTCGATACGGCGCTGTACGAGCTCTACAAGCAGGGCCGCATCACCATGGAAGATGCGTTGAACTACGCCGACTCGCGCACCAACCTGGAGGCGAAGATCAACTTCGGTTGATCGCGTTGCTCAGCGTCGTGGCGGCAGCGCGATCGAGCTGCCGTCCAGCATCGGCGAGATCAGCAAGGGAACACCTGAGCGACCGGCTGCTGCTTCGAGCGCGGCGTTGATCGACGAGGCACGCACGACGATCTGTAGTTGGTTCAAAGCAGGTGGGCGCAACGACGCGAGCCATTCGATGGCGAGGTCCGCCACAGCGCCGTCGTAACAACCGGGCAATCCGGACGGGCTAGCCAGCCGGCTGGCGATTCCCCATTCTTCCAGCGACGGTGCGCACGCGATGACACCCGCGGGCATTCCTTCGACCAGGATGGTCGATGGCCGGGCACGAAACGAAAACGTCTCACTGCCGAGCAGGACGAGCTGTTGCCAATTCGCGGCGACGTCTCGATGCAGGGAATGCGCTAATTGCAGGGCGGCGGCCACGTGATCGCCCTCACCGATCAGCAGCACGCGCGGCCGATCCGACCGCAACCGGCTGCTATCGATTGCGCCGCTCACTGAAAGTGCCGGCGCGCCTGCACGTTGCGAGCGATGGTGGCGAGCACGGCCATGCGGACGGCCACGCCGTTGGTCACCTGGCGCTGGATCACTGACTGCGGACCATCGGCCACGTCGCTGGAGATTTCGACGTCGCGATTCATCGGGCCGGGATGCATGACGATCGCGCCTTCGCGCGCCTTTGCCATGCGCTCGGCGGTGATGCCGAACGTGCGGTGATAAGTGATTTCGTCAGGAATCTGAGCGCCGCTCATGCGTTCGCGCTGGATGCGCAACGCCATCACGACATCGACGCCGGCGATGGCCTCGTCGATATCCGAAAAGCGAGTCGCGCCCGCGAATTCGTCCGCCGCTGGCATCAAGTCTTCCGGCGCGGCGATGCGCAGTTCCTGCACGCCGAGCGTCGTGAAAGCCTGCCACGCGGACCGGGCCACGCGGGAGTGGCTGATGTCGCCCGCGATCAGGATCTTGAGCGTGCTGAAATCGCCCTTCACCTGTCGCACAGTGAGCGCGTCGAGCAGGCCCTGCGTCGGGTGCGAAAGATGGGCCTCGCCGGCATTCAGAATACAAACATGGGGCGCCACGAACTTTGCGACGTAGGCCGGCAGTCCGGGCTCGGCGTCACGCATGACGAGGATGTCCGCCAGCATGGCTTGCAGCGTGTAGATCGTATCCAGCACCGTCTCGCCCTTGACGCGCGACGACGATTGCATGTCCAGATTGACTACATCGGCGCCGAGCCGGTGCGCGGCAAGCTCGAACGACACGCGAGTGCGCGTGCTCGGTTCGAAGAACAGGTTGGCGACCGTATGTCCGGCCAGCGTCTGGTCGCGTGCCGACAGATCGCCGGGAGCGCGTACGTAGAACTGGGCCAGGTCCAGCAACGAAACGATTTCGTCCCGGCTCAGCCCTTCCAGGGTGATGAGATGTCGGAGGCGCCCTTCGGGGTCGCGCTGCACTTGGGCGCTGGTGTCGGTGGTCGTCATGGCGGGGCGCGATTGTAGTCCAAGCGCGCCTGCCCGGGCACAGCTGTCGGCAGGTGCTGGCCGAGAATCTCACGACCCGCGATCCGGCTGCTGCAGAGTGCTGGCGGGCGACGGGCCGCCAGCACTCGGATTCCAGTAGTCAGGCAGTAATCAGATTCAAGCGGCCTCACTGCAGCCGGATCGTCAGTCCCATCAACCGCATGGTGCCGGTCGGGCCAATCGGCCCAACCGCCGTCAATGCGCCGGTGCGCAGATTGACTCGGTAGAGCAGGGACTGGCCGGGGGCGGTGCTCGGCTCCAGTGCCGCGATCGCGAGTCCGTCGTCACCGCCGACGATGTCGAAGCCGCCGCTGAAGGTGAAGCTCTCGCCGGTGGTGCTCAGCGGTCCCACGGTCCGCAGCTCGCCGTTGTTGGCGGGCCGCTGGGTCACCAGCAAGTTGCTTCCCAGATCGATGTTGTAGAGGGTCGTGTCCCCGGGATTGGGATAGTTGCTGGTATAGGCGATCGCCACGATATCCGGCGCCGCCAGGCTCGGGTTGTCGACACGCCGGAGCGAGGTCGCTGTGGAGGTCGCGCCCGAGTCGACGACGATGGCCAGATTGTGCTCGGCATCGCTGACCACGCGCAGCGCATCCGCGACCGGACTGAAGTCCGTGCCGAAGGTGGAGCCGATCAGTCCGGTAAATGGATCGCTGCCGTTGGGCATCAACGTCGCCTGGAGCTGAGCGCGAGCAATCGTCGGATCGACGGTGAAGACGCGGTTGGCATCGCTGAGCAGATACAGCACGCCGTTCGCGGGCCGGATGTCGAAGCCCAGCACCTGCTCGCCGCCTTGCAGTCCGGTCAGGGCCAGGTTGCTATCGAGCGTGCCCGGCGTGTTGGGCTTGAAGCTGATCATGCGGCCGTTATCGGTGATGCCGAACACCGTCGCCTGCGGCACTTTCGAATGCGTCAGCGCGCGGATGCGATTCGTGCCCATCGGGCCGATCGGGCCGAGGCGAACCGCCGCGCCGCTCGTCAAAGAGATGCGATACAGGTCGGACGAGGAGGCGTTGTCGACGTTCAGCGCCGCGAACGCCGTATTGTTTACCGCATTGATGTCGAAACCCGCCAGCGCCCGCACGTCGCCGGTGATGTTCAACGATCCGACGACTTGCAGATCGCCATTGTTCGGAGTGCTCGGCGCGCGTCCCTGAATCAACAGTCGATCGTTCTGGGTATCGATTACATACAACGTGCTCGTGCCAGTGCCCGCGAAGCTGTTGGTATAAGCCGCGGCGGTGACGCTCGAACCGGATGGATTGAGCTGGTTGTCGGTGAATGTTTCACCGGTGTCGAAGACCACGCGCAGGTTCATGCCATTGCTGCTGAGCACGCGCAGGCCGTCCGCCACCGGACTCACGTCGACGGTGATATTGCCGCCGTCGAGACCTTGGAACGGTTGGGTGGTGTCGGCTGCGGACGCAGTCAGCGTCGCCTTGAAGGCCACCGTGCCGGTCGCAGGATTGACGGTGTAGAGGCGTCCCGTGTCGGTCAGCGCATAAAGATTCAGATCGGCAGGCCGCATGTCGATGCCCAGCACGGTCTCGTTGCCCTGCAGGCCGTTGATCGAAGCATTGGTACACAGCTGCTGCGGCAGGCCGCTGTTGAACGAGACCAGTCCGTTGTTCTCGGTCAGCGCCACGAGCTCGCCCAGCGGTTGCGGCGGCGTGGTCGCAGGCACCGGCCGAGCCAGGCCGAGAATGAATTCACCACTGTTCAGGCCGCCGATCGTGTCGATGCGGGTGGCCGCGCCGGTGTTCAGGTCGATCGTATAAAGCGAAGTGACATTCGCCACCGTGAGCGCGGCGATCGCCGAATTGGTGCCGTCGGGCGCGGTGCCGATATCGAAGCCGGTCATCGCCGCGGCGTCGACCGTCAATGCGCCGACCGGGGTCAGTACGCCGCCGCTTGCATTGGCAGTCGTGAGCAAACGATCGGAGGTCGAGTCGATGTAATAAGCAGTCGTGCGGCAGGCGGAGGAAAAGTTGTTGGTGTAGGCGACTTCGGTCACGCCAATGGCCCGAGAGCCGGAGAACGTGAGCTGGGTATCGGTAAAGGTGTCGCCGGTATCCATGTTCACGCGCAGATTCTGGCCGGTGTCCGTGATGACGCGCAGCTGGTCCACGACGTTGTTCACATCGATGCTGACGCGCGTGCCGGTGATCGTGGTGAATGGATCGGAAGGACCGGCGGTCATGGTGGCCTTGAGCGTCGCCGTGCCGCTGTTCGGATCGATCGTATACACACCGCCCATATTGCTGATGGCGATGAGCTGGCCGGCCGGCGTGCCCCCCGGCCGCAGATCGAAACCAACGATGTTCTCGTTGGCGCGCAGCCCGGTGATGCTGGTCACGGACGTTGTGGCCGGAGTAGAGCTGTTGAAGCGCACGACTCGATTGGCGCTAGTCACGGCAAACGTATCGCCGGCACCCAGGCCAGGCTGAGCCGAGGTTGGTGGCGGCGTGTCGCCGCTGTTGCGTCCACCGCCGCCACCTCCGCTGCAGCCCACGAGTGGCAGTGAAAAGAGGAGATACAAGGCCGCTCGGGCACGGGAGGGGAGAGTCATGGGCCGCCTGTTTGATGGTAGCGTGTGCTTACCCTCAGACTTCGGCGGCCAGGAAGCGACGGATGCATTCACCCGCCGCCGAACCGGTTCGCGCAGACGTGGCGTGATTGTTTGTTTTCAGGAATGAGAGCTGCGTCTAGATTCAGCGCAGCTCGCGACAGGACTTTGTCAGGAAGCTCTTGGCTAGCGCTTCAGATTGACTGCTCGGCCGCGCCGGGATTCTCGAGCCACTGCTCCAGCAGGATGCGGGCCGCGATCATGTCCACGTCGGCGTGAGTGTTGCGACGTTTCTTCAGCCCCGAGGCCCGCGCATCGCGCAGCTGCGATTCAGCTTCACGCGAGCTCAAGCGTTCATCGACCAATGCCACCGGCATGTTGTAGCGAGCCTTCAGCTCCGCTGCGAACGTCCGGCTGGACTCGGTCAACAGCGTGGGTGTGCCATCCATGTTCCAGGGCAAGCCGACCACCAATTGCGCAGGTTGATATTCGCGCACCAGCTTGTCGATCGCGCTCCAGGGAATGACCTCGTTGTTACGTTCCAGCGTAGTCAGCGCGCGCGCCGTGCGGGTCAGCGTGTCGCCGCTCGCGACGCCGATGCGACGGGTGCCGTAGTCGAAGGCGAGGATGACCTGAGGCATCAATTTAGAGAAGTGACTGGTGACTGATGACTGGTGAATGGTCAGAAGGGCGCCGGCATGCCAAGGAGCGGCCGCAGGTCGCGCACCCGGCGACCGGGCTCAGGCGTGCCCGACCTGATCGCTGATGGTGGCGAGGTCTACGCCGAGCAGGCGTCCGGCGGCGCGCCAGCGTTGTTCATACGGTGTGTCGAACAGGATGCGTTCATCGCAGGGCGCGGTGAGCCAGGCGTTCTGCGCCAGCTCGGATTCCAGTTGACCAGCGCTCCAACCCGCATAGCCGAGCGCGACCAGCGCCGTATCCGGACCGCTGCCGCGGGCCATGGCATTCAGGATGTCGGGCGAGGTCGTCACCTGCAGCCGCGGCGAGATCTGGCGCGTGTGTTCCCAATGGCCGCCGACCTGGTGCACGACGAAGCCGCGGTCGGTTTGCACCGGGCCGCCCTGCAGGACTTGCTGGTGGCCATAGACGCCCGGCGCCGTCGGCATTTTCAGCTGCTCGAACACATCCAGCAGCCGCATCTGCAGCGGCCGATTGATGATGATCCCCAGAGCGCCGTCAGCATTGTGTTCCCAGATGAAAGTCACCGTCTGGGCAAAATTGCTGTCGGTCATCGCCGGCATGGCGATGAGGAACTGGTTGGTGAGGTAATCGCCGGCGGACATGGTCCAAGTATCGGGCGGTGCCGGGCCCGGCTCAAGCCGGCCGGGTCACTTTTTGGGCGCGCCGAGGAACTGCCATTCGTAGGCGAAGCGCAGTTCCCGGTACTGTTTGCGCACGTCGCTGGGGAAGGGGTCGAACGGCGAGGCCAGCCGCAGGATGGACAGCGTTGCCTGGTCGATTTCCTTGCTGCCGCTGGAACGGACGATGACCGCGTCGCCGAGATTGCCGTCGGCCTGCAGCGCGACCTCCAGCACCGGGTCGGCCGTCTTGGCGTTGCGCGCGTATTGCGGAAAGTTGAGCGTGCCGAGCCGCTCGACCTTGTCCCGCCAGGCATTCAGATAGGGCGTCAGGATCGAGGCGCGGGTGTCTGGAATGATTTCGACCGTGCCATCGGAGCGTTTACCACGCAGCACCAGGCGCAACTCGCTGGCGCTGGTGGTGATCGGTCGTGGCGCCGTGGGGGACAGCGACAGGGGCACTTCGGCCTGCTGCATTGGATCGTTGGCGCCGCTGCGATACTCCACCTCGCTACGATCGCTGCGGCTGCTGATGATCTCGGTGGACTTCTGGCCGGGCACGGCTTCTTTGTAACGATCGCTGTTGCCGTCGGGCACGCCGGCCTGTTCCGCCATCAACGCCGTCGACGCGGGATTGGCGGGCCGCACGCGCTCGTCGGTCGTGCCGGCGCCTTCCTGGCTGCGCTGCGCGAGATATTGAGCATCGGGGTTGTCGGCCGCGCGGGTGTCGTTACTCGTGAGCAATAGCACTTCGAGCGTCGGTGTCGGATTGCCATCGCCACGGGGCGCGGCGAACGTGATGCCGAGGATGACGATGCCGTGAAACAGCGCCGCCAGGAACAAGGTCGTGGTCATCCGGTCTTTGACCGGTGCCTGGCCCTCCCGCAGTTCGCTGGAGAGCGCGACGTCGTCGGAGGTAGTGGCCATAGCGGTTGGTGGCTAGTGGTTAGGCGGTCGTTAGTGTCAGAGCAGAGGTAATTCTTCACTAACCCCTAACCACCAACCGCCAACCGCTTCTCTATCGCGTCCATGAGCAGCCCGCCGATGTTCACGCCGAACTGCTTGTCCAGTTCACGCACGCCGGTGGGGCTGGTGACATTGATCTCGGTGACATAGCCGCCGATCACATCCAGCCCGACGAACAACATTCCGCGGCGCCGCAGCTCGGGACCGATCTGGCCGACCAGCCAGCGGTCGCGCTCGTTCAGCTCGCGGCCCATGCCCGTGGCACCGGCGGCGAGATTGCCGCGATGGTCGCTGGTCGAGGGAATCCGCGCCAGTGCATATGGCGCAGGTTCGCCATCGATCACGAGGATGCGCGAGTCGCCGCTCTCGACGATCTCCGGCAGATACTTCTGCACGATGGCGAAGCGCGTGCCGTAGTCGGTCATGGTCTCGAAAATCACATTGGCGTTCTTGTCGCTGCGATCGAGTACGAAGATCGAGCGGCCGCCCATGCCATACAGCGGCTTGCACACAATGCGGTCGTGCTCCTTCAGGAACGCGTGCATGTCGGCCATGTCGCGCGTGATCAGCGTCGGCGCGCAGCACTGCGGGAACCAGGCCGTGTACACCTTCTCGTTCATGTCCCGCAGGCCCTGCGGCTTGTTCACCACCAGCACGCCGGCCTCCTCGGCCCGGTCGAGGATGTACGTCGTATAGATGTACTCCATGTCGAACGGCGGGTCCTTACGCATCAGGATGACGTCGAATTCGGCCAGACCCTGCACCTGGGATTCGCCCAACTCGTACCAGCTCTCCAGGTCGTCCTGCACCTGCAGCGGCGCGAGCCGGGCCATGGGGACGCCGTCGCGCAGCCACAGATTCTGCTGCTCGGCGTACCAGATCTGCCAGCCGCGCGCCTGTGCCGCCAGCAGCATCGCCAGCGTGGTGTCCTTGGCGGGTTTGATCTCGGAGATGGGATCCATCACCACGACGAGACGGACCGGATCGGCGACAGTGGCGGCGTTGGGCTTGGAGTTCGTGGGGGGCATGGGGGAATTCACCTGGAAAGTCGAGCGTACGCATCACACTGAATTCGCGCCGCGAGCTCTGTGTGACGGGCTTCATAGTATAGGAAGGCAGGCGATGGCGGCCCTATAACCAATATGTTAAAAGTTCCGGCGGTCGTGCCCAGCCATGCAAGGCCGGCCAGCGTCGAATCAAGAGGGCTCGAGGAAACAGTGCGATGGAGAACCTAGCAACGACCCAGTCTGCCCGGCTGTCGGGCCTCAAGGTGCTGGTGATCGACGACAGCAAGACCATCCGCCGTACTGCCGAGACACTATTGTCGAAGGAAGGTTGCGAGGTGTTCACGGCGGTGGATGGCTTCGATGCGCTGTCCAAGATCGCCGATCACCAGCCCGACATCGTGTTCGTGGACATCATGATGCCGCGCCTGGACGGCTATCAGACCTGTTCGCTGATCAAGCACAACAAGGTGTTTCGCTCCATTCCGGTGATCATGCTGTCGAGCAAGGACGGCTTGTTCGATCGGGCGCGCGGCCGGATCGTCGGCTCCGAGCACTATCTGACCAAGCCCTTCACCAAGGACGAGCTGTTGAACGCGATCGAAACCCACGTAGGCGCGGCCCGCTGAAGCGGCCGCACGGCACGGTAGGAACATGACAATGCGTACGGCATTGGCGACAACGCGGATGGAGCAAGGTACGGCGGAGCAAGGTATGGCACTGATCCTCATCGTCGACGATTCGCCGACGGAAGTGCATGTGATGCAGAAGGCGCTGGAGCGCCACGGTTATCAGACGGCCTCGGCGGGCGATGGCGCCGAAGCGATCCGCAAGGCCAAGGAAATGAAGCCCGACCTCATTTTCATGGACGTGGTGATGCCCGGCGTGAACGGCTTCCAGGCGACGCGCAAGCTCGCTTCCGATCCGGACACCAAGGCGATCCCGGTGATCATGGTGACCTCCAAGGACCAGGAGACCGATCGCATCTGGGGCATGCGCCAGGGCGCCAGGGACTACCTGGTGAAGCCGGTGTCCATGGAGAAGCTGATCGAAAAGGCCCAAGCGGCGCTGGCGGGCTGATCCGGAACGGCCCACCCCATGAGCGCTACCGCCACCCTAAAGTCTCTGCGCGACAAGCCGTTTGATCTCCTGAGAGAGCTGGAGCGGCTGGCGCGCGTCGCATTGACTGGCCAGGGCCGGGATGCGGCCGCCGAGCGCGAGTGGGTCGGCGTGGCGTTTCGTCTGAGCTCCGAGAGTTTTCTCGCCGCGCGTGAGGAGACACGCGAGGTATTGAGCTATCCGTCGGTCGTGACGCGAGTGCCGGGGGCGAAACCCTGGATTCGAGGCATCGCCAATGTGCGCGGCCAGTTGCTGCCGGTGGTCGATCTGCGCGCCTATCTGGGCGGCGGCATGACCAACACCAATCGCAGCACGCGCGTGCTGGTGGCGAATCATCGCGAAGTACCGGCCGGCCTGCTGGTGGATGAGGTGCTGGGCTTTCGCCGTTTCGCCGATGGCGACTTCTCGGCCACGCCGCCGCCGACCATCGTGCGCTGTGATCGGTATCTGGCCGGCGCGTTCCGTCGTGGCACGGAGAGCTGGCCGGTGTTCAGTCTGCGCTCGCTGCTGGAGAGCGCCGAGTTTCTACAAGCCGCGGCTTCATAGCCGCGGTGCGAAAGCGAGCCGTTCCGAGAGCCCCGGTTCGCGGCCTGATGGATGGCCCGAGTTCGATGGCCCTGGTTGGATTGCCCCGGATTGAATAGCTTGGACATTTGGCGATAGCAGACGAGTTGGAACACGGTCGTGCCAAACAATTACATCACCAGCACCTCAGCGCAGGACGCGCAACCGAGCGCTACGGATGGGCAGGGTCATGGCTGAAACAAAAATGATCGGCGTGCGCTTCCTGCCGGCCCTGATGGTCGTCGCCCTGGTGTGCGTGGTCGCCGCGTTGGGATTGTTGACGTTCGCGGGCAAGGACACCGGCGGCGACGACAAGAGCGTGCGCGAGATGAACGAGCTGCTGGCGCTGTCGCAAAAGCTGCCGTTGCAGGCCAATGCGGCCTTGAGCGGCACGCCCGGTGCCTTCAATGCGCTGTCGCAATCGCGCGCTCGCTACTCCACGCTCGCCGCCTCGCTCGGCCCCGACGTGCAGAGCTTCGACGGTTCCACCGACCTGTTGAAACAAAGCCAGGCCATCCTGAACGCGCAGGAGGCCATCGAAGGCGTACAGAAATCCGCGATCGAAGTGCGTGCGCTGGTGCCGCAGCTGCTGCAGAGCCTCGGCAATGTCGCCAGCGCGCTCGGCGCGCCGGGCGTCGAAGGCATGACCCGTCACCTGGAACGTTTCGAGCTGACCGGCATGCGTTTGCAACAGGATGTGGAAGCCCTCGCCGGCGGCGTGGGCGATGCGACCGTGATCGCGCGCCGTCTTGCTGACGGCAATGACTACCTGGGCCAGGTCGTCGGCGGCCTCGGCGGCGAGGATTCCGGTTTGGGGTTGCCGAAGGTCAGCGGTCCCGAAGCGGAAGGGCGCTTCCGGAGCACCAGCTCGCTGTATGCCCAGCTGAGCGAAAAGGTGCGCACGGCGATCAGTGCGGCCGATCGAGTGAAATCGGCGCGTGAAGCGGCGGCGGCGCTCGCTGTCAGCGGCGACAAGATCTACGGCGCCTTCGCTACGCGCGTCGGTGTGCCTGGCGGCGCGGCGGCCGGTGTCGTCAACAGCAAGGCGCTGCCCATCGGGCTGCTGGCGGCGGGCCTGATCTCGCTGATCATCCTTACCGTGCTGTACGCGATGAGCGGCAACATCCGCAAATCGCTGGAAGCCCAGGCCCTGAAGAACGAGCGCAACCAGGAAGCGATTCTGCGACTGCTCGATGAGCTGTCGAGCCTCGCAGACGGCGACCTGACCGTGCAGGCGACGGTGACCGAAGACATCACCGGCGCGATCGCGGACTCGATCAACTACGCCATCGAAGCGCTGCGCGAGTTGGTCGCGACGATCAACGATTCCGCGGTGTCGCTGGACTCCGCGGCGAAACAGACACAGGGCTCGGTGAGCCAGCTGGCCAAAGCGTCGGTTGCGCAGTCCAAGCAAGTGGCGCTGGCGTCCGAGTCGGTGGCCGCGATGGCCGCCTCGACCGAAGAAGTGTCCGGCAACGCCGAACGTTCAGCCGACGTCGCGCGGCACTCGGTGGATGTCGCTCACAAGGGCGGCGACGCGGTGCGGCGTACCATCGACGGCATGAACACCATCCGCGAGACCATTCAGGAAACGTCCAAGCGCATCAAGCGCCTCGGCGAGAGCTCGCAGGAGATCGGCAACATCGTCGAGCTGATCAACGACATCGCCGAGCAAACCAACATCCTGGCGCTGAATGCCTCCATTCAGGCGTCCATGGCCGGCGAGGCGGGCCGCGGCTTCGCGGTCGTGGCCGACGAAGTGCAGCGCCTGGCGGAGCGCGCCGCCAACGCGACCAAACAGATCGAAGTGCTGGTGCGCACGATTCAGGCCGATACCAACGAAGCCGTGGTGTCGATGGAACGCAGCACCACGGACGTGGTGGGCGGAGCGTTGCTGGCCGAGAACGCGGGCGCCGCGCTCGAAGAGATCGAGCAGGTGTCGAACCAGATCGCCAGCCTGGTGCAGAACATTTCCGCCAGCGCGCGCCAGCAGTCCTCGGCGGCGCAGAACATCGCACGCAACATGGGCGTGCTTAGAGAGATCAGCTCGCAGACTGCGGAGAATTCCGCGGCTACGTCCAGCTCGGTCGGCAAGCTTGCCGAGCTGTCTTCGCAGCTGCGTAAGTCCGTCGCGGGCTTCCGTCTGCCGGACGCTGTGTCCGGTGGTTCTGCCTTGTTGACCGACCCCGGCCGCAAAGCGCCGGCAGTGGCGCCGCCCTCGCTCACCGCGACCGGCAGCAACACCGCCGCGAATCGCACCAACGCGCCGAAGAAAGTCAGCGGCCTCAACGCTTAAAGCTCCAGAACCATGGCTGAGGTTTCATCGCAGACTCTGCACATCGTCGCGCGCGAGCTCACCAGCGAGCTCAACGAAGCCCGTGCTTCGCTGGAAGCGTTCGGCGAGCAGCAGGAAAATCTGGCGCTGCTGCGCAAGTGCAACGAACATCTGCACGCGGTGCACGGCGCCCTGCGCGTCGCCGAAGTGTATGGCGCGGCGTTGCTGGCCGAGGAAATGGGCCAGGTGGCGCATTACCTGATCGCCAACTTCGACGAGAAACGTCATCTCGCCGAAGGCCTCGACGCGCTGATGCGCGCGATGGTGCAGTTGCCGACCTATCTCGAACGCGTGATGAGCGGCGGGCGCGACATGGCGCTCGTGCTGTTGCCTTTGTTGAACGACTTGCGCGCGGTGCGCGGTCATGCCTTGTTGTCCGAAGGCACATTGCTGCTGCTGAATCTCAGCTCGGATCAGCAGGCGAATCCGGTCACCGGTCCTAACGATGGCGCGCTGACGGTCGCGCAGTGGGCGCGCAAGCTGCGCACTCGTTTCCAACTCGGCTTGTTGGGCTGGATCAAGGGCGAGCGCGTCGATCAGAACCTCGAAATCCTGTCGCGCACCGCCGAGAAGCTCGAGCACGTCGCCACCACTCAAGCAGTGTTCCAGCTGTGGTGGGTCGTCGGCGCGATTCTCGAAGCATTGCGCGAAGACGGTCTCGACAGCAGCGCCTCGGTCAAGCGTTTGCTCGGCCAGGCCGACCGGGAAATGAAACGTTTGTACGAGTCCGGCGAAGCGCGTTATTCCGATTCGCCGCCGCTCGAGCTGTTGAACAACCTGCTCTATTACGTCGCACGTGCACGCACCAATGGTCCGCGCGTCGCGGCGGTGCGCGCGTCGTTCCGTCTGTCCGAACTGCTGCCGGTCGACGAGGGCGTCGAGCAGGCGCGCGAAAGTCTCTCTGCGCCGTCGGTCAAGTTGATGAAGACCGTGGCTGCAGCGATCAAGGAAGACCTGAGCCGCGTCAAGGACGCGCTCGATATCTTCGTGCGCCAGGGCGGTACGCAGGTCGACGAGCTTGCGCCGCAATTGGAGCTGTTGAAGAAGATTGCCGATACGCTCGGCGTGCTCGGCCTCGGCGAGCTGCGTGACAAGGTGCAAGCCGAAACTGCCGATCTGCAAGCCATCGTCGTGCAGAAGTCCGCGGCTGGCGAAGGCACGTTGCTGCGCATGGCGGCGACGCTCATCAAGGTCGAAGACAGCCTCGATGAACAGTTGGTCGGCATGATCGTGCCGACCGCCGCAGAAAGCGGCGGAGCGCCGCCGAAGCCCGCCGGCCCGGACGAAATCGAATTCCGCCAGGTCACCGAAGCGGTGCTGCGCGAATGTATCGTCAACATGGCGCGCATCAAGGAAGCGATTGCGCACTCGTTGGACAAGCCGCGCGAAGGCCAGGCCGTCGACCAGATTCCCCAGCTCATGCGCGGCATCACCGCCGGCCTGCTGATGCTGGGCAAGACGCGCGTCGTCGAGATCATGGAAGGCATCGACAAGGCGCTGCAGAACTTCGTGCGCAGCGACGGCATGACGCTGCCGCAAGAAGCGGTGGATCGCCTCGCCGACGCCATCGTCGCCGTCGAGTACTACATGGAAACCATCCAGGCCGGCCGCGCCGATCCCTGGTACATGCTCGACAACGCCGAAACCTGTTTGCGTTTCCTCGCTGAAACGCAGCCGGTGCCGCGCATCGATGCGTTCCCTGCGACGCCCGATCACGCGCGTACCGTGGTCATCGAGACGCATGCGCCGACGGTGGCGCTTGGCACGGAGCACGAGCCGACCGCCGTGCTCGATCCGGTTACTCAGGAAGTGCGTCGGCCGACGAAGCAGGCCGCCGTTCCGCCTGCGCCGCCCGCGGCGCCGATGCCTCCCGCGCTCGCCAAGCCGGTGGACCGCGAGGTCGATCCGGAATTCGTCGAGCTGTTCATCGAGGAAGCCAAGGACGAGATCGCCAAGCTCAACCAGTTCTTCCCGCTGTGGGATACCAACCCGCAGGATCACGAGGCGCTGGTCAACGTGCGCCGCTCGTTCCATACCTTGAAGGGCAGCGGTCGCATGGTGGGCGCGCAGCTCATCGGCGACTTTGCGTGGTCCGTCGAGAACATGCTCAACCGCGTCATCAACAAGACGCTGGACCGCACGCCCGACATGATGGCGTTGATGCGTTCGGCGGTGGCCGCGGTGCCCGAGCTGGTCGAGCAGTTGGAAACCGGCCGCGCGCCGGCAGCTGACATCGCCAAGATCATCAACACGGCGAACACTCTGGCTGGCGTGCGTCCGAGCAACCCGGCGCCTGCGCCTGCCGCTGCCGCGGCTCCCGCTCCGGCGCCTGCCGCGCGCGCTCCGCAAGCGCCGCTGCCGAATGCGACCGTCATGGAGGCGCCCACCCTCCAGCCTTTGCCGGAAAAAAAAACAGATTCGGAGGCAATAGCCCCCGCGGCGGCATCGGCAGAATCCCCAATGGACCCGGGCCTGCACGAGATCTACGCCAAAGAAACCGCGGGGCACCTCGCGACGATTCATAAGTTCCTCGCCGACTGTCAGCTGGCGCATCCGCCGTATACGGTCACCGAAGATCTGCATCGCTCGTGTCATACGCTGAACGGCACGGCGAAGACGGCCGGCGCGCGTCAGGGCATCAAGATCGCCGAGCCGCTGAATCGTTACATCCGCAAGCTCTACGACAATTCCATCGGCATGTCGCGCCCGGGCCTGGTGGCGTTGCGCGAGTCGGTGAACGCGATCCAGAACGTCGTCGACAACATCAACGAGAGCACCGGTTTCTTTGTCGACCACGAGCGCATCATTCAGCGCCTGGTCGATCTCGAGCACGACTTGGATGCGGAGATTTCGCGCCTTGCCCAAATGGGCGCGCACCCCACGGCCGGCGGCATCAACATGGATGCGACCGGCGAGCATCTGGTCACGCCGACCGGGGCGACCAGCATCAACGAGCAATTGGTGACGTCGAGCGGCGCCACCAGCATCAATGAGCAGTTGCCGGCTGCGGCTACCAGCAGTGATGAACAATCGCGCGCCGATGCGCCGGCGCCCGAAGCCGTCGAGGTACCCGAGGCGGTCGAGATCGAGGAGATCTCGTTGTCGGATGGCGGCCTGCCGGAAACGGCAGCCAGCGCCGAACCCGCAGCATCGGCGCCCGAGACATTCGAGCCCGAAACATTTGAGCTGAGCCCGGTCGATCCGAGCGTGCTCGCTGCGGGCACGCTCGTGTTGCCCACGCCGGCGGTGGCCGGCCCGGACGAGTTGGTTACCGTCGCTGAAGCCGCTTCGCCCGACGAGATCACGCTGCAGACCGCGACGCTGACCGGCAATGAAGTCAATCTCGCCGCCGCCGAAGTCTCGATCGAGGACATCAACCTCAACGTGCCGGAGCTGACGGTCGAGGCCAGCGAGCTCAACGTGCCGGAGCTGGCGGTCGAAAGCATCGACCTCGAAGTGCCCGATCCGCGCGTCGATGAGACAGTCATTCGCCCACTGGCGGCCGCCATCGAAGAGATCAAGCTCGATACGCCCCAGCTCGATGCGTCCCAGTCTGCTGGCGATGTGATCGATCCTGACTCGACGGCTGTGGCGGACGAAGAGATCAAACTCAGTGCCCCCGAGGTGGCGGTCGAAGAGATCAACCTCAGTTCCCCCGAGGTGGCCGTCGAAAAGATCAACCTCGGTGCGCCCGAAGTGGCCGGCGAGGAGATCACTCTCGACAGTGCGGCGCTCTCCGGAGAACAATTCACCGTCGATAGCTGGCAGGCCGATCAGTCGAGCGAAGCCACCACCGAGGCTGCGGGCGAGGAGATCGTCCTCGGCTCCCTGGAGGTCACGCCGGAAGAAATCACGCTCGGCGAATCGGCCGAGGAAGCCAACGAAATCGAATCCGACGCTGGCTCGCTCGACACGCTGCAGTGGGCGTACGACAACTTCCCCGTCGATGCCGCCGCTTCGGCAAGCAACGAGGTCGCCGCCGGCGAAGTGCAAGTCGATGAATCCGAGTTGACCAGTGCCGACGATCTGACTCAGGAAGCGGCCGCGCTCGAAGAGCTGGCGCAGGCGCCCGACCAGCCCGGCATCGTGGTCGAGGAAGGTGCGCCGGAAGAATCGGGCATCGTGCTCGAAAGCGCCGATCGGGCCGTGCTGCAATTGAACGAGCCGCTGCCCGAAGAGGCGCGCGATCTCATGCTCGATACCGTCGCCTGGGCGATCGAGAACCAACCGCCGGTGCAGTCCGACCAACCAACTGCTGCTCGCGACGAAGCGGAAACCATTCGCACCCCGTTGTTGCGCCCGGCCGCGGCCGAAACTTCCCAAGCTGAAACGCCTGCAGAGCAAAGCACCGCAAGCGTTGGCTCGACAGAAGAAGCTTTCGCACCTGCAGCCGCAACGAATGATGCGCCGGTCGCTGCGGCGCCGGTCGCGCCTGCTGCCGACGAAGAAGAAGACTACGACGACAGCGACTTCGATCCGGACGTCGCGTCCATCTTCACCGAAGAGGCCACCGAGCTGTTGGAGACAGCCGACCAGTCGCTGTCCTCGTGGCTGCGCGATCGCGCGAACAATGCCTTGGTGTTCGAGCTGAAGCGCGTCGTGCACACGCTGAAGGGCGGTGCGCGCATGGCCGGCATTCGCGCCATGGGCGATCTGAGCCACGAATTGGAAACATTGATGGGCCTGGTCGAAAGCGGCCAGGTGCCGGCCGAGCAGCAGGTGTTCGACGCCTTGCAGGCCAGCCTCGACGAGTTGCACCGGATGCGCGATATCGTCGCCAATGGCGAGCGCGTCAAGCCGGCGCGTGCGTTGATGAACCGGATTCGCGCCCTGTGCGGTCAGGAGGTCGAAGCTGCGCCCGAGCCTGCGGCCGCGCCAGTCGCGAGCGCCGCAATTCCACCGGCTGCGCCGGTCGCGCCGGAAGTCGTGCCGCCAGCGGCCCCGACGCTCGAAGCGGCCCCGACGCCCGAACCGGTGTACGACGCACCTCCCGAAGATGTCGTCGAGATCGAAAGCTACTCGCCGGACGACAGGGATATCGGCTCGCAAACCGATATCGTGCCGACGCTCACCGAGATCGAAGCGCTATCCGAAGCAGCAGCGGCACCGGCCGAGCCGCCGATCGAAGTTGCCGCTGTTGTCGAAGCTGCCGATCTCGAAGCGGTGTCCGACGTGGAAGTCGAATTCGGCGCCGATGAGCTGGGCGCCGTCGCGCCCCGCGAGTCGGTGCGTATCGAAGAGCCGACACCGGCCGCCAGCGATGCGCAGTTCCTGGCAACGGGCGCTCATGCTGCGCTCGATGTGGCACAAGTCGCCCCCGAACTGCCGCCCGATGGCGAGCAACAGCAGGAAGAACCTGCCGCCGAGGCTCAGGCACCGGCATTGCCGGGTCGTGAGAAGCCGGCTCAACAGGAGCCGCGCGAATTTGCGCGCGTCGACGCGGACCTGCTCGACAACCTGCTCAACAACGCCGGCGAGGTCAGCATCTTCCGCTCGCGCATGGAGCAGCAGATCAGCTCCATCGAATTCAACCTTGCCGAGCTGGGCCGCACGGTCACGCGCTTGAAGGAACAGCTGCGCAAGCTGGAGCTGGAAACCGAATCGCAGATCCTGCATCGCCATCAGGAACAGTTCCCGGATCGCGCCGACTTCGATCCGCTCGAAATGGATCGTTACTCGACCATCCAGCAGTTGACGCGCGCTTTCGCCGAATCGGTGAGCGACGTGAGCAGTATCGAAGGGCTGCTCGAAAATCTCACGCGAGAGGCGCAGAACCTGCTGCTGCAACAATCACGCGTGGTTACTGAAATGCAGAACGGCCTCATGCGCACGCGCATGGTGCCGTTCCAGCGTCACGTGCAACGTCTCAGCCGTCTGGTGCGCCAGGTGGCGAACGACACGCACAAGCGCGTCGAGCTGGTTGTCCAGGGCGCCAATGGCGAGCTGGACCGGCAGGTGCTGGAACGCATGCTGCCGCCGTTCGAGCACATGCTGCGCAACTCCGTGGTGCATGGTATCGAAATGCCGGACGAGCGCGTTGCACGGGGCAAGCCGGCGCAGGGCACGATCAAAGTGGGCCTGCACCGCGAAGGCTCGGAAATGGTCATCGTGCTCGAGGACGATGGTCGCGGCATCGACGTGAACGCCGTGCGCGAACGCGCCAAGCAGCGTGGGATCTTGCAGCCGGGCCGTGTGCTCAGCGACGAAGAAGCCATGCAGCTGATCCTGGAGCCGGGTTTCAGCACCGCGAGCAATGTCACGCAGCATGCGGGCCGAGGCGTCGGCATGGACGTGGTGGTCAACGAAATCAAGAAGCTCGGCGGCACGCTGTTCACGGCGTCGGAGCCGGGCAAGGGCGTGAAGTTCACGATCCGCTTGCCGTTCACGTTGGCGATCACGCAAGCGTTGATCGTGCGCACCGGCGATGAGCTGTATGCGTTGCCGTTGCCGTCGGTCGAAGGCGTGGCGCGCATTCCGAAGTCGGAGGTCGAGAAACATCTCGCTGAGGAAGTCCCCAGCTTCAGCTACGGCGGGCAGGTCTATCGATTGCAGCACCTCGGTGCGTTCGTGGGCGGTGGCCCGTCGGCGTTGCCCGAGCTCGATGTATCCGTGCCGCTGATCCTGATTCGCGCGGGTGAGCATTCAACGGCGCTCGTCACTGACGAGCTGGTGGGCAGCCGCGAGATGGTCGTGAAATCGGTGGGCCCGCAGATCGCGACGATTCGCGGCATCGCGGGTGCCACGATTCTTGGCGACGGCCGCATCGTCATCATCTTGGACATGGGCACGTTGGTGCGCTCGGATTGGCGAGGCGGCAGGGCGCCCCTCGAAGCGCAAGGTCCGAAGCAGGATACGCGCACGTTTGCGTTGGTGGTCGACGACTCGATCACCGTGCGCCGCGTGACGCAACGATTGCTGGAACGCAACGGCATGCGTGTCATGACGGCGAAGGACGGCGTCGATGCGTTGTCGATCCTGCAGGACCACATCCCGGATGTGATCCTGCTCGACATCGAAATGCCGCGCATGGATGGCTACGAGCTGGCGACGCAGGTGCGCGCGGACGCGCGACTGACGGATATTCCGATCGTGATGATCACGTCACGCGTCGGCGAGAAACATCGCGCCCGCGCCATCGAGATCGGCGTGAACGATTATCTCGGCAAGCCGTACCAGGAAAATCAGCTGCTCGACGCGATCGAGCCGCTGGTGCAGGCCCGTAAAAGAAAGGTCTCGTGAAGGATAGTGTCGTGAGCGCCGATGTACCTACACACGAGTTGTATAGCCTGCTGATCCCGCTGGCGCAGGAACGCTTGATCGTGCCAAGAGCGTGCGTGGCGGAAGTGGTCACGTGGCAGGCGCCGGAGAAGGTGGAGGGCGTGCCGCCGTGGTATCTCGGTACCATCAGTTGGAGTGGCCGGCCGGTGCCGATCATTTCATTCGAAGCGGCCTGCGGCCAGCCGGTGCCGACGCCGGGCACGCGCACGCGCATCGTTATTTTCGTGGCGCTGAGCAGTCAGGTCACGGGCGGTTATTTCGGCGTCATCACGCAGGGCTTCCCGCAGCTGGTGCGAGTCAACAATGACGTGGTGAAGTCGGATCCGAGCCGGACGTTTCCGGAGCGTGGGCCGATCCTGTGTCAGGTTCGCATGTTGAATGAGTCGCCGCTCATCCCGGACTTCGAACATCTGGAACAGATGATTTCCGAGGAAAGCCGGGCGGCTTGAAGCGGCTACAGCGAACCTCCGCTGGGTGCCGATACCAACCTGTCGGCGGAATGAGAGGCTCGGTGGCTCGCGGCGCCTGCAACGCATGCTCGCTGTGGCAGAGGTGACGGATCTGGCTTCTTCCTTGCCAAACCTCTTACTGCAAATCCCCCCAAAGCCCCTGCAACACCGACAACGCCACCACCGCCGCTGTCTCGGTTCGGAGCACTCTCGGCCCCAGACGCACCGGCATGAAGCCGGCCCTCTGCGCGGCATGCAGCTCATCGTCGTCCAAGCCACCCTCGGGGCCGATGAGCAGCTCGGCTTTGCTGGGCATGCTGGCCAGGCCGACCAGCGAGGCGGGCGCGGAGGGGCTCAGGACGAGGCGGAAGCCGTCCTTGCGGACGGTGGCGAGGTATTCGCGCAGGTTCATGGGAGCCGCGACGGTGGGGATTCTGGCGCGGCCGGACTGTTCGCAGGCGCCGATCACAATGCCCCGCCAGTGGTCGCGTTTCTTCGCCGCCTGCTTCTCATCGAGGCGTACCACGCTGCGTGCGGTCAGAACTGGGGCAATGGCGGCGACGCCCAGCTCGGTGGCTTTCTGCAGCGTCCAGTCCATGCGCTCGCTGCGGGACACGCCTTGGACCAGGGTGATCCGCAGCGGCGATTCGGCGGTGCCGGGCGTGCCATCGCCGAGGCTGACGGTGACCTTGTCGCCGTCGACCTTGATGATCTCGGCGCGGAACTCCTGGCCGCTGCCATCGAATACACTGAGCGGCGCCCCCTCGCGCATACGCAGGACGCGGGCGACGTGGTAGGCGCCGGCGGGTGGCAGGTCGATCTCGGTGCGGCTGACCAGCGGCCCGTCGCAGAATATTCGGTTCAATCTCATGCTCGCCCCGTTGCGAGTAATGTTGCGAGTAATGCCATGCTCGGATCCCAATCAAGCAAACAACGTGCCTGAGATGTCCATGCCCTCGACATCGTCGCAAGATCGCTCCCATGGCAAGCTTGCCCAGCAGCTGCTGGCAGTGTCGGCGGGCGTCGATACGCGCACTGGCTGGATGCCGGGTGCCCGGCAGGTGCCGTCGCCGAACTTCGATGCGCGGCCGGGCGGCATCTTGCCAGAACTCATCGTCGTGCACGGCATCAGCTTGCCGCCGGACGAGTACGGCGGGCCGTGGATCGATCGGCTGTTCACCAACTCGCTGCCGCCCGAGCTGCATCCGTACTTCGAGAAGATCAAGGAGCTGAAGGTCTCGACGCACTTGCTGATCCGCCGCGATGGCGAGCTGGTGCAATACGTGT
The DNA here is from genome assembly GCF_036406195.1 of Steroidobacter sp. Classification (GTDB taxonomy): domain Bacteria; phylum Pseudomonadota; class Gammaproteobacteria; order Steroidobacterales; family Steroidobacteraceae; genus Steroidobacter. Next base: position 23,402 of record NZ_DASWVW010000027.1, read on the forward strand.
CGATACACGACCGCGCCTGGCACGCCGGTGCGTCGTGTTATCAGGGGCGCGAGCGCTGCAACGATTTTTCGGTGGGCATCGAGCTGGAGGGCTCCGATGAGGTTGCCTACGAGCCGGGGCAGTATCGTGTGTTGAGCGCCGTGATCCTCGAGCTGTGCAAGGCCTATCCTTCGCTGTCACCGGCTCGTGTCGCCGGACATAGCGACATCGCGCCCGGCCGCAAGACCGATCCCGGCCCGGCGTTCGACTGGCAGCGGCTGCACGCGCTGCTGCGCGCCGCTGGCTGAATTCGGCGACACAATTTCGCGCGCCGGCGGGCCGTCGTGTAGCATCGCGCGCTCGATTTGCTGGGGCCGCAGGCGCTAAAGGACTCGAATTCCGCCATGAACCGTTCCGCCATGGTGCTGCTGACGCTGCTGGCCTTCGCCGCGTTGCTGCTGGCAGTGACGGCCTGGGCGGGCCGGCGCACGCATAACGCGGCGGACCTGGTGCTCGCGAACCGCCGCCTCGGTGTCTGGTTGTTTGCGCTGAGCACGACGGCGAACACCGTCAATGGCTGGTTGCTGATGACGTTGGCGGGTGCCGCCTTCGCGTGGGGCTGGTCCGCAGTGTGGATCTGCGGCGCGTTCGTGGCGGGCGCTGCGCTCAGTTTGTTCTTCATCGCGCCGCGCCTGCGCACGATTGCCGTGGCGCAAGGCAATGCCACATTGTTCCAGGTCTTGAGCGCCGAAGCGGGCGATCGCTTGCAGCCGCTGGTGGCGCGCTCATGCATCGTGATATTCCTTTTTTGTGTGTTGTTGCAAACCGCCGCCATGCTGCGCTTCGCGGGCGGATTGCTGGTGGACGAGTTCGGTTTCAATCTCATCAGCATGTCGCTCACCGCAGTGGCACTGATTACCGTGGGCGCGTTCGCAGGCGGATTGCGTGCCTGCGCGGTGGGCGATGCCGTGCAAGTGATTTCGATCGGCATCCTCGGCGTGTTGTTGGCCGCGGGTGCCAGTGTTGCCATCGGCGGTTGGGAACAATTTCAGATTGCGCTCGCGGCGCTGGGCCCACTGGCTACCGACTCGTTCGGCGGTCGTGAAGGTGTGGTCGCACTATCGTTCGTACTGGGGGTGCTGTGCATTGGCCTGGGCACGACTGGCCAGCCGCAGCTTGCGACCCGGTTCATGGCAGTGCGTGACGAGCAAACATTGTGGCGTGGCAGCTGGCTGGCGCTTGCGTTCATCACGTTGATCGTGGGCGCGGTGCTGTGCTGTGGTTGGGCGGCGAGCGTGCTGTACGCGGGACTGGAGCGGCCCGAGTTGTCGATGTTCACCGTTGCCGATCGATTGTTGCCGCCGCTGCTGGCGGCGTTCATCGTCGCTTCGTTGATTGCTGCGATTCTGGCCAATCTCGGCAGTCAGCTGCTGGCGCTGGCCAGCAGTCTGGGCATCGATCCGCGGCGAGTGAATGCGCCCTGGTCGCTGGCGTGGACTCGAAGTGCGATGGTGATCTCGGCGGTGCTGGTGTTGCTGTCGACGCTGTGGGCGCCGGCCAGCGTGTTCGAGCACGCGATGTTTGGTTACGCCGCGCTCGGTGCGTCATTCGGTCCTTTGCTGCTGGTTCGATTGAGCGGCAAACGTGTGCGGCCTGGCGCGACACTCGCGGCGATGTGGTCCGGATTCATACTTTCGTTGTTGTTTCATCTGCTGCCCGATGCGCCCGGTGATTTCCTCGAGCGCGTCATGCCGTTCGTCGCATCGCTCGGCATCGCCTTGACCGGCGGCGAGCGCCGCCGCAATCCCGATCGCGCCGACCGCTCGCAGGAAACGGTGCACGATCGCGTGCCGATCTGAGGCGCGAGATGGCTGCGCGTGCGGCGAAGGCTCCTAAGAAGGCCCCGAGAAAAGCATCGAAAAAAGTCACATCACGCAGCACGAAGCGAGCGGCGCAGCGGAACACGACGCGCAAGCGCGGCCTCGTCATCGCCCCGCAGAGCGACGCGGCGCGAATCATTGCGGCGGTAAAGCGAATCCCGCGGGGCAGGGTTTGCACGTATGGCAATGTGGCCGATGTAGCAGGTCTGCCGCGACGGGCGAGGCTGGTGGGTACGGTATTGAGGAACACTTCGGTGCGAGGATTGCCGTGGTTCCGCGTGATCAACGCCAGCGGCCGAATATCTTTTCCACAGGGCAGCGATGCCTATGCGCGGCAACGCAAGCATCTGGAAGGCGAGGGCGTGGATTTCGTCGGCGGCCGGGTGGACCTGAAACGCTACGGCTGGCCGCCCAGGGACAAGATGCTGGATGAGCTGCTGTGGGGGCCGGGCTGAACGGTTGCATTCAATGATCGGGCATTGACCCCTCACCCCAACCCCTCTCCCAAAGGGAGAGGGGCTCCCGAGGCTGAGGATTCAACTCTCATCTCCCATCTCCTATCTCCCTCTCCCCTTGGGGAGAGGGTCGGGGTGAGGGGGCTCCGAACCCTTTTCACAAAAATTCGAACCCGGCCAACCCCATTGGACGCCGGCCACCGTTCATAGCTCCAGTGACGCAAGTCGCGTCGACGAGGGCAATAACATGAATAGGGCACGGAATCGGGTCGTCGGTCGGGGTTCGCTGCTGATCGCAGCTGCCGTTCTTGCCGCGTGCGCGGCCAAACGCGAGGATGCCGTCACACCAGCGAGCGGGCATTCCGTACCATCACCGGTCGAGGAGCCCGTAGCGGACGTCGCGAAAGTGGAAGAGTCGAACGCCACGAGCGGTGCCGTACAGCAAAGTCATGTCCAGCCGGGCTATATCGATCCGGCGAGCCCGGCGCCGCCGCCCGCAGCGACAACCATCACGGGCACGCGAGCTGTTTCCAATGATCGTCTCAGGAGAGCCGAAGCGGAAATGAAGGTGGCTTCAGCGCCCATAGCGCCGATGTTCGCTCCGCAAGCTCAGGTCGACACCGAGCGCTATCAACATCAGCAGGACAACGGTGTGCAACTGGCGTCCGAGCAGCCTGTCTCGACGTTCTCCATCGACGTGGATACCGGCGCATATGCCAACGTGCGCCGCTTCCTCAACGAAGGCCGCCTGCCGCCGCAGGATGCGGTGCGCGTCGAGGAGATGATCAACTACTTCGATTACGAGTACGCGACTCCGCAGAGTCGCGACACGCCATTCCGCGTCTCCACCGAGCTCGCGGCGGCCCCTTGGAATTCACAAGCGCTGCTGATGCGCATCGGCATCAAGGGCTTCGAGATCGAAGCCAGGGAGCGTCCGGCCGCCAACCTGGTGTTCCTGATCGACGTGTCCGGTTCGATGGATTCGCGCGACAAGCTGCCGCTGCTGAAGAACGCATTTCGCCTGCTGACCGATCAGCTCACGAGTCGTGATCGCGTTTCGATGGTCGTGTACGCGGGCAACTCGGGCGTGGTGCTCGAGCCCACGCCGGGCGATCAGAAACATCGCATTCACGAAGCGTTGGCCCGGCTGTCGGCCGGCGGCTCGACCAACGGCGCCTCCGGCATCCAGCAAGCGTATCAATTGGCGCACGCCACTTTCGTCAAGGGCGGCATCAACCGCGTCGTGCTCGCGACCGACGGCGACTTCAACGTTGGCACCGTGAGCTTCGAAGCTCTGGTGGACATGGTCGAGCGCGAGCGAGGCACGGGCGTCGAGTTGACCACGCTGGGTTTCGGCACGGGCAACTACAACGAGCACCTGATGGAACGCCTCGCCGATGCCGGCAACGGCAACTACGCGTACATCGATACATTGTCCGAAGCTCGAAAGGTGCTGGTGTCGCAGCTCAACTCGACGCTGTACACGATCGCCAGCGACGTGAAGATCCAGGTCGAGTTCAATCCCAGCGAGGTGCTGGAATATCGCCTCATTGGCTACGAGAACCGCATGCTGGCGCGCGAGGACTTCAACAACGACAAGGTGGATGCCGGCGAGATTGGCGCGGGACATCGCGTCACGGCGTTGTATGAAGTCGTGCCGGTCGGCGCGAAGGGCCGCGTCGATCCGTTGCGGTATGGTGCCAAGCCTGAACAGACCGCGGGCAAGGGCGAGCTGGCGAACGTGCGGCTGCGTTACAAGAAACCGGGATCCGATACCAGTCGGCTGCTGGAGTATCCGATTCGCAAGGATTCGGTCGTGGCCGCCAACAAGGTGTCCGCCGACTTTCGTTTCGCGGCCAGCGTCGCAGCGTTCGGCCAGCTGCTGCGAGGCGGGAAGTATCTGGGTGACTACAACTACGGCGACGTGAGCGCGCTGGCGAGTGGCGCGCTGGACAAGGATCGTGACGGATATCGTCGAGAGTTCGTATCGCTGGTGGCGCTGGCTCGCAGTCTGACGCCGACCACGCCCGATCCGAGCAATGAAACCTAACCTGAGCCGCCCCAGGCACAGGGATGTGCCCGCCGCCGTAGGCGGCGAGCGCAGTAGGAAAAGTCGCGCCTTTTCCTCTCTGCGCCCACAGCGCGAGTGGCAGGATGCCCGAGTCGCTGCTTATTAGCAGTGATATTCTCAACGGCATGGATCTTCCCTCCACTTCGGGCGGCGCGCGGCAGATGGCCGCGGCCGCCGGCGAGATCGGCGGTGCAGTCGATGCGCCGGCAACGGTGTCGTCCATCGGGGCGGCACCGGACGATGCGACGCTCATGCTTCGCTATCGCAAGGGCGACGTGCGCGCCTTCGAGATGCTGTACCAGAGGCACAAGGGCGCGCTGTATCGCTACCTGCAGCGCCTGTGCCGCAGCCAGGACGTGGCCAACGATTTGTTTCAGGAGGTGTGGAGCAAGGTGATTGCCAGCCGCGAACGTTATGAGGCGCGGGCCAAGTTCACTACATTCCTGTTCCACATCGCGCACAACTGCGCAATCGATCACTTTCGTCGCGCCGGCCGGCCGCTGGAGCAAGGTGCGCAGGACGTCGATGCGTTGACCAACGAGTTGGCGGGGCCGAGTCACCAAACTCCGGATGCGGCGCTGGCGGAAACGCAGCTGCGTGCCGATTTCAAACGCGCGCTCGATGAGTTGCCGGCGGAACAGCGCGATGTGTTCTTGTTGTATGAAGAGACGGGGTTGGGTCTGGAAGACATCGGGCGCGTCACCGGCGTCGCGATGGAGACAGCCAAGAGCCGCTTGCGTTATGCCTTGGGCAAGCTGCGCGGCGCGTTGCGGCAGCATCAATCTCCGACCCTGCAGTCGAGCGTGTCATGAGCGAATCCACCGATAAGCCACTGCATGACGGGGCCACTGACGGTTCAGGGGCCGATGAGCAGCAGCTGGAGGAGTACCTGAAAGGGGATTCCAGCGTGTCACGGCAGTATCGCCAGCTGCACAGTGCCGAAGTGCCGGCGGAGCTCGATCGACTCGTGCTGCGCCAGGCCGAAGAGGCCGTGAAAAATCGTTCCGCGCAAGGTCGCCCTGCGTGGATGCGATGGACGGCGCCGCTTGCCGTCGCCGCGTCGGCGGTGCTCGCGCTGTCGATCGTCATTCAGACTGGCCTGCGTGATGACACAGTGACTGCAGTGTCGGCACAAAAGGCGCCTCAGCCCACGACCCAAGCTGAGCGTGAGCGGGTCGAGAGCAAGCCGATCGAGGAGGTGGTTGCCGAGCAGGTGGTGCCTTTAACGGTGGTCCAGGAGTCGGCAGCGCCGACGTTTGCACCGTCTGCGCCTCCGCCTTCGCCGTTGCAAATGGACGTACCAGTTACAGAGCCGGCGATGAGCCCTCCTTCCGGCCTGGAGCCGCGTGCGGCCACGCAGAGCCGGCCTGCGCCACCGCCGGTCGCGGCACCGGCACCTGCGAAGCCGGCAGCCTCGGGTCAATCGATCGCGCAATCTGCGGACGTCATCACTCGGGAGCTGGAATCCATGGCGATGGAGCCACCGCGGCAGAAGAAGGCGATCGAGCACAACGCACAAGAGCAGAGCACTGCGGTTGCGGACGACCTCGCGCGAGAGCGAAAGGAAGAAGATCGTTCTACCGAGGCCAAGGCGTATTCACGTCGCATCAACGCCGAGATGCCGGCAGCGGCGCGCGCGTACTCCGATCCGGAGATCTGGCTGAAAGACATTCGCGAGCTGCGCAAAGCAAACAAACAGGAAGAGGCCGACCGCGAATGGCGTCGCTTCCGTAGCGTGTTTCCAGACTATGCAGTGGCGGAAACAGATCTCGCGCGCGAGGTGAAAAAGTAGCTCGGTCAGCAGGCCGCCGCGATTCTGGGGAGATAAACCTGCATGGTCGTGCCTCGCCCGACCTCGCTGTCGATCTTCACCCGCCCACCGGCTCGCGACACGATCTGATCGATGATGACCAACCCCAGGCCCGTGCCCCGATCGCCCTTGGTCGTAAAGAACGGCTTGAACGCGTTCAGCCGGGTCTGCTCGTCCATGCCAACGCCGGTATCGCGAACGGAGATGGCGACGTAGGTCGCGCGCTCGTCGTCCTCATCGCCGACCACCGAGTCCTCGTAGTCGATGTCGAGCGAGCCGCCGTTCGGCATGGCGTCGCGCGCGTTCAGAACCAGATTCAGCATCATGCGCTCGAACTGTGAGGTATCCATGAAAATGCGGCTGACCGTCGAGGAGCCACGCACGCGCAGGCGGATGCTCGATCCCACCAGCACACGAAACATCTGAGAGCAGCGTGACAATGTCGAGGCGACATCCAGCACGCGCGGAGCGACCGGATCGTCCTTGCCGAAGCTCATGATCTCCTCCGTCAGACTTTGGCCTCGCTGCAAGGCGTCGACCACGCGCTGTGCGTAATGGTCGGCCTGGGGCGAGAGATTCGGCACGCGACGAAGCAGTTCCGTGAAGCCGAGCGCGATGCTGACGATGCCACGGAAATCATGCGCCACCCCGGCCGCCATGCGGCCGAGGGCTTCCATTCGATGCAGCTCCATCATGTGGCGCTGGTAGCTTTCCAGCGCCGTCTCGGCATGGCGATGCTCGAATTCGCCGTAAACGCGCGCGATCGTATCGGCCACCGTGGCGGCAAAGTCACGTTCAGCCTCGGTCCAGACGCGCGGCGCGCCGATGTGTTCGTGGCAGACCACACCGGCGACCTTGCCGCCCACATAGATGGGCGCGTCCAGCAGCGACGTGATGCCCAAGGGCTCCAGATAGACCTCGCGCAGCTCGGCGGTGAGCGGCGAGGTGGGGGCGTCTTCCACCGCGATGGTGCGGTGCTGCTCCAACGCTTGAAAATAGTTGGGGAAATCCTGGTCGCGCAGCACCGCGCCCTGATAGATCTGATGATTGGAGTACTGCAGGAGATATCTGCAGCGCAGGGCCCGCTTCTCGTCCACCAATATCCAGGCGCCGACACGCTCGACGTTCAATGTGCTCGCGGCGGTTTCGGCCAGTTGCAACCACAAGTCGCGCAGCCGCGACTCCGGGCTGGCGTGCAGCCTTGCCAACTGCATGCGAGCCGCTTCGAAAGAAGCCGGACTGTCGATGTCCTCTCCCTGCCGAGATTCCGCACCCATGCTGTCTCCCTTGGCCTGCATGGACCCGCATCTTGCGCGGTGACCTGTGCGAGGCTGACCGACTCTACCCCTGCGCGTGCCCACATCCAATACGTCGAGCGGGTCGCATTTTCTCCAGCAGACGCCGGTCATGGGTGATGCGGTAGAATCTCCGGCTGGCCGAAGAGACGGATTGCATGGAAAAGACCATCGAGAAATTGCTGTTTGCCAGCCGCTGGATCCTGGCGCCGGTGTATCTGGGCATGTCCCTGGCGCTGGTGGCGCTGGGCATCAAGTTCTTCATGGAGCTGTACCACCTGCTGCACGACGTCTTCGCCATGTCGGAGGCCGACCTGGTGCTCATGTTGCTTGCCATGGTGGACATGGTGCTGGTGGGCAGCCTGATCGTCATGGTGATGTTCTCGGGTTACGAGAACTTCGTCTCGGCGCTGGACGTGGACGAGAACGTCGAGAAGCTCAGCTGGCTGGGCAAGCTCGACGCCAACTCGCTCAAGCTCAAGGTGGCGTCGTCGATCGTCGCGATCTCATCGATTCATCTGCTGCGTGCCTTCATGGAAACGCCGGCGCGCGTCGACGAAGGCCGCGAGGCGACGTTGATGTGGTACGTCATCATCCATCTCACCTTCGTGGTGTCGGCCGTGATGATGGGTGTTCTGGACCGGATCACCGCCAAATCCCACGGCAGCCACGATCACCAAGGGGAGACTTGAGCCCCAGACTCGAGCAGCCCAGCGCCCCGCTCAGGGCGCGGTGTGCTGTTCGGGCTGTTGGCCCTCGGCGAAGAACTGCAGGGATGCGGAGTTCAGGCAATAACGCTGATGGGTGGGCGGCGGGCCGTCGGGAAACACGTGTCCCAGGTGGCCGTCGCAGCGGCGGCAGCGGATCTCGGTGCGAACCATGCCGTGGCTGGTATCGCGCAGCTCGGTGATGTGCTCGGGGTCGAACGGCTGGTAGAAGCTCGGCCAGCCGGTGCCGGATTCGAACTTGGCGTTGGCCTGGAACAGCGGCAGCCCGCACAGCCGGCACGCGTACAGCCCCGATTGCTTGTTGTTCAGCAAGGTGCCGCAGAACGGCCGCTCCGTGCCGTGATCCAGGAGGATGTGACGCTCCTCGGCGCTGAGCGAGGCGGCCAGGCGCTCGCGATCGGCGCCGCGCACCGGGCGCAGGTCGTAGCCGCTGGAGGATGTGGTGAGAGTTTGCATGGGCGGGTCCTCGGAGCTGGTCGATCAGAATTGGTGGCCGGGGCGACTAAGTCAAGATCGGGGAATTCTGGCCCAAGAACCCACCCCGTTAGACAGCGTGTCGCACGGGCGGGGTGTGGAATTTTCTTATATCGCGAGATTCCAACGGCTTGGAACGTCGTTGTGGCGGCGCGGGTTTTATGCCGACGGCTTCCTTTATCATGCGCGCCATGAGCTCCGATCCTTTCACTCCCGGCACCCTCGCCGTGCCATTGTCCAACTGTTACTGGGTGCGGCCCGGGCAGTTGCTGGCGGGTGAGTATCCGGGCTCGATGTCGCGCTCGGAGGCCACCGAACGCGTGCAGAAGCTGCTGCACGCGGGCGTCAACAGCTTCATCGATCTCACCGAGGAAGGCGAGATGCCGGCCTACGATGCGCTGCTGGCCGAGCTCAGCGAGCGGCACATCCGTTACCGGCGCATGCCGATCCTCGATCATGGGGTGCCCGACTCGCCGGCCCACATGGCGCGCATCCTGGACCTGATCGACAACGAGTTGGCCGCCGGCCGCTGTGCCTACGTCCACTGTCGTGCCGGCATCGGCCGCACTGGCACCACCATCGGCTGTCATCTGATCCGCAGCGGCCTGTCCAACGAAGCAGCGCTCGATCGGCTGCAGGATCTCTGGCAGCAGTGCGCGCGGTCGCGCCGCTGGCCCACCATCCCGGAAACGTCTGATCAGGTCGAGTTCGTGCGCCGGTGGCGTGAATCGGCGTTGCCCGGCGGTACGACGGACGTGCTGGCCCGGCACGAGGCCAGTCTCATCGGGTTGGCGATTGGCGATGCCGTCGGCAGCATGGTGGCGAACAGCAATTTCGATGCGGCGACCCTGGTCGCCGGCGGGGGCTTGCGCGAGACGGGCACGCTGACGACGGGCGCGAGCACCGCGATGACGCGCGCGTTGGCCGAGAGCTTGATCGCCATCGGCGCCAACGATTCCGACGACCAGATGCAGCGCTATCTCGCCTGGACCCAGAGCGTCGGCAACATCGGCGTGCCGCAGGAAGTGCGGCGTGCCCTGGCGCGCTGGCAATGGTCCCGCAACAAACTGGCAGGCACGCACGACCCCGCCAACCTCGATCCGCATTCACTGCCGCGCACACTCGTGGTCGCGATGTTTCTTGGGAAGGATGCACGAGCGGCGATCGAGGCCGCGGTGGAAGCCTCGCGTACTACTCAGCAGTCGCCGGTGGTGCTCGATCTTTGCCGCGTCTGGGCGGCGCTGTTCGTCGATGCCTTCGCCGGCACGAACAAACAAACATTGCTGCAATTCGGTGGCCCCGCCATGCAGTTGGTCCGCCAGCGCAAGCTCAAAGCGCCGGTCAAAGCCTTGCTCGAAGGGCGTGGCGACCAGCCATGCGCCGACGCGAACGATGCACTTGCGGTGACCTGCGTAGCGTTGGACGGGTTCGCGACGGGCAAGTCATTGCACGATGTCTTGATTCGCGTGCTGACCTCGTCACGAGCAGCACCGTCCGCGGCGGCATTGGCTGGCGCGCTATGCGGGGCCTGTCACGGCAGCGACGCCATCCCGCCCGAGTTGCAGCGTCAATTGCCGGAGGAGGCGCTGCTGCGCTCGTTGGCGCGCCATCTCGTGGCCCATTGACTCGTCGACCATGGCGACACGTTCAACGTCGAAACGAGTGTCGCGAACCAAAGCTCGCCGACACACGCGTCCGCGCGAGCCCTCCTGGGTGCATCTGTCCGACGAGGAACTGCTGCAGAAACGTTTCTGCGACCTGCGGCTGAGCCTGCGCCACACGGAGATCGACCAGCACATCCACAGGATCCGGCGTGATCTGATACGTCGCGGCATCCGCTTCGCGCCCCACGTCTGGCTATCCGAGGAATGGTTCTCTCCCGATGGCGTGCCCGGCATCGCGATCGCGTTCTATATGGCGCATCCGCGGCTGATGCGGCTGGAACGCAAGATGATGGACGAAGTGGAAGGCGGCAACGCCAACTGGCTGACTCGCATCATGCGCCACGAGTTCGCGCACGCGCTGGACAACGCCTATCGGCTTCGCCGCCGCAAGGGCTGGCGCGAGACTTTCGGCGATCCCGACCGGCGTTACCCGAACGTCTACCGGCCACGGCCGGCCAGCAAGGATTTCGTGCTACATCTCGGCCACTGGTACGCGCAGAGCCATCCCACCGAAGATTTCGCCGAGACCTTCGCAGTCTGGATGCAGCCCAAGGCGCGCTGGCGGCGCGATTACCAGGGCTGGCCGGCGCTGCGGAAGCTGGAGTACGTCGATAAGTTGATGAGCGAGCTGTCCGGCACGTTGCCGCACGTGATGAATCGTTCGCTGATCGAGCCGATCAGCGAAAATCAAACCACGCTGGCGGAACACTATCGCCGCAAGCGCGCCCGTTACGAGTTCGACTCGCCAGGCGTGTATGATTTGCGGCTGAAGCGCGTCTTCGGCAAACATCACAAGGGTCGCAGGCGGATGCGTGCGAGCACGTTCGTGCGCCAGAGCCGGCCGGAAATGGAACGCTGGTTGATGCGACGCTCGCGGTTGTACCCGTATCTCGTGCATCATGTGCTGCGCACGGTGATTCAGCGTTGCCGCGATCTGGATCTGGTGCTGGATACTTCGAAGCGGCAAGCCAAGCGCGCCTTGCTGGGCGTATTGGAGAGAATCTTGATCGACATCCTGCGGCGCGACCGGGAGCGCTACACACTATGAAGCCTTCTTCAGGGGAGCATGGCGCATGAGGCGAGCCGCCATATGAAGCCGTCGCGGGTCCTGGTGCTGATGCATGAGAGTCTCGTGCCGCCGGCCAGTCTCGAGGGACTCAGCGACAAGGAAATCGACGAGTTCAGGGCGGAATACGACGTCACGGCCACGTTGGAGCAGGCCGGGCACGAGGTCAAAGCGCTCGGCCTGGGCGACAATCTCTCCGAGCTGCGCTCGGTCATTACCGAGTGGCAGCCCGATGTGGCGTTCAACCTGCTGGAGGAATTCCAGGGCATCGTGACTTACGACCAGTACGTGGTCGCGTTCCTGGAGCTGATGAAGCTGCCGTACACCGGCTGCAATCCGCGCGGCATGATGATCTCGCGCGACAAGGCGCTGTCCAAACAGATTCTTTCCTATCACCGCATCCCGACGCCGGGGTTCGCGGTCATCAAGAAAGGCCAGCGTTACCGGATGCCTCGCAAGCTCAAGTTCCCGCTGTTCGTGAAGTCGGTGACCGAGGATGCGTCGCTCGGCATCTCGCAGGCATCCGTGGTCCGGGACGCGGAGCGTCTGAAAGAGCGCATCGAGTTCATCCACGAGCAGACCAATTCCGATGCGCTGATCGAGGAGTACATCGAAGGTCGCGAGTTGTATGTCGGCGTGCTGGGGAACGAGCGCCTGCGAACGTTCCCGGTGTGGGAGATGGATTTCGGCACCTTGCCCGATGTCATGGCCGGCATCGCCACGCGCAAGGTGAAGTGGGATCGCCGCTACCAAAAGAAACATGGCATTCGCACGGGGGCTGCGCAGAACCTGCCCGACGGCTGCGCCGCTTATCTCGACAAGTTGTCGAAGCGAATTTTCCGTTCGCTGTACCTGAGCGGCTACGCGCGCATGGATTTTCGCATGCGGCCGGACGGCAGCGTGTTCGTGCTCGAAGCGAACTGCAATCCAAACATCAGCCGCGAGGAAGACTTCGCTACCTCCGCGCTTGCCGCCGGTATCGAGTATCCGGCGCTGCTGGAACAGATCATTCGCTTCGGTAACAACTATCAGGCGGCGTGGCGCGCCGACGAAAGCTGATATCTGCAAAAAAAATACAGAGGCCCGCTCGCGGCGGGCCTCTGTCTGTCCTGATGAATCGAGTGTCGCGTCTATTCGCTGGTGCCCGTCCACTCGCTCAGCCATTTCTGCACTTCGTTGTGCCAGCGAATGCTGTTGTTCGGCTTGAGCACCCAGTGGTTCTCGTCCGGGAACATCAGCAGACGGCTGGGAATGCCGCGCCGCTGTAGCGCCGTGAAGGTCGACAGGCCCTGCGCATACGGCACGCGATAGTCGCGCGTGCCATGGATCACGAGCATGGGCTTGCTCCATTGCGCGACGTGATTCACCGGGTTGAACTTCTCCACGTTCTCCGGCACCTCGTACGCCGGACCGCCTTGTTCCCATTCCGTGAACCACAGCTCCTCGGTCGAGTACGCCATGGCGCGGGTGTCGAAGATGCCGGCGTGGTTCACCAGGCACTTGAAAGGCTCGGCCCAGTTGCCGGCGATCCAGTTGATCATGAAACCGCCATACGACGCGCCGAGCGCGCACATGCGCGAGCCGTCCAGCCACGGATAATTTTCCAGCGCCGCGGCCAGACCCTTCTGCAGATCCTCGAGCGGCTTACCGCCCCAGTCCTGGCTGATGGCATCGGTGAATGCCTGGCCGTAGCCGGTCGAGCCGTGGAAATCGATGAACACCGAGGCGTAGCCCGCGCCCGCATAGGTCTGCGGATTCCAGCGATAGCTCCAGGAATTGGCGAACGAGCCTTGCGGACCGCCGTGAATGATGAAGGCCACGGGATACTTGGTGTCCGGCTTGAACTCGGCAGGCTTCATCACATAGCCATACACGGTCGCACCTTCGGCACCAGCGAAGGTGAACTGCTCCGGCTCGCCGAACTCGATCTGCGCCAGCGCGGCTTCGTTCATGCGCGGCAGGATGCGAAAGTCGCCGCCCTTGAGGGTCAGTGCCTGCAGTTCCGCCGGCGATTTCAGCGACGACACCGTCATCACGATTTCCTTCTCGCCGACGCTGAACGCCTCCACGCGGCCAGGGCCCGTCAGCATCGTCGGCTTGCCGGTCTTCACATCGATGGCCCACAACGGGTGCTGGCCGAACTGGTCGGTGGTCGCGTAGATCGTCCGGCCATCCTGCGAGAATTGCATGTTGTCGACGGAACGGTCCCATTCCTTGGTGAGCGCGTGACGCTGGCCGCTCTTCATGTCCATGACCACGATGTGAAAACGATCCGCCTCGAAGCCCGCACGCTCCATCGAGCGCCAGGCGAGCTGGCTGCCGTCGCGCGAGAACACTGGCTGCGTATCCCAGGCGGGATTGTCTTCGGTGAGGTTGCGCAGGCCGCTGCCGTCGGCCGCGACTTCATACAAATCGAAGTTGGTCGACCACGGTTCGGATTTGCCTTTGATGCGCGCCGAGAACACCAGCTTCGAGCCCTCTGGAGAGAACGTATATTCGCTGGCATCCCCGAAGGGTTTGGAGGGCACGTCGGCATCGAGCGCTTTGCTGACGGAGATTGGTTCCGCCGCGCGACCGTTGCTCAGATTGAGCACGAACAATTGCGAGATGCGGCCGTCGCTCCACGTATCCCAGTGGCGCGCGAACAGGCGGTCATGGACCTCGCCGCTGTCTTTTCTTTTCTTGGACTGTTCGAGGCGCTCGGCGGTACACGCCAGGTCCTCGCAATCGGGAAATACTTCCAGGGTCACGGCGATGCGGCCGGCGTGGCTGGCAAGCTGGAAGGAGCCGACATCCACCGGCAGATCGGTGACCTGATTCGCCTCGCCGCCATTGCCCGGCAGGCGCCACACCTGACTCGAGCCGCTGCGGGTGGAGAGGAAATAGATATCGCGGCCATCGCTCGACCAGGCCGGCGAGCTGTCGTTGTCGGGATGGGTGGTCAAGCGGCGAGGCTGGGCGCCCTTGGTCGCAAGATCGAGCGACCAGAGATCGGTGCGGCCACGATTGGCCGCCATATCGGTCTCGCGCACCGTGTACACAACCGTGCGGCCGTCCGGCGAGAGGACTGGCTCGGATACGCGTTGCAGTCGCACCAGGTCTTCGACGGTGAACGGATGAGGCGCCGCGGCTGGTGACTGTTGTTGTGATGGCTGGGCCGCGCTCGCTGCCAGCGGCATCAGTATACAAGCGGACCACAGCGACAGGGGGACGAACGGCAGACGCATGGTGAGCATTGGCTCCGATCCGACGGAAAGGGCGGAGTATAGAAGAACCGTGCAGGCCGACGACGGGCGCCAGCCGCTATTTCTTCCCGTGCCTATTTCTTCTCATGGATGACGGCGAAGGCGCTGGTGTAGCTGTGCAGAAAAGTGTTGTTCTGGATGGGGCCGATCTCGCCGTCGCAAAAGAAGCCGCCGATGGGCAGGTCCGCCACCAGGCGGCGGAACGCATTGCAATCGTGATCGGCCTGGCCATACAGGCCGATGCCGCGGCCGTGGCAGGAGAACAGCAATGCGCCGGCGTCCGGCGGCACCTGGTGCGACGCCTTGTAAGTGGTCAGCGTGCGCTCCAGGTCCAAGGCCGAGGTGGCGGCATCGCGCAGATGGAATTGCACCACGCTGTTGGACGGTACATTGGCGCTGACCCACAGCGCGCCGCTTTGCGGGTCCATGCCGAGGATGCCGCGGATCAGGAAATCACCGGGCGTGAATTCGCTGGCGTCGGCGCGCATGGCCATGCCCAGGTGCAGCGATTGACTGAACAATTCGCGATCCGGCGGTGGCAGGCGCTCGAACAGCTCGGACAGCATGTCCCGCGGCGTTCTGCCGTCCAGCTCGCGGATCAGGTTTTCGTGCGCCGAGGTGACGAACATCGGATCGCCGATCGGCCGGCAGCCTTGCGCCACCACCATGTCGATGTCGACATTGCCGGTGAGCGCCAGGGAGATGCAGCCGGAGTGATAGACCTGGTTGCCCAGGTACAGCGCGCTGCCGCCGACCTGGCGGGCGCCGCTGCAAAGGCCGCCGATCTTCGGCGCCAGGGGGTAGATACGGTCGAGGCCGCGGATGAACGTTTCAGCTTCGAAGCTGAAGGGGTCGGCGAGCAGCAGGAACGACGGCTGCTGGCTGGCGGTGATACGAAGCGCGTCTTCCCACGCGCGGGCCTCTGCGTACACCGGTGGCACTTGAGCTGCATCGAGATGCGTGCCTTTCAGGTGCACGCCGGGGAGGACTGCGCCGGTCAAAGAGAAAGCCGGACGATCTTCGATCTCGCGCCCGCCGCCGATCACGCCGCCGCCACAGCAGCCGAACATGAAGACGTTCTCGAACTCCCGTTGCAGCAGCGCCGGCACTGCGTCGAAATGTGCGGCGTGATCGGAGCTCACGAAGACGACGGCCAGATCCGGTTCCTGCCGGCCCAGACCCAGGAACACGGTCTCGGCGGCATGTTCCACCGCGGCACGCAAGGAATTATCGGTGTCGATGGCAGACGCCCAACGCATGGTCTTCCTGCTTGATCGCGAGTCGAGCGCCCGATTCTAGGCAATATTCCGTCAAATGCCATGCTGCAATCTTTGCGGCGCCGACTACGCCGCCCACTACGCCGGCAAGTGTCCGCGTGGTGAGCGGTATTTACCGACTCACGCGCCCCAGTTGCTGTTCACTTCCTGCAAGGCATCGGCCAACCAGGCCTGCATGTGGCTGTCCTCGATGACCTGCCGCTGGTACGCCTCGACGATGGGGCTCGAGAACGTCGCGCCGTAGTGCCGGAAGCGCAGTGCCACCGGTGCGTACATGGCATCGGCGATGCAGTACTCGCCGAACAACCACGGCCCACGTTGTGCATACTGCGTGCGGCACTCCTGCCAGATCTGCTGAACGCGGGCGGCATCCGCTCTGCCTTCCGGCGGCAGCTCGACGCTGCCCTTGCCGGTGGACTTCATGGGCCAGTACGTGCGCAGGGCAGCGAAGCCCGAGTGCATTTCCGCACTCACCGCTCGTGCGTGCGCGCGGAGGGCGGTGTCCGAGGGCCAGGCACGACCCTGCACTTTCTCGTTGAGGTACTCGGCGATGGCTAGCGAATCCCAGATGGTGATCGGGCTGGCGGCATCGCCATCGATCAGCACGGGCGCGCGGCGCGATGCTGTGTACTTGACGATGTCGCGATGGAACGCCGGTGTATCCAGAGGCAGCTTCACTTCCTCGAATGGCAGGCCGAAGTGCTGCAGCACCAGCCAGGGGCGCAGCGACCAGGAGGACAGGTTCTTGTTGCCGATGACCAGGGTGAGCATGGGATTGAAGTGACTAATGACTAATGATTGATGACTGGTCAGAATGACCGTCTTTGGGCCAGCAGGATGCGACAAGCGTCTTGCATCGTCCACCGAGATTTACTGAACGACGGTTGACCTTGCTTATGCGATGCCGTCATCTTTTCTGCCCATTCATCAGTCTTTAGTCACCAGTCACTTCTATGTCCGAACACCACCTCGCCACGCTTGCGGTCCGCGCTGGCCAGATTCGCAGCGCAGAGGGCGAGCACGCCGAGCCCATTTTCACCACCTCCAGCTACGTGTTCGCGAGCGCGGCCGACGCGGCGGCGCGTTTCGACGAGAGCGAGAAGGGCAACATCTACTCGCGCTTCACCAATCCCACGGTGCGTTGCTTCGAAGAGCGGCTCGCGGCGATGGAGGGCGCCGATGCTTGTGTCGCAACCGCGTCGGGCATGGCCGCCATCCTCGCCACCTGCATGGCGCTGATGAAGGCCGGCGATCACATCGTTTGTTCCGACAGCGTGTTCGGTTCGACCATCGCACTGCTCAATCGATACTTCGTGAAGTTCGGCGTCGAGGTCAGCTATGTGCGTCCCGACGACACTGAAGCATGGCGGCGCGCCATCAAGAGCAACACGCGCCTGTTCTTCGTCGAGACACCTTCGAACCCGCTCTCGGTGCTCGCCGACATTCGCGCCATTGCCGACATCGCGCACGAGCGAGGCGTGCTCCTGGCCGTCGACAACTGCTTCTGTACGCCAGCGTTGCAAAAACCGTTCGAGCTGGGCGCGGACCTCGTGATCCACTCGGCCACCAAATATCTGGATGGGCAGGGGCGTTGCCTCGGCGGCGCCGTGCTCGGTAACGAGCAACTGGTCGGCAAGGACGTGTTCGGTTTCATTCGCACGGCCGGACCGAGCATGAGTCCATTCAATGCGTGGGTGTTCCTGAAGGGATTGGAAACATTGGAGCTGCGCATGCGCGCGCATTCCCAGGCTGCGCTGCAACTCGCGCAATGGCTGGAGGCGCAGAAGGGAGTCAGCAAGGTCCACTATGCGGGCCTGGAATCTCATCCGCAGCACGCGCTGGCGAAGCGTCAACAGAGCGGCTACGGCGGCATGATCGCATTCGACGTGGAAGGTGGACGCGAAGGCGCGTGGGCGTTCATCGATGCCACGCGTCTGCTGTCCATCACGGCCAATCTGGGCGATGCCAAGAGCACGATCACTCATCCGGCCACGACCACGCATTCGCGCATCACCCCAGTCGAGCGCGAGCGCGCCGGCATCACCGAAGGGCTGCTGCGAATTTCGGTCGGCCTCGAAGACGTGCGCGATCTGCAAGCAGATCTGGAGCGTGGCCTGGCCGCGGTCAGGGCGGTCGCGGGACGATGAGCGGAGATCTATCTCGCATCCGCGGGATCTGCTTCGATCTCGACAATACGTTCTGGGACGTCATGCCGGTGATCGAGCGTGCCGAGCAGGCCATGTACGATTTTCTGGCCCAGAGGTATCCGCGCGTCACCGCGGCGATGACGGTCGAGATGTTGCGCAAAGCGCGGCAGGAAACCGCGCGCGCCTATCCCCAGATGGCGCACGACTTCACATTTTTGCGTCGACAGACCCTGGCCGACCACGCTCGCGAATTCGGCTATGCGGAGGCCATGGCCGATGAAGCTTTCGAGGCTTTCATCCAGGCGCGCAACGAAGTGGTGCTCTACGACGACGTGCTGCCAGGGTTGGACCGGCTCGGGCAACGTTTTCGCTTGTTCACTGCCAGCAACGGCAATGCCGATCTGCGACGCATCGGTCTGGCGCATTATTTCGAGCGCAGCCTGTGTGCCCGCGAGGTGGGCGCGCTCAAGCCCGACCCCCGGCTGTTCCACAAGGTAATCGAAGGAACCGGGCTGGAACCCCAACAGGTTGTGTATGTGGGTGATGATCCGGCCCTGGACGTAGTGGGTGCCCGGGCCGCAGGCATGCTGCCGGTCTGGATCAACCGCGATGGGGTGCAGTGGTCGGCCGAGCACGGACCCATGGTGCATACAGTGCGAACATTGCAGGACCTCGGCGGGCTGCTGGGGCTCGAGTAGCGACCATGGCCGGCACGGCTATGACTTTCGTCAGTGTCAGGGTGCAATGCAGCCGCCGCGAGCGCACCACTACGAGGCGTCCATGGCGTCGTACATTGGCCGTTGTATCCCTATTTTCAAGGACCTGCGGTCGTTGACTCTGATTGCCTAGAGGCTTTTATTGGCGTACATTCCGCGCCGTTCGTTGCCTTTGCCCGCTTTTTTCTCTGGCTTGGCCAGCCGGGTCATTGATGACCCATTTTCGGCCAACTTCTGAAAAATCCGACGAGACCGCGAACGTAGGCCTGGGACCTCAACTGCATTGCTCTGACAGTCAGGACGACTTCGGTGTGGCAGGGGCGGAGCCCGTATGTAACCAGGCCTCTGAGTGATGATTGTTCCTTAGCAGGGGGATCGCGCTCGAGGCTTTTTCAGAGAGACTGTATCGCTATGACAAAGATCTATGTCGGTAACCTGCCGTTCTCGGCGGACGAGACGCAGGTTCGCCAGCTGTTCGAACAGCACGGCACCGTGGAGTCAGTGGCCCTGATCAACGATCGTGAAACCGGTCGTCCTCGTGGTTTCGGCTTCGTGGAAATGCCGCGTGCTGATGCTCAGCGCGCCATTCAATCCCTGAACGGGAAAGAAATGGGTGGCCGTCCTCTGCGCGTGAATGAAGCGCAGGAGCGTCAGGGTGGCGGCGGTGGTGGCCGCGGTCCCCGTGGTCCGGGCGGTGGCGGCGGCGGTGGCCGCTGGTAAGTAACACCGCTAGCGAGACTGGTTTCGGCCGGTTTCGTTAGAGCTGAAGCTGATGATGAGACCCCGCGGCAGAAATGCCGCGGGGTCTTTCGTTATTTGAGTTCCCTCACACAACCGCCGGCGCCGGCAGTTGCCTGGCGGCACATCAGGCGAACTCGCATGACAGGGCCGCGAGGCAGCACCCATGGCGATTGTTGCGATATCGTGACCGGTGTGTGACCCACCCAACCACGCCGGAGAAAAGTCAGTGAAGAATCCGCTACTCGCGGCAGCGCTCGCAGCTGCCATGAGTGTCAGCTTGGCCGCTCAGGCGCAGTCGCCGGCCAAACAAGCATACGCATCGAGCAACGAGCCGAGCGCAACGACTGCGGAAGAGCTCGCGCTGATTCGCTCGCAGCTGCAAAACATCCTGCAGCGAGTCGATCGCCTCGAAGCCGAGAACGAAAGACTCAAGGCCGAGAACGGCGAGCTCAAGCGCCAGACCGAGCAGGTCAGTCGAGAGCTGGCCCAGCAGTCGACACAACGGGCGGCACAGAATTCGAGCCAGCTCATGGGCCAGCAGCAAGCGGCCCAGTCTTCCCTGCACGCTGCCGACGCTCCGCGGCCGGCCGCGAAAGAGCCCGAGTGGGCGAATCGCGTTACGGTCAAAGGCGACTTGCGCTATCGCCATCAACGCACCGACGATGAAAGTGCCGGCGCCACGCGCGAAGAAGATTTGCTGCGCGCGCGCCTGTCGGTGCAAGCCAAGGTCAACGATCGCATGGTCGCCACGGTCGGCGTCGCGACTTCCTCATCGCCAGGCAATCCGCGCGGTGCCAACGTGCAGCTCGACGGCGCGTTCTCTCGCAAATCGCTGTATCTCGATCTCGCCTATTTCGACTGGAGCTTCGCCGACGGCGCGCACTTGATCGGCGGCAAGATGAAGGTTCCGTTCGAGCGCCCGGGCCAGAGCCTGTTCTGGGACAACGACGTCAATCCCGAAGGTCTCGCCGTGACCTACCGCGCGGGCTCGTTGTTCGGCTCGGCGTGGAGCTTCTGGGTCGAAGAGAACGTGCAGGCTGGCACGGCCACGCCGACGGCCACGCGCGCCGACACCAGAATGTATGGTCTGCAACTCGGCAATCGTTTCGACATCGGGTCGAACCGGCTGACCGTCGCCGCGTCGTACTACGACCTGGCTTCGGCGCAAGGACGGCGTCCGTTCTACAACGGCGCTGCCAATGGCAACTCGCTCACCGCCACCGGCGGACTCGCCTACGATTTCCAGGTGGTCGGCTTGATGGCCGAGTACAGCACCCGCATCGGCAGTGTGCCGCTGCAGGTGTGGGGCGACTTCGCGAAGAATCTCGAGGCACGCTTCGATACGGCGTTCGCCGTGGGCACGGTGGTCGGCAAGGCGTCGAACCCGGGCAGCTGGGAGACCGGGTTGATGTATCAAATCCTGGAGAAGGACGCGTTGTTTGCTCAACACATCGATTCGGATTTCGGCGGCGGTCTCTCCGATGCCGACGGCTGGGTGTTGCGCATGGGCTATGCGCCGTTGCAGAACTGGGTGCTGAACGCGACCTACTTCAAGACCGACAACAACCGCGACGTCGGCGCCGGCTATGATTTCGATCGCTTCATGCTCGATTTCAATACCCGCTTCTGAGGTGCGCTGCTGCGCGTGTTGACCAAGACGCCCGCTGCAGGTGGCCCTGCGGTGCTCGACGGCGGCCAGCCCATCGGCTTGCCGGTCGTGGGCTCGAGTGTGCTGCAGCTGGCGAAGTAATCGCCACACCTCTGCCAGCCTGGCATCAGCAAACATCGGTGGCGAGTGCCAACACGCGCCGTCGACAACCTTCGCCGGGATCAAATCCAACTTCATCCTTTGGACGATTGCACCAATAGACGTGGGAACTGTCTCATAACATGAAGGATTTAATTTTTGACGGCGCGTGCCGATAGAATCAGTACGCGGTCGGCAATCTTGAGTTTGCTCAGGAACACGAGAGGTGCTTGGCGATGCTGGAGGGTTCTGGAACGGTCGTTGCGGTTCCCAACCTGCGCGAGTTCTTTCACGACTCGGTGCAGAAGGCGCTGCGTAACCAGCGCGTGGCTGTCGACGATCACACCGAACACTACGTCGTGAACGTGCTCACGATGTTTGCCCGGTCCGAGGCGCTTTACGAAAGAACCGCTGAAGGCGTGCGACTCAAACCGCTCGCTCATATGCTGGCGGACGCGGCGGCGGCTCCTTCCAGTCAGCAGCGCGACGAGGCGCTGCGCCGCTTGGGCGATGTATCCTTGTTCATCGCCGGCTTCTTCGCGCAGAGCTTCGCGCGCAAGCTCGTCGATATCGACTATCACATCGCCATGGGCGGTCGAGCCTACGGCACGCTGGCGGAGAACCTGCGTTATTCGATGCGCGGCCAGGCGATCGCGGCGGTGTTCCTGGAGCTCGCCGGCAAGTTCCAGCGCCTGGTCGACGTGCTCAACGATGTCGCCGAGATGGCGTATCAGCACACCGACAAAGACATCCTGCGTCTGTACGAGATCTGGCTGAAGACCGGTAGCCCGCGCGCCTTCGCAATTCTGCAGCGGCTGGGCGTGGCGCCCGTGCAGGCGGGCGCGAAGAGGGAGCACTGACATGCTGCTGCGTCGTATGCAGTCGCTGCTCACCCGACTGTACGACGCCCCCGTCGATCACGATGCCGAAGACTTCCTCATCTGCGATCCCGCACGATTGCGCGAGGTGGTTGGCGAGCGAGCCGGCCCGATCAGCGATGAGCAGGTGTTCGTCGTGCAGGAGGACGGCGGCGTTCGCATTGGCCTGTATATCGACCAGCAGGTGCTCGATCGCCTGCAGCGATGCGATCCCCTGCAGGCGCTGGACGAGCGCAACCTGCATGACTTCTGCACGGCGCTCGAAGGCGTCAGCCACTTTCACTACTTGATCTGGAGTTTCGCGCGCGGGCGGCCGGTGTCCTTGCTGGAGCTGGAGCTGCAGGCGGAGGTCGACAAGTACGCGACCGCGGTGGCGCTCATGACCCAGCAGCGCGCCGGTGCGTTTCCCAGGGCGCTACATGCGCGGATGTTCGGGGGCGTGAGTTTCCTGCCGGAGCTGGATGAGGCGAGCCGTCGGCGCTACGAAGAGGCGAACCGCCATGCGGCGCGCTATTGCCGGTCACTGGACCAACGCTATCTGCACCCGCGGCGCTGGCAGCCGGAGAAGTGGCTGGCCGAGCTGCGGCGCTTCTTCCGCTGCGGCCACCAGGAAAAAATCAGGCAACTGGTGGTTTGATCCAGCTCGGGCCAGGCGGCCGTCCGGCCGCGTCCAGGTCGGGCTCAGTCCTCGCTCTTGGTGACGCGCTTCTTCATCTCGATCCACTTCGAGAGCTGGCGCAGGTCGCGCTTCCGCGGGGCTGTCTTCTTTGGCAGCAGGCCGCTTTCGTATGGGTTGTAGCCCAGGCGCAGGCCCTTGGCGTTGTTCCGGATAGGCGCGTTGCTCACCTGCTCCTCTTCCACCATCGACAGGCCCGGATGGTCCAGCGCTTTGCGACGCGCCCGCTCGCCGGCCTCGCCGTCCTGGCTCAGGCGATCGTCGTTCCATTCGTACACAGCGTTGCCGCGCTCGTCGAAAGCGATGCGGCCCGGCTGCTTCGACTCGACCACGCGCGGTCGCAGGCGAAATCCCAGTTTTCTCAATTGGTCGTTCAACTCCAACTCTCCCGGTTCCATCGCGCAGGCCGGCATCGGCCCGCGAGCTCATGAGGCTTCCCTACCCTTAGAGTCAATGGTGCTTAGTTAACCGTCTTTGTCGCAGCGGATAGCGGATAGCGGTTGGCCGAAATGAGTAAATCCTGGCCTCCGTTCTGCCCCAACCGCTAACCGCTAACCACCAACCACCAACCACTGCAGGGCCCTGACTAAGGGCCATTACCCTTAGAGTGCTGCGCGTATTGAAGAGCGTCGCTGCGGTGCAATCAAGTTACAAAAGTGTGATGCAGGTTTTGGTTGCGCAAGCCGAGGTGTCACGCGTTTCGACAGTGGCACGGATGCGAAAAAAAAGCCGACACTCTGCGGCTGTTACGGCTGGCCGCGCGCCAGGCCTTGCACATAAGGGGACGCGCGCAATAGCGCGGCCAGCGATTTGCCGTCGCGCAATTCGCCACTGTGAGCCATCTGCATGACCTGCTCGAACGGCAGCCAGTGCGCTTCGAGCACTTCGCTTTCCTCCAACTTGTGCCCGACGTCGGTCAGTCCGGTGGCCAGAAACAGGTATACGACCTCGGTCAAAAACCCCGGCGAGCTCAAGTATTCGCCCAGGCTGCGCCACTCGCGCGCGGTGCAGCCAGCTTCTTCTTCGAGCTCGCGTTGTGCGGTCTGCAGTGGCGGTTCCTGGTTATCGATCTTGCCTGCCGGAAATTCCCAGATGTAGCCGCCCGCGGCATGCCGGTACTGGCGGACCAGGCACACACGCCCGCTGTCGTCGAGCGCGACCACCGCGGCGCCGCCGGGGTGATGCACGATCTCGAGGGTTGCGACGTGATCGTTGGGCAGCTTCACCTGCTCGATGTTCACCTTGATGATGCGGCCATCCAGCACCGGGGTCACTTTTTCGAGAGTCATGGGTTACCTATGGGGCTGGCGGCTCGACTTCCTCGGTGGGCGCGGCTTCGTCGTCTTCGCGATTGTCTTCGCCATGGTTTTCATTGGCCTCTTCGGTGGCCTGCTGGAACATCTTCGAAGGCGTGGTGGCCGTGCCGATGCGATAAGCGGCGAAGCCGGGCAGCACCACCTGGTTGAGGGCCATGCCGAGCACCCGGCCGCTGGTGGGTGCGTAGATGCGGTACTGCTTGTTCGAGATCGGATCGGCGACCACGCCCAGCAACTCGCCTTCGCTGACACGCTCGCCGAGCGCGACGTCGGAAAACAGGATGCCGCCGTGGTCCACACGCACCCACTTGGATGCGTAGTACACCGGCTCGGGATCGCCCCAGTAGCGGCGCTGCTTGGTCATGCCCAGCGAGTACAGCAGTGTTTCCACGGCCTTGGCACCGTGCTCCACCTGCTCGGACTGCACACGCATGGGCTCGCCCATCTCGAAGGTCACCGACGGAATGCCCGCGTCGGTAGCAGCCCGCCGCAGCGAGCCTCGCTCGCCGACGCTGTGCAGGACCACCGTCGCGCCGAATGCCTTGGTCATCCGCGACACTTGCGGCAGTCGCAGGTCGGCTCGCACCTGCGGCAGGTTGGTGCGATTCAGCGAGCCGGTGTGCAAATCGATGAGCGCGGAGCAATGTTTCACCACTTCGGTGAAGAACGAATGCGCCATGCGCGTCGCGGCGCTGCCGGTCGGATTGCCGGGGAAGTAACGATTCAGATCGCGGCGGTCCGGCAGATAGCGAGTGCCGCGATAGAAGCCCTGGATGTTGACGATGGGCACGCCGATGACCGCGCCGTTGAGCTCTTCGACATCCAGATCGTCGAGCACGCGCCGCGCGACTTCGATGCCATTCAACTCATCGCCATGCACGGCTGCCGTCAGGCAGAGCACCGGGCCCGGGCCCTTGCCGTTGAGCACGAAGACCGGCACCGGCGACACGAATCCTTCCATGGCCGCGCCGCTGGTCCAGGTGAGTTTCTTGCTGGTGCCGGGCGCCACCTCGCTGCCCAGCAGCCGCAGACGGCCTTTGGGCCTGAACGTCTCGGAGCCTTCCATAGTCGCGGGTTTCGGCACTGGAGGGGGCGGCTCGGCGGCGTGAGCCAGCGAACAGCACAGGATCGCAGCGATGGATGCAGCGGCCATGGCGGCGCGTGTCGAGGTCCTCGTCATGGCGTGTCGGCCTTGACGAACTTCAGCGTGAAACGATCGCTCTCGCCGATTCGTTCATAGCGTGCCTGGTCGCCGTCGGCAAAGCCGGGCGGCAGCGTCCACACGCCTTTTTCGTAATTCTTGGTGTCCCTGGGATTGGCGTTGATCTCGGAGCGGGCGACCAGGCGGAACCCGGCGGCTTCGATGATGCGGATGGCTTCATCCTCGCGCACATAACCGGAGACGGCTTTGGGATCCTGCGGCAGCTTCGGGTCACCTCGATGACCGACCACGCCGAGCACACCCCCGGGTTTGAGCGCCGCATGCATGGCTGCGAACGCCTCGCGCTCCCAGCCGAACATCATCCAGTTGTGCAGGCTGCGAAATGTGAGCACGAGATCGGCCGAGCCGGGCGGTGCGATCTCGCTCTTGGCTGGCGGCGCGGCGAGCGTCGTGGTGATGACTTTGCCGTACAGGTCCGGCCGCAGCTGCAGCTTGCTACGGTAGGTCTCGACCGTGTTCCGGGCGTAATCGCCCGCGGCCGGATCGAGCAGGGCGGCGTACAGCTGGCCGTGATCCCGCAATAGCGGCGCGAGAATCTCCGTGTACCAGCCCGCTCCCGGCCAGACCTCCACGACAGTCATGTCCTGGCGGATGCCGAAAAACTGCAATGTCTCTTTCGGGTGGCGATAGGCATCGCGTGCGCGATGCTCCCGTACACGGTGCTCGCCGGCGATGAGGGTATCCAGGAGGGCCGCGGTGGCCGGATCGGTGGTGGGCGTCGTTGCGCAACCAGTCAGAAATGCCGCGCCCAGCACCAGCAATCCAAACCAGCGACTCAGCGGGGCGGCGCACGGCAACTTCATTCCTTCTCCTCGCGACTCAAGGTGTCGCGAAGATAGTGGAATGGCGTGCAAAGCAAAACCAGTCTGCCGCACACCATCCCGGGCCGCGCTGCTGGCGAGCGGCGCAGCCTTTCAGGTCACATGCGCCGCGCCCTGCGAGAAGCGCGGCGCATGGACGATTCCGATCGGCGCTGGTTCAGTTACGGCTGCCAGCGCGCGCCCGGCAGCCCGAGCTCGTTACCAGCGTCCGTTCTGGCGCGGCGGACGAGCCTCGCGCTCGCGGGCTTCGTTCACGCGCAGCGGGCGGCCGCCCATCTCGAATCCATTCATGTGTTGAATGGCGGTCTGGGCATCGCTGGTGGGCATCTCCACGAAACCGAAGCCGCGCGGCCGGCCGGTTTCGCGGTCGTTCACCAGTTTGACCGATTGCACCGTGCCATGTTTTTCGAACAGGGAGCGGACGTCCGTTTCAGTAGCGCTGAACGGCAGATTGCCAACATAGATCGTCGTCATCGAAGGTCACTCTCGGGGCCAGACAAATGTTGCAGCCAAGCGGTCGCCTCCGGACGAGCTCATGGGCTCCCGGATGGAAGAACGATCGCCGTGTCTTGGTCGCTGACAATCAACCATGGGGATGGCGTGCTGGAGACGAGCTTTCTAAAGCGCGTGTGTCCGAAGGTCGCTCTTGTAGGTTGAAATGCGTATTCAGCTGACCGCGTCCGATACTACGTCAGCCTTTTGGCGACTGCAACGATCGCACTTGACAAACGGGTTTTGGTTTTTTTTGCAGCTGCGAACGAAAGCGGCGCCCCGCTAAGGGGCGCCAGCTCAAGCCCCTTCCAGATAGGTATAGCCGTTCAGCTCCGACTCGTAGAAGCGGCGCAGCGCCTGGCTTTCCACCAGGGTCATGCGGCCTTCGCGCACCGCTCGCTCGCAATCGCGGGCGAACTGCGGAAACAGCCGGTCCACGTCGTATTGCATGTAGCTCAGCACCTTGCCGGCGGTGTCGCCCTTGACGATCTCCTCGATCCACCAGCCGCCCTGGTCGTGCAGGCGGATATGCACCACGTGGGTGTCGCCGAACAGATTATGCAAATCGCCCAAGGTTTCCTGGTAGGCACCGACCAGGAACGCGGCCAGGTAATACTCCTCGCCGGGCTTGAGCTCGTGCAGCTCCAGCGTGCGCTTCACGTCGCGCTGGCTGACGAAGCGGTCGATCTTGCCGTCCGAATCGCAGGTGATGTCGGCCAGCACGGCGTTGCGCGTGGGTTTCTCGTCCAGCCGGTGAATGGGCATGATGGGAAACAGCTGGCCGATGGCCCAGCTGTCGGGCAGCGACTGGAACACGGAAAAGTTACAAAAGTACGTATCGGAAAGAATCAGCTCGAGCCCTTCCAGCTCCTCGGGCACGCGCTCCAGCTTGCGGCAGTAATCGCGGATTTTCGCGCACGTCGCCCAATACAAACGTTCCGTCAGCCCGCGAAATTCCAGGCTGAGCAGGCCGAGGTTGAACATTTGCAGCGCCTGTTCGCGGGCCTGCAGCGCGTCGTGATAGCACTCCACCAGGCGGCGCTCGGAGATGGTGCGATACGCGTCGAACAGATCCAGCACCGGCTGCGGCAAGTCGTCCCTGTTGCCGTTGTGCTCGTCTTCGATGCGCTCGGAGATGCGGAATTTATCCATGCACGAATGGCCCAGCGTGTTGAACACCAGCACGCTGTGATGCGCGGCGGTGGCGCGGCCCGATTCGCTCACGATCACGGGATGATCGATGCCGCGGGCGTTGCAGACGCTGCCGATGCGATACACCACGTCGCTGGCATATTCGTTCATGGTGTAGTTCATCGATGATTCGAAATTGGTGCCGCTGCCGTCGTAGTCCACGCCGAGGCCGCCGCCCACGTCGATGTATTTGAGCCCGGCGCCCATCAGCTTCAGCTCGGCGTACACGTGCGCCAGCTCGTTGATCGCGTCCTTGACGCGGCGGATGTCCTGCAGCTGGCTGCCCGGATGACAGTGCACCAGCTCCAGGCAATCGAGCATGTCGTGGGTCTTCAGCACCTTCACCAGCTCGAGGATCTCGGTGACGAACAGACCGAACTTGGATTTTTCGCCGGCCGAATCGCGCCAGCGGCCGGCGCCTTCGCTCGCCAGCTTCACGCGCACGCCGATGCGCGGACGCACCTGATATTTCTGCGCGTGCTTGAGCACCAGCTGCAGCTCTTCGAAATTCTCGATCACCGGAATGATGGTGCGGCCGAGCTTGGTGGCCAGGATCACCGCCTCGATGTAGCTGTCGTCCTTGAAGCCGTTGCAGACGATCATGCGCTCGGGCGCGTCCTCGGTCAGCGCCATCACCGCCAGCAGCTCGGGCTTGGAGCCCGCTTCCAGGCCGAAGCCGAATTCCTTGCCGTAGCGATACACTTCCTCGACCACCAGCCGTTGCTGGTTGACCTTGATCGGGAACACCGCGGTGTAGCGGTTCTTGTAGTCGTTCTCGGCGATGGCCTGCGCGAAGGCTTTCTGCAGACGGCTCAGACGGTGACGCAGGATGTCCGAGAAGCGCACCACCACTGGCGTGGTCAAATCGCGCGCACGCAGCCCTTCCACCACTTCATACAAATCGATCTCGCGATCCGGCGTGCCGTCCGGACGCACCACCACGTGGCCGGCAGCATTGATGCTGAAGTAGTGCTTGCCCCAATGCGGCACCTGATACAGATCGAGCGAATCGTCCGTATCCCAGGAGCCGTTGGTGACGCCCAGCGGCAGCGGTTTTTTTGCGGTCGAGTCCAAGGTGGCGGGCCTGTGTGAAAAGCGGGAGAGCTGCCGTCCGGGAAAACGCGCGCAAGATAGCGGAAAGAGAATGCTGCAAAAAGTAAAAAATGTAGCGTGAGATTTAATCCGTAGTAGCAACGCCTCGGCGCGGATCTCTGATCCATTCGCTCCAGGAGCCGGCGTACAAGCGCGCACCGGGTTTGCCCGCGACCTCCATCGCCAGCAGCAGATGACACGCCGTTACGCCGGAGCCGCACATCACGATGGTGTGATCGTCGGCGACGCCCGCCTGCGACTGCTCGTAGCGGCGTCGTAACTCTTCGGGCGCGCCGAAGCGCCCGTCGCTCGCAAGATTGGTTGCGAACGGATGATTGCGAGCGCCTGGCACGTGGCCCGCGACGGTGTCGAGCGGTTCGACCTTGCCGCTGAAGCGTTCCGGAGCGCGCGCGTCGAGCAATCTCCAGTCGGGCTGTCGCACACGGGCCTGCACTTGCTCGGCGTCGAGCCACAGATCGCGATTGGGATGCGCTTGAAAATGCGACGGCTGACGTACGGGGATTGCAGTGCTCGTCGGCAGCGCCGCGGCTGTCCATGCCTTCAAGCCGCCATCCAGCACCGCGACCGCACGATGACCGACCCAGCGCAGCAGCCACCACAGGCGCGCGGCGTACATGCCGTTGTCGGCGTCATACGCGATGACTTGTGTCTCGGGTGTGATGCCCCAGCGGCTCGCCGTGGCGGCGAAGTGTTCAGGATGGGGCAGCGGATGCCGGCCGCTGGTCGGCGTGATCGGGCTGGAGAGATCGCGATCGAGGTGCGCATAGACCGCGCCGGGAATGTGTCCGGCGCGATAGGCGGCTTCGCCGGCCGCGGGCTGCGCCAGATCGAAGCGACAGTCGACGATCAACCAGCGCGGGTCCTGCAGGTGAGCGGCAAGCGTGTCGACGGAAACGAGTGTGGTGAGCATGAAGGCGTGCCTGCGTGTGAGAGGGCGAAACCGCCGCGCATCTGGCCGCATCCGCGCCACAGCGGCGCGGCGGATGCGTGCATTCTGAGCCTGTAGCGCAACGGCGTCACGTCGCTCGTCGGAGAGTTCTGGCCCCGGCGGCCGGCTTGGTTACAATCCCGCTCTTTTCGGCAAGAGCCAGCTGGGGCGAACACATGGCACTGGAACTGTGGTGGGGAAGCGGCAGCCCTTATTCCTGGCGCGCGCTGCTCGCGCTCGAGTGCAAGCGTCTGCCGTATGTGTCGCACCTGGTGCAGTTCTCCAAGCAGGAGCACCGCTCGCCGGAGATGTTGCAAATGAATCCGCGCGGCCGCGTGCCCGTGCTCAAGGACGGCGACTACGTGGTGTTCGAGTCGCTGGCCATCCTGCGCTATCTCGACCGCAAATATCCCGACATTCCCATCTTCGGCAGGACGGCTGAGGAGGAAGGCACGATTCAGCGCGTGATTTGCGAGTATCAGTCGTATGCCGAGGACCATATCGCCAAATTGATCTACGCCATTTTGTTCCAGGGCTTGGAAGGACACATGGAAGAGATCGAGCGCGCGCTGAATTTCGTGATCGCCGAAGCGCGCACCATCGAGAACCGCCTGTCGACGTCGTCATGGCTGGTCGGCGATGCGTACTCGGCTGCGGATATCGTGGTGTTTCCGGGCATCCAGCAGCTGAAGCGCGTGCTGGAGCGGCGCGAGGCGGAAGATCTGCGCGCGCGTCTGCTGCCGATCGAGACGACTTTTCCCGCCATCGCCGCGTGGATCGAGCGCGTCGAAGCGACGCCGGGCTACGAGAAAACCTATCCGCCGCACTGGAAGGAACCGAAGGAATAACGTTGCGCCGCTGCGCGGCGCCGCCCTTTCTCCGGGAAAATAGTGGGGCCGGAGCCTTGAAATTGCCTCGCCACGGGGCACTTATCGGCGTCGACTTTCGTTACGGTCGACGCGCCGGCAAAAGTCAGTAAACTTCGCGCCGTCGTTCGCAGCGTTCTTTTCGCTACCGAGGTTCGACATTCATCAACCCGTCTCGTGTTCGTGAGTGAGTGTAATGTCCCAATATCCAGTGCATTTCAACTTCCCCGGTCGTCTGGTGATGATCGGCTTCGGCAGTATCGGACAGGGAGTGGTGCCACTCATCTTGCGACACATCGCGCTGCCGCCCGAGCGCATCACGATCGTGAGCGCCGACGAGATGGGCAAGAAGGAAGCGCTGGAGTACGGCATCAAGCACATCGTGCAGCCGCTCACGCAGGAGAACTATCGCCAGGTGCTCGAGCCCATGCTCGGCCGCGGCGACTTCCTGCTGAATCTTTCGGTGGACGTTTCCAGTCTCGCGCTGATCAAGCTCGCGCACGAGAAGGGTGCGATGTATCTGGACACTTGCATCGAGCCCTGGCCGGGCGGTTACACCGATTCGAATATTTCGCCGTCGCTGCGAAGCAATTACGCGCTGCGCGAACAGGCGCTGGAACTGCGCGCTCAACTCAAAGGCGGCCCGACGGCCGTGATCACGCACGGCGCGAACCCGGGCCTGGTGTCGCACTTCGTCAAGCAGGCGCTGCTCAATCTCGCGGCGGATACCTCGGTGGACGCAGGCAATCCGCAGTCGCGCGAAGCGTGGGCGGCGCTCGCGGCCAGGCTGGGCGTGAAGGTGATTCACATCGCCGAGCGCGACACGCAGGTCGCCAACACGCCGAAGAAGGCCAACGAGTTCGTCAACACCTGGTCGGTGGACGGCTTCGTCAGCGAAGGCTGCCAGCCGGCCGAGCTGGGCTGGGGCACGCACGAGAAGGAACTGCCGCCGCAGGGCCGTCATCATGAGTTCGGCCGACAGAGCGCGATCTATTTGATGCAGCCCGGCGCGGGCACGCGCGTGCGCACGTGGACGCCCAAGGCTGGCCACTTCCATGGCTTCCTGATCACGCACGGCGAGTCGATCTCGATTTCCGATTACCTGTCGCATCGTGAAGGCGACAAGGTCGTGTACCGGCCCACGGTGCATTACTCGTATCACCCGTGCGATGACGCGGTGCTGTCGGTGCACGAGTTCGCCGGCCGCAACTGGCGCATGCAGGATCACAAGCGCATTCTCAACCAAGAGATTCTGCCGGGCGGCATCGACGAGCTCGGCGTGCTGCTCGCCGGTCACCAGAAGAACGCGTACTGGTACGGCTCGCAGCTGTCCATCGACGAAGCGCGCCAGCTGGTGCCGCACAACACGGCGACCAGCCTGCAGGTCTGCGTCGCGGCGCTGTCGGGCATGATCTGGGCGATGGAGAATCCGGAGCGCGGCATGGTCGAGCCGGACGAGATGGATTTCCGCCGCAACCTGGAAATCTGCATGCCGTATCTCGGCCCGGTGGTCGGTGCCTACAGCGACTGGACGCCGCTGTTCGATCGCAATCGCCTGTTCGACGAGGGGCTCGACAAGAGCGACCCGTGGCAGTTCAAGAACGTGATCGTCTGATGGGCCGTCCCTCGTGACCACGGACTGGTCGGAAGCCAAGGTCGCATCCGCTGCTGCACGCTTCCGGCCAGTCACCCTTCATCAGTCACGAGTCACATCCATGCCTTTCAAAGTCAGCTTCGAGCTTGGCGACGCCGATCTGCAGCACCTCGCGGAAGTCGCGCAGGTGCGTCAGTCGGCGGCGCGCGCCCAACCCAGCGAGCAGATCGTCGCGGCGGCGCGCGAGGTGTACTTGAAGGGCGCGCAGGCGCATCTCGCCGATTTCGTGAGGGAACGTTACTCGCGCCTGGGCACGATGCTGGAGATGGTCGAGGACGCGGAGTGGCGGCTGAGCCAGGAGGACTCGCAGCGGTTGATCAACGCGCTGGCATGTTTCAGCGAGCCGGCCACGGGCACTTCCTCGGCGCTGGACCAGGCCATCATGATCGAGCTGGTCAGCCGTGATCTGCATCACGATCTGGAGGCGTATCGCGATTTCTGCAAATTCCGCGAGGCGCAGATCGCCAAGCGCCACTCGCCGCCCGGTACGGACCGCGAGCAATGGCTGAGCCAACGGCGGGCGACTCTGCAGGAACGCATGCACAAGCGCCGTAAACGCGATCTGGATGCGGCGCCGGGACCGGTCCGGAGCCTGTTCTCGCTGTTTGGCTTGTGAGCACCGGTGTATGCGCCGGTTGGGCCGTCAGAGTTCTCCCGTCAGGGGATACCGCCCGGGCTAAGCGTCCTCCGCCGGCTCGTAGCGCACGGCTGTGATGACATAAGTTTTTACTCCGCCGGGGACCTCGACGCGGACCTCCTCGTCCAGACCCTTGCGCAGCAACGCCCGCCCGAGCGGCGAATCCATGCTGATGTAGCCCTGGGCGGCGTCGAACTCGTCCGGTCCCACGATGCGGTATTCGCTCTCGGCGCCGCTGTCGTCTTCGAGCGTCACCCAGGCGCCGAAAAACACCTTGGATGAATCCGACGGCGGTTGGCTGACGATCACCATGCCATCGAGGCGCTGACGCAAAAAGCGCACGCGGCGATCGATCTCGCGCAGCTGGCGCTTGCCATAGATGTATTCGGCATTTTCGGAGCGGTCGCCTTGGGCGGCGGCCTCCTGCACCGCCTGGGTTACTTGCGGGCGCAGCACACGCCACAGGTGGTCCAGCTCGTCCTTGAGTCGTTGTGCGCCCCTGGGAGTGATGAACTTTGAACCCCTTTGTCTGGATGGGTGTTGAGGCGGTCGGTAACGGGACATGTGAGCCGGGTTGCCAAGTGTTCGTAAGGCGGTCGCTGATAACGTCAAATCGCGAAAATTCTGTGGAATCCTTCACGGTAGCCGTATCAGGCGCTCTTTACTCTGCTATCCCATGAGCATCAAGTACTACACACACTTTCTACTGCAGGAACGGGCTCCCAAGGGTATGAGCGAGTTCCGCGGCGTCGTCGAAGTGAATCGCACCATGCTACGCGGCGACCTCAAGGAAGCCGCTTCGGTGCTGGCCAAGAACTTCGAATGCGACACGAAGGATATCAAGGTTCTGCAGTGGTCCCGGTTGCATTGATGTTGCAGTGTGGATGGGTCGATTGTTGATGAGTTGAGTGTTTTGTGTTGGATCCCCTAGCGGGCTTTACTTCCCTTCAGAAAGTCCGCTTCTCTGCCCCGAGCCACAAGCCCGGGGTTTTTTTTGCCCGCAGGGTATGCTTGCCAGCATGCCGATCTACTCCGAACACACCTACCGTTCGCGCGACGGATTGAAGCTCTACTATCGTGACTACCCCGGCGACCCGAGCAAGGTGCCGGTGCTGTGCCTGCACGGCCTGACGCGCAATTGCCGTGATTTCGAGGCGCTGGCGCTGCGGATCATGCCGGGGAGGCGAGTGATCACACCGGATTTCCGAGGCAGAGGCCAGTCGCAGTACGACTCGCTGTGGATGAACTATCACCCGATGACTTACGCGGACGACATATGGTCGTTGCTGAGGGAGATCGGCGTGGATCGTGTGATCGCGATCGGCACATCGCTCGGTGGCCTGGTGATCATGCTGATGGCTGCGGTTCACGCCCAGACATTCGCCGGCGTGGTGCTCAACGATATCGGACCGGAAATCGATCCCGTCGGCGCAGCCAGGATACGCAGCTACGCAGGCCGCTTTCCGCCGCCGCGCAGCTGGGACGATGCCATCGAGCAGATGAAATACGTGTTCGGCGAGGCCTTGCCCGATTTCACCGACCAGCAATGGCAGGACTTCGTGCGCCTCTCTTACAGCGAGGACAGCACCGGCTCGCCGAAGCTCGAGGCCGATCCGCGCATCGGAGATGCGATACGGACCATTCAACCGCCGCCAGGAGCGGTGCAGGGAATGTGGCTGGCGTTCAATGCGCTGAAGGATACGCCGACGCTGGCGATTCGCGGCGCGTTGTCTGATTTGCTGTCCACGGAAGTCTTCGAACGCATGCAGCGTGAGCATCCCCGTCTGCAAGGCGTGACGATTGCGAACCGCGGTCACGTGCCGCAACTGGACGAGCCGCAAAGTCGAGCCGCGCTGGAGCAGTTCCTCGCGCAGTTGCCCTGAGCTGGACAACATGAGCTTCAAAGATCATTTCTCCGGTCACGCCAACGCCTACGCGAAGTATCGGCCTGATTATCCAGCCGAGTTGTTCCAGTACCTGGCGACACTGACGCCCCAGAAAGACGTGGCCCTCGATTGCGCCACGGGTAGCGGCCAGGCGGCGCTCGGGTTGGCCGAGCATTTCTCGCTGGTGGTCGCAAGCGATGGCAGCGTGTCGCAGCTCCAGAATGCCGGGCGTCATCCCAAGGTCGCCTATGTCGCGAACCTGGCCGAGCAGCCGGCGCTGCGCGATCGCACCGTGGATCTCGTAGTCGCTGCGCAGGCGGCACATTGGTTCGATCACGAACGTTTCTATCCGGAAGCTAAACGTGTGCTGAAGAGCGGCGGCGCGCTGGCGTTGTGGACTTACGGGCTGGCATATGTGGAACCGCAGATCGACGCCGTCGTGAAGCACTTCTACAGCGACGTGGTCGGCAGCTACTGGCCGCCGGAGCGGCGCTGGGTCGAGACTGCGTATCGCGATCTGCCATTTCCGCTGCAGGAAATCAGCGCGCCGGCCTTCGAGCTGCGGTTGCAATGGGATCTGGACAGCTTGATCGGCTATCTCGGTACCTGGTCGGCAGTACAGCGCTACAAGCGTGACAAGGGACAAGATCCTTTGCCCGCTCTGCGGGCCGAGCTGGCCCCCTGCTGGGGCTCGCCGGTGGCGCTCAGGACAGTGACCTGGCCGTTGCATCTGCGCGTCGGTCGAGCGCAATGAGTGCGCCGGCCGTTCAGCTGAAGGTTCCGACCCGCTCACGCTTGAACACGCGGTGCGTTGGCAATCGCCGTTGGCAGTTTATGATTCGTCCATGAACGTCAAACCTCTGCTTGCCGTATTCAGCTGCGCCGTCGTTCTCGCTGCTTGTTCGACTCCGCCGGCCCGAGCGCCGCAAGAGGCAGCGCCATCCTTCCCGCTGCGCTCCGGCGTCTATTCGCAGAATCTCGACAAGAGCGTGCGTCCGCAGGACGACTTCTATCGCTTCGTGAACGGCCAGTGGCTGACCGCCACCACCATTCCACCCGACCGTTCCAACTACGGCGCGTTCTCGTTGCTGGAAGAGGGCGCCGAGCAGGATTTGAAAGAGATCCTGGAAGACGCCGCGGCTGCCAACGCGCCGGCGGGCTCGGACGTGCAGAAGGTGGGCGATTTGTATGCAAGCTTTCTGGACGAGGCCACCATCGAGGCGCGCGGCCTGACGCCGCTGGCCGGCGAGCTGCAACGGATCGAGGGCTTGAAGACCAAACAGGACGTGGCGCGCTACATCGGTTACAGCCAGCGGATCCTGGTGTCGCATCCGTTCGCGTACTACGTTTCGGTGGACCGCAAGAGCTCCAGCCACTACGTCGGCGTGATCAGGCAGAGCGGGCTGGGCATGCCGGACCGCGACTACTATCTGTCCAGCGACGAGCGCTTGAAAGGAATCCGCGATCAGTATCAGGTCTATGTGAAGGATCTGCTCGCCGCGGCCGACACGCCGCAAGCGGCCAGCGTCGCAGCCAAGATTTTCGCCATCGAATCGCAGCTCGCGAAGTCGCATTGGACGCGTGTACAGAATCGCGACGCGGAGAAAACATACAACCGCTACGAAGTGGCTGCATTGCCCAAGCTCATGCCCGGCTTCGACTGGCAGGCGTTCTTTGCGGGCGCGCAGATTCCGGTGGACCAGACGCAAGCGCTGGTCGTCGTGCAGCCGAGCTATTTCGAGACGCTGGGCAAAGTGATTGCGACCACCCCGGTGCGCGATTGGCGCGGCTACTTTCGATACAAGCTGCTGAACGCCTACGCGCCGGACCTGCCGGAAAAGTTCGCGAAGCTGCATTTCGAGTTCAATCAGCGCACCGTGTCCGGCATCGAAGAGCAGAAGCCGCGCTGGAAACGGGCGGTCGATACGGTCGACGGCGCGGTCGGCGATCTGGTCGGCAAGAT
The DNA here is from genome assembly GCF_036406195.1 of Steroidobacter sp. Lineage (GTDB taxonomy): Bacteria > Pseudomonadota > Gammaproteobacteria > Steroidobacterales > Steroidobacteraceae > Steroidobacter. Next base: position 60,340 of record NZ_DASWVW010000027.1, read on the forward strand.
GTACGTGGAGCGTCATTTCAGTCCGCTCGCCAAGCAGCGCATGGATCAGCTGGTGGCGAACCTGATGGCAGCCTATCGGCAAGGCATCGATTCGCTCGAATGGATGACGCCCGCCACCAAGCAGAAGGCGCACGCCAAGCTGGCGCGCTTCACCACCAAGATCGGCTATCCCACGAAGTGGCGCGATTGGTCGCAGCTGGAGATCCGCCGCGACGATCTCATCGGCAACGAGATGCGCGCCGCGACAGTCGTGTTCGATCGCAACCTGGCCAAGCTCGGCGGCCCGATCGATCGCACCGAATGGTTCATGACGCCGCAGACCGTGAACGCTTACTACAATCCGCCGACCAACGAGATCGTGTTCCCGGCCGCCATCCTGCAGCCGCCGTTCTTCAACGTCGATGCGGACGATGCCATCAACTACGGCGCCATCGGCGCCGTGATCGGACACGAGATCAGTCACGGGTTCGACGACCAGGGCCGGCGCTTTGACGGCGACGGCAACTTGAACGATTGGTGGGCACCGGAGGACAACGAAGAGTTCACACGGCGCGCCAGGCAGCTCGGCGCCCAGTACAGCGCGCTGAGCCCGCTGCCGGGGCTGAACGTCAACGGCGATCTCACCATGGGCGAAAACATCGCCGATGTCGCGGGCCTGGCGATGGCGTATCGCGCCTGGCAACTGTCGCTGCAAGGCAAGCCGGCGCCGGTAATCGATGGCTACACGGGCGAACAGCGCTTCTTCATCGGTTGGGCCCAGGGCTGGGCCCGCAAGTACCGCGAAGACGAGTTGCGGCGCCGTTTGCTCACCGATCCGCACAGCCCCAGCGAGTACCGCACCAACGCGGTGGTGGCCAATCTGCCGGAGTTCTATAGCGCCTTCGGCGTTCAGCCCGGCGACAAGATGTACAAACCACCGGCCGAGCGCGTACGTATCTGGTGACATTCGCCGGTGCATGTGCGGCATTCACCGGCATCTGCTTGAAACCCGGCGAGCCCTTCCCAAATTTAACAGTCGCTGTCGGCGGAACTCTCACCCATCCCAAGCGGTTTGGCTGACGGGTCCCCAGTGTGCCGTCTGGCACTGGCGACAGGCTCGGCCATGACTACTACGAAGGGCTCCGTCATGCATCTTCTGCGCATTGGTTTGCTGGCTCTCCTTGGCGCGCTATTGAGTGGTTGCGGTTACAACCGGCTGCAACAGCAAGACGAGCAGGTGACTGCGGCCTGGTCCGAGGTGCTGAACCAGTATCAGCGCCGCGCCGACCTGGTGCCGAATCTGGTGAACACGGTGAAGGGCGCGGTCCAGGCCGAAAAGGACATTCTGGACAGCGTGGTGGAAGCGCGCGCCCGTGCTACTTCCATCCAGGCGACCCCGGAGCTGATCAACAATCCGCAGGCGTTCCAGCAGTGGCAGGCCGCGCAAGGCGAGCTGAGCCAGGCGCTGTCGCGGCTGATGGTGGTGGTGGAGCGCTACCCCGAGTTGAAATCCATTTCCGGCTTCGATGATCTGCGTGCGCAATTGGAGGGCACCGAAAATCGTATCGCGGTGGCGCGCAAACGTTACATAGAAGCGGTGCAAACGTACAACGTCACCGTGCGTTCGTTCCCAACGAATCTCACCGCGAAAGTCTTCGGCCACACTCCGAAACAGAATTTCACAGTGGAGAACGAGCGCGAGATCGCGCGCCCGCCCGCCGTGGATTTCGGACGAACGGAATCGGGACCGCAGCAGCAACAGACACAGCCGCAGCTCGAGAGGCAGCCTGGTTGAAGCGGCCGTATTGAGTTCGAGCACGGCGCGACCATCTCGATGACTGCTCTTGCCAACCGCCGCGATCGCTGGCCCAAGCCGCGGATTGCGCTCTCCTGGCTGCTGTTGCTGACGCTGCTGCTGACGTTCACGGCGTTCGGGCAGGACCAGCCCGTTCCTGTGCCGCCGCTGACTTCGCCAGTGACGGATCTCACGCAGACGCTGAGCCCTGAAGCAAAAGCTGCGTTGGAAAACCGCTTGCGTCAGTTCGAGGCGGAGCAGGGCAGCCAGATCGCCGTGCTGATCGTGCCGACCACGCAGCCGGAAACCATCGAGGAATATTCCATCCGCGTCGCGGATGCGTGGAAGATCGGCCGCGCGGAGCCGGATGACGGCGTCATTTTGCTGGTGGCAAAGAACGATCGTGCCGTGCGCATCGAGGTGGGTACCGGCCTGGAAGGCGCGCTGCCCGACGTCATCGCCAGCCGCATCATCTCTCAAGTCATCGTGCCGCACTTTCGCGAAGGCGACTTCGCGGGCGGTATCAACGCGGCCATCACGCGCATCATCGCGGTCATCGAAGGCGAGCCGCTGCCCGAACCCGAGCGCCGCTCGTCGCGTCAGTCCGATGGCATCGGCAATGCACTGCCGCTGTTGCTCATGTTTGTTATCGTCGGCGGCGGAATATTGCGAAGCATGCTTGGCAGAGTCGGCGGAGCCGGTGCCACGGCGGGCATTGCCGGCCTGATCGTGTGGGCGCTGACCAGTGTGCTGGCGATTTCCATCGGCGCCGCGGTGCTCGCGTTCCTGTTCACATTGCTGACCGGCGGATTTGGCGGCGGTCGCGGCTGGAGCAATCGCCACCGCGGTTGGGGTGGCGGTGGCTGGGGCGGCGGCTTCGGTGGTGGTGGATTTGGTGGCGGCGGTGGTTGGAGCGGCGGTGGTGGCGGCTTCAGCGGCGGCGGCGCCTCCGGCCGGTGGTGAGTGAGGCACGGGCTCATGAATCTCAGTCGACTTGCCCGACACATCTTCCTGCCTCGGCGCGCCCTGCGCCGTGCCTTCGGCGACGCCGCGCTGGTGGCGATCGAACAGGCGATTACCGACACGGAGAAAACGCACGGCGGCGAAATTCGCGTCGCCCTCGAGGCGAGTCTCGATCCAGGCGAACTGTTCAGCGACCTGACCCCGCGGCAGCGCGCATTGCAGGCCTTCGCGCAACTGGGCGTTTGGGATACCGAACTAAACAATGGCGTGCTGATCTACGTCCTCTGGGCCGATCACGACGTCGAGATCGTTGCCGATCGTGGTTTCAACGGGCGTGTCAGCACCCAGCAGTGGAGCGACGTTTGTCACCGCATGGAGCAGCTGTTCAGCCAGGGGGCGGCGGCTGATGCGGTGATCAGCGGCATTCAGGCAGCGGGCTTGTTGATCGCGCGACACTTTCCAGTGGTGGATCGCAACGAGCTGCCGGACCGGCCGGTGGTGTTATGACGTGCCGGCGCCGGGCGCGTGGCCGGCGCAGATAACGCGTTCGAAATGGAAAACCGTGGGCCAATAAGGTAATAAGTACCCCATGAACCTGTCGATCCGTCCCGTGCTTGGCCGCGTGGTATTGCTGGCCGCGGCCCTGGTGGCCGCCGGTTGCCAAATCACCCGGAAAGCCGAGCCCCCGCCGCCCCCACCTGCTCCGCCGCCGATCGAGGCGCCGCTGGCGACACATAAATTCCGCTTCGATCCCAAGACGGACGAGGTGGTCGGCGAAGTTCAGATTACGCACGTGCAGGGCGAGGACACGCTTCCCGATATCGCACGGCGCTTCAATGTGGGTTACGAAGAGCTGCTGCGCGCCAATCCCGGTGTCGATCCCTGGCTGCCTGGCGTCGGTCGCGCCATCGTCGTACCCACCCAGTTCGTGTTACCCAAGGGGCCGCGCGACGGCCTGGTGGTAAATCTTGCACAACTGCGGGTCTTCTATTTCCCCAAGCCGCCCAAGCTGAAGAAGGGCGAAGTCGATGACGGCATGCGGACCGTGATCACGCATCCGATCGGCATTGGCAAGGTGGGCTGGGAGACGCCGGTCGGCACCACCAAGGTGGTCAGCAAGCAGAAGAATCCGACCTGGACGCCGCCGTTGTCGGTGCGCAAGGAACACAAGGAGGCGGGCGATCCGTTGCCGGCGCGTGTGCCGCCGGGGCCGGACAATCCGCTGGGCGCGTACAAGATGGTGCTCGGCTGGCCGAGCTATCTGATCCACGGCACCAACAAGCCCTATGGCGTGGGCATGCGCTCCAGCCATGGCTGCATCCGGTTCTATCCCGAGGACATCGCCGAGCTCTACGACCAGATTCCGGTGGGCACCAAGGTCACCGTGGTGAATCAGCCGTTCGTGTTCGGCTGGCACCGTGGCGAGTTGTACGCGCAGGTCTTCCCGATCCTCGAAGACGACGAGCGCGAGCATCCCGAAGCCGCCGAAGCGCTGCTCAACACCAGCATCAGCGACGAGATGCGGCAGAAGCTCGAGGATCACGACGTGGCGGTCGATCTGGAGCTGGTCAACGCGATGGTGAAGCAGCGGCGTGGCATTTCGATGCCGGTGTCGCGCCGCGATGTGACGATCGAGAGCTATCTGGCCGAGGCGCGCCACGTGGAGAACCGCGTGCCGGAAGGTGCTACCTGGAATTACACCGAGGAAGGTCTGTTCCTCGCCGAAGAGTTTGAGGCGGTGCGCAACGGTTTGCCGTTGCCCAAGAAGAAGACGGCTCCGCAAGACAAGAAGACTGCCGCCAAGCCTGCTGGCGCCGCCAGCGGCTCGTAAGCCCCCGCGTTTGCTGCGACCGGCGGTCCGCTTGAAGGAGCGGACGGCTGGCCGCATATCATCCGCAGGTCGGCTGCGTGCGATCGTTGCGTCCGTCTGCCGATTTCATACGACCCGATTCATTCGAGTTGTGCATCCCGCAAGCGAGTAACCCGAGTCCGCCATGAAGCGAATATTGCTGTTCGTCGCCACCAACGTAGCCATCCTGCTGGTTCTGAGCGTCACGCTGCGCCTGCTGGGCGTCGATCGCATCCTCAACGAGCAGGGCACCGGCCTCGACATGAACAATCTGCTGATATTTTCGGCGGTGGTCGGTTTCTCCGGCTCGCTGATCTCGCTGGCGCTGTCCAAGTTCATCGCCAAGCGCAGCATGGGCGTGCGCGTCATCGAGCAGCCCACCAATGCCAGCGAGGCATGGCTGGTCGAGACCGTGCGCAAGCAGGCGCAGGCCGCGGGCATCGGCATGCCTGAAGTCGGTATTTTCGATTCGCCGGACATGAATGCGTTCGCGACCGGCGCGAATCGCAACAACGCGCTCGTGGCAGTCAGCAGCGGCCTGTTGCGCGGTATGTCACAACGCGAAGCCGAGGCCGTGCTTGCTCACGAGGTGAGTCACGTTGCGAACGGCGACATGGTGACGTTGACCCTGATTCAGGGCGTGGTGAATACCTTCGTGGTGTTCCTGTCGCGGGTCATCGGCTACACGATTGACCGCGTCGTGTTCAAGACCGAACGCGGTCACGGTCCGGCGTTTCTCATCACCGTCATCATCGCGCAGCTGGTGTTGGGCATTCTCGCCAGCATGATCGTCATGTGGTTCTCGCGATATCGTGAGTTCCGTGCCGACGCGGGCGGCGCGCACCTGGCCGGCCGCGAGAACATGATCGGCGCGCTGGATCGGCTGCGTCGTGCGCACGCGGCGCCGCTGCCGGATTCGATGCAGGCCTTTGGCATCAGCACGGATAAGGCGCCCGGCGGGTTGAAGCGTCTGTTCATGACGCATCCGCCGCTGGAAGAGCGCATTGCCGCCCTGCGCCAGGCAGCATGAGCCGAGCTACGTTTCCGCTACGACGGCGGCCAGGTTCTCGTAGGCCGCCGTCGCCGGCAAACGCTTGAACGCGGCAGCATGACTCCATAGAAAACTTCTCCCACCGGAACACTTCGGTTCCGAACTCCGTATAAGCTCTACCGACAATTTCTCGGCGGGGTGCGTCATGCGTTGGCGAGGCCGGCAAGGCAGCTCGAATATCGAAGACCGGCGTGGCGTCCGTTTCGGGCGCGCCGGCGGCATTGGCATCGGCACCATCCTGCTGGCGCTGGTCGCGATCTACTTTGGCCAGGACCCGTCCGTGGTCCTGCAGGGCGTCCAACCTTCGGCGCCCACTTCCGAAGAAGGGCCGTACCAGGAAAGTCCGGAGGAAGCGCAACTGCGCGAGTTCATCGGCGTGGTGCTGGCGGATACTGAGGAAACATGGGGCGAGATCTTCAACGCAGCCGGCTCGACCTACGATCAGCCGAAACTGGTGCTGTTCTCCGGCGCAGTGGAGTCGGCTTGCGGCTTCGCGCAGGCGGCGGTCGGGCCGTTCTATTGTCCCGGCGACCGCAAGGTTTACATCGACCTGTCCTTCTATCAGGAATTGCAGGACCGCTTCGGCGCGCCCGGCGACTTCGCGCAGGCCTATGTGATCGCCCACGAGATCGGCCATCACGTGCAGACTCTGACGGGCATTTCGGAACGAAACATGGCGGCACGGCAGCGTGCCAGCCAAGCGCAGGCGAATGCGCTGTCAGTGCGGCAGGAACTGCAAGCCGACTGCTTCGCCGGAATCTGGGCGCACAACGCCGATCGTTCGCGTCAGCTGCTGGAGCAGGGTGATATCGAGGAAGGCTTGAACGCTGCGGCCGCCATCGGCGATGACCGCTTGCAGAAGCAAGGACAGGGCTATGTGGCGCCGGAGTCGTTTACACATGGCAGCTCGGCACAGCGCGTGCGCTGGTTCAAACGTGGTTTCGAGAGCGGTTCGGTGCGCGATTGCGATACTTTCGCAGCGAATTCGCTTTAACCCGGCGACACCTATGATAACTTACGCTCCGCACACACCTGGGGAGGTTCGGTGCGGGAGCAAACGCTCGCGAGTATCCAGTTTGATGCTACGTCCGGTGCGGACCAGCCGATTGCGCGTGCCAGCGCGCAGTTGACCGCATTCGTCGGCCGCACTCTTCGGGGTCCCCTCGATCAGCCCATCATCGTTCGCAGCTTCGCCGATTTTCAGCAGCACTTCGGCGGGCTGTGGCAGCCGAGCCCGCTTGCCTACGCCGTCGAGCATTTCTTCGAGCAGGGCGGCCGCCAGGCAGTCATCGTTCGCGTTGCGAATGGCGCCGCGCCAGTCACCCTTTCTCTCAAGTGCGGCCGCGAAACACTGCGGCTCGAAGCTTGCGCGCCGGGCACGCGTGAGTTCCTGCGGGCTTCGATCGATTACGACCATGTGCAGGCCGGCGACGAGCAGTCTTTCAATCTGGTCATCCAGCGGGTGCGCTCGCCCGGCTCGGAACGCGTCGAACAGCAGGAAACGTATCGCGGCTTGTCGGTCGATCCGCAATCGCCTCGTTTCGTCGCCACCGTGCTGGCGAAATCGGACCTGATGCGGGTGCGGGGTTCGGTGCCGTTGGCGCGGCCCGATCGCACGCTCATGCCGGGTACGAACCTGCCGGTGGGTTACGTCAGCTCCAATCCCGATGGCGACGACGGCAAGCCCATCACCGACTACGACATCATCGGCTCGGCAGCGCGCGGCACGGGCTTGTTTGCTTTGGAAGGCGTCGACGATCTGGCCTTTGTTTATATCCCGCCGCTGGCTCGCGTCGTCGACGTGGGGGTGAGCGCACTGCTGATCGCGGCCCGCTTCTGTCGGGACAAGCGGGCGATGCTCATCGTCGATCCGCCGTCACCATGGGAAAGCGCGGCCCACGCGCTCCGCTCCATCAAGGCGCTGGATTTTCGCAGTGACAATGCGCTGATGTTCTTTCCGCGTATTGCTGCGATGGATCGATTGCGCGGGCGAGTCGAGGTTTTTGGTAACGGTGGCGCGGTGGCCGGGCTGTTGTCTCGCTCCGGCGAGGCGGTTGCCGCGGCGCTGTCGGAGCGGGAGCCGGAGCCCATCCTGCGTTCCAGTGCCAAGCTGGCACGCGAAGTCAGCAGCCAGGATCGCCGGGCGCTGGCGGCTCAAGGGGTCAACGTGCTGCAGTCGGTGCGCACTCCGGATCGCGACTGGCCAGCCTTGCGGACGTTGGCATGCGGGGCGAGCGCTTCTTCGGATTGGTCGTACCTGGCGCAGCGCCGCTTCGCGTTGTTTGTGATCAACGCCATCGAGCGAGGCACCCGCTGGTGCGCGGGCATGCCGAACACGGCCCACACGTGGGCGCGCGTGACGCGTCAGATCGGCAATTTCTTGAGCGAGTTGCGCAGCGCGGGTGCATTCGCTGCCGTGCCGGCGGATCAGGCGTTCCTGGTGATCTGCGACGAGCGCATCAATGACGATGCTGCCGGCATCAACATCCTGGTCCAGTTCGCCGCGACGCACGCCGGCGCTTTCCATAGCTTCATGCTGACGCATCGACCTGGCGGTTCGACGGTGCGCCCCGTCATGGTCAACCGCTTCGAAGCCACGCTGGTCGTCTCCCGCGAGTTGGAGCAGGAGATCACGCTGCGTATCACGCCGGAGAAAGACTTCGCCAGCGTGCTGGCGGTGAACTAGGGTTTCGAGCTTTGCGGCGTGGTCTTCTTCCAGAGGACTTCCTGCCCGTTCTCGTGTCGCGCCAGCACGCGCGCGATGACGAATAGCAGATCCGACAGGCGATTCAAATAACGCGTCACTTCCGGCGCGATCTCCTCCTGCTTCGATGCCGCCCATGAGCACCGCTCGGCGCGCCGGGTGATGGCTCTCGCCAGGTGACACGCGGCTGCCGCCGGTCCGCCGCCCGGAAGAATGAACTCCTTCAACGGCGGCAGCGGCTCGTTGAAGCGATCCAGCATGTCTTCCAATTGATCGATGTGAGTCGCCGTGATGACTCGATACCCCGGCACCGCCAGCTCGCCGCCCAGATCGAACAGCTCGTGCTGGATCTGCGTCAACGCCGTCGCAACCTCGGTCGGCAGATTCGGCACGGCCAGGATCATGCCGATCGCACTGTTCGCCTCATCGACCGTGCCATAAGCCTCGATCCTCGCGTGCGTCTTCGCCACGCGCGTCCCATCGCCCAACCCGGTCGTGCCGTCGTCGCCGGTGCGTGTATAGATCTTCGAGAGGCGGTGGCCCATGGCTAGCTGCTCGTCAGTGGTCGCAAACCGTAACCTTGCCTTGATCGGGCGGGAATGTCGACTCGATGCCCCGCTGCGGCGCGTGGTCGGCAAGCTCCGCGATGGCAGCGACGCGCGCGATATCCAGTGACTGTTCCAGACAGGCGGCGATGGCATCGAGCGAGCGTTCGACGCGGTCGTCGTAGTCCTCGTCGTTCGAGGTGGCGCCGAGTCGGGCGAGCAGGGCCGAGCGATAAGCGGCAGAGTGGCAGAGGCCGTGGACGTGGCAGCCGGCGATGCGGTTGTCGGGGGAGCGGGCGCCGTCGGTGGTGCCGTTGTCGAAGCGCACGAAAGGTCGCGAAGTGGCGGGGCCAGTAGAGACGCCGAGATGCATTTCGTAGCCGCTGATCGGCGAGCCTGATGCGACTTCCATGCCGGTGACGGCGCGAAGTTGCTTCTCGCCGGTCATGGTGGTGGTGATATCGAGCAGGCCGAGGCCGCGCGCGGAGTCCTGGTGGCCTTCGATCCGTTGCGGATCGAGTACCACATTGCCGAGCATCTGATAGCCGGCGCAAATGCCGAGCACCCGGCCGCCGCGGCGAACATGAGCAAACAGATCGATGTCCCAGCCCTGCGCGCGAAAGAATTCGAGGTCTGCGATGGTGGCTTTGCTGCCGGGAACAATGATGAGCGAGGCATCCAGCGGTAACGGCTGGCCTGGCGGAACGAATACCAGGTCCACCTGTGGCTCGCTCCGCAGCGGATCGAAATCGTCGAAGTTGGCGATGTGAGGCAATCGCGGCACGACGATGCGAACGCGGCCCCCAGCCGATGGTGCCGGCTCGGACCCGGCGGACTGATCCAGCTGCATGGCATCTTCAGCCGGCAGTGCGGCGGCATCATGCAGCCACGGCACGACACCAAGCGGTCGCCAACCGGTGCGAGTTTCAATCGTCCGCAGCCCATCATCGAACAAGCGCGCATCGCCCCGGAACTTGTTGATGATGAATCCGCGAATGCGAGCGCGATCGGCATCGTCGAGAACGGCGTGTGCGCCGACCAGCGAAGCGATCACATGACCTCGGTCGATATCGCCTGTGAGCACTACCGGCACATCGGCAGCGTGAGCAAATCCCATGTTGGCAATGTCATGCGTGCGAAGGTTGGTTTCGGCTGGACTGCCCGCTCCTTCGACGATCACCAGCTGCGATTCCTGCTGCAGCCGGCGAAAACTCTCCAACGCGATCTGCAGCAACTCACCCTTGTCGCGTCCATGCGCGCTCGCCTGCATCACACCCAGGCGCTGGCCGCGAACAATCAGTTGCGAGCCGAGATCGCTTTGCGGTTTCAGCAGAACAGGATTCATATCGACCGTGGGCGGCGTGCGGCACGCGAGCGCCTGCAGTGCCGTCGATCGACCGATCTCGCCGCCGTCGGAGGTGACTGCAGCGTTGTTCGACATGTTCTGAGGCTTGAACGGCCGTACCCTCCAGCCGCGATTCGTGAACAAGCGGCACAGCCCGGCCACCAGCAACGACTTGCCGACATCCGAACCGCAACCCTGAATCATGATCGCGGCCATTACTTCACCTGCCATTGTGAGAAAGCAAGCGCGGCCGCAACCAGCCAGAGCAGCCCGCAAGCAATCACATAGATGCGCAAGCCACGCTTGAGATCAGCCAGGGTGGGCGATGAGCCCGCACCGAAGATCGGCCGCTCGTGCATCACGCCATCATAAGCGGCGGGGCCGCCGAGCCGGATTCGCAACGCGCCGGCCATCGCAGCTTCTGGCCAACCCGCATTGGGGGAAGCATGCTTTGGAGCGTCGCGCCACATGACGAGCAAGCCGCCGCCGCCGGCGATAGCGAGCAGCGCGCCAGCGATTCGAGCGGGAATCAGATTGGCAACATCGTCACCGCGCGCGGCCGCCCAACCAAACATTCGCCAGCGCGGTTCACGGTGGCCGATCAAGCTGTCTGCGGTGTTCAGTGCCTTATAGGCGAACAGGCCGGGCAATCCGCCAACGAACAGCCAGAAGGCGGGTGCGACGACGCCGTCATTGAAACTTTCCGCGAGACTTTCGAGTGCTGCGCCAGCCACGCCGGACTCGCTCAGTATCGAGGTATCCCGGCCCACGATCTCACTAACTGCGCGGCGAGCGGCGATCAGATCACCGTTGCTCAAGGACTGGACGACGGCACGCACGTGAGTGAACAAGCTGTGCTGTGCGAGCCCGCTGGTGGCGATCAATACGATCAACGCGTTCCCAAAAGAAACATTGCTGGCCAATGTTTGCAGAAGATACCCAACGGCAGCCGCGCCTCCGGCAGTAACGACGACTGTGACGATGCCAAGCGCGCGGCGCGCTTCATCGCCGAGCTCGGGCCGATTCAAATGCCGTTCGAGCACTTCGATGGCGATGCCGATCCACACCACCGGATGGCGGATGACTCGATACAGCGCCTGGGGGTAGCCAATGCAGGCCTCCACCACCAGCGCTGCCAACAGTAAGTTCGGTTCAAACATGCGGTGCTCGCCATCGTGCCAGTGCTCGTGACGAACGCGAGCTAGCCGTTCGCCGCGAGGCCGTGGATCGCAATGATCGGCGGACTCCCACCGCTGGCGTCTACGAGCCATTGCGCATCGATGCTGTAAACCTGGCGCAGGATCTCCGGAGTAAGGGCCTCCTGCGGAGGTCCATCTGCCACCACGCGTCCGCCATCCAGGATCACCACGCGATCGGCAATCCGCGCCGCCAGGGTCAGGTCGTGAATCGTGAGCACCACGCCGCTGCCTTGATTGGCAACCGAGCGCAGCAAGTCGGCGGCTTCGAATTGATGCGACGGGTCCAGGCCCGTGAACGGCTCGTCAGCGAGAATCCAATCCGATTCGCCGGCGAGTACGCGAGCCAGCAACGCTCGTGCACGTTCGCCGCCCGATAGCGTCGTCACCAGCCGGTCCGCCCACTGTGCGACCTGTGTTTTCTCCATCGCACGTGTAATGGCTGCACGGTCTTCGGCGTCGCTGGCGACGCCTTGATAGGGAATTCGCCCGAGCCCGACCAAGGTCTGTACGTCGACCGCCCAAGCGATCTCGGGAGTCTGTGGCAGAAAGGCGATACGGCGTGCGCGTTGCATGGCGGGAAGTGACAACAGCGACGCTCCATCCAGCTCGATCGAGCCTCGCGGCGGCATCAGCAAGCCGGCGACGCAAGATAACAAAGTGGACTTGCCGGCACCATTCGGGCCCAGCACAGCGGTGATGCTGCCGGACTGCAACTGCAGGTCGATCGAGTCGAGCACAACGCGGCTGCCGCGCCGGAACTGCAGCCCGCTGACGGTGAGTTGGCTGGCGGTGCGACTCATGTCAGCTTCCGGCGCATCGAATGCAGCAGCACGAAAAAGAACGGTGCGCCGATCAGGGACATGATCACCGCCAATTGCAGCTCCGATCCACCCGGCAGCAATCGCACTACTATGTCTCCCGCGAGCACCAGCGCAGCGCCGCCGACGGCGCTTGGAATCAACAGTGCGCCCGGCCGCGAGCCGACCAACGGTCGCAACAAGTGCGGCACGATCAACCCGACGAAACCGATCATGCCGGTAACCGCGGTGCTGGCTCCCACCATCAAGCCGATGCCCAGGGCAAGTTGCCACTGCGTGCGATTCAGATCGATGCCCAGCGAGCGGGCGCCGGTTTCACCGAGCGTCAGTGCATCCAGCGCGCGGCTGCAACCCAACACGGCAATGGCTCCTGCTGCGATCAGCGGTGTGGCGATGGCCAACTCATCGAAACTGCGATCGGTGAGGCTGCCAAGCATCCAACGCACGATCTCGCCGGCCACCCAGGGGCTCGGCGACAATGACAGTGCCAAGGAAATTCCTGCGACCGCGAGAGCGCTCAAGATGATGCCGGAGAGTACCAGCGTGAGCACGCTGGCTCCCGCGCCGGCGAAAACAAACAACGCCACCATGCCGGCCATCCCGCCGAGCACACCGCAGATCGGCAGCACCCACGGATGCAAGCCGGCGATGTTGAAAAAGATGCTGAGGATGGCGCCCAACGCGGCCATCGCGGAGACGCCGAGTGTGGCGGGCTCGGCGAGCGGGTTGCGCAAATATCCTTGCATGGCTGCACCACCCAGGCCGAGCGCCGCGCCCACGAGCACTCCCAGAAGAGCGCGTGGCAAGCGCAGTTCCATGAGGATGGTGCGAGTCAGCGGGTCTTGAGCGGTCCAGAGGTCCCAAGTCAGCGTCACGCGGCCGATGATGATCGACAGCAGCGTGAGAACGCCGACCAGAACCATGAGAACGGGTATTGCCCAACGACGTGCGGCGATCACAGTGCACTCCTGGCTCGCCGCGCCGCCCGTGCCTGTTCGCGCGCACGGGTCAACGCCGCAACCGCTTCCACCATGGTGGGGCCGGCGCAGAACAACAACCGAGCTGGAAACTCCGCCAGTGTCATTCGAGGTTGCAACGCTCGCAATGCGCGGTGCCGAACGATCCTTTCCTCCTGCAGCGGTGCGCCCGGCAAGGTATCGCCGACCAATAGAACATCCGGCGGGTCGGACACCAATACTTCCAGCGGTAACGGACGGTATTGATCGACACCGTAGCGCGCGGCGATGTTCGGAAGTCCCGCCAGCTCCATCAATTCACCGACCACGGTATTCGCGCCAGCCGACAAGCCGCCGGGCTGATAGACCGCGGCCGTCATGGGTTCCTGGCCCGGAGGCAAGCGAGCTGCCTCGAGCGCGGCCTCGATGTGGGCCACCATTGCTTCGCCCTCGCGCTCGGCGCCGAGCAGGCGAGCGACTTCTCTGACCTGCTCCAGACTGCCAGCGACCGTATCCGGAACGTCGAACAGCTCGAAGCGGATGCCGACCCGCTGCAAGGCATTGCGAGTGGCAATGGCCGAGTGACGGCTGGTGATCACCAGATCCGGCTGCAGGGCGACGACTTCCTCTGCCGTTTCATAAGTGATCGGCAGATGCTGGGCCAGGGGTGCGATCGTCGAGCGCTGCGGATCGCGCGCGTAGTGGCTCAACGCTGCGATTCGATCGTGCGACACCAGCGCGACAAGAATGCTGTCGACGCACATGTTCAGCGACACAATGCGCATCGGGTGCGCGGGCTCGGTGGCCAGCGCGGGGGCGGCGCTTAGCAGTAGTGCGCCGAGCAACGATACGACGCGCAATTTCAAAACTCGACTCCGCGCTGCGCTTTGAAGCCCGCCTTGTGCGGATGCTTGACTGGCGACATTTCAGTGACCAGGTCCGCAGTCTCAATCAACTCGGGGCGCGCGTCGCGACCGGAGGTCTCGTCCGTGGGGTCGCTCATGCTTGCACCTTCAGCGCATTCGCCAGGCGGCGCCAGTCATTCGTTGCCAGCGGCAGGCCGAAACGCAACAACGTGCTGTCATAGTCGAACGGCCGAACCAGAATTCCGTGCGAGATCAGTTGCGTGAATCGGGCGCGAGCATTTGCAGTGCGCGCCAATCGGTAGAGAGACGTGCCGCCAACGATCGTCATGCCGCTGCCGATGAGCAATCTGTCGAGCCGCTGAGCGGCACGGCCGAGGCGTTGCCGAATCTTTTCTGCCCACGCTCGATCCGTATACGCTGCCAGTCCCGCTCGCAGCGCATCTGCTGATACAGGCCAATCGCCGAGCATGTGTCGCAGTCGAGCAGCGATGGTTGGAGCGGCGATGACGAAACCGAGTCGAACACCCGCCAGGCCATAGAATTTACCGAACGAGCGCAGCACCACCATGCTGGGTGCGCGCTCTGTGCCGGCCAGGTCGGCGACGCTGTGTTGCGGTTCGAGATCGCCGAAAGCTTCATCGACGATCAGTACGCCACCGTGTTCATGCAATGAATCGTGCAGCGATTGCAGTTGCTGGCGCTCGATCAGGCGGCCATCCGGATTGTTCGGATTTACCACGGTCATCGCAGCCCTGGCGCCCGCTTGCAACGCGAGTTGCGAGTCCGCAAGCAAGGTCGTCTGTATGCCAGCTCTAGTCCAGGCGTCCGAGTGCGAGCCATAGGTCGGCCCGGCCACCAGCGCCTCACAGACGGGTAACAGATAGGGGAGCAGTCGAAGCGCGTTCTCCGTCCCGCCCGTGGCAACTACTCGCACCGGATCATCGACATTGAACGCGGCGGCAGCTACTTGCTCCAAACGCGCCAGCTCCGTCGGCTCCGGCAGTCGATTGCGCTCGCGAGCCGAAGCTCGCGGCGCTGGATACGACGAGGGATTGATGCCCGTGGAAAGATCGACCCACGGCTGCGGCACATTCGGAAACAACGTGCGCGCAACGCAGAGCCGGCCGCCATGATGGGCGAAGCGGCCAGCCGCGACATCGGCACCGTCGTTCATTAGAAACTCTGACGGAGGCCGGCGTAGAACGTGCGGCCGAGCGTGCCGTAGCCCTGCGACGTCTGATAGTCGTCGTCGAATGCGTTCTCGATGCGGCCGTACAGTTCCAACGAATCGGTGACGGCGAACGACGCGCGCAGATCGAACAGGGTGTAACCGTCCAGCACAGACGTGTTCGAGATGTTATCGAAGCTGCGCCCGACATGTTGAACCGCGACTGTCGTCGTCAGGCCGATGCGCCAGTCGTAGCTCAGCTGCGCATTGGCGGTTTCATTCGGACGGCGTGCCAGCTCCCGGCCGAAGTTGGCAGTGCCGCGCGCAGTGTTCTCCGCTTCCATGCTCGTGTAGTTCGCGGCCAGCGCCAGTTGGTCGGTGAGCTGCGCAACCAGCGACAGCTCGACACCTTCCGCATTGGTCTTCTGCACGTTGTCGAAGTAGCCAAACGGCCGCTCGAGGCACGTCGGTGTGGGCTCGCCGAAGCAGGACACGAAGTCGATCATGTTGCTGGTATCGCGATGGAACCAGGTCGCGGACACGATCAGCTTGCGGTCGAAGAAGCGCTGCTCGATGCCGGCGTCCCAGCTTTCCGCGACTTCCGGAGCGAGATTCAGATTGCCGTACTGGCTGTAGAGTTGATACAGCGTCGGCGCCTTGAAACCTTCGCCGTAACTGGCGCGCAGAATCGTGTGCGGGGCGACCGACCAGGCAGCCGACGCGCGGCTCGTGGTATTGCTGCCGAAGGTATCGTGATCGTCATGGCGAACGCCGACGCTCAACGACAGCGCCTCGAACGGCATCGCCGTGAGTTGCCCGTAGATGCTGTCGATCTGCACGGAGCCTGCCACCGGCGCCGGGTTCGGATCGAACTCCGAGGGCGACACCGATTTCAGTTTCGAACGATCCGATTCCAGCCCGATGATGCCGATCAATCGATCGGTGAGATGCAGCGTGCCTTGATATTCCCAGCGCTCGTTGCGGCCGGTGGCGTCGAACGTGGTGGGCACCGTCGAGCTCGGATCCGTGTTGTGGCGGTCCGTGTCGGTGTATGCAAAGCCGATGCGATTCTCGAAACGTCCACCGAACGCCGAGATATTCACGCCAGCGTACGAAACCAGCTCTTCGGTGGTGGCGTACTCCGGTGTGTCCGCCAGGGTGAAGAGCGGCAGGGGAAAGCCGTCGAGATCCGAGCGTCCGTCGCTCCAGGTCGAGCGCACCTCGGCGGAAACGTTGTCGGAAATGTAGAAGATGCCGCGTGCATTGAAGCCGACATTGCGATAGCCGTCGGGCTCGCGTCCGCCGAGATCGCGGTCGAACGCCGATGTTCCGTCGGTCGTCAGATAGTTGCCACCGACGCGCCACGCAAAGCGATCGCCACCACTCTGCGCATGAGCACGGACCAGCGCTGTTTCGTGAGTGCCGCCTTCGGCGGAGAAGGAGCCGGACAGCGGACCTTCCGGCACCGGCGTCACGATGTTCACCACGCCGCCGATGGCCTGGCTGCCCCACAGCGTGGATTGCGGGCCGCGCAACACCTCGATGTGCGAGTACTCGGTGGCGATGAGATCGCCGAAGTTGAAGCCGCCGCTGGCCTGCGCTGGATCGTTGAGCTTCACGCCATCGATCAGCACGACGGTTTGATCGGTCTCGGCGCCGCGAATACGCAGCGAAGTGCTGCCGCCGAGGGGGCCATTGCGAGTAACAGACACCCCTGGCGTCATTGCGAGCAAATCGGAAACGGCCGTTTTCTGGCTGCGCCGTTGTTCCTTGGCGGAGATCAGCGTGACGGCATCGCCGACGCGCGACACTTCCAGTTCGAAACGGTTGGCAGTGACGACGATGGTCTCCGTCGCGCCGGCATCGGCGGCAACGGCCGACAGCGCAGGATGCAACAGCAAGGAAATGGAACAGGCGAGAAGGACAGAGGAGGCCCGGGAATGGGGGCCGGCAACGAGCTTGGTGGTCACAGTAGGCTCCGCGGTGGTTACAAACCGCATGGGCTGCAACTCACAACGCGTCGCGACCCATGCTCCGGTCGCCTCTACAGGGATATACCCGTTCTCTCGGCGCACCCCGGCCGATCGATGGACGACAGCGGCAAGCAGGTCTCCTGGCTGGTGGCTGAAGTCCTCGCATCTCCTTCCCGGTGGACCCATGCCTTGGGTGCCGCCAGTGGTTATGGACGCGGGGCGAACCACTTACAGTTGCGGGGGCAGCCCGGGCTTCACACCCGAGTTCCCTTTGAATCCCCTCGAGGGGAACTTGTCGCGCGCCGGGAGAATGCGGTCCGCGGGAACGGCCGTCAAGTACTGTACGAAATCTTATGGCTGAGATGAGCTTGCCTTGACGCTCGGTTACCGCCCGCTGCGTTTCTTCAGCGCCGTGCCTTCAACCAATGATCCAGCGACCAGACACCCGGACCGTAGAACGCGAGCACCAGCAGGATGAAACCCCACAGATAGTGCTGGCCGATGGCCGCCGCGAAGCCTGGTTGGTAGAGCACGTGCGCATACGAAATCACCGCGAGCACATTGACGGCCTGCAGGCCGAGCGCGCTGATGCGGCCGAACAGGCCGAGAATGAGCAGAGCCGGGAACACCAACTCGCCCGTCGTGCCGGCGATCGCCGCGAGCTGCGGCGTCAGCAGCGGCACGCGATATTCATATTCGAACAACGCAACGGTTTGCTCCCAATCGGAGAGCTTTAGATAACCGGATTTGAGGAACACCCAACTCACATACACGCGCGAGGCCAGCGCAAAGGGCGCTTGGAGCGGGTCCAGCAGGCGTCCCAACAGGCTTTTCGGGTCCATCAAGGCGTCGCTCAGCATGGTCGCTCCACGGTATGTCGGGTTGATGTTGGTGGATAATGGACCGGTCTCGCAGCTGGCTTATTACCGCTCCCGCTTCGGCTTGCATGTAATGCGATGCCGTGCGGGCCGGTCTTCTGCGCAAGATGCTGTTCGCGGCATCGATGACGATCCGTTTCAAGAGCCCGGCCTGCAGGGGCGAACGTCCTCGGGGCCACAACAATCTGCGCCTGCACGGGCGCGAGAAAAGGAGACCGACATGAACACCCAGAAAACCGCTCGGGCCGCCATGGCCGCTGCTGCTGCATTGCTTTTCACCAGCGTGGCCGCTCCCGTCGCCAGTGCGGCGGACGAAGCCAAAGTGAAATGCGAAGGTGTCAATGCATGCAAAGGTCATTCGGCCTGTGCCACCGCCAGCAATGCGTGCTCGGGGCAGAATGCGTGCAAGGGCCAGGGATATCTGCTGCTGACCAAGGCCGAGTGCGATGCGGCCAAGGCCAAGATGAAGAAGTGAGCTGAGGTGATTCGGGTGCCGGCGAGCTTTGGCTCGCCGGCACCGTCGTTCAGAAAGTCGTTGTTAGAACCGCAACGGGCTGATTCTAATATTCGAGCGCGGCCAACATTGTCTGGGCCACCGAGTCCACGGGCGCGCCTTCTCCCAGCACTACGATCACGCCGCGCGGCGCGGGCACGATCACGCCTTGCACCCCGTCTTCATTGATTCGTTCGCGCTGCTGCGTCGGGGCGTCCGTCACGACCAGGACCGTCACCGGACCCTGCTCGGTCTGCACGACGAAGTGCGGAATCTGCTGTCCGCGAAACTGACAGCTCTGCGCATAGGAGACATGCGCTGAGCCGGGCTTCAGGCGCAGGCGAGCGGCCGCGAGGATTTTTTCCAAACGCGCGTCCTCGACGCTTTCCGATGTGCGGACCATCGAAGCCTGTTCGTGCCTCATGTGAGTGATGGCTTCCTGCGCGAAGCTTTCGCGAGGTGAAATCAGCCACAGGGCCATGGCGCTGACGAGAACGGCAACGAGCACGCTTGCGGCCATGCGCCAGACGCGGGTGGCGCCGCCCGGCGCCGGTGACAGCACTTGATCGGCGCTCTTCTCGGTGGGCGCGTCGATGGCCAATGCGCGATAGATCAAACGATCCATCGCCTGCAATTGTTCGCGATAGTGTGCGCAGTCCGGGCACTGCTCGATGTGCGCCAGCACTTCGGGGTTGGTCGAGTTGGGCTCGGCGCCAATGATCGCGTGCAACTGTTCGCAGTTCATGGCTGTGAACCTGCCGAGCCGAGCAACTGCTGACGCAAGACCTGTCGCGCGCGAAACAAACGAGTCAGCACGGCGGCGACGCTGATGTCGAGGTGTCGCGCGATCTCTTCGGTGGAATAACCCATCAATACTTGCAGCACCAGCGGTTCGCGATGTATGACTTCGAGCTTCAGGATGGCGCGGCGCATCTCCTCCACTTCGTGGCGGTCGTTGGTGGCCAGGGCCTCGGGCTCGGCTTCGTTGGCGACGTCGATGTCTACCATGGGCAATCTCTTGCGCTCGAACACCCGGGCCAGCTCGCGGCGGGCGATGGTCAGCAGCCAGGGACGCGCGGCTTTGTCGTCGCCGAGCGAATCCAGTGACCGCCAAGCCCGCAACAACGTCTCCTGCACCACGTCCTCCGCCAATGCCCGATCCCGGCACAACCAGTACACGAACCGGAACACATCGGCCCGCAACGGCATGCACAGCGCCTCGAAGCGGCCGCGCTCGCGAGGACTGTTCTGGTTCATTCGAAGTAGACCGGGGACAGGCAGGGTTTATTACGCAGCGCGGCGATTCTTTGGCCGCTTGCGGACCTCATGAAAGGTCGAACTTTGCGTGCTCGCCCCAATGCGGGTTCCAGTCCCAGCGTTGCTGCTCGCTCAGTCCGAGCGCCAGGCAGCGGAGGACGCGAAGAGGGCCGCCGTGCGCAACGATGGCGCAGCGGGCAACCGGCGCGGGGAGCGTCGTTCGATACCAGCTCGCGACTCGGGTCCATAAGGCTCGTTCGGTTTCTCCGCCCGGCGGCGCCAGGTTCCAGGTGTCGGCCGCCCATGGGTCGCTATGTTCTCTCGGAATCCGCGCCCACGGCAATTGCTCCCATTGCCCGAAGTCCAGCTCCTGGAGCGCGGGCGCCAGTATCAGCTGACAGCCATCGCGGTCGGTCAGCGCGAGTGCCAGCTGCAGGCAGCGTTGCGCCGGGCTGGAGTACACCAGGTCGAATGTCGGCAGTTGTGCCACCGCCGCTTGAATATCCAGTGGCGCGCTTGGTGCCAGCGGGACATCGGTGCGCCCGTAACACACGCCACTTGCTATCGCCGGCGCTGTGTGGCGGATCAGAACGAGTTCCACGATGCCAGCACGGCCAGGTAGAAAGTGATCTCGGTGAGTTGCTGCGTGGCGCCCAGCGTGTCGCCTGTAAAGCCGCCGAGCCGGCGCATGAACCAGCGCGCCAAGACAAACAACACGACCAATGCGCAAAGGAATCCCGCGACTGCATGTATACCGCACCAATACAGCGGTGCGATTCCGACGATTACAGCAAAGATGAATTCCCCGCGACCCATCGGCTGAGCAACAGCGCGTGCTCGCGACAGTTCCGGTTTGCTTACGTGACTTCCCGCGAACAGCAAAGTCATGGCGCAGGCTCGTGAGAAGGCGTGACCCGCAATCAGCACGACCAGAGCGAACATCACGGGCAAAGCGCTCAATGCCGCGATCTTGATCATCAACGTGAGCACCAGCGCAGCGACACCGAACGTGCCGATGCGTGAGTCCTTCATGATCTCCAATGCGCGCTCGCGCGTGGCGCCGCCGCCCAGGCCATCGAACGTATCGGCCAAACCGTCTTCGTGGAACGCGCCGGTGATAAACACCGTTGCTGCCGTACTGAGAATGATCGGCAGCACTCCAGGCAGAACCAGACTCGTTGCCCACAGCACGAGCGCGCCAATGCCGCCGACGAGCAGGCCCACCGCCGTGAAGTAGCGAGCCGTGCCGTTCAGGTGCTCCGCCGAGTGTCCGACCCATGAAGGCAAGGGCACGCGCGTGAAGTACTGAACGGCCATGAGCAGCAGGCGCAGCTCTGCGAGCATGCGAGATGGACGCGCGCTGTAGGCGTCGCTGCTCATGAGGTTCGGTCGTCCACTCCGGCAGCTTCGAAGCTCGCCATTTCGGTCATCAAGCGCGCGGTGGCGTCGATGATGGGCCAGGCCATGGCGGCGCCGGTTCCTTCACCCAAGCGCATTCCGAGGTCCAGCAGAGGCTTCACGTCCAGGTGCGCCAGCAACTTCCTGTGGGCATATTCCGCGGAACAGTGACTGAAGATGCAGCGATTGCGCACGCGCGGGTCGATCTCGATGGCCAGCAAGGCTGCAACGCTGACGGCGAAGCCGTCGATCACCGCGATGCATTTCTCATCGGCGGTGGCGAGCAGCGCACCGGTGATCATGGCGAGCTCGAAACCACCGAATTCCGTCATCGTGTCGATCGGGCCGAGCTTTTCGGGCCGGCGCGCGGCAGCGGCAGCGAGGCGGTCGCGTTTGCGAGCGAGCCCAATGTCATCGAGCCCGGTGCCGCGACCGACACAATCCTCCAAAGACCAGCCGGTCCGCCGATGCAACAACATGGAAGCGCAGGCGGTGTTGCCGATGCCCATCTCGCCGAACAGCAACGCATTGGAACCTTGGCGCAAAGCTTCTTGCGCCAACGCACGTCCGGTGCCGAGTGCTTGTGTGCATTGCTCCGACGTCATCGCAGGTTCAGTACGGAAATTGCGCGTGCTCCGGGCAACTGCGCGGGCCACAAGCGACGGATGCTCGCCGATGTCGTTGGCCACTCCGGCGTCGACGACGCGCAGTGTGATGCCATGTTGGCGTGCCAGCACATTGATGGCAGCGCCGCCGCTCAAGTAGTTCAGCAGCATCTGTGCCGTGACGGATTGCGGAAAGGCGCTTACGCCGTCGGTGGCGATGCCATGATCGGCGGCGAATACAAACATTTGCGGAGCCTGGAATTTCGGCGTATCGGTGTCGAGCGCCAGCCCGATACGAATGGCCAGGGTTTCGAGCGCGCCGAGCGATCCCTGCGGCTTGGTGCGCGTATCCAGTCGGCGTTGCAGGTCGGCGTTGGTTATCATGAGTCCGATGAAACGATGGGAGTGGGCATGGTTCGGAACGAAATCGAGTCAGGTGAGCGAGCTGCGCCCGGGCGGCGGCTGATCATCGGCGGTGCCCGTTCGGGGAAAACCGCTCATGCGATCGCGTCAGCCAAATCGTTGTCCGCGCAGCGCGGCGCCAATGTTACCTATGTCGCCACCGCGCAGGCGCTCGACGAGGAGATGCAACATCGCATCTCGTTGCATCGCGCCGAGCGGCCAGCGGCATGGCGAACCTTAGAAGCACCGACCGGTCTTGCGCAAGCGCTGCGCGATCGGCGTGAGTCGGACATCCTGGTCATCGACTGCATGACACTCTGGCTGTCCAATGCATTACTCGCTGATTTTCGCGAGGATGATTCGACCGCGCCGCTGCCGGCGTGGCAGTCGGAGCGGGACGAATTTCTGCAATGGCTCCAGGCCGCTGGGGGTGATGTGCTGCTGATTTCGAACGAAGTCGGCGCGGGCATCGTGCCCTCGTCGCCGCTGGCGCGCCGCTTTCAGGACGAGCAGGGGCGGCTCAATCAGATGCTCGCCGCCGCGTGCCACGAAGTGACATTGGTGGTTGCCGGAATTGCCTTGCCCATCAAGAGCATTGGCGCGGCGTAATCGGCGAAATAAGCATTTTCTTGCGCACTGTGTGCCGCGAACGACGAGTGATGGGAACCGGGTGCAATGCCCGGAGGTCCGAAGACCGCCAGCTGATGCTGGTCGGTCAGTAGCCAGGGGCGAGGTGAAGGGCGGTGCCGATGCCAGTACACTGTCGGCCCTGCTTCCGTGACCGGTCACACGTGCCTTCATGAATTCGCCATTCCTAGCCACCGCTCTCGAAGCCGCCCGTGCGGCCGCCGACGTCATTCGTCACTACTACCAGCGCAACCTGCAGGTCACGATCAAGGCGGACAAGTCGCCGGTGACCGAGGCCGATGTGGAAACGGAGAAGGTGATCCACGGCGTCATCAGCTCGAAGTTCCCCTCGCACGGCTTTTATGGCGAGGAGACGGGCCAGAGCGCGATGGACGCCGAGTATCTGTGGCTGGTCGATCCCATCGACGGCACCAAGGCATTCGTGCGCGAGTATCCGATGTTCTCCACGCAGATTGCGCTGATGCATCGTGGTCAGCTCATCGTCGGTGTGTCATCGGCGCCGGTGTACGGCGAGCTGGCCTGGGCGGAAGTCGGCAAGGGTGCCTGGCTCAACGACCGGCCCATCAAGGTCAGTGACATCGATAGCGTCGAGAACGGCGCGATCTCCGCGGGCAATCTGAAGACACTGGCGAGCGGCCCACGCTGGGAGCGCTTCGGCAAGCTGGTCGCACGCGCGCATCGCATTCGTGGCTACGGCGATTTTTTGCACTATCACTTGCTCGCGGCAGGCAAGATCGATGTGGTCATCGAGTCGGATGTGAACATTCTGGATATCGCGGCCTGCTCGGTCATCGTCACGGCAGCCGGCGGCAAATTCACCGATCTCGAAGGCAGGGCGCTCACGCTGGAGACGACTTCGGTCCTTGCCACCAACGGCAAACTGCACCCCACGGTGCTCGGCGCATTGGCCTAGCGGCTACTCTTGGGCCCAGCCGATTTCGGCAGCGGTCAGCGGCCCGACCACGACGTGGCGCAGCGACTCCGGTATGTCCGATTTCGTGCTGGAGATGGGAATGCGCCCGCCCATCAACTCGGCATGAGTTTGCGGCAGCAGCGGTTGCTGGGTCGGGTCGGCATAGCCGTGGGGATTCAGTGGCTGGTTGGTGCGCGGGTCGTATTTATCGGTCGCGCCCAGCGTATGTAACAACTCGTGCGCGGTGACCACGTCGTTGGAGCCGACCATCGAGCGGTCGGCAAACACGTTCACGACTGCATACAAACCCTTCTGCATGCCGACCGAGTGCGACAGCGTCGGCGTCAGTTCGGGGTCGTGATACACGAGAAACAGTCTGATATCCGGTGCCGCGCCAGGCAGCTCGGGTGATTGCCACGCCCAATAACGCATGCGCAGGCTCCACCAAATGGCGCTCAACACATTCGCGTCGGGGTCCAGCGCTGGCGGCAACTCGCGCAACTGTGGCGCCGACCTGAAGCTGACCGGCTGCTCCAATTTGATGCCCCAATGGTTGGCCTCCGCGGCGAGGAACTCTTCCAGGTG
Organism: Steroidobacter sp.; assembly: GCF_036406195.1. Taxonomy (GTDB): domain Bacteria; phylum Pseudomonadota; class Gammaproteobacteria; order Steroidobacterales; family Steroidobacteraceae; genus Steroidobacter. The sequence continues at coordinate 84,730 of NZ_DASWVW010000027.1, forward strand.
TTTGAAACGATCGGAGGAGAGCTGGCTGATGAACCGTTCAGCCTGTTCGCTGCCATCGCCATTGATGGGATAGACGGTGACTCGCAAAGGGATGTTCCAGTCCGTCGCGTACACGCGATCGAAATACGTGTTCAAGGCGACGAACAGCAGGATCAGCAACAGGACGAGGATGCGGAGATTGCGCCACATACCGCGACCTTACCTGCGGCTGCCAGTCATCCAACAGGCGCGACGTCTCAGTTCACGGTAAATGCGCGCTTGATCCACTCGATCCGGGCGTCCCGTTCAGGTGAGGTTGTGATCGCGACCACGTCGAAGCGCGCAGGGTAACGTCGGAGGTCGGCGCGTTTCATGAGCAGATGCTCGCCGGCGAGGATCAAACGGCGCTGCTTTCGCCAATCCACCGAGGCCGCCGCTCCGCCGTAATCCTGGCTGGCGCGGCAGCGAACTTCAACGAGCACCAGCGTTGGACCGTCCAGCATCACCAGGTCGATCTCGCCCATCTTGCAGCGATAGTTGCGGGCGATGATCTTGAGACCGGCGGCTTGGAGATGCTGTAGGGCCAACTCCTCGCCGAGCAGGCCGATGGACTTGCGTTCGCGATCATCCATGATCGCCTCCAATGTGGATCGAGTTACTGCACGGCGGCCGTCGCTGCCGTTCCCAAGGGCAGGGCGCGGCCGCCGGAGACTTTGGCCCAATCCAGCTCGCGCTTGATGTGGCCGTTCTGATCCACCGAGAGCAGGCCGGTCATGCCGGGAATGGCATGAGCGGTGCCGAATTGGCCGGCTTTGAGCAGCGGTACGATGCGGCAGGCATCGAAGCCGAAAGCATACAAACGACCTCGGCCGCGGGCGCGAACCGGCCAGTAGCGTGTCAGCGTGCCACGCAGCTGGCTCGACGCCGCGTCGGGCGAAATGACCCAGGGCATGTCCGGGAAGATCACGCCCTCGAGATCGTTGTTGGCTCGGGCATCCGGCTCGAAGATGTCCGACGTCGCATAGACAGGAAGATCCTCGGTCAGATGGAAGCGCAAGGCCGGCCGCAGCGAACGGCCCTGCACGGGCTGCGCGCCGACGAAAATGAACTGCGCATCGCCGCGCCGACGCGGCTCGAACTCGAAGCGCGTTCCCAATGCCGCCGCCAATGCGTTGGCTCGCGCGCGACTCTCGTTGATCAACAGCAACTCGGTGATGGGCGGTGAGTAATCCCGCGCCGAGGGATCATAGAACCTCATGCCGGCGATCTGGCCGCCCAGCGTCTTCAGCTCCGTGTCGAACGCACGAAATACGCGCTGGCCCCACTCGTTGTTGGGCAATAGCACCAGGCCACGCATGCGCCCATCGGCAATCATGCGTTGCGCCACCTGACGTGCTTCCTCTTCCGGATCGAGCGAGAACTGAAACATCATCGAGGGCGACTGAATGTTTTCTGCGGTCTGGTTGAGCGCGAGCGTGAGCACCGATGCCTCGCCGGACGTCGCAATCGCGGTCACTTCATCCTTGGTGAGAGGACCGACGATGAATTGCGCGCCATCGGCGACCGCTCGGCGATAAGCGGTGGTCGCGCCGATCTCGGCCGAATCATAAACATTCAACAAAGGTCGACGGCTCGCTTCCTGCTGCAACAGCGCCGCGAGGAAGCCATCGCGCACCGCCATGCCGGCCGCTTGCTGGCGTCCCGACAGCGGCAGGATCAGCGCGATCTGCGTCGGATAGTCCAGCCCCACGTTCAGCTGCGGCAGGATGTCTTCGGAAAGCAGCGAATTCGCCGGATGATTTGGATAGCGATTGCGCCACTGAGCGATGTCTTCATTCGCGGAGAAGGGATTGCGCGCGGTTCCCAGCGCTGCACGGCCCAGGTCGAGCCAGCCCGTCAGCGTCTGTCCAGCTCCCGCGGGCGCGGTGAAATCGGCATTACCGGCCGCGGCCTTCTGCAGGCCCTGCCAGATCATTCTGCGATTGGCGCGAATGGCTTCCTGCGTGTTCAGCGTGCGCTCCCGCTCGAGCGCGGTGCCCACAGCGGCGGCCGGGCGATTCAACGCGAACAACGAGCGCGCGCGAACGTCCAGAACATCCGATGACAGCTCGCCAGGAATCGGCTGCGGGATGCGATCGAGCTCCGCAATCGCTCGATCGCCGCGGCCAGCGCGCAGCGCCAGCTCCGCCGCCACGAGTGATCGCAAGCCGAAATCGGCCCGAGGCAGCGACGCGCTGACTTGATTCAGGAGGGTCGTCGCCCGCGCGGTATCATCGGCACGGACATATTCCCGCGCCGCGCGCAGGAGAAAGCGATCACGCAATTCACCCGGCGATCCTGCCGCCAGGGCTTCATACGTCTGAGCCGCGCCGCGATAGTCGCCTTTACGAGACAATGCCTCGGCCTGGTCGACTTGCCGGTCGGCGACGGCGGCTGGAGGCTCCACGACGGTCGGGATGCTGCATGCGGTGACGGCAATCGCCAGTATCATGGAGGCGATCCACGTCGTCGCGAATCGAACCGTCTTTGTGCCATTCATTCCACTGCCACCTCTCGGCCACCTTTGGGCATGCGCCGCACCGTCATTATAGAAGTTATGCAAAGAAGTAGGGCCCGGGAATGAGCGCGGAATCCGCGGTAGTGCCCGGCACTCTGTACGTCCTTGCCACGCCGATTGGCAACCTTGGGGACCTCAGCGCTCGGGCTCGTGAGGTGCTGTCTCGCGTTCAGCTGATCGCAGCCGAAGATACGCGGCACACCCGTCAATTGTTGCAAGCGTTCGGCATCGATACAGCGCTTACTTCGTTGCACGAGCACAACGAGATGCAGAAAAGCGAGACGCTGATCACACGTTTATTGGCAGGTGACGCCATCGCGCTGGTCTCCGACGCGGGTACGCCGCTCATCAGCGACCCCGGCTTCGATCTGGTGGCGAAAGCCCGCGCGCGCGGTGTTTCGATCGCCGTTGTGCCTGGGCCGTGCGCGGCGATCGCCGCGCTGTCGATTGCGGGTCTACCCACGGATCGCTTCGTTTTCGAAGGCTTCTTGCCTGCGAAAAGCGCAGCGCGTGTCTCGCGTTTGAGAGAGCTGGCGAGCGAGCGCCGTACGATGATTTTCTACGAAGCGCCGCATCGATTGCTCGAAGTGCTGCGTGACATGGCCGCCGAGCTTGGTGCTGAACGCGCCGCTTCAGTGAGCCGCGAGCTGACCAAGCGATTCGAGACAACGTACACCGGAACGCTCGCACAGCTGTGCGAAATGGCCGAGAAAAATGCAGATATGGCGCGCGGTGAGATCGTGCTCGTTGTCAGCGGCAACACCGCCGAAGCCAGCGCGCAGTCCTTCAATGCCGACCAACTCCTGCGCGCGCTGCTGGAAGAGCTGCCGCCTTCACAGGCCGCGAAAGTGGCCGCGAAACTCACGGGAGAAAAGCGCGCCGACTTGTATGCGCGTGCCACGCAATTGAGCGGCAAGCAACGGGATTGATTGGCGCGCGCCACGAACGATTTCTGTCCGGAACTTTTCCTTGGCTTCTGTATCATTCACGATGGAGTCGGCCAGACAACCGCTGCTCTTGCTTGCAAGGGTGGAGGAAAGTCCGGGCTCCCAGGGCAAGGCGCCAGGTAACGCCTGGGGGACGTGAGTCCACGGAAAGTGCAACAGAAAGCAAACCGCCTAAGCGCGTGGCCTCGGCCGCGCGCCGGTAAGGGTGAAAGGGTGCGGTAAGAGCGCACCGCGCCGGTGGTAACACTCGGCGGCACGGCAAACCCCGCCCGGAGCAAGACCAAATAGGGGAGCGCGCGGTTCAGTCTTCGGACCGGACCGCATGTGTGGCCCACACAGACTCCCGGGTAGGTCGCTGGAGGTACGCGGCGACGCGTATCGCAGATGAATGGTTGTCCTCGACAGAACCCGGCTTATCGGCCGACTCCTTCTCCTTTTCGTGGCTTTTCCTCGGCGTGTTGTTCAGGTTTGGGGCCTCGCGGTCGGAAAGCCTCAGGCTTGGTCTCTGCCTCGGTGGCCTGCGGTAGGTGGCGTCCGCCACCGCGCTCCGGAGCCGGAATAAGAAGTAAGAAACTCCGGAATCTGAGGCGGCCTCGAAGCTGAATTGACGCTCGAATCAGAGCTTCGGGGCTCCGGGGGGAGACCTCGGCTGCCGAGCCGAACGCCGGAGGCGGAGGTCAGGGTGGGGTCCCTTCTTCCGGCAGCTTTGCGGCACAGCGACGGGGCCGCAACAGCAGGGCTCATCAGGGACGTGCGGTGAGGAGCGCAATGCGCTCCGGCCGGCGCCCGGTGCCGGAAGGAGGGACCCCACCCTGGCCTCCGCCAGCCACTGCCGCCGGCGCCGCCGCCCTCCGAAAACACCATTAAATTTTAATAAACACTATTCAGGTGCAAGCCGCCATCAAAGACCAGTTCACCGATAAAAGTACATAAATTACTGACGAACAAAGCCTCCACAATTGGCCCGATTTCACCCCCGATCCGCCGCATTCCAGAACCGCCCTTGCGCATTTTTGAGCGCTAAGGTTTTCCCTGTACTGGTTGGAAACACAGGTACCGGCAACGCGGCTGCTCGTGCAACGGCACGCAAAGAAGGTTTTCTAACCCCCTGATTTCCGTCAGACCGCTCGCGGCGATTTTCGGCCGGGGTGCCAGCTTAACGCTCTAAGTGCCTGTCGCTAAACAGGAAATGCCCCAAATTTTTTTGACCCGCGCCAGCCGCGTACCTATAGTGCAATTCGGTGGGAAAAAGTGGGAACACGTGGGTTAGTGGGGCATGTTCAGGGGCGCCAACAAGGTCACTCTCGACAGCAAGGGGCGGCTTGCCATGCCGACTCGCTATCGCGAGCGGATCGTGGAGCGCTCCAATGGCCGGCTGATCGCGACCGTCGATCGCGCCGACCGCTGCCTGCTGATTTATCCGCTGCCGGAGTGGGAAGAGATCGAGCTGAAATTGCGCCGCCTGCCGACCTTGAATCCGGTCGCGCGCAGGCTGCAGCGCCTGATGATCGGTCACGCCACCGACCTGGAGCTGGACTCCAGCGGCCGCATCCTGATTCCACCGAGCTTGCGTGAGTACGCGACGCTGACGCGTACCGCGATGCTGATCGGTCAGGGCAATCGGTTCGAGCTGTGGGACGAGGCGTTGTGGAACGACAGCCGCGAGCAGTGGCTGAAGGTCGACGAGTCCGCCGAGCAGTTGCCGCCCGAGCTCGAATCGCTGTCGTTGTAAGGCTCCGGTCATGTTGTCGCATACGCCGGTGCTTCTGCAGGAAGTGCTGGCCGCGCTCGATATTCGCGAGGGCGGCCGCTATCTCGACGCGACTTTTGGCCGCGGCGGCCACAGCGCCGCGATCCTGGAGCGCGTCGGGCCGCAGGGAGCGGTGCTTGCATTCGATCGGGACCCGGCGGCCATTGCCGCAGGGCGCGAACGCTTCGCCAACGATGGGCGGATGACTTTGGTGAGCAGTGCGTTTTCGCGGTTGGGGACAGTCGTGACGCAAATGGGGCTGGCGGGCGCCTTTGACGGCGTGCTGCTCGACCTGGGCGTGTCCTCGCCGCAGTTGGACGAGCCCGAGCGCGGCTTCAGCTTCATGCAGGACGGCCCGCTCGACATGCGCATGGATGTTTCTTCCGGCAGTACGGCAGCGGAGTTCGTGGCGAAGGCTCCAGAGCACGAGATTGCCCGGGTAATTCGCGATTACGGTGAGGACAGATTCGCCAAGCGCATCGCGCGCGCCATTGTCAACGCGCGTCGCGAGGCGCCGATCGTTCGAACGTTGCAGTTGGCAGAGATCGTTGCGCAGTCAATTCCCACGCGCGAGCCGGGTAAGCATCCGGCCACGCGTACGTTTCAGGCCATTCGTATTCAGGTGAATCACGAGTTCGACGAAATTCGCGCCGGGCTCGCCGGCAGTCTGACTGCCCTGGCGCCGCGCGGACGTCTGTGCGTGATCAGTTTCCATTCGCTGGAAGACAACCTCGTCAAACGTTTCATGCAGGAGCAGTCGCAGGAGGATCCCGTGTACGCCGGCTTGCCCGACGTGCCGGCGCACGCCCGGCCCAAATTGCGCCGCGTCGGCAAGCCGATTCATCCGAGCGAAGCCGAAGTGGCCGCCAACCCGCGTGCGCGCAGCGCAGTGCTGCGAGTGGCGGAAAGGGTGGCCGCATGAGCGCGCGTGTCGCCATGGCTGTGTTGTGGGTGGCGTTGCTCGGGGCCTCCATCGCCGTCGTGTGGAGCAAGCATGAAGCCCGCAGCCTGTTCATCGAATTGCAGGGCCTGCATGCCGAGCGCGACCGGCTCGATATCGAATGGGGCCAGTTGAAGCTGGAGCAGAGCGCCTGGGCCATGCACGGGCGCGTCGAGCAGACCGCGCGCGTCAATTTGCAGATGGTCGTGCCGCGGCCCGACGAAGTTCGGATCGTGAAGCCCTGATGGTGAGCACATGATCCGTCGCGACGAGGGCAAACATTTTTCACCGGACCAGTACCGCGGGCGCCTGCGGTTCGTGCTGGTGATGCTGGTGCTGATCGCCATCGGCCTGGTCGCGCGCGCGGTGAATCTGCAGGTATTCGATCAAGGCTTTCTGGAAGGCCAGGGCGACGCCCGTTACACCCGCATCGCCAAGCTCACGGCCAATCGCGGCAACATCTATGACCGCAACGGCGAGCCGCTGGCTGCCAGCATGCCGGTGGACACGGTGTGGGCCAGCCCGCCGCAGGTCATGAAGGCGGCGGACCAGATTCCGCGCCTGGCGGAGGCGCTCAATCGCGACAAGAAGTGGCTGACGCAGCTGATCACCAGCAACCTGGATCGCGAGTTCGTCTATCTGGTCCGTCACATGCGGCCGAGCGACGCCGCGCAGGTCGCCGACCTGAAGATTCCGGGCGTGTATCTGCAGCGCGAGTACCAGCGTTTCTATCCGGCCGGCGAAGTGACCGGCCATGTGCTCGGCTTCACCAAGAGATACGACGACATCGGCCAGGAAGGGCTGGAGCTGGCCTATGACCGCTGGCTCGGCGCCGAGCCGGGCGCGAAGCGCGTCATTCAGGATCGCCTCGGCCGCACGGTGGAAGACGTGGAGAGCATCCGCGCGCCGCATCCCGGCGGCGATCTGGTCACCAGCATCGACCTGCGCATCCAGTACCTCGCCTACCGCGAACTGAAAGCGGCGGTTCAGGAACATGGCGCCAAGGCCGGCACGGTGATCGTGCTCGACATCGAGACCGGCGAAGTGCTGGCCATGGTGAATCAGCCGGCCTACAACCCGAACGATCGCGATCAGGTCGCGGCCTCGCGTTATCGCAACCGCGCCGCCACCGACATCTTCGAGCCCGGTTCGAGCATCAAGCCGTTCATCGCCGCCGCCGGCATCGCCTCCGGGCGCTATCACGGCAACACCATCATCGATACCTCGCCGGGCTTCGTGCAAGTGGGCATCAAGCGAATTCCAGACCCTCACAATCTCGGTCCGATCACGCTGACGACGGTGCTGGCGAAGTCGAGCAACGTGGGCATGACCAAGATGGCCATGAACCTCTCGGCCAGGACCATGCAGGACACGCTGTCCGCGTTCGGCTTCGGCGAAGTCACCGGCAGCGGCTTTCCGGGCGAGTCGGCCGGCTTGCTGAACGACTCCTCGCACTGGCGCAAGATCGGTCAGGCGACCATCTCTTATGGATATGGATTGTCGGTGACGCCGCTACAACTGGCGCGTGCGTACGCGACGCTCGGCGCCTATGGCGTGAAGCGGCCGGTCACGATGCGCAAGGTGGAAGAGCCAGTGCCGGGTGAGCAGGTCATCGACCCGCGCGTGGCGCGTGAGCTGATCGAAATGATGGAAAGCGTCGTTTCGACCGAAGGCAGCGGCAAGCGCGCCTCGCTGCTCGGCTACCGCGTCGCCGGCAAGACCGGAACGGCATGGACCGCGGACAGCGGCTCTTACAACACCGCCCGCATCAAAGCCTCGTTCGGCGGCGTCGTGCCGGCCAGTCATCCGCGCCTCGCGGCGATCGTGATCATCGACGAGCCCAGCGGCAAGAAATATTACGGCGGCGAGGTGGCCGCTCCCGTGTTCGCCAATGTGATGGCGGGCGCGTTGCGTTTGATGGGTGTGCCTCCCGATGGCTTGGACCGCGTGCCTGCCACGACGCTGGTGCAGGCGAGCCCATGAGGAGTGCCAACGCGAACCTCGCCATGAACACACGGGCCGACAACGTACGAACCAGGAATCTGCGAGCGCTGCTCATGGACAGCGGCGTTGCGTCCGACGATTTCGTGCCGCCCGATCTGGAGATCACCGATATCACGCTCGACAGCCGGGCAGTGACGCCGGGTGCTGCGTTCGCCGCGCTGCCGGGCACTCGCACCCATGGCATCGGCTTCGCAGCACAGGCGGTTGCGGCCGGTGCCTGCGCCGTTCTTTGGGAGCCGGTGGCCGGAGTGGTGCCGCCGCGCCTGCCCGACGATGTGCCGTTGATCGGCATTCCCAGGCTCTCGGCCTGGCTGGGAGCGATCGCGGATTGGTTTTTCGATGCGCCCTCGACCAGCGTGCGAGTCGTCGGCGTCACCGGCACCAACGGCAAAACCACTACGGCGCATGTCATCGCTGAAGCTTTGCAGCGGCTGAATGTGACATCCGGCTATGTCGGCACGCTGGGCTATGGCCGCGTCGACGCCCTGCGCTCGGGCTCCCTGACGACACCAGATAGCATCACCGTTCATCGCTGGCTCGCCGAACTCCGCGACGAAGGCGCGCGTTGCCTCGCCATGGAAGTGTCCTCGCATGCGATCGATCAATTTCGCGTTGCCGGTGTGCGCTTCGACACGGCGCTGTTCACCAATCTCACTCGCGATCATCTCGATTATCACGGCACGCTCGAGGCTTACGCCGAGGCCAAAGCTCACCTGTTTCGTTGGCCGAGCCTGCGCTACTCGATAGTGAACGTAGACGATCCGTTCGGCCGTGAGATCGCAACGCGGGTGGCGCACACCTGCCTGGTGGTGTTGAGCGGTGCTGGCGAGATCCAGCTGGATGTGCGTTGGCAGAGCGAGAAGGGTGAGGTGAAGCAGCTGTTTGCTCGCCGAGTGAGCGCCGCTGCGAACGGCCTCGATATCGAACTCGACGGCAGTTGGGGCACAGCCACGCTGCGTTCGCGCTTTGTCGGCGATTTCAATGTCGAGAATCTGCTTGCAGTGCTCGCGGTGCTGTTGACCAGTGGTGTGTCGATGCAGCGGGCCATCGACGCGTTGGAGAAGTGCGCTCCGCCGCCGGGCCGGATGGAGACGCTCACCGCGCCGGGCCGGCCGCTCGCCATCGTCGACTATGCTCACTCGCCCGATGCGTTGGAAAAGGCGCTGCTCGCCGTGCGCAAACATCGCGGCGGCAACCTGGTTTGCGTGTTCGGCTGCGGCGGTGATCGTGACGCGGGCAAGCGTCCATTGATGGGTGCGATCGCCGAGCGACTTGCGGATCGGGTCATCATCACCGACGACAACCCGCGCACCGAGGACGGCGACGCCATCGTCGCTGACATCTTGAAAGGACTGACTCGTCCCGAGGCTGCGATCGTCGAGCGCGATCGTGCCGCCGCCATCGCTCGCGCCATTGCCGAAAGCTCGGCGACGGATGTGGTGCTGATCGCGGGCAAGGGTCACGAGGACTATCAGATCGTGGGTGCCGAGCGTCGCTCGTTCAGCGACCGCGATCAGGCGCTGCGCGCGCTAGGGAGGCAGTCATGATCGCCTGGCGATTGAGCGAATTCGTTCGCCAGACGCAAGCGCATCACCAAGCACGGTTGGTCGGCGTCGATCGGGAATTCACCAGCGTCTCGACCGACACGCGCACCATCAAAGAAGGCGCGCTGTTCGTCGCGCTCGCCGGTCCCACCTTTGATGGCCACGACTTTGTGATAACCGCGGCGCAGAACGGCGCGGCCGCTGCGCTGGTCGCGCGGCCGATGCCTGTCGATCTGCCGCAAGTGGTGGTCGCCGATCCGTTGGCTGCGTTGTCGACCTTCGCGCGCGAATGGCGCCGTCAGTTCAAGATTCCGGTGGTCGGCGTGACCGGCAGCAACGGCAAGACGACGACCAAGGAATTGATCGGCTCCATCCTTTCGCAGCTCGGTCCGACCCTGGTGACGCGCGGCAACTTGAACAATCACATCGGCGTGCCGCTGACGTTGCTGCAGTTGACGGCGGAGCATCGCTACGCGGTCATCGAAATGGGTGCGAGTCATTTGGGCGAGATCGCCCACCTCGCATCGCTTGCCGAGCCGACCATCGGCATCGTGACCAACGCGGGCGCTGCGCACCTGGAAGGGTTCGGCAGCCTGCAAGGCGTCGCGAACGGCAAGGGTGAGTTGTTTCAGTCGCTGCCGACGGAAGGCGTCGCTGTCATCAACGCTGACGACAAGTACGCATCCCTGTGGCGCGACATGCGGACCGCGGATCGGGTCCTGACGTTCGGGTTCGAGCAGCCCGCCGATTTCGTGGCGCACAAGGTGCGCGAGGTCAGCGGCGAGACCGGCTTCCGCATCGACTTCGATCTCGTCACGCCCGATGGCACGCTCCCCGCAACGATTCCGTTGGCTGGCTTGCACAACTTGCGCAACGCGCTTGGCGCGGCGGCCGCAGCCCGCGCTGCGGGAACGGAAGTCGCGCAGATCGTTTCTGGTCTGGCGGCGATGAAAACCGTGGCGGGTCGCTTGGAACTGAAACCCGCCATCAACGGTGCGTTCATCGTCGACGACTCCTACAACGCCAATCCGAGCTCGCTCAAAGCCGGCCTCGATGCCATGCGCGCCTTCGGCGGCAAACGCTGGCTGGTGCTGGGGGAAATGAGGGAGCTTGGCGATGCCAGCAATGAGCTGCATGCGGAAGTTGGCCGGTACGCGCGGCAGGCGGGTATCGAGCGTCTGCTCGCCGTCGGCGAAGGGGCGCACTTCGCGGTGGAGGCATTTGGTCCCGGCGGCCAATGGTTCGCAGATGTCGATGCGTTGATTCGCGATGCGCGCTCGTCGCTGACGACAGGCGTCGCAGTACTCATTAAAGGGTCGCGCTCCAACCGACTGGAGCGCGTGTCGGCAGCCTTGTCGGCGAACCCGCCTGGCAACACCAACGGCCACACTTAAGAGAACAACTACGGAATGCTGCTGTATCTCACTAAACAGCTGGCCCTGCTGGAAGGCGCGTTTCGCGTTTTCCAGTACCTGACGCTGCGCGCCATCCTCGGGGCGCTCACGGCGCTGGTGATCTCTTTCCTGATCGGCCCGTGGATGATCCAGAAGCTGTCGCTGAACCAGATCGGCCAGCGCGTGCGCGACGACGGTCCGAAGACGCACCTGCCCAAGGCCGGCACGCCCACCATGGGCGGGCTGCTGATCCTGGTCGCCATCACCTTCAGCACCTTGCTGTGGGCCGATCTCAGCAATCGCTTCGTGTGGGTCACGCTGCTGGTCACCCTGGCCTTCGGCCTGATCGGCTTCTGGGACGACTATCTGAAGCTGGTGGTCGGTAACAGCCGCGGCTTGATCGCGAGATACAAGTATTTCTGGCAGTCGGTGGCCGGCCTGGGCTGCGCGGTCGCCTTATATATGACTGCGAAGTCGCCGGCGGAGACCGCGCTGTACGTACCGCTATTCAAAGACGTGATGGTGCCGCTGGGAGTCGGCTACATCGCGCTCGCCTACTTCGTGGTGGTTGGCACGAGCAACGCGGTGAATCTCACCGACGGCCTCGACGGCCTGGCCATCATGCCGGCGGTTCTGGTGGGTGGAGCCTTGGGGGTGTTCGCTTATGCAACAGGCCATGCGGTGTTCTCGGAATATCTCGGCATCCCTTTCATCGAGGGTACCGGTGAAATACTGGTGTTCTGCGCGACGCTGGTCGGCGCAGGTCTCGGCTTTCTCTGGTTCAACACCTATCCCGCGCAAGTGTTCATGGGCGACATTGGTGCCCTCGCGCTCGGTGCGGCACTAGGGGTCGTCGCCGTCATCGTCCGGCAGGAGATCGTGCTGTTCATCATGGGCGGCGTGTTCGTGATGGAAACCCTGTCGGTGATGCTGCAGGTGGCTTCGTTCAAGCTCACCGGCAAGCGCATCTTCCGCATGGCGCCCATTCATCACCACTTCGAGCTCAAGGGCTGGGCCGAGCCCAAGGTGATCGTGCGCTTCTGGATCATCTCGGTGATCCTGGTGCTGGTCGGGCTCGCGACCTTGAAGGTGCGTTGATTCATGACGCCGCACGATCCCGCCACTCGCCTTGATCCGCGTCTGCCGCCACAAGCGGCGGGCGGGCGGGCGATCGTCGTCGGCCTGGGGCGGACGGGATTGTCGTGCGCGCGTTATTTGCAATCGCGTGGCGCGAGCTTCGCGGTGACCGACAGCCGGGCCGCGCCTCCGGAGACGGCGGCGCTCCAAGAGCTCGCACCGAATATCGACGTGCGCTTCGGTGGCTTCGATGAATCGTTGCTGGAGGGCGCATCGCAGATCGTCGCCTCGCCAGGCGTGTCGCTGAAGGAACCGTTCCTGGTGGCAGCCGCGGAGCGCGGCATTCCCATCGTCGGCGACATCGAGTTGTTCGTGCGCGAGGCGAAGGCCCCCATCGCAGCGATTACAGGTACGAATGGCAAGAGCACGGTTACGACGCTGGTCGGCTTGATGGCGAATGCTGCCGGCCGCCGTGCCATCGCAGGCGGGAATCTCGGTCGGCCGGGGCTGGAACTGCTCGATGACGCGGTGCCCGAGCTATATGTGCTGGAGCTGTCGAGCTTTCAGTTGGAGACGACGTTGTCGCTGCGCGCGGCGGCTGCTGCCGTCCTCAATGTGACGCCGGATCATATGGATCGCTACGGGACGCTGCAGGAATACGCGGCGGCGAAAGAGCGCATCTTCCAGCGCGCCGAGGCGGCCATCGTGAACTTGGATGATGCCGCTGTGCGCGCCATGCGGTATCAGTCGTCGCGCGTGCTTGGCTTCAGCCTGCATGCCGATCCGGCGGCGGACTACTACGTTGACGTTCAGGGCGCTGACGTGATCCTCATGCGGGGCCGTGAGCGCTTGGTTGCGATGTCGGAGCTGAAGATCAGCGGGTTGCACAACGCTGCGAACGCGATGGCATCGCTCGCCATGTGCGAGGCGTTGAACTTGTCGCGGCCGGCTTGTTTGCAGGCGCTACGCGAGTTCGGAGGACTGCCGCATCGTTCGCAGTGGGTCGCCGACATCAATGACGTGCGCTTCGTCGACGACTCGAAGGGTACCAACATTGGCGCGACGCTCGCCGCCGTCGCCGGCATGCCGGGTTCGCTGGTGCTGATCGCTGGCGGTCAGGGCAAGGGTCAGGATTTCACGCCGCTGGCGCAGGCATTCCGAGGCAAGGTGCGGCATGTCGTGCTGATTGGCCAGGACGCTCGGCAGATCGATGCAGCACTGCAGGGCGTCTCGACGACTCAGTTCGCCAAAGATATGAGCGAGGCAGTGCAACTGGCTGCGAATGCCGCGCGCCCGGGCGAGACGGTTCTGTTGTCGCCAGCTTGTGCGAGCCTGGATATGTTTCGCGACTACGGACACCGCGGCGATGTCTTCGCCGCGGCCGTGAAGGGGCTGCAGTCATGAACGCAGCAACGCTCGCCTTCGCAAGATCCAACGGCCGGCCGCGGCGCTTTGCGTTCGACATGGTCTTGATGATGGCCGTGGGCGGCATCCTGCTGCTGGGCCTGGTCATGATGACGTCCGCGTCCATCAGCATTGCCGATCGCCAGGTGCAGGAGCCCTTGTACTTCCTGTCCCGTCAGCTGTTCGGTGTCGCGTTCGGCGTGCTCGGCGCCGTCATCATGATGACCATCCCGACCACTGTCTGGGAACGGCTGGCCATGCCGCTGCTGTTGGTCGCATTCATGCTGTTGCTGCTCGTGCTGATTCCCGGCATCGGCCACGAAGTGAATGGCAGCCGCCGCTGGCTGCGCGCCGGCGTGATGAACTTCCAGGCTTCCGAAATGGCGCGCGTGCTGTTGCTCGTCTATCTGTCGAGCTACGTGGTGCGGCGGCAGGCGGAGCTGAAGGAAGAGTTGAAAGGTTTCCTCAAGCCGCTGGGCGTGCTGATGGGCGCGGCGGCGCTGCTGCTGCTGGAACCCGATTTCGGCGCGGCTACGGTGCTCATGGCCACCGGGTTGGGTGTGCTGTTCCTGGCCGGCGTGAAGCTGCGTCATTTCCTGGCGCTCGTGGCCATTGCCGCGGCAGGCATGGCAGTGATCGCGGTGACTTCGGCATATCGATTGAAGCGCCTGACTGCGTTCCTGGACCCGTGGGCCGATCCGTTCAACTCCGGCTTCCAGCTCACTCAATCGCTGATTGCCATTGGTCGCGGCGAGCTGTTCGGCGTCGGCCTGGGCTCCAGCGTGCAGAAACTGTTCTACCTGCCCGAAGCGCACACCGACTTCGTGTTCGCGGTGCTGGCCGAAGAGCTGGGCCTGGCCGGTGTGATCGTGACGCTGGCGCTGTTCGTGCTGCTGGTGTGGCGCTCCTTTTATATATCGCGGCTCGCGGCCGAAGCGGGCCTGGCGTTCCAGGCGTACTGCGCGGCGGCGTTCGGCATCTGGCTGGCGTTGCAGACCTTCATCAACATCGGCGTGAACATGGGCATTCTGCCCACCAAGGGTCTGACCCTGCCGCTCATGTCGTATGGCGGCTCGAGCATCATGGTGACGCTCGGCTGGCTGGGTTTGCTGATGCGCATTCATCACGAAGCGAGCACCTCGGGCCGGCTCGCCGTGTCGCGTGCCCCCGCGGGGCCGCGTCGTTCTCCTCGTCGCGAACCAGAGGAGAGTGACGAATGACGCGCCCGATGACACGCCGATTGAAAAGGACCGTGCTGATCATGGCCGGCGGAACCGGCGGGCATGTGTTTCCGGCGCTCGCGGCTGCTCGCGTGTTGCGCGAACGCGGGTTCGAGCCGGTGTGGCTCGGCACGCGCAAGGGCCTCGAAGCGAAGCTCGTGCCGCCGGCGCAGATCGAGATCGAGTGGATCTCGATGAGCGGCCTGCGCGGTAAAGGCGCGGCCACGCTGTTGCTCGCTCCCTTCAAAATCGTGCAGTCGATCTGGCAAAGCTTGCAGGTGATGCGTCGGCGCAACCCCGCCGTCGTGCTCGGTTGCGGTGGTTTCGTCGCAGGTCCGGGCGGCGTAGCTGCGTGGCTCACGCGTCGGCCGCTGATCATCCATGAGCAGAACGCAGTCGCGGGTATGACCAATCGCTTGCTGGCGAAGCTCGCGCGTCGCGTGCTGGAAGCTTTCCCGAAGAGCTTCCCTTCGGCAGTTCACGCCGAACAGGTTGGCAATCCAGTGCGACGCGAGATTGCCGCGCTCGCGCCGCCCGAGCAGCGCTTCGCCGATCGCCAGGGTCCGATTCGTTTGCTGATCATCGGTGGCAGCCAGGGCGCGATGAAGCTCAACGCAACGGTTCCGGCGGCGCTGGCAATCATTGACGCCGCATCTCGGCCTGTAGTGATTCATCAAGCCGGCGAGCGACACCTTGCGATGGTGCGCGAAACCTATGAAAAGCACGGCGTGAAAGCCGACATCCGCGCCTTCATCAGCGATATGGCTGAAGCGTATGGCTGGGCCGACGTGGTGGTGTGCCGGTCCGGCGCGATGACCGTGTCCGAGTTGGCGGCTGCCGGCTTGCCGGCCATCTTCGTGCCGTTCGCCGCGGCCGTGGACGATCATCAAACACTGAATGCGAAGTTCCTGGTTGATGCGCAGGCCGGCATTTCGATCGCCGAGCGCGATCTCACGCCGGAACTGCTCGCGCAGGAATTGAAGAAATTGCTGAGCGGTGGACGGGAGCAACTGAAGGCGATGGCGATGCGCGCCCGCTCGGTTGCGATCACCGACGCGGACGTGCGTCTCGCCGATGCATGTGTAGCTGCTGCGGGAGGTGTCGCATGCTGACAGACCGCATGCGCCGCATCCATTGCATCCACTTCGTCGGCATCGGCGGCAGCGGCATGGGCGGCATCGCCGAAGTGCTGCTGAATCTCGGCTATCACGTGCAGGGCAGCGACCTGAAGCCCAATGGCGTGACGCAGCGGCTGGCCAGGCTGGGCGCACGCATCATGATCGGCCATGCAGCCGAGAACGTCGGCAAGGCCGATGTGCTGGTCGTGTCCACGGCCGTGCAGGCTGACAATCCTGAAGTGGTCGAAGCGAAAGCGCGTCGCCTGCCCATCGTGCAGCGTGCGGTGATGCTCGGCGAGCTGATGCGTTTCCGTTACGCCATTGCCGTGGCAGGTACGCACGGCAAGACCACGACGACCAGCATGGTCGCGTCGATTCTTGCCGAAGGCGGGCTCGATCCGACGTTCGTGATCGGCGGCCGCGTGAAGAGCGCCGACAGCAACGCTCGCCTGGGTACCGGCAAATATCTGGTGGCCGAAGCAGACGAGAGCGATGCATCGTTCCTGCACTTGCAGCCGATGATCTCCATCGTCACCAACGTCGACAACGATCATCTGGCCACGCACGAGGGCGACTTCGAGCGACTGAAGCAGAGCTTCATCGACTTCCTGCACAACCTGCCGTTCTACGGCCTCGCGGTCGTGTGCGCGGACGATCCGGTCGCGAAGAGCTTGCTGCCGCGGATCAACCGGCCCTTCGTAACGTATGGTATCGAGGACGCCGACGCGGACCTGCGTGCAGTGAACATCGTGCGGCAGGGCGTGCAGACGCGCTTCGACGTGCAGCGCAAAGGTGCCCGGCCGTTGTCGGTGCAGCTGAACCTGCCCGGCACGCACAACGTGCTCAACTCGCTGGCGGCGATTGCCGTCGCCCAGGAACTGGAAGTCGAGGACACGGCGATTCAGGCCGCGCTCGCTTCCTTCCATGGCGTCGACCGCCGCTTGCAACAGTACGGTGACGTGCAGACGTCGGTGGGCAAGGTCACTCTCATCGATGACTACGGTCATCATCCGACCGAGCTGGCGGCGACGCTTGAAGCCATTCGTCAGGGTTGGCCGAATCGTCGCATCCTGCTGGCGTTCCAGCCGCATCGCTATTCGCGAACTCGCGACCTGCTCGATGACTTCGCACGCGTGCTGTCAGCCAACGCCGACGCGCTCATCGTGACTGAAGTCTATGCGGCTGGCGAAACGCCGATCGCGGGCGCTGATGGCAAGGCGATCTGCCGTGCCGTGCGTTCGCATGGCCGTGTCGAACCCGTGTTCGTCGAGAAGATCGACGAGTTGCCGCGCGCGCTGATCCAGATCGCGCGCGATGGCGACGTGATTGTGACGATGGGTGCGGGCAGCATCGGCAGCCTCGCACCGGAACTGGCGAATGCGCTGACCACTTTGTCGGCCGAGCGGAGGCAACCGTGAACGCGTTGTCGTTGCCGCCGGATTTCGCAGCGCGCGTGAAGCGCAACGAGCCGATGTCCAGGCACACGTCGTGGCACGTGGGCGGGCCGGCGGATTTGTTCTTTTCGCCGCTCGATGCAACGGATGTGTCCACATTCCTGCAAAGCCTGGAGCCCGGCACGCCGGTGATGTGGATCGGCTTGGGCAGCAACTTGCTGGTTCGCGATGGCGGCATTCGCGGCGCGGTCATCGAGACGCATGGCATCTTCGATGAGCTCGAGCGACGCAGCGACAACGAAGTCTGGTGCGGCAGCGGTGTCGCCTGCGCGAAGTTGGCCAAGCAATGCATCAAGTGGGGCCTGGGCCCGGCGGAGTTCTTTGCCGGTATTCCCGGCACGCTCGGCGGTGCGTTGGCGATGAATGCCGGCGCATTCGGTGGCGAAACATGGCGGCACGTGGTGTCGGTGGCGACGATCGATCGCAACGGTGTGCGTCACGAGCTCCCGGCATCCGACTACCACGTGGGCTATCGCCACGTCGACGGTCCGAAGGACGAATGGTTTCTGGGTGCGCTGCTGCGTTTCGAGCTGCGGCCCGGTGTGAGTAACGACGACATCCGCGCGCTGCTGGCTAGACGCAAGGCGACGCAACCGATCCAGGAGTGGTCGTGCGGCTCGGTGTTCACCAATCCGCCGGGCAATCACGCGGCTCGATTGATCGAGGCGTGTGGCTTGAAAGGCTTTCGCATCGGTGGCGCGCGCGTCTCGGAGATGCACGCGAACTTCATCGTCAACGACGGCACGGCGAGCGCTGCGGACATCGAAAAGTTGATCCGTCACGTGCAGCAGACGGTGGAACAAAACCATGGTGTGCGACTCAACACAGAGGTGCGCATCGTGGGCGAGGTGAGTCATGGCTGAAACATACAAACTTGAACCGAAGCGTGTGACCAATGCGCGCGACTTCGGTCGAGTGGCGGTGCTGATGGGCGGCACGTCGTCGGAGCGCGAGGTGTCGCTGGATAGCGGCAGCAATTGTCTCGACGCGCTCGAGCGCCAGGGCGTCGATGCTTACAAGGTCGACGGTATCCCGGCGCTGATCGATGAGTTGGTGAACAAGCGCTGCACTCGCGTGTTCAACATCCTTCACGGCCACGCCGGCGGCGGCGAAGACGGTGTCCTGCAAGGCTTGCTGGAGGCATTCGGCGTTCCGTACACCGGCTCCGACGTGCTGGGCTCGGCGTTGTCGATGGACAAGATTCGCACCAAACAAGTGTGGCTGGCGCTTGGTCTGCCGACGCCGCGTTATGCGCACCTGTCTCGCAACAGCGACGTGGAGAAAGCGGCGCGCGATCTGGGTTTGCCCGTCATCGTGAAGCCTGCTTGCGAAGGATCGAGCGTCGGCGTCACTCGCGTGTTCAAGGAAAGCGATCTGCCCAAGGCGGTCGCTTTGGCGGCGCGCTATCAGGGCGAGATGCTGATGGAGCAACTCATCGAAGGCACGGAGCTGACAGTGGCCGTGTTGGGCGACGTGGCGCTGCCGAGCATTCGCATCGTGCCGGCCGGCGAGTACTACGACTATCACGCCAAGTACAAAGCGGAAGACACGCAATACATCTGTCCGGGCCTGGAAGGCGCCGCCGAGCAGGAGATTCGGGCGCTGGCTCTCGAAGCATTCCGCACGGCCGGCTGCTACGGCTGGGGTCGCGTCGACGTCATGCGTGACCGCAACGGTAAGAATTATTTGCTGGAAGTGAATACCGCGCCGGGCATGACCAGTCATTCGCTGGTGCCGAAGGCCGCGAAGGTGTTCGGGATCGAGTTCGATGAACTGGTGTGGCGAGTGTTGGAAACCAGCTTGCCGCGCGATGCTGGAGGATCACGGCGCTCATGATGGGCACGCGTAAACGCAATCGTCGCAAGACCGCGGGCGAGGGTTTCGACCTCGCCGGGCGGCTGCAGCCGTTGGTCACATGGTTGACCGATGGTGGCTTGCGCTCGTTGCTGGGCGTGTTCGCGCTGCTGGTGGGCGTCGGCGTGATGGTGTGGGGCCTGGTGGTCTCGTTCGATCGGCCGATTGGCAAGGTGGAAGTGGGCGGGCAATTTCAGCGCGTCGCGGTCTTGCAGATAGAAGAAGTGGTGGCGCCGTTTCGAGGCGCCGGTTTCCTCTCCATCGATCTAGATGCGCTGCGTGCCGCGCTCGAAACCATTCCCTGGGTGGATCGCGCTCGCGTCGAACGCAAGTGGCCGAACAGCGTGCGCGTGTTCATCACCGAACACGTGGCCGCGGCTCGTTGGGGCGATTCCGGGTTGATGAATACGCGCGGTGAGCTGTTCTTGAAAAACGCTCGACACATTCCGCAGGAGCTGCCGCAGCTGGTGGGCCCGTCGGGCACGGAAGCTCAGGTCGCGAAGCTGTACTTGGAAACGTATCCGCGCCTGCTGGGTGTGGGTATGCGTCTGAGCAAGGTCGAGCTCGATGCTCGTGGTGCGTGGGAGTTGACGCTGAGTAACGGAGTCACTGTGCGTCTGGGCCGTCAGGATGTGCCAGCCCGGTTGGAGAGATTCATTGCTGTCGCGAGCCCCGTGGTGGCGGCCCGCGCAGCTGAAGTCAGTTATGTAGATCTACGTTACAGCAACGGCTTTTCGGTTGGCTGGAACGTCCCTACCCGCGTCGCTCGCGACGCCGAGGAAACTCGTGCCGATGGCTAGGAAGAATGACCGTAATTTGATCGTCGGCCTCGATATAGGCACCTCCAAGGTGGTGGCCATCGTTGGCGAGGTGAACCACGAGGGCCGCATCGAGGTCGTGGGCTTGGGCTCGCATCCTTCGCGTGGGCTCAAACGTGGCGTCGTCGTCAACATCGAATCGACGGTGCAGTCCATTCAACGCGCGGTGGAGGAAGCCGAGCTGATGGCGGGCTGCGAGATTCACTCGGTGTATGCCGGCATCGCCGGCAGCCACGTGCGCAGCCTGAACTCGCACGGCATCGTCGCGATCCGCAATAAAGAAGTGACCTCCGAGGACGTTGATCGCGTGATCGACGCGGCGCGCGCCGTCGCCATCCCGGCCGACCAGAAGATCCTGCACATCCTGCCGCAGGAGTTCTTGATCGACAGTCAGGAAGGCATTCGCGAGCCCATCGGCATGTCGGGCGTGCGTCTGGAAGCGAAGGTTCACATCGTGACCGGCGCTGAGAGCGCCGCACAGAACATCGTGAAGTGCGTGCAGCGCTGTGGACTGTCTGTCGAAGACATCGTGCTGGAGCAGCTGGCTTCGGCGTACTCGGTGCTGGCCGACGACGAAAAGGAACTTGGCGTTTGCCTGGTGGATATCGGGGGCGGCACGACCGATCTCGCGGTGTTCTCGGGCGGCGCGATTCGTCACACCGCCGTGATACCGATCGCGGGCGATCAAGTGACCAACGACATCGCGGTCAGCTTGCGCACGCCGACGCATCACGCCGAGGAGATCAAGATGAAGTTCGCCTGCGCGTTGTCGCAGCTGGCGAACTCGGACGAGACCATCGAGGTGCCGAGCGTTGGCGACCGTCCGCCGCGGCGGCTGGCGAGACAGACGCTCGCCGAAGTGGTCGAGCCTCGCTACGAAGAATTGTTTGCTCTGGTGCGCGAAGAGCTGCGCCGTTCCGGCTTCGAGGAAGTGATCGCCGCGGGCGTCGTGCTCACCGGCGGCAGCGCGAAGATGGAAGGCGCGGTCGAGCTCGCCGAAGAAGTGTTTCACATGCCGGTGCGCATGGGGATTCCGCAATACATCACCGGTCTGGTGGATGTGGTGAGCAATCCGATCCATTCCACCGGCGTCGGCCTGCTGCTGTACGGCCGGGAGAATTATTTGCGAGGGCGCCGCGAGTTGCCGCTGAGTGGCAACGTGCGCAGCACCTTGGATCGTATGAAGGCTTGGTTTCAAGGAAATTTCTGATGAAGAAGCGGTAGGCGGTTAGCGGTTGGCGGTTAGTGAAGAAAAGATCGCGTATCGGTATGCGCCGCGTCTCTTCACCAACCGCCAACCGCCAACCGCTTGCCGCTGGGAAGGACCGGTGCGGTCGCGAACCTCTGAATCGCGATCGCGGCGGGCAGTGAAGTGGTTGGACTCTTTCTCGCTGACATTGAGGGGACTAACGATGTTTGTACTTGCTGATACAGAAAACCAGGGCGCGGTCATCAAAGTGATCGGCGTCGGCGGCGGCGGCGGTAACGCGGTCGCTCACATGATCCAGGCCGGCATCGAAGGCGTGGATTTCATTTGCATCAATACCGACGCGCAGGCGTTGAAACATTCCAAGGTGAAAGTCGGTCTGCAGATCGGCTGCAACATCACCAAGGGCCTGGGCGCGGGCGCCGATCCGGAAGTGGGCCGGCAGGCGGCGATGGAAGATCGCGATCGCATCATCGAGATGATCGAAGGCTCGGACATGCTGTTCATCACCGCCGGCATGGGCGGCGGCACCGGCACGGGCGCGGCTCCGGTGGTGGCGCAGGTCGCCAAGGAGCTGGGCATCCTGACGGTGGCGGTCGTGACGCGTCCGTTCGACATGGAAGGCAGCAAGCGCCACGGCTCCGCCGAGCGCGGCATTGCCGAGCTGAGCAAGCATGTCGACTCGCTCATCACCATTCCGAACCAGAAGCTGCTGACCGTGCTGGGTGGCGATGTCACGCTGCTCGATGCGTTCAAGGCGGCCAACCAGGTGCTGCAAGGCGCGGTGCAGGGCATCGCCGAGCTGATCACGCGTCCCGGCATGATCAACGTGGACTTCGCCGACGTGCGCACCGTCATGGCCGAGACCGGCATGGCGATGATGGGCACCGGCATTGCTCGCGGCGAGAACCGTGCGCGTGAAGCTGCCGAAGCCGCAGTGTCCAGCCCGCTGCTGGAAGATGTGAATTTGCAGGGTGCTCATGGCCTGCTCATCAACGTCACCGCCGGCATGGACCTGCGCACCAGCGAGTTCAGCATCGTCGGCGACACCGTGAAGCAGTACGCCTCCGAGGATGCCAACGTGGTCGTGGGCTGCGTGATCGATCCGGAAATGCGCGAAGAAATCCGCGTCACCGTGGTCGCCACCGGCATCGGCCGCCCTGGCGTTCATATGCAGCAGCCGCAGCAGGATAGTCGCCGCATGACCGCCATCGCCGGCGGCCGTGGCCGCGTGCCGACGCTGGACGACCTGCATGTGCCGACCTACATCCGCAACCAGCGCGATCCGCATGCGGGCTCGGCTCGCCGTGCAGTGGGCGACGGCCTGACGGCCGAAGACACGTCGATGCTGGATATTCCAGCGTTCCTGCGCCGGCAGGCGGATTGACGGGGAACCGATCGATGAACCGCGACGTATCAGCCTCTGCCATGCGACGCCCGTTGCATGGCTCGGGCAAGGGCCCGGGCTCGATGAGCGTCGCGCGACAGCGAACAGCGTTGCGGGCCGCGGCTCGGCTCGGGGGTCTCTATGGGTTACATAGGGAACATGCATGGTGCCCCTGGAACTTCGCTGTACGCTGGCAAGTCGATTCATCGTGCCGGGCAGGACGCCCGATGCTGGAGCGCAGGAGGCGCTGACGGCAGTGGCGCGGTAAGTCCTTTATTGATGTCAGCAAAAGTAACGGCAAGTCAGAGGCTTGCCGTTGACTTGCTGGCAGTGTTAGGGTCTGCGCCGCCTGGAAACCCCTAATGCTGCGACAACGTACCCTCAAGAACACCATCCGCGCGACCGGCGTCGGCCTCCACTCCGGGAAAAAGGTGCTGATGGTGCTGCGCCCGGCGCCGGTGGACACCGGCGTCGTGTTCCGTCGTACCGACCTGGATCAGCCGGTCGACGTGCGTGCGTATGCCGAAAACGTCGGCGACACCATGCTCGGCACCTCGCTGTTCAACGGCGATGTGCGGGTTTCGACGGTCGAACATCTGCTGTCGGCATTCGCCGGCCTCGGGCTGGACAATGCCTATGTGGATCTGTCCGCCGAGGAGGTGCCCATCATGGACGGCAGCGCCGGCCCGTTCGTATTCCTGCTGCAATCCGCCGGCATCGAAGAACAGCCCGCGCCGAAACGTTTCGTGCGCATTCTGGCGCCGCTGGAAGTTCGCGATGGCGACAAATGGGCGCGTTTCGAGCCGTACAACGGCTTCAAAGTGAACATGGAGATCGAGTTCAACCATCCGGTCTTCAAGAAGCGCTCGCAGACCGCTTCGATGGATTTCTCCACGACGTCGTATCTGAAAGAGATCAGCCGCGCGCGCACCTTCGGGTTCATGCGAGACCTGGAATACATGCGCTCCAAGAACCTGGCGCTGGGCGGCACCATGGACAACGCCATCGTGCTCGATGAATACCGCGTGCTGAACGAAGACGGCCTGCGCTACGAAGACGAGTTCGTGAAGCACA
The DNA here is from genome assembly GCF_036406195.1 of Steroidobacter sp. Lineage (GTDB taxonomy): Bacteria > Pseudomonadota > Gammaproteobacteria > Steroidobacterales > Steroidobacteraceae > Steroidobacter. Next base: position 108,458 of record NZ_DASWVW010000027.1, read on the forward strand.
AGATCCTCGACGCCATCGGCGATCTGTACCTGCTGGGCAAGAGCCTGATCGGCGAATTCAGCGGCCACAAATCCGGCCACGCCCTCAACAACCAGCTGGTGCGCAAGCTGATCAACACGCCCAACGCCTGGGAACCCGTGACGTTCGACGATGTGCGCGACAGCCCGATCTCGTATGTCCCGGCCGCGGCGATGGTTGGCGCGTAGCCCTATTTCTCTTTCTTTTCCCTGTCTTCTTCTTCGAACCCTAAAGCTGCCGCGCACGCTTCGGCACCGGCTGGCTGGGGGTCTGCCCCCAGTCAGCCGGCGCAAACCACGGGCGCATCTCTTGTTTTCAAGCCCCGACCCGCCGCCCGACACGAACTTTCAATTTCGTGACCTTCTTCTCACCCGCGCCACTTAACAGTTCCAACAACCGCCCCCGGGCATAACGAATCTGCGGGCACCAGGCCGCCGAATCGGCTAGCACCACCAACGTGTCGCCGCGGCAACTCGCTGACACGACATGATCTTTTTCCGGCCCGCAGAGCGCTGAACGAACCCGTTCAGTCAGCTCGGCATGGGCCGCCACCCGCTGTTCGAGCTGCGCGAATAACGGGCCAACCGTCTCGCCCAGCGGCTTGAAACGGTCAGTCATATCCTGAATGCCGCGATCTGCGCTCCAGGCGCTTGATCTTTGTACGTTCCGTTATGCATATTCCGACCACTGTCAAAGGCAAACCCGTCGAAAGGCGGGGACGCAAAGCCACCGGTCTACGGCAGCTGGCACGCAATGAAGCGGGCCGCGCCACGATAGCGGGGTTGCCAGGATGTACAACACGAATATTCGGTTCTACGTCCACCGCAGTTCTGCTCGAGCCATAGACCGTGGCCATCGGTCGTTGCCTGGTCGCGGCGAACCCTGCTGCGTCCGGTGCTCGGCTTCAAGGCAGGTGTGAACGTATTGTCGCGTCGCCGATCCAGGTCGGCTCTTAGGGCGCGAAAGCGAGAAGGAAAGTGATCCAATGAACGTCATCGTGTTTTCCAGACGCTTCGGCAAGGCTCGGCAGTTCGAGCTTGGCCGTCCGTTGGCGATGACGGTGACGATTGCAACGGTGGTGACCGTGCTGGCCGGCGTGCTGTTTGCCGGAATTCAGCTGGGCCGCAGCGGTCTGATCAACCCGGCAACGCAGATCACGGAGTGGGGCGGCAAGCTCGAACAGCAGCGCATCGAAGTCGCCAATGCCCGGCGCGATCTGCAGGAGCGCCTGGACGCGCTGACCAGCCGCGTCGGCCAGATGAACGCGCACGTGATCCGGCTCGATGCCCTGGGCCGCCGGCTCACCGAGATGGCCAACCTGGACAAGGGCGAATTCAATTTCGATAGCGAGCCCGCGGTCGGCGGTCCCGAAGGGCTGGTGGAAGGCGCCACCGTCGCCGCTCCCGACCTGACCGCCATGCTCGATGACCTGACCCACCAGATCCGCGATCGCGAGCGCCAGCTGAGCGTGCTGGAGAGCATGATTTCGACCCGCAATCTCAGCCGCCAGGTCGTGCCGGACGGCCGGCCGGTGCTCAAGGGCTGGATCTCCTCGCACTTCGGCTATCGCGCCGATCCGTTCACCGGCCGTAACGCCTACCACCGCGGCATCGACTTCGCCGGCCCGGCCGGTTCGCAGGTGGTGGCGGTGGCCGCCGGCGTGGTCACCTATTCCAAGGATCGTTTCGGCTATGGCCGGACGGTGGAGATCAACCATGGGAATGGCTATGTCACCCGCTATGCGCACAACCAGAAGGCGCTGGTGCAGGTCGGCGAGACCGTGCAGAAAGGCCAGGCGATCGCTCTGATGGGCTCGACCGGCCGCTCCACCGGCCCGCACCTGCATTTCGAGGTGCTCAAGCAGGGCCGTGCCGTGGATCCGATGACGTTCGTCCGCCGCTAGTCCAGTGGGTTGGCGGTTAGCGGTTAGTGGTTGGTCAGAGGCGCGCCTCTCCGGCACTAGCCACTAACCGCTAACCGCCAACCGCTTGTTTTTCTACCGGCCGCCCCCAACCTTCCGCGGCCCCGGCGTTCATGGCGAGACCTTAATTAGAGTCCCCGGGCGCGCGTGTACAATAACGGGCTTTTCCCAACAGGCATTTGCGGGCCCCTGATGGCCGCATCCCCGGAGTTTTCAGCGTGGCGAATTGGCTGACCCAGCTGTTCGGCAGTCGCAATCAGCGGCTTTTGCACAGTTATTCCCGGATCGTCGACAAGACCAACGCCCTGGAGGATTCCTTCAAGGCGCTGACCGACGAGCAATTACGGGGCAAGACGGCGGAGTTTCGCCAGTTGCTCGAGCAGGGCAAGACGCTGGACGACATCGCACCCCAGGCTTTCGCCGCTACCCGTGAGGCCGCACGCCGTGTGCTCGGCATGCGCCACTTCGACGTACAGATCATGGGCGGCATCACCCTGCATCAGGGCAAGATCGCCGAAATGCGCACTGGCGAAGGCAAGACGCTGGTCGCGACCCTGGCTGCTTACCTGAACGCGCTGCCCGGCAAGGGCGTGCACGTGGTCACCGTCAACGAATATCTGGCCCAGCGCGACGCGGACTGGATGGGCCGGGTGTATCGCTTCCTCGGCCTCACGGTCGGCGTGATCAAGAGCGGCCAGAGCTCGGAAGAAAAGCGCGCCGCCTACGCCTGCGACATCACCTACGGCACCAACAACGAATTCGGCTTCGACTACCTGCGCGACAATCTCGCGTTCCGCCTCGAGGACCGCGTGCAGCGCGGCCTCGCGTTCGCCATCGTCGACGAAGTGGACTCGATCCTGATCGACGAGGCGCGCACGCCGCTGATCATTTCCGGACCGGCCGAAGAGAGCACCGAGCTCTACATCAAGATCAACGAGCTGGCACCGCGCTTGAAACGGCAGGAAAGCGAAGAGGGCGAGGGCGACTACTGGGCCGACGAGAAGACCCGCCAGGTGCATCTCTCCGACGCCGGCCACGAGCATGCCGAGCAGCTGATCGCCGAGGCCGGCCTGCTGCAGCCGGGCGAGAGCCTGTACGACGCGGCCAACATTCGCATCATGCATCACTTGAACGCGGCGCTGCGCGCGCATGCGTTGTATCACCGCGATGTCGAATACATCGTTCGCAACGGCGAAGTGATCATCGTCGACGAGTTCACCGGCCGCACCATGCCGGGCCGCCGCTGGTCCGACGGCCTGCACCAGGCCATCGAAGCCAAGGAGCGCGTGCGGGTTCGCGAAGAGAACCAGACCGTCGCGTCCATCACCTTCCAGAACTACTTCCGCATGTATTCGAAGCTGTCCGGCATGACCGGCACGGCCGATACCGAAGCGTTCGAGTTCCAGTCCATCTATGGCCTGGAAGTGGTGGTCATTCCCACCAACCGGCCGATGGTGCGCAAGGATCATCCCGACTTCGTGTATCTCACGCAGAAGGACAAGTTCGAGGCCATCATCGAGGACATTCGCGATTGCGTGGCGCGCGGCCAGCCGACGCTGGTCGGCACCACGTCCATCGAAACGTCCGAGCTGCTGTCCAAGCTGCTCGAAAAAGAACAGATTCCGCACCAGGTGCTGAACGCCAAGCAGCACGAGCGCGAGGCCATGATCGTGGCGCAGGCCGGCCGGCCCGGCGCCGTGACCATCGCCACCAACATGGCCGGCCGCGGAACCGACATCGTGCTCGGCGGCAATCTGGAAGTTGAATTGCAGGGCATGGGCGAGGTCGATGAAGCGACCAAGGCTCGCGTGCGCGAAGAGTGGCAGGCGCGTCACGACGCGGTGCTCGCCGCCGGCGGCTTGCACATCATCGGCACGGAGCGTCACGAGTCACGCCGTATCGACAACCAGCTGCGCGGCCGTTCGGGCCGTCAGGGCGACGCGGGCTCGAGCCGTTTCTATCTGTCCCTGGAAGACAACTTGATGCGCATCTTCGGCGACCCCGAGCGCGTCAAACGCTGGCTGCAGACCGCCGGCATGAAGGAAGGCGAAGTGATCGAGAGCCGCATGCTCTCGAAACAGATCGAGCGCGCCCAGCGCAAGGTGGAAGCGCACAACTTCGACGCTCGCAAGAACCTGCTCGAATACGACGACGTTGCCAACGATCAGCGCAAGGTCATCTACGCGCAGCGCACGGAGCTGATGGCCGCCGAGGAAGTGGGCGACGCCATCGCCGGCATTCGCCACGAAGTGGTCAATGCGATCATCGATCGCTTCGTGCCGCCGAACAGCCCGGAAGATCTGTGGGACGTGGACGGCCTGAAACAGGCCATCGAGAAGGACTTCGCCGTCGAGATCGATCCCAAGGGCTGGCTGGAGGCCGACAAGGAGCTCGCCGAGCAGGGCTTGCGCAAGCGCATCCTCGAAGCCATCGACCAGGCGTACGAGGCCAAGGTCGAGATGTATGGCGCACCGGTCGTGCGTCACATCGAAAAGGCGGTCATGCTGCAGCAGTTGGACCAGCACTGGCGCGAGCATCTGGCCGCCATGGACTACCTGCGCCAGGGCATCCACCTGCGCAGCTACGCGCAGAAGAATCCGAAACAGGAATACAAGCGCGAGGCCTTCGAGCTATTCACCACCATGCTCGATCGTATCAAGCACGACACCGTTTCGATGCTCTCGCGCATGCAACTGCGCACGCAGGCCGACATCGATCGCGAAGAGGAAGAACGCCAGGCGCGCCTCGCTCGCGCCATGCAATTCCAGCACGCCGCTCCCGAGCAGCTTACTGCCCCCGCGCCCGCGCAACCCGGTTCAGAGCAGCCACCGATGGCCGTCCCCGAACCAGTCTCGCAGTTCGTTCGCGATACCAAGAAGGTCGGCCGCAACGAACCCTGCCCGTGCGGCTCAGGCAAGAAGTTCAAGCACTGCCACGGCGCACTGGCCGGCCAGGGGTGAGCAGCCGATTCGAATGAGCATCCGTGCCCGGTGACCGCGTCGGCACTGTGAGCATCGGGCAACAGCTGTAACGGCAAGCATCGCCTCCAATCAGCGGAGGCGAGGGGAACGCGATGACCTCACGTCGATCCCGTCGCATTCCATTGGACCTGCGCGGATTGGGCGGCGGGGAGGAGATCTTTCGGGTTTCGGGAGGTGTTGCCCGGGATCCGGCGGTGGATGCATGGCTGGCCGGCGAGCCGAGCGAGCTGCGGTCCCTTGCCCGGCGGTGGTTCGAGCGGATGCGCGCATGCGGGGACGATGTTCTGGAGTTGATGCACGACGGGTGCCCGGTGGCGTGCGTGGAAGATGCGCCGTTCGGGTACGTCAACTCGTTCAAGAGTCATGTCAACGTCGGTTTCTTTCAGGGCGCCTCGCTGCAAGATCCTGCCGGGCTGCTGCAAGGCAGCGGCAAACGCATGCGGCACGTGAAAGTGCAACCGGATCGCTTGTCGAACGAAGCCGCGCTTGCTCAACTGATCGCGCACGCGTACGCCGATATCAAGGCGCGCCTGTGAAGCCTCGAGGCTTTCCACGGGAACACGAGGGAGTGACATCGACCAATGAAGAAGATCTCATCCGGCGCCACCGTGTTCTACAAAAGGCTGTTCCCGCTCCTGTGGTTCGGCTTTGCCGGCTTCGTCTCGGTGATGGCGCTGCGCGACGGGCTGGTTCAGAAAGGCCAATGGATGTTTCTGGTCATGCCGATCTTGGTCGGCCTGATCGGCTTCGTGATCATGAGACAGGTGCTCTGGGACCTGGTCGACGAAGTGCACGATGGCGGCGATTATCTGCTCATCCGCAAGGGCGACGAGCAGGAACGGGTGCCGCTGAAGAACATCATGAACGTCAGCGCCACGACGCATATCAACCCTCCACGCGTCACCCTGCGCCTGGTGACTCCCGGCAAGTTCGGCACCGAGGTGACTTTTACTCCGGCGCGCAAAACGTCTTTCTCCTTCTCTACCAAGAACCCCATCGTCGACGACCTCATCGTGCGCGTCGACCGTGCTCGTAGAGCGTGAATCAGTTCCGGCCGGACCGAGGCGCGGGCTTCCGAGCTGACGGCGTTGGGGCGCTCGCTATCGTGACCGATAAATTTCGAGATTGATCGGCGCCGCGTCTGTGGTTAGATTTTGGTCCGTGCGCTTGCTCCGCGCACGGGCCAGATAACAACCTATGATTCACGTCGTCGCTGGCGCCCTGTTCGATCATCAAGGGCGTGTCCTGATTGCGCAGCGCCCGCCAGGCAAGCACATGGCCGGTGGCTGGGAATTCCCGGGAGGCAAGCTGGAAACCGATGAGCAGCCGCTCGCCGGCTTGAAGCGCGAGCTGCGGGAAGAGCTGGGCATCGAAGTGCTCGATGCCACGCCGCTGATTGCATACGAGCATGGCTACACCGATCGCCGCGTGCTGCTCGACCTGTGGCTGGTCTCGCTGTACAGCGGCGAAGCGACGTCCGTCGAAGGCCAACCATTGCAATGGGTCACGATCGACGACCTCGAGACGGTCGGCTTGCTGGAAGCCGATCGCCCGATGATTCCGGCGCTGCGCGCCGCGCGGCGCTGACGGCAAAGGTCAGCGGCTGCTGACCGGAGGCGCGGTGCTGGACGTGTGCGTTTCGGCGCCCAACTCCCGCTGGAAGAACCGCAACACCATCTCGTAGTAGTGGCGACCCTGCTGTGGCATGCGCACCAGCCCGTGCTTGCCGCCGGGATAGGTCATCAGATCGAACTGCTTGGCGAGCGACTGCAGCTTCTGCATCAGCAAGGTGCTGTGAGTGAACAGCACATTGTCATCGGCCATGCCGTGCACGAGCAGCAACGAGCCGTGCAATGAATCGGCGTAAGGAATGACCGCGCTGCTGCGATAACCCTCGGGATTCGACTGCGGCGTGCCGAGATAACGTTCGGTATAGTGTGTGTCATACAGCGCCCAGTCCGTGACAGGCGCGCCTGCAACGCCGGCGCGAAATGCCTTCGTGGTAGTCAGCGCCATGAGCGACATGTATCCGCCGTAGCTCCAGCCCATGATGCCGATGCGATCGCCGGCGACGAACGGCAGCGACTGCAAATATTCCACGCCTCGCAGCTGATCTTCGATTTCGACCTTGCCGGTGCGTCCGGCGATCGCAGTCTCGAATGCGTTGCCTCGAAAGCCCGAGCCGCGATTGTCCAGCGTCAGCACGACGAAACCATTCTGCGCCAGCACCTGCCGGAACAAACCTTGCGCGGCCCGCGCGCCGCCCATCCAGTCTTTGCGAACGTACTGAAAATGCGGCCCGCCATACACGTCGATGACCGCGGGATAACGCTTGCCCGGCTGGAGATTGGCCGGCTTGAGCAGCCGATAATAGAGCTGTTGCCCGTCGCTGGCCGCCACCGAGCCATATTCCTCGGCGACATGATTGGAGGCATAGGGATGATACGGATGCGTCGCATCCAGCGGATTTTTGAGCAGCCAATGCTGGAGCGACCCATCGAGTTTGCGCAGACTCGCCGACGGCGGCTGCTCCGGTGACGAATGCACATCGAGATAGCCACGCGCGCCCGGCAATAACTTCGCATCGTGCCAGCCAGCCTCGCGCGACACCCGCGTGACCTTGCTCGAAGGATCTCTTGCATCGAGCGAAACCCAATACAGATGCCGCTCCAGCGGCGACTCCTTCGAAGCCAGGAAGTACACGCGGCCCGCGGCTTCATCGATACCGACCAGGCCGTTCTCGGAGCCGTCGCCAACCACCATCCATTCGCCCGCGGTCAACGGCTTCAGCAGCTTGCCGTCCAGGTCGTACAGGTACAAATGTTTGTAACCGCTGCGGCGCGAGCTCCAGATGAACTGCGGCCTGGAGCTCAAGAACTTGAAATCATCGTTCAGCTCGATCCAATGCGGACTGGTTTCCGTCAGCAGGACGCGAGCGCGGCCGCTTGCCACGTCCAGCTTCACCAGCTCGAGTTTTTTCTGGTCGCGTGTCTGACGCTGGATGGCCAGTGACTTGGAATCGGGGAACCATTTGACGCGCGCGAGATAGCCATCGCCAATGCCGATGTCGAGGTCGGTGACCTTGGACGTTGCCAGCGCGACCGTCTTCAGCTCGACCTGGGTATTGGCCGTGCCCGCGGCCGGGTAACGCTGACGAAACATACGGGCGCCGTCGGCATTGATCTCGAAGCGCTCGACTTCCTGCACCGGTGAATCGTCGATGCGGGTGAATGCGATATGCGAATCGTCCGGCGACCACCAGTACCCGGTGTCGCGGCCCATTTCCTCCTGCGCGACGAATTCGGCGACGCCGTTCTGCACCAGCCCGCCGCCGTCCGTCGTGATGGCGCGCTCCTGGCGTGCGCGCAAATCGATCACGAACAGATTCTGATCGCGAATGAAGCTGACGTAGCGGCCGCCGGGCGAGAATTTGGCGTCGGTTTCATACGATTCGCTGTGGGTGAGCCGCGTTGCCGGTGCGGCTTTCGCGCCCAGGTCGTACAGATACAAATCGCCGCCGAGCGGAATGAGCAGACGCTTGCCGTCGCTCGAGAACTGGTACTCGACGATGCCGCGCAGCGAAGCCGTGCGCTGCCGTTCTCGCCTGGCTTCCTCTTCGGCCGACAACTTCTCGTCATCTCCGACCAGCTGGCGCGAATCGACCAGCATCCGGGCCGAGCCGCTGCGGGTGTCGAAGGCCCACAGGTCGAGCTGATCCTTGTTGTCCCGCTTGCCCTGCAGATAGGTCACGTAGCGGCCGTCCGGCGAGAACTTCGGTTCGCGCAAGCGCGGGCCGGAGAGATCGGGGTCTGCAAAAATGCGGGCGACAGTCAGGGGTTCGGCGGACACGGGCTGGCCTATCGAGCAAGGGGGCAGGGTGGTCGCAATGAGCGCGATCAGGGTCGTTGTATACCGCATGAGAGTTGCGCCGGGAATGGAATGGCGAAGTTACACTAGCGGCGCATCGTGCGCGACGCTGTGGGAGGCAGTGGCGGCGAAAGCATCCAGAACCCTACCCGACCGTCATCGAGAGAGAGGCATGAAGAGGAAGATCCTGCTGATGTTGCCGGCCTTGCTGCTGCTGAGCGCATGTGGCGTCGAGCCGGCCAGGCAAGTCAATTCCGTGAGCGCGGGCTCGTCACCGAAGGCGAGCGCGACGCCGGCCTTTCAGTACCCGGCTACGCAGCGTATCGAGCATTTCGATACGTATCACGGCACGCGCATCGCCGACCCGTATCGCTGGCTGGAGACTCCGGACAGCCTCGAGACCAAGCATTGGATACAGGCGCAGAACGCGCTGGCCCAGCCCTATCTCGAAGCGATTCCAGCGCGGGAGCGCATCAAGCAGCGCATGACGCAGCTGTGGAACTACGAGCGCTACGACCTCCCCTTGAAGCGCGGCAATCGATATTTCTATTTGCGTAACGATGGGCTACAGAACCAGAGCGTGCTGTACATCAGCGAGGGGCTGCACGGCGAGCCGCGAGTGCTGCTCGATCCCAATCAGTTCAGCAAGGACGCGACCGTGGCGCTGGGCGAGTACGTGCCGAGCCCCGATGGCCGCCTCGTTGCGTACAGCCTGTCCGATGGCGGCACCGACTGGCGCACCTGGCACTTTCGCGATGTTGCGACCGGCAAGGATCTGCCGGACGTGTTGCGCTTCGTGAAGTTCGTTCCCGTCGCGTGGACTGCCGATTCCAAGTCCGTCTACTACGCGCGCTTTCCGGTGACGAGCGATGGCCAAGGTGACGATACCAAGCAGCGCGAAATCTACTGGCACAAGCTCGGCAGCGACGTGGCCGGCGATCCGTTGATTTTCGAGGTCACCGATCATCCCACCCGCAATCCGTATGTGCAGATTTCGGACGATGGCCGCTACCTGATTTTCTGGCTGTACGACGGCTCGCAATCCACCGGCATCTACTATCGCAAGATTCGCGCTGACGGCACGCCGGAAGGCGAGACCGTGCGCCTGCTCGATGACTTCGATGCGAACTATCTGTTCATCGGCGAGATCGACGATGTTTTCTACATCGCCAGCACCAGGGATGCGCCGAACACTCGAGTCGTAGCGATTCCCGTGGGCTCGCCGGAAGCGGTGAAGAACAGCCGCGTGATCGTGCCGGAGAGCCAGTTTGCGGCCCATGACGTGTCCATCGCCGGCGGCAGAATCATCGTACGCTACTTGCAGGATGCCCATTCGCTGGTGCGCGTGTTCGATCTGGACGGCAAGGCCCAGTACGACGTGAAGTTGCCCGGCCTCGGCAGCGCCCAGGGTTTCTATGGCGATGTGAGGGACACCGAGACTTTCTTCGCGTACACCGATTTCCTGACGCCGATGATGGTGTCTCGCCTGGATCTCGCAACCGGTGAGACCGAAGTGTTCCGCGCGCCCAAGCTCGCCGCAGACACCAGCCAGTTCGTGGTCAAGCAGGTGTTCTACAACAGTAAGGATGGCACGCGCGTGCCGATGTTCATCGCGCACAAGAAGGGCCTGACCCTCAACGGACAGAATCCGGTGCAGCTGTACGGTTACGGTGGCTTCAGCATTCCGCAGCAGCCTGCGTTCAGTGTGCCGGTATTGGTGTGGCTGGAAATGGGCGGCGTGTACGCGGTGGCGAATCTGCGCGGCGGTTCGGAGTATGGCGAAGCCTGGCACGAGGCGGGCACCAAGCTGCGCAAGCAGAACGTGTTCGATGACTTCATCGCCGCTGCCGAGTACCTGGTGGCCGAGCAGTACACCTCGCCGGCCAGGATCGCGATTCGCGGGCGGAGCAATGGTGGCTTGCTGGTTGGCGCAGTGCTGACGCAGCGTCCGGATTTATTCGGCGCCGCGCTGCCAGCCGTGGGCGTGCTGGACATGCTTCGCTATCACACTCCCAGCGCCAACGCGCGCCAGTGGTCCAGCGACTACGGGCTGAGCGAGAACGAAGCGGAGTTCAAGGCGCTGCTGGCGTACTCGCCGGTGCATAACGTGCGTGAAGTTTGTTATCCGCCGACGCTGGTGACAACGGCCGAGCGCGACGATCGCGTCGTGCCCTGGCACAGCTATAAGTTTGCCGCCGCACTACAGGCGGCGCAGAGCTGTCCCAATCCAGTGATGCTCCGGGTCGAAACGCGCGCCGGCCACGGAGCGGGCAAGCCAGTGTGGATGCAGATCGAGGATTACGCCGACCAGTGGGCGTTCCTCGTCAAGTCATTGCGCATGGAGCCGCTGGAGCAGGCCGAGCCTGCTTCACGGCATTCCAACGCAGGCTGACGCCCGGTCTACGTTCTGGAGCACCGCTGCGTTGGCGCGGGTAGCGGCGGTGCGAGCGAACCGGCGCGCCAGTTCCACGATTGCGTGCCCGAGGCGCGGCGGCGGCACATGATCTGCTCGTGCAGCTCATACATGCCCGGCATGAAAGCTTTCGACAGTCGCGGCGTGTCGCCGAAGATCATGTAGGCGCGGTTCGGTTGGAAAGATTCCCAGGCGCGCCCTTGCGCGGCGGAGGGCCGGCCATCACGAGCGAAGCTCGTCCAATAATCGAGCATTGCGCCGGAGAGCTGTCGCTCGCTCGCGGTGTTGGGGATCGCCGGCCAGCCCGCGGGTGTGTGCTGGAGCGTTCCGAATACGAAGGGCACTTCGCTGGCGTGAAATGCGGTCAGGTTCGCGGCCGCCGCGCTGGGATAATCGTGGTCGAAGTAGTAGAGGAACGCATCCTGTCCGATGGCGGCCTGTGTGCGCGCCAGCCGCTCGGAGGCCCAGCCGAAAACGACATCGCGCACGGCAGCCAATTGCGTCTGTTCCAGATCCTGCGGCGGGTAGAGTCGAAGATACTCGTCCGCGAGATCGCCGTAGCGGGACCGCACGTCATCCGCATAGGCCGCCGTGCTGGCTGGAGCAGGAGGCAACAAGAACCGAAGGCCGCGCACCTCGCCACTGGTGAGGCCGGTCATCAGCGGCACCGGCGCCTGCTCGCCTCGATCGAATGTATCGACGAGTTGGCGCGCGAGAATCTTGCCGTCTATGGTGCCAAACGGCGCAAAGCCCGCGGCGGCAGCCGCATCGACGAGCTCCCGCGCACCCATCGAACGTAGTTCGGCAATCCCGCCAGCGCCAAGCTTCGCGGCGAGCGCAGAGCCGATCCCCTCGGCCGACTGCTCCTCGTAGCGAGCGACACGCAGCTCGGGCATCGTGAACAGATAACCGCTTTGCACGATGGCCTTGTCGAAGAGACCACGCGCTGCTGGAGACGCGAGCAGATACTCGACACTCAAGGCACCGGCGGATTCGCCGAATATCGTGACGTTTTGCGGATCGCCGCCAAAGGAGGCGATGTTCTGTCGCACCCATCGCAGCGCTGCGATCTGGTCCAGCAACCCGTAGTTGCCGGAAACATCGTCCGCCGACTCCTGGCTGAGCTCCGGATGAGCGAGATAGCCGAGCACGCCCAGACGATAGTTGATAGAGACCAGCACGGTTCCGCGCTTGGCGAACTCCCGTCCGTCATACATCTTGGAGTGCGCCGTGCCCCAGATGAGAGTGCCGCCATGGATCCACACCATCACCGGAGCATTGCGCGCGTCGGCGGGCGTGGTGACGTCGAGTGTAAGGCAGTCCTCATCCATCGGTATCGGGCCGCGGTTATACGGACCCGCCGCCATCGCGGGCTGCATGCAGGCCACGCCGGCTTGCTGCGCGGAGCGCACTCCTTCCCATCGCGGCATCGCAGCTGGAGGACGCCACCGGCGCTCGCCAACTGGCGGCAGCGCATAAGGAATCGCGCGAAAAACATTTGCATCACCTTCGCGCACGCCACGCAAAGTTCCGGCGGGCATGTCCACAACTGGCGCTTTTGCCGTCGTTCCATCGGCCGATGGGGTCGAGCATCCGCAGAGGAACCCGCCAACGAAGGCTGTGATCAAGAGCGACCTGAAGTTCATCGCACACTTTCTCCTGCGAGCGTTTGGCACGCTTGATCCGGCGAGCCAGTTCGAAAAACAACAACGCGGCAATCAGATACATCGGTGCCAGCGCGAAGAACGCCGTCTGCAATGCGTGAGCGCCATGCGTTGGCTGGAAGAAGTCGCTGACCATGCCGACATACGTCGGTCCGAGGCCCAGGCCGATGAAGTTCATCACCAGCAACAGCAGCGCGCCGGAGATCACGCGTTGGCTGGGATGCACTTCGCTCTGCACGAACGTCACCGTCGCGGACAGGAAGAACGAGTTCAGAAACATCGGACCGCACAGCAACGCCAGCGCGAGCGGCCAGTGCGGCGCCCAGACGAAGCCGAGGAAGAACGGCAACGCGAGCAGCAGCGAAATCGCCGGAATCGTCGCGTAGGCCGCCTTCGACCTGGCACCGAACCGATCGATCAGCTGTCCCGACACATAGATGCCGGCGCTCATGCATACGCCCACCACCAGTGCGTACCAGATCGCGACCTCGCCCAATTGCATGCCCTTCTCGCGCATGAGGAACAGGGTTGCGAAGTTGCTCATGCCATAGGTGATGAAGTTGGCCGCGCCGCTGGCGATCGCTGCGGTCAGCAGTAGCGGATTGGAAAAGAACCTCGCGATGGTCGCAACGAAACCGCCCGGCGCGGCAGGTGCCGTTGCAGCGCCGGTTCCCGCATCGTGTCCGCCGCGTCTGGGCTCGGGAATCAGGATGTAAACGGCGACAGCCGCGGCGACGCCAACCGCGCCGATGACATAGAAAGGGATTCGCCAATCGAAGGCGGCGGCGAGCGAGGCGCCGAATGCCACTCCCAAAGCGGAGCCGAGCGGCGGCCCCAGATTGAAGATCGCCATCGCCGCGCCGCGCCGTTCCCGAGGAAAGTAGTCCGAGATGATTGCATAGGATGGCGGTACGCCACCCGCCTCGCCGACGCCGACGGCCATGCGCGCAAGAGCCAGTTGAGCGTAGTTGTTTGCCATTCCGCACGCGGCGGTGGCGACACTCCATAGCGCACACGCGATCGACAGTACCCGCATGCGGTTGGTGCGGTCCGCAAGCCACCCGACCGGAATGGCGATGAAGCAGTAGAACAGCGCGAAATAGAAACCGGTGAGCATGCCCAGCTGGCCGTCGCTGATCTGCAGCCCGTCCTGGATGGGCTTGGCGAGAATGGAGAGCAGCTGCCGATCGAGGAAGTTGAGCACGTAGATGAAGCAGAGCATGCCGAGTACCAACCCTGGTCGCACGGTGCGCGCCGCCGGCGGGTCGGCAATGCGGTCTACGAGAGGTTCAGTGCTCATGGTGCAATCTCATCTGGCATGCGCATCTTTCGTTCTCATCTTTCATTCTCACCGCGGTGTATCGAGTTCACCTCGACGGCAGCCCCTTGGCGCCAGGCGGCCGCGCGCGCGACATACCACGGGATGACTTCTGGATTGGCGATCGCGTCCGGATTGAACACCTTGGCGGCGGGCCAGCCCTGGAACAGCCTCTTGACGGGCAGTTCCTGCTTCTTGCCGCTGGCGGTGCGAGGTATCCCCGGCGCGTGGATGAAATGATCCGGGATGAACCGCGGCGAGAGCGCATTGCGAATCGCCGCCGCCATGGCCGCTTGCAACTGCGCATCCAGCGAGCCTGCCTGGGCCGGGACGACGAACATCAGCAACTTGCTGTCGCCCTGGCCATCTTCGATATCGATGACCAGACTGTCCGCGACCCCGCTCAGATGCTCCACCGCGGAGTAGATATCGGCGGTACCCATGCGCAGCCCATGGCGATTGATGGTCGCATCGCTCCTGCCGGTGATCGTGCAGCTGCCATCGGCCTCGATGCGCAACCAGTCGCCGTGCCGCCAGATCCCCGGCCACTCTTGAAAATAGGAAGAGCGATAGCGGCTGCCGCCCGGGTCGCCCCAGAAGTACAGCGGCATGCTGGGAAACGGGCGCGTGCAGACCAGCTCGCCCACGTGGCCGATGAGCGATTGGCCGGTCTCGTCCCATGCTTCGACGGCGGCGCCGAGATGGCGGCATTGCAGCCTGCCGGGAGTATCGGGCAATTCGCGATTGCCGGAGAGGAACGCGGCCGCCAGATCGGTCCCGCCGCTGAGATTGCACCACCAGATGGGCGAGCGGCGGATGGCGGCGAATTGCTCGGTTCCCCAACGTTGCACATCGGCCGGCAAGGGCGAGCCGGTGCTGCCGAGTGCGCGCACGGCGCTCAGATCTCCGGCGTCGGTGAGTGTGATTCCGGCCTTGCGACAGCTCGCGAAGAAGGCGGCGCCCGCACCGAACCAGGTGACTCGATGACGCGCGGCAAAGGCCCAGAGTGTCCGCCAGTCCGGATTTGACTTGGCGCCGGCCGGGGAGCCGTCGAACAAACAAATCGTGGTACCGCCCAGCAGGGCGCCCATCTGCAGGTTCCACATGACCCAGCCCGTGGAGGAGTACCAGTGGAACCGTTCCCCGAACGTGTTGGGAGAATAGCTGGCCCCCAGATCCAGATGCAGGTGACCGGCGCATGCCGACACGATGATGCCGCCATGGCCGTGCACGATCGGCTTGGGCAAGCCGGTGGTACCGCTCGAGTACAGAATCCACAGCGGATGATCGAAGGGCAGCCACTCCGGCTCGAACGCGGCAACCTCGGCGTCGTCTCGCGACATCGCGGCCGCCAGGTCGCTGCAGCCGGAAATCTTCGCTGCGCCATGCTTGGTCCGCAGCAGGAAGAGTGTCACGACGCTCGGCAGCTCACGCCATATCTGCGTGACGGCGGCACTGCGATCCAGCGATCTGCCGGCGTAGAACACGCCATCGACGGCGATCAGCACCTTGGGCGTGGTTTGTCGGAACCGATCGAGCACGGCGGGCGTGCCCATGTCCGGCGAACATATCGTCCAGATCGCGCCCACACTGGCACACGCGAGCATGGCAATCGCCGCTTCTGGGCTGTTGGGAAGACAGGCGGCGACGCGATCGCCACGGCCCACGCCGTGACGGCGCAATTCCAGCGCGAGCGAAGCGGTTCGGCGTCGCAGCTCTTTCCAGCTTAGCTCGGTGACGTCGCCTTGCTCGTTCTCCGCGACGATTGCGGGCAGATGAGCGGCATCGGCCGCCGCGACATGACGAAACACCTGGCGCGCGTAGTTCACCTGTGCGCCAGCGAACCAGGTGGCACCCGGCATCGCCAGGTCGTCTATGACGGAGGTGATGGCCGTGGGCGACTCGAGCCGGTGATAGTCCCAGATGCTGCGCCAGAATCCGCTCAGGTCGGTGGTCGACCATTGCCACAGCTGCGCATAGTCCGTGAACGTGAGTCCGCGTTCGCGCTCGAGCCACTCTCGGTACAGCCGCATTTGCGGGATCGGTTCATCGTTCGACATCTGCACGCAGCAACAGCCCCCTGAGTGTCGCGCAGGATGCCAGCGACCGCGCAAAAGGCCATGGCGGGAGTGACAGGGAGATTTGGCGGAAGTGACCGATCGCGCCGTGGCCCGGCACGCCACGTCAGGAGATGCGGCGCTCGTTCAGCAGCGCCGTTGCGGCAGCGACCTTCGCCGCGTCCGCCATGTACGTGCTGCGATACGCAGAGGGCGTCATTCCTGCCCAGGCAACGAAGTTGCGCGAGAAGCTGCCGGGCTCGCTGAATCCCAACGCGAGGCCGATCGCCGTGATGGGCACGTCGCTCCCCAGCAGATACGCGGCGGCGAGCTCGCCTCGCAAACGAGTCCTGATGTCCTGGAAGCTTTCGCCTTCGAGCGCCAGGTCGTAGCGCAGCCGCCGCGGACGGGTACGCAGGCGCGCGGCGACGACTTCGATCGGCGCCGACCACATCCCCGCTCGCTGCAGCTCGATCAACACTTGTTGAGTCCGTTCATGCCAGCTCAGCCCGCGTCCGGGTGCGTCGAACCAGTCGGGCTCGCTGGCGTAATACTCCTCGTACTCGGAGATCGAGGAATGGATCAAGCGCACGCTCAGGTCGCTCCAGCTGTAGGAGAGCGCATCCACCGGGGCGTTGAAAGTCACCGGGCAGCGAAACAGCGCGAAGCGGTCGAAGCCGTTCGCTTGCGTGGGTCGCGAACCGCGAACGGAAACTCCGCGCAGCTCCAACGGACGACCGATGAGCCAGCTGAACAGCTGATAGATCCACACGAAGCGGATCCAGACCAGGATGTCGCGATCGACGCCCGGGATCGTTTGATATTTGCAGATGTGCTGCAGTCCGCTGCCGTGCTCTTCGGAAATCCACGGCCCCACATCGCTCGACATTGCGTCGGTGAACCGGATGCTGACGCGCAATGCTTCGCCGAAGGTCGCACAGTGCAGGAAGGACAGCAGTCGCTCCCGCTCCAGCGCCAGCCGCACGCCTTGCGCCAGAAAGCCCAGATACACATCGTCGATGGAGCTTTGGATACTGCGCACCAATCGGACCAGCGAGCGGCCGTCGATCGCGGCGTGAGCATTGCCATAGAGCGAAGGATCGATGGCGGCCGCGCGCAGGATGGCAAGAGGATCGCGTCCCTTCAGCACCGCGCCCTGCAGCAACGCCTGGACCGCCACGCCGTCCAAGCCACGGGCGGCGTGCGCCTCGGGAACCTTCAGGGACGGCGCGCCCGAGTGGGATTCGTTTGCAACACCAGGCACCGGCTTCTTCAGCATCGTAGGATCGTGAGCTCGGACAGGTCGATCGCTCCTTGGTCGACATTGGGTCAACATTGGGCCGCGAGGGGCCGCCGCGCGGTTGGATTCTTACCCAGCCTCGACGGGGCTGCCAAGCCGGTTCTGGTCAGTTCTGCCAAATCGCAGCGTCAGCCCTGTCATTGCCTTCATTGCTTCACTGCCATGATCCTGCGCCCAAGCGGAGATCGTGGATCTCCGGATGCGACAAGAAGGGTAAGGGGGATGACCATGAAACGCTTCAAGACGATTCGCCGTGCGCGCGCCTTTTCTGCGGGCGCCACCGCGCTGTTGAGCGGTTGCCTGATCGCCGCGCAAACACAGGCTCAAAGCCAGAACGCAAGCGGCGATTCGGCCAACCGGAATGAGTCCAGCGCAAGCCTGACGCTCGAAGAAGTCGTCGTCACTGCCGAGAAGCGTGCCGAGGGATTGCAGAACATTCCCATCGCAATCACCGCGGTTTCCGGCGCCACCCTGGAAAAGGCCGGCGCGAAAGAGGTCGGCGATCTGGTCCAGCTCACGCCGAGCCTGCAATTCGGCACGCGCTCCACCAACGTGTTCATCGCCCTGCGCGGCATCGGTCAGGCGGGCCAGGACATCGGCAGTCAGTCGGGCGTGACCGTCTCGCTAGACGGCGTGCCGTTGCTGAACCACTTCATGATGAACCCTTCGTTCCTCGACATCGAACGGGTCGAAGTGTTGCGCGGTCCACAAGGAACCATCCAGGGCCGCAACGCCACCGGCGGCGCGGTCAACATCCACAGCAAACAGCCCACCGATGAGCTCGCAGGCGAAGTCGGTCTCACCTTCGGCAACTATTCCCGCGTCGGCGTGAATGCGTTCGCCAATGCTCCGCTCGCCGACAACGTCATGGCCCGAGTGTCGTTTCAGTCGGTGCGCGCGGACGGCTGGCTGAAGAACGCGTTCCTCGATCGCCGCAACGACGACACCGATCTCACGGAGATGCGAGCGCAGTTGCTGGTGCAACCCTCCGACGTTCTCAGCGTGCATGCGCTGGTCGACTACACGCGCGATCGCGGCGACCCGTCGTTCAACGTCCTGCTGGGCCGTGCCGTCGCCGATCGGCCGACGGTGACCGAAGGCCCGACTTATCCCTATCCGCAGAACGACATCGAGAATCTCACTGTGTATTTCAGCGAGCCCAATCGCCGCGACGTAACCGATTTGCGGGCGGTGCTGAACGCGAAACTGGAGCTGGCGCCAAGCGTCTCGCTCAGCTCCACCACCGGCTTCATCGACCACGACATCGACCTGGAAGACCTGGACGTCGACCTCACGCCGTACCACTCCGCCTGGTTTCCACTCATCGGCCTGTATGCGAAGCAACTGACGCAGGAGTTCACCGTCACAGCCGATCTGGGCAGTCGCGCCGACCTGGTCGCCGGTGTTTTCTACATGCACGGCAATGCCAGCGAGCCGTTGTATCTCAGCATCGCAGCCGTGGAGAACCTGCTGGTCTACCTGCCCACTGAAAAGCTCGATTCTTACGCCGGCTATGCGCAGCTGCGCTACTCGCTCACCGACACCTTGCGCGCGACGCTCGGCGGCCGTTACACCATCGACGAGAAGTCCTACGACATGGACGCCACCAACAGCGGCTACCATTTCCTGCTCTCGAAGGAAGACACCTGGAAGGCATTCACTCCGCGCTTCGTCATCGACTACGCGCCCAGCGACATGACGATGTTCTATGTCAGCGCCTCGCGCGGCTTCAAATCGGGCGGCTACAACACCCTGGGCGACATCACCCAACCGGTCAATGTCTTCGACCCCGAGTATGTCTGGAACTACGAGATCGGCGCCAAGGCCATCCTGTTCGATCGCAAGCTGCGCACCAGCCTGACCGCGTTCTACGCCGACTACAGCAACCTGCAACAGACCGTGTTCCGGATCAACGAGCAGACCGGCGTGCGCTTTCCCAAGGTGGACAACTCCGCGATGGCCGTCATCAAGGGCGTCGAATACGAAGTCGAGGTCATGCCAACCGCGGGATTGAAGCTGTCCGGCGCGGTCACGTACCTCGATGGCAAGTTCGACAAGTTCTGCAACAACAATCCACTGTATCCCGATGTGCCGACCGATCCGGAGTGCGTGGGCGCGACGGCGAACGGCGCGCCCTTGCCGCCCAATTCGATCAATCTGCAAGACAACCGGCTCACCCAGGCGCCGGAATGGCAGTTCAATGTCGCCGGCGAATATGCCTTCCCCATCTCCGGCAATCTCGAGATCACGGCGCGCGCCGACTACAAGTGGCAGGACAAGGTCTACTTCGACATCTACAACAACCCCTTCAACGCCCAGGACGCTTACGGGCTGCTCAATGCGTCGCTTGCGGTGGGTACGTTCGACAAGACCTGGTCCGTGACCGGCTGGATTCGCAATGCGCTCGACGAGCGCTACATCAGCCAGGCAGTCACCGGTTCCGGCGCCAACGCATATACCGCGGGATCGATCGGCATGCCGCGGATGTACGGTGCCACGCTCTACCACAGGTTCTGATCGGGGTCCTGCCGTGAGCAGACTCCGCATCGCGATGCAGGTGAAGGATGACGCCGACCACTAAGGTCTCTGGTCGTGCGGGCGGGCCGCCCGTGACGAGGCTATTCCTCGTCCTCGCTGCCCCGCTCGCGTCTGGGGGCGTCGTCGGTCTCGACGATCTCGCCGGGAATGGCGTGCTTCTCGGCGGCCCAGGCGCCCAGGTCGATGAGCTTGCAGCGCTCGCTGCAGAACGGGCGCCAGCGCGAGGCCTCCGTCCACTCCACGGGACGGTCGCAGGTGGGGCAACGAACTACGGTGGCCATGACAGGCTCAAGTACAGACGGTGAGCTGGAACTGCACATCCTCTGTGGTCTGAACCGGCCTGGAATTCACATCGTTCCATGTCAGGAAGCGAATGCTGCAGCGATGGTGGCTGCCGCTGATCTCCGGAAACAGCTGTGTGCCGGCGGGCAGCGCGATGCGCAGCAGCTGGCAGGGATTTTCGCGGTCGAAGGCGATCTGGAAGTTGCCGGCGGTGGCGACTTCCGTGCGCGGCCGTGCCGCCTCCCGCGTCAGCCATAGCAACTCGGTGACCGCGTCGCAGAGCGGCCGGATGGTGGACATCCAGTCGCCGAAAGCCCTGGCGCGGTCCGCGAACGGCTGGTCCAGCCAGTGGCGGTAGTCCGGCAGGTCGAACTCGCAAGTGCCGCCGGGAATGGTGCTGCGATGCTTGATGGAGTTCAGGAACTCCGAATCGCGCAGCCGCTGCATGAACAGGGCGCCCACCGAGTTGAGCTCGGTGCGCAAGCGGCCGAGGTTGTTCAACACCGCCTTCAGGCGCGCGGTGTCGACGCCCGGCCGGGTGGTGTAATCGTGCATCACCGTCATCTGCCGTTCGAGGTCCTTGAGCACCTCGCTGCGAATGTCGCCGCGCGCGGTGATGGCCAGGATCTCCAGCAGCGAGCTCATCGCGGCCCGCGTCGACCACGCGTCCTCGCGCTCTTCGTGGAACAACGTTTGGTGATAGAGGAAGTCCAGTCGTAGAAAAGTCCGCATCCGCTCATTGAGCGGCTGCTCATAGACGGGACCGAGCTGCCCTGCGGCGCGTGATCTATCGGACGAGGTCATCCTGCAGATTGTGAAGCACTGGCCGTCCGTTGAAAAACCCTTTTTGATTCGGGATGCGCTGCCGCTTGGATGCGGTCGTATGATTGCGGGCAACGGCGCTCGCAACGCCGCCCCGAATCAGCGAAAGGACGCGATTTGCCATGGTCTCGGCGCTATTGATACTCGTGCTGCGGCCTCGGTTGCGGCGCTCGGCAGCTGGTTATTCAGCCAGTAGTTGAGTGAGCAGCGCGCGCTTCCGCGCTGGCGCTCGGGGGCGGAACGGGTTTGCTGGTATTGCTCGGCGCTACCGCGCTTGCAGTGGTCTCGACTTCGGCGCGCTGGCAGCAGTGGGTGCCGGGATTCGACGGCACCGCGTCGAAGGCTCGTACTCCCGGTCCGCCAGTCGCGATCGCCGATCTTGGCACCGAGGCGGATTGGCCGGCGATAGCACCGAAGAATTTCAACACACGCTGCGGTCTGACGAGTGTTACTCACGCGTGTCCTCGGCGTCGCAAGTAGCTGCGCGCAGCGGTCATCCTCCGGTCGTTTCATTGCAGTAATTCCGGGCTGGGACGTCGCTCGATGGCGACGCTCTTTTCTCGAGGCGCGGCTGACGAAATTTTCATTGGAAGCATCTACGTATTCTGGTTCCATAGCGCGCCCGTTACTTTGGCGCGTTTGCCCGCGCAACGGGCTTCTTTTCCCTGACGGAGTTTGATAGATGCGACGATGGGTTTTCGCGGCCTCGCTTGCGGCCGCCGCCGTGCCAGCGTATGCGGACTGGAGCGGCAAGGGCGAGGCGGGCCTGGTCATTGCCAGCGGCAACACCGACACGCAGACCGCCAACGCCAAGGTGCAGGTCACCAACGAGACCGACAACTGGAAGAATTCCTTGGGCGGCTCGGCACTGTATGCCTCGGACCAGGAGGGCAAGACCGCCAATCGCTGGGAGACCTTCGGCCAGCTGGATTGGAAGTTCACCACGCGCAACTTCCTGTTCGGCGCGGCCCGCTACGAAGAGGACGAGTTCAGCGGCTTCGAGTACCAGGCCACGGCTTCATACGGTATCGGCCGCCGCTTCTTCGACAGCCCCAACACCAAGATGGTCGGCACGCTCGGCGCCGGCTACAAATTCTTCGAGACACGCGATTCGTTCGACGAGGTGACCGGCGAGCTGATCGAGGAGGGCGACAGCGACAGTGAAGTGGTGTTTCGCGGCACGCTCGATCTGGAGCATCAGTTCACCGCGACGACTTCGCTGATCAACAAGTTCATCGTCGAGTCGGGCGCGGATAACACGTTTGCGCAGAACGATCTGTCGTTGCAGGTGAAGATGACGGATGTGTTGGCGTTGGCGCTGGGGTATTCGGTGAGGCACAACACGGATCCGCCGGCGGATTTTCAGAAGACGGATACGTTGACTACGATCAATCTGGTCTACGAGATCAAATAGGAGTTGCTCGGAGGTCCTGCCTGCGGCAGGGCCTCCTCGCAAGGAGAAGTTCTTTTATTTTTAGCGATCTGAGACCGGCGCTCGATGTCCAGCGCCGGCCTGGTTCAGAGAACGTGTTACTCGCCGCCGGCGGCCTGGTCGACCAGCTCGCGGGTGATGCGGAGCATGTCGGGATAGTCTTTGCCGAGGGCGCGGTACTTGCCGGCGACGGTCATGGTGGGCACACCGCTGATCTTGTAGTCGCGGGACAGCTGCTCGGCGCGTAGCGCTTTCTGGGTGATTTCCTGCGAATTGAACAGGGTGCGGAATTTGTTGGCGTTGACGCCGTTCTCGGCGGCCCAGGCGGCCAGGGCATCCACATCGAACAGCCGCTTCTGCTGCTCGTGGATGGCGTTGAACAGCGCATCGTCGAGCCGCTGTAGATCGCCGGTTGCTTCGAGCGTGTAGTACGCCCGCACCAGTTGCCCCCATTCGCGACGGCCGAACGAAACGGGCACCTTGATCAGCACCGCGTTGGCCGGCAGCTCGGTCTTCCATTTGTTCAGCAGCGGCTGCAAGTGAAAGCAGTGCGGGCAGCCGTAGGAAAAGAACTCGATCACCTCGACCTTGCCGGCGGTGGTCGGCTGCTGGGCGGGCGTGATCAGGCTGTACTCGGTGCCCTGCGCCGGGGCGGCGAACGCCGCCCCGCTGGTCATGAACATGAACAGGGACATGAACAGGGACAGGAACAGCGCGAACGGAATCCGAGCTGTGGCGGTCACTATGAATTCTCCGATGGGTTGAACCGACGCTTCGACAGTCGTCCGCGGCAAAAGTTACCGGGCGGCGGTGGGCTCGATGGCGAGCAACTCGACGTCGAAGAACAAGGTGGCGCCCGGGCCGATGTCCGGCGGCGCGCCGCGGTCGCCGTAGGCGATGGCGGCCGGGCACACCAGCCGGCTCTTGCCGCCCACCTTCATCTGCTGCACGCCTTCGGTCCAGCACGGGATCACGCCGTTCAACGGGAAGGTGGCCGGCTCGCCGCGCTCCACCGAGCTATCGAAGACTTTGCCGTTGGCCAAGGTGCCGTGATAGTGAACCTTAACCGTATCGGAGGCCTGCGGCGACGGGCCGGTGCCTTCGGTGAGGGTCGTGATCACCAGCCCGCTTTCCATGCGCTGGGCGCCCGGCTCGGCGGCGGCCTTGTCGAGAACGGACTTGGCGGCGGCAGCGAGGCGCGTGGACTGCATCTCGCGCAGGCGGGGGAAGTAGGACTGAACATCGATCTGCACCGGCTTGCCGAGCGCGCCGTCGGTGAAGCCCTGCTTGACCTTCTCCAGCTCGGCCGGGGTGAAGTCGAACGAAACGATATTCTGCGAGACGGCGATGCCCAGCGCATACAAAGCCTTGTCGTCCTCGCTACCCGACACGGCAGCGGCGCCGCTCGCGGCGCTCCTGGGCTCGTTGGCCGCGCCCTTGGGCTCATTGGCATAGAGCTTCACTGCGGCCACGAACACTACGAAGCCAACCGTCGCAATCAGAAACGCTCGCATGGGAGTCCTTCTCCGGCGGATGTTCCGGGTGAAAAAAGGGCGGCCAGCATACAGCATCGGCCGCCTCTGAAAGTATTTGCCGCTGTCTTACAGCAGCGACGCCCCGCCCGACAGCGGCTGGCGCTCAGTTTGCGGTTGCGGTCGTTCCGCCGGTCAGGCCCCGGGCTTCCAGCAGCGGAGCAATATCCGGCGACTTGCCATAGAAATCCCGGAACAGGGTCAGCGCATCCGCACTGAAGCCCTTGGACAGCACCTTGGCGCGCAGCAAGTCGCCGTTCTCGCGCTTCAGCCCACCGTGGGTCTTGAACCAATGCTCGGTGTCCCGGGCCAGCACTTCGCTCCAGATGTAGGCGTAGTAGCCGGCCGAGTAGCCGATCGGGCTGGCGAAGATGTGCAGGAAGTAAGTCGAGCGATAGCGCGGCGGCACCGCTTCGAAGTTCACCTGCGCCGACTTCAAGGCGTCGGCCTCGAATGCTGCGATGTCACCCGCGGCTGGCGTCTTGCCCGCTGCCAGCTGGTGATAGCGCTGATCGAGGATGGCGGCCGCGAGGTACTCGGTGGTCGCGTAACCCTGATTGAATTTCTGGGCCGCCAGCACCTTGTCCATCAGCTCCTTCGGCATGGGCGCGCCACTCTCGTGATGCTTGGCATAGTTCGCCAGCACGCGCGGCTCGGTGGCCCACATTTCGTTGTACTGCGAGGGATACTCGACGAAGTCGCGCGGCACGTTGGTGCCGGAGAACTGCGGGTACTGCACGTCCGAGAACAGGCCGTGCAGCGCGTGGCCGAACTCGTGGAACGCCGTCGTCACTTCGTCCCAGGTCAGCAGCGTCGGCTGGCCCGCGGGCGGCTTGGGAATGTTGAGCGTGTTGGTCACGACCGGCTTGTTGCCGAACAGGCGCGACTGCTCGACGAAGCTGTTCATCCACGCTCCACCGCGCTTGTTGCTGCGGGCATAGGGATCGAAAAGAAACAATCCGAGCTGCGAGCCGTCGCGATCGAACACCTCGAACACCCGCACGTCTTCCTGATAGACGGGCAGGTCCTTGCGCTCTGTGAACTTCAAGCCGTACAGCTCCTGTGCGGCGAACAGCACGCCATCGACCAGCACGCGGCCGAGCTCGAAGTACGGACGCACCTGCGCTTCGTCATAGGCGAATTTCTTGGCGCGAACCTGTTCGGCGTAAAAGTCCCAATCCCACGCTTGCAGCTGGAAGCTCGGCGTGCCGTTCGCTTTGGCCTGCGCGTCGATGAGCTGTTGCATTTCCCCGGCTTCGCGCTTGGCATTCGCGACCGCGGCGGGCGCCAACTGATGCAACATGCTGTTCACCGCCTCGGGGGTCAGCGCCGTTTCGTCTTCGAGCACATACGCTGCGTGATTCGGATAACCCAGCAGCTTGGCGCGATCGGCGCGCAGCTTGATGATGTCCGCTATCAACTTCGTGGTGCCAAATTCGCCGCCCCAGCCGCGACCCGCCGACGCCTTGAACAGTCGTTCGCGCACCGCGCGATTCTTCAATTGCGCGAGTGCCGGCTGATTGGTCGTGTTCAGCAAAGTGAGCACCCACTTGTCCTCCATGCCGCGCGCCTTGGCGGCTTCGGCAGCAGTGGCGATCTGCGCCTCGCTCAAGCCGTCGAGCTCTGCGCGATTGTCGATCACGAGCGCGGCGGCGTTGTCGCCCTTGAGCACGAACTGGCGAAACTCGGTCGTCAGCGACGAAATTTTTTCGTTCAGAGCGCGCAGCTCTTTTTTCTGGGCCTCGGACAGATTGGCGCCGGCCCGCACGAAATTGGTGTGATAGCGCTCGAGCAGGCGCAGCGACTCGGGATCGAGTTGCAGCGTCTCGCGCCGGTCGTAGAGCTGCTTCACGCGCGCGAACAAAGCTGCATCCAGATAGATCGAATCCGAGTGGGCCGACAGCTTCGGCGCCATTTCGGTCTGGGCCTTCTCGATCTCCGGATTGGTGTTCGAGGAGCTGAGCGCGAAAAACACGGTGGCCGCGCGGTTCAGCAACTGGCCGGAGCGCTCCAGCGCGACGATGGTGTTCTCGAACGTGGCTGCGGCCTCGTTGTTGGCGATGGCCGCCACTTCTTTGCGCTGTTCGGCCATGCCGGCTTCCAGCGCCGGTACGTAGTGCTCGTTCTTGATCTTATCGAGCGGCGGCCACTTGTAGGGCAGCGTGCTTTCGCGCGCAAAGGGGTTGTCGGGCGATAACGTCGATTGGTCAGCGGTCGCATTCATGGTGGTCATTCCAAGCGCCGCGCATAACAGCGCGGCAGCAAGCTGGTTGGCTACTGGCATGGGTTCGATCGGTGTCTTCGGTGTCCAGGTGAGGCGGCCAGGGTTACAAATGCGCGCCCTTTCAGCAAGCGCCGGCAACGTCGATTCGGCGGTGCGATTTTGTATACAGGACAAGCAACGAGACTGGTCAGTTGCGCGAGGCCCGGTCATCATTGGCGCCTGCGTGCCAGGCTCGGCTCGCACCTTCTGCAGGAGACCGTCATGAATCGACGCCAGGCCTTGCTCGGCCTCTGTGCCTTGCCCGCGATGACTCGTATTGCCACGGCGGCTGCTGCGCCTGTCGTGGTCGTGAACAAAACGCCGACGTGCGGCTGCTGTGGCCTCTGGGTCAAGCATCTGCAAGCGGCGGGTTTCACCGTCCAGGTGCATGACCTGGAGAATCTCGCGCCCATCAAGGAGCGGGTCGGCGTGCCGTTCGGCATGGGCTCCTGTCATACCGCCGAGGTCGATGGGTATTTCATCGAAGGTCACGTTCCCGCGGACGACATCAAGCGCTTGCTGAGCGAACGGCCGCAAGCCAAGGGCCTGACCGTGCCGGGCATGCCGGCCGGATCGCCCGGTATGGAAGTAGCTTCGGGACGCGTCGATCGTTACGACGTGCTGCTGGTGGGCAAAGACGGCAAGACTTCCGTGTTCGCCACTCATGGCGACAACCTGGGCCAGTAAAGACTTGGGCAAATAACAATAACGGACAGCCTCGATGATGAAGTTCTACTCGTGGAACGTGAACGGCATTCGTGCCGTGGTGAAAAAAGGCGCGTTTCAGGAATTCATAAAGAAGCACAAGCCCGACGTGCTGTGCCTGCAGGAAACCAAGGCCGAGCGCGGCCAGGCGGAAATCGACCTGGCCGGCTATCACGAGTATTGGAACTCGGCCGTGAAGAAGGGCTACTCGGGCACCGCGATCTTTTCCAAGAAGGAGCCGCTCGAGGTGATCAACGGCTTCCCCAAGGAGTTCACCAGGAAGTTCGCATTCGCCGACGAGCTCAAGCGTGACGCCAACGAGGAAGGGCGCGTCATCGCTGCCGAGTACCCGAAGTTCTTCGTAGTCACGGTGTACACGCCCAACGCCAAGGACGATCTGAGCCGCCTGCCGCTGCGGCACAAACATTGGGATCCGGCGTTCCTCGCGTACTGCAAGCAGTTGGAGAAGAAAAAGCCGGTGCTGATCTGCGGCGACTTGAACGTGGCGCACACCGAGCTGGACCTGGCCAATCCCAAGCCCAATCGCGGCAAGAAAGGCTTCACCGACGAGGAGCGCGAGGGCTTCCAGAATTTCCTGGACGCCGGCTTCGTCGACACGTTCCGCATGTTCACGCAGGGTAACGGCCACTATTCGTGGTGGAGCAATTTCTCGAACGCCCGCGCGCGCAATGTGGGATGGAGAATCGATTATTGGCTGGTGTCCGAGAAGCTGCGCAAGCTGGTGAAGAAGGCCGAAATCCATGCCGACGTCATGGGCAGCGACCATTGCCCGGTGAGCGTGACGCTCGACATCGACTGAAACGACTTCCGAGTCAGTGCACATAGCCCGGCACGATCACATTGGTGCGCCGGCGATATGGACGCCCGCCGCGAGTTCCACGGAGACTGCACCGCGCCGCGGACCGAAGGGCGTGTGAGGTTCATGCACTTCGAAGGAGTCGCTCCGCGCAAGTTTCAGGAGCTTTTCCTGGCTGCTTCGGAGCGAAAATCGCCTGCTGGCGCCAAGCGCAATAAAATCCAGCAAGCTCGCAAGAGCTCAGTGCAGTATCTCGATAGCTATAGGGACCTGGAGTCCAAGGTTGTGCAGAACCTGGTTACTCAGGGTCTGAGCGAGAACATCATCGAAGAGCTGGCGAACCCGGCGGTCGTGGGCTGATCGCCCACGCCACCTGCCTCGCTGTCGTTACTTCTCGACGAACGCCCGCTCGATGACGTAGTCGCCCTGTGCGCCGATGTGCGGCGAGATGGTGAAGCCGCGGGCATCGAGGATGGCGGAGAGATCCTTGAGCATCGACGGGCTGCCGCAGATCATGGCGCGATCGTGCTCGGGATTCAGCGGTGGCAGGCCGATCTGTTCGAACAGCTTGCCGCTTTCGATCAGGTCGGTGAGCCGGCCGCGATTGCGATACGGTTCGCGCGTCACGGTCGGGTAGTAGATTAGTTGATTGGAGACCATCTCGCCGATGTGCTCGTCTCGGGGCAGCACGTGGGTGAGATATTCCTCGTAGGCAAGCTCGCTGGTGGCGCGCACGCTGTGCAGGAGCACGACCTTTTCGAACTTCTCGTACATGTTCGGATCTTTGACCAGGCTCATGAACGGCGCGAGGCCGGTGCCGGAGCTGAGCAGGTACAGGTTCTTGCCGGGCTTCAGGTCATCCAGCAGCAGCGAGCCGGTGGGCTTGCGGCTGACCAGCACCTCGTGGCCGGGCAACAGGTGCTGCAAGCGGGAGGTCAGGGCGCCGTTGGGCACCTTGATGCTGAAGAACTCCAGGTGCTCCTCGTGATTGGCGCTGGCGATGCTGTAGGCGCGCGTCAGCGGACGGCCGTTCACTTCCAGGCCCATCATCACGAACTGGCCGTTCTCGAAGCGCAGTCCGGGATTGCGGGTGGTCACGAAGCTGAACAGCGTGTCGTTCCAGTGACGGACTCGCAGGACGCGCTCGGTGTTGAAACTCGACATTTGGTTCCTCAATGCACATCACGCTGACCGGAAAGTGACCCTTGCGGCACAAAGCCGCCATCCCGGGTCGGGCAGCCGTAAAAGGATAGCGTCACCCACCCCGAGTTTGTGAGCGCGAATGGGAATAAGGACATTACCCTCGCTGCGCTTGCCGCCGGCAGATCGATGGGCGCGCGGCCTTATCTTTCAAAGCCTTATGGCCGGTCGGACGTGAGGTGGTGGCCAGATGGCCGGCCGGGAAGCGCGCCGTCATTTGACGAAAGTCAAATCGGTGTTCGGCCGTTTCAGGCGTCCGGATTGGGATCGGTCTGCAGCGCGGCGTCGCGGGCCAGGATGGTGACGCGTTGGCCGTGCTGGAGGCGTTCGACGCCGCGGATGACGACGACGTCGCCGGCGTTGACCGGGCCGTCGATGGTGACGAGGTCGCCGTCGGTGGCCAGGGAAGTGATGGCGACGCGTTCGGCGGTGTTGTCCCGGCGGATGCGCATGAGGTAGTTGCCGGTCTGGCGAACGGCGATGGCGTCGCGAGGGACGACGAGGGCGTCGGCGGCGTCGCGTTCGGGCAGGCCGACTTCGAGCGCGGAGCCGACGTTGAACGCGCTGTCGGCCAGGATCATGCGGAGCTCGAACTGACGCGAGCGTTCTTCGCCGACGGGCACGACCGTGCGCACGGTGGCGGACATCTGTTTGTTCGCAACCTTGATGGGCAATTCCATCTGCGGCTTGACGGAGCTGAGCAGAGCGAGCGGCACCAGCAGCGCCAGCAGGAAATTGCCGCTCATGGTCTGAATGATGGTGTCGAGCCGATCGGCGCTGCCGGCCAGGCGAATGTTTGCATCCGCGGGCAGGTCGGCGCGCAGCGTGGGCACGATCTCGTTGCTGATCTTCGCCAGCATGTCTTCCAGCGACAGCGTCGGAGGAGGATCGACGGTCAGCGTGACGGTGCGATGATGATCGACGCGCCTGATCTGCTCGGGCACCAGAGTCGTCCGCAGCGTTACCAACTCGCCCAATGGCACCACTTCTCCGGACGGCGTGATCAACGGCGCCTGCGCGAGGTCCTCGGGCCTCTCCTCGAGGTTGGTTCGCAGGATCACCGGCAAGCGCGCCTGGCCATCGAAGTATTCGCCCAGCCATGCGCCGTCGCCGAGCGAGCGAATGATGGTGCCGAGCGCCGCGCGATCCCAGCCGACCTCGGCTATGCGTCGATCATTCGGCTCTGCACGCAGCTCCAATACCTGCACGTCCGTGTTCGGGAAGGACTGCACGTTGGCGCCAGGGAATGTTTGTTCCAGCAAGCGCCGGCCCGCGGCACCGACAGCGTTCAATGACGCCGTGTCCGACGTCTGCAAGTGGATGGCAACCGAACGGGCCGAGCCGCCGAAGCCACCGAACAGTTCCCCTTCGTTGACGAACACGCGAGTGTCCGGAATGCGGAGTGTCTGGAATGCCAACCCCAAGCGCCGCAGCTCTCTGCAGGTCGACGGTGATACGTACGTCGTTGAGCGCACCATCATTGATCTCCACGCCACCGACGCCGGGAACCGACTCGATCCGTGGCCGCACCACGTCGTCGATGAAACGGCGGTACTTGTCGATCGGCCCCTCGGTGCCAGGCAGCAGCTGCACGAAGAAGAATGTGAGATTTTGATTGGCGTCGCCGCCCTGGCCGCCCAGTTGCACCACCGGGCGGTCGGCATCGCGCGGCAGCGGCGGCAGGCGGCTCATGCGGCCGATGACATCGACCAGGGTCGCTTTCATGTCGGTGCCGATGGCGAAGGTGAGGATCACTTCGGTGCCGCCGCTGTTGGCGTTGCCGGTAATCTCTTCCACGCCGGCCAATCCCTGCAGCACGCGCTCCTGGGGCTCCAGCAGCTCGGCTTCGGCTTCCTCGGGCGAGGCGCCTCGCCAGTTGGTAAAGATGCCGATCGTCGGCCGTTCGATATCGGGAAACAGCTGCAGCGGCAGCTTCAGCAGGCTGAGCGTGCCGAACAGGCACACCAGCAGCACCGTTACGCCGACGGCGATGGGGTTGCGAATGGCGGCGGCAATGACACGCATCGCTCGACTTCCTTGGCTGGCCAGGGTCGTTGCTATGTCGCGATTGGACCTCGACGCCGCCGTCTGGTTGTCGTGCTTGCGACCAGCCGAGACGAAATCACGACAGAACGAACCTCGTGATGCGGGACACCGACGGACGGTTTAAGCTCTGCGGCGTTTTTGCCGCTGCCAGCCCCCGACCGCCTTGAACGCCTCCCAATCGAGCGAATTGCAGATCACGCCCGCCGAACGGCGCCTGACGCTGGCCGCCTTGGCAGTGGTCGTGCTGCTTAGCGCGCTCGACCAGACCATCGTCGCCACGGCGATGCCTCGGATCATCGAGGAGCTGCAGGGGCTCTCCATGTACGCCTGGGTCACCACCGCGTACCTGCTCACGTCCACGGTCTCGGTGCCGTTGTATGGCAAGTTGAGCGATCAGTACGGGCGCAAACCCATCCTGATCGGCGGAGTGCTGCTGTTTCTGGTCGGCTCGGCGCTGTGCGGACTGAGCGGCGAGCTCGGCAGCCTGCCGGTGCTGGGCGACGGCATGATGCAGCTGATCGTGTTCCGTGCGTTGCAGGGATTGGGCGCGGGCGCATTGATGACGGTGTCGTTCGCCGTCATGGCCGACATGTATCCACCCCGCGAGCGCGGCAAGCTGTTCGGGGTGTTCGGTTCGGTGTTCGGCCTGGCCACCATGGTCGGTCCGTTCATCGGCGGTTTCTTCACCGATCATGGCTCGGTGACGCTCGGCGGCTATGACATCGCCGGCTGGCGCTGGGTGTTCTACGTGAACCTGCCGCTGGGCGCGCTGGCGCTGTTCATGATCGTGTATCGCATGCCGGCGCTGCGCAAAGGGGGCGGCGGCGCGATCGACTATCTCGGCGCGGTGCTGATTGTGCTGACCGCGGCGACGGCGTTACTTGCACTGTCATTGGGCGGCACGCAGTACGCGTGGGACTCGCCTGAGATCGTCGGTCTGTTCGCGATGTCGGCGGTAGCGCTGGCGATCTTCCTGTGGGTGGAGCAGCGGGCGCGCGAACCGATCCTGTCCTTGCATCTGTTCGGCATTCCAGCCTTCCGCATGGCGACGCTCGCGGCGTTCGTGATGAGCATGTCCTTCCTGGGTGTGGTGATGTTCATGCCGCTGTATATGCAGCTGGTGCAGGGCGCGTCGGCGACCCAGAGCGGCGTGTATCTGATGCCACTGATCCTTGCGATGATCTTCAGCAGCGTCGGCTCCGGACGCCTGGTGACGCGTACCGGCAAATACAAAGTGTTCATGGTTACGGGCGGCGTGCTGCTGGTGGCGGGTGTCGTGTCTCTGACCGGCATCGGCCCCGATACGACACAGGGCGATCTCGCCTGGCGCCTGGCGTTGACCGGCTTGGGGCTGGGGCCGGCGCAAAACCTGTTCAGCCTGGTGATCCAGAACGCCGCGCCTGCCAATCAGATTGGCGTGGCCACCAGCATGAGCCAGTTCAGCAGGCAAATCGGTTCGACGGTGGGCGTGGCCATGTTCGGTACGTTTCTCACGCATGCGTTGACCACCGAGCTGCCCAAGCATGTGCCGCAGTTGCCTGGTAACGCGATCCCGCAGCTGGACCTGGCGCATGCGCAGAGCCAGGCCATGCATGTCGAGGAGATTCAGGCTCGCGTGCAACAAGCGCTCGACGAACGCTACGAGGTCATCGAGCGCGCGTATGGAGAAGATCAGGAAGCTGTCGCCGAGGTGCTCGGTGATCCAAGACTGCCGGACAGCATCAAGGAGCCATTGCGCGATGGCGGCATTCGTGCACGCATCCACGATGAGTTGGTGGCGCGAACCGATGCGCTGGTCGCCGGATTGAAAGACGGCGAGGATGGCAGGGATCGACTGTTGAAAGATCCCAACTTGCCGACGGCATTGAAACAACAGCTCGCCAACATTCCTTCACGTGCATGGCACGAGCCGCATGTGATTGCCGATGTCGC
Organism: Steroidobacter sp.; assembly: GCF_036406195.1. Taxonomy (GTDB): domain Bacteria; phylum Pseudomonadota; class Gammaproteobacteria; order Steroidobacterales; family Steroidobacteraceae; genus Steroidobacter. Next base: position 141,566 of record NZ_DASWVW010000027.1, read on the forward strand.
CCGCTTGTTCCGCGACAGCGTCTTGGGCGCCGAGGACGCGATCGTCGCCGAGCAGTCCCGGCAGAGCTTGCAGTTCGTGAAGGTCGCCATGGCGCAGTACGCGGCGGAGCTGGTCCAAGACGTACAGCGCGGCACGAAAGTGGCGTTCGCCAACGCCATCGCTCGCATGCTGCAGCACGCAGTGTGGATCGTCGCCCTCGCGCTGCTCGTGGTGCTGTTCATTCCCGAATTGCCACTGCGCTCCAAGGCAAGCGCGGACTCGGCGGCGCCAGCCAATGACTGAAGCCGCCAGAACCACAGCGTCTTCGCATCGCTCTTTCGCGGCGCTGAGGCATCCGGGCTATCGCGGTTTTTTCTTCTCGTTCGCCGGCGCGATGATGGCGGACAGCGTCGAGCACGTCATCAGCTACTGGATGATGTTCCAGAAGTTCGAGTCGAACGCGCTGGGTGCATTCGCTGTGGTGTCGCACTGGTTGCCGTTCCTGCTGTTCTCCCTGCCGGTGGGCGCGCTGGCCGATCACTTCGATCCGCGGCGGCTGATCCAGATCGGCATGGCCATCTTCATGGGTGTCTCCATCGCTTGGGGCGTACTGTTCATGACGGACACCTTGGAGATGTGGCATGCAATGCTGCTGCTGACGTTGCACGGCATTGCTGGCGTGTTGTGGACGCCCAGCTCGCAAGTGCTGTTGCATCACGTGGTTCCAGTCGAACATCTGCAAAGCGCCGTGCGACTGAATGCAACCTCGCGCCACATCGGACTGCTCGGCGGGCCTGCGGTCGGCGGGTTGCTGCTGATGGTGTTCGGGCCGTCGCTCGGCATTCTGTTGAATGCGCTGATCTACATCCCCACCATCCTCTGGTTGTTGAATGCACCCTATTCGCGGGCCGCAGCGGGGCAGGGGCCACCGCCGCGTGCGCTGCTTTCGTACGGCGACGTCGTGTTGACATTGCGGCGCGTCGCCTCGCATCGAGTCTTGTTGTCGATGATCCTGCTGGCGGGTGGCGCGTCATTCTTCATCGGCAACGCTTATCTGCCGCAGATGCCGGATTTCGCGCGCTCGCTCGGTCATGGCGACGCGGATCTTTCTTACAGCGTGCTGCTCGGAGCGGACGCCTTTGGCGCGTTGACCGCCGGTTTCCTGCTCGAGAGTCGTGGCTGGCTGCTGCCCAATCCACGTACCGCCATGATCCTGGCAATGGGTTGGTGTATCGCGCTGGCCGGATTTGCGATGTCGTCGATCTACTCGCTCGCGGTGCTGCTGCTGTTCGTTGCCGGCTTCATGGACCTGTCGTTCAATTCGATGGCGCAGACGCTGGTGCAAGTGAACGCGCCGGCCGACATTCGCGGCCGTGTGCTGGGCGTGTTCTCGATGATGGCGCTCGGCTTGCGAACTTTCAGCGGGGTCACGGTCGGATTGATGGGCGCGGTGATCGGAATTCATTCGTCGCTGGCGCTCAGCGCGCTGGTGCTGACGGCGCTCAGCGCACTGTTGCTGGTGCGCAGCTCCAGAGTTTGATCTTTCAGGCTGATTGTCTGGAGCCGGGCACGTGCTCGAGATTACTTCTTCTTCGAGCTCTGCTTCCTGCTCGAGCCCTTTTTCTTGCTGCTGCTCTTACGGCCGGTCTTTTTCTTCGGCACCTTTGCGCCGGAGCGCCGCGCTTCGGACAGGCCGATGGCGATGGCCTGTTTGCGGCTCGTCACCTTCTTGCCCGAACGGCCGCTGCGCAAGGTTCCTTTCTTGCGCTCGCGCATCGTTTTCTCGACCTTCTTCGACGCCTTCTTGCTGTATTTGCGTGCCATGAGGTGTACCTCAGGTGTTGGCGGGATGGATTAGTCCCAATGGTGCTTAGTTAACCGTCTTTGTCGCAGCGGTTCGCGGATGGCGGATAGCGGTTAGCCAGAAATGAGCTAAATCCTGGCCTCCGTTCTGCCCTAACCGCTAACCGCTGGAGGGCGCTAACTAAGTGCCATTGGGATTAGTCCCGCCCCAGCAACGTCTTACAGCTGCAGCCTGTTCCGCGAGTGCGGCAGAGGCTGCTCAGCGATAGATCAGAAATGCCTCACGCTCGTCGCGCCACGAGGTTTCATCGGGCGAGGTCAGCGCATCGAGATCCGCGGGTGTGGCTCGTGCATCGTCGACCCATTCGCGCAGCAACGGGCTGCCGTTGATGATGTCGATGGCGAGACGGTCCTTCTCATATTCGTAATGAAAGTCGCGCCATAGCGCATAGTCCGGCTGCAATCGGCGCAGCGCTTTGAACGCCAATGTTTGCAGGCGCCACGGCCGGAACGCGTGGTGATCGTAGCTGCGGTCTTCAACGTGGATCTGCAATCCTGAGCAGAGTTTCCCGACATGTTTATGAAACGTCGGCTCGAACCAGCAGGGCCGCAGCCGGCAACCTTGCAGCCATTGCGGTGCCAGCGAGCGCATCTGCTTCAACACCTGGTTGGCATCGATGTCGGGTGCGCCGAACAGCTCCAGTGGTCGAGTGGTGCCGCGACCTTCGGAAAGCGTCGTGCCCTCCAGCATCACGGTGCCTGCATAAGCGCGTGCCATCCAAAGATTCGGCGCGTTCGGACTTGGATTCACCCAGGTCCTTTCACCCAGCGGCCAGCCGTAACCTGGCGCGGCTTCGGGCTGCCAGCCTTGCATCTCGATTACGCGATAGTCGACATTGAGATGCAACGTGCGCACGAACCAATGTGCGAGCTCGCCGAGCGTGAGGCCGTGACGCATCGGCAGCGGGCCGGCACCAACGAAACTTTCCCAACCGGCGCGCAACCGCAATCCTTCAATGGGACGGCCGACGGGATTGGGCCGATCGAGCACCCAAACGGCCTTGCCGTGGGCGGCAGCCGCTTCGAGCACGTAACGCAGCGTAGTGATGAAGGTGTAGATGCGGCAACCGAGATCTTGCAGATCGACCAGCAGCACATCGAACGGCTGCATCATCTCGTCGGTGGGGCGCCGCACTTCGCCATAGAGGCTGAAGACGGGAATGCCGTGGACGGGATCGTTGAAGGTCGGCGACTCCACCATGTTGTCCTGCTTGTCGCCACGCAGGCCATGTTGCGGACCGAATGCCGCGGTGAGTTTCAGGCCGGCGGCCGCGAGCGCGTCCAGCGAATGCGTCAGGTCCGTCGTGACCGAAGCGGGATGAGCAAGCAACGCAACGCGTTTGCCCTGCAATTCACGGCGCAACGACGCATCTTCGAGCAGCCGCTCGATACCGAGCTTCATGCGGCATCTCCCGCCAGGGCCAGGGCAAAGCCATCGCGATGATGAAAATCGGGCTTGCCCGGCGGATGCGCCAGCGCCCAATACGAAATGCGGCCCTGATCGTTTGCCATGACCGCGGCCACGGCCAGTCGCAGATCGCGGCCGTTGATCTCGTCCGCCGTCAGCCCCGGGATGGCATCGAGATGAATGTCGATATCGGCAGCCAGCTCGCCATCACGGCGTCGGAACATCACGCGCGGCGGCGGCTCGGGATGCAGCGGCGTCATCCCTTCGCGATAGCCCTCGAATCGGTACACCGCCCACTGGCTGGAGGGCGAAAAGTTGAATTCGAAGTACACGCCGCTGTCGGGCAGCGCAATGAACGCCTCCAGGCACGTGTGCCGCCACAGCTCGTCCTGGAACTGGCTGGCCGCTTGCGGCGGCAGCTTCAGGCGATCGATGTCGCCGCTGATACGGTAATACAACACCAGCAGATCGGGGGTGGGCGAGTCGACTTCGACCGAGATGCTGCCGAGCACATCGTCCGGGGTCGAGGGATGTTGCAACAGGGGCATGGCGTGCATGGCGGCTATTCTAGTCCAGGGCACTGGGAACATTCCCCTTTGGCGATTCAGCTTGTGAGAGATGCAAGCTTCCGGGCATCCTGCGCGCATGCACGCACAAGAGCAGCCGGCTTCGCCCGCGGCTGTCGATGAAAACGCACGCGTCGGTTGGGGATTCATCGCGCTCCTCGCCTTCGCCTACACAGGTACGTGGCTGGCCTTGCTCACGCCCGTGCTCGTCAGTATTGCCCTGAAGGTGCGGCAGCTGGCGCCGGAGACCGCTGCCTCGAGTCTGTCGCTGGTGTTGGGCTTGGGCGCGTTCTTCGCGCTGGTAGGCAACCCGCTGTTCGGACGGCTGAGCGACCGGACCACGTCGCGCTTTGGTATGCGGCGGCCCTGGCTGATCGGCGGCGTGATCTGTGGTGCGCTGGCGCTGCTGATGATTGCGACCGCAACCTCGATCGGCATGGTGCTGGTCGGCTGGTGCCTGTCGCAGCTCGCTTTCAATGCCGTGCTGGCCGCGATCATCGCCGTGCTGCCCGATCATGTGCCCACCGAACAGCGCGGCACCGTCGCGGGCGTGATGGGAATCTGCCTGCCGCTCGGTCAGGTCAGCGGTACGTTCCTGGTGCAATCCGTGGCGGGTTCCACGTTGCTCATGTTCATGGTGCCCGCGAGCATCTGCGTGGTGCTGGTACTGATATTCGCGCTGTCGCTGCGTGATCGGCACCTCGAGCCGGGCAAGGCCAGCCCATTCGGCTGGCGGGATGCAGTGGCGATCTATTGGGTGAACCCACGGCAGCATCCTGATTTCGCGTGGACGTGGCTCAGCCGCCTGCTGCTGGTGCTGGGCACCGCGTTCCTGAATACATATCAGCCGTTTTATCTGATCGACAAGCTCGGGCATCCCTCGGAGCAGATTCCCAAGCTGATCTTTCAAGGCATCCTGGTGCAGACCGTCGCCATCGTCGCCGTCAGCGTGCTCGGCGGGCGGCTCTCGGACGCGGTCGGCCGTCGCAAGATTTTCGTGGTGATCGGTGGCGTTGTATATGCGCTGGGCTTGTGGATCATCGCAGCCGCGCCGGACTACGGAACGTTCCTGCTCGGCATGACCACTACCGGCATCGGACACGGCGTCTATTTCGCGGTCGATCTCGCTTTGGTCACGGATGTGCTGCCGAATCGTTGGCGTGATGCCGCCAAAGATCTTGGCATTTTCAACGTCGCAAATGCCTTGCCGCAGGCTATCGCGCCCGCGGTCGCGCCATTCATCCTCGCAACGACGGATGGCAATTACGGCTGGTTGTTTGCTATCGCCGGCAGCGTCGCAATGCTCGCATCCGTCACCATCTTGCCCGCCAAAAGCGTGCGCTGAAAACGTGCTGGTTCCGCTGCAGCCTGCTCAGCTCTTGGCGGCGGCTTCGGCCTTCGCTTCCAGCGTCGACCAGCGTTCGAATTTCTCCGCCATCTCACGCTCCAGATCTTCGGCGAGCTTGCGATCGGCCTTGATCTGGTCGGCGCCCTGTTTGTGATAGTCGGCCGAGCTCATGCGGGCGGTGAGCTCCTGCTGACGTTGTTCCAGCGCTTCGATTTCGGCCGGCAGTTGCGCCAGCTCGCGAGTTTCCTTGTAACTGAGCTTGACCGGTGCCGGCGACCGAGGCGCCGCTTTGGTTTCCTGCTTCGGCTTTGCCGGAGCGGGCGCGAGCGGCGCCGGACGCTGCGCCAGCCAATCGCTGTAACCGCCGACATATTCCTGCCAGCGGCCGTTGCCTTGCGCGACCAGCGTCTGGGTGACGACGTTGTCGAGGAACGTGCGGTCGTGGCTTACCAGCAGCAGCGTGCCTGGATAGGTCTGCAATGTGTCTTCCAACAGCTCCAGCGAGTCGATGTCCAGATCGTTGGTGGGCTCGTCCATCACCAGCACGTTCGCCGGGCGAGCGAACAAGCGCGCCAGCAACAAACGATTGCGCTCGCCGCCCGACAGCGCCTTCACCGGCGAGCCGGCGCGCTGCGGCGGAAACAGGAAATCGCCGAGGTACGTCATGACGTGCTTGCGCTCGCTGCCGATCTCGATCCAGTCCGAGCCCGGACTGATGGTTTCGGCCACGGATCTGTCCGGATCGAGCTGCTCGCGCAATTGATCGAAATAGGCGACGGCGATGTTCGTACCGAGCCGCACGCTGCCGGCGTCGGGCTCGAGCTTGCCGAGGATGAGCTTGATGAGCGTCGATTTGCCCGCGCCATTGGGGCCGATCAACCCGAGCCGGTCGCCTCGCATGATGCGCATGGAGAGGTCGCGCACGATGGGCCGATCGCCGAACGATTTGCTGACATCGGTCAGCTCGGCCACCAGCTTGCCGGAACGTTCGCCTGCGTCGAGCGTGAGCTTGACGCTCCCCATTTGCTCGCGGCGCGCGGCACGCTGTTCGCGAAGTGCTTCGAGTCTGCGCACGCGACCTTCGTTGCGCGTCCGCCGCGCTTCGACGCCCTTGCGTATCCACACTTCTTCCTGCGCCCAGAACTTGTCGAACTTGCGATTGACCACTTCCTCGGCCGCGAGCTGCTCGCTCTTGCGAGTTTCATACGCGGCGAAGTTGCCGGGATAGGAGCGCAGCAGACCGCGGTCGAGCTCGACGATTCGCGTCACGACACGGTCGAGGAAGGCGCGATCGTGCGTTACCACGATGGAGGCCGGCCCCTTGATCAACAGCTCTTCCAGCGCGGTGATGCCATCGATGTCCAGATGGTTGGTGGGCTCGTCGAGCAGCAGCAGGTCCGGTTCCAGCGCGAGGGCCAAGGCCAGCGCCGCGCGTTTGCGCTCACCACCGGATGTAGTCTCCGGCGCTCGCTCGGCCGCAACGCCCAGGCGTTGTAAGAATTCACTGAGCCGCGCGTCGAGCCGCCAGCGCTCGCGTTCGTCGTGGATCTGATCGAGCTTGCCGCGTTCCACCAGGCTGTCACGCACGCTTGCCGCTGGCGGCAACAGTGGCTCCTGCTCCACCAGTACGATTTTCAGTCCGTCCAGGCGGGCCAGCTCGCCGTCGTCCAAAGGCGCAAGGCCGGTGATGACCTTGAGGAGCGAGGATTTGCCGGTGCCGTTGCGGCCGATCAGGCCGACGCGCTCGCGCTCGTCGATGGAGAAGTTGGCGCGATCCAGCAGCGGATGCAGCCCGTAGGCGAGTTCGGCGTTGCGCAGCGTGAGCAGGGGCATGGGCAGAACGAAGAGGAGCGGGGCCCGAATGATAACGGCGCCGGCGATTACAGGGCTGGAAATCGGCGGCGTGCCTTACAATGCGCCCATGCGCATCGCCAAACCCCTGTTGCTGGTCACCACCCCCATCGGTCTCGCTGTCGGTCTCTACGAAGGCTGGCGCCTGGCCGGCGGCCTGGTTTTCATCATGGCCGCGTTGATAATGGTCATCGGCGTCGCATTCGGCACGGTCATCTGGACCATCCGGAAGGAGCGCGCCGAGGAAGAACGCAAGAAGGCCGAGGCGAGCCAGCCGCCGGCTTCCGGCGCTGGCCGCTGACGACGCTCACTGGTCCCGGCGCTCGATCACCAGGCTCTGGATGGCCCGGCCGAAGTAGCCACGCTCGTCGCCGAGCTTCGCGAAGGCGAGACCCGCGCCGTGATCGCCCAGCCAGGTCTGCGCATCCAACAGAATCCATTCGCCCACCGGCATGCGCGCCAGGTTGATGGTCAGATCGGCGTTGATGAAGGTCCATGCTTCGAAGTCGAGGAGCGTGGAGACGCCGTTGCAAAAGTCTCCAGTCAGGGCCACGCACATCAGCGGGCTGTTGGGCTGATCGGCGATGATGGGACGCTGCGCACGAAACCACGCCGCACCCGGGCCCAACTCTCCGAACGAGCTTCGCACCGAGCGCAACGTCACGCCCGTGCCGAATTGCTCGTGGCTGCTGAAGGCGACCTTGGATTCGCGGCCTTGTTCCGGGCCGGGCAATATCACCTGCTCGTCGATCACGTGCTCGGGCAATTCCATCTCGGTCCGTCTCACCTTGAGCACCGTGGCGCGCACGCACGCCACGCCCTCGTGCAACAAAGTCACATTGCAGACCTGGATCTTGCGGCCTTCGCGCGTCACCTCGATGTTTATTTCCAATGGCGCGACCGGAATCGGGCGCAGGAAATCGAAGGTCATGCGCGCCACTTGCATGGGCTCGCGCACCGGCATGCGTTCGATCGCCCAGGCGATCAACGCAGCGGGCGCGCCGCCGTGTTGCATGCCGGGATCCCAGGGGCCGGCGGCACAAGGTTGCGGGTGAGCGATGGAACCTTCGATGCGATAGACGTAACTCATGAGGCCAATTGTCGGAGCACGGCCGCGGTGGCGGCGTCAGTGGGAAGAAACGATTCCAGCGCCAATTCTGACAGAGTCCCGTCGATCGGTGTGCCGAACACGGTATTGGTGCTGATGAAGCTGAGCACGCCGCTCGGTGTGGCCAGCCGCAAGGGCACGACGAAGGCGTTGCTGCTCTCGGCGACCGCACTGCGGGCCGGCGTCTCGGGCGCGGGATATTCTTCCGGCTCGGCCGCGCACGCCCGGTTTCCAGAACCGGCTGGGTGCAGCCGAATCTGTTGGCTATCTGTTCGTTGGCGGCCAGGCCGCGTTCGTGGCCGGCATCGGGGATGCTGGAATATATCGGCCTGCGTAAATGGGCCGCGGTCGCCCCGATTCATGCCTGACCGGAGCGGGCGTGAACCGGTGCTGAATAGCTGTCGGTTCGCGTCGCAGCCGAGTGCCGCATCTGAATGCCGGACGGCTGCGATATGCTGAAATACGCCCCCGCCACTTGCGGCGGCTGCAGCGGCGTTCCGATATTTTCGGTACAGTGGCTGCCAATTTCTCAGTATGAGTGATCGCTCGGCAATGAAACTTACCAGGATCTTTGCCGCCGCCACGGCGGCGATCGCGCTGGCCGGGGTTTTGCCTGCCGCGCAGGCCGCCCAGCCTGGCTTCTATGTCGGCGGCATGTACGGACAGAGCGAGAAGCAGATCGACATCGCGGAGTTCGATACCTACGCGACGACGACCGTATTCCCCGCCGTACAGCTCACGGTCGATTCGATGACCAGCACGCTCGATGACAGCGACGCGGGCTTCGGCTTCTTCGCTGGCTATCGTTTCAATACGCACTTCGCCGTCGAGGGCGGGTATCTGGAGCTGGGCAACGTTGCCTATCGAGCCAACGCCAGCGGCAACATCACGGGCGTGCCCAGCGACGCCAGGCTCAACGTCGACACCGAGACTTCCGGCATGACCGTCGCGGCACTCGGCATCTGGCCGCTGAGCTATCGTTGGGAAGTCTATGGCCGGGTGGGCGCGCTGTTTTCCAGCAATGATTTTCGCGTGTTCTACGACGACGTGGAGCAGAGGCCAAGGCGCCTCGAGTTCTCGGAGAACGACGTCGACATGCTCGCCGGCATCGGCACCAGCTTCAACTTCCTGGAAATCTACGACCTGCGCCTGGAGTTCCAGCGCATCTTCGACGCTGGCGACAAGACCACGGGCGAGGCCGACTCGGACATGATCTCGCTGGGCATCAGCGTCGTGTTCTGAAGCCCTGGCGCGCCGGCATCGCGGCGCATTCCAGCGCGCGTGCCGGCAGGCGAGGCCGAACATTTCGGCTGCTCGCGTCTTATACTTCGGCGCATGTCCATGCAATCCCGTTATCGATTCGCCTGTGCGTGGCTGCCAGATGGCTGGCACCGCAACGTGGTGATTTCAGTGGACCCCGCCGGCGACATCGTCGATGTCTCGAGGGACGACACGGTCACCACGGCACGGACCGTCAATGGTGCCGCCATTCCGGGCATGCCCAACGTACACAGTCACGCGTTCCAGCGCGCCATGGCCGGGCTGACCGAACAGCGCGGCGGCAATGACGATAGTTTCTGGACATGGCGCGAGGCCATGTACGACGTCGCCAGCCGCATCACGCCGGAATGTCTCAACGCGATCGCGGCCCAGTTGTATGCGGACATGCTCAAGGCGGGCTACACGTCGGTGTGCGAATTCCATTACTTGCACAGCCATGTGGAGGCATCGAGCGAGCAGCATGCTCACGAGGTGCGATTGGCCATGAGCCAGGCTCTGATCGATGCGGCCAATACCGCCGGCATCGGCCTGACGCTGCTGCCGACGCTGTATCAAACAGCCGATTTTGGCGGCGCACCGCCGACCGAGCGCCAGCGGCAGTTCTCGATGCAGACGCGCGAGTATCTGGATCTGCTCGGCGCGCTGCGCCAGTCTTCGCAGCGTTCGGCGCAGTTGGAGATAGGCATCGCTTTGCACAGCCTGCGCGCCGTGCCGCCGGAGTCTCTGCAAATGGTGCTCCAGTCGCGCCAGCTCGGCCAGCCAACTCACATTCACATCGCCGAGCAGGAGCGCGAAGTGCAAGCCTGTCAGCAGCACTTCGGCAAGCGGCCGATCGAGTGGCTGCTGGAGAACGCGCCGGTCGACAGGCATTGGTGCCTGGTTCACGCCACGCATGCAACCAACGCGGAACTACAAGGTATCGCTGCGAGCGGAGCGGTCGTTGGCTTGTGTCCCACCACCGAAGCCAATCTGGGTGACGGCATTTTTCCGATGGAAGCGCTGTTGGCGGCCGGGGGCGTATTCGCCATCGGCTCCGACAGTCACATCTCGTTGTCGCCGATCGAAGAGCTGCGCTGGCTGGAGTATCAGGCGCGGCTGGCGCGCCGCCAGCGGAGTGTGCTCACTTCGGCAGGGCAGTCGGGTGGAACATTGCTGTGGCAGAGAGCTTGTACCGCTGGCGCCAGAGTCACGGGCCGTCCGGTCGGTGAGCTGGCAGTGGGCAAGCGTGCTGACGTGGTCGTGCTGGACTTGAATTCGCCGTTGTTCGCGGCCCGCAACGACACCTCGATCATCGATACCTTCGTTTTCTCCGGCACCAGCGAATCGGTGCGCGATGTGATGGTCGGTGGCCGCTGGCTGGTGCAGGAGCGCCGCCACTTCGCCGAAACCGCCGTGTCCGCCGGCTACAAGCGCGCCCTGCAAAAGATGCTGAAGAAGGAGCGAAGCGGATGAATGTATATGAGTTCCATCAGGGCTCGCTGCCGCTGCTCATCAGCATTCCGCACGCGGGTACGTTTGTTCCGGAGCCGATCGCGCAGCGCTTCACACTGGCTGGCAGCCGGCTGGCGGACACCGACTGGCACGTCGACAAGTTATATGAATTCGCGCGCGAGCTGGGCGCCTCCATCCTGAAGGCCAACTACTCGCGCTATGTTGTCGATCTCAATCGTTCGCCTGACTCGGCCTCGCTGTACGAGGGCAGTCCCACCTCGCCGGTGTGCCCGACCCTGACATTCCTCGATGAGCCTATCTATCTGCCGGGCCGTGAAGTCACCGCGACGGAGGTCGAGGCGCGTGTCGATCAATACTGGCAGCCATATCACCAATGCCTGGTCGCGGAGCTGAAGGCGATGCGCCAGCGTCATGGCTATGCGCTGCTCTGGGACGCGCATTCGATCGCGAGTGAAGTGCCATCGTTATTTATCGGTGTCTTGCCGGAGTTCAACTTTGGTACGCGCGACGATGCGAGCTGTCCGCGCGCCGTAGCAGACCAGTTGCTGGATTTGGTGACATCGGATGGAAAGTTCGGTGCGGTACTGAACGGGCGTTTCAAAGGCGGCTATATCACGCTGAAGTATGGCCGGCCGAGCGAAGGCGTCTATGCCGTGCAACTGGAGCTGTCGCGGCGTGTGTATATGGATGAAGCCGCGGGCACGGGCTGGAATCCGCAACGGGCGGAGTCGGCTGCTGAATTGATCTCGGCGCTGTTGATGCGCTATTTGAAGTCGCGCGTTAGCTAAAGCTTGCCGAGCTTCAGCACCGCGGCACGCACCGCAGAGATCACTTCGGCGGGAAGAAACGGCTTGCCGATGAATCCCAGCGGCCGCAAGTCGGCCACTTGCCGGCGCACGTCGTCGTTGATGTTGGCACTCACGAACAGGCAGCGCACCTCGTACAGTTCATACAGCTGCCGGGCCACGTCGATGCCGCTCACGCCATCCGCCAGGCGCAGGTCCATTATCGCGAACGCCGGCCGTTGACGCGCGGCGGCCGACAGCGCCTCGACGCCGTCGTGAGCCATGCCGCTGACTCGGTGTCCCGCCTCTTCCACCAGGTCCTGCAAGTGGATGGCGATGAGCACCTGGTCTTCGACGATTAGGACTTCGCTCCCCATGTCAGGGATTCGGGCAGTGCAAAGGTGATGTGAGCGGCATAACCATCGGCATCCTCGATGCGCAGTTGTCCGTTCAATTGCCGCACCAGCATGCTGATGAGGCGCGTGCCCAATCCACTGGGTTTGGTGGCCGGGCCACCAGGAGATCCTTGCGATGCCGAGGCCGGGGCAGGGCCCAGGCCGGGGCCGTTGTCGGCGACGGTGAGTTGCGCGCGGCGCTGGTCGAGCCGGCGCAGGATGACGTTGATGATCGGCGGCCGGTCCACCGGCCGGCCATGTTTCAAGGCGTTCATCACCAGCTCGTTGACCAGCAGCGCCACCGACACGCCGTGTTCCGTGGCCAGGCGCACCGATTCGATGTCAGTGCGCAGGCGGGCTTGACGTTCTTCGCCGAAGGCGGCGCGCTCCAGCTCGGCGCACAGGCCGGTCAGATAGGTCTTCATGTCGATGGTGAGCGGGTCCTGATCCTGATACAGCCGCTCGTGAATCGAGGCGATGGCGGTGACGCGCGCGATGGCCTTGGCGAACAGTTCCTTGGCTTCGGCCTCGCGAAACTCGTTGCTCTGCAGGCTGAGCATGCTGAGCACCAGCTGCAAGCTGTTCTTCACGCGATGATTCACTTCCCGCAGCAGCAGCTCGCGTTCGGCGAGCGCGCGGCGCAGGTCCGCTTCGCTCTTGTGGAGCCGCAGCAGCGCCCGTGTCACGGCTTCCAGCTCCTCGGGCTCGACCGGCTCGATCAGAAAACTGTCCGCGCCGGCGGACAGCGAGCGCACGCGATCGAGCACCCCGATATTCGTAGCCGATACCTGCAGCACCATGGTCGCCGCGGTCTGCGGATCGGACTTCAACTGCCGGCACACGTCGATGCCGTTCATGTCGGGCAAGTTGATATCCAGGATGATCAATTGCGGCGAGGCACTGCGCGCCAGGCGCAGCGCTTCCTTGCCGGTGCCCGCTTCGATGACCTGGAAACCGGCCCGGTTGAGGATGCGCGTGGTCGCGTATCTGCCCGGCTCGTTGTCATCGACATTGAGAATGACTTCAGGCGTGGACATGATGCCTCTCTTCCGCTGCGGTCACGCGCCGGATCACGGCTGCAACCGATTCGCGTGACAACTCGCTTTTCAACAGCAATGCGTTGGCCGCTGCGGCCTGGTCTCCGTCGATGTCGTCCGGGCGTTGCGACGTGAACAGGACGACGGGAATGTCGCGCGTCTCGTCGATCGCCTTGAGCATCTTGAGCACTTCCAGTCCATGCACATCGGGCATGGCCAGATCGAGAAAGATCACATCGGGATGCGCCTGTCGCGACAGCCGCAGACCGTCGTAACCGCCGCTGGCCTCGATGACATCGAAGCTGCTGCTCGGCAGGAACTGGCGCAGCGCGTAACGCTCGATCTCGTTGTCATCCACGATGAGCACGCGCTGCGCGATGCGAGCCTCGGCCGCGATGGCTTCTCCGGCCTGGGCAGCCATTGTCAGCCGCAGCGGAATCGCGAGCGAGAACACCGAGCCTTTGCCGATATCGCTGGCGACATCGATGCTGCCGCCGAGCAACGCGGCCAGCCGTTGCGACAGCGGCAGTCCCAAGCCGGTGCCTTTCACCGTCGTCTGCAGCGGATTGTCGACCTGCGTGAACTCATCGAAGATGCGCCGATGATTCTCCGGCGCGATACCGACGCCGGTATCGGCCACGGAGAACACGATCATGTCGGTGTCGGAGGCGAGGCGAGCCGTGACGCGTACCGAGCCGACCTCGGTGAACTTCAATGCATTCGAGATCAGATTGCGCAGGATCTGCGCGACCTTGCCCTGATCGGTGTTCAACTCGGGCAGCGTGCCGATCTCCTCGAAGGTCAGCGTCACCGTGTCCTTGATGCTGAGCGGCTTGAACATGCCGCGCAGCGCGCCGAACAAGTCGGTCACGGTGAATTTCTCGGCGTGGACCTGCAGCTTGCCCGCTTCGACTTTGCGCAGATCGAGCAGGTCATCGACCATGATCGAGAGCTGCTCCGCCGCCTGGCGGATGTAGCTGACCTGCTTCTCCTGCTCGGGCGTGAGATCGCCGTCGAGCCGGTGCAGCAGGATCTTGGACAGCGCCAGGATGGAGTTCACCGGCGTGCGGAACTCGTGGCTGACCGCCGACAGGAACCGGGTCTTGGTTTCGTCGGCCAGCCGCAGATGCGTGGCTCGTTCTTCGAGCTCGGCATATAACGCCAGCACGCCGCGATTGGTGTCTTCCAGCTCGGCGTTCAGCCGGGTCAGTTCTTCCTTGCGCAGGCGCAGCTCGTCCAGGCTGCGCAACAATTCGCGGTTCTGTTGTTGAATCTCTGCGGTGACGTCGGTCGCGCCATTGGTCGAGAGTTGAGTGGCGATGTCCGCAAGGCGCGCGGCAGTGAACTTTTCGGTGCGGCGCGGCAGGTACTTGCCGAGAGTGATGGTGGTGCCGCGGCCTTTGCCGGAATAAACATCGAAGGTATCCATCAGCCGGCGCGCGGCGACCAGGCCGAGCTTCACCTCGCCCGTGGGAGTTTCGGCAGTGGCTTCCTCGAGATTGGCAATGCCCGGGCCCTGGTCGCTGATCACGATTTGCAGCAGCGGATTGGCTGCTTGCGTGTGGCCACCGGATTGACCCTGGTTCAAAGTGAATTCGATCGTGCCGCCGCCCGCGTGACGCATGGCATTGCGCGCCAGTTCGGAGACCGCGGTGGCGATACGAATCTGATCCTGTGAATCGAAACCGAGCAATGCGCTGACCTGACGGGCGCGCTGGCGCGCCGCGACGATGTCGCGATCCTGCGCAAGCTCCAGACGTAACAAAGAGCGGTTCATGAGGGTGTTCGACGCATGACCACAATCATGGAATCGTCGCGACCGCGCTTGCAGTCGCGATACAGCACGCCCGCGATCAACGATGGGTGATGCTGCATCAAGCCGGGATAGCGGTCGGGATGCCAGTTGGCGGTGAGCCCATCCGAATGCAACACCACGACCGTATCGGGCGGGCACGGATGTTGAAACTCGCGAGGCTTGCCGATGACATGTCCCACGATGCCGTTGTCGGCGGCGATGCGCTTCATGCCGCTGCTGTTGATAAAGGCGGCGCTCACGTTGCCCACGGCCACGGTGCCCATGCGGGCAGCATCCCAATCCACTTCCAGCAACGTGACTGCGCCACCTCGCGTGGGGCGCAGTGCTTCGTGCAGCAGTTGCAGGAGCCGCAGCAGCGGCCGATGATTCTCGGCGTTGAACACGCGGCACGCCTCGGTGGCCGCTTGCTGGGCGGCGAACCCGTGACCCAGGCCGTCGATGCCGGCCAGCAGCGCTCCTTCGATGCGCTCGTGATAGCACCAGGCGTCGCCACTGGCGGTTTCGCCTGGTTTCGGCACTACCAGCGCTCCGATCTGCGTGCGCTCCGGCGTTGGCACGCGTGCGCCTGGCCACAGCTGGGCCAGCACTGCGGTGCCCTGATCCGGGCGCGAATAGATTTCGAACAGCTGTGACATGCGTTCCATGGCGCCCAGCCCGGTGCCGGGACTGCCGCTGGTGGAGTAACCATCGCGCAGGCTCTTGGCGATGTCGGCCATGCCTGCGCCCTTGTCCAGTCCGAGCAGTTCCAGGCCCGTGCGCCCGCCGCTCGTGATCCGTTGCGCGATCAGCTCGCCGCCGCCGCCGTGCTTGACCAGATTGGTGCCGATTTCGGTGGCGACCAGCGCCGCCCGCCCGGCATCCTCTGCATCGAAACCCAGCTGACCGGCCAATACGCTGACTGCTCGCCTGGCGGGGGCGACTTCGGTCGGTTCGCCGATCGAGAATTGTTGCATCTACTTCCAACGAGTGATGGTCACGCGCGTGCCGACGCCGGGCTGCGACCAGATATCGAATTCATGCGACAGCTTCCGTGCGCCATTGAGTCCCAGGCCCAGCCCCGAGCCGGTGCTGAAACCGTCGGTCAGTGCCAGCTCGATGTTGGCAATGCCGGGGCCGCGATCTTCGAAGGTGAGGCGCACGCCGGCGCGCTTCGGCCCTTCGTGGAGGCGCTCGATCCGGACCTCCCCACCGCCGCCATAGGTCAATGTATTGCGCGCCAGTTCGCTCGCCGCGGTGATGATCTTGGTCTGGTCCACCAGGCTGAAACCCAGATCCATCGCGAGCGAGCGCACTGCTTGCCGAACCTTCACCACGTCTTCGCCGGAACGCACGGGTAACGTGGTTGGTTCAATCGACATGGCCGCTTTCATCGCTCCGGTCGAGAACGTTGCGCAGCAGGGCCAGGCCGGCATCGACATTCAAGGCGGTGCGTATGCCCGGCAAGGAAAGTCCGAGCTCGACCAGCGTGATGGCAACCGCGGGCTGCATGCCCACCACCACGGTCTGCGCATCCAGGATGCGCGACATCGCCGCGATATTGCCGAGCATACGGCCGATGAAAGAGTCGACCATTTCCAGGGCGGATATATCGATCAGCACGCCGCGCGCCTTGGTCGCGACGATCTTGCTGGTGAGATCGTCCTGCAGGGTCATCGCCAGCTCGTCGTGCATGTCGACCTGGACGGTGACCAGCAGGCAGTCGCCGAGCCGCAGAATCGGAACGCGATCCACGGCTTTACCCTCTGGCAGTGCCAGCGTTGGCGCCGGAGGTCACGGTCAGTCCACGGCGCTTCAAGGCCAGCGCGAAAGCATCCGACAGGCTGGCCTTGGTAGCGACGGCGGACAGGTCGATGCCCAGGTGCACGATGGTCTGCGCGATCTGCGGACGGATGCCGCTGATGATGCAATCGGCGCCCATGAGCTGCGCCGCCGATACCGTTTTGAGCAGATGCTGAGCGACCAATGTATCCACCGTCGGCACGCCGGTGATGTCGATGACCGCGATGCTGGAGCCGGTGGCCACCAGCCGTTGCAGCAGCGTTTCCATCACGACCTGGGTGCGTTCGCTGTCCAGCGTGCCGATCAGCGGCAGGGCCAGGATGCCGGGCCACAGCTCGACCACCGGCGTCGACAGCTCGATCAGTTCCTCCTGCTGGCGCGAGATCACGGCCTCGCGCGCCTGCTGATATACCTCGGTGGTATACAAGCCGAGTGCATCCAGCAGCTGCGAGACCTCCCACAGGCTGTCGACCAGCACCTCGGGCTCGCCGATCAGAGCGGTGCGCAGGCTGGAGAAGAGGGGCTGCTTCAGCGAGAAAACAAAGCTCGCGACTTGCGAGGGCGAGAAGCCTTGCGTGGCGCGGCTGCGGGACAGGTCGGAAAGGAATTCACGAACCTCGGTCCACTGGGCGTTGCGCGTGTCGAACTGCACGCCATTGCGGATGGTGCTGCTCACCAGCGCCAGAAACCGCTGCGACTCGTCCCGGAGCTGCGATTCCTGCAGACGGCCGCCGCGCCAGGCGCCCGATTCCAACTGCAGTTTGATCCATTCGCCGAGAATTTCTTGTTGGTGCTGCTCGACAATGGCCGGCAGCCGACTTGTCAGTCGGTTCATCCGCAACTCCTGAGTATCCGCGCGGGTGCGATCGTTAATAGGTCTGAGGATGGCTCGCTGGGGGAGCCTTATGGGCAGGCGCAGGGCGTCTCACCCGCGAGTGACGCCCGACCGCAGCGATACGCGCGGCCAGGACGAGGGGTTCCCGCTTCTTTGAAAAAATTCCAGCGGTGCCGGCTGGGCGGACTCGAGGTGGGCTCAGGCGAGCTTGAGTATGTCCGTGTCGTCGGTCAGGCCGAGCGGGCGGCCGTTCAAGAAGTCCCGGCAGCGCTCCGCCGGGACCGCTTCGGAGAACAGGTAGCCCTGCGCGTAGCGGCAGCCGAGCTTGCGGAGCATCTCCAGCTGCGACCAGCCTTCCACGCCTTCGGCGATGACCTTGATTTTCAAATGCTGGGCCATGGCGATGATGGCGCCGACGATGGCGTGGTCGTTGGAGTCGGTGACCAGGTCGCGGATGAAACTGCGGTCGATCTTCAAGTAGTCGACCCGCCAGCGCTTCAGATAGCTCAGCGAGGAATAGCCGGTGCCGAAGTCGTCGATGACCACGCGTACTCCGAGCGCGCGCAGATCATTGATGGCGTCCACGCCCGTGTCATTGCTGCTCGATCCGTGCCGGGGCTCGACCTGCTCGAACATCGCGCCTTCGGTCAGTTCGATCTGCAACATGGCCGGGCTGAAGGCATGGGCCTGGGTGAGCTCGGCGATGCGCTGGCGCAGGTCGCAGCGGGCCAGCTGGCCGGGCGAGACGTTGATCGCCACCGGCACCAGCACCGTGTTGCCGGCCTTGCGCCACCGCACCATGTCGGCGATGACGCGATTGATCACGAAGTCGCCGAGGCCGGCGATCAGGCCGGTTTCTTCGGCGACCGGAATGAATCGCAGCGGCGCGACGTAGCCATCGGTCGGATGCTTCCAACGTACCAGTGCCTCGAGGGTGACCACGCGCCGGGTTTCGATGTCGACCAGCGGTTGATAGTGCACGTCGAGCTGGCTCTGCGACTCCAGTGCCGCGCGCAAGCTTGCCTCGATGGCGACGCGTTCCTTCAGCTGCCGGTCCATCACCGGGCTGAACACCTGGAAGTTGTTCCGGCCGCGATCCTTGGCTTGATACATCGCCGTGTCGGAGTGGCGCAGCAGCGCGCCAACGTCTTCACCGTCGCGCGGAAACATGCTGACGCCGACGCTGGCGGTGGTCACCAGCGGCTTGCCATCGATCTCCAGCGGCGCGTTGAGCGAGGAGGTGATGCGAGATGCCGTTTCGTTGACTTGATTGGTGTTCTTGACGATGTTGAGCACGACCACGAATTCGTCGCCGCCCATGCGCACTACGATGTCCTCACTGCGCACCGCGTCCTTGATGCGTTGTGATACGGCCTGCAGCAGTTTGTCGCCGACCTCGTGACCATGAGTGTCGTTGACGTGCTTGAAACGATCGAGATCGATGAACAGCACCGCCAGCGCCGCCTTCCTGCGGCGTGCCTCTTCGATAGCGGCGGGCAGGTGCGCGGCAAGAAACAGTCGGTTCGGCAGACCGGTCAACTGATCATGATGCGCCAGGCGGTCGAGCCGCTGTTGTTTCTCCAGCAGCTGCGCTTCGATCTTGCGGCGGACCATGCCGCCGTGTTCCACCTGTTCGATGAATTGTTGATGCCGCGATTCGGCTTCGATGACGCGTGTCGCCATCTCGCGCACACGCATCTTCAGATGGACGATCCAGGCCGAAACCGCGCACAGGACGGCGATGACACAGGCAAGCAGGTAGAGCATTGAACGGCGCGCTTAGTTGAAGGCGCGAGTGTCGCTAAACCGCGTCGGCTGCCATAGCGATGTGGCGCACAGTTTCCGACGGCAAGGGGCACCGCCTGCGAAAACCTCGACGGGTGACCGGTTGCCGACTTAACAGTTGGCGTGTCAGCGCCGGTGCGGTCATTGCAGCAACCGCTGTCCGCGCTCAGGGTCGCCGGCGGAATTGCAGGAAGGGCGTGAGGTAGCCCACCTGGTTATAGAGAATCTGCGCGCGTGCGTTGGTGTTCTCGGTGTGCCAGTAGATGCGCGTCACGCCGCGTTCATCGGCCGCTCGATACACGGCCTCGATCAGCGCACGGCCCACCTTCCGGCCGCGACCTTGCGGATCGACGAACAGATCCTCCAGGTAGCAATAGCCGCTCGCCGACCAGGTGGAGAGGTGAAAGTGGTAATGAACGAATCCGACCATGCTGCCGGCGTCGTCCAGTCCGGCAAAGCCCCACAGCTCGCGTCCCTCCATCAGCCGGCGCCAGGTGAGCTCGGTGGTCGAGGCAGGCAGGTCTTGTTGGTAGAAGGCCAGGTACTGCGACCATAGCTCGTCCCAACGCTGCCGGTCGCTCGCTTGCAGCGGGCGCGTGCGAGCGAGGGCGGTCGCTGACCGATCGGCAAGTTCCGAGCTCGACGCTGGTGAAGTCGAATGTGCCATGTCCATTCCCTGGTCCATCCCCTGGTGCCTTGAGTAGGGAGATTATAGGGGCTGGCACGGTCGAAGTGCTTCGGGTCGGTTGATCGAACCGAGTGATCGAAGCTATCGGTCCTGGTTCTTCTGAGCATCCACTTCGCGCTCGGCATGTAGCCAATCATCGAGCTCGTGTCCCGGAGCGAAGCCGCGGCGCTCGGCGCGCCAGTAAGCCGCTTCGGCAATTCGTGCTTCGCGGCTGTCCGAGAACGACGGGATCTCCCGCTCTTCGAGCCTGCTCTCGGTGATTTTCACGTCGTGAGTGCCTTCGCCGACGCCAACGGCGGCGCGATTCGCGGCGGTTTCGGCATTGGCATTGGCGCGCGTCTGCTCCTCATTGGTATTGGTTACGCTGGTCGCCACCGGCAACGTGCGCGTCGATGCTTTCTTGGAACGGGGGATCGTACCTGAGCTGCGGCTCGCCATGATGATCTCCGATGGACGGTTATGTTCAGTGCCACAGCCAAATCGATTTCGGCGTGAAAGGTTCCAAGATCTACACGCTGAAGCTGTGGTCGGAAATATGCCGACCTCAGTGAATACGGCGGTGACCCGAAGATCACCGCCGTCTTACTGCCAGAGCTGTGACGACGTCATTACGTCAGTGACGTGCGCGGCTGTTCGAAGCGCGAGCCGTTTTGCTCCGGCTGCCGGCGCGAGCCTGGCGTTGCTTGGCTGCTGACGCGCGTGTCGAGCGCGAGCTCGCAGCGCGCTTGCGTTGCGGTGCTGGAGCTTCCTCTGCCTCGATGCCCATCTGCTCCATCAATTCCATTTTCCGGTGCGCAAGCTGGGTGCCCATTTCCTTCAGGTCCACCTCGGTGTCCTTGAGGGCCGGGAACAGCTCCTTCTCCTCTTCCTTGACGTGATGCTTGACGTACTCGCTCAGCACCGTGACCAGCGGCTTGAACTCCGGGTCCTCGGGCGTGCTGGCCTCGATCTTGGCAATCAGCTCCTTGGCGGAGGCGTGCTCGATCTCGGCCTCGTACACCATTTCGTCCTCTTCCTCGCCGAACGCCTCCCTGGCTTGCGGATACAGCAGCTCTTCCTCGATCTGCGCGTGCACGGTGAGCATCTGGCAGATGCGCGTGGCGAGGGCGGCTTGCTCGCTCTCGTCCGCGTCCTCGAACTCATCGAACAACGCTTCCACGGTGCGATGGTCCTGCTTCAGCAACGCAATCGCATCCCGCGGCGCATCCATCGAACGTGTTGGGTTGGCTCGTGCCATGGGCTTGCTCCTCGAAATCGTGTTTAGCAGTAGTGGCTGGCTCACCGGAGCAATGAGCCGCCTGCAATTGAAGTTCCTGCGCTACCAGCGGTTGGCGGTTGGCGGTTAGCGGTTAGCGGTTGGCGGTTAGTGGTTAGAAGGTCAGTTTGCCGCCAAAGAGCAGATTTCTTACTAACCACTAACCACTAACCGCTAACCGCTTTCCGGGAGCTCGGCAAGGCGCTCGAGCATGCGCGGGTCGCCGGCGACGTGCACTTTTTCGGCGGGACCGAGCCAAGCCAGTGCTTCATTGAGCGTGTTGGCGTCGCGCACCTTCTGTTCGGCGGTGAGGCGATGCGGGTCGGGATGGCCGCGTGATTCGGCAGGACGCGGCATATTACCTGTGATGTGCGCGTAACGAGCCTGGCGATCCGCAGCGAGCAGGCGCAAGGCGTCTTGCGCGGGCGCCTTCGCTTCAGCCAGCAACTCATCGCGGCGGCGAATCACGTCCGGCGCATATTTTTCCTCGGGCGTTCGTAACAATCCCAGCGAATGCATCAGCCGGCCGGCACGCACGCTGCCGCTCATCTTGGACAATGGAATCGCCAGCAGCAGGCCGGCGAGCGTGGGCGTCAACCATGCCAGCAATGTAGGTGATATCAGATAAGCAATGATGCCGATGAGCACACCAATGGCCGTATGACCCCAGTGCATTCGCACTGCTTCGCGCCAGGCGGTGGCGTCGCTCCGGCGCCGCTGCGCGTTCCATCCGGAGTCGCGCCCGGTGAGGATTTCGATCACATGATGAGTCTGCACCAGCATCATGATCGGGGCGTACAAGGCCGACAGCAGCGTCTCGATCACGGTGCTTACGGTCACGCCCAGAAAGCCGCCGCAGCCCTGGCGGACCTTGCTGGTGAACAACGAGCGCAGCATGCCCAGCACCTTGGGAATGAACAGCACGATCATGGTGAAGATGAACAGCTCGGTCATGCGCTCGGCGTCGAACTTCGGCCAGTCCGGGAACAGCTGGAAGCTGCGGCTGAAATATTCCGGACGGATCAGCGTGGCCTGCAGGGTCAGCGCGAAGCCCACCAGCAACAGCATCAGCCATAGCGGCGAGGACAGGTAGCTCATGATGCCGATGAAGAAATGGCCGCGACTGACCGTGGACAGCCCATCGGCGCCGATGATCTTGGAATGTTGCAGGTTGCCCTGGGCCCAGCGGCGATCGCGCACCGCCACGTCGATCAGCGATGGCGGGCTTTCTTCCCAGGAGCCGTCGAGGTCCGGCGCCATGCGCACCTTCCAGCCGGCCCGCCGCATCAAGGCCGCTTCGACGAAATCGTGCGACATCACGTGACCGCCGAAAGGCTTGCGGCCCGGCAACTGCGGCATGCCGCAGGCTTCGGCGAAGGCCGCTACACGGATGATTGCATTGTGTCCCCAATAGTTGCCTTCGTTGCCGGACCAGGCGGCGACGCCACGCGCGATGATTCCGCCGTAGACGCGGCCCGCGAACTGCTGGATGCGGGAAAACAGACTGTAATGACCGTGCAACATCGGCACGGTCTGCAGGATGCCGAGATGCGCGTCGCCCTGCATGCGGCGAACCAGCTCGATCAATGTTTCCGCCGACATCAGGCTGTCGGCGTCGAGCACGATCATGTAGTCGTAACGTCCGCCCCAGCGTTTGACGAACTCCTCGACATTGCCGGCCTTGCGGCCGGTGTTGTGCCAGCGCCGGCGATACCAGACCGGCATGATGTCGCGCAGCTCGCGCCGCAGCCGGTCCACGGCCAACGATTCATTGATCCATGGATCGGCCTGCGTGGAGTCGGAGAGGATGACGATCTCGAAATGTTGTGCGGCGCCGGCTTTATGCAGCGCTTCGGCCATGGCCTGCAGCGCCGAGGTCGTATGCGTCGGGTCCTCGTTATAGATGGGCATCAGCAGCGCGGTACGGGAGCCCGCCAGCGTTGCTTGCGTCTTCGGCTTGTGTAGCGGCACCAGCAAGCCGGCGACCGCCGAGGCGGCGGCGAAAGCGATCCACGCCAGCGTCACGGTGAAGAAGAACACCATCACGCCTTGCAATACCGTCATCTTCGAAAACTCGACGATGCCCAGCATTTCGAACAGGCCGTAACCGGTGATGCCGAGGGTGCCGAGAAGCACGATGGCGCGCGCAAAGACTGCCCTGGCCGGCGCCGGCCCGAGCGCTCGTACCACTTGCGGCGAATGGCGCAGGTCCTGCACCGGCATGTCGATCGGGCGCTCGAACGGCATGCCGCCGCGAACCACATCCCGGCCTTCAGTCGGCGAAGTCGGAGATTTCAGCTGGCCGTCCATCGATAGAGCCAGGTTTCGGAAATGGGTCGATTGGCTCGCAGCAGGCGCATCCGCAGCTCGACCAGATTGCTGCCCGCCGGATCCAGCTCGAAGCTGGCGCGTACACCCTTGGTCAGGGGGTTCGGCTGCAGGACCAGGTGATGAAGCTTGCCGGTGGATGCGCCGACGTCGAGTTTCAATCCTTCGATGGTACGCCCGACGCCCGCGAAGTCGACCACGAAGACGCGGCGTTTGCCGTCGAGGGTCGGGCCACTGCGCGTGGCGGTGGCGCGTCCCAGTGAAGGCGTGATGCGCGGGGTAGCGTTCCAGCGCATGCGATACGAAGCATGCCAGGGTTTGCCGGCAGGCAGCGTGTAGTGCGGTCGGAAGAACGCGACGATGTTGTCGTTGGTCTCGTTCTCGGTGGGGATCTCGACCAGGTCCACCGAGCCCTTGCCCCAGTCGCTGGTGGGCTCGATCCAGGCGCTGGGCCGCAATTCGTACCTGGCTTCGAAATCGCGGTAGTCGCTCATGCGTCGCGAACGCTGCACCAGGCCGAATGCGCGAGGTGCTTCGGCGGTGAAGGCGGAGACCTGCAGCTCGGTGGGATTGCGCAGCGGACGCCACAGCCGCTCGCCGGAGGCGGTGACCACTTGCAGACCGTCCGAGTCGTGCACTTCGTCGCGGAAGTCGTCGATGCGGGTGCGCTCGGATTCATCGAACAGAAACATTGACGTGAGCGGCGCCAGGCCGATGTTGTCCAGGTCGACGCGCGGGAACAGCGTCATCTCCACGTCCATGATGGTCTCGGTGCCGGGCTGGATGGAGAACCGGTAGGCGCCGGTTACGGAGGGACTATCCAATAATGCGTGCACCACGATGCCGGAAGAGTTGGCGCCGGGACGCTCGATCCAGAACTGGGTAAAGGCGGGGAATTCTTCGCCGGAGGGGTGCGCGGTGCGAATCGCCAGACCGCGTGCCGACAATCCATAGAGTCCGCCACGCGGCACGGCGCGAAAGTAGGTGGCGCCCTGGAAGACTGCGAACTCGTCCCACACCGAGCGTGAATTGAGCAGGGTGCGCAGACGGAAGCCCGACAGCGGCAGGGTCTGATTGGCCAGCAGTCTGGCGACGTGCGGGCCGAGCGAAAACAGGTTGGGAGAGCCGGTCAGGTCGCGCGCCATGCCGCTTTCGACCACCGACACCTTGACCGGCGTTTGAAACAGGAAACCCGCCGGTAGCAGCTCGACGCGGAACGGCACCTGCTCGTTGCGCCAGAGCGCTGCGTCGGACCTGGAGCGGATGTCACGATATTGATCGTAGCTGAGCTGCTGGAGCGCCGCGTTGCCTTCCAGGCGGCGCGGCACATAAGCCGCGGCGGCGGTGCGCTTGGCGAGATCGACGACGGTCGAGGGCGTGAACTTGTAACGCTGCGCCCGCGCGCTTTCCGCGGCCGGCTTGATGGACGCCGCCCCCGCCACGCACGAAAACGTTACCACCAGCATCAACAGCCAGTAACGACGCATGGTTGATTGCGACGGCCGCTGCAGGGGAGGTCGTGAGGGCGCGGAGGACGAGGCGCCCCGAGGATGTACTGACTCGCCTGAATTCATCCGAATCGATCGTTCCTGGTTCAAAAGCCGCTGCGGGAGCTCGTGCGTAGCGGATGGGACCCGACGCGCTGCGCATCATCGCGCTGGGGAAGCTTTCAGGTCTCTCGTCTACGCATGTCACAACACCACAGTTCCAGATTTCACTTCACTGTCGCGGAACCGCGTCGCTGCGCCACGTATTAATCGCAGCGGCGTTCGTTGGTGGCGCACAACATCGTCACTTTACCAGCCTACACCCCTCGTACTGCATTCCTATCGGAGACCGAGCATGATCGACGTGTCGCGTGGCCAGCCTCATCAATGGGCACTGGTGCTGGCGGCTGGCGATGGCAGCCGGCTGCGCGCGTTGACCACCCAGCCGTGCGGCACGCCGGTCCCCAAGCAATACTGTTCCTTGAACGGTGGTCCGACGCTGCTGGAAGATGCCATGGCCCGTGCACGCGCCCAGGTCGCTCCCGAGCGAGTCTGCGCCATCGTTGCCCAACAGCACCATCGCTGGTGGTCGGCCCTCGATGCATTGGCCACATTGCCGCAGGCCAACCTCATCGTTCAGCCTCGCAATCGCGGCACTGCCATCGGCATCCTGTATTCGTTGCTGCATATTTTAAGCCAGGATGCGCAGGCCCAGGTGTTGTTGTTGCCGTCGGACCACTACGTGGCGGACGAAGTCGTTTTGCAGCGAGGCTGGAGCGACCTTGGTCCGCCGGATCGTGTCGGTGAGACGTTGCGCCGGTTGCGGAGCGAGCGGCGATCGGCGCAGCGCGAGGCTCTTGCTCGGCACATCGATCTGGTGAACCTGGCCGCCCGGCATGCGCACTTCGAACGCTCCATGATGGGCGGCGACCGCTCGAGCTGAGCCGGTCTCGAGATCCACCCAAGCTGAAGACTAGACATACCGCTCGCGACGACGGGCATGCGCTCATGGTGAGCCGCTGTGAACAAGGACACGCCGTTGCAATTCGGTCCGCAACTCGGTGCCGAGGGCACCACGTTTCGCTGCTGGGCTCCACAGGCCCGTCGCGTCGATCTGATCGTCGACGCTCGCAGCGGCCGTCCGCCGTTGCGGCAGCAATTCACAGCGACGCGTGATGGTTGGTTCGAAACAATCGCGCGCGGCGTAGGTCCGGGCGCCCGATATCGATTTCGCATCGATGACGAGCTCGATGTGCCGGATCCCGCGTCACGCTTTCAGCCCGATGGCGTCACCGGGCCGGGCGAGATTCCCGATCCTCGCGTCTTCACCTGGTCGCAGTCCGGCTGGCGTGGGCGCCCATGGAACGAAGCAGTCCTGTACGAATTGCACGTGGGCACGTTCACGCGCGAGGGAACTTATCGCGCGGCCATCGAGTGCTTGGATGAGCTCGCCAGGCTGGGCATCACCGCCATCGAGCTGTTACCGCTCAATACATTTCCCGGCCGCTGGGGCTGGGGCTATGACGGCGTGTTGTTATATGCGCCGCATCCCACCTACGGCCGGCCCGAGGACTTGAAACGTTTCGTGCAGGCAGCGCATGAGCGCGGACTGATGGTGCTGATCGACGTGGTCTACAACCACTTCGGGCCCGAGGGTAACTATCTGCACCGATACGCCGAAGATTTCTTCACGTCGGCGCACCACACGCCGTGGGGTAGCGCCATCGATTTCGCGCACCCGGTTGTACGGGAGTTTTTCATTCAAAACGCGCTGTACTGGCTGAACGAATACCGCTTCGACGGCCTGCGCGTCGACGCGGTACATGCCATGTTCGACGAGGGCGACTCGCATTTCATCGACGAGCTGGTGGACCGCGTGCGGCGTGGCCCGGGAAGCGAACGGCACGTGCACATCGTCCTGGAGAATCATCACAACGAGGCGCACCGGCTGGGACGCAAGGGCGACGTGATGGTTGCGCAGTGGAACGACGACTCGCACCATGCGCTGCACGTGCTGCTGACTGGCGAAGCGGACGGCTATTACCGGAACTATGCCGATCGGCCGATGGAGCATCTGGGGCGCGTGCTTGCCGAAGGTTTTGCCTATCAGGGCGAGATCTTTCCGTCGGACGACAAGGCGCGCGGCGAGCCAAGCGACCTGCTGCCTACGACGGCGTTCGTGAACTTCACACAGAACCACGATCAGATCGGCAATCGGGCGTTCGGCGAGCGGCTGGCGCAATTGGTCCCGCCCGAGAGATTGCGCGCTGGCTTGGCGATCCTGCTGCTGGCGCCACAGATTCCCATGCTGTTCATGGGCGAGGAATATGGGGCGCTGCAGCCATTCCTGTATTTCTGCGACTATCAGGGCGAGCTGGCGAAAGCCATCAGGGAAGGACGTCGCAACGAGTTTGCTTTGTTCGGAGCGTTTGCCGACGAGCAGCGTCGCGAGCAGATTCCCGACCCCAACGCGCAGCAGACCTGGCTGGACAGCCAGCTGGATCATTCGGATCGCGAGCGTTCACCGCATCGCGAATTGCTGGAGTACACACGCGAGCTGCTGCGGGTGCGCGCAGAGCGAGTCGTGCCCTTGATTGCCGGTATCGTCGCCGGCGCGGCGAGATACCAGACGAAAGGTCATATGCTCACGGTGATATGGCCCGTGAGCGATGGAACGGCGGATCAATCCGCCAGCGTCATCGCGTTGGTGCTGCAAGCCAATCTCGGCGACTCGCCAAGTCCAACGGTGCGGGAAGACGAGCTCTTGTATTCGACTCACGGTGCGGACTCGCAAGCCGATCAGCTCGCGGCATGGGAAGTCCGGCTCTCCCTGGGCGCACCATGAGTACGCCGGTCCCGACAGAACCGGGCTCGCGGTTCAATATTCCTCGCGCCACGTATCGGCTCCAGTTCAATCATCAGTTCACTTTCAACGATGCCGCGCACATCGTTCCCTATCTGGCGCGCTTGGGCATCAGTCACATCTATGCCTCGCCCATCCTCAAGGCACGGCCCGGCAGCATGCACGGCTACGACGTGGTCGATCACTCGCAACTCAATCCGGAGCTCGGCAGCCGCGAGGATTTCGATCGCTGCATTCAGACGCTGCACGAGCATGGCATGGGGCTGATCGTGGACATCGTGCCCAATCATCTCGGCGTGATGGGCAACGATAATGTGTGGTGGCGGGACGTGCTGGAGAATGGGCCGGCCGCGCGTTACTCGTTCTACTTCGATATCGATTGGCGGCCGGATCGCGGCTCCATGCGCGATCGAATTCTGGTGCCTGTGCTGGGCGACGCGTACGGCATGGTGCTGGAGCGTGGCCAGTTGCAGATCGAATTCGATGCGGCCAGCGGCACTTTCTCGGTGCGATATTTCGATCATCGCATGCCCATCGATCCACGCGAGTACCCGCGAATCTTCTCGCAGCCGATTCCTGAAGAACTGCTGCCGGCGGATGACGCGAATCGAGCGGATTTCGAAAGCCTGCTCAGCAGCTTCGGCAACCTGCCACCGCGCGACGACACGTCGGCCGAGTCCGTGGCCGTTCGCTACCGTGACAAGGAAGCTCACAAGCGGCGCCTGGTGCGATTGATCGAGCGCAGTCCGGAGGTGCTGAAACACATCACCGACAGTGTCACTCGAATCAACGGTACGGCCGGGCAGCCGGACAGCTTCAACGCGCTAGATGCCTTGCTGGAGGCGCAGGCATACCGGTTGTCTTACTGGCGCGTGGCGGTGGACGAGATCAACTATCGCCGTTTCTTCGACGTGAACGACCTCGCGGCGCTGCGTATGAACGAGCGCAGCGTATTCGACGATACGCACCGATTGATTTTCGAGCTGATCGATGCGGGCAGTATCGATGGCCTGCGTATCGATCACTCCGATGGCCTGTACGATCCGGAGGAATATTTCCGCCGGCTGCAGGAGCGCTTTGGCGCAGAGGAGGGACGACGACCGCTGTACGTGGTCACGGAGAAAATACTGGCCGCGCACGAGCGCCTGCCCGAATCCTGGCTGGTCCATGGCACTACTGGCTACGACTACGCGGCGCTGCAGACCACCTGGCTGGTGTGCGGCGATGAAGAAGCGCGCATGACACAGCGCTATCGCCAGTTCACCGATAACGAAGTGTCGTTCGAGGAACTGGTGTACGAAAGCAAGCGGCTGGTGATGCGCTCGTCGCTGGCTGCTGAAGTCGAAGTTCTGGCGACACAGTTGGATCGCATCGCGCATCTCGACCGGCATACCGCGGATTTCACGAGAGCCGCGCTGCGCGAAGCAATCAGGGAAGTGATTGCGTGTTTCCCGGTGTACCGCACTTATATATCGCCGCGTGGTATCGGTGACGAAGATCGCCGCATCATTCATTGGGCGACCGCGCTGGCACGACGGCGGAGCACGGGTGCCGACGTGAGCGTGTTCGATTTTCTATGCAATGTGTTGCTCGGCACGGCAGCGGATGGTCGGCCGGCATCGCATCGTCAGGCCATGCTCGAATTCGCCATGAAGTTTCAGCAGGTGACCTCGCCGGTGACCGCCAAGGGCGTCGAGGACACCGCGTTCTATCGTTTCAATCGGCTGATCTGCCTGAACGAAGTGGGCGGCGAACCGAGCCGGTTCGGCGTGTCTGCGACGGCTTTGCATCAAGCCCATATCGAGCGCGCCCGGTCGTGGCCGCATTCCATGCTGGCCACCTCGACCCACGACACCAAGCGCAGTGAAGATGTGCGTGCCCGGATCGCGGTGCTCAGCGAGTTGCCACAGTTGTGGAAACAGCACTTGTCGCGCTGGTCGCAGCTCAATCGTAACAAGCGACGGCAGGTGGACGATGCACCTGCGCCGGATCGCGAGGATGAGTATCTGCTGTACCAGACGCTTGCCGGCCTCTGGTCGCCGGAGCTGTCGACGGATTCGCTGATCGAGCGGCTGCAGGCGTACATGGTCAAGGCGGGGCGTGAGGCGAAGCGGTCCACCTCATGGATCAATCCGAACGCAGCCTATGAAGCCGCGGTCGGCGAGTTCATCGTGCAACTGCTGAGCAATCCGGAACGCAACGCCTTCCTGCGCGACTTCTCCTCCTTCGCGCCGAGCATCGCTTTCTTTGGCCGGATCAATTCGCTCGTGACCACGGTGTTGAAGATTACGGTGCCTGGGGTGCCGGATTTCTATCAGGGCACGGAGTTGCCGGCGTTCACGCTGGTGGATCCGGACAATCGTGGGCCGGTGAATTTCGAGGCGGCGGCCGTGCAGCTCGAGTCGCTTGGAAATGTTTCGGACCTCGGCGCGCTACTTGCGGACTCCGAAGCGGCGAACGCCAAGCTCTATGTAACCGCCAGACTCTTGCGACTGCGCGCCGAGAATGCGCAGCTGTTCACCTTGGGTAGCTATCAGCCTCTGCAAGTCGAGGGTGAGAAGAAGGAGCATGTGTTTGCATTTTCTCGCACCTTGGATGAGCAGACTTGCGTGGTCATTGTACCGCGCTGGTCGGCGCGCTTGATGGAAGGTCGCTTGGAGCTGCCGCTGGGTGAGGTCTGGGGGGATACCAGAGTGCTGTTAGGCGAAGGTAGCGGCGCTGAGCTACACGAAGTGCTTACCGCGCAGTCAATGCGCGCTCAACCCGCGGAAGGTGCTTTGCGCGTGGCAGATGTGTTGTCGCGCGCTCCGATTGCCGTACTTCGGTCCACGGCAGCTTCTCACGGGCAAGCGCACGCGCCTTGGTGAGAACCGCAAGTTGACTATGTAGGCAACCGGAGGCGGCGGTTACGGCAGATTGCGCGTGAGGATTTCCTGCTCGTCGAGATTCACATTGATGACGTTGCGGAATTTCAGGTCCTGGTCCTCGAGCGGATCCTCGTCATTGCCGATACACGTGACCGCCAGGGTGTAGTTACCTTCGGGGAGATAACGCAGCGCGTAGAAGAAGGAGCTGCCGTTCTGGGCGGTGAAGATGGGCGCGGTCGCGAACGGTTCCACGCCCGCGCCATCGATGTCATCCGGGGTGATGTCACGGCCTTGGAATAGATAGACGGCGCCGGCGGACAAGTCGCCCCCGGCCGGGCAAGAGACGCTCACATTGCCCTCGATACGGCTCGCGTCCGCGGCGACCACTGTGCGCAGTACAGGCGTCAGTGTGTATTCATCGTCGTCATCATCGAAGCTGAGCGATTTGCGCAAGTCGAGCACCAATATGAACGACTCACTGCTGCTCTCGCCGTCCTCGACTTCGAATCTCAGCGGTGCGTACTCGCCTGCGGCGAGGTTCAAGGGAAACTGGGTGCCATCGAGGAGGCTGACGAATGCGTCGTCTGCGCGGTCTTCGTCGAACAGCAGGCGCACGCCGGTATAGGTCCCTTCCGAAAGCTCCTCGTCGGTGAACAGGCGTAGCAGGCCGTTGTCGTCGGCCAGGTCGATGAAGTCGATGGCCTGGCTATCGGTGAACTCCAGCGTTTTGCTGCCACCACTGCTGTTGGTGAACTCCAAGCCGCGGACATTGGCCACGACCTGGATGATGTCCGGATCGGCCGGCAGCTCGGTGCCCAGATCCATGGTGATCTCGCCCTCGCATCCGGCGAGGAGGGCGGCCAGTAACAGCAACAGTGCGCGCGCGGCGCTGCGGCCAGAGAAGAGTCCAGCGCCGGGGAAGCCGGCTGGACCCTGCATGAAAGCCCGTTCCATTGAAGACATGAAGAACACCGCGAAGTCCCTGGGCGAAGCCGATGCTGGATGACACAGCCCCGTTTTGGGCCTGCGCCGGGTGAAGAAAGTTCCGGCTGCTATGGTCGCATGAATTGTGGCTTCCCGAAAAACCCGGCCGGCCGGGTGCGCCCTGCCCGAAAGGACACATCACAGCCGGGTAGCCCGCAAATAATCTGCGCACGGACGAGTGGAGGCCATCGCGTCGTTGTCCCCGCCCGCCATCGAAGGGGAATTCATTGTGGAACGAGGTGTCCTGATCGGCGGGCTGATGGTCTTCGGCAGTTTTCTGCTGGCGACCGTGCTCAACCGTTCAGCGATGGAAGAGATGCCGCCGCCGGCAGCGCCGGTCACAGTCGGCGTGCCCCTCGATCCGCCGGCAGCGGAAGCGGCCCTTGCGCCGAGCGCAGGCGCCTGCGCCAAGGCGGAAGCGCAAGTGGATTCGAAAGCCCCTCTGACAAGAACCGACCAGGTCACGCCCGATTGCTCCGGCCAGGCCGACTGATCCGAATAGATGATGACCTTATGGTCACATCTATTGATGACCTTATGGTCAATGGGAACAGCCCGTCACGGCACTGACAATCGAATCGTCCATCGCTTGCATCAGTTTGAAGCCGCGGCCGGCTGCATGCCACCGCATATGCGCGCGCTCCGTTCTCCTCCCGCTCGGACGCTCGTCGCAGGCGGTCGCGGCTTCTCCTGACTCCGTTCGCCGCTAGTCCTCAAAGAGTGAGCTTGAAGCTGTGCAGCTTTGCTGCTGCTACCATTCATCGCCTGTGCATGGTCGGGGCGGTGTGTGGGCGGAGCGAATCGGATTTTCATGGCGATCGTGCTGCTGGCTTTGGCCGGCTGCGAGCGCGCTCCGCGGGAGTTGGCCATCTCGGGCCCGACCATGGGCACGACATACTCCATCAAGGTCGCGTCCGCGCCTGACACTGTCGATGCTCATACGCTTCGCGTGGCCGCCGACGAGGTGCTGGCCCGCATCGATCGGAGCATGTCGGGATACCGCGAGGATTCGGAAATCTCGCGCTTCAATGCTTCGCCATCAACGGATTGGTATGAGGTGTCCCGCGATCTCGCCACCGTCGTGGACTATGCGCTCGAAGTCAGCCGCGAATCCGGCGGAGCATTCGACATCACCGTCGGGCCGCTGATTGCCGCCTGGGGATTCGGTGCCGCCGGTGAGCCGAACGACCTGCCCGACGAGTCGCAGCTGGCGCAGTTGAAGGCCCGCGTTGGCCACGAAAAATTGCAGGCGCGGCTCGATCCTCCGGCGCTTCGCAAGTCCGCCGCAGCTTTGCAGATCGATCTGAACGGCATCGCACCGGGCTATGCGGTCGACTTGATGGCCGAGCGTCTGCAGGCGCTGCAAGTGACCCAGTTTGTGATCGACATCGGCGGCGAAGTGCGCGCACAAGGCCGTAACGCGCGCGGTGAGTTGTGGCGGATCGCTGTGGAGAAGCCGATCGACGCGGAGTCCGAGCCTTACGCCATCGTGCAACTCGACAACGCCGCGGTGACGACTTCAGGCGAGTATCGTCACTACTATGATCGCGACGGACGCCGCTATTCTCACACTATCGATCCTCGCACCGGTTGGCCGGTCCAGCACAGCCTGGCGTCCGTCGTCGTCATCGGTCCGAGCTCGATGTATACAGATGCTTGGGCCACCGCGCTCAACGTGCTCGGCAGCGAGGCCGGACTCGAGCTCGCACAGAAGCGAGCCATGCCGGTGATGTTTATCGATGCCGTGGCCAACGGGCTCGTGCCGGTGGCCACGCCACAGTTCGAATTTTACGTCGCAGTTCCACCCTCAACAGGAAAGCAACCATGAAGTGGATGATCCCGAGCAGCCTCGTCGTGAGCGCCGTGTTTGGCGCGGCCACTGCCAGTGCCGAAATTTCGGCCGCGCAGCTCGATGCTGCGGCCAGCAAGGTGGAGACCAAGGTCATCAACTGGCGGCGCGACCTTCATCAACATCCGGAGCTCAGCAATCGCGAGACTCGCACGGCGAAGCTGGTGGCCGATCACTTGAAGAAACTCGGCTTGCCGGTGCGCACGGGCCTCGCACACACGGGCGTTAGCGCAGTTCTCAAAGGTGGCAAGCCCGGGCCCGTGATCGCGCTGCGCGCGGATATGGACGCGCTGCCTGTCACCGAGCAGGTCGACGTGCCGTTCAAGTCGACGGTGACCGCTGAATTCCTCGGCAAGAAAGTAGGTGTCATGCACGCCTGCGGCCACGACTCGCACGTCGCCAATCTGATGGGCATTGCCGAGATGCTGGTCGGCATGAAACAGGAGCTGCCCGGCACTGTGCTGTTCATTTTCCAGCCGGCCGAGGAGGGCGCGCCCGAGGGCGAGCAGGGCGGCGCATCGCTGATGATCAAGGAAGGTTTGTTCGACGAAGTGAAGCCGGAAGCCGTGTTCGGCCTGCACGTTACTTCGGCGCTCAATACGGGCGTAGTGGGTTATCGCGCCGGGCCGCTCATGGCTGCCTCCGACGCCTTCCGCATCGAAGTACAGGGCCGGCAAGCGCATGGCTCGCGGCCGTGGTCCGGCGTGGATCCGGTGGTGGCGGCGTCACAGATCGTCATGGGGCTGCAGACCATCGTCAGCCGTCAGATCGACATCACCGAGTTGCCGGCGGTCGTCACCATCGGCAAGTTCGACGGCGGCGTGCGTCACAACATCATTCCCGACAAGGTGGACATGTACGGCACGCTGCGCACGTTCGACAACGACATGCGCGCCGACATCATGAAGCGCATCGAACACACGTCCACTACGATCGCGAGCTCGAGCGGTGCGAGCGCCAAAGTCACGTTCTCGCCCGCCAACAATCCGGTGGTGAACAACAATGTCGAGCTGACGCAGAAAGTGTTGCCGTCGCTGGAACGGGTGGCGGGCAAGGACAACGTGCTGGTCATGCCGCTGATCACCGGCTCGGAAGATTTCGCGTACTACGCCGACATGATTCCGAGCGTGTTCTACTTCGTCGGTGTGACGCCGCGCGGGCAGGATGCGAACGCCGCACCTAGCAATCACTCGCCTCTGTTTTATATCGACGAACCCGCGATTGCGTTGGCGACGCGGTCGCTGGCATCGATGGCGGTGGATTACTTGCAGGCTTCGAAGTAGTTGCTGATTTCGGCCCGCGCGATTCGGCGCGGGCCGAATTGAGTTGGAGCGTGCGTTAGAGATTCGCCAGCGCCGCGTCCAGCGTATCGCCGATCCCCGCATGAATCACCAGGTCTGCGATGTCATCCATCGGCGTCGGATCGCGATTGACGATCACGAGCTTGGCGCCGCGCTGCTTGGCGCGCAGAGGGAAGTCGGCGGCCGGGAAGACCGATAGCGACGAGCCCAGGACGAGAAACAGATCGCACGCCATGGTCTCTTCCTGAGCGCGGCGCATCGGCAGCTCGGGCATCTGCTGGCCGAAGGAAATGGTGGCGGACTTCAGGATGCCGCCGCACAGTTTGCATGGCCCGACATTGTTGGTCTCGCGGAACTCACGTTCCAGCTCATCCAACTCGACGCGCGCATGGCATTTGAGACATTTGGCGTAAGTGGAGTTGCCGTGCAGCTCGATCACCTTGTCTTCCGGAACGCCCGAGACCTGGTGCAGGTTGTCGACGTTCTGGGTGACGACGACGCTGGCGCGGCCGGAGCGAATCAATTCCGCTACCGCATAGTGGCCGCGGTTGGGCTTGGCCCCGACCCAACCGTCGGTATTGCTGAAGCGCCGTCGCCAGGCGTCGCGCCGCACGTGTTCCGAGGCGATGAAGTCCTGGAAATAGATGGGCTGCATCTTGCTCCACACGCCGCCGGGGCTGCGGAAATCGGGGATGCCGGATTCGGTGCTGATGCCGGCGCCGCTGAAGACGAGGATGCGCCGGCTGGCGCGAAACAAATCGCTGATGTCGGTCATGGGGGCAGCGGTCGGCGATGATTGACTGGTTGAGAGGTGGGAGGAATGGTTTCCTCTTTATATTCTCACCTGCCGCTCGATCCGCCTACCGCCACCGTTGGAAACGGCCCGGGTCGGTTGTTAGTTCGCGACCGCGGCCGTCCGCAATTGCCCATTCTCCACCGGGATGCGCGGGCCCGGATCGCGGTCCATACGGATGGTCTGTTCCTCTTCGCCCAAGCGATAGCGCACGTCGTATCCGACAATTTTTTCACTGCTGTCGTATACGGTTTCGCAGCGCGTTTCCGTGGTGCTGTACGTGTTGCCGTTCTGCATGCGCTGCTGGACCTTGTTGCCAGCATAGCCACCGGCTGCCGCGCCTGCGGCAGTTGCAATCTTGCGGCCGCTGCCATCGCCGATCTGATTGCCCAGCACACCGCCGACCACCGCGCCAATCACCGTACCGGCGACGCGCTTCTCGTCCTTCACCGGCTGCGTATGTGTCACGACGTGATCGCTGCAAATCTCGCGCGGCGTGCGAATGGTTTCTTTCACGGCATCGACTTTGAGAACTTCCGCAAACTTGGGGCTGCGATCGAAGATATCCAGATTGGCCACCGCCGCTCCGGCCGTCACGACCGCCGCGCCAATCACCAAGCCCGTCACCAACGATTTGTTCATCCAGCTCTCCTTCTACCTGCGCCGACAATCGAGCGCAGTGTGTAGGATAAAGATTAAATGAAAGCCTTGGAGCTGGGTTCCCGTCGCCAACTGGCGTCAGTTCTTGACGGCGAATCTCCTACGGAATAGGCGAGCAGCCAAAGAAAAGGGGCGCCGCAACATTCGCGACACCCCGGAAAAGAGATTCGAAACTACCGGCGCGGCGGGCTTAGTTGGCGCGCGCCTCGCGCTGTTGCTCTTGCTGCTGCATCTCGGCTCGCAGAGTCGACTCGAGCCAGTCGTTCATGGTGATCATGGTATTGCGAGCAGATTGCGCGTGAATGCCAATGATCACACCCGTCGATTCATCGATCACGGGTGCGCCGGGAGCAATGCCACGCGAATCCATGTCGTGCGTGAAGCCGCCCGCGCTGGAGGAAACAATCCCGTTCGAGCGGTGCTCGTACACCGTGCCGCGAGCTTTGCGCTTGACGCTGTCGGAATCGAGATCGCTCTTGTAGCCAATCATCACGGCGGACACGGCAGCGCCGGAGAAGCGACCGAGCGGCATGGTCCGCTGTGCGTAGCGCGAAGGCTGGCTCAAGCGAACCACGGCCAAATCCTTGCTGAGCTGTCCGGCGGCGCCATCTTCATCCCACTGCGATTTCACATACAGCACCGGGATGCGCTCGCGGACCTGGCCGAGAGAGTCGAGACTGTTGTAGGTGCAGTCGGTGGGCTCGGCGCCGCTCGGCGTCTTCTGGAACGTATGAGCGACCGTCACGCCGATGTCGAACGCGCCGACCAGGAACGCGGTCGAGGTGCGCTGCTTGCCTTCGGCCATGCAGGAGATCACGCCGACGCCGCTGAACGAGGGGTAATCCTGAGCCGACACCGCGCTCCGTCGCAACGAAGAGTCGTGCCGGGCGGCCTGGTCATGCGCCATGGAGAAGCGGAAGAAGTGCTGCGGCGATTCGGGGGAGGAAAGATGCGGGGCGCACTCGGTACCGTTACCGCACAGGCCTGCGTCGGCATGGGCGTGCTTGCCGCCTGCCAGGGCCGCCGCCATCGCACCTGCCAGCAGCGCCAGCTTGAGGGCGCGCTTGCGGGAGTTCCGGACAGAAGGCAGAGGGGCAGATTGCACTCGCATAGTCACCACCGGGCGTCGATGTCGAGAAGTTCGCATGTCGCAAGGGAGCAGGCTTTAGGGCGGAGCCTGAAGCTCCCGATCGCCTTGGCCTGTCCGCTGTCGTCGGACGAAGACAGGGGCTGCGGCAGCTATCCAATGCGACCGAGCCTAGGAGCATGAGTTCGATCGAGCCGTGACGAGGCTCAAAGTCTGGCGTGCCGATGGCGTGCGGGCCGGGAAAGGCCGCTTCGGCGGCGGCCGATTGGCGGCAGGATGAACAAGTTCCGTACACTTGCGTGTCATGACTACAACAATCTCCGATGCCGCCCGCGGCCTGATCGCTGCCAGCGAAGCCCGCCTGGCCGCGGCTCGCGAAGACCATCCCGAGATCTGGAGCTCGATCCTCGGTCAGCCGCGAGTGGCGGAGTCATTACCGCGCGTGTGGACCTGCAGCGAGTACGTCGCGACCAGTTGCATTCGATCGCCGGCGCTGCTCGCAGAACTGATCGACAACGGAAATCTGTTGGAGCGCGCGAGCGACGATTGGTTGTCTCAGGAGATCGAAGCGCGCGTAAGGGGCGGCTCCGACGCCGAGTTGATGGAGTCGCTGCGTCTTTTCCGTAGGCGGCACATGGTGCGCATTGCGTGGCGCGATATTGCTGGGTGGGCGACGCTCGAGGAGACCCTGCGGGACCTGTCGAACCTGGCGGATGTTTGTATCGATCTCGTCTATCGGCGCATGTACGCCGCGTTGGTCGAGCGTTACGGAACGCCGCGCGGTGCGGAGAGCGGCGAGGCACAGCCATTGATGATCCTCGGTATGGGCAAGCTGGGCGGCCGCGAGCTCAACTTCTCTTCCGATATCGATCTGATCCTGCTGTATCCCGAAGATGGTGAAACGGACGGCGCGCGCGGCATCGACAACGCCGAGTTCTTCATGCGCCTGGGCCAGAAGATCGCACAGCAGCTGGCCACGCCGACCGTCGACGGGTTCGTCTATCGCGTCGATCTGCGGCTGCGGCCGTTCGGCGATAGCGGACGCCTGGCACTGAGCTTCGCGTCCTTCGAGCATTATCTGCAGCAGCATGGCCGCGACTGGGAGCGCTACGCTTACGTCAAGGCTCGTGCGCTCACGGCCACGGAGCTGTTTCCGTCGCTTTATGACGAAGTGCTGCGGCCGTTCGTCTATCGGCGCTATCTCGATTTCAGTGTGTTCGAATCGTTGCGTGACATGAAGGCGATGATCGCGCGTGAAGTGGAACGGCGCGAGCTCAAGGACAACATCAAGCTGGGTCCGGGCGGCATTCGCGAGATCGAATTCATCGTGCAGGCGTTTCAGCTGATCCGCGGCGGCAGCGATCGACGGCTCCAGGGCCGCGAGCTGCGACAGATTCTGCCGCAGCTGGTCGGCCAGCGCCTGCTGCGGGAAAGCGCTGTGAAGGATCTGCAAGCGGCCTATGCGCATCTGCGAGTGCTGGAGAATCGTCTGCAAGAATGGAATGACGAGCAGACTCATCAGTTGCCCGAGGACCCGCAGCTCTGCGAGCGGTTGGCGTTGGCAATGGGCGCTTCGAGCTGGGACGAGCTCGCGGAGCAAACCCATGCTCACCGGCAGCGCGTCGAGCGTTACTTCAGGCAAACCGTATTCGGGCCCGCCGAGCGCACCGATGGCATCGGCCCGGCCGCAGCGACGTTTGATCTCGAAGCAGAGTCGAGCGAGCGCGAGCAGATGCTCGTAGGCTGCGGAGTGACAGAACCCGCTCCGATCAATGCACGTCTCGAAGAGTTGCGCACCAGTACCTACTATCGCCGTCTCGATGAAACTGGGCGTCGACGTTTGCGTGATCTGCTGGCTCGCATTCTGCCGATGCTGTCGTCGGACCCTGCGCCCACCACGACACTGGCGCGGATTCTGCGCATCTTCGAAAGGATCGGTGGGCGCACT
Source organism: Steroidobacter sp. (assembly GCF_036406195.1). Classification (GTDB taxonomy): domain Bacteria; phylum Pseudomonadota; class Gammaproteobacteria; order Steroidobacterales; family Steroidobacteraceae; genus Steroidobacter. The sequence goes on from NZ_DASWVW010000027.1 coordinate 180,965, forward strand.
GTCTATCTGGCATTGCTGGTTGAGAATGCCGCGGCGTTGCGTCGCTTGGTGAAGCTATGCGCGCGCAGTCAATTTCTCGCCGATCAGATCGCAGCCCAGCCGTTGCTGTTGGACGAGTTGATCGACGAGCGCTTCATCGAAGAGCCGCCTTCGCGGCAGCAGTTCGCGATCGATCTGGCGGCCTCGCGCAGCCGGATGCAGCACGAGGACCCAGAGCGGCAAGTCGAGATCCTGCGGCAGTTCCAGAGCGCAGCGATGTTTCGGGTGGCGGTGGCCGACCTGATCGCTGGCCTGCCCTTGATGAAGGTCAGCGATCGATTGACCGACATCGCCGAGCTGATCGTGCAGGAAGCACTGTCGCTGGCTTGGGCGCAGATCACGGCCAAGCATGGCTTGCCGCGGTACGTCGACGAGCAGGGCGAGACACGCACCGCGAGCATGATCGTGGTCGCCTACGGCAAGCTCGGCGGCCTGGAGCTGGGTTACGGCTCCGATCTGGACCTGGTCTTCCTGCACGATTCCGTTGGCGACTCACAGCGCACTGACGGCGCGCAGTCCGTAGACAACACCGTGTTCTTCCAACGACTCGGCCAGCGACTGGTCCACTTGCTGACGGTGCACACAGCCGCAGGTCGTTTATATGAAGTGGACACGCGGCTGCGGCCCGGTGGCAATCGCGGTTTGCTGGTGCAATCGCTCGCAGCGTTTCGCGAGTACGAGTTTCGCGAGGCGTGGACTTGGGAACACCAATCACTGCTTCGCGCTCGCGCCATCGCCGGCGATCCAAAGGTCTGTGAGCAATTCGAGCAAGCGCGCATCGAGGTATTGCGCAAGGCCGTTCGACGTGACGACCTCAAGGACGAGGTGCGCAAGATGCGCCAACGCATGCGTGACAACCTGTCGAAAGCGCGTCCCGGCCAGTTCGACCTGAAGCAGGACGCCGGCGGCGTCGCCGATATCGAGTTCCTGGTGCAGTTCTGGATGCTCCAGTGGGCGGACCGGCACCCCGAGATCGTCACCTTCTCGGACAACATCCGGCAGCTGGAAAGCCTGGCCTCGGGCAATCTGGTGCCGCAAGCCCGGGTGGATTTCCTGGTCGATACGTATCGCAAGTACCGCCAACGGCTGCACCGGCTGGCCCTGGATGGCGCCAAAAACGTGGTCAGCGACACGGAATTCGTGGCCGAACGCCGCGGCGTCGTGGAAGTTTGGCAAGAGGTCATGCGCGAGGCGGGGGATCTGCGATAATCCCGCCCCAATCATCCGTTCCACGGTCCTGCGATGCTTGCCATGACGACGACTGAACCTGCCGCCAAGCTGATCCAGCCCAACGCCCAGAACCAGTACACCGTGACCTCGGCCGACCTGCCGCTGTCGTGCCCGATGCCGGGCATGCACTTGTGGAATTCGCATCCGCGCGTGTTCCTGCCGATCGAAAAGACCGGCTGGGCCAAGTGCCCCTACTGCAGCGCCGAGTACACGTTGCAGCGCTGAGTCGGTAACGCCTCACGTTTCGGCGCAAGGGCTTTGGTTACCATGACCGAATGACAAGAACACTGGATACCACGCCGGCGGCCGACGGCTTCCACATGCCGGCCGAATTCGCGCCGCATGACGGTTGCTGGATGTTGTGGCCGGAGCGGCCGAGCAACTGGCGCCTGGGCGCCAAGCCCGCGCAGAAGGCATTCGCTGCCGTTGCCACTGCAATCGCAACGGCCGAGCCGGTTACCGTCGGCGCCTCCCGAGGACAATTTCTCCAGGCTCGGGCCATGCTGCCCGACGCGATCCGCGTCGTGGAGCTGTCGAGTGACGATGCGTGGATGCGCGATGTCGGGCCCACTTTCGTCGTCGACGGCAACGGCGGAATGCGCGGTGTGGATTGGGTGTTCAACGCGTGGGGCGGTATCAGCGGCGGACTCTACTTTCCCTGGGATCAGGACGACCTGGTCGCACGCAAGGTGCTGGAGATCGAAGGCTGCGATCGATATCGCGCGCCGCTGGTGCTGGAAGGCGGCGCCATCCATGTCGATGGCGAAGGCACGCTGATCACCACCGAGGAATGCCTGCTCAGCCCGCATCGCAATCCGCAGTTGGACAAGGGTCAGCTGGAAATCCTGCTGCACGAATATCTGGGCGTGACCAGCGTCATCTGGCTGGGCAAGGGCGTAGTCGATGACGAGACCAGCGGGCACGTGGACAACCTGTGTTGTTTCGCGAGGCCCGGCGAAGTGATCCTGACGTGGACCGACAACAAGCGCGATCCTCAGTATCAAGTGTCGCAAGACGCCTATGAGCGATTGATGGAAGCGCGCGATGCTCGGGGCCGCAGGCTGAAGGTGCACAAGCTGATTCAGCCAGGGCCGCTGAAGCGCACGCACGAAGAATCGCTCGATGTCGATGTGGCCGACGGCGGAGCAGCTTCGCGGCAGACTGGCGAGCGATTGGCGGGTTCCTACGTCAACTTCTACATGGCCAATTCCACCATCGTGATGCCGCTGCTCGATCCGAAGCAGGACGGTGCCGCGACCCGCACTCTGCAAAAAATCTTCCCCGACCGACGCATCATCGGCGTGCAGGCTCGCGAGATTCTGCTGGGCGGCGGCAACATTCATTGCATCACTCAGCAGGTGCCGGCACGCCAGAATGCCGCAGCCGGTACTACTCGCAAGCGCGGAACTACAAAGCGGCGTCAAACCTAGGAAGAGCAGGGGCCCGCACTCAGGGCTGAAAGAAGGGCGACGAGATGGCAGCACCGCGCATCAGCAAGGCCGATTTCGAGCGAAGTCTGCCGGCGCTGCGGGACGAACTGCTGGATCTGCAACTGAAACTGCACACATCGAAGGCGTGCGCGGTCGCGGTCATCATCGCCGGCACGCCGGCAGCGGGACGCAGCGAAACTGTCAACGAGCTGATCTCCTGGCTGGATCCCAAGCACATCGGCGTGCATGCACTGGGCGATCCCACCAAGGAAGATCGGCGCTTTCCCGCGCTGTGGCGCTACTGGCAGAAGCTGCCGGCGCGCGGTCGCATCACATTTTTCTTTGCCGGCTGGTACGGCGAGTATGTCGGCGGCGAGATCAAGGACAAGAGCTCCAAGAGGCACGACAAACGTTCTGTCGAGCGCATCCTCCAACTCGAACAGATGCTGGTGCGCGACCGCGTGCGCGTGGTCAAGATCTATCTGCACACGGATCATGAAACACAGCAGCGGCGGCTCAAGGAGCTTCGAGCCAACAAACTGACGAGTTGGCGCGTCACCAAGGAGGATCGCTGGCAAGCCAAGCACTTCGACCAGGTCAATCGCGTCGTGCGGGCCTGCCTGAAAGCGACGGATCATGAGATCGCTCCGTGGCATCGTGTGGATGGCACGGATGAGGAATATCGGCTGCTCACGGTCGGCAAGATCCTGCGCGACGAAATCCGTGCAGGCTTGCAGCCACGACAGCCGCGGCGGCTTTCATGGCCACGTGAGAAGCCGACGAAGGCTGCGGCTCTGAGCGTCGTGCAGCCAGCGCGCCTGGTGGACGACGACGAATACGACCAGCAGTTGGAAACATTGCAAGGCCGCCTGGCACGGCTGGTGCGCAAGTCGCGCTTTCGGAAGCAGGGCCTGGTCCTGGCGTTCGAGGGAATGGATGCGGCCGGCAAGGGCGGCGCGATCCGGCGCATCACTCATGCTTTGGATGCACGTCAGTACCAAGTCGTGCCTGTTTCTGCGCCCACGCCCGAAGAGTTGTTATATCCGTATCTATGGCGCTTCTGGCGCCACGTTCCGCCGCTCGGATCGATTGCCATCTTCGATCGCTCTTGGTACGGCCGCGTGCTCGTCGAACGGGTTCGCGATCTTACGCCGGAGGCAGATTGGCGGCGCGCCTATGCCGAGATCGTCGAGTTCGAACGGCAACTGACCGAGCACGGCTTGTTCGTAGCGAAGTTCTGGCTGTCCGTCAGCAAGGGCGAACAACTGCGCCGTTTCAAGGCTCGCGACGAAGATCCCTTGAAGCGTTTCAAAGTGGATCGCGAGGATTGGGCGAATCGCCGCTACTACGATGCTTACCAGGCCGCCGCCGCCGAGATGGTTCGCCGCACCGACACGGAATCTGCCAGATGGACCATTGTGCCGGCCGACGATAAGAAACATGCTCGGCTGGCGGTTCTGCGCGCGGTGTGCGACACGCTCGAGCGCTGACGCTGCGACATAGCACTTCCTTGTTGATTCGATGGCCTGCCAGATTGACGCTGGCAACGATGCGGCACTATCTTGTCCGCCGGATGGAGTCGGTGCGGTTGTACTAACGGGCGGATGACCCGATGGAGGCACCAAGTCATGAAGGGATCGGACGAAAGCGGCAGACACAGCCGTGCTCAATGGGGGATACACCGCGCCTTTTCGGTACCCAGGGAGGCGCCACGACAGGGACCGCCGCGCTTGGGCGCGCTATATACAAGTCGGGTGCAGAGCGCATGATTCCCCAAACGTGCGTGGTCATTGAGACGAAGAAATTTCCTGCTCTGGAAGGAGAGGATGACGAGCTGGCGAACGAGCGCATGTATGGCAAGGCGCTATGCAACTACCTGAAAGCGGAATTGCCAGCGGTCGGTATCGGTGTGCCGTCCTTCTGCAATGAAGACTGGGGTTGGTGGCTCGAGGTTGAGCGCAACGGCTTCAAGATGGGCCTATGTATCTATTCTGACCCGGGTGCCGTAGCTGATCCGGAGAGATACGCGCTAATGCCATCGGTTAGGGAAGCAAGTCGATGGTCGTGGTCGAAATTCAGGACCGTCGATGTGTCCAGGGATGTCCTGGAGATCATCAATGCCGTTGTCAAGGTGTTCGAGAACGACGAAGAAATCCTGGCTGTGACGAGGCACGATGACTACCCGTTCTAGGGAGACAAATTATGGACACGCATGCTTTGGCACTGCTTCGTGGCCGATCGGAACGGTATCCCGAGAAGTACGCCGCGGCAGGTACTGCCACGCTTGAACGGGCTATGAGTCTGATGCCTGGCAGGTCGGCTACCGAGCCGAGGATCTGGAGGGGCATCGGTGGATGTTCATGCAGAGAGAATAGAACGGGGCATGGGACACTAAGTCAGGAAGAAGAGAAATAATGCAATCTATACTTCAGTTTTTGCCGCTGGTGCTGGTTCTGTGCATGTATGCGGCATTCGTGCGACTCGCTGCACGGATAACCAAAGCATCGGGTGTTGGCTGGTCGCGAGCGTTCCAGTTTTCTGCGCTCATTCTCGTACTGTCGGTATTGGTTCGCGCGGCGTCGTTGTACGTAGGCGAGGCGCCAATGCCGTTGGCTGTGCCGCTGGGCGTTGCTGTCCATCTGGCGCTCGGTTCTTGGTTCTTTCGAAACCGCGCCATGGCAGCGGACGGACAGGTTGTTGGGTGGAGCGGCGGCGCCAAGCTGACTGCGGTGGCGTTGGGTTTGCTGTTCTTGGTGATGGCTGCGCTGTTTGGGTTACTCAGTGCTCTGTTACCCACTATGCAGCCCTGAACAAGCGCGTTACCACCTGGGAATCAGGGGCGCAGATGAGCTCGCCGCGGCATTAGAAACTGCCGATTCCGAGAAAAGCTGCTACCAGCTGCGCTTCAAACCAAGCACGAACACGACATCCGGCGAATGTTCGACCGCCAGGTCCTCGCTGACGCCCAGATCGAGCCGCCAGCCCGAGGCGAAACGATAGTCGCCGCCCACGGTGAGCACGACGGCTTCGTTGAGAATGTCCAGCTCGCTGTCGTAGATCGCCGTGTGCGCATCGAGTTGCGCTTTGAGGGATAAGCCGCGCCAAGCGCGAACACTGACGCCGGCCATCGCGCTCCACGCGACGCTGTCTTGATCGATGGGTAGCAGGTCGCTTTCACCGAGCCACGTTCCGGACACCTGTCCGAACGCCGACCAGCGCTCGTTCAGCCGATGCTGGGCGGAGAGAACCAAGGAAACATCCGTCGCGCCGTTGCCGGTGAGTTTGTCTTCGTCGCCGGTGGGTAGGTCGACACTGAGCCAAGCCATGACGGCTGAGTCGGCCGACGCATACAGCGAGTAGCCGAGCGCGGCCTGGATGTCGCCAAGACCGGTCGCCGACGCGCTGATATCCGGCCGCCTCACACCCGAGCGTGAGTACACGATGTTTGTTTGATCGTGGGCCAGGAGGGGCCGCACGCCTTCGGAGAGGCCGAAGATGTCGTGCCAGCTGTCGATGAAACCGTCGAGGGTGCCGCCGCCGGTGTATCGATAGGGAAGCTGCACCTGCCAACCGAGGCGATCCGAGATCGGGCCTTGTAGCGTCAGGCGCGCTTCGCGGGTTTCAGCATCGACGAGGATTTCCTCGTTGCCTTGCTCCTGCGCGAGGGCGGTGCTGCCCCAGAAGATGACCATGCCCGCGGCAAAGCGATCGGGAGCGCGCGAGGGCATGGCAACTGGTAGGCCGAAGCCGGCCAGCAATGGATTCTGGTCTCGAATGGTGAAGGGCGCGGCCGTATCGGCCGCCGGATCGGCGTGCGTGACGGCCGAAGCCAGCAGCAGGGCGAGAGCACCAACACTGGCCGCGCCTCTGGGCGCAACCGGCCGAGCTCCTTTCGACGCGCTCGCCACGAGACGCAGCTTGCGACTCTCTAGAACCAGATCGACACGAACGCCTGGATCACATTGGCGCCGAATTCGTATAGCGGTTCGGTGCCTGCGGCGCGGAAGTTCGGATCGTCCGTGGGCAGGCGCGAGAAGCGCGCGTCACGGAAGTCGTCGTACTGGAACTCGATCCGGTCATAGAACAAGTTGAGCGAACCTTTCTTCACGAAGCGCCAGCCGGTTTGAGCGAATTCATAGCTCGCCCCGACACGAAAAGCCACGCTGTTGAAGGTGGACAGCTCCTTGTCGCGCGCCAGGAAGTTCTGCTGGTTCACCCGGTCGAACAGATCGGAATAGAAGTCCGCATTGTCCTGCTGGTAGTAGCGCACGCGTGCTTCAAGGGTCCACTGCTGCTTGATCGGGTGGACATAGCCCAACTCGAACGTGTCCGCTCGAATGCCCCAGGTATCCGTGAAGAAACGATAGTTGCCGTACACCGCGGCCCGGTAGGGAAGAAAGTAACGAGCATTCAACGCCGCGGCATTGCTGGTGCGGGTCCGCGGATAGATTTCCCGTTCGAGGATGAACAATCCATCGCCGCTGGGGCTCCGGTAGCGGTACGAGCGATAGGGATTGTTCAGGAAGCCTTCATCGGTGATCACCTCGTAGTTGAACGAGGTGATCAGGGACTTGGTGAGGATCTGCGACACGCCGACGCGATAGCTGCGGCGGTCGATGTCCTGCTCGAACGACGGATCGGTGGCATTGCGCACCTTGTCGGAGCCACGCGAGAAGCCCATGGAGATGGTGGTCAGATCGCCGAACAAATCCTGGCTCAGGCCGAAGCTCGCGGTGTTGGCTTCGTAGTCGTTTTCTTTGCTGTTGGTGTAGCCGAGGTTGTATGTGGTCTTGCCTCGCAGGTATTCGAAGCCGAGGCTGTACTGATCGCGCTCTTCCTTGTACTCGCTCGCACCGCTCACCTCGACGTCGATGGACGCGCTGGTGATCAGGTCCTGGTAGTAGTTGGCGCTGACGGCGTACTTCTCCGCCATCTTCTTGCGGACCAGGACCGAGGGCCCGTGAATGGTCACGCCGCCGCCTTCGTAACGGTGATACAGCGCGTCAGCCCGATCATCCGCCAGCACGCCGGCTGTCGCCGTCAGCGGCAGCATCAACACGACCGCCGCCGCAGTGGCGCGCACGTGGAAAGAAAGGTTGGCGAACAAGCTCATGTGTCGTCTCAGTTACAGCCGCAGCCGCCACCGCCGCCACCCAGCGCGCCGCGCGCGCCTTCGCGAGCTTCCCACACGTGGTCGATATAGGCCGAAGAGATCGGATGAGGATTCGCGGCCATGATGGGATCGGCCAGCTGCTGGCGCTCGTAGGGCTTCACCCACGGCTCGATGTTGCCGCAGGCGCAGAGGCTCGAGAGCGCGCCCATTGCCAGCGTCAGCTTGACCGCGATTCCTTTAGTCACGTTCGACCTCGACTATTCTTTGAGCAGCGCGCGGATCTGGTTCAGATACTCGCCTTCATCGCCCGGCTTGTAACCCTTGTGCAGGTAACGGATGTTGCCCTTGCGATCGATGAACACCGTGCTCGGCATGGCGCTCACGTCGTACAGCTTGCTGACCTTGCTGTCGCGATCGAACAGCACCGGGAACGACACTGGAGTGTCTTTCAGCCAGCGTTCCGCATCGGCGGTGTTCGCTTCCACGTTCACGCCCACCAGGGTGAAGCCGAGCGAACTGTAGCGCTTGTGCATCTGTTCGAGAAGCGGCATTTCCGTGCGGCACGGGCCGCACCAGCTTGCCCAGAAATTCAGCATCACCACTTTGCCCTTGAGCTGCTCCAGCGACACGCTGTCGCCAGCTCGCGACGGCAAGGTGAACGACGGTGCCATCATGCTGCTGGCGCCGACCAGTGAAGAAACAACCAGGGCGCCGCACAGCGCCAGCGCACGCATCCATTTGCTCATCGACATGAGTGACGATCCTCTCAAGACACACCCGCAGAGAACAATTTCTCAACAGGTATCGTCGCTCAGAAGAAAATCGACAAACCGAGATGCGCTTCTAGATTATTGACGATCTTCTTCTCGCCCAGCAGGTCGGTGTCGAAGATGTGGTCGCGCACGTCGAAGTGCACGGCGATCCAGTCCGAGGGCAGCACGCGAAAGCCGAAGCCGCCGTTCACGGTGAACCGGTCGTCGCCGCCGAAGGTGGTGCTGCCGATGCCGGCGACCAGGTAGAACGCGCTGTTATAAGCGCGGTTCTTGCCGATGAAGATCTCGCCTGGCAGCGCATTCCAGCCCATGGACAGCGCGTAATAGGTGTAGTCGCGATCGTCGTCCTCGAGGATGTCGGCCGAGCCGGACAGGTTTTCGTAGCTGGTGCGACCGGCGCGCGACTGGCCGAGGGTGCCTTCCAGGAAGAAGTCCTCGGTGAGGTGATAGGCGAGGCGTGCGCCGTACACCACGTTGCTCTCGAAGTCCTCGATGCTGAGCACGCCGACATAGGCACCGAGCTCGAAGTCCTCGGTGTCGATGCGCGGACGCTTGATCTCGCGGCGCTCGACTTGCGGGTCGATGATGGGCCGCTGATCCGGCTCGCCGGTGAGCGGCTCGGCGTTGGCGGCGGGCGCGACGGGTTCCGGCCGGCCGTCGTCACGGCCACCGATGAGGGAGCAGCCCGGCAGCACCGTGACCGCCAGAACGCTCAGAAAAAGAAGGCGAAACCGAGATACTTCCATTCGTCCACTTCCTGATTGTCGTCGCGGCTCGTGAAGACGATGTTATGGCGATATTCCGAGCGCAACATGAATCGACGGGTGAGATAGAACTGCAGCCCGACGCCGGCATAGGCGATCTGGTCGTCGCGGTCGATGGACTGCACCAGGTTCGTCTTCGGTTCGGTGTACAGGATGCCGGTGCCGAGCGTGAAGTAGGGCGACAGGCGCCACTCGGGCGCGAACAGGTGCATCAGGCCGATGGTGGCGCTGTAGCTGTTGGAGAACTCGCCGGGGATGTGAGTCAGCGCGATCTCGATGGACAGGTTGTCGCTGAACGCGTAGCCGCCGAACACCGACAGCTCGCTGGCGCCGTCGAAGTCGCCGCCCGAGATGCCGCCCTGCCAGCGCCGGCTCATGTAGTTCTCGCGGGCCGGTTCCTGCAGGTCGAGCGGCTCGCCGGTGGGCTCGAGCGTCGCGATCATCTGGTCGCGGGAAGCCCAGCCTTCGATGCCCTGGTCGGTACGCAGCTGGAACCAGTCGGTGCGGCGCTTGACCAGCTCGACCTCGCGGCCGCGCTCGACCACGTGAAAGACGGGATAGCCGCGGCCCGGGCCGGTGTGCAGCTCGATGAACGGATCGGCGATCAGGATCTTGTGCGCCTGATCATCTCCCTGGTCCTCGGCGGCTTCCGCCGCGTGCACGCTCGCCAAAATAAAAGGCAACAGCATCCATAGCCAGTTGAGCGGGCACCTGTGCGGCGTAAGCGACCGAGACATCAATTCTCCGGGGCGGCGAACGGGTCGTTGAAGTACTGCGCGCCGATGTCCAACCATTCGGACACCAAGCGTAACTCACCTGGTGACATAAAGTCGCTATGGTTGACTGTCCCCACGGTACGACCTTCCATCGTATTGAAGAAGCGCGCCGAGGCATTGGCGCCGGCGGCGCTCATCGAAGCCGGCACCTGCCGGAATTCGACGCAGGTCTCCACCATCGTGACCGGGTCCACCACGCTGCGGTCGCAGATGTCCTCCAGCTCGGTCATGGTGGCATTCAGCTGCTGGGCGCGGTCGCCGAACAACAGTTCGCGATAGGAGTTGAAATGCAGCGGCTCCTCCTCGGAAGGACCGTCGGAAAGATCCAGCTGCCCGGCCGGCACGTCCAGCGTCCCGCCCGCGTTCAGCGGCTGGTGACAGCTGTTGCACCGGTTGTTCGCATCGGCAATGCCATCGCCGTCGGTATCGACGATGCGGTCCACGCCCCACAGCGGATGAATATTCCGCTCGTAATGAATGGTGATGCGGCACAGGCTGTTGATCTCGGTGCGGCAGGCCGGCGCCACCGGCAAGACAATTCCGCCGGGCAATGCGTTGGCGGCCGTGCAGATGAAGGGGGAGGTGGTCGGATTGACTGGATCGGTCAGCACGTTGTTCGCGCCGCCCGCGTAACACGCATCCACTTCATTGGTCGCCGGGGGCGTCGCCGGCCAGTAGTCCTTGAAGGCCAGGTCCACGCTCAGCGGGCAGGCGCCCGCGCACATGATCCGCGCGCGAGTCTCGGCCATGGTTTCGCCCATGTCGGCGAACAGGGCCGGGTTGGTACTCGGAAACGGGCTGCCGGTGGTCGGCGCGCCAGCGTTTACGGACTCGGTCATGCCGAAGCGGCCATGGGCCATCGGCGTGGCCGAGTTGCCATTGTGACAGCCGTTGCAGGTCAGCTGCTCGCCCACCTGCAGTTGCAGCCAGTTGGTGTGACGGCCGCCCAGCGCGCCACCGAGTCGCCGACCCTTGGCATCGAGCACGCTGATGGAGAAGGCAACGTTGGCAGGAACCTTCACCTTCACCGAGCCATCCGGCTCGATGGGCGCGTAACCCAGGATTTCGCGCATGCCCAGGGCGCGGTTCCGGCCGAACGCGGTGTTCGAGAAATCGTAGGTATCGTCGTCCGGAATCGAAACGGCCTTCTCGACGCGCAGGAAGCGCGCCGGCCGCGTCGCATAGCCGGCATTGCCGGGATTGCGCACGGTTTCGATGCCGCCCGGCGCGGTGTCGACGCCGTCGATGTCATACACGCTGCGGATGTTCAGGACGCCAACGGCTTCCGCCTGTAGCGTCGTTGGATAGTCCACGCCGGGCACGCGATCGGGAATCACCGTCGGCAACACGCGCTGCGAGCCGGAGACCACTTCGGTGTATATGAAACCTTCCTGCGGCACGACGATGGGGCGCTGCGTGTTCTCGCGCACGTCGTAGACGTAGATGCCATACAGCGGCGGCGCTTCGACGGCATCGGGGTTGCGCAAACGGTCGGCGGTGCAAGGCACGATGCGGTTGTTCTCCACCAGGCGACACTGCGACCAGCTCACCAGCAGCCGGCCGGAGTCGTCGAACAACGGCATGGCGGCCCGATAGCGCCCGCCCGGCGACGGGCCGGGGATGGTGCGCACATCGGTCGGTAACGCTCGCGTCTGCGCCGGCCCGGTCATGCCCAGGTTGGCGGCCGCGGCGGCGCGGGTGTTGTCGACATAGGTCTGGGTATCGATCAGGATCAGGTCGCCGCCCTCACCGGTGCCCCTGAACGGACGGACCAGCGACAAGATGCGGCCGTCCTGCATGGGGCGCGGCATCAGGAACTGGATGGTGCTGGGCGTGTTGGCCGGCGGCACCGGGGTGCCGGTCTGGTGGCTGTTCGCGCCGTACAGCAATTGCAGATCGGAGCCGTCGGGACGCACGGTGTACAGGTCGTACTGATTGTCGTCGATGTGATGTTCCCAGCGCGTGAACACGATGCGCCCGTCCGCCAGCACCGCCGGGTCGAGGTCGTGGCTCTGGTTGAACGAGATCTGATGGATGTTGGTGCCGTTCTTCTCCATCACGTGCAATACGAAGGCGGGCTCGTTGTCGTTCTCGTCCTGCGCGGCGAACTGCGGCTTGTTCTCGTCGATCAGGATGGCGCGCGCCTGCTGCTGCCGGGTCGAGCTGAACACGATCCGCTCGTCGGGCAGGTAGTGCGGCATGATGTCGTGGCCTTCTTCCGCCACGATGTCCGACGCGATGATCCTCGTCAGCGTGCGATTGACGACGTCGTATTCCCAGATGTTCCAGGTCGGCTGGTCTTCCTCGTCGGCGTTCTCGATGAAGCGGGCGCGCATCGAGAAGATCACCTTGGTGCCGTCGTAATTCACATCAACGTCGCGGATGTCGCCCAGGCCCTGGGTGATCTCGCCGGTGAGATTGATTTCGGGCGCTGAGGTGGAGGCGCGGTCGCGCATGTACAGGTCGGCGCCGATCTCGAAGCGCAGCAGCTCGCGCGCGTCGACGTTGGCCAGCTCGTCGTCCTCCGGATCGGGCACCGGCCGCTTCACGTAGAACACCGGGAAATCCAGGGTCACCGGGTCCATGTTCTGGCCGCTGCCGATGGTCACATCGGTACCGCCGCTGCCGCTGTCGCAGCCGCCCAGCATTGCCGCGATCGCGCTCATGAGGAGCACGACCGCGCCGCTGCGCACGGGGGCTCGGTTCGACGCATGGTGACGCGCCTGATGACTCATTGCAGCGTTACTCCGGATGTCGTGTATCGATCAACCAAACATTGTCAGGCAAGTCGATGTCAGGCACTTCGATGTCGACCACGTTGATCCCGGGAGCGCTACGTCGGCGGGGCGCCAATCTTCGACGCGACATATTTCGCCAGCCGTTAAGCGAGTCACAGAGCGAGCGCGATGGTCCCTGATTCCTGGGCCTCATCTGCCGTGATTCGCGGCATTGCGTGAAGCACCTCACATTCCAGTCGCGGCCGAGTCTATTGAATGCAGCCCGGATCCGCGGAATGCGCATCGTGGCGGCGAGACTACACGCGCGCGCGAAGTGTCCGACACTGTCTCCGCCGCGCGACGTATGGCGATTGAGACAGTTAACTGGCTGAAAACACGACCGTATAGTCGCCTGCGAATGTCGGGGGACAACCGACTTTGTATTGGTAGGGCGGGTGGTCCTTAAGACATCGATCGGCGCGGACAAGCGTCCATCCCTGGGTGGGGAAACGAGCTGCATGAGCAACATGAAACGAAGCGATGGCACTTCGCCACTGGCGCGGGCGGCCGCATTGGGCGTGGCGCTGCTGAGTCTGGCGTGGGGGCAACAGGCGCTGGCCGGTCCGCGCGAACAGGCGCGGCGCATGTATGAGCGCCTCACCGGCACTTCGCCGTCGGAGGACTTGCTCGATGACTTGCAGGCCATGCTCGGCGCTGAGCCGACCAGCGCGGCGAGCCGAGAAGCGACTGCGCGTTTCATCATCGATCCCGACCAGCCGCACTCCAAGAATTTCTACTCCGTTACGCTCAAGAACTGGGCCTCGCCCTGGACCAATCGCGACCAGTCCGTCTTCGCGCCGCTGAACGACTACAGCGCCACGGTCGTCGGCCTGGTCAAAGACGATCTCGACTTCCGCCGGGTGCTATGGGACGACGTGGTCTACGTCGGTGCTACCGGCGGCAACATCCGCCCGTACTCGGCCACCAGCAATCAACATTACGACGACCTCGAAAGTAACAACGTCGACCTGCGCACCCTGCAACTCACCGCGCAGTCGTCGCTGAACGGCTTGCCTGCCGCCGCGACCGCTGGCGTCATTACTTCGCGCGCCGGCGCCGAGGCGTTTTTCATCGACGGCACCAATCGCGCGATGTTCCGCTTCACGATGCTGAACCATCTGTGCCGCGACCTCGAGCAGGTGCACGACACGTCGCTGCCGCCCGATCGCATTCGCCAGGACGTGACGCGCAGCCCGGGCGGCGACAGCAGCGTGTTCAACAACAACTGCATCGGCTGCCACAACGTCATGGACTCGATGGCGCAGGCCTTCGCATTCTACGACTTCGACGAGACCGTGCAGCGCCTGGTCTACACGCCGGGCCAGGTGCAGCCGAAGTACCTGATCAACTCCGAAAACTTCAAGCCGGGCTATGTCACCACGGATGATACCTGGGACAACCGCATGCGCCTGCCCGGCCGCAACGACGTCAATGTGCTCGGGTGGGGCCCAGGCACCGGTCATGGCAACGGCGCCAAGAGCCTGGGTCAGGAGCTCGCCAATAGCGGCGCGTTCGCGCAGTGCCAGGCCGAGAAGGCGTTCCGCAAGGTGTGCTTCCGCTCGCCCAGCTCGAGCGCGGAAGCCGAGGCGGTCCGGCAGATCGGCGTAGGTTTCAATGCGGACGGCAGCATGCAGCGAGTGTTCGCGCGGGTGGCTGCGCAGTGCGCCGGCCAATGAGCCCGGTGATCGTCATGAACATCACGAGCAACAACAAACAAATGCGCGCTCACAATCTCAGCATGGCTCGCAAGGTCGCGCGCTTCGCCGCGGTCGCTGCGCTTGGCGTCCTGGTGCTGGCCGGCTGTAGTGGCGGCGGCGCCAAGACCACCGAAAATGCGGCGCCTCCGGCGCAGGGCAACGGCAGCGACTACTCCGGTCCAGTGCCTGCAACGGCGGAAGTCCAGGCGTTCCGCGTGGAGTTCTGGCAACCGGCGCTGGCTACGGCCGGCTGTCAGGGATGTCACAACGCGGGCGGGCAGGCGCCGACCTTCCTGCGCACCGACGACGTGAACCAGGCCTTTCAACAAGCCAACACGGCCGTGAATCGCGAGAACCCGGCGCTGTCGATCTTGGTCACCAAGGTCGCGGGCGGCCACAACTGCTGGCTGGCGGATCCGGGAGCGTGCGCCACCATTCTTACGCGCTGGATCGGCGCGTGGGTGGGCTCGACCGGAACGGGCGGCAGAGAGATCCAGCTGCTCGAACCCACGCCGCAAGATCCGGGCGGCAGCAAGCGCTTCCCGGCCACTCCGCCGGAGGGTTTCTTCGAGGTCTATTCACTGCTCGACCAGCATTGCTCGAACTGCCACCAGGCGGATTCCGCGACGGCGCAGTCGCCGTTCTTCGCGGCGGGCAGCCGCACGGATGATGACATCGAGAGCTCGCCGGAGTACCTGCTGGCGTATCAGGCATCGATTCCCAAGATCAATCTGAACGATCCGGCGCAATCGCGCTTCGTGATTCGCGTGGGCAACGAAAAGCACAACTGCTGGACCAGCGACTGCGAGGCGGACGCAGAGGTGCTGCGCACCGCCATCCAGGCCATGGCCGATCTCATCGCCCCCGACGGGACGCCCACCGGCATGCTCAGCAAGGCGCTCACTCTCTATGAAGGCACCGTCGCGAGCGGCGGCAACCGTTACGAGAACAACCTGATCGCGCTCTACGAATTCAAGACCGGCAGGGGCACCGTCGCGTTCGATACCAGCGGCGTCGCACCGGCGGCGGATCTGAATCTGTCCGGCGAGGACATCGATTGGCAGCGCGGCTGGGGCATCATCATTCGCCAAGGCAAGGCGCAGGCGTCGACCACGGCGAGCCGCAAGTTCCATCAGCTGATCACCGCGACGGGCGAGTACTCGATCGAAGCGTGGGTCGCGCCCGGCAACGTGACGCAGGAAGACGCGCGCATCGTCAGCTACTCCGGCAGCACCGGCGCTCGCAACTTCACCATGGGCCAGCAGCTCTATAACTATGAGTTCGCCGGCCGCAGCAGCGAGACCGACGGCAACGGCGCACCGCGCCTGTCCACCGACCCCGATGCCGAGGTACTGCAGGCCACGTTGCAGCACGTGGTCATGACCTTCGATCCGGTCAACGGCCGCCGCATCTACGTCAACGGCGAATTCACCGGCGATGTCGACGGCGCCGGCGGCGGCACGCTGGATTCGTGGGACAACAGCTTTGCGTTCGTGATCGGTAACGAGGTGAGCAACAACCGTCAGTGGCAGGGCGTGGTGCGCCTGGTGGCGGTCCACAATCGCGCGCTGACCCTGCCGCAGATCCAGCAGAATTTTGAAGCTGGCGTGGGCGAGAAATTCTTCCTGCTGTTCGGCGTGTCGCACCTCATCGACGTGCCGAAGGCGTACATCATGTTCGAAGCCTCGGAATTCGATAACGCCAGTTACCTGTTCAACAATCCGAAGTTCATCAGCCTCGATGCCAACGCCACGCCGGGCAACATTCTTTTGAAGGGCATGCGCATCGGCGTGAACGGCGCCGAGATCCAGGTAGGCCAGGCGTACAAGCTGCTCGACATGACCATCAGCAGTGCCGACTACTCGCCCGAGACCGGCCAGTTGCTGTCCTCGATAGGCACGCTCGTGCCGATGGAGATGGGCGCGGAGCAGGACCAATTCTTCCTGTGCTTCGATGCGCTCGGTACCGAGACCAACGCCTGCACGCAATACACTCCGGGCGTGGCGCCACCGCTGGTCGTGGCGGAGCCGAGCTCCGATATTGGCGTCAAGCTGTTCGACGGCATCAATGCAACGATGGCCGCGATCACCGGCGTCTCGCCGAACAACACAGCCGTGAAGCGTTCGTACGGCAACGTGCGTCAGTCTCTGCCCGCGGTGCACGACATCCAGGGTTATCTGTCCTCGCATCAGACCGCGGTTGCGCAGCTGGCGCTGACGTACTGCAACGAGCTGGTGAACGACAATACGCTGCGTAACACGTTCTTCGGAGGAGCGGTGGACTTCAACGGCTCGCTGACGGCGGCGGGCGCACTGAATGCCGACGGCACTGCGCTGTTGAACGCTCTGCGCGGAAAGACGATCGGCTCGGCGACCACGCAGCCACAACAGGCTGAGTTCGATGCCGCGGTCGGAGGCCTGGTCACGACGCTCTGTACCGCGAGTGCTTGTGGCACCGGCGACCGCACCACCGAGGTCATCACGGCCGCTTGCGGTGCCGCTCTCGGCAGTGCCGCGACACTGGTTCAGTAACGGCCCGGTCTCAAAACAAGGCGAATCGCATGTTAATCATCAAGTCACAACGCAAGCGCGCCCTTGGCCTGAACGAGCCGTTGAAACACGGCTCTCACAAGCGGCCGGTGACTCGTCGCGATTTTCTGGCGCAGGGATTCTCCGCTGGTGCCGCGACGGTAGTCGCGCCCTCGCTGCTGATGCCGCGCCGTGGTGCGGCCGCTGAAGTCGATCCGGCGCTCACCGCCGAGCTGGGGGCTTGCGGTATCACGGGCCTGGGCGGCGGCAAGATCCCGTTCATCTGTTTCGACCTGGCGGGCGGCGCCAACATTGCCGGCTCCAACGTCCTGGTGGGGCAGAGAGGCGGGCAGCTCGACTTCTTGAGCACACAGGGTTATTCGAAGCTCGGACTGCCGGGCAACATGCTGCCCAACAACGCGCAGACCAACTTCATCAATACGGACTTCGGGCTGGCATTCCATCAAGATAGCGCCTTCCTGCGCGGCATGCTCGAAAAGACATCCGAGGCCACACGCGCCTGCGTCAACGGCGCCGTGATCGCGGCGCGTTCCGAGAACGACACCGGCAACAATCCTCACAACCCGATGTATGGCCTGGCGCGGTATGGCGTCAAGGGCAAGTTGCTGACATTGATCGGTTCGCAGAACTCCGACTCCGGCGGCAATTCCATGGCGCCGGCGAGACTCATCGATCCGCAGTACCGGCCCACCAAGATCGATCGCGTCAGCGACGTGACCGGCCTGGTCGACACTGGCGACGTGGCGAAGATTCTCAGCGCCGACGACACTGTTCGGACACTGGAGTCGATGTACCGGCTCAGCAAGAGCAAACTCGATCGCGTGTACACGCTCCTCAACGACAACGTGGACGTTAATGGGCTGATCATGACTCGCGACGCCGCCATAAAGCGGCAGTTGAATTGCGCGTATCTCAAAACCGCGTACACCGTCGCCAATTTCAGCGACCCGGCGGCGTTGAATCCTGCGGCGGACACGCGCATCACCACCTTGTTCGGCGGCGCCAACTTCAGCAACGATCGCGAGTTCGAGAAGACCGCCTCGGTGATGAAACTGGTGATCGATGGCAACGCGGGCGCCGGCACCATCTCCATGGGCGGTTTCGATTATCACACCGGCGAGCGCGCCACCGGCGAAGAGCGTGATCTGCGCGCCGGCCGTTGCATCGGCGCGTGTCTGGAATATGCGGCCAGCCTCCAGGTGCCGGTGCCTCTCATGATCTATGTCTTCAGCGACGGCTCGCTATCGTCCAACGGTCGTGTCGACGATTCGGCGGGCGGTCGTGGCAAGGGTGAATGGACCGGCGACAATCAACAGACCGCGGCATCGTTCTTCCTCGTGTACAACCCGGGCGGCCGTCCCGCGCTACTGGACGCCGCCAACCCGGCGGCGGCCGCGCTTCATCAACAGATCGGGTGGTACAGCGCTGGCGGCGACGTGGTCACCAGCAGCAGCCCCGCGGCCAACAACGTCAATCTGCTGGTGGAAACCGTACTGCTCAACTACATGGCCTTGCATGGCGATGAAGGTCTGTACACAGGCCCGCTGGGCAATCCCGCCGGCCTGCGCGGCTTGATCGCGTTCGAGCCCATCTTGTGATCGTTTTGCGCTGTTGACCCATGTTGATTTTCGAAGCCCGGCGCTCGCCGGGCTTTTTCTTTCCGCGCGTTTCGCGCGCGTGAAGATGCGCGGTAATCGCGCGGAACGAATCTGGCCTCCTACACGATTTCTGTCCGAATAGTTGTTGCATTTCAGGGCGAATCGCCAAAACATCGCGCGATTGGCGCCATCGCGCCGCTGCTAAAGTCTCTCCAACATGGCTACCAACATGGTTATCAGCGCAAGCAGCGACAGGCCTTCCCAACAGCTGCACAGCCCATACCGATTCTCGGTCGAGCAGTACTACCGCATGGCCGAAGTCGGTCTGCTCGCGCGGGATGCGCGCACCGAGCTGATCGAAGGAGAGATCTGCGATATGCCTCCGATAGGATGTCCGCACGCGGCCACGGTGGCATGGCTGCATCGGCAACTGGCCCATGCCATTGGCGATCGCGCGTGGGTGGTCGAGCAATATCCTCTTCGGCTCAGCCGCCATACCGAGCCGCAGCCCGATCTGATGGTGTTGCGGTCGCGGCGCGGTCTCTATTGGGATGCCCACCCGACGGCGCGCGACGCTCTGCTCGTCATCGAGGTGAGCGACAGCAGCTGGCTCTACGATCGCGAAGTCAAAGTGCCTCTGTATGCTTCGTATGGCGTACAGGAACTCTGGCTGGTGGATGTTTGCCTGGGCGAGCTCGGCTGTTACAGAGCGCCGCACGCGGGCTCGTACGTGGAGCAAACATCCATACGGGCGCCGGTCTCGTTGCCCGTGCCGTCATTGGATGTGTACGTCGACCTGATGCAGCTCTTCCGCCTGGCCGAACACCAGGCCGATCATTCCGTCTCGTAGCGCACCTCGACGAACAGCGTGCGCCCGCGGCCGGGGAAGTAACGATAGTTGCCGAACGCGAAGTCGGCGCGATCGGCGTACGCGCGATCGATGACATTGTTGAGGCGCAGGATGGTGCGCCAGTTCTGCGTGGCTTGCCAGCTCACGCGCAGATTCAAAAGATCGTGCCCGCCGTACTCATGATCGTTGCTGGCGTCCACGAAATAGCTGCCCACGGAAATCCATTCCAGCTCGGCGGTTGCCGACGGCAGGAAGCTCCAGTTCAAACGCGCGCTGTTGATGTGGCGGGGCGCCGTATCGATGTCACGACCGGCCACGATCGTTTCGCCTTGCTCCACCGCGCGGTTGAAATCATAAGTGTGTTTGGCGTACGTGCCCGCCAGCGCCAATGACAGTGTGTCAATCGGCGCCCAGGCAAACTCATACTCGACGCCTTCATGATCGGTGCGGCCGTCGCTGACATTGAATCCGTTCGAGTCACGGAAGATGACGTTGTCCTTTTCCATCTTGAAGCCGGCCAGCGAATAGTCCAGCGGACCAACGCGGCCACGCGCGCCCAGCTCGATGCTGTCCAGCCGCTCCGAATCGAGATTCGCCGCTGACTGCTGACGTTGCAGGCGATACAACTCGTTGGTGTCCGGCGCGCGATAACCGCGCGTCGCGGTCATATATAAAGTGTGATCGTCGTTGAGCTCGTAGCTGAGCCCGAGCTTGGAGGTCACATTGTTGAAGTCATCGCTGCGATCCGCTGGGCGATTGTACAAGCAGCCGGCGCCGCCGCAGGGCGTGCCATCGTCGGCGGTATTGCCGGCGAGCATGCGGTTGTCATAGTCGTATTCGACGTATTCGAAACGAACGCCGGCGATCGCTTTCCAGCGCTGCGCGAACGGCTGCTCGATCTGTCCGTACACAGCGGCCACGCGGCTGTCCACTTGATAGTCGTAGTGCTTGCCCGCGGGCCGGATGGCGTTGGCGGCGGGCGCACCGTCGGTCGCCGGTCCGGGTTGTGTTTCTTTCAGGAAGCCTTGTGCGAATTCCACATCGACGCCGGCCAGAATGTGCGTGTTGTCGAATGCCGTGATATCGAACGACGTGAGCACGCCCATCGACTCCTGGCCGTTTTCCTCGGAAGGCTTGCCGATCAGGAAGTGCTGCAGAAAATCCATCCGCGAGTAGCGAGCGTACGGGCGCACCGACAGATGCACGCGCTCGCTCAGGGGTTGCTCATAACGGCCCGTCAGCCGCACCGCATACGCATCGCGATACGCTTCCGGATTGGGATTCGACTTGGCGATGGCTTCGTTGCGATAAGCATTGAAGCCTTGAATGAACCCGGCGGTTTCCTGGTTCAAGTTGGTGGCGGCGAGGTTCAGTCCGAGCACCGCGTCGCCCCGCCGATGCGTCATGCCGATATTCAGCTTCTGCTCTTCGATGCCGGAGCTGTCGCGCCAGCCACCATCGTGCACGGCCATGACGACACCGCCAATGTCGGTCGCATCGCTGTTGCGACTGAGCCCGAACTTGGCGCGGTAGTAGTCGTCCGCGCCCGCTTCGAGTGCCAGGCTGGCTGGCGGCAGATCGCCGGGTTGGGCTGGAATGACGTTGATCGCGCCGTGCATTGCGCCCGAGCCGTACAATACGCCGGCCGGTCCGCGCAGGATTTCGATCGAGCCCGCCTGCTCGCTGTTGACCTCGAACAGCTCGTTGACGTTGCAGAATCCCGTCGGCCGGATCGGAATGCTGTCCTCCAGGAACAGAAACACGCCGCACGAGCCGGGGCCGCTCAACACGGGAGAGCGAATCGCAGTCAGGCTTTCCTGGCCATTGTTGCGTTGGATCATCGCGCCGGGCGCGCGATTCATGATTTCGCTGTGATGTGTCGA
Organism: Steroidobacter sp.; assembly: GCF_036406195.1. Classification (GTDB taxonomy): domain Bacteria; phylum Pseudomonadota; class Gammaproteobacteria; order Steroidobacterales; family Steroidobacteraceae; genus Steroidobacter. Next base: position 202,444 of record NZ_DASWVW010000027.1, read on the forward strand.
GCCCACGACGGTGACGTCGTCGTGTTTCACCAGCGAAATGCTGCCGGTGAAATCGCGCAGCGCTTCGGCCTGCCGCGAGCCTGTGACCACGACTTCTTCGACTTTCCTTCCACTGCGCTCGGCCGCCTGAACGCTCGTGCAGGTCACGGCAACGCAGCCGAGAGCCAGGTAGCCGAGAGCCAGGTAACTCGAGTTTCTGCCACCGAAGTGGACCGTTGAACCGAAGCGCAATCCACGCATGATTGATAACCTTCGTTGCATCGAACGTCAGGACATCTCGTCAGGGTGACGGCAAAGCGAACGCAATGACGTAATCGCCCTGCGTGGTCTTTAGACCCCCATGACCGCCGGCGGCGATCACCACGAACTGACGCCCGCCGATTTCATAACTCATGGGCGTGGCCTGCCCGCCCGCCGGCAGCCGGCCCTTCCACAACTCACGGCCGGTCTCGATAGCGAAGGCGCGCAGGTAATTGTCGGTAGCCGCGCCGACAAAGACCAAGCCGCCCGCGGTCACCAGGGGACCGCCCATGTTCGGCATACCGATTGTCCGGGACGGCACGAACCAGGGTGTGCGATCGCGCGTCGAGCCGAGCACTACTTGCCAACGAATGGCGTTGCGGCGCAGATCCACCGCCGCCAGCGAGCCCCAGGGTGGAGCGGTGCAGGGCAATCCGAACGGGGATGCCAGCATTTCCCGACGCATGCCGTAGGGCGTGCCTTGCTGGCGCGCGAACTCCGAATCGGGATGCAGGCCGGAATCTCTCATCTCGTCATAGCCATCGCGTGGCACCAGTGTCACGACCATGGGCAGGTGATTGACCGCCGCAAGGATGAGTTGGCGCTCCGGGTCGTATGCGAGCGAGCCCCAATTCACGCCGCCCACAAAGCTCGGCGACAGAATGGTTCCTTGCAGGCTCGGCGGTGTGAACAAACCTTCCGACCGGTATTTGCCGATGAGAGCGCGGCAGCGGCCGCGGTCGAACACGGTCAGCCCCCAGGCATCCTGCGGCGTAATGGCAGCGTGCGAAACCAGCGCGGGTGTCGCGGGGAAGGGTTGCGTTGGCGAGGCGGCTTCCCCGGGGATGGTCGACCGCGGCACGGGCCGTTCGACGATCTCGAATACCGGCTCGCCTGTCTCGCGATCGAAGATGAACAACATGCCGGTCTTCGTTGCTTGCACCACCGCGGCAATGGCTTTGCCCTCGCGCTCGATGTCGATCAGCATCGGTTGAGCCGCGAGATCGTAGTCCCACAAGTCGTGATGAACGAGCTGTCGATACCAGACCAGTTCGCCGCTCTCCGCTCGCAACGCGACCAGCGAGTTGGCGTAGTTGTTCAGCCCCGGCCGTTCGCCACCGAAGAAATCCGGGCTGGCGCTGCCGGTGGGAACGAACACCAGGCCCCGACCTGCGTCGACAGAGAGAATGGACCAGGCATTCGCGCCACCGGTCTTGTGCGCGGATTCTTCGGTCCAGCCTCGTGTCGAGGCCTCGGCCGCCGTCGTGGGAATCGGATCCCACGACCAGCGTTGCTGGCCGGTGCGGGCATCGAAGGCGCGAACGATGCCGCGTTCCAGCTCCACGCCGCGATTGTCACCGATCGCCGCGCCTACGATGAGCAAGTCGCGATAGATCGCCGGCGGCGATGTCACCATATATTCGCCACGTTCGGTAGGCCGTGCGCCGGCAGCGAGATCGACCTCACCGCCGATGCCGAAGTCCGCGCACCGCGCGCCATCGCGAGCGTCGAGCGCGATCAATCTGGCATCCAGCGTGCCCATGAAAATGCGTTGTGAGCAACGAGCATTCGGCTCGGCGGTCTCGTCCGCCCACCAGGACACGCCGCGCGAAGTGGCTTCGGCATAGCGCACGTGGCGCGGAATCTTTGGATCATGACGCCAACGAAACTTGCCCGTGGCCGCCTCGAGCGCGATCACGATGTTGGTGGGCGTGCTGAGATAAAGCGTGTCGCCGATGAGTATCGGGGTCGCTTCGAAGGACATTTTCTCGGCCTGCACGAAGCCCACGCCGAGATCGCCGGTGCGAAACGTCCAGGCGATTTCCAGCTCCGCGACGTTCTTGGGAGTAATTTGCCTGGACGCGGCATGACGCGTACCGCCGGCATCGCCGCCGTAGCTCTGCCATTGGGGTTCGTTGTCGTGCAGTCTGCGGCGAGAGGGCGCGGCGTCGGCGCTTTGAGTGGCGAGACCGGCGATGTTGCTCGCCAGCGTGATCCAAACAAGCGTGGCTAACCGGCGACAGGTGGACATCATGGAAAAAGCGTATCGGCGAAGGTTGGGCGCCACAAGATCCGCGGCAAGATCTCATGAAATTCGCTAGGAGCTCACATTGAAGAAGCCACTGGTTGCCAATGGCCGGCCGGAAGGAAAGGCTTGTGCGGTTGCCGGCGACTACTGGGGAACTGGCTTATACTTTTCGAAATGAAGGCCCTTCTCGCATGCCGCGCGCGGCGCTTCCCAGTGCCATTGGTCGCGATGTTCATCGCGCTGGTCCTCGGCGCATCGTCGATCCCGACTTCCCTGGCTGGCGCAACCGAGCAGGCACGACCCCGCGTCGGCCTGGTCTTGAGCGGCGGCGGCGCACGGGGTGCGGCCCACGTGGGCGTGCTCAAGGTGATCGATGAAATGCGCATTCCCATCGACGCCATCGCCGGCACCAGCATGGGCGCCGTCGTCGGCGGGTTGTATGCGTCGGGCATGCCGGTTTCGGACATTGAAAAACTGCTGCGCTCGGTGAATTGGGAAGACGCGTTTCGTGATCGGCCGCCGCGCGAGGAGCTGGGCTTCCGCCGCAAGCAGGACGATCGGGAATTCCTGGTGCGTTATGCGTTGGGAGTGACCGACAAGGGGTTTGTACTCCCTCGCGGCCTGGTTCAGGGCCAGAAGCTGGAGCAGGTGTTGCGTGGCGCCTCGCTGCCGGTCGCCGCCGTGCGCAGCTTCGACAACCTGCCCATTCCGTTTCGCGCCGTGGCCACCGACCTGGAGACGGGTGAGGCCGTCATTCTCGATTCGGGCGACCTGGTGACGGCGATGCGCGCCAGCATGTCGGCGCCCGGCGTGTTCGCGCCGGTCGAGCGCGATGGCCGATTGCTGGTCGACGGCGGGCTCGTGGAGAACCTACCCGTTGACATTGCCCGCTCGATGAATGTCGATGTGCTGATCGTGGTCGATGTGAGTTTCCCGCTGTACGCGCGCGAAGATCTCACGTCACCGATCGAAATCACCAACCAGGCATTCGCCATCCTGGTTCGCAGCAGGACCCGGCAACAGCGCGCACTGCTCGGTCCGAACGACGTTATCATCGAGCCTCCGCTGGGCCGGTTTCCTTCCGCTGATTTCGCACGCGTGCCGCAAGCTTTGCGTGCCGGCGAGGAGGGGGCGCGCGAAGCAACGGCTTCGCTGCAGAAACTCTCGCTGAGTCCTGATGATTACTTACGCTATCTGGCGACTCGCAATCCGCGCGATGGCAGCCTGCCGACCATTGCCTTCGTGCGTGCCGATCCGCGCTCGATGGAGTACGACCCCCTGGTCAAGGCCACCATGGGCAACCTGGTCGGCAAGGCCATGGATTCCGATCAGGTGCGCAAGCAGTTGTCGTCGCTGTACGCGTTGGATCGTTTCGAGTCCATCGATTACAACTTGATCGAAGAGGACGGTCACGCCGGGCTCGAGCTGGACATGCGCCGCAAGAGCTGGGGCCCGAACTACGTGCGCTTCGGCCTGAACCTGGAAGACAACTTCGAGGGCACCAGCCGTTACAACGCGGCGATGCGCTTCATCGCGACGGAGTTGAACGGTCTGGGCGCCGAGTGGCTCACCGACCTGCAGATCGGCGACAACCCCAAGTTCTTCACCGAGCTGTATCAGCCGCTGTCGCTGGCCAGCCGCTACTTCATCGCGCCGAGCTTCGATTTCGAAGAGCGCAGCGTGTTCCAGCTGCGGGGCCGGGACCTACTGGCCGAATATCGAGTGCGCACTTTGCAGGGCGGCCTGGACGTGGGACGCGAGCTATCGAACTGGGGCGAGATCCGGCTCGGCATGCGTCGTGGCACCGGCCGCGCGCGCGTGCTAATCGGCGATCCCACCTTGCCGGTGGATGAGTTCGATCGCGGCGGCTACTTCGCGCGCTTCTCTTACGACAAGCTCGACAGCATCTTCTTCCCGCGCCACGGTCAGCAATTCGAGTTCCAGTGGCGCGGTGAACGCAGCAACATCGGCTCGGAGGAGAACCTCGACGCCTTCGAGATGTCCTGGCTGGTGGCGCGATCCTTCGAACGCCACACATTGATCTTCTGGCTGGAAGGCGGCACGACGGCGGATGCGGAAGTGGCGCGTCCCGAGAATTTTTACTCGCTCGGCGGGTTCCTGAATCTATCCGGCTTGCCGGCGGGCTATCTGGCCGGCCCGCACTATGGCATCGGGCGACTCATTTATCAGCGACGTGTCGGTCGCGGCGGGAAGGGGGTGCTGGACTTTCCAGCGTATGCGGGCCTCTCGCTGGAGGCCGGCAACACCTGGCTGGACAGCGCCGACGCCAGCTTCGGCGACCTGCGCAAGAACGCCAGCCTGTTCTTCGGCCTGGATTCGCCGCTCGGCCCGGTGTACCTGGCGGCGGGCTACGACCAGGACGGTGACAAAGCCTTCTACCTGTTCCTGGGCCGAACCTTCTAGCGGGCGTGAACGGCCCCTCACCCGCAAGCCCCCTCACCCCGGCCCTCTCCCCAAAGGGGAGAGGGTGCCCCTATGTCGTTGTCAACGGGTTTTCTGCTCTGGGCGGGCTGTACAGCGTCCCGTCCCTGAGCATGGCGAACAAGACATCACAGCGCCGGCGAGCTAGCGCAATGAGGGCTTGATTGTGGCGCTTACCTTGGCTGATCTTGCGAGCGTAGTACGCCTTCGAGATGGGATCTCGAAGCGCTGCGAACGCAGACAGGAACAGAGCACGCTTGAGCTGTTTGTTTCCTCGTCTCGAAGGATGCTCGCCCCGGATGGACGAGCCAGAGCGCCGCGTGACCGGCGCAAGCCCGGCATAGGCGGCCAAGTGTGCAGCCGAGGCGAACGCGCGGGTGGCCACATCGATCAGGAGTCTCGCGGCGGTCCTGACCCCGACTCCCGGCATGCTGGTCAGGACTGGGTGAAGAGGGTGAGCAAGCACTCGTTGCTCGACTTCTCGGGCGATATCGTCGCGCTGGCGGCGCAAGGCGGCCAGTTGCTGCGAAAGGCGCGGCAGGACGATCGCTGCGGCTTGAGTGCCCGCCACCACGACGGTTTGTTCCGAAAGCGCCTGGACGATTTGAGCGGCCCAGGTTCTGCCCATGCGCGGCGCGAGTTTGCTCAGGCGGCTGGCGAGTTGTTTCTCGCTCATCGAGGCGAGCTTCGCCGGCGAGGGATACCGCTCGATCAGATCGAGGATTGCCGGGTGATCCAGATGAGATCCGATGACTCGCTCCAGCGCCGGATGGATCTGCGTGAGCAGGCCGCGGATGCGATTGCTGGTCTGCGTCATCTGACCGACGAGGTCGTCATCGAAGCCACACAGCATGGTGAGTTCAGCGACGTCATGGTCGCCGATCTTCAGCGAACGCAGCGTGTGCGGCAGGCTGCGAGCAGCCTCGGCAATGATGTAGGCATCGCGCGCATCAGTCTTGGCTTCCCCGGCGTGCAGATCGGCGATACGTCGCATCGCGAGCCCTGGCAGATACGCGACCAAGGCGCCCTCGTCGCGTGCGACAGCGACCGGCAGCGCGCCCACGGTGGCGGGTTGATCGACGACGAGCAAGATCGGGCCATGCGCTTTGAGCTTGGCGATGAGCGCTCGCAACTTCGCTTCATCGTTGGGCAGAGCGCTGTCGAGCAGGCGCTTGCCGGCACGGTTCAATGCAACGGCATGATGCGCACCCTTGCCCACGTCAACGCCGACGAAGACCTGGATGGCTTCATGCTGATCGAGATCAGTCATGCATACTCCTGAGAATCACAAGCTTGGCCAGCGACACAGGGCGACTGATCTCGGCATCCACGTTACGAGCGACCTCGGAATGACTCCGGATCCAGCCCCTATCAGCGATCATCAGCCGCCGACCAGACCCGGTGACAACACCCCCCGGATCATGGACGACTGGGGGCAGGAATCATGCCGGGCCTGGCTGGCCGATCCCAGGATACCTGGGATGCGAAGAAGGTAACGGGGCACTCAAGGCGCTGAGCGCTCCTCCCTATGATTTCGCGGCAACTGTGACGAGACGGATCAATAAGACGCGACTGGCCAAGCCCAGTCACGGTTGTTTCTCAATCTTCATTCGACCCGGCCATCGGCACCTGCCTGCGCGCCGTGGACCCATCCGCTATGCAGCAGCGGCTCGACTTTCGCTTTCCTGCGCGTACCTCTGACAGATTCACATGGCCCTGAAAAAATCCGACCTCTATTCCTCGATCTGGGCTTCGTGCGATGAGCTGCGTGGCGGCATGGATGCCAGCCAATACAAGGACTACGTCCTGTTCATGCTGTTCATCAAGTACGTGTCCGACAAGTACGCGAATTACGACGGCTTCGAGCCGCCCATCGTTATTCCCAAAGGGGCGAGCTTCAGGGACATGGTTGCCTTGAAGGGCGATCCCAACATCGGCGACAAGATCAATACGCAGGTCATCCAGCCGCTGATCGATGCCAATACGCGGCTTGCCCGCAGCGACTTTCCCGACTTCAACGATCCGAACAAGCTCGGCGATGGCGAGGCGCGCGTGCAGCGGCTCGGCAACCTCATCGCCATCTTCGAAAACCCAGCGCTCGACTTCGCACAGAACCGTGCCGAGCACGACGACATTCTTGGCGATGCCTACGAGTACCTGATGCGGCATTTCGCCACACAAAGTGGCAAGAGCAAAGGCCAGTTCTACACACGCCGAGGTCAGCCGCATCATTGCCAAAGTGCTCGGGATCGGCCCGCATAACACCACCGCCGGAACTACCGCCTACGATCCGACATGCGGCTCGGGTTCACTGTTGCTCAAGGTCGCCGCCCAAGCCGGAAGGCACATCACGCTGGAAGGACAGGAGAAGGACAGTACTACCGCCGGTCTTGCGCGGATGAACATGATCCTGCACGACTTCCCTGGAGCCAATATTGCTTCTGGCGGGGAAGGCACCTTGGTGAAGCCGCGATTTTTCGATGGCGAGCAGCTTCGCACCTATGACTACGTCGTGGCCAATCCGCCCTTCTCAGACAAGACGTGGTCGACCGGACTTACGCTGGGGGAGAGTGGCAAGGGTGATCCGCACAAGCGGTTCACCTGGGGTGTGCCGCCCAAGAAGCAAGGCGACTACGCCTACTTGCTGCACATCATCCGTAGCATGAAAAGCACTGGCAAGGCTGCTTGCATCCTGCCGCATGGTGTGCTTTTCCGAGGCAATGCGGAGGCTGCTATCCGCAAGAACCTGGTTCAGTCCGGCATGCTGAAGGCGATCATCGGCTTGCCAGCCAACCTATTCTACGGCACTGGCATCCCCGCGTGCATCCTGGTTCTGGATAAGGCGAACGCCCAGGCTCGCAAAGGCATCTTCATGATCGATGCTTCCAAAGGCTTCCGGAAGGATGGTCCCAAGAACCGCTTGCGCGATCAGGACATTCACAAGATCGTCGATACATTCCGCAAGCAGGATGAGAGCGATCCGCGCTACGCGCGTATGGTGCCGCTCAGCGAGATTTCCGATCCCAAGAACGACTATAACCTCAATCTGCCGCGCTATATCGATAGCAGCGAGCCTGAAGACCTGCAGGATATTGAGGGTCACCTTCGCGGCGGTATTCCGGAGCGGGATCTTGATGCACTGGGCGAATATTGGAAGATCATGCCGGCGCTGCGTGCGACGCTTTTCGATGTCCTGCGCCCTGGCTATGCGGCCCTCAAGTTACCCATCGCCGAGGTGAAAGCCACCATCCTGGGGCACCCCGAGTTCACTGCATTCCAGGCGCAGGTACGTGATCTCTTCGCTCGCTGGCGCAAAACCTATCGGCCCGAGATGGTGGGTTTCGGGCAGAACAGTCATCCGAAGGCGTTGATCGAAACGCTGTCCGAGAGCCTGCTTGCCGCCTTTCGCGAAGCGCCGTTGGTGGACGCTTACGACATCTATCAGCACCTGATGGACTACTGGGCCGAAACGTTACAGGATGACGCTTATCTGATCGCTGCCGTGGACTGGCAGGCAGCCGCCAAGCCGCGCGAAATCCTCCAGATGAAGAACAAGGAAGGGAAGCTCTTCTGGCCGGAGAAGGAGGACTACAAGCGCGGCAAGCGGCGTTTCAAATCGGATCTCGTGCCTGCGGACCTGGTCATCGATTGCTACTTTGCTGCCGAACGTGATGCCATTGCCGCTCTGGAAGCAGAACTCGCTGTCATCGAGCAGCAATTGGATGAGAAGCGCGAGGAGCAGGGCGGCGAGGATGGGCTGCTGGTGGAAGTGATCGAGGGCGAGGGTGACAAGCAGAAGATCACCGCCAAAGCGGTGAAGGCCCGTCTCAAGGAAATTGGTAGGGACCCTGACTACGTCGAAGAGTGTAACGCGCTCGAGGAGTACGGAGCGCTGCTCGATCAACAGGTCGATACCAAGTCAAAGATCAAGTTCTCACAGGAGGCGCTGGAAGAGAAGCTCCATGCGAAGTATTCCGCGCTTACTGAGGACGAGGTAAAGGTACTGGTTGTTGATGACAAATGGCTGACCGCACTCGCCGCCGTCGTGCAGGGTGAGCTTGACCGTGTGTCGCATACTCTCGCTCTGCGATTAAGTCAGCTCGCCGAACGCTACGCAACTCCGCTACACCAGCTCGTAGAGCACCTGGATGCGATTGGTGTCAAGGTAGACAAGCATCTCCAGAGAATGGGGGCGGTATGAATGAGAGGCCAGGTTACAAGCCGTGTGAGATCGGGTTCCTTCCGGAGGATTGGCCGATTGAGTTGCTTGGTGACAAGGCAATAAGAGTCGGGAGTGGTCTTACACCCACTGGTGGTAGCCGCGTTTATAAAGACCACGGCCGACCTTTCGTGCGTAGCCAAAACGTCGGATGGGGCACGCTGTTATTGGGCGATCTGGCCTACATCGATGATGCAACCCACGCTACCTTCCCAGACACAGAGATTCGAGTTGATGATGTCTTGCTAAACATCACCGGGGCATCAATCGGTCGCTGCGCCGTCGCAGACGCTAGATTGGAGGGGGGGAACGTCAATCAGCATGTTTGCATTATCCGCGTCGAGAGGGGGTTGCGACCTCGTTTCTTGAACTTCTTCTTGCTATCTGACCCCGGTCAGCGGCAGATCGACAATTTCCAGGCAGGAGGGAACCGTCAAGGCTTGAATTTCAGTCAGGTTCGAAGTATCCGAGTGCCCGTGCCTGGAGAAAGTGAACAGCGAGCCATCGAGGGAGCACTGAGTGACATGGACGAGTTACTAGGTGGTCTGGATCAGCTCATCGCCAAGAAGCGTAACCTGAAACAGGCGGCAATGCAGCAGCTCCTCTCGGGTCAAATCCGGCTCCCCGGTTTCACCGGCAAGTGGGAGATCAAGCGGTTAGGCGATGTCAGTGATTGTGATCCAGAGAGTCTCGCTGGCGATACGGCGCCACATTTCGCATTCAACTACATTGCCCTTGAAGACGTTGATCAAGGCTCGCTGAGAAGTCATTCACAACAAGTGTTTGGTTCGGCTCCGTCTCGCGCCCGTCGCAAGCTTCGAAATGGAGACGTGCTGGTATCAACCGTCCGTCCAAACCTGAGATCCCATCTCTTATTCCAGGGTGACGAACATACTTGGGTTTGCTCAACGGGTTTTTGTGTCGTACGCTGCCGAGCTGGTATAAGCCATCCTGGCTACGTTTTTTTCCAAATGTTCGGTGATGCGGTCTCCAACCTTGACTGCAGGCTGGACCAGCCGCGTTCTTCCAGTAAGCAGTTCCTGCATCATGGCTTGCTTGAGGGCGCGAGTCTTGTCGCGGCGAACTTCCAGGGCGGCGATCTCGGCGTCCATGTCGGATCAGCCTGCTGGCACGCGGTGAGGACAGCCGGCACCAATTCAAGCGCGACGTTACCAACTCCGACGCGTTGGCCGCGGAGTTGGCGGCCTTTGCAAACAGTGGAGGTGGCACGCTGTTCCTCGGCGTTGCCGACGATGGTTCTATTTCGGGCCTCGATGCTGCTTCCGTGCGTCGTCTGAACCAGTTGCTGAGCAACGGTGCCTCTCAACACGTGCGCCCGCCGGTGCATCCGCTGACCGAGAACGTGCAGACAACTCAAGGCATCGTGATGGTGGTCAAGGTGCCCGACGGCCTGGCCAAGCCCTACGTTGATCATCAGGGCCGCATTTGGGTCAAGCAAGGCTCGGACAAACGTCACGTGACATCCAGGGAAGAAATGCAGCGGATGTTTCAGCGTGCCGGGCTGGTCTATGCCGACGTAGTGCCGGTGGCCGGTACGTCGGTGGCGGACCTGGACGAGAAAGCTTTCCAGACGTACTTCTCTCGTCGTTATGGACAGATCAGTGAATTCGCCGGTCAGCCGTTGGAGCAGTTGCTTCAGAACCTTGGTCTGGGCGACGGGCGCGAATTGAACCTGGCTGGGCTGATGTTGTTCGCACGCAATCCTCAGCGCTGGCGCCCGGCTTTTGAGGTGAAGGCGGTGGCTTTCCCGGGGACAGCGCTGCACGATACTCGCTATCTCGACAGCGAAGACATCGGCGGCACGTTGCTAGAGCAATATCAGCGCAGCTTCGCGTTCATCCGCCGAAATCTGCGGCACGTGCAGGGCGAACGAGGCTTCAATACGCTCGGGCAGCTGGAGATTCCGGAGCCGTCGCTGGAAGAGCTGCTGGTCAACGCGCTGATCCATCGCGACTACTTCACCAGCGCTTCGATCCGCCTGATGGTGTTCGCCGATCGTGTCGAGATCATCAGTCCTGGCCACCTGCCCGACAGCTTGAGCACCGAGGCGATCCGGCATGGCGCCACCAACCGCCGCAATCCCACACTGACCGAGCATGCCGTGCACATATTGCCCTACCGAGGCTTGGGTACCGGTATTCCTCGTGCGCTGAGGGACTGGCCCGCGATCCAGCTGATCGACGATGTGGCGGCCAACCAGTTCCGTGTGGTCATTCAGCGACCGCACGTCGAAGTTCCTACCGGGGAAGTCACCGGGGAAGTCACCGGGGAAGTCACCGGGGAAGTCCGCCGGCTGCTCGCCGCGATCCAGGGCGAGATGAGGCGGGCGGACATCCAGGCGGCGCTGAATCTGAAGCATGAGGACCACTTCCGCGATGCTTACCTGCGCCCGGCGCTGGAGCGCGGATTCATCGAGATGACCATTCCCGAGAAGCCCAGGAGCAGGCTACAACGGTACCGGCTAACGGCCCTGGGACGCGCCTGGCTGCGGGCATCGAACAAGGGACCCTAAGGAGAGGAAGGCAATGAGCCCTGCTGTCGCGCGCTCCGAACGCAACACTCAGAACCGGGTGGTCGAGCTTTTCACGTCTTTCCCGGCGGACGGTGGCCTGGGGTACGAGTATCTCGGCGACCGGAGCAAGCGTGAGAACAACCGCGGTATCGAGGTCGAGCTGCTGCGCAAGAATCTTCAGAAGCGCGGCTATTCCGATGCGCACATCGATGCGGCGCTACAGAGACTGCTCGCCGCCGCTGATGTCACAGGCACCACGCTCTACCAATCGGCATTACGGACGTACAAATTGCTTCGCTATGGCGTCGAAGTCCAGGTTGCCGCCGACAAGCCGCATGACACCGTGCACCTGATCGATTGGGAGCATCCCGAGGCCAACGATTTTGCGCTGGCCGAGGAAGTGACGCTCAAGGGCGGCTACGAGCGCCGGCCCGATCTGGCGCTGTACGTGAATGGCATTGCCATTGTCGTCATCGAGCTCAAACGCAGCTCGGTGGAGGTGGGCGATGGCGTGCGGCAGCTCATCACCAATCAAGAACCCGAATTCAATCAGCCATTCTTCCCCACGGTGCAACTGCTGTTGGCGGGCAACGACGCGCAGGGGTTGCGCTACGGCACCGTGACCTCACGAGAAGAGTTCTTCGTGGAGTGGAAGGCGGCGCCCTTGTCCGAGGGTACACCAGTACCACCGGGAGCGTTGCTCGACCGGCCACTCGCGGAGCTCTGCGACAAGGCACGGCTGCTGGACTGGATCCGCCATTTCGTTATCTTCGACAATGGCATCAAGAAAGTACCGCGCCAGCACCAGTATGCAGGCATGAAGGCGGCGCAGGAACGGCTGCGCAGGCGCGAAGGCGGCGTCATCTGGCACACCCAAGGCAGCGGCAAGAGCATCCTCATGGTGCTGCTCGCCAAATGGATCCTGGAACATGACCCGCAGGCTCGTATCCTCATCGTTACGGATCGAGACGAGCTCGACAAGCAGATTGAAGGCGTAATGAAGAATGCGGGTGTGGTGGGTGCGGACTCACCGTCGCCGCGCATTGCAACCAGGGCGGAGTTTGTTGCAAAGCTGGGCGCCACCTCGCCCAGATTGCTGTGCGCGCTGATTCACAAGTTCGACCCGTCCGATCTCAAGGGCCCGGGACCCGCCGTGTACGGACGCTTCTATGTCTTCGTGGACGAATGCCACCGCACTCAAGGCGGCGATATGAATCGACAGATGAAGCGATGGCTGGAAGGCGGCATCTTCATCGGGTTCACGGGTACGCCACTGTTGCGCCAGGACAAGCAGACCACACGTGACGTGTTCGGCACGTACATCCATACCTACAAGTTCCACGAGGCCGTGGCCGACAAGGTAGTGCTGGACCTGAAGTATGAGGCTCGAGACGTTCCGCAACGGCTCACGTCTGCGGCGGCGATCGAAGCCTACTTCGAGCAGAAGACCAGGACGCTCAACAATTTTCAGAAGGCGGTATTGCGCAAGCGCTGGGCCACCATGGAAAAGTTGATGAGCGCGGGCGAGCGCAAGCAGCGGATCATCGCCAGCATCATCCAGGACTTCGATCTCAAGAAGCGGCTGAACGACGACCGTGGGACCGCCATTCTGGTGGCCGCCAGCATCTACGACGCGTGCCATTATTTCCGGCTGTTCCAGAACACGAGCTTCGGTCAGTACTGCGGCATCATCACGTCCTACGAGCCCAACCATAACGCCATCTCGCGCGAGCCGGCTCACAGCGACGAACGCTACAAGTTCGACACCTATACGAAGTATGTCCTGACCGATGACCAGACCACCAAAGAGTACGAGGACGAAGCCAAGCGCAGGTTCATCGAGGAGCCGGCAAATCTCAAGCTGCTGATCGTCGTGAGCAAGCTGCTCACGGGGTTCGATGCGCCGAGCTGCACCTACATCTATCTCGATAACGAGCTCCACGATCACGGCCTGTTTCAGGCCATCTGCCGCACCAATCGCCTGGACGGCGAGGACAAGGACTTCGGCTACATTGTCGATTTCAAGGAGCTGTTCAAGGACGTGCAAGAGGCGATTGCGGTCTACAGCTCCGATGAGCTCGATCTCGACGAAGGAAACGGCGGCTCGAACAACGTCGAGCTGAAGGACTGCCTCAAGGAAAGCCGGCGTCAGTTGGAGATCGCAAGGGAGGCGCTGCGTTATCTTTGTGATCCAGTGGCGCCGCCGGGCGAACTGGAACAGTTCTTGATCTACTTCTGCGGTGACGCGGCCGACGCCCGGGCCCTGCTCGATACGGAGCCGCTGAGAGTATCTTTCTACAAGGCAGTGGCGAAGTTCGTACGCAGCTACGCGGATGTGGCCCCGGATCTGATTGCAGCGGGCTACTCGGAGCAGGAGGTCAGTGAGCTCAAGAACGAGGTGGAGCTCTATAGTGAGATTCGCGCTGCCATCAAGAAGCACGCCGGCGAGGAGTTCGACATCAAGCCTTACGAGGCGGATATGCGTCACCTGCTCAATACCTATGTACAGGCCGATCCGGCTCTGGGCAGTGGCAGTTTGACCTCCCTGACGCTCACGGATCTGATCGTCAAGACTGGCATTCACGATGCAATCGCCCGCAAGCTCAACGAGAAGGGCATGCTGTCGCGCCGGGCGATCGCCGAAGCCATCATCAACAATGTCCGCAAGACGATCATTCGTGACCAGTTGACGGACCCACGGTTCTACGCCCAGATGTCGGAGCTTCTCGATGACTTGATCCGGCAAAGCCGGACGGATGCGGCCGAGTACGAGCTGTTCTTGAAGAAAGCGGAAGAATTGGTGAGGCGGCTGGCTCAGAGGGACGCCATCGCCGGCATCCCCGCTGCACTGCATGGGAAGCCCGAAGCGGTAGTAATTTTCAACAATCTTCCCGCGATCGGCGCGAAGGGCATGGTGCGGGATGAGAGTCCGCTACGAATGGATGAACGTGCGGCACTGGCGCTTCGCATCGATCAGGCGATGCGGGAACACGCCCCGGCCGGCTGGAGAGGGGACGAGATTCGAGAAAAGCAAGTGCTGAATGCCTTGTTTCCGGTCATGTCGCGCGATCGGGACGCGACTCTTGCCATCTTCGAGATCATCAAGAATCAACCGGGTTACCGATGAGCGAATCAATAGAGCTCGGAGATATCAAGGTTGCAGTCACTCGCAAGCCCATCAAGCACGTCCATCTCAGCGTGCATCCGCCGAGTGGGCGTGTCACGTTGGCCGCACCGACAAACACGCGGTTGGATGTGGCGCGAGCCTATGTGATTTCGAAGCTCGATTGGATCAGAGCACAGCGCTCCCGTCTTCAAAGCCAGGCCCGCGAAGCGCCCCGCCAGTTCGTCACTCGCGAGACGCATTTTCTGTGGGGCCGACCTTATCTCTTGACAGTGAGACACGAGGAGGCGAAGCCACGCGTGTCACTTGACCACAGGCGCATGACACTGACCGTTCGGCCAGGCAGCAGTGCCGCGAGGCGAGCTGAAGTGATCCACCACTGGCACAAGGCACTGTTACACGAGGTTGTGCCAGGGCTCATCCGCAAATGGGAGCGCAAGCTGGGCATAGAGGTGCGTCGCTACTTCCTGCAGCGGATGAAGACAAGATGGGGAGGCTGCAATCACCGCGCCGGCCACATTCGCCTGAATACCGAGCTCGTGAAAAAGCCCAAGGATCTCCTTGAATACGTGATCGTCCACGAGATGATCCACTTGATTGAGCCCACGCACAGCGAACGTTTCATCGAACTGATGACAGCGCACTATCCCTTCTGGAAGGAGGCCAGGGCGGAATTGAACGAAATGCCCTTAGGTGCTGAGGTTTGGGATAGACAGCAGATCGCGCGTAGTGGTGTAACGGCCGCAGGTCGGACCCGTTGCCGCGATGACTTGAAAGAACTCCTGCGCGACCCTCGTTGCTGAAGTAATATTGCTTACCGCAGACAACAAGCGACGCGCAAGGGAGCGGCTGGTTTTTTTCCGCCAGCTCAGCGCCGGCTGCGGCTCTCGCGCGTCTGCCCCTTGTTCACGATGGCTGCCAGCGCCGCCGTGTGCTCGGCGAGCACGCGATACAAATCGTCCAGAGTGATAATTCCCAGCACGGCGCCGCTGTCGTCGACAATGGGCAGCCGGCGCACGCCGTGTTCACGCATGCGGCCGATGGCGGTGGCGACATTCTCGGAGCCGGATGCAACGACGACAGGTCTGCCCATCACCGCGCTCACCTGCATGCGGTCCGTATCATGGCCTTTTGCAACCACTTCCATGACGATGTCACGATCGGTGATGACGCCGACCGGCAAGGGCGTGCCGTCGCTGTCATCGGTGACGATGAGATCGCCGGTGTGATGCTGGCGCATCAAGCGGGCGGCCTCCGCGATGGTCGTGTCCTTGCGGCAGCAAGCCACGTCCAGGACACAAAGCTCTTTGAGTTTCATGGAAGTACCTCCAACGGTCAGGTCGCCAGAGCGCGGGCGAGCTCGAGCAGGTGAGGATCGAGCGACTTGCTGTTCCTGGCCACCTCGGACAAGGGTGTGTGGACAACTTCGCCGCGACAAAGGCCGACGAGGCAGCCGGATTGGCCGTGCCCGATCAGCTCGATCGCTGCTGCGCCCAGCCGACTCGCAAGGATGCGATCGAAGGCGCCTGGCACGCCCCCGCGCTGAACGTGACCTAGCCGCGTCATACGCAATTGAATGCCTATTTTATCCGCGTGCAGGTCGAAGTAGCGAACCAGCGCATCCGCATTGTACTTGGCGCCCTCGGCAACGACTACTATCGCATGTTTCTTGCCGCGCTCGCGTGACGCGCGGAGCTGGCGCACGAGGTCATCGGGCTCCGTTTCCATTTCCGGTATGACCACTGCTTCGGCACCGCCGGCGATTGCGGCGGACACCGCGAGATAACCGCTGTGGCGCCCCATCACTTCGACGATGAACGCACGCTCGTGCGAGGCCGCAGTTACTCGCAAACAATCGATGGCGCCCAGTGCCGTGTCGAGTGCAGTGGAGGTGCCAATCGAAACATCCGTCCCGTAGAGGTCGTTATCGATGGTGGAAGCGATGCCTATGACGCGCATGCCAAGCTCGGCGAGCGCGAAGCTGCCGGTCTGCGAGCCGTTGCCGCCGATGACGATCAGGTTGGAGATGTCATGATCGTGCAGCTGTTTCAGCGCCGCTTGCCGGCCGGCCTCGGTCTTGAATGCCTCGCACCGGCTGGTTTCAAGCACGGTCCCGGCCTGGTGGATGATGCCGCCGACTTCCCGTGGCCCGAGATGAACGAATTCGCCGGCGATCAGCCCGGAGTAGCCGCGGCGGACACCGAACATCTGCAGTCCTTGTAGAACGCCGCAACGGACGACCGCACGTATCGCGGCATTCATTCCAGGCGCATCGCCGCCGCTGGTCAGAACTGCAACACGCGCCATGAACGTCCCTCGTGGATACCAGTGCCGCCGAGTATGAGCGTCCGGAACGCAGGATGGAATGAGCGTTACCGAGAAAATCTACGCGGCGTTCCTTAGGCATCGCGGCGCTGAGGGATATTACGGCGTGATCGCCACCTTCAGCACCCCGTCGCGCTGGTTTGCAAACAGATCGTACGCCTGCTCGATCTGGTCGAGCTTGAATCGGTGAGTGACCAGGGGCTTGAGGTCGGCACGGCCGGATGCGATGACGTCCATGAGGCGCCGCATGCGCTCCTTGCCGCCGGGGCATAGGGTGGTGGCGATGGTGTGATCGCCGAGGCCGGCGGCGAAGGCGCCCAACGGAATGTGCAAGTCCTTGGAGTAGACGCCCAGGCTGGAGAGCGTACCGCCCGGCCGCAGGACCCGCAGTGCGGCTTCGAACGTGGCCTGCGTGCCCAGCGCTTCAATCGCTACATCGACACCGCGATTTTTGGTCAATCGCATGATCGCTTCGACGGGATCCTCCTTGCGAAAGTCCACGATGTGATCCGCGCCGAGCCGTCGAGCCACACTCGCACGAGCTTCAAGGGTCTCGACCGCGATGATGGTGGTCGCGCCCATCAGCCTCGCGCCGACGGTTGCGCACAGGCCGATGGGGCCTTGAGCAAACACCGCGACGGTGTCGCCGATCTGAATGCGGCCGCGTTGGGCGCCGCCGAAGCCGGTGGACATGATGTCGGGACACATCAGCACTTCTTCATCGCTGAGCCCATCGGGCACGGGCGCGAGATTGGCCATGGCGTCGGGAACCAGCACGTATTCCGCCTGGCAGCCATCGATGGTGTTGCCGAATTTCCAGCCGCCCAGGGGCTTCCAGCCATGCTCCGTGCCGACACCGTCCTGGGCGCCCACGCCGGCCAGGCATGCATGGCTGTGGCCGCTGGGCGTAATGGCGCCGGCGATGACGCGCTGTCCCTCGCGGTAGCCTTGCACTGCCGAGCCGAGCTTCTCGATCACCCCCACCGGCTCGTGGCCGACGATCAAGCCGGGCCGCACCGGATACTCGCCCTTCATGATGTGAACGTCGGTGCCGCAGATCGTGGTCGTCGTGATACGAAGCAGGGCATCGAGCGGCCCCACGTCGGGAATCGGCCGCTCTTCAAGGGCGATGCGACCCGGCTCGACGAATACTGCGGCTTTCATGAATCGCGCCATGACATGACTCCTGCACAAGGGTCCATTACGATGTTTGCGATCCATTGTGCGGACCAGGGGACCTGGGGCCACTCGAACAATCCGTGGATGCATGCCGGAATCCCGCAAATCCCGCGTATTCCAGGAGTCCATACCCGTGGAAGCCACGCTGGATTGCCTATTTTCCGTAAAGGCAGCATGGACCGATGACGGCACCATGGGTGGGGGTAACTTCAGGGATTACGCGCCATGGGACGCGGACAAATCATGATTTCACCGACGGCGTGCGCGGGTAGGTGATATGAAAGTACCGATTGCGGTGTCGGCGCGGCACGCGCACTTGAGCGCGGCCACCGTGCAAAAATTGTTTGGCGAGGGTTACCAGCTGCGTGTTCGCAAATGGTTGTCGCAGACCGGTCAGTTCTCGGCCGAAGAGACGGTGACCCTGATCGGTCCCCGTGGGCGATTGGAGCACGTGCGCCTCATGGGGCCACCCCGCGACCACGACCAGCTGGAACTGTCGCGCAGCGACGAATGCACCTTGGGTATCACGGCACCGCTGCGCCTCTCGGGCGATCTTGAACACACTCCTGGGTTGCAGGTCGTAGGCCCGGCGGGGGCCGTGACGTTGCACAGTGGCGTCATCACCGCGCAGCGCCACATCCATATGAATCCCGAAGAAGCGCAACGGCTCGGACTGCACGATGGACAGACGGTGAGCGTCAAGGTCGACAGCAACGGGCGCGATCTGATCTTTGGCGACGTGGTCGTGCGCGTCGCTCCGGATTTCCGGCTGGAACTGCACCTCGATACCGACGAGGCCAATGCCGCGGGAGTCACCAACGGCGACTACGGCGAGATCGTCACAAGCGATCCTGCCAGCCACCGTCCCGTCGACCGGACGACTGGTTGAGCACTCATGGCGGATGCACCGGTCAACAACAAGCTGCCCCCGAATACCCTCGGCTGGGTGGCCTGGGCAATGATGGCGGTGCTCGTGGCGCAGTTCTGGTTCGGCCAGCGTACCACCGTGACGCTCGACTACAGCGATTTCAAGACGCTGCTTGCCGCGGGGCAGATCGCCGAAGTGCGCATCTCCGACCAGGAGATCGCCGGCACGCTCACGATCCCGGCAGATCGCGAGCAACTGCCCGAAGCGGTCAAGAAATATCTAGAGCGCGCGCCCAACCAGACGAGCGTCGCGTTCACCGCGGTGCGAGTCGACGATCCGACGCTGTCTCAGGATCTGACTGCCGCCAAGGTTCGTTATGCCGGCACGCGCCAATCCACCTGGTTGGTCATGCTGCTTTCCTGGCTCGCGCCCGTGGCGATTTTCGTGGCGGTGTGGATGTTCTTGATACGAAAGATGAGCGCACGCGGAGCGGGCGATCTCATCGGAATCGGTAAGAGCAAGGCCAAAGTCTTCGTGCAAAAGAACATCGGCGTGCGCTTTTCCGATGTGGAAGGCATCGACGAGGCCAAGACCGAGCTCATGGAGGTCGTGCAATTCCTGCGCGATCCGGGGCGCTATACCAAGCTCGGTGCGCATATCCCCAAGGGGATACTCATCGTCGGCGCGCCCGGAACCGGCAAGACCCTGCTGGCCAAGGCCGTGGCGGGCGAGGCGAATGTTCCCTTCCTGCTGATCAGTGGTTCGGAGTTCGTGGAGATGTTCGTGGGCGTCGGCGCCGCGCGCGTGCGTGATCTGTTCCAACAGGCCAACGAGCTCGCCCCATGCATCATCTTCATCGATGAGCTCGATGCGCTCGGCCGTGCGCGTGGCGTGAGCGGGTTCAGCGCGCACGAGGAGCGCGAGCAAACGCTCAACCAGCTGCTGGTCGAGATGGACGGATTCGACACCAATCGCGGCGTGATCATCATGGCGGCGACCAATCGTCCGGAAATCCTCGATCCGGCGTTGCTGCGGCCCGGACGTTTCGATCGCCACGTCGCCATCGACCGGCCGGACATCCGTGGCCGCGAACGGATCTTGCGCCTGCATGCCAAGCGGCTCGTGCTTGGCGACGATGTCGATCTCGCGGCGGTCGCCGCCAAGACACCCGGCACCGCCGGCGCCGATCTGGCAAACATCGTGAACGAAGCAGCCTTGCATGCGGCTCGACAGAACAAGTCCGTGGTCACCATGAGCGACTTCGACGCCGCCGTCGATCGCGCCATCGCTGGCTTGGAAAAGCGCAGCCTGGTGATGAATCCGAAGGAAAAGGAGACCGTCGCGTATCACGAAGCCGGGCACGTCTTGATTGCCGAGCTGCGCGAAACGACCGACAAGGTTTCGCGCGTGTCGATCATACCGCGAGGCATCGGTGCACTCGGCTTTACCCAGCAACTGCCCACTGAAGAGCGCTACCTGCTGAAGCGCGGCGAGTTGCTGGACCGTTTGGATGTGTTGCTGGGCGGCCGCGTGGCCGAGCAGTTGGTATTCGGCGAAGTCTCTACGGGCGCTCGGGACGACCTGCAACGCGCCACGGATCTGGTCCGCCACATGGTCACTCAGTACGGCATGACCGATGCGCTCGGTCCGGCGGTGTTCGAAACACGGACGCGCAGCGCCTACCTGAACGATCCGGGAATGCCGGTTGCCAGGGAATTCAGCGAGGAGACGGCGCGCCAGATCGACGCTCAGATTCAGCAGTTGTTGAAGCAAGCGGAAGCCCGCGTTCGAGAAACCATCACCGCGAACCGGCAGGCCCTCGACGAGCTGGCGCAACTGTTGCTGACTCAGGAAACGGTGGATCGGCAGTCGCTCACCAAGATCCTGCAAGGCTCCAAACGTTCGCTCACCGCCCCGACAGCGATGAATTGGGCGATGGTGGACTAGCCCAGCGGCCAGCGACTGCGTCAGCCCGCTGGACCAAAGAAAAGTTTTCCAGCCGCGACCGGCCCTCCGTGCCTGCTCCAATTGGGTACACGCTACACGGGCACCCGGGCAAGATCGCCGATGGGCGCTCGCGGCGAACCGGCGATTTGTGAGATTCTGTGCGGATGGACATTCTCTCCGCCGTCATCACTTTGTGGTTGATCATGGATCCGTTGGGCAATGTGCCGGTGTTCCTGGCCGTGCTCAAACGCGTGGCGCCGGAGCGCCGGCGCAAGATCCTGGTGCGCGAATGCCTGATCGCGTACGTGGTGCTGATTTTCTTCCTGCTGGTCGGCCAGCGCGCGCTGGCGCTGCTGCAGATCGAGCAGGAGACGATCAGCATCGCCGGCGGCATCGTGCTGTTCCTGATCGCATTGCGCATGATCTTTCCCGCCAGCGGCGGCTTCGACGATGCGGCGGAGGGGGAGCCGCTGGTGGTGCCCCTGGCGATTCCGCTGATCGCCGGGCCTTCGACGCTGGCCACGTTGTTACTGCTGCGCGCGACCGCTGGAAGCATGCTGGAGCTGTGGCTGGCCACGACGATTGCCTGGTCGGCGACGGCCGCTATCCTGATCGCCGCGCCCTTCTTCTATCGAGCGCTCGGCGAACGCGGCTTGACCGCGATGGAGCGGCTGATGGGCATGGTGCTGGTGATGATCAGCGTGCAGATGTTCCTGAACGGCGTGGCACAGTTCCTGGAGCATTACTCGGGCTGACGCATGCAGGCGCATGAAATCTTTCTGCAGGGCCTGGGAGCGAGCTTCCTCGCGGGCATGGGCACGGTGGTCGGCGCGCTCTGGGTGTTCTCTTTTCGCCGGCCTTCGCCCAAGGCTCAGGATGCCCTGCTGAGCGGCGCCGCTGGCGTCATGCTGGCCGCAACCTTCTTCTCCCTGTTGCAGCCGGCGCTCGATCATGCCGAGTCGCACATCGCCTCCAGGCCGTTGGCGGTGCTGGTGGTGATCGGCGGACTGCTGGGGGGCGCGATCGGTTTGTACTGGATTCACAAGCGCGTGCCGCACGAACATTTCGTGATGGGCAAACAGGGGCCGGACAGCCTGCGGCTGCAGCGGCTGTGGCTGTTCATCATTGCCATCACCTTGCACAACTTTCCCGAAGGCATGGCGGTCGGCGTCGGTTTCGCCAGCGGCGATCCGGCCAAGGCGGTGCCGCTCGCGGTCGGCATCGGCTTGCAAAACGTGCCCGAAGGGCTCGCGGTCGCCGCTGCCATGCTGGCCATCGACTATCCCAAGGCGCAGGCATTCCTGGTCGCGTCGCTGACCGGCCTGGTGGAACCGTTGGGCGGCGCCGTGGGCAGCTCGGCCGTGTGGATCACGGGGCCGATGATGCCGGTCGTGCTCGGGCTCGCGGCCGGTGCCATGCTGTTCATCATCAGCGATGAAATCATTCCCGAGACGCATCGCGGCGGTTATGAAGATCTCGCAACCTTCTCGCTGCTCGGCGGCTTTGCCGTGATGATGTTCCTGGACGCGGTATTCGCCTGAGCGCCGGCAACCATCCCATTCGTGAGTCTTCGATGTATCAGCCGTCCACATTGTCGCCGCCACTACTGACCAAGGCGCTACTGCGCGCCGTGGAGCAGTTGGGATTGGCGGCGGGATTGCCGTCATTGCTGAATTCGTCGCCGGAGGAGATTGCCCAGCTGCAGTCGGGCGCGCGTTCGTTGGACCCGCAGCGGCCCGAATGGGAGGCGGCGCTGAAGATCGTCGGGATGTTTCGCGCGACCGTGGAAGTGCTCGGTTCGGCGGAACGTGCCAGGGTCTGGCTGGCCACTCCCAACGAGGCGCTGGGCGGACGGCCGTTCGACCTGCTCGCGACCGTCGCAGCGGATCGCGTGCACCGCTATCTGAGCTCGGTGCGCAAGTACGAATTGCGCATGCCGCCCGGCACCCGGCACCCGAACCGGAGCGAGCACTGAAGATCCCTGGTTCCGCTTTTCCGACAATCCCAACTACGTGGTGATGTGAGCACGCCGCCTGCGGGTCAGGCACTGGCCTGGAAGTCGACCAATACCACGCCTTCCTTCACCTGATCGCCGACGTTGCACAAATAGCTGACCAGTGTGCCCTTGCCGGGAGCAAACACGGTCAGTTCCATCTTCATGGCTTCCATCACCAGCAAGGCAGCGCCCTTGGCCACGTCTGCGCCGGGCTCGGCGAGTAGCGCAATGATCTTCCCAGGCATGGGCGCCGCGAGACCGCCTTGGATTTCTTCGGTTTCGCCCGCATGGACCAGCGGATCATCATAAGTCAGCACGTGCTGCGCGCCCCGCAGGAACACGTGCATTTGCTCGCCGTGCCGCACGACTGCCGCATTGATGTGCCGTTGGCCAATAGTGATGCGCAGTTCGGACCCGGACTGCTGCACAGTTGCCGCCTCATCGTCGATGACATAGCCGCTTGACGTGTAGCGCACAGCTACGTCAGCCGTCTGTTCGCCAGCGGCGAAGTGCAGCTTGCGGCTCTGAGCACCGTTGATGCGCCATCCGTCTGCGATGCTCCACGGCGAAGGGGACTGTGTTTTCGCCTGCTCGCGCTCGTGCGCCAGCTGCGCCAGGGCAGCGACCTCGAACACTTCCTGCGGCAATTCCCTGCTGGTTGGGATCAGTGCCGCACGCTCTCGCTCTATCAGGCCGGTATCGACGCGGCCTTCGCGGAAAGCGGCGTGGCCGACCAGGCGAGAGAGGAAATTGACGTTATGGCCTACGCCAACGATGCGAGTGTCCGCCAAAGCGACCAGCATTCGCTCGATCGCGGCATCGCGAGTCTGATCCCACACGATGAGCTTGGCGATCATGGGATCGTAGTGAGGCGTGATTTCGTCGCCTTGCTCGACGCCAGTATCCAGGCGCACGTGTGCCGAAGGCGAGGGCGTTTGGAAGCAGGCGAGGCGACCCACCGAAGGCAGGAATCCTTTTTCGGGCTCCTCGGCATAAATGCGCACTTCGATCGAGTGACCGCGCAGCGGCACCTGCTCCTGCGTGAGCGGTAGATTCTCGCCGGCTGCGATGCGCAGCTGCCATTCGACCAGGTCCAGGCCGGTGATCATTTCGGTCACCGGATGCTCGACCTGCAGGCGCGTGTTCATTTCCATGAAATAGAAATGACCCGCCGCATCGGCAATGAACTCGACGGTGCCGGCACCGACATAACCGACGGCACGCGCAGCGTCGCAAGCGGCACGGCCCATCGCTTCGCGCTGCCTGGCATCGACACTGGGCGCAGGCGCTTCTTCCACCACTTTCTGGTGACGGCGCTGGGCCGAGCAGTCGCGCTCATGGAGGCTGATGGTGTGCCCGGCCTTGTCGGCGAACACCTGGATCTCGATGTGGCGCGGCTGGAGCAGATATTTTTCGATGAGCACGCGCTCGTCGCCGAACGAAGTCCGTGCTTCGCGCTGGCACGAGGCAAGGGCGGCAGCGAATTCTTCTGGCGCGTTCACGACGCGCATGCCTTTGCCACCACCGCCCGCCGACGCCTTGATCAGCACCGGATAGCCAATGCGATCCGCTTCACGTTGTAGTAAGGCTGGATCTTGATCGGCGCCGTGATAGCCGGGCACCAGCGGCACGTTGGCCTGCTGCATGAGTGCCTTGGCCGCCGACTTGGAGCCCATGGCTCGAATGCTCTTGACCGGTGGGCCGATGAATACGATGTCATTCTGCTCGCAAGCTTCGGCGAAGCTGTCATTCTCCGCTAGAAAACCATAGCCGGGATGGACGGCCTGCGCACCGGACTGTTTGCACACTTCGATGATGCGATCGATGCGCAGATAACTTTCGCGCGAGGCCGCGGGACCCACGCAATAGGCTTCATCGGCAAGGCGAACGTGGCGCGCGCCAGCGTCCGCCTCGGAATAAACAGCGACGGTGCGAATGCCGAGCTTGCGGCAAGTGGCGATCACCCGGCATGCGATTTCGCCGCGATTGGCGATGAGGATCTTGGTGAACATTCTTCAGTCCTCTTACATGCGGAACACGCCGAAGCGTGTCTCGGGCACCGGAGCATTGGCTGCAGCCGCGAGGCCGAGCGCCAGGGTGCGTCGGGTCTGAGCCGGATCGATGATGCCGTCGTCCCAGAGTCGCGCGGTGGCGTAGTAGGGGCTGCCTTGAGTCTCGAACTGCGCGCGGGTCGGGGCTTTGAAGGCTTCTTCGTCTTCGACGCTCCACTGTTTGCCCTGCGCTTCGAGCGCGTCACGCCGCACCGTCGCCAGCACGTTGGCAGCTTGCTCGCCACCCATCACCGAGATCTTCGAATTCGGCCAGGTCCACAGGAAACGTGGCGAGTAGGCACGGCCACACATGCCGTAATTGCCGGCACCGTAGGAGCCGCCGATCAGCACGGTGAACTTCGGCACCTGGGTCGTCGCGACGGCTGTGACCATTTTGGCGCCGTGACGAGCAATGCCTTCGTTCTCGTATTTGCGGCCGACCATGAACCCGGTGATGTTCTGCAGGAACGTCAGCGGAATGCGACGCTGCGAGCACAGCTCGATGAAGTGCGCCGCCTTCTGCGCCGACTCGGAGAACAGCACGCCGTTGTTGGCGATGATGCCCACGGGATAGCCATACACGTGCGCGAAGCCGGTCACCAGCGTGTTGCCGAAGCGTGCCTTGAACTCGTCGAAGCGCGAGCCGTCGACCATGCGGGCGATGACTTCGCGCACATCGAAGGGCTTGCGGGTATCGGCGGGAATCACGCCATACAACTCTTCGGGGTCGTACAACGGATCTTCCACGGCTTGTGGTTGAAGCGACAGGTCGCGCGGCCCGAGGTTGCCGACGATGCGGCGAACGAGGGCGAGAGCATGGTGGTCGTTCTCGGCCAGGTGGTCGGCCACGCCGGAGATGCGTGTGTGTACATCGCCGCCGCCCAGGTCCTCGGCGCTCACCACTTCGCCGGTCGCGGCTTTCACCAGCGGCGGACCGCCAAGAAATATCGTGCCTTGATTGCGCACGATCACTGCCTCGTCGCTCATGGCCGGCACATACGCGCCGCCGGCCGTGCACGAACCCATGACGCAGGCGATCTGCGGAATGCCGAGCGAGGAGAGATTGGCCTGGTTGTAGAAGATGCGGCCGAAATGTTCCTTGTCCGGAAACACTTCGTCCTGCATGGGCAGGAAGGCGCCGCCGGAGTCGACCAGGTAGACGCAGGGCAGCCGGTTCTCACGCGCGATTTCCTGGGCGCGCAGATGTTTCTTGACGGTGATGGGATAGTACGTGCCGCCTTTGACCGTCGCGTCGTTGCCGACGATGACGCATTCGCGGCCGTTGATCCGGCCGATTCCGGCAACCGCGCCGGCACTGGCGACATCGCCGCCATACATGCCGTACGCCGCCAGCGGCGAGAACTCGAGGAAGGGTGTGCCGGGGTCGAGCAGCAGATCGATCCGCTCGCGCACCAGCAGCTTGCCGCGGGACGTATGTTTTCGTCGGGCACTTTCCGAGCCACCCATCGCGGCGGCAGCGGTTCTTTCGCGCAACTCTTCCACCAGCGCGCGTAGCGCGGCGCTGTTGGCGCGATATTCATCGCTGTTGGTGCGCAACTTCGACTGGATGATGTTCATGTTCCCCCGGGCCATGGCAACGGCCGGCCGTCCGGCACAGCAATCCAGCCGGCATTGTAGGTAGCCCCGGCCAAGAAGTGAATGGAGATTCACAAAAAAAATCGGTATTCACTTCATGGTACGATCCGGCCATGAGCTACAAGCGATCATTCCTGATGGAGGAGCGCCTGGCCGACAACCGCCAGCGCATCCTGAAGGCCGCGCGGGCGCTGGTTGCCGAGGGCGGCTTCAACCACGCCTCCATCGCCGCCGTGGCCGCCAGCGCCGGGCTGTCCGCCGGCGCCATCTATCGTTACTTTCCCTCCAAGGCGGCGCTATTCGTCGAAGTGCTGACCAGCGCCATCGATCACGAAATCGCCATCCTGCAGGACATCGCCAGGGGTGAAGGCGATGTCACCGCGCGCCTGCGCGGTTGCGTGGAATCGTTCGCCAATCGCGCGTTGGAGGGCCCGTACCTGGCTTATGCATTTATCGCCGAACCCGCCGAGCAGGAGGTCGACGAGGCTCGCCTGCTCGGGCGCAAGCGCTTCGGCGAGGTGTTCAAGTCCTTGCTGGTCGAGGGCATCGAGGCAGGGGAATTCCCCAAACAATCCGCCGATATCGGCGCGGCCTGCATCGTGGGCGCCTTCACCGAAGCCCTGATTCGGCCGATCGCTCCCCGGGCCAAGCGCGAAGCGCGCAAGGAACTGGTCGAGGGCATCGTGGCATTCTGTACACGAGCCGTTGGAGCCAGCGTTCCGACCAGGAAAGCAGGGCGGGGCGCCAAAGCTTGAGGTCCCGCCATGCGCCAGTCCACGCACGTTCTTTCCATCCGCACTTCGGGGCGCGGATTGCTCGAGATCACGCGCGAGATTCGCAGCTGGGTCGCCGATCAGCGGCTGACCACCGGGCTGCTCACCGTGTTCTGTAAGCATACGTCGGCGTCGCTGCTGATCCAGGAGAACGCGGCCAGGGAAGTGCGGTCCGATCTCGAGGCATTCTTCGAGCAGATCGCTCCCGAAGATCCCGCGCGATATGCCCATGACGATGAAGGGCCGGACGATATGCCCGCACATCTGCGCACGGCGCTGACGCAAGTTCAGTTATCCATCCCCGTGATCGAGGGCGAGCCGGCGCTCGGCACGTGGCAGGGTATCTACTTGTTCGAGCATCGTCGGCGACCGCACGAGCGACAAGTCGTGCTTCATCTGTTGGGCGAGTAACGCCGCTCCAGTTGCAACGGACGGAAGTCGGCAGACGCGGCGAACGCAAGTGACATACACTTGCGGCTCCAGAAAATCTCCCAGACGTCTTCCGGAAGCCTGTCTTGAATCCATCGGCCGAGGTCAGCGCTCCCGCCACCCTGCGGGATGACACCGCGTTCTCCATCATTCTGGCCATCAGCTGCTGCCATCTGTTGAACGACATGATGCAGTCGCTGATGCAGGCGAGCTATCCGATGGTCAAAGCGAGCCACTCGCTATCGTTCGCGCAGATCGGCTGGATCTCGCTGGCGTATCAAACCACCGCGTCGCTGCTGCAACCGGTGATCGGCTATGCCGCCGACCGTCGGCCGGCGCCGTTCTCGTTGCCAGCGGGAACGTTGTTCACCGCTGCGGGGCTGGCGGTGTTCGCCATGTCTTCCACCTACGTTTGGCTGGTCATCGGCGCCATGATGCTTGGCTTGGGTTCGTCGGTGTTCCATCCCGAGTCTTCGCGCGTCGCGCGCATGGCGTCGGGCACTCGTCATTCGTTGGCGCAATCGTTGTTCCAGCTGGGCGGCAATGCCGGTCAGGCCATCGGGCCGTTGTTCGCGGCGCTGATCGTCGTGCAATGGGGGCAGTCGAGCCTGGTGGCGTTCGCGTTGCTGACGCTGCTGTCCACCGCGATCCTTTGGAACGTCGGAGTCTGGTACAAACACCATGGCCTGCCGCGCTTGCAGCGGCTGCGCACGCCGCAGAAGGCGCACAGCGCCGTGCCGCGAGAGACCGTGATCAAGGGCATGGCGATTCTGCTGCTGCTGATATTTTCCAAGTACGCCTATGTGGCCAGCCTGACCAACTACTACACGTTCTATCTCATCGAGCGCTTTCACGTCAGCGTGGTCGAGGCGCAGGTGCACTTGTTCCTGTTCCTGGGGGCGCTGGCCGCCGGCACGCTGGCGGGCGGCTATTGGGGCGACCGGTTCGGCCGCAAGAACGTGATCCGGTTTTCGGTCATGGGCGCGATTCCGTTCACGCTGCTGCTGCCGTTCGTCGACCTGGCCTGGACCGAAGTGCTGACCGTGCTGATCGGGCTGACGATCGCGTCGGCGTTTCCGGCCATCGTGGTGTTCGCGCAGGAGCTGATGCCGGCGCGCGTCGGCATGGTGTCGGGAATGATGTTCGGCTTTTCGTTCGGCGTGGCAGGCCTGGCAGCCGCTTCCTTCGGCCATCTCGCGGATGTCTATGGCATCGAGATGGTGTACCGGTTGAGCGCGATGCTGCCGCTATTGGGGCTGCTTGCGATCTGGCTGCCGGATTCGCGTCATGACGAGCGGAGCATCGCGTAGCATTTGCTACGCGACGTGGTTCGCCCACAGATCGTTGAGATAACCGAAGCTCCAGTTTTCGGGCGGTTCGCGCGCCACGATGCGATCGTTGAGCAGCGGGTCCAGCAGGTCGACCAGCTTGGGCTCGAACGGCATGCCAGACTTGGTGGAGAAGAACAGCTTCACCTTGGGTGCGGTGAGCTTTTTGGAATTCTGTTCCACCACCACGCCGAGCTTGCCGGACGCCATGCGCACCAGCGAGCCGACCGGATAGATGCCGATGGTCTTGATGAAGGTCTGCAACACCAACGGATCGAAATGGCCTTCCCAGGTCGCCATTTTCGAGACCGACTCGGCCGGGTCCCAGCCCGCCTTGTAGGGGCGGTCCGAAGTCACGGCATCGTACACATCGCAGACCGCGCTCATGCGCGCGATCAGGGAAATCGTGTCGCCGCCCAGGTTGTCGGGATAGCCCTTGCCGTCCATGCGCTCGTGATGGTGGCGCGCCACGTCGAGCACGCGCTCGTTGTCGACGCCGCTCTCCAGCAGCATTTCGTGGCCGCGCACGGGATGCGATTTGATGATGGTGAATTCTTCGTCGGTGAGCTTGCCCGGCTTGTTGATGATCTCCTGCGGCATGACCGCCTTGCCGAGATCGTGCAGCAGGCCGGCCATGCCGGCGTCGCGCACCGTTTCATCATCCAGGCCGAGTTGCCGGCCGAGCGACACCATCAATGCGCACACCGACACCGAATGCATGTATGTGTATTCGTCCGCGGTCTTCAGCCGGCACAGGCTGACGAGCGCGTGCTGGTTGTGGTCGACGGAATCGACGATGTCGTTGACCAGCGGGGCGCAGTCGCTCGTGTTCACCGCGTTGCCCATGCGAGCTTCGGCGAACAGGGAAGTGACCGCTTCCTTGGAGCGCTTGAGAACCTGGCTGGCGTTGTCCAGCTCGTCCGCCATCGAACCGCGCGTCCTCTTCTGGGGCGCAGGTTCCGGAACCGCTGCGGTCACTGGAGTGGCGGCGGAGGTCTGCGGTTGAGCCACGTCCTTGCCCTTGGACGTATCGATCCAGATCTCCTTGGCGCCCGAGGTCTGCAGGCGCGTGAGCATCTCGCCGTCCTTGACCAGAAAGCGAGTCTTCCACAGAGAGTGCGTAAACCACGGACCCTCGATCGAAGCGACGAACATTCCGATTCGTACTTCGGCAATGGTGATTTTTTTCAGCATGGCGTCTGTGCGGCAGGCTGTCCGTTTTGCATGGCCCCGTTCTTCACGGCCCCGTCTCATGGCCTTTATGCGCGAGTCCTTTCTTTTGGAACGACCCGCGGCGTCGTAATCCGTCCGTTGACCTGCATCGGCAGGTGTCGCCGAAAAATTACAGTCCCGTCTCCCCCGATTTTGAGAGGTATGTCCCAAAGCGAATGTTCGGCGCGCGCGCGGCAGCGGAGTTCGTGCGCTCTCGGCGGCGCAATGCAGGGTTTCCCTCACGCCTTGACTCGCGTCACACGCAGGGCTAACGTCGCGGTCGCTAGGGGAGCCCCTTGAGGGGCTGAGAGGTCATTGGCGCCGAGGCGCGGTATGACGACCCTTGAACCTGATCCAGGTCATACTGGCGTAGGAAAGTCTTGGCGCGTGGCGACGTCCCTTCGTTGACGTCGCGGATGCGTTGCTTCGTACCCGGCGGCTCTGGATCTCCCATGACAATCAGGTGGGGAGAATCGGATGAACGCCCAGACGGAGTTGGTACCAGTCAGCACGGCCGCGCTGCCTTCCTCTCGCAAGATCTACGAACCGGGCGCACTGCATCCACAGATCAAGGTGCCGATGCGGGCGATCAAGTTGCATCCCTCGGCGCGCGAGCCCGATTTGGTGGTGTACGACTCGTCTGGTCCGTACACCGACCCGAGCGCGAAAATTCATATCGAGCAAGGGCTGGAGCGAATCCGCGAGCAATGGATTCATTCACGCAACGACGTTGAGCGCGGACAGCCGCCGGCTCATCCGGGCTCGGCGAGTGAATTTCCAATAAGACATGCTCCGTTGCAGGCCAAGGCGGGGAGGGCTGTCACCCAATTGGCCTATGCGCGCGCCGGCATCATCACGCCGGAAATGGAGTTCGTTGCGATCCGAGAGAACGTCGGGCGCGCCAAACTACGAGCGGCAGCAGGGCGCGATGGCAATCCATGGGGCGCAAGCTTGCCCGAATACGTGACCCCGGAGTTCGTGCGCTCGGAGGTCGCGGCCGGCCGCGCCATCATCCCGGCGAACATCAATCATCCCGAGTCCGAGCCGATGATCATCGGCCGCAACTTCCTGGTGAAGATCAACGCCAACATCGGCAACTCCGCCGTGACGTCCAGCATGGCCGAAGAGGTCGACAAGATGGTGTGGGCGATCCGCTGGGGCGCGGACACCGTGATGGACCTGTCCACCGGACGAAACATTCACAACATCCGAGAATGGATTCTGCGCAATTCGCCCGTGCCCATCGGCACGGTGCCCATTTACCAGGCATTGGAAAAAGTGGACGGCGTGGCCGAAGCACTGACCTGGGAGGTTTTCCGCGACACACTGATCGAACAGGCGGAGCAGGGCGTGGACTACTTCACGATCCACGCGGGCGTGCGGCTTCAATACATTCCGCTGACGGCGAACCGGGTCACGGGAATCGTGTCTCGCGGCGGCTCCATCATGGCCAAATGGTGTCTCGCGCATCACAAAGAGAGCTTCCTGTACGAGCATTTCGAAGAGATCTGCGACATCTGCCGCGCCTATGACGTGAGCTTCTCGCTGGGTGACGGACTGCGTCCGGGCTCGATAGCGGACGCAAACGACGCCGCGCAGTTCGCCGAGCTACGGACGCTGGGCGAGCTGACGCAGATCGCGTGGCGGCGCGACTGCCAGGTGATGATCGAAGGCCCGGGCCACGTGCCCATGCACAAGATCAAGGAGAACATGGACGAGCAATTGAAGCACTGCTCGGAAGCGCCGTTCTACACCCTCGGCCCGCTGACGACGGATATCGCTCCCGGCTACGATCACATCACTTCGGCGATCGGCGCCGCCATGATCGGCTGGTTTGGCACAGCGATGCTCTGCTATGTCACGCCAAAGGAACACCTGGGCCTGCCGAATCGAGATGACGTCAAGACAGGCGTGATCACTTACAAGATTGCCGCGCACGCCGCCGATCTTGCGAAGGGCCATCCAGGAGCGCGCGATCGCGACGATGCGATTTCGCGCGCGCGCTTCGATTTCCGGTGGGAAGATCAGTTCAATCTCTCGCTCGATCCGGACACGGCGTGTGCATTCCACGATGAAACCATGCCGCGCGAGGCGCACAAGCTTGCGCACTTCTGCTCGATGTGTGGACCAAAGTTCTGCTCGATGCGCATTTCGCACGAGGTGCAGGCGGCGGCGCGCGACTCGGGCATGAAAGAGATGGCGGTGAAGTTTCGCGAGCAAGGCGAGATCTACGTCGCCCCTGGTACGGGCCAAGCTTCGTGAAGATCGCGATCATCGGCGCAGGCGTGGCCGGAATGACCTGTGCTGTCGAATTCGCCGAGCGCGGCGCCGCCGTGGAAATATTCGAGCAGGCGCAGGGCTTCGGGCCAAAGAGCTGTTCCTGGTATGCGGGAGGCATGCTATCGCCGTGGTGCGAGTATGAGCACTCCGCCGAGCTCATCGCCGAATTTGGCGAACAGAGCCTCGCCTGGTGGACGAAGCGCGTGCCCACTGTGGTGCGACAGGGCAGTCTGGTGCTGGCGCATGGCCGTTACTCGTCCGAGTTGGTCGCGTTCAGCCGTCGAACGACGCGCTACGAGGAATTGGACGCCGCTGCCATTGGTGAATTGGAGCCTGCACTGAAGGGCCGATTTTTACGAGCGTTGTTCTTTCGGGATGAAGCGCATGTTGATCCCCGCAAAGCACTCCGATCCCTGGCAGATCGCGTTATCGCGCTCGGCGGCAGAATTCACTTCGGTGTGACTTGCGCGGATCAGTCGACGAACGATCGTCTGGTGATCGATTGCACCGGCTGGGCTGCGCGCCATCATCTGAAAGACCTGCGCGGTGTGAAGGGGGAAATGCTGTTGCTGCGTTCGAAGGAGGTCACGCTCCGGCGCCCGGTTCGATTGCTCGACCCCAGAATTCCTGCCTACATCGTGCCGCGCCCGGACGGCGTGTTCATGGTCGGCGCCACCATGATCGAGAGCGAGGATGCCAGCCGCATCACCGCGCGATCCATGGTGGAGTTGCTGAGCGCCGCCTGTTCTTTGCATCCCGCCTTTGCCGAGGCGGAAGTGCTGGAGATCGGCGCACAAGTGCGGCCAGCCTTTCCAGACAACATGCCCAGAATCGTGTGGCGCCGTGATCGCATTCATATCAATGGTTTCTATCGGCATGGATTCCTGCTGGCGCCGGCGTTCGCGTGCATGGCGGCGGATGCAGTGCTCAACGGCGAGCGTTCTTCCCAGGTGGAATATGAAGATTGTGCTTAACGGCGAAGCCTGCGAGATCGTCGCGACCCGGCTGGACCAAGCGCTCCTCGAGCTGGGCTATACGAACGCCAGCATTGCCACGGCAGTCAACGGAACGTTCATTCCCAAGTCGCAGCGCGGTGACCAGATGCTCGGCGACGGTGTTCGCATCGAGATCGTGGCTCCGATGCAGGGAGGTTGATGTGATCGTCTACGACACGCCATTGACCTCGAGGCTGCTGCTCGGCACTTCGAGATATCCATCGCCGGCGGTATTGACGCAGGCCGTGAAGGTGTCAGGTACGGAAGTCGTCACGGTGTCGCTGCGGCGGGAGTCGAGCAGCGAGCGTTCCGGACAGGGATTCTTTGCCATCATCCGCTCCTTGGGCGTGCGCGTTCTTCCCAATACCGCGGGGTGCCATTCCGCCAAGGAGGCTATCACCACCGCGCACATGGCGCGCGAGCTGTTCGATACGACCTGGATCAAGTTGGAAGTCATTGGCGACCGCGCGACATTGCAGCCCGACGTGTTTGGCTTGGTCGAGGCAGCGAAGATCCTGTGCGCGGATGGCTTCCAGGTCTTTCCATACACCACGGAAGATCTGGTGGTCGCGGACAAGCTGCTGGATGCGGGCTGTCGTGTGCTGATGCCGTGGGGCGCGCCGATCGGCTCGGGGCAGGGTCTGAACAACGTGCCGGGATTGCGAGCCTTACGCGCTCGCTTTCCCGACGTTCCGCTGATCGTCGACGCTGGGATTGGCGTGCCGTCGCATGCGGCGCGAGCCATGGAGTTGGGCATGAATGGTGTGCTGATCAATACCGCCGTAGCGCGCGCCGGAGATCCGGTAGCGATGGCTGAAGCATTTGCGCATGCAGTTCGAGCAGGACGTGCTGCTCTTGTGGCCGAACCCATGTTGCCCAGCGACGTTGCTGTTCCTTCCACGCCCGAGGCTGGCCTGGCGTTTCTCGCATGAAGCTCGATCCGTTTTATTTGATTGTCGATGACGCTGCCTGGTTGAGCAGGTTCCTGCCACTCGGCCTACGGCTGGTGCAATTGCGCATCAAGGACCGTTCGGCCGAGGAAGTGCGCCGGCAGGTGGTTCTGGCGAAGTCGCTATGCCGCGCGGCGGGCGCTTGTCTGGTCGTCAACGACTATTGGCAAGTCGCGCTGGAGGAAGATTGCGATCTGGTTCATCTGGGGCAGTCCGACCTGGATGATGCCGATGTGCCTGCGTTGAAACGCGCCGGGGTGCGTATTGGAATCAGTACCCACAGTCACGAG
The DNA here is from genome assembly GCF_036406195.1 of Steroidobacter sp. GTDB lineage: Bacteria > Pseudomonadota > Gammaproteobacteria > Steroidobacterales > Steroidobacteraceae > Steroidobacter. Next base: position 237,250 of record NZ_DASWVW010000027.1, read on the forward strand.
GAGTTGGAGCGTGCTTTGACATTCGCTCCAGACTACATTGCGCTCGGTCCGGTGTATCCGACGACGTTGAAAGTCATGCCATGGGCGCCGCAGGGTCTGGCGCGTGTGACGGAATGGAAAGGCCGCATCGGGCACATTCCATTGGTCGCGATCGGGGGCCTGACAATCGAGCGATGGCCCGGAGTGTTCGAAGCAGGGGCGGACAGTGCAGCGGTTGTTTCCGATGTGCTGCGTCACTCTTCGCCGGAAAGCAGAGCGAGAGAATGGATAGCCGCCACGCGTGAAGCGTGTCGCGCTCGCGTGGCGTCGTGAAGCAGCAACCGTGCGTGCTCGTTATCGCGGGCACCGATTCCAGCGGCGGCGCGGGTCTAGTTAACGACGTCCAGGTAGTCTCGAACTTCGGGGCCAGAATAGTCTGCGCGGTAACTGCGGTGACGGCACAAACGCACAGCCGAGTGGATGCGGCGTGCGAGCTTTCGCCAGAGGTGGTGCGTCGACAGTTGAGAGCGGCGCTTCGCTCCGGTCCAGTCGATGCGGTAAAGATCGGCATGCTCGGCAGCGGCGCGATTGTGCGCGCCGTGCTGGAAGAGCTGCCCGACCGAATGCAGATGCCGATCGTCGTAGATCCGGTGTTGATGTCATCCTCCGGCGCGGCACTGCTCGATAGCGACGGTGTCGCGCTTCTACGCGATCACTTGTTGTCGCGATGCACGTTGGTGACACCCAATCTCATGGAGGCTGCGACGCTGCTTGGCTGCGAGATGGCGATGACGATCGATGCGCAGTTTCATCAAGCGAAGGAACTGCTTCGATTCGGCACGCAAGCCGTGCTTCTAAAGGGCGGTCACGGGTCGCAGAGTGAGGCCACCGACGTTCTGGCAACGCCATCGACAGTTCCTGTCGCTTTAACCGCCAGGCGAGTGAATGCAGTCATGCGAGGCACAGGATGTGGGCTCAGCTCCGCCATCGCTGCATTGCTGGCCACCGGAATGTCGCTCGAATCGGCCTGCCGGAAGGCCAAGGCTTACATCCACGAGCGACTGCTCGCCATCGCTACGTAGACGTGTTTCGGCTAGACACGTCACGGCGCGGACTCAAGAGCAGCTCGCGGCGCTTGTAGTCGATGATCAACGTGTCGAGCAAGCCAATGATGTCCATGCCAATGAGCAGCGCGGGCTGGTCGTTCATCTTCCACGCGTCGAAGATATACATATCGCCGAACGTCACTCGCATGCCGCGGATGGTGAGATCGCCGATGTCGACGGCGGGCGCGAACAGGGTTTCGCCATGCATCTCATCGAGCGTCACGCCGACGACGGTGTTCTTGACGCCCTTGGAATTTTTTTTGGCCAGCGCCGCTTGCAGACTCTTGTTGCCAATGGTCGCTTGCGCTCCGGTATCCAGCATCGCGCGAGTGCGCACGCCCGCGAGCTTCACGTCGAACATCAGCAGATGGCCTTCGCGCAGTTTGACTGGAACGCGCGTCAGGCCGTTGGAGCGCACCACGCCGGTCGAACGCCGGATCGAGATTTCATCGTTCTTGAAATCGATGTGGACCCGCTTGTCGCTCAGACCATCCGCGCCGAGGACGCCTTCTGCGCCGCCGAACACGTCGGGCACGATCGCCACCTTGCGATCGCCCAGGTACAGGTCGCCGATCGAGATGCTGTTGACGTGTATGAAGGGGACGACGGAGGTGCCCGTGGCGCCAAGCAGCCTGACCGTGTTCGTGCCGATGGGCGTACCGATGCGCGCCGCCAGCGACGGAATGACCGCAGTCCGGTTGGCTCCGGTATCCAACACCAGCCGGAACGGACCCTTGTCGTTGATGTAGACCGGTGCCCAGACGCGCCCGATACGGTCGCGCAGGGTAGGTGCCACGTAGCGGGGCTCCAGGGCCTCGACCACGACTTCCTCGACACTCTTGCCTTCGACGTTCGCGCCGTCGACGCCGTTGGCCGCGGCGTTCCTGGTTTCGCTGCCTCCGGGCGTGATAGGCGGCAGCGACGTCTTCTCAACGTCGTTGGCCAGGCTCGCCATCGATATCAGCGTGGCAAGCGCAATCAGCAGCCGCGGGGCCATGATTTCTCTCGACATGGTTGCAGGCCCAAACTTCCCATAATCCCCCGACTCCGGCGGCCGCTCGTGGCTGGCCCGTCGGGAATCGCTGTGTTGTTGGCTTAGAACGTTTCCTCCACGATTCGTTCCGGCGACTCCGACGCCCTTTCTACCCATTGCCCATCCCATTGCTCGGCTTCGAACCGGTGGGTGAGCGGAAAACCCGGCGGCCGCCGCTGCTCGAAGCGCTGGTCGTACTCGATCTCGGTGGCATAACGCGGTTCGCTTGCGGACAGGCTGCCCGCGGACAAGCTCCCATAGATGCGCAGGGTCGCCGATCGCCAATGGTCGATGTCTCGCACTACGAAACGGCGGCCGGCGAAGATCGCGGCATGAACCTCCAGGTCGCCGGGTCCGGTGACGCCGGGGGGCGCGATTTCGATGTACTTGTCGCTGACCAGCCCGAGATAGTCGCGCGAGTCCGGTTCCTGGCGCGGGTCGTGGGCATAGCGGATGTCGTCCTCGATCACGATCTTGGTGGGCGAATAGACCAGGATCTTGCCGCGCAAGGTTCCTTGCACATACAACGTGCTGCCCCGCGTGCCGATGAAGTACACCGGCTGATCGGAGGGAGAATTGAGATAGCCGGGGCCGGTGGCACCGTTGGTGCGCCACATGTAGCTGCCGTCCGGGAAGAACCGGATGCGTGTGTCGTCCGTAAGCTCGTGGACGCGGGATGGCTCGTCATCCGGGGCCCACGCGAACGGTTGCAATGCTTCCGGCAAATCGATGCGGCTGGTGCGTGTCTCCACGCCGCCGGGAAAAATCTCGGATTGCCGGCGGCGCCCGCTGGCAAACATTTCGAAGCTGCGGGCCGCGGTGGTCACCTTGCCCAGGAATTTCGGTCCCACGCGCGAATCGTGCAGCACGTTGAACTGCGAGTTGCTGTGGAAGCGCCCGACGATCACGTCATCGTGCAGTTGGACCAACCGGTCCCAATTGTCCACCATCTGCGTGAACTGCGAGAAAGCCAGCCGCTTGAGCATGATTCGCGTCGACAGCACCTTGCCGCGATCGGCCGCGCTGACCTGCGCGACCACGTGTTCGAGCGCCGTTCCATCCTTGGCGCGTTCCCAGACCAGCTTCGCGCTGTACCGCTTGCCGTTCTCTTCCCATTCCAGCTGGGTTTCGGGCGCGCCGGCCATCTCTCCCACCAGGCGGGCCAGCTTTCCGGGCAGCGCCGCCCGTTCTTCGGCCGACGCCTGCAGGGTGGGTGCCGGCGCAACGCTGTCGACGATGATTGCGGCAGGTGTTTCCGCTGGAATATCCAGCGGTTCGGGTTGGCCGCCCGCAGGCTCGGTGTTGACTCGTTCGGCCGGCGGCAATGCCGGTGCCGGCTCGATCAGGTCGAGCAGCTCGGCGAGCTGGGCGGAGCTGAAAGTGGGTTCCAGCGGCGCGAGCTCGACGCCTTCGCTGCGATCGACGTCGGGCGCTTCGATCAGCACCATCTGCATGGCGAGTTGGTCGCTGGAGCCGAGGCCGTCCTGCCGGCCGCCGAAAAATAACGCTGCCAGCAGAATTGTGAGGTGCACGGCACCGGACGCAACGGCCGCGAGCGCTCGTCTCGTCTCAGTCGCCTCGAGTAGGCCAGTGATGCGGCCAGGAAGCGCCATGGTGTCCCCACCTATTGGTGCCCCCCGTAGAGTAGTCCCAGCGCTGGCCAAAGTGAAAGAGCCGCTGCGACGGGGCGATTATTGTTGTGTCCGATCGTGTCCTGTCGAGCCATTCAGGGATCGATGTGTGCCGAGCGCGAGCCGCCAGCGTCGCAATGCTGGCGGGCTTCCGGGCCGGCCAGGGCCACGCAGATATTGATGCTGTCGCCGTTGGCGGCGGTCTGGGCCAGTACATCGCGGATTTCATTGGCTTTGAACCGCTGTGACAGCAGCAAGGCGATACCGCCGGAAACATTCGCCGCCGCCATGGAGCTGCCGGAAACGAAGTCGTAACCCTGTTTCAAGACCAACGTGAGCACGTCGGTGCCGGGGGCGAGCAGCACGTCGTGCGCCGTATGTTTGTGTCCGACCGCATCGACTACTACGACGCCAGGAATTTCCGACGGAAAGCCTTCCGCCATCCCGCCGGTGGGCAGCGCTCCAACAAAGATCATGTCGTGCGCCAGTCCGTGCTCGACCAGCCGCCGTAACAGCGGATCACTCGGACCTGCCAGACTCAGGTTCACAATGTCCGCTTTCAGGTCGATGGCGTTCCCCAGCGCGACAGCCAGCGTAAAGCTGTCGCAAACGGCTCGATCGGGTTGCTTCGGGTCCGGCCAGCAAGCCGCGAGCGAATTCACTTGCGCCTCCGGCGCGATGCCCACGATGCCCAGTTGGTTGTCGCCGGTGGCGGCGATGACGCCGGCAACCGCGGTGCCGTGAGCTCCAGCTTGCTGACGCTGTCTCGTGAAGTTGCTGACGGTGACATTGCTGCCAGCGAGATCCGGGTGCGTGACATCCACGGCCGTATCGATCACTGCAATACGAACGCCTTTGCCACGCGACCATGCATGCGCCTGGGGCACGCCCATGGCGGGCAGGCTGCGCTGAAGCTTGGCGTAAGGATCGTTGTAACTGTTGCCGAGCGTGCCGAACGTATTCAGTGGCTGCGCCGATTCGACTCTGGCATCGCCACGAAGCCGACGGAGCAGATCGGCTGGTGAATCGCCATCATCTATCCGATAGACGATGCAATGGACGCGCAACTGTGAGATCGGCCACTCGCGCACCGGTTTGAGCCTGTAACGCGTTGCGAGCTCGCGAACGGTGGCACGAGTGAGGGGCGCAACTGCGTACTGCGTGGCCAGGCCGTAGTCGCGTGGAGACGAACCGGCGCGTGGGGACGGCATCGGCTCGGTGTTGCGCAATGTGATGACGACGAAGCGCTCGGGATGCGTGCGAATGAGACCTTCATCGGCCGGCTCGCGTCCGAACTGTGTGCAGCCGGCGAGGATGAGTAGCGCAAACAGTGCCGCCAGATGTTTCATTGAGACGATCCTGCCGCTGTCAGGCTCGGCTCCGCGAACAATACATCCGAGTGCTCACGCAAGGTAGCGATGATGGCGTGCACGTCCTTACCATGTTCTGCGGCCAGGGTGTAGACGCCAGCTTCGCTCGGACCGGACAGGATTTCGCACTCGACACTGCGCAATAGCTGATTGATGTCGCGCAACTGCGCAGTTGGAGAGAACACGACTCGAACCGCCGCGCGTCGATCGGATGTTTGCGGCTGTGGGCTGGAGAGGGTGACGTATTCCGGCTGACTGGAGGGGGGCGATCTGAACAATACCCCTGTCAGTACCGCGATCGCGACCAGCTGAATCCAGAGCGCGGCGATGAGCCATGGACGTTTCATTCGATACGTCCTGGCGCGGGCCGCCTCGGCGGTCGTCTGCTCATCGATCTGCGCGAGCAGCTTCTGCCAAGATGCATTGGGCGCGGCAATGACATCCTCGTCGCCGCGCATGTGACTATGCAACTGGCGATGACGCGTCAGTTCTTCCCGGCATTCGGAGCATTGTTCGACGTGCGCCAGCACGGCTTGCTGTTCGGCGTCGCTGGCGCGGCCGTTCACAACCCAGGGGATCCTCTCCCAGCACTGCTCATGATTGGCGTGCAGTTTCTGCATGCGATCTCTCGTGCGCCTCTCTATTTGTGCGCCTCTGCTCGTGTGTCTTCGGGTAGGTTCCCCGCCAGGCGCGGCAACAGTACGCTGAGCTTGCGTCGGGCATGGAACAGACGGGTTTTCACAGTGTTGACCGGACAGCTGGTAATGGTCGCGATCTCCTCGCACGAATGCCCGAGCACATAGGCCAGCTCCAGGCACAGGCGTTGTTCGAGTGGCAACTCGTCGAGTGCTTCCTCGATCCACTGCTGCATTTCGCAGGCTTGCAGGTGATCGTCGCCCATGAGGTTGTCGCTCGCTTCCAGCTCGAGGACTTCGTAGGAGCGCCGTCGGCGCACGCTCTTCAAGGCGCGCCGGTAGGCGATGCCGACGATCCAGGTCGAGACCCGCGACTCGCCCCGGAAACGCTCGGCACTGTTCCATACGACCATCAGCGTGTCGTTGATGATTTCCTCGGTCAGGTCCTGTCGTTGCGTTACGCGCATCAGGAATCGCGACAGGCGGCGGTGATAGAGCAAATAGAGCTCGCGCATGGCCCCGCGGTCGCGCAGGCTGACGCGCCGGATCAGCGCCAGCTCGGCTTCGTTGTTGCCGGGAGGCGCCGGCTTGGCGACCGGCGTCAGCCGCGGGCCGGTTTCATTGTGAGTGCGCGTCATCACGCTGGTAAGTACCCCGGGCGAGCCGCACGGTTCATTCGATGGCGCCGAATCTCCAGATCAGCGTGCCGGACCAGGTATTGCTCGCTCGTTCGTGTCCGAACAGCCGCCGCGCGCTGGCATCCACATACGTGTAGGTCAGATGCAAGGTCAGCCGCCGGGCCGCCAGCATCAACCCGGCGTGCCCGTACCAATACTGTTCATCGAACAGCTCGCCGAGATCGCGATAACCCACGCCGATGTTGCTCGACCATCTGCCGTGGATGGGTTGATTGGCGCTGAGCTCGTATGACAGTGCCGATTTGTCTTCCGCCACGCCGCGATAACTTGCATCGGAGTAGTTCGGCGACCATGCCACGGTCGCGAACCAGGTCGATCGATAACCCAGCGAGGCGGCGATCTCGTCATAGTCATAGCGGACCGGCAGCGAATCGTCGGGATAGAAATAATGGGTGGCCGTGAGCGAGGCGATCCATTCGGGGCTGATTTTCCAGGCGCGCGCTGCGAACAGATCGATCTCCAGATTGCCGCCCCGCATATCCGTGCCGGCGGTCTCGTAGCGGTCGATGGTGGAAGCCCAGGCACCCACGGACCATTGCTCACCGATCCCGGCATTCAAGCCGCCTTGCAGTGCTGGTTCACCCAGGGTCTGTGACAGACCTTGCTGGATGTAATCGCTGCTCAGCGCGAGCGAGCCGTGCCATCTCACATCCACTCGTCTTGCATCCGCTCCTGTTACGTCGGCATACGCCGTATCGAGCATGCCGAGCACGCTCGGGATGCCGGCAATATAAAAAGCCCGCGTCCACGACTTCATTCGTGAGTCGTGCGGCGCACCGATGGAAACGCTGGTGCTCATTCGGGGCTGGCGCGTTGCTGTTCCGAGTGGTTCTCGGTGCGAACAGCATACGCGCTGCGATGGCCCGATGAGAACTCCAAGGTTCCCGCTGTCATCAATCTTTCAGCGCACTCGCGACAAACGAGCCTTCCGCTCGGCCGTTGTAGTAGCGACACCTACAGTGTCGCGATCAACGCACTGCATCGCTGCGCTTTGTCTGGACATGAGTGACCGCGCGCACTCGCAAGGTTCAACGCCAGCGAATGAACCTGGCGAATGAACCCGGCGAATGAACCCGGCGAATGAACCAGCGTGCGCGCGCAGGGCACCCATGCCAGCCAACAACAATCGCTCGAGCGGTAATCCTTGAGAAACGGTCATGGTGCGCGCATGAGGCTGGCGAGTTTCGGGGCGGTGTGCCTGATCGGTGCAATGACTTGTGCACTGAGCGGTTGCGCTGGCGACGGCACGGGCCTGGATACAAACGGTCGTCCGCTCGACGGCAATGGAGGCGATGGTTCGGACACGCTGCAGCCGACTTTCCAATCCATTCAGGAACAGGTCTTCACTCCGATCTGCACTGCGTGTCATGCCGGCGCCGCCGCACCGCTGGGCTTGCGACTCGAGGCGGGCGCTTCATACGCGTTGTTGGTCAATGCGTCCAGCGTCGAAGTGCCCGCGCTGATGCGCGTGCAGCCCGGCAATCCCGACGCCAGTTATCTCATTCAGAAACTGGAAGGCACGGCTGCGGTCGGCGGGCGGATGCCGCTGAACGGCACGCCATTGCCGCAAGCAACGATAGATGTCATTCGGCAATGGATCACTGACGGCGCCACGGACGGCACGGCGGGGGTGAGCAGCGACTCACTCTCGGAAGTTGCAAAGCTCACTGCAGTGTTGCCGATCAGCGGCAAGGCGATGTCTCAGTCGACCCGCGACATCGTCGTCACATCGAGCGTCGAGCTCGACACGTCATTGTTGCAAGCCGGTCTCGTGACATTGCGCGCCAGCGGCGGCGATGGCGAGTTCGATTCCGGTAACGAAATCCTCGTGCCCGTCGAGGTCACCGTTCGATCGCAGCTTCCCACGGTGCTCGCTATCACGCCGCGATCGATGTTGGCAGCCGACACGTATGAGCTGCGCATCGCTGGCGACGGCCCGGTCGCGCTGGCCGACTTTCAAGCCCGCGCCATCGATGGCGATGGCAACAGTACCCCGGGAGGAGATTTCGTTTTGCGCTTCACAGTGGAGACGACGCGATGAGATCGAACAGGGTCGTGGCAGGGTGGCTGGCGCTTGCCCCGTTGTTCGTCGTCAGCGGGGTGTCCCAGGCGGAGCCGTACTTTGCGGTTCGCGAAGGACTGAAATGCAGCAGCTGTCATTTCAATGCCGCCGGCGGCGGTATGCGCAATGCCTTTGGCAACGCGTGGGCTCAAAGCGCGTTGCCGGCGAAGCGCATCGAAGGTACTGGCACGGATTCGTGGACTGGCATGGTGAATAGCTTCATCGCGTTGGGCGGCAATCTGCGTGCGAACGGCACATACACCGATGTGCCCAACAGCTCCGCTCAGTCCGAGTTCGATCTGGAGGAAGTGCGGGCCTATCTGGCGATCTCCGCCATTCCCAATCGTCTCGCTGTTTATGTCGATCAGCGAGTGGCGCCGGGCGGCAGCACCAATCTGGAAGCGTTCGCCCGCTATACGACCGAGGATCAGCGCTGGCAGGTCCAGGCGGGGCAGTTCTATCTGCCGTATGGGCTGCGTCTGGAGGACGACGGTGCGTTCGTTCGGCAGGTCACGGGCATCAATTTCGCGACCCCGGATCGCGGCGTGCAGGTGGGATACGAATCCGGATCGGTGTCCGCGCAGCTTGCCGTGTCCAATGGCACTGCCAGCGGGCCGGAGCCGGATGAAGGCAAGCAAGTAAGCTTGCGCGCCGAACATATCCAGAACGCATGGCGAGTTGGCGCAGGATTCAATTTCAATCACACGGATGCGGGCGATCGTCAGATGCAAGGCGTTTTCGCGGGCGTGCGCACCGGCCCGATTGCGTGGCTGGCGGAAGCGGACTACCTCATGGACGAAACGCTCGGGCCGCAGCCGGACGGCAGCAGCGAACGCAAGCGATGGGTGGGACTCATCGAGGCCAACTGGTTGATCACCAAAGGTCAGAATCTGAAGATCACGGCCGAGGTGTTCGAGCCCGATACCGACGTCGACGAAGACGAACAGAATCGTTACAGCCTGCTATGGGAGTATTTCCCATTCCAGTTCATGCAGCTGCGGGTGGGCGCACGCATCTACGACGGCATTCCACAGAACGATCTGCAGAACCGCAGGATCTATTTTGCGCAACTGCACGGGTTCTTCTGATCGACCTACACGGATCAACGCGCGCCGCTCTGCATGGCGAGATCCGGTGCTGGCGGGCGAGTAGCGATCCAACGCGCCAGGGCGGCTCGCAATGACGCACGGCTGAATGGCTTGCCGAGATAGTCATCCATGCCGGCGCGCAGACAGGCTTCGCGGGCTGCGCTCGTCGTATCGGCCGTCAAGGCGATGACAGGAACGCGCTGCCCGGGAGCTTCGCGACGACGCAGCTCGGCGGTGGCAGTGAAACCATCCATGATGGGCATGCGGCAATCCATGAGCACGACGTCGTAGTGGTTGCCTTCGAGCATCTCCAGAGCATGGCTGCCGTCATGAGCGGTGGCCACTTCCACGCCAAGTGATTTCAGCATGCCCTCGGCGACATCGCGATTCAGCGACTGGTCCTCCACCACCAGTACGCGAGCGCCCGCGGCCAATAGCGGCGCCGCTTCGGGGCGTTCGGAGGATTGCGCCAGATCCTCTTGTGTCGCGCCCATCACTGCCTGTTGCAAAGGCAGCAGGCGTACAGGCTTGGTGATCTCCGCGTCGAACCACTGCCCGTTGGAGGTTTGTGCATCCGCCAGCTTCGCAAAAGCCGCGAGTCGGATCACCCGCGGACGGACCGCACGCTCCGAGAGTGCGGACTGCAGTTCTTCGAGTGCTTTGGTGTCGAGCAGTGAATGATCGATGAGAAGGACGTTGTAGGCCATCGAGCGTAGCTCTCGCAGTACTTCAGGCAGACTGCCGGCTTCAGTGGCATGCGCGCCCCATTCATCGAGCGCGTGCGCAATGAATCGCCGCACTGCTGCGTTGTCATCCGCCACCAGTATGCGCAGCCCGACCACGTCAGCGGATGGGATGGGCAGCGGCGCCGAAGCCTCTGCAAGTTGCAATGACAGATCGACACTGAATGTGGAGCCCACGCCAGGCGTGCTCACGAGGGTCAGGTGTCCTCCCATCAGTGCCACCAGCTGACGGGCAATCGCCAATCCCAATCCGGTTCCGCCGTAGCGGCGTGTGGTCGATGCGTCCTCCTGCACGAACTCCTCGAAGATGTGCGCTTGATTCTCGGGCTCGATGCCGATGCCGGTGTCGGCAACATCGAGCCGCACTTGCATTCGCTCGCCGTGCACTTCCCGCGCGGAGATTCGCAATGTCACCGCGCCACTGTCGGTGAATTTCACCGCATTGCCGCCCAGATTGACCAGCACCTGGCGCAATCGCACCACGTCCACGCGTACGCGGGGCAGTGGCCGGGGAGGGGACTGGCACAGCAGCTCGATGTTTTTTCCAGCAGCACGTGCCGCCAGCATTTCGGCCGTTTGTTCCACCAGCTCGACCAGGTCGCAGTCGAGCGGCGCCAGCTGCAGCCGGCCGGCTTCGAGCTTGGAGAAGTCCAGCACGTCATCGACGATCGCCAGCAACGAATCCGCCGAGCGATGGATGCCCTCGGCAAAGCGGCGCTGCACGGCATCGAGACGCGAATCGAGTAGCAACTCGCTCAACCCCAGCACGCCATTCATAGGCGTGCGTAGCTCATGATTCATGCGAGCCACGAAGTCGCTCTTGGCACGGCTCAACACTTGTAGCTGACGGTTGCGTTCTTCCAGTTCCTGCGTGCGCAGCCGAACTATGGATTCCAGGTCGCGCTTGTGATCCAGCTCGCGCCGGCTGCGTACTCGTTGCAGGTTCCACACGTAGCCGAGCATCAGCAACAACAGGGCCGCGTAGGCGAGCCGTGCCGACATGGTGTTCCAGGGCGCCGCGGCGACGTGTACGGGAATGGTGAGATCTTGCGTGCTCCACACACCGTCGGCGTTCATCGCACGAACGCGCAAGGTGTACTCGCCCGCTTCGAGGTTGGTGTAGGTCGCCCGATGCAGCGCGCCGGCATTGACCCAATCGGCATCGAACCCTTCGAGCCGATATCGATAGTGATTGTTTGCCGGCGACATGAAGTCCAGCGCCGCGAACTCGAAGGTCACGAGCTTGTCGCCGTGCGTCAGCTGCAGCGGATGCTCGGCATCGGGAAATTCCGGGAAGGGCAGTTGCTCGTTGAGCACCGCCACGGACGTGAGAGCCACACGCGGCGGCGGCGCTTGGGACAGCGCGCTTTCCGGCAGGAATGCATTGAAGCCGCCACTGCCGCCGAAATACAGCGTGCCGTCGCGGCCGCGATAGTGCGCATTGAAGTTGAACTCGTCGGCCTGCAAGCCGTGCACCTCGCGTAGCAGGCGGCTGCTGCCGCTGCGCGGATCGAACCGGACCAGGCCATTGTTGGTGCTCAGCCATAGATGACCCTGGCGATCCGATTCGATGCCGTACACCGCCTGGCCGGGCAGGTTCGCCAGCCGCTGCTCGCCCTGGAAGCGAATCGCGCCGGGCTGGCTGGAGTCGCCGATCACCCGGTCGAGGCCGCCGCTGGCGGTGCCGACCCATACCGTGCCTTCCGGGTCGACGTGCACGGCGTAGATGATGTCGTCGCTCAAGCTGCCCGGATCGCGATCGTTGCGGCGGAAGTGATAGAAGCGGCCGGTGTGCCGCTCGAGCAGATTCAAGCCGCCGCCGATGGTGCCGATCCACAGGTTGCCTTGCAGGTCCTCGACGATGGCGCTGGCACGAAGACTGCTGAGTGCCGCGGGCGCCGCTCCGGAGGAATAGCGGATCAGATTGCCCGTGCCGCGTTCGATGCGTGCCAGTCCGCCACCGAAAGTGCCCACCCAGATCTCACCGCCGCGATCCTGATACAGGCACATGACACCGTCGCCCAGCCACTCTGCCGGGTCGGCGTTGCTGTTTCTATAGGAACGAACCGTGCCGCGCCGCCGATCGAAACGCAGCAGCCCGCCGCTCATCGTGCCGATCCATAAGGCACCGTCACGATCGTACAGCAACGACATGACGCTGTTGTCCTCGAGCCTGAGCGGCCCCGGAGATGCCCGTGTGTAGCGATGTTCGCGTCGCTGCCTGGTATCGATCTCCACCAGTCCGTCGAGAGTGCCGACCCACACAGTCCCGGCGCCGTCGTCGACAAAAGCGTTGACCGCGCTGTTGCCGAACAACGCGCTTTGATAGTGGCCCAGCGTCCAGCTCTTCGGGCTCCAGTGGCTGGCACCGCCTGCTCGCGTGCCCACCCATAGTACGCCGCCGCGGTCCTGATGCAGCGACATCACATCGTCATCGCGGAGACTGTGGGCGTTGTCGGTGTCGCGTCGGTAATGAACGAAGTTGTGCGAGGAACGATCGAACAGGTTCAGGCCGTCGGAAGTCGCTACCCACAAGCGGTGCGCATCATCTTCCATCACCGCACGCACACGATCGCTGCTGAGCGAGCGCGCGTCATTGACGGCGTGACGAAACGATGTCACTGCGGAGGTCTGCGCGTCGATTCCATGCAGGCCGCCCCCGAAGGTCCCGATCCACATCGTGCCGAGATGATCTTCGATGATGGAGCGCACTCGTGCGCTGCCGAGCGGCCCGTCGAGTGGGATGGGCACGAAGTCGTCGGTGGCTGGCTCGTAGCGATTCAGGCCTTGATCGGTGCCGACCCAAAGGCGGCCGGCGCGATCGGAGTAGAGCTCGTAAACACCGTTGGCCGCGAGCGAACGTGCGTTGCCAGGCTGATTGATGAAGTGGCGCATTCGGCCCGTTCGTGGATCGAGCATATCGAGGCCGCGATCCGTGCCGACCCACACTCGATCGCTGGGATCGACGTGCAGTGTGCGCACCGTGTCGCTGGCGATGCTGTCAGGATCGCCCGGCACGTGCCGGAACTGCTGGAAGCGATCACTGCAGCGATCCCAGCGCGCCACGCCGCCGCCAGATGTCGCCAGCCACAGGTCGCCCCGGCTGTCCTCGTCGATCTTCCAGATATAGTCGCTGGCCAGCGCCTGCTCGTTGCCGCGCTCGCGGCGATATTCCTTGAGCGAGTAGCCGTCGTAACGATTGAGGCCGCTCTCGGTGGCTAGCCAGATGAAACCGCGCGAGTCCTGCAGGATGCTCATCACGGTGCTCTGTGACAGTCCCTCGCGCACCGACAGATGCTCGAAGTACATGGGACGAACTTCGGGCACAGGCGGTGTCGCAAGCGCGACGTTGAACGCCGCGCCGGCGAGCAGCGCAAGCCAACCATTGCGTGCGCGATGACTCACGGTTGCGCCGGTGACTATTCCTGCGGTGCCGGCTCGACGCCGGTGCTGCCCGTGGCGGTGTTGCTCCATGTGAACCCTTCGCTCCAGGTGTACTGGTTGCTCCAGGTGAAGCCGTTGCTCCAGGTGAAGCCATTGCTCCAGGTGAAGCCGCCGCTCCAGGTCACGCCCTCGTGGCTGGGTGGGCTGCCGTCCCACAGCAAGCCGTCGAGCGCCACCGCGAGCCCCACCAGCAGCCGGCCGAGCAGCGGCAGGTTGCCGAGCGGGCTGAGCAGTTGAGTCAGCAACCCGCCCTCGCTCTCCACTTCCATGATGTAGTAGTTGCCGTTCTCGTCGCGATTGGCACGGCCGCCATAGTGCTGCAGCCCGGCGAGATCGGCCGCGACGTTGAGACCCTGGTTGGCGCAATTCGACGCCGTGCTGTAGATCGCGTCGTGCGCGTTGACCAGGCCCGAACCTTGCTGAAACACGGAGTAGGCGAGCGTGCCGTCAGACCTGACCGCCGGGCGCGCGCCATCCATGAGGCGACATTTCACATTGTTCGGCGACAGCCCGGGATTGGCCTCGAGCATCAATGCAACCACGCCGCTGGTGACCGCTGCCGCTTGCGACGTGCCCGACATCGTCATATCCGGATAACTGGTGTCGAGCCACTGCGGAAAGCGCTGCGCGAGCGTGCCGTCATCGGGAGCATAGGCGCGCACGTGGCCGCCCATCGCGATGACTTCGGGCTTCACGAAGCCCTCATAGGTCGGCCCCGCAGCGGAGAACGATGCCAGGCGATATTGGCTGGGCTGGCCCGGTTCGTATCGATCCGTGACTGCGCCGACGGTGATGGCGTAGGGATTGTTTCCTGGCACGCCGATGCTCATCGGCGCCGGTCCGTCATTGCCGGCGGCAACAACCACGACGATGCCCGAGCTCCACGCCGCCATGACTGCCTGATTGAGCGGATCGTCCCAGTAATGCGACCGCACCGGTGCGCTCAACGACAGATTCAGCACGCGAATGCCATATGCGATGCGCTGGTTCACCACCCATTGGATGCCGGCGATGACGTCGAAGTAGCGGCCCATGCCTTCGCTGTTCAGTGCGCGCACCGACACCAGGTTCACGCCGGGCGCGACACCCTGGTAGCGGCCAGCGGAAGTAACGGCGCTGCTTGCGATGATCGATGAGACGTGCGTGCCGTGGCCGTTCGGATCGTCGATGTCGCGGCTGTACTTGTTCAGCGAAAGCAGGGGATACGCACTCGGATTTTCGCGGGCAAGAATCACATCGTACTGCGCGAGCACGCGAGGATTGCGGCCCGAAGCCGACTGTTGCAGCGGCCCTTTTTCGTCCCACACGCCCGTGTCGATCACTGCGACCGTCACGCCTCGACCGGTTACGCCGCCGGTATGCATGGTCGCTGCGCCGACTTGCGTTGGGTAATACGTTTCAGGCGGCGGCATGGTGCTGCTCGATGTGACCGCTGCATCGTCATAAACGCGCAAACCCTCGACGGCCATTTCGTAGAGCTTCGCCAACTCGTTACCGTCCAGCTCGGCACCGACCGCGCGTATGATTTCAAGCTCGCCAGTGATGACGCCGCCCGCGCGTGTCACTGCGTCTCTAGCGAGACTGGCATGCGCTGCTTGTACGATATAGTTTTGCCGTGCGCCCGCTGGCGCAGCCCGCCTCTCTCCGGCAGCAGGCGCTGCGTGTTTGGCGGGTTCGGCTCGATGTGCCGGGAGCGCAAGGCCAGTCGGTTGCGGTGCCGACGGAAGCGCGGTCAGGGATGCTTCCTTGTGCTGCGGCCACAGGACCGTGAAAACGAGTGCTGCACCAAGTGCAGTGGCTCCGAGCAACCAGCGCCTGCGTCGGACGATCTTCCCCATCGTGATTCTCCGTTCTCGTTACGGCCAGTAGTCTTGCCGCAGTGGCTAGCGGTTTGCGGTTAGCGGTTGGTTCGAGACTTTCTGAACCAACCACTAACCGCTAGTCACAGCCGTGGGGCAACCGCGGCGGCAAGTTCCTTCGTGACTTGTTCGAGGTAGTGCTCGAGAGCAGCGCGGCTCTCGGGCGCCAGTGCGACAAAATCCCTGCGCGCATCGAGCGGGTCGGGATTGCGCACGATGTGTCCTGCTTTGACGAGATCTCGAATGCGACGTAGCGCAGTAGTCGACGAGATGTGCTCAACCGAGATGCTGAGCGCAGAAACAGACATTCGCTGTCCCGCCTTTTCCGCGCGCAGCAGTTCGCGCAACAGCTCCCAAGCCACATCGTCGAGATCACCGAGTGGCGCGACCGCCTGCCGCGGCCTGCGCAGATGATCCAAGCCCAGCAGGGCCAGATCACTGCGAGGCTTGTTTGCCCGGTGGGGCAACTGTTCGGCCTGTGGCTGCTTCCACGCATGCAGGGCGGCCGCCAGCGCTTCGGCCTGTTGTGCCAGCAGCGCCGCCTGATCGGTCAACTGCATCGCAACACGATTCTGGTCGACGCGTTCGAGAGCGTTGCGCACCGCGGCCAGCAGCTCTTGCGGGCGTACCGGCTTGACGAGGAAGTCGAGCGCGCCGAGTCGCAGCGCCGCGACTGCGAATTCAACTTCGGGATAGGCCGTCAAAAAAATGAATCGTGGCAGGGAGCCGCCGCGCAACGAGCCGACATTCTGCAGCAGGGCGATGCCGTCCATGCCCGGCATGTGGATGTCGCTGATTGCCACCAGGATGTCTGGAGTGCTGCGCAGGATTGCGAGCGCTTCTTCGCCGCTGAATGCTTGCAGGCACTGGTGGCCGCCGGCCTGCAGCACCGAGCGAACCCACAACACCATCGAGGAATCATTGTCGATGACGAGGACGCGCCCCTTTGCGGGATCAACGTGCGCGCGTTCGTCGGCAGACTGTGATTTCATCCGTGTCCTGTACCTGTGTACCTGCCCGACAGGTAGACGCTCAATGTACCCTATTCGGACCCACTGCCAACACCACTGGTCTATGTCACGTTCCAAGGATCGACCGCAGTCCACAGGCGGCCCCAACATCGAGACGCACGAGGTGCTCGATGTGGATGTATTACATGACCTCCTCGCCAGCCTGGCTCAACCCGCGGCCGTGGCTGCGGTGTACCGCAAGTTCGTGGCAAATGCGGAGGATTTCATTGAATCGCTGGCCACGCAGCAAGGCGCTGCGTTCGGCGACACCCTGCACACACTGAAGGGGAGCGCCGCGATGCTGGGTGCCAGATGTCTGGCACAGCGCGCGGCGTGCCTGCAAGCGCAGAGCGAAAGCTCGGTCGTTCAGGTTGAGCAGGCAATCGAGCAGCTCACGACCGAGCTGACAAAGTTTCGCGAGGCACTGGCGAGTCAGCTGAGCGCGCTCGGCGAATCTCCAGATCCATGAACGGGGCGATGAGCGGGTCCATGAATGGAGCCATGAATAGAGCCATGAATGGAGCCATGAAAGAATTGCCGGCAATTTGACTCCGATTCTGACGCCGCCTGGCGACGGGGTCAGTGCCGCGAGGGACCCAAGAGGGTGGCCACCGCTTCCACCAAGGTGTCATGGAAGGTGCCCTTGATGACGTAATAGCTCGCGCCCGCATCGAAGCAGCGCCAGCGCTGCTGCACGTCGTCGCGATCACAGGCAATCAAGATCGGCAGGCGTGCGAAACGCGTGCTCTTGCGAATGCGCCGGGTCAGCTGAATGCCATCCAGCAGCGGCATGTCGATGTCGGTCAGCACCAGATCGAAATTGCCCACCAGCAGTGCGTACCAGGCTTCGACGCCGTCGACGGCGGTGGTGACGCGATAGCCGCGAAATTCGAGCAGCTTGCGTTCCAGCTCGCGGACCTCGGGCGAGTCATCGACCACCAGGACCGATCTGCTCGTGCAGGGTTCTGAACCTTCCTGTTCGTCCTTTTCTGCCAGCACCAGGGATGACTCGGCGGGCGAGAGCTGCGCCATGGAGACGAGCACCTCCACCGCACGCAGCATCATGCCGATGAGCTCCTGCTGCAGCTCGATCTCGCCCCGGCGCACGGCGGCGATACATTCCTCCATAGCGCGTGCCAGCTCGGCTCCGGCTGCCAGTCCCACTGATAGAGCGGTGGATTCGAACGAGCGTGCCGCCGAGGCGCACGCGTTGAGTTGTTCAGGCGCTAGCGGATCGCGGGCGAGGGCTCGCACGCAGTCGGTCAGTTGCCGTGCTTGCATCTGAGCTTGCATACGAAGCAGTTCGATCATGACCATGGCTCGGTGCAAATTCCCCGGGGCAGTTGCGGGAATTCTGTTCGAGCCCGCGCGAGCGCTGCTCAGTCGATTGCGTCAATTTGGCGATGACTGTGGCGGCTGTTGCTGCCGAGCGAATGAGGCGCGCGCAGTGGCGCTGCGAATGTTACTGCTGGGGCGGTTCCGTGCCGGCAGGCTGAGGTTCGGGCTGACTCGCATTACCAGGTGGACTCGCCGAGCCCGATGGGTCGTGCGGACTTGCCGAGCCCGGCCCGGCACCCGGCTCGGCACCGGGCTCGGCAGGGGCGGTAGTCTTTCTCTCTGGATTCGGCATGGGCAATATCGCGCCCGTCGGCAGCAATGTTTCCACCGTCAGCTGCGGTGGAATGCGCGAGCTGGAGCGCGGCCCGCAACCGAAACTCTGATGTTTCACTTTCACATCGAGCTTGCGGATGACCTGCTGGGTCAGCTGTTGCAGCAACTGGCAATCTTCAGCCTGCAAGCCTCGCAGGGTGCGTTGGGACAGCGTGACTTCTTCGCGGCGCGCGGCGAACACGATGGGATCGTTCATGGACGCCGCCGGATTGCCGGTGACGCGCGACACGAGATCACGGCGCGATTTGTCCCTTTCGATTTCCTTGAGGATCTGCGGCGTCACTTCGACCGGCATCATCAACTTGATGCGCACTTGCGCCGACAGCTCGCGCTCGTTGCCGCGGCCATAGTTTCCCGAACGGCCCCAGGAATCGTTCCTGTCCCGCCCGAACGGATCCCGATCGCGTCCGAACGGATCGTTGCTGCCGCGGCCCACAGTGGGATCGATGTCCATGGAGGTGTCGCCCGAGGAGAGCATCATCGCGTCGCAATTGCGCGCGCTGACTTGGATGTCGTCCCGGGCGCCGACCGCGATCAGAAAGGCGGCAACGCGCTTTTCGATCTCGTGACAGGAATAGTAGAAGCCGTTGCTGCGGTAGTTGAACGACAGCTCCTGCGCTTTGTGAACGGCGGTGATGGTGGGCGCCTGCTCGCCGTTTTCGGCTGCGCCGGCGAGCGAGCCGAGCGCGATCAGGAGCAGGCCGACCCATGCACGGTGATCCTTGCACGGTGCATGCGTTCTCGATAGATGCATAGCCGTCATGATCTCGCCTCCCGGTGCTGGCCCGCACGTGGCGTCGCGGATCAGTCTAGGCCCGCGCGGCTGCGGCGTCGAGCGTCAGGCGGTTTGGGCGGCTGGATGGCCTCTTCATCGACAGGTCGTAGTCGATCCACGCTGTTCGGCCAGGCATGCCGCAGCGTTTACCCGCGCGAGGCCGGCGACACTACCCATCAACGCGCGGCCAGTACCCACCCCCCGGCTTCTCGGCGGCGTGCTGGCGTTACTGGTCGCCTGGGTTCGACAATGACATTTGATCAGCGCAGCTGATCTGCGCATCGCTCCCCGGTCTCTGGGAGTAACGCTCCAATGTTTGCTAATTCAAGTGCCGCAAGACCGGGTACACGCGCTCATCGCGGTGCCAGTGCAATGTGCTGCAAGCGGGCTCAGGGGTTGAGCTGGCCGCTCGATCAATGTAAGGTACGGCTGTCGCCATCGGCAGTCACACATCAATGCAGGGGACTGCCAGCGCGTAGCGCACGAAACAAGGCGTCGGAGTACCAGTGCGGTATTGCTCAGCCGCGCTTCTTGCAACGCGTGCGAACGACGAGCGTCGTGCGCAACCGATGGGGAATCCGATATGGCCTCAACCACCTCCAGTCATAGCTTCAATCCAGCCACGTTTGATGTGGCCACGAGCAACCAGTCCCAGTGATGAAGTCACGACTGGTCTGCGTTTCCAACAGAGTCACCTTACCTCGCAAAGTCAGCGCGCCTGGCGGGCTCACGGTCGGCATTCTCGGCGCGCTCAAACGCACCGGCGGCCTGTGGTTCGGTTGGGGTGGCGAGCTCACCGACGGCGATCCCGGGCCCGCTGAGATTCTCACTCGCGACGGCATCGCGTTCGCGACCGTGCCGGTGCAACAGCAGTTGTTCGATCTCTACTACAACGGTTTCGCGAACGAATCGTTGTGGCCGCTGTTCCACTACATGCCGAGCCGGTTTCGGTTTCGGCCGCAGGAATGGGCCGCCTACGAGCAAGTGAATCGCCAGTTCGCGCAAGCGCTGCTGCCACTGTTGAAAGAGGACGATTGCATCTGGGTGCACGATTATCACTTGATTCCGCTCGCGCGCTACTTGCGCGAGATGGGCGTGCGCGTGCCGATCGGATTCTTTCTGCACATTCCGTTTCCTTACATCGAAACCCTGCGAGTGCTGCCGACCTATGCGGAGTTGATGCGCGACCTGGTGGCGTATGACCTGGTGGGCTTCCAGACCGACAGCGATCTGAATTGCTTTCTCTCGGCGGTCGTGGCTGTGTTCGGAGAGCGCGTCGTCGAGGATCACTGCATAACAGTGGGTAACCACAGCGCGCGCTGCGGCGTATTTCCAATCGGCGTGGATGTCGATGCGATCCAGAAGACCGTGGCCGCGTCACAGCGCAGCGAACCGGTACGGCGCATGGTGGAGAGCTTGTTGGGACGCAAGCTGGTCATCGGCGTCGATCGTCTCGACTACAGCAAGGGCCTGGTGGAGCGCTTCGCCGCCTACGAACAGTTCCTGGAAACATTTCCGCACAACTGCGGGCGGATCACTTATCTGCAGATCGCGCCGCTGTCCCGCAAGGACGTAACCTCCTATGCCGAGATTCGCCGCAAACTGGAGCAGGCGGCCGGCCGCACCAATGGCCGATTTGCGGAGACGGATTGGACGCCGATCCGCTATCTCAACCGCAACTTTCCACACGACGTGCTGATGGGATTCCTGCGTGCCGCGCAGGTCGCGCTGGTGACGCCATTGCGCGATGGCATGAACCTGGTGGCCAAAGAATATCTCGCCGCGCAGGATGAAGACGACCCGGGGGTGCTGGTGCTATCCAATCTCGCGGGCGCCGCGCGCGAGCTGACAGCGGCATTGCAGATCAATCCCTATGATCCACAGGCGCTGGGCCATGCACTGCAGACGGCACTGACGATGTCATTGGGCGAGCGCCGGGAGCGTCATCGACAACTGATGCAGAATTTGCGTGAGCACAGCATCAATGCGTGGGCGAGCGAGTTCGTCGCAGCCTTGCGCTCGCCGATATCTGCACCCGAGGTTCGCGCGGCCAGCTGATGTCGTACCCGGCCATGTCGTATCCGGCCGGTGGGTCGTTGCGACCGACCGGCCGGTTCTCAGGAGCACGCGTCGCTCAGAAGCCCAGATAGGCGCCGATATTGAAGTTGCTGCTGTCGTTCTCGATGCCGTTATGCGCCTCGGCCTTGGTATCGGTGAACTCGGCCAGCAGCGTCAATGCCTCGGTCAATGAGTGGTACACACCGACCGTAAATTTCTTGTTGGTCTCCACCAGGTCCGAAGGCAACTCGCCGCTCGCCAGGTCGAGATTGCTCTCGCCATAGTTGACCCCGAACTTGGTATCGCCGAGCTTGTAGGTCACCTGCGCGAGGAAGCCGTCCGAGTCGCGCTCGCGGCCGCCCGGCGCGGCGCCGAACAAGTACAACCCGGTCGTACCCATGCCCTTGCCGTTGTAGTACCAGCCCAGCACTTCGAAACCACCGAACGTCACCTTGCCGCCGACATCGAAACCGCGGCTGTCGAAGTCGTCCACGTTGGTGACGCCTTCCTGCTTCTGCGTGATATAGGTGGCGGACACATAGAAGGGCCCGTTGGTGTAGGCAACCTTGGCGTGGAAGCCCGGGCTGCCCTCGGGGGTGGCGGTACCCTGCGTGATGGGCTCCACCGGATCGAACACGCCGACGGTGAGCTTGAAGCCGCTCAGGTCCGGCGTGGTGTAATTGATCTGCGCCAGCCAGTCCGTATAGATGTAACCCAGGCCGATCGAGCCGAGCGAGGTGTTGGCCGGTGCCGCGTAGTTGCCGTTGGCGGCGCCCACGCCCGGCAGGGTCATGTCGTTCAAGATCGCGTCCGCGCCGAACAATCCGATGTTTCGGCCGAGCATGAAGGTGCCCATGTTGTCGTTGCCGAAGGTCATGAACACCTGGCGCATGTCGATGGCGGTCGTGCCGAGCGCGGTATTCAACAGCGCCGCGCCCTGTTGCAGGTTCGGACTGCCGTCGTTGGTGCTGATGCCCGGATAGAAGCCGAAGGTCACGGACAGGTCGTAACCGTTCTGCGTCGTCGAGGCGCCTATGGCCAGCGCCGCGGGCAGCAGGCCGTTACTGATCGACGAGGATTTGTCTTCCCCAGCCGCGCCCCGGCAGGCGAGGCCGCCAGTGATGCCGAGCGTGGTTTCCTCCTCGCAGCTGGCATGTATGTAATGCACATTGACGTTGCCGCTGGCGGTGAACTTCCAGTCGCCTGCCGACAGCTCGACGGCAGCCGCCGGCGCGCTGGCCGCGAGCGCCACGCATGTTGCCAGCGAATATGGGAACAGGTGGCTCGATCCATTCTTGCGTTCTTTGGTGCGCATGGTTCCCCCTTGAGATAGGACTGGCAAACAGCAGCAATGGCCGGCCAGCCGTCCGTTCCCGGCAGGTTCCGGGTCTTATTGCTTGATCCGGATACAGCAAGGGCTATGCCACATTCGGATATGGCAGCGGGGGTGTGTATACGGCCATACGCCGCTCTCGGTAATCGCAGGCTGGCGCGCCGCTGTTTGTAATATTCGGATGGAAACGCGGCAGCTGGCGGCAGGGACAGGGAGGCGGGCGATGTGTCAACAGGTGACAGTGTTACGTCACACTGACACAGTTGCCACCCGCCGGTTTGTTAGAAAACGTCCTGTGACATTTGTGGCAATGCAGTCTCATATCTTTCGCGGGTTGCGACTCTCCGGGATCATGGCGCGCATGCGACGGGTGAAGCTCCGCAGGCACACTTCATTTTCGCTCAGCGGGCCGACCGAGTAGCTGCTCGAATTCATGCCGGCTTGGACCCGGGCGATCAGCGCCGTGTCCTCCTTGTTGACCTGCCTGTTGATACGCCAATTGAGATATCGCGCCGCACGCATTTCGCGGCGGGAATCGGGATGCACGTACGCAATCTCGCGAATCATGGTTTCCGTCGGCGAGATGGGAATGAATTGCATGAAGTCGATCTGGTCGGGGTAGATGTCGAAGGCGACGTTGGGCCAGAGCTTGAAATAGGTCCATAGCCGCTGCCGCTCGGGCGGCAGGTGGGCTACTGCCGGCAGCAATTTCTGATACAGGCGCTCCGACCAGTTGCGGCTGGGTACGTCCTGCAGGAGGCCCCACATCTTGTCGACCCACGGCTGGGCTTCGATGCCATAGGACCGGCCGAACAGCCGCGACAGTCCGGGATGTGCGACATCGATGTGCATGCCGTCCGAATAGTTGTCCGCGACGTTCTTCCAATTCACCGGCCGCGGCCGCAAGGTGACGCGCCCCTGGGGCACCAGCTCTTCCATGCGATAGACCGCGAGCTCGTCGCTGTAGGGCGCCATCATGTCGCGAACGCTCGGCAGGCCAGGTTCCAGGCGGATGAAAACGAAGCCCAGGAAGATTTCCTGCTCCAGCGGCACCAGGCCGTGCTGTTCCGGCTGGAAGTCGCGGAAGGTTTCCCGATAGGGCACGCCGATCAGCCGACCGTCGAGCGAGTAGGTCCAGGCATGGTAGGGGCAGGTGATGCGTCCGCCGCAGTTGCCCTGCGGACCATCAACCAACCTCGACGCTCGATGCCGGCAGACATTATGAAAGCTGCGGATCACACCATCGCGGCCACGTACCGTCACGATGGATTCGCCGAGCAGATCGAAACATTGATAGTCGCCCGGGTTCGGCACATCGCTGCCGTGACACACCAGCTGCCAGCTGGTACGGAAGATCGAGCGCTTCTCGAGCTCGAAGAACTCCGGATCGCGATAGATCCAGCCCGGCAGGCCGACGGACGAATCGTCGGTGTCCACGGGCTGTAAAGCAACGGGCCGGGCAGCGGCGGACACAGTGGTGCTCATGGGGCGCCATCCTTGAATCGGTGAGAGGCGGCAGGATTGCCGGAGTCGCGCAGGAAGTCCAGTCCGGCGCGGCCGGGCCATAGACACCTGTCGCAAACGGCATGAACCCGCCTATAGTTCAATGGCACTTAGTTAGCGCCCTGCAGTGGTTGGCGGTTGGCGGTTAGGGCAGAACGGAGGCCAGGATTTAGCTCATTTCTGGCTAACCGCTATCCGCCATCCGCGAACCGCTGCGACAAAGACGGTTAACTAAGCACCATTGGCCTATAGTTGGGTCATTGCACGAGGGGGTGGTGGCTGGCCATTGACTGAATTCATCCGAGTGTCGGCGTTGCTGGGCGCCGCTTTCCTTTCAGCTTGTACGCAAGACGAATGTCAGGTCGGTGTCTTGCAGCGTCTCCAGCTGCCGCGCCTGGCTATTCCACGGCTTGTGAAAAGCTCTGCTCGTAGACGCTCAGCTCGCCTTCCAACTGGTCGAAATACTGCAGCTGTGCCAATGCGATCGCGGCCTCGCTCGGAGCGCCGCATTTGCAGTGCGGGTCCTGCTCGCGACGGAACTGCTTGAGCAGACCGAAATATTGGCTGTCTGGAATGCCTGCCTTCTCCAGCACGACGGCGGGCAAGAACCACGAGGGGAAGTCGTGGCTGAGCGAGTCCCGTGAGCGGTTGTCGATCAGCAGCCACGGCACCGGTTGTTCCTCGGCGTTGCGGCCATCCTGAAATGGAAGTTGCGCGAAGACGCGGTTCAGCGTCGGCATGTGGTCGCTGTAGATGAGCAGCAGCGTAGGGCGCTCGCGCGCCTCGACGAAATCCATCAGGCGCTTCATCTGCGCGTCCGTCGCCTGAGTCATTTTCAGATAGGTCTGCAATGTTTCGCGCAGCCCAGCGTCGAGCCCGGCCACAGCCAGCTCCGGCATCGCTTCCTTGGGCAGCGGCACATCTTGATAGGGCCCATGATTCTGGATGCTGATGCCCATCACCATCTGCGGCGACTCGCCCTGGTCGATCTCGGCGATGATCCGGTCCACCAGCGCCGCATCGCTGACGTACCAGCCATGCCGGTCGGCGTCGGCGAAGCTGTCGCCATCGATGAAGCGATCGAAGCCGAACGCGCGGAACGCATCGTTGCGGTTCCAGAAGGCACCGCCATTCGGATGAATGGCCAGCGTGCGGTAGCCGTTCGCGCCCAGCTCACGCACCAGGCCGGGAAACTCCGAGCGCGTCATCTGCAAGTAGGGATAGCGAACGCCGCTGAACGCCGCCAGCGGCAACCCGGTGAGCACTTCGAATTCGGTACGGATCGTGCCGCCGCCGAACGTAGGCACATATAAATCTCCGGACCAGCCGCGTTTCATCGCTGCGCGCAGGTGAGGCATCGCATCGTATGCGACGCCGGCAAGCCGGCTGGGATCGAACAGCGACTCGCTCTGCACGATGATGATGTCGGGCAGCTCCGATGGGTCCGGGGCGGCGAGCGGCAACGGCATCATCGGATTGTGATCGTGGAATACGCGACGCGCATGCTCCAGATTGGCGCCGGGTCCTTTATCGCCTCGCAATTCCCAGTAGAACAACAGCATGTTGGTGATGATGCCGGTGCGCGCCGCGCTATCGCGGGGCGCCCAAGGTTCGAACTGCAGACGGCCGGCGTTATAGATGAGTCGCCATGGAGCGCTACCCTGCATGAGCGACATTGCCAGCACCACGGCACCCAGGGCGATGGCCCATCGCGGCCGACCTTGCAGCACGCGGATGGCAGGTTCGCGCCGGAACAGCAGCAGAGTGATCGCGAGTGTGAGCGCCGCGAACAGTACCTGCAGTCGCGCGTTGGTCAGGTAGTGAGCAAAGAATGAATAACTCACGCCGATGGTTTTCAGGAAACGAAAATCATCCGGCAGCAGCGGCGTGGCGAGCTCCTGCATCTTCACATGGTTGACGAAATACAGTCCGCCGAGCAGCAGCACAGTGAGCCAGTGTGACAGCACCAGACGGCGCGTGATCACCAGGAAGGCCGCGTTCACGATCAGCACCGGCACCACGTTGAGCAAAGCCAGCGCCCAGGGCTGCAATGTGGACAGGGGCACCGGCCAGGGCAAGGCCGGGTCCAGCCAGCTGAGGAACAGCACGTATGCCACGGGCGCCAGGAACAGGGCCCATTTGACCGGCCCGTCGAGCCGGACGGCACGGGTTTGGGGCATGGCGGAACTTTCTTGGGTCGTGCGGAGGACGGCGGTCACTGTGCGGAGTCGGTTACTGCCCACTACTCAAAACGGTTGAGCGCGTGGTTTGTTCAGGGCTGGTTGCTGGAATTTGGGAGGGCAGGTGGTCCGGGCGTTGCGGACATTGCGGGATCACCGGCTCGGTCTCGCCATCGTCGGCTGCGTCTGCCGTGCGTTCTACCAGGATTTCCACCCGGCGGTTCAACTGTTGCGCCTCGGGCGCGGCGGCGAAGCTCATGGGGCGGCGCTCGCCAATGCTCACCACCTCCATGGGCACACGGCTCAGTCCCGAAGTGGCGAGCGCTCGCTGGACGGCGCGCGCACGGCGAAGCGCCAGCGAGTCGTTGTAACTGCAAGTGCCGACCGAGTCGCTGTGGCCTACGAGTACGATGCGCGAAGGGCGTTGCCGTCGCAACTCTCGTGCAAGCCGCGACACTGCGCCGCGCACTGGCCGGCGAAGCACGGACTCGTTGAAGCAGAAATGCAGCGAAGGGCCACGGCGCTGCAGATTCGGGTCCGAGTAGGTGGGCACGGTCGTTTGGTCGAGCGTCGTGCCATCCCATGCGACAGCGTCGCTCTCGGCACGATTTCGCAGCGAGGTTGGCATATCTGTCGAACGCTGTTCGAGCACGGACGACGTCATGGCGGCCACACCGCTATCGGTGCATGTATCCTCGAGCAGCTCGCGCGCGTCCTCGAAGTTCGGCGGAGGTCTCGTGCCCGTCGTGGGATCGATGGGTCGGCGCAATCGTTGTGACAACAAGGTCAGGCGCATGGCAGCGCCCACCGCGGTGTGACCGAATTTCTCCGCGACCACCTCGAGCGGCTCGATGTCGCTGCGGTCGCCGATGCGACCGCCGAAATACAGGAACTGACCGACGTCCTTCGCCAGCTGGCCGTCGGCATCGAGCAGCGGTTGCAGCGCCTCGCGATCCTCGGGAGTGCTCGGCTCGACGATGGCAATTCCCAACGGCTCGCTCACGACATCCTGGTTCGATGCGGCCAGTTGCAAGCGCGCCCTGATCTCGTAATCGCCCGGCTCGGGGAAGGTCCAGCCAGCGTCGCCGTAATAGATGGGTACCGTTTCTTCGGCGCGCTCGCCAGGTTGCAGCAGTGCATCGTCGTCATCGGTGGGCTCGAACCAGGTCATGGGTTCCAAGGGCAACCACTCATCCGCGCCCACCTTACGATGGTCGATCATCAACATGCCATAACGAGGATTCAGGCGGCCGACGATGGGCAGGGCCTCCTCGCTGGTGTTGTCGACCATCACTCGGACCGCGATCGGATAGCCGAGCGGATACGGCGCTGCCTGCGCTTGCAGCCGAATGTTCGCGATGGGTGGCGCCGGCTCAGGTTCCTCTTCTGTTTGCGCCGCGTTCGCGTCGCTCAGCCAGAACAGATTTCGCAACCGGCGCATCGCCATGCTCCATCGGGACTGGTCGCGAGCGCTGGCCAACTGTCGGCGCGCGTCGTCACATTCCGTAGGCGATGCTCGCCGATTGGTGTAAGGCGAATTGTATGGGCCGGGCAAAACATCGCGCGGCGTCGCGGTCTGAAAGAAACGAATGGTTTTCGGGCTCAGTGCCATCAGCGGCGGCTCCAGCAGGCTCCAGCCGTGCGGCCCCTGGTCGGAAATGCAGCGAGTCGGGGCTTCGAGCGTCAATCGTCCGTCGTCCGTCTGCACGGCATCCGCATGATGTCGATTCAGAGCGTGCAGCAGTTCGTGTGCGAACGTTCTCAACTGCAGGGTGTCGATGAGCGCAGGCTCGTGAGCGCGGAAGTATCGCTCGGTCGTTCTGGGCGCGACCGCGAAGCCTTCGCGGCCCGCTGTGTCGAACATGACGCCGAACAGTTGCTCGCCGTTGTCGGCGATCAGTGAGTTGACGAACAGCGCATATAGCGTTGCGTCCCTGTCGGGCGAGGTCTTGTTGCGCCACGCGGTGACGAGCTGAAACAGGTCGGCGCGATCGAGCGGGCCGCTGGCAGGATCGTAGGGCAGCCCGATCTGATCGATTTCCGGAGTCAGCTCGATGCCGCCGTCGCGCAGAATGCCAGTCAGCGACACTGGCTCCTCGCCTGCGGCGACCTCGAGGCTGATGGGCTCGATGCGCCCGAGCGCGTCGATCTCCAGCCCGACCGAATACCGCTGTCGCGCGCAACTCGGATGGTCGCAATCGTTGGCGGGCCAGAACAGGGCCCACAGCAGCAGCGCCCCGGCGAGCGCGGCGGGGATGAGCACGCACGCCGCAGCCTTCCGGGCCCGGTGATCGGTGCCGGAGGATTCCGGACGGTTGTCGTTTGCGCTCGTCATCAGGTGCGGAGGAGTGTTCGGTCAGAGATTAACACCGACACGTACCCGGTGTTCCTTTGAGCCTCGCCATCCCGGCCGGACTCGATGATCCCGCAACCCGACGAGGCAGCAAGTGCGCCTGCGCCGACTATCGTCTCTGCATGAGTCACTCCCTTACGGTTCGAGCACGCCTCTCAAACGTTCACGTGGCCAGGCGCGTGCGACGCTTCAGTTCGAGCTCGGTGGTCCGATGCAGCTCGTTCAGTCTGCGCGCCGTTCAGGTTTCGATGGTTGCCCGTGGCCGGCAACTCTGAAAACATCGGCATCATGAAAAGGTGGGTGACGATTCGCTGTCTGGTCATTGCGACAATGTCACTGCTCGCGGCGGCAGTTCCGCTTGCCGGCGCGGCACAGGACAACATGAACGCTTTCGAGGTGCCGCTGGCGTCGGCACCGGTCCCGCAGCAACGTTACGTTTCCGACAAGCTGGTGTTGAATGTTTATTCCGAACCCGCTCAGGGTAGCGAACGGGTGGCGACCATTCAGACCGGCGATGCCGTCGAGGAACTGGAGCGCTCGGACAAAATGGTCCGGGTGCGACTGGAGGATGGGCGCGAGGGTTGGGTAGGCGCGAATTATCTGGTCGACGATGCACCGGCGATCGTGCGTCTGCGCGAGTTGCAGCGGCAGCAACCGACGGCTGCTGCGCCTCGCATTGATAAAGCTGCCGCGGAGGAGAGCGCTCGGCTGAAGAAAGAGAACGCGGCGTTGCGTAGTCAGATTGGCGAGCTGCGATCGCGTGTCACTTCTCTCTCCACGGCGGCGGCCGAGAGAGAACAAACCATGGACACTCCGGTGCCTGAAACAACTCTGGAAACAGCCAGTCTTGCCAGCGCCGCGCCTCGCGGTGGCGTTTTCGGCTGGCTACTTGCAATCATGTTGGTTGGCGCCGTCAGCTACGCCAGCGGCTATCAGACCCTCGCGCGCAAGCTGCGCAAGAAGTTCGGCGGGCTGAAGATCTATTGAGCTGGCGGTGATTTCACCCGCCTGACGAATCGTCAAGCACCGCTGTCATTTCGTTGATAATCACTGCCGCTCTGGTCAGGCTGCGTCCTTCTGAATGACGCCGCGGGCCCCTACGATGGCTGCAATTGGCGCGTACGCGTCGCAGCGATCGAGGACGCAGCCATGGTGAACTACGTCGGTATTGCGGACATTCAATTCTTGATCGATGAGATCGGCCCGGGCGAATTCATGGAGCGCCTGGCGGCGCAGATCGAGTCGGACTATCGCCGCTGGAGCGAATTCGAGAAAACGGCGCGCCTGGCCAGCCACTCCGAGGTGGGTGTGATCGAGCTGATGCCCATCAGCGACGGCGGCCTCTACTCGTTCAAGTACGTGAACGGTCATCCGAAGAACACCAGCCAGGGCCTGCTCACAGTCACTGCGTTCGGCGTGCTTGCCGATGTCGACACTGGCTATCCATTGCTGCTGTCGGAGCTGACCGTTACGACTGCACTGCGTACAGCGGCGATGTCTGCATTGGCTGCGAAGTGGATGGCGCGGTCCGACAGTCGCGTGATGGCATTGATTGGCAACGGCGCACAGAGCGAGTTCCAAGCCATCGCGTTCCAGCGCATGCTCGGTGTCCGCGAGATTCGCTTGTATGATGTGGATCCGCGTGCGAGCGCCAAGCTCACTCAGAATCTTCGCCTGCTTCCGGAGCTCAGAGGCGTTTCATTGGTGCGAGTCGGCTCGTCCGAAGAAGCGACACGGGGCGCGGACATCATTACCACCGTCACCGCGGACAAACGCAATGCCGTCATCGTGACGCCGGAGATGGTGGAGTCGGGCATGCACCTGAATGCGGTCGGTGGCGATTGCCCCGGCAAGACCGAGTTACACGTCGATATTCTCAAGCGCCGCGATACGCGCATCGTCGTCGAGTATGAGCCCCAGTCGCGGATCGAAGGAGAGATTCAGCAGCTTCCCAAGGACTTTCCCGTCATCGAGTTCGCGGACGTGGCCAACGGGGCGGCGCAGGGACGCGGCTCGGCTGAGGAGATCACGGTGTTCGACTCGGTGGGTTTCGCGCTCGAAGACTATTCGGCCCTGCGGTTCCTGCACGACCTGATTGGCGAGCGGCCGGAATTCTGTCGGCAGATCGATCTGGTGCCGGAACTGGAAGATCCGAAGGATCTGTTCGGCGGCACGCTCGGCGCCGGCAGGAAGCGAGCACGTATCCGTCGTGCCGCCTAGAGGAGGCGGCTGAGAAGGCGCTAACTCAGGCGGAACGTTTGCAAGTGGATGCTGGTCTCGCTGTTGGCGATGCCCTTGATCTTGCGGATGCGCTCGAGTACCGCGGACAGCTCGGTGAGCGTCGGGGCATGCACCTCGGCGAGTAGGTCCCAGCGGCCGTTGGTGTCGTGCAAGGCGCTCACTGACGGCTCGCCCAACAGGCGCTTCACCACCTCGCGGGTCCTGTCACCTTCCACCGCAATACTCATCCACGCCCGAATCTCGCTGGGCTCGGTATCCGTGCGAACCTGGACGGTATAGCCGGTGATGACGCCGCGCGCTTCGAGGCGGGCGAGACGATTGACCACGGTGCCGCGTGATACACCCAGCTTCCTGGCCAATGTGGCCGTAGGTGTCCTGGCCTGGACACGTAGCAGTGCCAGCAATTTGTGATCGAGCTCATCGAGCGATGCGCTCTTGTCACTGGTGGGCTTCGACTCGCTCTGCATATCCGTGCAAGTGTTTCGGAAGTGACGAACTATAGCCCATGCCAGGCCCGGCCGCCCGTGCCAGCGGTTGGCAGTTGGCGATTGGTGGCTGGACAGAACAGGGGTCGGCTCGAACTCCTTCTCCGTCCAACCACCGGTCACCAACCGCTAACCGCTGCCAGGAGCACTCGCGGAAAACGCTAGGGGTCGACGCAAGGACCGGGGATGGCCGCTGTAAGCGATGCGGTCTACAATCCGGCCACTCCCGTCAGCGCTCGTCGTCAAGGAATCTTCATGAAGTTGCTCCGCTATGGCCCGAAGGGCCAGGAAAAGCCGGGCCTGCTGGATGCCAGCGGCACGATTCGCGATCTCACCGGCCACGTCGCGGACATTACTCCCGAGGTGCTTGCCAAGCCGGGGCTCGCCAGGCTTGCCGCGCTCGATCCCAAGTCGCTGCCCATCGTGTCGGGGACGCCGCGTTATGGCGTGCCCGTCAACGGCATCTCCAAGTTCATCGCCATCGGCCTGAACTTCTCCGATCATGCCCGCGAGTCGAACATGCCGATTCCCTCCGAGCCGCCGGTCTTCAGCAAGTTCGTCTCGTGCCTGAGCGGCCCGAACGACGACGTGATGCTGCCCAAGGACGCGACCAAGGGCGATTGGGAAGTCGAGCTGGGTTTCTTTGTCGGCAAAGAAGCGCGCTACGTCTGCGAGTCCGAAGCCCTCGACTACATTGCCGGCTACGTGCTGGTGAACGACGTGAGCGAGCGCTCGTTCCAGCTGGAGCGGGGGCCGACCTGGGACAAGGGCAAAGGCTTCGATACCTTCGGGCCGGTCGGGCCGTGGCTGGTGACGCCTGATGAAGTCGGCGATGCGCATGATCTCGGCATGTGGCTGGACTTGAACGGCAAGCGTATGCAGACCGGCAATACCAACACCATGATCTTCAATTGCGCACAGATCCTGGCGTACCTGAGCAGTTGCACGACCTTGATGCCGGGCGATCTGGTGACCACCGGCACACCGCCGGGCGTGGGGCTGGGAATGAAGCCGCCGGTCTGGTTGAAGCCCGGCGATGTCATGCACCTGGGCATCGACAAGCTCGGCGAGCAGAAGCAGAAAGTGGTCGAGTGGCGTCGCGGCTGACGCCCCATTGTCGACCAATATTCGATCAGGGTTCCGGGGCCGGCGTGCTGAGCTGCTTCTTCAAGTAATACTCGCGCCACAGGATGATCATTCCCGCGGCGGCCACCAGTGGCGCGCCGATCCATATGGACAGCATCGGGATTTCGCCGAAGAACACGTAGCCCAGCAGCACGGCCATGATCATGCTGGTGTAGTCGAGCGGGGCGATGGTGGACGCCTCGGCGTGTCGATACGCATACGTCATCAGCAACTGCCCGGACACACCGAACAGGCCGGCCAGAATGATCAGGCACCATTGCATCACCGTCGGCATGGGCCAGCCCTGCAGGGCCGTGATGGCGGAGCACGCCATGAACGTCAGCGAAAAATAGAACGTGATGGTGATGGCGTGCTCGGCGCCGCTCATCTTGCGCAGGAAGATCATGGCGAACGCCGAGAACAGTGCCGCGCCCAGCGCGGTCAGCGCCCCCAGTGCGGAGTGTCCCGCGAACGACAGATGCGGACCGAGCATGATCAGCACGCCCAGAAAGCCGGCGGCCAGCGCCGTCCAACGAAAGCGATGGATGTGCTCGCCCAGAAACATCATCGCCAGCACGGTGACGAACATGGGAGACGTGAACGTGATGGCCGTGACATCGGCCAGCGGGATCATCGTGACCGCGGCGAACAGGCAAAACATGCTGATGGTTCCGGACAGCGAACGCAGCGCATGCGAGCGCCAGTTGGCCGTCTTCAGCAGGTGCAAAGCACCGGTGCGCCACGCGATCACGGCCAGGACCAGGGTCGAAATGGCGCCGCGGGCGAAAATGGTCTGGCCGACGGGAATCTCCTGGCCCAGGAACTTGACGCACAACGTCATGCCCGAGAACAGGACCACCGAGCCCAGTTTGAGCGCGATCCCCAGGGCGGGGTTGTGGGCCGGATGACGGTGGGACGAGGATGCGGAGTGCAAGGGAACGGGACGATGGCCTGGCGTCGCGGGAGTATACCGGTCGCAGCGCGTCGCGGGCTGCCTTTGTAGGGTCGCAAGCTCACTCGTAAGCTCATTCGCAATTGCATGTCGCGGGAACGAGCGGTATATGCAAAAGGAGACGGTCGAGAGGCGCGCTCAATGACCAGCATCCCGCGGTATCTCGCGCTGACGTGCGCAATGGTTGCTGCTGCCGCATTCGCGGCGGAACAGTGGACGGGTTACGAAAGGCTCACGCGTGAGCAGTTGATCTCCGCGCTCGATGCCACGCCTGCCGGAGAAAAGGCTGAGCTCACGTCGAAGAATCTTATCGGCGTGGACTTGTCACGGGTCGACTTTCGCGGCGCGAATCTCTCGGCGTCCGTACTGAACAACGCAAATCTCAGCGCCGCGACGCTCGATCGCTGCAATCTCACGGTCAGCTTCCTGGAAGGAGCCAACCTGTCGGGCGCCTCGCTACGCGAAGCGATGATGTTCTCCTCGCAGCTGGCGGGTGCGAATCTGACCGGCGCCGATCTCACCGGTGCGCGCCTGATCGGCGACTTTCGCAATGTCGATTTTTCCAAGGCCCGGCTCAACCGGATGAATGCCGCGCCCGACATGAAGAACCAGTCGATGGGACTGATGCGCGCCAGTATCGTGAGCGCCAGGGCCATCGAGGCGGATCTTTCCGATTCGGATTTTTCGCGCACCGATTTCAGCTTTTCTGACTTGACGCGCGCGAAGCTGCTGCGAACCAAGCTCTATCGTGCCGACTTCAGCGGCGCCATTCTCGCCGGCGCCGATCTGACGGACGCCGACTTGCGCGACTCCGTATTGATCGACACTGACTTTACGGGCGCAAATCTCACCAATGCGGACCTCACTGGCGCGACTGTTCGCTCCATTCGCGGCCTCGATACTGCAACGACGACGGGGGCCCGCGGTCTGCCAGCCAGCGAGTGAGGCTCGACCGCTATGCTCGCTTGAGCGTGCGCTTGCGAAAGTCGCCGATGATTTCGTGTGCCGCGTTGTGTCCGGGTGCGCCGGTGACGCCACCGCCCGGATGCGTGCCCGACCCGCACATATAAAGGCCGGCAAGCGGCCCGCGATAGTTGCCATAGCCCAGCATCGGCCGCGCGGAGAACATCTGATCGAGCTGTAGCGCGCCGTGGAAGATATCACCGCCCACCAGGCCGAAGGTCCGTTCGAGATCCAGCGGGCTCATGATCTGGCGGCCAAGTACGGCAGCTTTGAAGTTCGGCGCGTATGCATTCACCGTCTCGATCATGAGATCGGCGACCGCTTCCCGATGGTCATCCCAGGACGCGCCATTGGGCAACTGCGGAGCGACGTGCTGACAGAACAAGCTCGCGACGTGCTGGCCAGCGGGCGCGAGGCTATCGTCGAGCGTGGAGGGAATGAGCATCTCGACGATGGGCTGCTTCGACCAGCCGTGCGTTCGGGCGTCGAAGTAGGCACGTTCCATGTAGCCCAGCGTCGGCGCGATGATGATGCCAGCCGTGTGATGCGTGGCGCGCTGCTTGCCGGGCAAGCAGCTGAAGTCTGGCAACTCCGACAGGGCGACGTTCATGCGAAACGTGCCGGAGCCGCAGCGCCAATGAGCAATGTGCTCGCGGAATGTCGCGGGTAGCGCGGCTGCGTCGATCAAGCTCGTATACAACAGCTTGGGATTGAGGTTCGAGACCACCGCGGCCGTCCGGAATGTTTCACCCGCTTCGGTAACGGCACCGACGGCTCTGCCATTCTCGACGATGATTTCGCGCACGCCCGCGTTGACGCGAATGTCCACGCCGCGGCTGGCGGCGGACTTCGCCATCGCCTGTGTAATCGCGCCCATGCCGCCAATGGCATGACCCCACGTGCCTTTCTTGCCGTTTACTTCGCCAAAGCAGTGATGCAGCAGGACGTAGCCCGTGCCCTGAGCATAAGGACTGGAGTAGCTGCCCACGACGCCGTCGAAACCGTACAGCGCCTTGATCGGCGCGCTTTCGAACCAGCCATCCAGATAATCACCCGCGGAAGTCACGAACAAGCTGAGTAATTCCTGTCGGGTGCCCATGTCGAGCTTGCTGATCTTGCTGCCGAGACGGGCGGTTCGCAGCAGCTCGGGAATAGCTGTGCGCCAGCCACCTTCGACGACATTGGGAGGCGTCTGCAGGACCAGGTCACGCAGCACATCGGCGATGACTTCCAGGCGTTCGCCGTAAGCGTCCAAGCGGTCCGCGTCTTTCTGGGAGAATTTCGCGACTTCCTGTTTGGTGCGAGCGCCGCCGGCGGCGAGATAGCGCCCGTCTTCGGTCGGCAGGAAATTGCTCATCTCTCGTTCGACCACGCGCAGCCCGTGCGCATGCAGGTCGAGATCGCGGATGACCTTGGGGTTGAGCAGCGAGACGGTGTACGAGGCCACCGAATTGCGAAATCCCGGATGAAACTCTTCGGTCACGGCGGCGCCGCCGACCACGTGCCGGCGCTCCAGCACCGTGACCGTCAGGCCCGCGGCGGCGAGGTAGGCGGCACAGACCAGTCCATTGTGGCCGCCGCCGACGATCAGGACGTCGGACTGGCGCGTCGCTGCGGCATTCATCCAGGGGTCTCCTTGGAGCAGGTACGACAGAATTACATTTTTTCGCTCCGGTCGCGAGCGTTTGCCGCCGCGAGCCCGCCCATCGAGTCCCGAGTGTGGTCAGATGGCGCCGGCGCGCTTGAGACCCTGGTAGCGGTTGGTCAGCTCGATGCCCAGGCGCTCGGGCTCGGCATCGACGACCAGGGAATGATGCGCCGTCATTCGGTTCAACGCGTCGCGCCGCGACTGTTCGTAGAGATGAGCGCTTGCGATTTCCAGTGGCGGATCGTTGTCCGATGACGGGTGCTCGATGGGCTGGGAAGCAAGCTCGCGGACCACGCGCTCGCGCAGACTTGCCGTCAGCACCAGGTGCTTCGAGCGAAGCAAGGCGACCGCCTGGCTGAACTCGTTGCTGTCTTCGTCACGGAAGTTGGTGATGAGGACGACGAGCGCGCGCTTCTTGAATCGACCAAGCAGGTCACGCGCGGCGGATAGATAGTCCGAATGTGTCGGGCTGGGCTGGACGGCATACAGCTCGCCCATCAGCGCATTGAGTGCCGTTGCTCCCTTGCGCGGCGCAAACCAATGCTGCGTGCCTTCCGGTGTGCCGAAGGTCAAGGCACCCACCGCGTCACCCTGTTTGAGGGCGACATAGGAAAGCAGCATGACCGCGTTCAGCACCTGATCGAAGTGCGACGAGCCGATCTCACCCACACGATCGTCCGCGCGCATGCGGCGTCCGCAATCGATGAGCAGGAGCACGCATTGATCGCGCTCGCTCTGGAACTCGCGCACGATGAGTTTCTCGAAGCGCAACGTCGCCCGCCAATCGATGTGGCGCACCGGGTCGCCGCTGCGATATTCGGCCAGCTGTTTGAAGTCGGTGCCTTCGCCCCGCTGCTGATAGGTCTTGATGCCGATTTCCGACAGGCGGCGGTCGCCCGCGAGCCAGGCGTAGCGGGCCACTTGAGCGAAGTCGGGATAGACGCGGCATTGCTGCTCGTCGCCGAGACGTTCCATCAATTCCCACAGTCCCCAGCGCGAATGGACACGCACGTCGGCGGCCGCGAACCGCACCACGCCACGCCGGCTCGGTGTCACTTGATAGGAGAAATCAGTTTGCGTGCCGCCGTTCAGCATCAGGTCCGCAGGAATGCCTTCCGTCAGCAGGGTGGCATCGACGTGATCGTATAGTCGGCAGTGCCAACGGCTCGTGCCGCTCATTGATATCGATAGATGAATCGTCTTACGCACACCGAGCGCGAACGCGGGTGGCAATATACGGGTGAGTTGCGGCGCCGAGGCTTGCCACTCGCGGCGAGTTGCTACGAGATCGATGATCGCTGCGGCGATCAAGGCAGCAACCCACACGACGGCGAGTCCCACGCCGGCAATCATTGATCCGCTGGCAAGCAGCACGAGCAGAACCGCCGCCGCTCCCACTACGAGACTGGCGATCGTCCGTTTGCCTGGAATCACTCGTAAACGCACGGTTGAGGTTATCCGCGGGGAGCGGCGACGCTGTCTATGACGCCTTTCAGCAGATCGTCCGGCTTGCGGCCTTCGAGCATGGCGTCCGGGGTCAGCGCTACACGATGTCGCAGCGCTGGCAGGGCGATGCGCTTGATGTCATCGGGCGTCACGAAGTCGCGGCCTTCGAGCAATGCCATGACTCGCGCTGCTCGCACCAGTGCAATGGCTCCACGCGATCCTGCGCCAATGGCCAGGCCGGGCCATTCGCGCGTGGCCCGCACGATACGTACCGAGTAGTCCGCGATCGAGTCGTCGACGCGCTGGTGAGCGGCAATCTGCTGCAAGCTCAACACCGCCTTCTCGTTCAAGCAAGGTTTGACGTTGACCAGCGGCAGTTGGTCGCCCACACGATCGCCCGTGGTGCGCACCACGACGGCCACTTCTTCCTCGGCACTCGGATAGTCGATCTCGATCTTGAGCAAGAAGCGGTCGAGCTGCGCTTCCGGCAACGGATACGTGCCTTCGGTCTCGACGGGGTTCTGCGTGGCCAGCACCATGAACGGGCTCGGCAACACCAGGGTCTGTCCTTCGAGGGTCACCTGCGATTCCTGCATGACCTCCAGGAGCGCGCTCTGAGTCTTCGCGGGCGCGCGATTGATTTCGTCGGCCAGCAGGATGTGAGTGAAGATGGGGCCCTTTACCACGCGCCATTCGCGTGTTGCCGGGTCGATGACCGCGTGGCCGGTGATATCCGAGGGCATCATGTCGGGCGTGAATTGCACCCGCGCGTGAGGCAGGGCAAGTGCCTGCGCCATCGCGCGCACGAGCAGGGTCTTTCCGAGCCCCGGCACGCCTTCGATCAGTACGTGACCGGCCGCGACCAGCGCGACGGTCACCTGCTCGACGACCGCTTCCTGGCCGACCAGCGCCTCTCCGATTGCTGCGCGCAGCCGGCCGAGCAGTTCGGCGGCGCGAGAAATGGTGTTGGCCTCGACTTGCATGTATGGCTCCTCAAGAAATTCTGCGCCGCGCGGTTTCCAGCAGCGTGATGGCTTTGCGCAGCTCGCTCGCGCTTCGCGGGCCGGAGTAGTTGATTGCTTCGGCCAGCGTCGATTCATCCAAACCGGTGTTGCTTGCTAGCGCGGCGATGCGTGTGTCGCCCTGCATCGATCCATAGCCCGAGACGTATCGTTGTGCGGTCTCATGCAGGGCGCGCACTGCCGCCGCGTGCAGAGCACGACCGCCGCCGAAACGCAGCGTGAATCGTCCGGTGCCGACGATCTGCTCGGCCAGCGAGCGGCGAGCAGGATCGGGAGCGCCAGCGGGCGGGCCGAATCTCGAGCTGCCGCGCCACAAGGCGAGCGCGATTGCTCCGAGAAACAGCACGACGACGGGTGCCCCATGAATCCACATCAGGCCGAGCAGCGAGGTGCTCTTCTCTTCCGACAGGAACAGCAGGCGATCGCCGCGATCGATGTGCGTGGCGGCGACAAACATCAGCCCGTTGTCGCCGTCGAATAGAGTGTAGTTGTCGAAAGGCGTACCGTTGATCAGTGTGAAGCTGCCGCGGCCGATCTCGACGCGCAGTGCCTGCATCCCCTCGGCGTCGCTGAGCAGCCAGGACGCGTGATGGCGGCCGCTGGTAACGAGCCTGCTGTTTGGGTGCAGGCCGCAAATGAAATAGCCGGCGTCCGTCGTGCTCGGATCGGGCCTTGTCGTTTCGACTTCGAGATCGGCGCAGTCATCCTCTTCGTCGTCGGCACTGCTGCCGGGCGCGGTCTTCGCGGCCGGCAGGATGGAACGTTTGATGCCGGTCCAATGCTCCAGCTCCTGGTCGCCGCCAATGAGCGTGCGGTCCGCGACCAACCGGCCGCCGGATTCCACCCAGCGCTGCAGCTGTTCGCGGCGCTCCTTGACCAGATTCCAGTTCCAGTACGAGAGATAGATGATCACGCTCGTGTCGGGCAGCGTGTCGATGCGGTGTGCGGCCGAGGCCGTCACGCCGAGCTCGCCGGCGAGCAGGCCAGCGGCATACATCGAATTGGTGCGCGCCTCGCCCTTCATGGGCATGGGCACGGTCGTTTCTTCCCAATAGGTGTTGCGTGCGATCCAGGTGATCAGCAGGGCGATGGCCGCGACGACGGCAATCGCGGCGATATGGTTGCCCTTCATGACGCGCCCTCTGCCGGCTGCGCGGCGAGAGGGAAATTTCGATTGAAGCCAACGCACAACGCTCGCACTTCGCTTTCGGCCGGCTTTCTCGCGCCGTACACGGCATGTTGCCAAACGCGCACCAGCTGAGTCGTGTACTCGGTGATGTCGGCACGCAGGCGTGGCGCCGCGAGCGTCAGACAATCCGCTTCGGTGGTCGATTCGCGAATCGGCACGGCGTGCGAATGAACCAGTCGCGACAACAGCCCGCGATAGAGCAGGGCGAGCGCCGCGCGATGCTCGTTTTGTTCCCACAGCCGCAGGGCGGCGCCGCCGATATCATCGGGTAGGCTTTCCGGCCGGATGTCCATTTCCTGGACGTGCGTAGGTGCTTGCGGTGTCTGCGCTTGCGGCGTGTAGCTGATTCCGCTGAAGACACGCTTGAGAAACACCGCGAGCAGGGCTACCAATATCACGATTGCGATCCATAGCAGCAGCCGGCTCGCGCCCCCGATCCATTGGAACAGACCTTCCAGCCAGGAGATCCAGCCGGACTTGCGCCGCTCGGATTGCTTGCGATCGTCCAGCCAGCGCAGCGTACGGATCTTGCGTTCCGGCGAGAGGTTCGGGTCCTCGCTGACTTTGTCGAGCGCGTCCAGGATTTCGGTCTCTTCGAGCGCGGCGATGGCAGGTGAGGGCAGTACCAGCGCCGCGAACGCGCAGGTGATCCACGCGAGCGCCAGGGCGAGCCCGATCGCTCTAATGCGCGAACGCACGGCGCAACTCCTGCTCGACGTCCCAGGCTTCCAACTCGACGCGCCGATTCAAGTACAGCGCGAATCCCGCGGCGACGTAGAACGGTTCGAGAAATGCCACGACCACCGCATACGCCGCGTAGTACGCGACCGACATCCGGTGGGATGAATCATCCTCGGTGAACATCCAGGTCAAATCGAGCCGCGCGTCACCGGGTATGAACCACAGCACCAGCGACATCAGCGCAAAGCACAGCATCATCTCTGCGATGCTGAAAGCTGACGTGATCAGCAGCCCCGTGTTTCGGTACCCCAGCCGGATCTGTGCCGAGCGCTTGCGCAGCTTCCACCAGGAAAGTCCTTCCAGCTGATAGACCGGCTGGGTCAGCGAGCGCCAGGGCGACAGCCGGCGCAGGGTGAGCGTCGTGATCAGCTGCCTCCACCACACGTCGCGCTGTCCTGCCCAGAGATCTCGCGTCGTGGTCTTCTGGCCGAATGCCGCGCGGGCGAGCACGAACAGTACGGTGCGGTCGAGCCAGGGCTTGGTCCACCACAGCACCAGCATCGGTGCCCAGTACGCAAGCTCGAACGAAGCGAGTGCCAGCAACATGACCGGAGCCGCGACCAGCAGATAGCAGCTGAACACCGAGCGTGCCGACGCCTGGCACAGGCGCACGCCCAGGTCCGCCGCCTCCATCTTGGCGCGACGGCGCAGTCGAATGGCGAATGCATCAACCCGCACGGCGGCCCTGCAGGGTGAGATAGGAGATCACGGCGATCCAGCAAACCGCCGCGACGGCATACTTGATTTCCGGAGGTATCCATCTCGCCGATGACCAGAACGCTTCGACCGCGGCGGCAATCAGCAACAGCGCGGCGACGCCGTAGATGATGACGACGGACTCACGCGAGGCGGCCACCAACGCCTGTCTGCGGGTGAGGCGGCCCGGTGCCAGCAACGAATGTCCGATACGCAAGCCGGCCGCGCCGGACAGCACGATCGCCGTCAACTCGAACGCGGCGTGGGTCACGACAAACGAGTAGAACGTCTCGCCCAGCCCGCGCTCCGTGAGATAGCCGGCGAGCGCACCGAAGAACACGCCATTGAATGCCAGAAAGAACAGGCTGCCCAAGCCGGCGAGCAGTCCGCTCGCGAAACATTGGAACGAGATACCGATGTTGTGGCGGATGTAATAGCCGAACATGGTCCAGTCCGTGTCGGCATCGCGATGCCGGCCGATGGCTTCCTCCGCGCCGGAGTACATGCGTTCGAACTCGGCGGCGCTTTGCGCATCGACCACTGACAGGATCAGCTCCGGTCGCAGATAGACGAGCACGCCGAGAATCAAGGTCGGCAGCACGAATACGGCTGTTGCAACCCAGACGTAGGCAGCGTGCTTGCGGACGGCACTGGGAAATTCCACCGCCACGAGCGCTCTCAACCTGCGCAAGCCGAAGTCACGTTGCCGATAGATTGCCTGGTGCGCTTCGGAGGTGAGGTGTT
The DNA here is from genome assembly GCF_036406195.1 of Steroidobacter sp. Taxonomy (GTDB): domain Bacteria; phylum Pseudomonadota; class Gammaproteobacteria; order Steroidobacterales; family Steroidobacteraceae; genus Steroidobacter. Next base: position 279,033 of record NZ_DASWVW010000027.1, read on the forward strand.
CGAGTCGATCGACCAGATAGGCCGGATACGCACGCGCCCGCGACAGCGCGAGATGCTCGCAGGTTCGACGGTACAGCGCGGCAATGCGCTCGCCCTCGACGGTTTTCCTGCTGGCCTTGCCATCCCGGTGCGCCTTGCAGAGCAGATTTTCCAGCTGTTCCCAATCGGCGCGGTAGAGGTTTTCGAACTGGACCGGCGTCATCATCAGCGCCACCCGAGCAGCCAGCGGGCGACGCCAAGGACACGTCGCGTAACGGCGGGGCCGCTTCCAGTGCTGCCTGTGACGGGAGCGGCGATGGCAGCGAGCTCATCGAGCCTGGCTTCGGTCACATCGCGAGCGCGCGCCGCCAGTGCAATGAGCGCGCTCTGGTCCCGCAATGCCAGTGGCAGCGCGGGGGCGAGCGGCTCGACGTCCGTCAATGTGGCCTGGCGAGCTCGCTCCGGCCGGTAGACCACCAGCGTGGCGGCGGCGATATCTCCCAATCGCTTGAAGTCCCGCCGGGTCAACATGCAGACGATCGCGAAGCCGTAGCCGAGCGGTAGGAAGTCCGCGACACGCAGCAGATTGCGGGTGAAGGAGGCGGCGGGCGTGATCGGCAGGCCATTGTCCATGACGGTGGTGAGCCCGAGCGCGCGCTTGCCCGGCGTCGCCGCCCAACTGCTCAGCTCGAACAGCACCGGATACAGCCATTCGAACACGAACGCCGAGATCAGCAGGAGGGCCAGACCGACCCCTTTCATGGGCTCGGTCACGGCGGCCAGCACGGACAGCAGCATCCCGCGGATGAGCACGTCGATGACGAATGCGTAACAGCGGGCCGTAAGACCCGCCGGACGCAATTCGATCAGGATGCCTTCAGGTGTCTCGGCCGACACCACCGTGTCGAGGGCATCCACGCGCTCTCGAGCTCAAGCCTTGACGACGAGCGTGCTGGCGATCTTGTCGTGCAGGCACTGGCGCCGCTCGCCGAAGATGAACAAGTGATCGACCAGGCTATAGAAGTTGCCGATGAACGGGATCACGCCGGGAATGGCGTTCACGACGTTGCGCAGCCAGAAGATGCGGCTGAGCGAAGCGCGCGAAAAGTCCGTGCGGACCACCTTGATGCCGACGATCTTCTTGCCGATGGTCTGGCCATTCTTGTGGACCAGGTAGGCGGTGAAGACCAGCAGGGCCAGCGAGCCGAGCGCGGCAATGCCCAGGCCGACGGGGCTGAAGGCATTCGCGTAGTCCTTGGCGGCCAGTGCTTGAAAATTGGCGCCGATGAACAGCGGCGCGACGAACAGGCCGGCAATGATGGAGTCGAGGATGGCGGCGCCGAAGCGTTCGCCGCGTCCCGCCAGCTCGCCTTCTTCCTGGGTCGCGGTGTCTCGCACCTCGGCACGAGGCGGGGCATACGGATTGGCTTGTGATGACGTCGAATTCATTGGCCAAAGTCTCCCTGTCTTTGCAGTACCGTGGATCGCGTCAGAAACTCGAGGCGCTGTGGCCTGCGAGCCCGGGACGATGTCAGATGCCGCCGCACGGAACCTCGACGGGGTGCTCAAAACCCGCAAGTATCGGCGCCGCCGTTGTTCATCCCGACCGGATATTCCCGCTGAGTCCGGCCGCGACGTTCGTTCTTGCCGCTTCGGTCGTTAGCTTTTGGCGACAGTATGCCTGGCCCGCCTCGTCATTCAAGCCTCGTCATTCAAGCCTGGTCATGCAAGCCTGATATGAATCCGCTGGTTCAAGTCTGCAGATAGAGCGATTCCTTGATTTCTTCCATGACCACGTAGCTGCGCGATTGGGCGGAGGCGGGCAGGCGTTGCAGGATGTCACCTAACAGGGTGCGGTAGTCGTGCATGTCCGGAATGCGCGCCTTGATCAGATAGTCGAAGTCGCCCGAGACCAGGTGACACTCCATCACATCCGGAATCCGGTGCAGCTCGTTCTTGATCTTCTCGAACACCTCGTCCGATTTGGCTGCCAGCTTGATCTCCAGGAACACGAGCAGATTCCTGCCCACCGCCTTGGGCGAAACATGCGCGTGATAGCCGGTGATGACTCGGGCACGTTCCATGCGCCGGACCCGGTCGGCGCACGGCGTGGCCGACAGGCCGACCTGCTGGGCGAGATCGGTGATGGCGATCCGGCCATCGCGCTGGAGGATGTCGAGGATCTTGCGGTCGATGCGGTCCAGTGGCTGCATAGGAATGAAGTGACTAATGACTGGTGATTGATGAATGGTCAGAGGTGTCCATGCCTGAGCCGGGCCGTGGGAAATCCGCAAGGGAGGGTTCGGTCCTCTGCATAGCCTAAGGCCGTTGGCCGCGCCTTGCCAGTGGTATTGGCTGCCGATCCGGTCACAGACAGGGATTTTCACTGCCAGAAGGCTCGTTTTCAGGCTGTAACCAGGGGAAAACCGCGCTAAAGGCGCCACTTCAATGAAAGTCACTGCGCCGCCCTGCCTAGAATGATCTGCGCTCGAGGGCCAAACGGTGAGTGATCGAAAATGCACGTTGTAGTGGTGGGTGGCGGCGTGATCGGCGTCTGCAGCGCGTGGTATCTGGCGCGCCGGGGCGCTCAGGTCACGGTGATCGATCGTCAGAGCGCGGTGGCGGCCGAGACCAGTCACGCGAACGCGGGCCAGGTCTCGCCCGGATACTCCACGCCCTGGGCCGCACCCGGCATTCCGCTGAAGGCGCTTCGTTGGATGTTTCAACGGCACGCGCCGCTTTCGATCCGGCCGGATGGCAGCCTGCATCAGCTCAAGTGGATGGCGGCGATGCTGCTCAATTGCTCGCCCGCGCGCTACGACATCAACAAGGAGCGCATGCTGCGCCTAGCCGAGTACAGCCGCGACTGCTTGCGCACGTTGCGCGCCGAAACCGGCATCCAATATGAGCAGCGCACCGGCGGCACGCTGCAATTGTTCCGGACTCGCAAGCAGTTCGAAGCGGCGCGCCAGGACATCAGGGTGCTGGAACGTTGCGGCGTTCCTTATGAATTGCTCGAATCCAACCAACTCACCTCCGCCGAACCCGCCCTCGAACGCGCGCGGGCGGAGTTGACCGGTGGCCTGCGGCTGCCGAACGACGAGACCGGCGACTGTCATCTGTTCACGCAACGACTGGCGCAGGCGGCGATGAAGCTCGGTGTCTCGTTCCGTTTCAATCAGGAAGTGAGTGCCATCGAAGGCCGCGGCGGGCGCATTGAAGCCGTGCGCATCGGCGGCGAGCGGCTCACTGCCGACGCGTTTGTGTTGGCCAGCGGTAGCTACTCGCGCGCCCTGGCATTGCCGCTGGGCATCGATTTGCCGGTTTATCCCGTCAAGGGATATTCGCTCACCGTGCCCATCGTGAGCGAGTCGACGGCGCCGGTGTCGACCGTGCTCGATGAAACCTACAAGGTCGCTGTCACGAGGTTCGACAACCGCATTCGCGTGGGCGGCATGGCCGAGCTGGCGGGATTCGATCTGCGCTTGCTGCCGCGCCGGCGCGAAACACTGGAGCTGGTGGTGAACGATTTGTTTGCTGGCTCGGGCGCATTGAATCAGGCGCAGTTCTGGACCGGCCTGCGGCCCATGACGCCGGATAGCACGCCCATCGTGGGCGGCACCGGATATCGGAACCTGTTCATCAACACCGGGCACGGCACGCTCGGCTGGACCATGGCGTGCGGCTCGGGACGGTTGATCGCCGATCAGATCACCGGCTATCGGCCGGAGATTCGCACCGACGGTCTGGACGTTTCGCGCTATCAGAAGGCGAGTGTGTCCCGGCCGTCGTTGGTGGCAGGCGAGGATGCGGCGTGACGCGTCCGACTCGAGTACGCATCGATCTCACGGCGGTGCGGGACAACTATCTTTACGCTCGCCGCCTGCATGGTGGCCGCGCGCTCGCAGTCGTCAAGGCCAATGCCTATGGTCACGGCGCGCTGGCCTGTGCACGCGCGCTTTCTTCAGTGGCCGATGGCTTTGCGGTTGCGTTCCTGGATGAAGCGCGCACCTTGCGGGAAGGGGGTGTTCGCAATCCCATTCTCGTGCTCGAAGGCGCATTCAACGCGGCCGAGATGAAGCTCGCCCACGAGCTGGATCTATGGCTGGTGGTGCACCATGAGGAGCAGATCCGATTACTGGAAGAAAGCGCCATCATCGGGCGCTTCAATCTGTGGTTGAAGATCGATACCGGCATGAGTCGAGCGGGCTTCAGAAGCGTGGATGCCCCGCTGGCTCATCAACGTTTGCTGAGCACGGGCAAAGCCAGCTCCATAACGTTGATGACGCACTTCGCTCGCGCGGATGAACCTGGCGAGTCGATGACTGCACAGCAGATCGAAGCATTCGATGCGGCCACTGCCACACTCGAAGGCGATCGCAGCTTGTGTAACTCGGCTGGCTTGTTGGTATGGCCGAACGCGCGGCGCGACTGGGCGCGACCGGGATTGGTTCTGTATGGTGTCTCACCGCACGGAGAGCATGTGCCGGAGTTGCGGCCCGCGATGACTTTCGAGAGCAGCGTATTCGCGATCCGCACGCTCGAGCCCGGCGAATCGTTAGGCTATGGCGCAACGTTCACGGCCACACAACCCACGCGAGTGGGGCTCGTATGTGCCGGCTATGCGGATGGATATCCGCAAACTGCGAAATCGGGAACGCCCGTTGCGGTGGATGGAAATGCCACCACGCTGATCGGTCGAGTGTCCATGGACATGCTCACTGTCGACCTCAGTTCATTGCCCGATGCCGGCGTCGGCAGCACGGTCGAGCTCTGGGGTCCGCAAGTGCCGGTGGAGGCGGTTGCGCTTGCTTCAGGTCGCAGTCCGTATGAATTGCTTTGCTCCGTCAAACGCGCACCGCTGGTGTATGCGCGGCCGGAAGATTCCGTTGCCCAAATACGCGAGTGCGATCGCCGTATCGTGGGTGTATAACGCGAGGCGATCATCGCCGCTCGTGATGTATCAGGCCCGCTCAGTTCTTGTGCAGGGCGCACCTTGGAGTTTGCCGACAGGATTACCCGGATCGTAGCAGCCAGCCCATACCGCTCGCGTGCGCCCGCGTGATCAAACATCCCGCAGCAAACCGATAGGAGCGAAGCACATGAACACGAATCTTCGGCGATCGTGGTGGCTGGTCGCGTTCTCGATCTCGGCGATGGCAACGGCGGCAGCGCAGAACGATGCTGCGCAGAACGCCGGTTCGAGATGCGCTGCGTTGCCGACGCATGCGCAGTTGAAAGCCGCACTGACCACAGCAAGACAAGCAGACAACGGCGGTTTCAATCTCGACATGTGGGGCACGGTCGTCGACCGCGACGGAGTCGTGTGCGCGGTCGCCTTCACCGGAACGAATCGGGGTGCGCAGTGGCCCGGCAGCCGGGTCATTTCCGCGCAGAAGGCCAATACGGCGAACGCATTCAGTCTGCCGGGATTGGCGCTGTCGACTGCGAACCTTTACGCGGCGGTGCAGCCCGGTGGCTCGTTATATGGTTTGCAGCATAGCAATCCGGTCGAGACCCTGGTGGCCTATCGCGGCGCGGGCTCTCGCTTCGGCCAGCCGAACGATCCGATGGTTGGCATGCGCATCGGCGGCGTGAATGTTTTCGGTGGCGGGCTCGCGCTCTACAACGAGCGTCAGCAGCTTATCGGTGCGATCGGTGTGAGCGGCGATACTTCGTGTGCCGATCACAACATCGCCTGGCGCGCGCGCCACGAGCTCAATCTCGACTTCGTTCCCGCAGGCGTCAGCGCAGCGAACGACGATAACATCAACTACATCGGCGTCGTGCCGGTGCCCAGTGTCCCCAACGATTTCTCGCATCCGGTGTGCGCCATCGGCGGCGAGGACAATGTTTCGGACATCAGTGCATCCTTGCCTCCCGTGCAGGAACCCCAAGAAGAATGATATGGACTCGTGAATGAGGCGAGCAGGGCGGCCGCATCGTCCGCCCTGCTCGTAGTCTCTTTCGCAACGAGCCGTTACCCACACGCCCTCCGCAGTCAGCTGACAGCGGAACGCTGCACGTGCAAGCCGCTGCCGCCCAGACAGTCTGCGGCGGAACTAGTCTGTCGACCGGTCATTATCGGTGCAGTTCATGACGCTTCACTGGGAGTTCATATGGCTACTGTCGTTAACGAGCATGTCGAAGTGCCGCTGGAAGGTTTTCGTCTTTCCTGGGGTGGTATCTGGGCCGGCGTGCTGACCGTCATGGGCACGCTGTTATTTCTGACGACTCTGGGAATTGCGGTTGGGATCTCCGCGGCCGATCCCGGTCAGACCGATGCTAGTGCGCTCGGCACGGGCGCCGCGATCTGGAGCGCATTATCGCTGTTGATTGCGTTGTTTGTCGGTGGCATGGCCGCGACGCGCCTGGGACTGGTGTTCGACAAGGCTGCCGGTGCGTTCGAAGGCGCGTTGGTGTGGGTGTTGAGTTTCCTATTGATCCTGTGGCTTGCGAGCAGCGGCGTTCGGCTCGTGGCGGGTGGTGTCTCCGGTTTGTTTGGTGGCGTCACGCAAACCATCGGCTCGGTGGCCGGCTCCGACGATCTGTCCACCGGGAGCGTCGACCAAATCCTCTCCCGACTGAACGATCCGCAGCTGGCCCGCACGCTGGCGTCGGCGACTGGGATGTCGGAGCAGGAAGTGCAGTCGACGTTGAGCGGTGTGGCACAACGCGTGGAAGCCGCACGAGACAACCCGCAACAAGCCGCCGCTGAAGTGCGAGAGGGCACTCGACAACTGATGGATCGAGCGCGCCAGCAGTTGCCGGTGATGGCCGAGCGAGCTCAGGAGACGGCGACCAAGACCGCTTGGGCGACGTTTGCAGCAATGCTGATTTCGCTCGCAGCGGCGGTGGTTGGCGCCATGCTGGGACGCAAGCGAGCGGAAAGGCGCGTGATGCGAGCAGCGGCGGGCGAGACGGTTTAAGATTATCGCCATCGATCTTTGTCCCATTGATCTTTGTCTCGCACGTGGAGCGCGATACGCCGGTGCTATAGCGCCGGCGTGCCCCTGTTAGGAAGGATGAATGCGGCGTACGCTTGCGTCGCACTTCCGACGATAGGAGGTCCCGTGCCGCTGTCGCTTCACATGATCCGGAGAGCCCTGATGCTCGCGGTCTTCTGTGCTCACGATGTAGGTGCCGCGGCTGGTGATTTGGATCGTGCTGCGGAACGGGCCGAGATGGTGGCGCGGCAGATCCAGGATCGTGGGGTACAGAACGAGCAGGTGCTGTCCGCGCTTCGCAAAGTGCCGCGACATGAATTCGTGCCCGACAGCGAGAAGCGCTATGCGTATCGCGACACGCCGTTGCCCATCGGTGAAGGTCAGACGATCTCACAACCGTATATCGTTGCGCTCATGACGGAGCTGGCGCGGCCCGGTCCGTCTGACCGAGTGCTCGAAGTCGGTACCGGCTCCGGCTATCAGGCGGCGGTGCTCGCGGAGATCGTGGATCATGTTTATACGATTGAAATTGAACCCACCCTGGCCGAGCAGGCGGCCGAAGTCTTACGCAGGCTGGGCTATGACAATGTGACGGTTCGAGCGGGCGATGGCTATGTCGGTTGGGAAGAGCACGCGCCATTCGACATCATCGTCGTTACGGCCGCACCGGATCACATCCCGCAGCCTCTGCTCGATCAGCTCAAGCCGGGCGGACGCATGGTTGCGCCGGTGGGCCCGGTGCATAGCACACAAGAACTACGCGTCTTCGAAAAGGACGCGACAGGAAAAGTCATTTCCAAGACCGCGGCGCCAGTTCGGTTCGTACCGCTGCGCAGACGGCACGACTGACCGTGATCAGGCGCGGCGCGCTCGCTTGCGTGGCGCGCCACGCTTTGCTTTCTTCCCGGCGGTCTTCTTCTTTTTCTTGGTCGATTTTGTTTTAGACGACCGAGTCCCAGACGATTGAGCCGTTGATCGAGCTTCGCGTTGAGCGCGTCGCTCCGCGAGGTTGATCGGCTCGCTGCCGCCCACGGGTTGCACCACCGTGCTCTTCGACAGGCTCTTGCGCAGCACTTCCATGAGATCGATGATCTTCGCGCCTTCGCCGGATTCGGTGTCCTCGGCGGCTTCTGCGCCTTTGGGATGAATCACGGCGTCTTCATCTTTCTGCTTGGCTTCCACCAGCGCCTGCAGCTCGCGCGCTTCGCGATCTTCCAGCTCGCTGATCTTGATCTCCTTGTGAGTCAGGTCGTCGATTGCCTTGGCGAATTGAGTGACCTTCGCGGCGGACGGCTTGCCACGCTTCGGCAGGCCGATCGACTCGGGCGTGCGAATCTCATCGGCGTATCGCAGCGTGTCGGCGCGCAACACTCCATTGTCGGGAACGATTGCCACCAGATATTCGTGACCGCGCATGACGAAGCTGCCGACGGCGACGCGGCCGGTCCGCTCCATGGTTTCGGCCAGCAATATATAAGCTTTGGCCGATTTGCCCGCGGGCGCCAGGAAGTAAGGTTTCTGGAAGAACAGCGCGGGAATCTGTTCGATGGGCACGAAGCTGCGCAGCTCGATGTCGGCGGACATTTCCGGCGCCACCGACTCGAACTCCCGGTCCGTGATGACCACCATCTTGCCGTCGTCGGTCTCATAGCCGCGCACCAGCTCATCGTAATCGAGCCGCTTCTCTTCTTTGGAGCAGTGATACTCGCGGCCGAGGGCGTGACCTTCGGTATCGACCAGTTTCATCGCGGTCTGCCGTGGACGAACCGCGGTGAGCAGATCCACCGGGATGCTGACCAGCCCGAAGGTGATCGTGCCCGACCATAGCGAGCGCACGCTGGCACGGCGGTGCTCTTCCTGCTCGCGAGCTTCGGGCTCGCGCTTGCGTTTGCGGCTAGGCAACTTTTTTCTCCCGGGCGGCGGCCAGGCTGGCCTTCAGGTTGTCGGCGAGACTGCCTTCGGCACGTTGCTTTTTCACGGGCCCGGGTTTCACTTTTTCGCCGCGTGCCTTGGCCGCGATCAACTTGCACAGGCGCTCGCGATACTCGTTCTGCCACTGCTGCGGATCGAAATCCGCGGCGATGGATTTCACCAGTTGCTCGGCCAGTTTCAGCTCGTTGGCCTGGGGCTTGGAAGATTTCGCAGGCTCGACGCCGGAGAAGCTCAATACCTGCTCGGCCCGGCGCAGGGTGGTCATGACCAGATAGCCGTCGAGCACGCTGATGGCGCCGAGATAACGTTTCTTGCGCATGACCCAGCGCGCGATGCCGATCACTTCCTGGCGCGCCAGCGCCTCTGCCAATGCGAAATACGCATCCTCGTGACCGTCGGGTCCGAGATAGTAGGGGCGCTCGTACCATTGATCGCCGAGCGCGGCGGGCGGCACGAACCGCAGCAACTCGATTTCGCGGGATTCCGGGGGAACGAGCTGTTCCAACTCTTCGGGTTGCAGGATTACGGCGGTGTCGGTGCCGATCGCGAAGGCCTTGCGCATGTCCTCCTTGGGCACATCCTCGCCCGTGGTCTTGCGCACGATGTGCTGTTGCACGGGTGCGCGGTCCTTCTCGTGGAGCAAACGAAAATGCACGCTGCGATCTTCGATCGCCGAGTAGAACTTTACCCCCACGTGCTGCGGGCCGAGAGGAATCTGTCCCTTCCAGATGGCTCTAGCCGCCATGTGCGCCTCCCAGGCTGTCGGCCTCGGCACACGAGACGCAGACCATGCGTCCGTCGCGGCCACGTCGCTGGCAATGAATGCAGGTCACGGTGTCGCAGTCGGGGCAGCGGAATTCCAGCTCGTAGATGTAGAGCTGCCCGCAGGCCAGGCACTCTTCGTCGCCCTGCATCAGCCACCAGGGCGCGGGCGGCCTGGCCACCTTCGATCGTGCTTGAGCTCGCGCCGGGGTTTGCGAACGGGCTTGAGATCGCGCTCGGGCCATGGTTCTCCTTACAACGGTCGGCCGAGACGGCCCCGCTGCAGGAGAAACGAAACTAAATGCCCCCTGTTCCCAGGTGAATGTCACCGGAGACGTTGCCGCCGCGGTGCGGTCGTTCAGCCAAGGCTCGTGAATGCAAACATGCTCATGGATCAACCTGTCCCGCTACGCTAAATTGACGCAGCTGATCCATCGGCTCGCAAGCGGAGGTGCTGTGACTCGTTCATCTTTGTGGCGCCTGGCCGTGTTGATTCCTCTGGCCGCCGCGTGCACCGATGCACAGCGCAAGGCAGCCGAGGAGGCCAAGGCTCGTAAGGAGACTGCCACGGAAGTCCGGCGGCTCTGCGACCTGCCTCCGGCGGAGCGCGCAGCCGAGCTGGACAGGATCCAGAGCGAGTCGGATGTCGTCGTGCTGTGCGGTAACGAGTGAGCCGCAGCGCTTTCCGGCCGATCTCGCAGCCTCAACCGGTGTCGCAACAAGAAACTCTGCCGCTACAGCTCGGGCAGCTTGCTGCCTTTCTTCGCGACCCCGCGCTTCGCCTTCGCCGTGGGCAACTCGAGACCGTGCTGGTGAGGCACGGTGCAAATCGATAGCGCGCGGCAGCGACCCGGGCCGACCGCGATGTAGGCGTGGGGCACACTGCTGTCGAAATAAATCGATTCGCCCGCTTTGAGCCGCGCGGGCGCATAACAGTCGGTATGCAACTCCAGCTCGCCTTCGATCACGAACAGGAATTCCTCGCCCGGATGGCTCAGGAATTCGCCGAAGTCCTCCAGGCGGCGCGCCTTGATGTCGGCGAGGATGGGCGTAAAGGATTTGTGCAGCAGGTCGGTGCTCAAATACTTCAACGCTTGATTGGCGGTCTCGATGATCTGGCCATCCTCGAGATGATTGATGCTCCGTCGCGCCTGTAGCAGCCCGGCCGCAGGGGCGCGCACCTCCTGCGAGAACAACTGCGAGATGTCCAGCTCGAGTCCGTCGCTCAAGCGCGTGAGCTGGTCGTAAGTGGGTGAGACCTGGTCGTTCTCGATCCTCGACAGCGTCGATACGGGAATGCCGGTGCGCTCCGCGACCTCCGCCAACGTCCAGTCGTTGCCCCGCCTGATCGCACGCAGTTTTGTGCCGATGCCCGCCGCCCGTGGGCTCATAGAGGTCGCTCCCCAGACCTGGAAAAATTGCGATTGTAGGCGTCCTTGCCTTCGCGCTTGTAGCGGGGCCGCCAGAGGGTCGGGCGCTGGTTGCAACGGATTTTCATATGAGAGAAAAATAACCTGAATAGGACTTAGAGGGAATACTGGGAGACATGCCGAGCAGACGCTTGCTCAGTGATCTGCAGCCTGCGTGCGAAGAATCCGCGCACGCAGTCGGTCCTGGTGAGCCAGGGCATATCGTTTCGGAAAAGGCCGGGATCGACAACGCTCGTTCGCCGGCGAGGCGCAAATCGAGCCTGGATTGGAACAATGTTTTTCCAGGGGCAGCGCACACTGCATCGCGTTGTACTCGATCTGCAGTGGAGCACTCATGCAAACCGCCCGCACGGCCGCGACGAATGACGGCCAGTCACCGGTCACCTACGCCAGCTACCTGCGCCTGGATGGGCTGCTGGATCAGCAGACGCCGTTTTCGGACTGCCATGATGAGATGCTGTTCATCGTCATCCACCAGGCGTCCGAGCTGTGGCTCAAGTTGTGCCTGCACGAATTGCGGGCGGCGCGGGCCTGCATCGTCGAGGATCAGTTGCGCTCGGCGTTCAAGATGCTGTCGCGAGTGGCCGGCATCCAGAAGCAGCTGATTCATTCCTGGGACGTGCTGGGCACCATGACGCCGGCGGACTATCTCAGCTTCCGTCACCTGCTCGGCACGAGTTCGGGGTTCCAGTCGCAGCAGTATCGGTTGATCGAGTTCTTGATGGGGAACAAGAGTGCGGCGCACGTGGAGCGCTTCCGTGATGACGCTCGGGCTCATCGCACTCTCGCGCAGGCGCTGGCCGAGCCCGGTCTCTACGACGAAGCGCTGCGCGCGTTGCATCGTCACGGGCTGAAGATTCCCAGCAGCCATCTCAAACGCGATTTCACTCAACCCTACGAGCCCTCTGGCGAGGTCGAGACCGCGTGGGAGGAGGTGTATCGCAACACCGAGCGCTACTGGGAGCTCTACGAGCTCGCCGAAAAACTCGTCGATCTCGAAGACCGCTTTCAGCTATGGCGCTACTCGCACCTGCGCACCGTGGAACGCATCATCGGCCGCAAACCCGGCACCGGCGGCACCCCCGGCGTCCCTTACCTCGCCAAAGTCATCGAGCAACGCTTCTTCCCCGAGCTGTTCTCGGTGCGCACCGCGCTCTGATCGACGCTCAGGATGGCGTTCTTCGCCGCCAGGCCGATGATGGCGACCGGGCAGAGGCAAAGGCCTCCAGGATGTCGTTTCCTGGCGGCCTTGCTGTTGCTGTCGATGGGCCCGGCCAAGCAGCCGGGCCGATGGATGGACTAGTTGGCGGGAGCCCAGACGAAGCCTTCGCCACGACGCTCGACCTTGCCGAGGGCGGGGAATGGGAAATGAACGGCGTAGATGCGTTGTCCACTGTCCGCGCTGCTGGCGAGCAATTCGGCGCGGCTGGTTTGCGCCGTCGGCGCGTCGAGATCGAATGCGATCGTCCAATCCGGCTTCTGCACGGACACCACGTAGTGATGCATGGCGTCGCCGATGTACAGCACCGAGTCCGCACCCGAGCCGATCAAGTAACCCGAGTGGCCAGGAGTATGGCCGCGAATCTCCACCGCTTTGACCACGCCAGGCAGCAGCTCGGCGTTCGGCTCGAACGGCGCGACTTTCGGGGTCATGGCGGCCACGAGCTTCGCATACTCGGGAAGACCTATGTTCGCGGCGGTCTCGGCGCTCAGCCCTTGCAGGAATGCCCAGTCGGCCGCGGCAATGTGAATGGTCGCGTTGGGGAAGGTGGACGTGCCCTCGGCATTGATCAGGCCGCCGACATGATCGCCGTGCGGATGTGAAATGAAAATGTCGGTGACGGCTGCGGTATCGAGCTGCGCTTCCGTCATCGATTGCGCGAGCAAGCCGGCGACGGCGCCGAAGTTGGCGCCAGCGCCGGTATCGAACAGCAGCACGCGATCCGATGCCTTTACCAGCAGCGGCGTGATGGTGAGAGACACCTTGTCGGTGGGCAGGCTCTCGGCGCCCAGCAGTTGGGCAACCTCTTCGGGAGTCTTGCCGACACCCAGGACCTGGTTGTCGTTCGGGAACTCCAAACCGCCGTCACGCAGCGGAATGGCCTGGAATTCGCCGATGCTGAACGACCCGGCGATCGCGGCCGGTGCCTCGGCTTGCGCCGCTTCCGACGGCGCTTCCGACTGGCGCGAGCAGGCGCTCAATGCCAGGGACGCCAGCAGGGCGAGGCTGAGCGCAGCAATGGCTGATTTGTTCGTTGCTTGTTTCAAAGTGAAGTCCTCCTCGGGGCTCGCATTATAGCCATCCACGCGCGACAGATCAGGGTGCCGCGGTTTTCCCGCGCAGCTTGGCGAGTGCCACTTCGCCGAGCGGTTCGCGATCGCGAATGCGGAGGCTGTCGGCCCATTCGCGAGCGAAGTCGCGTTGATAGATCACGTTGATGCAAGCAGTCACGGTCATGGCGATCAGCCCGCCCAATGAGGCGAGCGCCATGTCCTTGTGCGCATCCCATACGTCGCCTTGTGTGCCCAGGTACGCCATGCCCAAGTCACCGCCGACGACGTTGGCCGCACCCCATTCGATCAGCTCGTACAGCATCGACGTGGACATCGTGAAATCGAGCGGCAGGAAATAACCCCAGAAACCGCGCACGGCCACGATGCGCAGGAACACTTCACGGATGGGGTAGGCGAGCAGCAGGCCGTAACAGAAATGCACGAAGCGATCGAAGTTGTTGCGCTCCCAACCGAACAGGTCGTTGATGGAGAAGCCGAGCCGGTTCTGCGCGAATGTTTCGTACGGCACTTCGGCATAGGTGTAGTGCGAGCCCACCGTGTGCAGACACATGAACACGAAGAGCGTCGTATAGGAGATGCGCGACAGCGGGAACGCCTTGGCGGTGAGCACCAGCACGGCCACGCCAACCAGCACCAATATGTTCTCGATCAGCCAATCCGCGCGGTACAGGGGCGCGATCGCGGCTGCGACCCATAACACGGCGTACACGACGGCCAGGGTCGTCAGATAGGTTTTGCGCGTCAAGCCAGCTCCAACGGTTGCTCCGGGAGCTTGAATTTACCCGAACGCAGCGATCCGTGGCTTGGCCGCCGCCGCTGCCGCCCGGCACGACCGTTCAGGGTCCAGCGCACCCCATACATGATATTCACACGCGAGTGAGTGAGTATTGACAGGAGGGGCGCTCGATAGCATTATCGAGGCACGCGCCGGCATCAGACCGGCATCCATACTCGTTAGCCTTGGGGGAACTCGTATGAGAACCGGCCTGCTCGTGTCCGCGTCGATGGTGGCGCTGTTGGTCACACCCGCGGTGGTTTCAGCCCAGAATTCGGCTCAGAACCAGGCATCAGCTCGCGCTGCCGGCGGTAGCGCCCAGCTCGAGGAGATCATCGTTACCGCCACCCGCCGCAGCGAACGCCTGCAGGATGTGCCATTGAGCATCACGGCGTTCTCGCAGGAGGACCTGACCGCCAAGGGCATCGTGGGTTACGAAGGGCTGGGGCGTGAAACGCCGGGCGTCGTGATCAACCGGCCGACCGCGAACTTCAACAACTTCACGGCGCGCGGCATCGCCACCAATGGCTACGGTGCCAATCTGCAGAACACGGTGGCCATCTACATCGACGAGCTGCCGATCTCCAGCATCGGCAACACCACCGTGATCGATCCCAATCTGTTCGACGTGGAGCGCATCGAATTCCTGCGCGGTCCGCAGGGCACGCTGTTCGGCTCGGGCTCGCTGTCGGGCGCGCTGCGCATTCTCACCAAGAGCCCGCAGATGAACGCGTTCGACGCGGACGTGCTGGTCGATACCGGCGTTACCGACGGCGGCTCGCTGCGGCAACGCTACAACGCCATGGTCAACGTGCCGGTGGTGGATGACAAGCTGGCGCTGCGGTTCGTCGGCTTCTATCGCGACGAGGAGGGCTATGTCGACAACATCGGCACCGGCATCGAGAACTCGAACACGCTGATCGATTGGGGCGGCCGCGCGATCGCGTTGTGGAAGCCCACCGACAGATTCTCGGTGCGCCTGCTCACTTCGTACGAACACAGCAAGCCGGAAGATTCTTCGCTGGTCGATCCGCGGCTCGGCATGCGCAAGCGCAACTCCGACCGCCCGGACCTGTTCGTCGGCGAGCTCACCAATTTCAATGCCACCCTCGAATATCAGTTCGACGGCGCGCTGCTCACCAGCTCCTCGACCTATTCGACATTCGACCAGAAATTCTACGTCGACCTGGCGGGCACCTTCGGCGGTTTCATCGCCTTCGGCCTGGATGCGAACGGCTACCAGGACACCTTCGTCGAGGAACTGCGCCTGGCGTCCGAGACCGGCGGCAAGTTCGACTGGGTGATCGGCGGCTTCTTCCTGGACCGGCGCCACGACGTCGATTATTTCTATCGCTCCTCGCCCGAGTTTCTGGCGGCGCAGGGCCTCACCGGCTTGCCGGACGAGTACTATCAGCGGCTATACACCCATTTCATCTCGCACGAGATGGCCGGCTTCGGCGAGCTGACCTATCGCATCGGCGATCGATTCTGGCTGACCGGCGGCCTGCGTTACGGCAGCTTCGACTCCCGCGGCTATACCGAGGGCGGTTACAACAGCAACTATCTGTTTGTCGCGGGCACCGGTTACGCCGGCGACCTGATCATCACGCCGATCGCGCCCGCGAGGGGCCGCAAGGCGCAGGAGAAGGGGCCCTCGTACAAACTGAGCGCATCGTTCCAACCCGTGCCCGAGCTGACCACTTACGCGACATTCTCCACCGGTTTCCGACAGCCGGTGGTCAATGCCTACGGCGGCTTCGCCAGCCTGCGCGATCCGAACGACATCATCATTCCCCTCGGCGCCGACTCGGACAAGATCCAGAACTACGAAATCGGCGCGAAGGGCACCTGGTTCAACGGCCGCGTCACCACCAATTTAGCCGCTTACCTGATCGACTGGAGCGACATCCAGGTCCAGTCCAACCGCGTTTCGGACTCGATACAGTTCGCCACCAACATCGGCGAGGCGCGCAGCAAGGGCTTCGAATTCGAGATCGCCGCGATCCCGGTGCCCGATCTGCAGGTCGGATTGAACGGCTCGTTCAATCGCGCGCATGTCACCAAGTTGACTCCGCAGCAGGCCGCGCTAGCGGGCGCGGTGCCCGACGTCAGGCTCTCGGCACCGAAGTTCCAGGGAGCGGCTTACGTGAACTATGGCTTCGATGTCACGGCGACCACGCGCGGCTTCTTCTCGGCAGCGTTCCAGCACGTCGATTCGTTCCCCAGCTCGTTCCCGCGAGTGCCGGGCTGGCCAAACCTGATCATGCCGACGTATGGCTACACCGACAGCTACAACAACGTGAACCTGACGCTCGGCGCGATTTTCGGACAGCTGACCGTGACGAGCTACGTCGAGAACCTGTTCAACGACGACTCGATCACGTACATCCACCCGGAACAGTTCCTGGCGAACCGGTTCGGCACCATGCGGCCGCGAACGATCGGGCTGCGCATCAACTACGACCTCTAGAAGTTCAAGGGAGCCGACCATTGTCGACCGCCGTAGCCGCGCGGCCCGATGCACGAGCCTGGTTCGTGCTCGGCATGCTGTGCTTCGTGTATGTCCTGAACTTCCTGGATCGGCAGCTGCTGTCGATCCTGGCCAAGCCCATCCAGGATGATCTGGGCATCACCGATGGCCAGCTGGGCCGCATCGGTGGTTTGTACTTCGCGCTGTTCTATTGCTTGATCTCGATTCCGGTCGGCTGGCTCGCGGATCGGACCAATCGGGTCAAAGTGCTGTCGTTCGCCTGTGCGCTGTGGAGCGCGGCGACAGTCGCCTGCGGTCTTTCTTCGACGTATCCGCAGTTGGTCGCCGCTCGCATGGCCGTCGGCGTGGGCGAGGCGGGCGGCGTGCCGCCGTCCTACGCGATCATTTCCGATTACTTCGGACCGGGAACGCGGGGCACGGCGCTGGGCTTGTTCAATCTGGGGCCGCCGCTGGGGCAGGCATTGGGTGTCGCGTTCGGTGCGTCGATTGCTGCCGCTTACAGTTGGCGAAGTGCATTCGTCGTTCTTGGCACGGTCGGCATCGTCACCGCGGCCGCTGTTTATACATTTGTTCGCGAGCCGGAACGCGGCCGCCTCGACGTCAAACCTGTCACCGTGCATCCGACGACGGATACGGGCGCGGCCGGTTTTCGAGCGACGATTGCGATGTTCTTCTCGCGACCTGTATTGGTGCTCGTGGCGCTTGCGTCCGGTGCCACGCAGTTTGTCACCTACGCCTCGCTGAACTTCACGACGCTCTTCCTGATGCGCGAGAAGGGCATGACCTTGAACGAGATCGCCGTCTACTACGCGCTGCTCATCGGCATCGGCGTCAGTGCCGGCATGTATGCATCCGGCCGCCTCACGGACAAGTACCTGGCGCGCGGTAAGCAGGCTTATGCATTGGTGCCCGCCGTCGGGCTGGCGCTGGCGATTCCTTTCTTCATCGGTTTCGTGTGGGCGCCGACCTGGCAACTGGCCCTGCTGTTCCTGATCGGGCCGACCTTCTTCAACTACTTCTATCTCTCGCCCGCGGTCGCGCTGGTGCAGGAGGAAGTCAGACCGCAGGAGCGCGTGCTGTCGGGTGCGCTACTGTTGCTCGTGATGAACCTGATCGGTCTTGGCCTGGGGCCCACCTACCTGGGCGCCGCGAGCGATTTTCTCCGCGAGAGCTATCCGGAACACTCGCTGCAGATCGCCTTCTATACCCTGGTGCCTTTCTACGTGCTCGCCGTGCTGATGTTCCTGGTGCTTGCCCGGAAGTTGCGCCGCGAAAACGTCCCGATGGGAGACAAACATTGATATTGATGTCGCTTCGACTGCGTTTGATTGCATTGAGTGCCGCGGCTTTGCTCGCCGTGCCCGCTGCCGCCGACGACCTGATCGTTCGCGCGCCCGCCGGTGCGGTGAAAGGCCAGGCCAAAGGCGCCGTGCACGTGTTCAAGGGGTTGCCTTACGCGCAGCCGCCTGTCGGTGATGCGCGTTGGAAACCGCCAGTCGCAATGCCTGCATGGAGTGGCGTGCGCAATGCCACCAAATTCGGAGCGGCCTGCGTCCAGCCCAAGGCGCGGACCGGCAGCATCTATGCCTGGGATCTCGGCGCCATCAGTGAAGACTGCTTGTTTCTGAATATCTGGGCGAAGCAGGGTGCCAGCAACGCACCGGTGATGGTGTGGATTCATGGCGGCGCGCTGCTCACCGGTTCAGGCGGCGAGCCGCTATACAACGGCACGAAGCTCGCCGAGCGCGGCGTGGTCGTGGTTTCGATCAACTATCGGCTCGGAGCGCTCGGCTATCTGGCGCATCCCGCGTTGAGCGCGGAGTCGCCCGATGAGATCTCCGGCAACTACGGCTTGCTCGACCAGATCGAGGCGCTGCGCTGGGTGCAGCGAAACATCGCGGCGTTCGGTGGCGATCCTGCCAATGTCACCATCGCCGGCGAATCGGCAGGCGCGCTGAGCGTCATGTACCTGATGGCGTCGCCGCAGGCGCGAGGGCTGTTCCACAAGGCGATCGCGCAGAGCGCCTATATGATCTCGACGCCGGAGCTGAAGGAAACCCGCTTTGGCGAACAGCCGGCCGAAGCCATCGGCACTCGAATTGCCGATGCGTTGGGGGCGAAGGATGCCGCAGCGCTGCGCGCCGTCGACGCGGAGAAACTGGTTGCTGTGGCTGCCGGTACTGGCTATTTCCCGTTGGCAACCATCGATGGCCGCACCCTGCCTCGTCAGCTGGTAGAAGTCTTCGATCGCGAAGAGCAGGCGCCAGTGCCCATCCTCGCCGGCTTCAACAGCGGCGAGATCCGTTCGCTGCGTTTCCTCGCGCCGCCGGTGCCGTCCGATGCACCGAAGTACGAATCGACCATTCGCGAGCGATACGGGGATCTCGCAGATAAATTCCTGAAGCTCTATCCGAGCACCCATCTCGAAGAGAGCATTCTGGCAACGACTCGTGACGCCCTGTACGGTTGGACCTCAGAGCGCCTCGTGAAGAAACAAACGGCGCGCGGCCAGCCCTCGTTCCTGTATCTCTTCGATCACGGCTATCCCGCTGCGGATGGGGCAGGCCTGCATGCGTTTCACGCTTCCGAGCTGCCCTTCGTGTTCGGGACGACGCAGCGGACCAGTCCGCTGTGGCCAAAAATACCGGCCACCACCCCGCACAAGAAGCTTTCCGAGGCGATGCTCGATTATTGGAGCAGCTTCATCATCTCGGGCCAGCCCACCGCGGTGGGCTATCCGAGTTGGCCGGCCTATGGATCGAAACAGGAGTACATGACATTCGCCGGCGAACCCCGGCCAGGAACTCACTTGATGCCAGGGATGTATGAATTGGTCGAGGAAGTCGTGTGCCGTCGCCGCGCGATTGGCACGCAACCCTGGAACTGGAATGTGGGGCTCGTCTCGCCGCCGCTTCCGCCACGCGCGGAGTCCTGTCGATGATCGAAGGATCGATGCAGGAGTTCGCCCTCACTCTCGAAAAATTTCTCGACCACGCCGCCAAGTGGCATCCACGAGCCCAGGTGGTGACGGCACGAGACGGCGGCAAGGTCGATCGCGTCAGCTATGCGGACCTGCGAGCGCGCAGCTTGCGGGTCTCCGCCGTACTTCGGGATTACGGCATCCGCTTTGGCGATCGAGTCGCGACACTCGCTTGGAATACGCAGGCACATGTCGAGGCCTGGTACGCCATCATGGGCATAGGTGCGGTCTGCCATACGCTCAACCCGCGACTCACTGCCGCTCAGCTTGCTTCGATGCTGTCGCAGTCGGCCTGTCGAGTGATGGTCGTGAGTGCGGATCTCGCGCCGCTGGCACAGCAGGTCATCGAGCGCACCGCCTCCGTTGCCAACGTCATCATCATCGATGGACCGTTGGATGCGTGGAAAGGCGAGCGTCGTGGACCGGCCGTGACTACGCTCGAGGAAGCCATCTCGGTGGCTCGCGATCCGGTTGTGTGGGGTGGCTTCGAAGAGCGCACGGCCTCCGGCTTGTGCTTCACTTCCGGAACGACCGGTGCGCCGAAGGGTGTCACGTACACGCATCGCTCGAGCTTCCTGCATACATTGCGATTGCTGCAGGGTGACGTGTTGGGTATCACCGCCGCCGACAGCGTGCTCACCGTCGTGCCGATGTTTCATGCCAGCGCCTGGGGCCTGCCTTTCGCGGTGCCGGCGGTGGGCGCAAAACTGGTCTTGCCGGGGCGACATACCGATGGCGCCAGCCTGGCTCGCTTGATCGCCTCAGAAGGCGTGACGCTCGGTGTGGGCGTGCCGACAGTCTGGTTGGGGTTGGTCGAGCATCTCGAAGCGAACGGCGGCGAGTTGCCTTCCTTGAAGCGAATCCTCGTGGGCGGCGCACCGTTGCCGCCGGCTCTGATGGAGCGCATCGAGCGACGCCTTGGTGTTTCGATGCAGACGAGCTGGGGCATGACCGAGCTGTCGCCGTCCGGAACGATGTCCTCGCCCAATGATCCGAAGCGCTCTGCCTCGGTCTCGGGACGGCCTGCGGTGGGTGTGGATCTGCTGCTGACCGACGCCGAAGGACGGCCGCTGCCCGAGCAGCGCGGTGTCGAAGGGCATTTGCGCGTCCGCGGTGCGAGCGTGATCGAGCGTTACTTCGGCGAAGAACAGCCCGCCACCGACGCCGATGGCTGGTTCAATACCGGCGATCTGGCGCGCATCGACGCCGATGGCCAGTTGATCATCACCGGCCGGGCCAAGGACCTGATCAAGTCGGGCGGCGAGTGGATCAATCCTGCCGAAATCGAGGCCATCATCGGCCGCCTGCCGGCAGTGTCGCTCGCGGCGGTGATCGGGCGCGCCGATCCCAAATGGGGCGAGCGACCGATTCTGCTGGTGGAACTGCGCGAAAATCAGAGCATCAGCGACGAGGATCTGCTTGCGGCATTGCGGGGCCAGGTCGCCCCCTGGTGGTTGCCTGACGCGGTATACCGACTGTCGAGCATGCCGCTGGCGGCCACGGGCAAGATCGACAAGATGCGCCTCAGATTAGAATACGGTGGTGGTTGAGGCGAGGACCCGACCGGAGTGCCTCCGGTGCGTCTTTCGGCCCGGCCGTGCCGCAGACCGACTGGAGGCTGATCAAAGTGCCCGTACAAGTGTCGAAAAAAGTGAAGGCCCGGCGCAAGCGCGCGAGCACGGCGCCGAGCCGAGCCGCGAGCAGGACCGAACCGTCCAGCGCCCGAGCCGCCAAGGCCCGCGGCAAGCGCCCGACCAAGGCGCAGCAGCGCGCCGAGATGATGGAGCAGATCCTGGACGTGGCCGAAGACTTGTTCTCCAAGCACGGCCTGTACGGCGTGACACTGAAGGACGTGGCGAAGCAGGTGGGCGTGCACCACACGCTGATGAACTACTACTTTCAGGACAAGAAGAAGCTGTTCGACGAGGTGTTCGCGCGGCGCGCCGTAGTCACGAGCAAGCGGCGTCTCGACGCTCTGGACGCCTACGACGCTGCCAGCAAGGGCAAGCCGACGCTCGAAGGCGCGCTGCGCGCATTTCTCGATACCGACCTCGATCTTTATATTCAAGGCGGCACGCGCTGGAAGAACTATGGCCGGCTCGGCGCGCAGGTCGCCAATACGCCGGAGTGGGGCGCCGAGCTGATGGATAAACATTTCGATCCGGTGGTGCTGCGCCTGATCGATCTGCTCAAGCGCGCCTTGCCGCATTGTTCCGATGAAGACATCTTCTGGGGCTATCACTTCGTGACGGGCGCGCTGCTGCTGACCCTGGCGCGCACCGGGCGCATCGACAAGCTGTCCGGCGGCTTGTGCAAGTCGGAGGATTTCGAGGCTGTGAAGCAGCGCATGGCCAGGTTCATGGCCGGCGGTTTCCTGGCCGTGTGCGGCAAGCAATAGTGCCGCCGGGTTGATCGTCGCCGCCGTCGGGCTGTTTCGGGTGGACCGGTCTGTCAATAACAGTCACTCTTGAGTGAGTGAGTCATTTTTCTCTTTTGGGATGGGAGCTGCAGATGAAACTGGAATCGCGTGTCGCGATCGTGACTGGGGCGGGCGGCGGACTGGGGCGCAGCCACGCGCTGCTGCTGGCGCGCTATGGCGCGAAAGTCGTCGTCAACGATATGGACGAGGCCGCCGCCAAGCGTGTCGCCGATGAAATCGCCGCCGCCGGTGGCGAAGCGATTCCGGTGGCCGCATCGGTGACGGATGAAGCGCGAGTCGCCGCCATGATCGAAGGCGTGATGTCGACGTGGGGCCGCGTCGACATTCTCATCAACAACGCCGGCATCCTGCGCGACAAGACGTTCGCCAAGATGAGCCTCGCGGATTTCCGCCTGGTGATGGATGTTCACCTGATGGGCTCGGTCATTTGCACCAAGGCCGTATGGGAGATCATGCGCCAGCAGCAGTACGGACGCATCGTGATGACGACGTCGTCCTCCGGACTCTACGGTAATTTCGGCCAGTCCAACTACGGCGCCGCCAAGATGGCGCTGGTCGGCTTCATGCAGACACTGGCGCTGGAAGGCGAGAAGTACAACGTTCGTGTCAATTGTCTCGCGCCGACGGCTGCGACGCAGATGACGCACGGCGTGCTCGCGGAAGAGGCCTTGCAGCGGCTCGATCCCCGCCTGGTCAGTCCTGCTTTGTTGCCGTTGGTTAGCGAGCAAGCACCGACTCGCGCAATCGTATGCGCCGGCGCCGGCCATTTCGCTCGCGCGCATGTGACGCTCACAAAAGGTCGCTATGTGGGTGGCAGTGCCGATGCGGGTGAGCGCGTGATCGAGCTGTGGGATGAGATCGGCGATCGCACCGACGAGATCGTCCCGGCCTACGGCTTCCAACAGGCCGAACGCGAGCTGGCCAGCTCGGGCTACTCGGCCCCGGCGACCAAGCGATAAACTCATTGCCTGGCGCGTTACTGCGCCAGGCTTCTCCACAGATGCATGACTGCGTAGCTGCGCCATGGGCGCCAGCTCTGTGACATTTCTTCGGCTTGCCTGGCGGACACACCGCCGAGAGCGTTGCGAATGGCAATGTCTTCTTTCGGGAAGGCGTCGGGCCAGCTGAAGGCGCGCATCGCTACATAGTGCGCGGTCCACGGTCCGATGCCTGGCAACTCGGCCAGCCGCTGAATTGCTACCTCCGGCTTGTAAATGACACCGCCGTCGAGCGCCAGTTCTCCAGTGAGTTGCGCCTGCGCCAGAGCAATGATGCTTCGACATCGCATACTCACGATGCCGTGCTTGGCGATGTCGTCGATGGTGGCGTTCGCCACGCGAGCAGGCGAGGGTGTCAAGCGGTTCAACTCTGCAAAAGGCGTTTCGCTGGGCTCGCCGAAAGCCTCGACGAACCGGCACCCGAGGGTGGTCGCCGCCTTGACCGTGACTTGTTGGCCAAGAATGGCACGCAAGCCCAGCTCGAAACCGTTGAAGGCGCCGGGCACGCGAATGCCTGCGACACGCTTCACGAGCGGCGCGAGTCTTTTGTCCTTGCTCAGATGGCGCGAGATGAGGTCGATGCGCGCATTCAAATCAAACAAGCTGCGAACGCGAGTCAGCAGGGTCGGCAGCACGCCCGTGAGGCTGTGACTGAGCTCGAGCGAGAGCGTGTTCGGTTGTTTCGATTGCGTCACTCGAATCCAACCTTTCGCTGCCCCTAGATGCACGGTGCGTGCATAGGCGTTGTCCGTCACCCACTCGACCCCCTTGAGCGCGCGATAGGCGAGAAATTCGAGCACGCCGTGCCAGTCGTAAGGTGGTCGATAAACCAGCTGCAACGTCGCTGTGTCGCCGCGCGCCGTTTCGCCTGCGGGAGTCGCCTTCTTGCGCAGGCGCGTGGGCGCCATGCCATAACGTGAGTTGAACGCGTCGTTGAAGCGACGCAGGCTGGAGAACCCGCTGGCAAACGCGATTTCCGTCACGGGCAGCGTGGTTTCAGTGAGCAATCGCTTCGCCAGCAGCAAGCGACGGGTAAGCAGCAACTGCACGGGTGCGACGCCCAGCTCCTTGTGCACGATGCGGCGGATCTGCCGTGAGCTCAGCTCGAATTGACTCGCAATCGCTTCGAGCCCCGCGTCATTGCCGATCGAGCCGTCTTCGAGCCGTTCGATGATGAGCTGCGCGATCCGCTGCGAATCATCGACGGGTGCATTGCCCGGCGCGAGCTCGGGCCGGCAGCGCAGGCAAGGACGAAAGCGCGCGTGTTCGGCCTGCTGTGCGCTGTCGAAGAACAAACAGTTCGCCTGCTTCGGGGCCCGCACCGTGCAGATGGGCCGGCAATAGATACCGGTGGATGTCACGCCGACGAAGAACACCCCGTCGAAGCGGCGATCGCGCGCCACCAGCGCTCGGTACAAAGTCTTGTGATCGCGCGTCATGAGGCGGACTATAGATGGGTCGCGAGCGCCGGAATAGCCGTTTTCGGACATCAGACTGACGGCAGGTTCCTGTCCGGAAATGGCGAGTATCAGCGGGTGTTCCGGCTAGGATACGCGCATGAGAAAGCTACTCCACCCGCGCAGGCAATATTACCTCGGCAAGTGCATCGACTCGCCTGTCGGCCAGCTCGAGCTCGTTGCCAGCGACCGCGGACTGGCGGCCATCCTGTGGGAAAATGACAACCCTGGGCGCGTGCCGCTGGGCGAAGTGATCGAGCATCCCGATGATCCTGTCTTGATGGCTACCGAGCGGCAGCTACAGGAATATTTCGCCGGCGCGCGTCGCCAGTTCGACGTGCCGCTGAATTTCCAGGGCACGGAGTTTCAGAAGCGGGTGTGGTGCGCCTTGCTCACGATTCCTTTCGGCGAGACTCGCTCCTACGTCCAACTTGCCACCCAGATCGGTTGTCCCGCCGCCGTCCGCGCAGTAGGCGCCGCGAACGGCAGGAATCCGCTCTCGATCATCGCGCCCTGCCATCGTGTGGTGGGTTCGAACGGTCAGCTGACGGGGTTCGCCGGTGGTCTCGAGGTCAAGGCGAAATTGCTGTCGATGGAGCGGCGGGTAGCCACCGCATCCGACAGCCTGCGCCATCTCAGAACGTCCTGCGCACCTGCACTTGGATGAAGCGGAGGGCGTCGATGTGGCGGTCCTCGTGGTAGAGGATCGAGCGGCTGGCGCGAGAGCTGTCGTAGACGGTGCGCCAGCGGCTTTTCGGGCGGCCGGTGAAGTTGTTGAACATGACGCGGATGACGGTGTCCGGCTTGGGGGTCCAATCCCAGTACAGCCGCAGGAAATGGTCCCAGTGGTCGGTGCGCACCTCGCCGATGCGATAGTACGTCTCGCGCTTGCTATATGAATTTTCGAGCGACAGGGTCGAGCTCAAGCCAGGGAATTCTCGGGTGATGAGCACGTCGCCGCCCACGGGGGCATGCTTGCTGATGCGGCGGGGTTCGTGAGTCACGGGGTCGTCGACTTCCGACCAGTTCCAGTCGCCGTTGAAGCGTAGCAGGGTATCGGCCAAGCCGATGCGCTCCAGCGGCAGCGACAGTCCAAGAGCGATTCTTTCGCGAGTGCCGTCACCCAGATTGCCCGGCGCGTCGAAGCCGTTCACCGGCACCAGATCGACCACGTCGCGGACCAGCGAGTGGGTGTAGCTCAGCACGATCGCGCCGTTGCCCCAGAAACGTTTTTCCAGCGCGCCCTCGAATTCCCATGCGTTTTCCGGACGCAATTCGGCATTGCCGCCGTTGATGGTGCCGGCATCGAGTGATGCTTGTGATGCGAAATCACGGAACTCGAGCTGGCTCACGGTCCGCTCAATGCGGCCACGCAGCTGTACATCGTCCTCCAGGTCCCATCTGAGTGTCACGCGAGGTTTGGGATAGCGCAGCGTGCGGCGTGCATCGCTATCTCCGTACTGACTGATTGTGGAGATTTCGTAACGCATGCCGATGTCGCTCGCCAACTGCGGCGAGATCTTCCAGCGCACGTCAACGAATGCTTCCCCGCGCTTTTCTTCGATCTTTACGTTGTCGGCCGGCAACTCCACCGGGGTGCCGTTGCGGCTCAGACGCGCATCGACGTCGAGGAAGTTATAGGCGCCTTCAAGTCCGCCTTCGATCGCAACCGCCGCGGATGCGTGATAGGTCGCAGAGCTGCGCAGGATGGATTCGCCGCGAACAGCTTCGTCTTCCGATCTCTGCAGTGTGAGCGCTTCGGCCGAGTCTGCGGTAATGACTTTCTTTTCCAATGTTTGCAGCAGAAACACGCGGCCGGTCAGCGCGTCGTCGAAAGAGTGCTCGTAATCCACGCCGGCTTCCGCTTGATCCAGTTGAATGTCCGTGGCGACACGAGCATCGATGGTCTGCGGCGCATTGGAGCGCGCGGTGAGAATGTCGTATTGCTCGTTATTCTGGCTGGTGCCGCCAAGGTTGATGCGCAGCAAGCCCGAATCACCTTGATACTCGGCGGCACCGTTCGCCTGGAGTTGTCGCTGGCGCCAGTCGGTTGCGAAGTCGCTGGCCAGGATCAGATCTCGATCGGCGTTGCGGCGGATCAGCTCGCCGCTGCCCGAGTTGCCGTATTGCTGCTCGTCGCGGAAGTTGAGTGTGCCGTTGAGCGAGAGCCGGCCGCTGTTGCTCACCGATT
Organism: Steroidobacter sp.; assembly: GCF_036406195.1. Lineage (GTDB taxonomy): Bacteria > Pseudomonadota > Gammaproteobacteria > Steroidobacterales > Steroidobacteraceae > Steroidobacter. The sequence goes on from NZ_DASWVW010000027.1 coordinate 305,710, forward strand.
CCAGGCGCACGCCGACGCCGGGCTCGTGTTCGGTGGCAAACAGGCCTGTCAGCTCCGCTGCGTGCGTGCTCATGTTGCCGGCGCGTCGCATGACGTTGGCGACGACGGATTGACCTTGCATGTTGATGCCGGGCGCGCCGCCGCGAATCACTTCGATCGCCGCGACCCCGGAGACGGGAATCCGCCGCAGCACATCTTCCAGAAGCACGGCCTTGGAAGCCGGGCGCTGGCCGTCGATGAGCACGTTGCCCAACGCGCCGGCAAAGCCTCGCACCGTGGTATCGCCCGGCTCGAAAGCGAAGCCCGGCAGTCGTTTCACCATATCCAACGCCGTAGTGGGCTGGAACTCGGTGAAGAAGCCGGCTTCGTAGCGGATGGTTCCGCTGGCGGTGCGTGCAGGCTGAGCCACGAGCGGGCCTGCGCCACCGCGAGGCTGATCCTCGACGACCGATTGCGCCTCGTCGGTTCGTGCGGGCAAGTCGGTGCGAATGGGTTCGGTGGCGAGCGCTGCGGCGAAGGGTATGCAAGCCGCGAGTCCGTAGCTGCAGCACCATCGGCGAGAAGTGACCAGGAGTTGGCGATCCAGCATGTGATCTGTTCCACCGGGCGTGCGGAAGGCGAGCACCGGCCTGCGGTGCCATCCCCCAACACTGAAGTTTTGTGGTTATCGCGGCCTGCTTGGGCCGCGGCTGTCGCGCACGATTCTAGAGGGGTGGCGGAGGCAGGATTGTGTGATCGCGGCGGCGAATCGCTCCTCCCTTGCAACGATCAAGCGACGCACGGCCGGTCGGTGGAAGATGTCTGCGCACGGCCCGATGACACGCAGTACGCCAGGCGCAGATGGAGTGAAGTCGCAACATTGGCTAAAGTGCACGCAACGTGACGCGGCCAGATGACGACTGATGAGCTCTGAGGTTCTCGATTCCTACGTAGATGTTCCGGGTGGCAAGATATTCGTGCGTCGCTGGCGCCCGGACGCGTGCAGCCAATCGCCTATCGTTCTGCTGCACGACTCGCTCGGCTGTGTTGATATGTGGCGTGACTTCCCGGCGGAGCTGGCGCAAGTCACAAGCAGGGAAGTCATTGCTTACGACCGGCTCGGCTTCGGAAAGTCTACGCCTCGCGAAGGGCTCCCGTCAGTATCCTTCATCTCCGAAGAGGCCGACATCTATTTTCCCGCGATCAGAAGTGCGCTCGGCATTGACCGGTTCGTATTGTTCGGCCACAGCGTTGGCGGAGCAATGGCAGTGGCGATCGCGGCTGCGCACCGTGACGATTGCGATGCCGTCATCACCGAGTCGGCTCAGGCTTGCGTCGAAGAGCGGACTCTGTCCGGTATCCGTACCGCCAAGGAGCAGTTCAGCGATCCAGAACAGTTCAACAAGCTCGCCCGGTGGCATGGCGACAAGACGCAATGGGTGCTGGCGGCCTGGACCGAAACCTGGTTGTCGCCACCGTTCCGGAGCTGGAGCCTCGAACCTCATCTGAGCCAGGTGACCTGCCCGGTGCTGGCCATTCATGGCGACCTGGATGAATATGGGTCGGTAGAATTTCCCAGGCGCATCGCCGGCGGCGTGAGCGGACCATCGCAACTGATGATCCTGGAGAGCTGCGGCCACGTTCCCCATCGCGAACGAAAGCGGGACGTGCTGCACGGAACTGCTGCATTTCTCCAGTTGCACGCGCGCCGCTGACGGGTTGCTGGCAATGGTGCTTGGTTAACCGTCTTTGTTCGCAGCGGATAGCGGATAGCGGATGGCGGTTAGCCAGAAATGTGGGCTCCGTTCTGCCCCAACCGCTAACCGCCAACCACCAACCACTGGAGGGCGCTAACCAAGTGCCATTGGGGTTAATGGCCCGCTGTATTCATTTCTCGAATACAGATAATACAAACCATCCCGTTGCTCGATTCGGTGCGGGCCGCGACCATGAACCATTCAAGAATGGTTTTTCGTCGGCGTAAGGCACACCATGACGCATCGACACGTGGAGCAGCGGGCTTTGCACATCGATCCCACGGCGATCGCGCAGCTGGCGCGGGAATGCTCGATCGAGATGAACGTGCAGGATGTGCGCGAGCTCGAGGCGAGCCGCGCGCTGTTGCCGGCAGGCAAGAAGATTTATGTCAGCCACCTGCCGAAACAAACATGGCAGCAAACGATCGATGCGTGCCGCGAGGTGCGGGCAGTCGGCTTCGATCCCGTGCCGCACCTTCCTGTGCGGCTGTTGGAAGATGAGCGCACGCTGGATGACTTCCTGGCTAACGCGGTCAGCTCGGCGAGTATCCGGGAAGTTTTGCTGATCTCCGGCGATTACCCGCAATCCAACGGACCATATGCCGTAGTCGCGGATGTTCTTCGCACCGGCAAGCTCAATGCTCATGGCCTGCGTCGAGTGTCATTGGCGGGCCATCCGGAAGGGCACCCGAAGGTGGCGATAGCCGAAATTCGCCGTGCCGAAATCGAGAAGGCGCAGCTCGCGCGCGATGCCGGACTGGAAGCGACGCTGCTGACCCAATTCTTCTTCGAAGCGCAGCCATTCATTGAATGGACGGGAGGACTGCGCGCGGCAGGCGTTCAAGCTCGGCTGGTGGCTGGGCTGGCTGGTCCCGCGAGCATCGCGACGCTCTTCAGATTTGCCATGCGTTGTGGCGTGGGCCCGTCCATTCGCGCGCTCGGCGCGCGGCCTACATCGCTGGTGAAATTGATTGGCGATCATGGGCCCGAACCGTTGTTGCGCGACCTGGCAACGAGGCGCGTGGCCGAGCCCGGCCTGTTCGACGGCGTGCATCTGTTCTGCTTCGGCGGTTTCCTGCGCACTGTTGAATGGCTGCATCGTGTGAGCCAAGGGCAGTTCAGGCTCGACGAGCAAGGCGGCTTCAAGGTCTAGCTCGCCCTATCAGCAAAGGTTATCGCTCCGGCGCCGATCGGCATTGGCCGGCCCGGCGCCCGCGTCCCGATAATTCCAGCCCGGAGAGCAACGAGAAGACTCACGGGCGAATCCCTTGACCATCAACGGGGCTATGACTGGGGGCAGCGAGGGGCTCGAAGCGCTGACGTTGGGGCCCTATGCCGGAACCGCCGAGCGGCGCATCGATGGCTGCTGGATTCTGCGATCGCTCGATCCACTACGCGACCATCCGCAGCGCTTCACCGAGTACCTCATGCGGTGGGCGAACGAACGCCCCAGCACGATCTGGCTCGCACAGCGGGAGGCACGCGGCGGGTGGCGAAAGCTCACCTATCTCGCCGGCTATCAGCAGATCCGAAGGATCGCAGGGGCGTTGCTGAGTCGCGAGCTGAGCGCCGAGCGCCCGCTCATGATCCTGTCCGGCAACAGCATCGAGCACGCGCTGCTCACATTCGCGGCGATGCATGTTGGCGTGCCGGTCGCGCCGATCTCTCCGGCATATTCACTGCTCGATCCCGAAACCGCCCGCGTGAAGCATGCGGTCACACTGCTGACGCCAGGCTTGGTTTACGCCGAGGACGCGGCGGTCTTCGATAGGGCCGTCTCGCAAGCGGTCCCACCGACAACCGAAGTGGTCGCGTTGCAGGGCCAATTCTCTTCGCGTTTACATACAGAGTATCAAAGCCTGATCGGCGAGGCCGGCGCCGCGGTACAACGGGCGCATCGGCACGTCACGCCGGACACGGTCGCGAAGTTCATGTTCACGTCCGGCTCGACGCGTATGCCCAAGGCTGTGATGAACACGCATCGCATGCTCTCGTGCAACCAGCGGATGTACAGCCAGTGTTATCCCTTCCTCGAAGCGGAGCCACCGGTGCTGGTCGACTGGCTGCCTTGGCATCACACCGCTGGCGGCAACGCCAATATGGGAACGGTCCTCGCGAACGGCGGCACGCTTTATATCGATGCCGGCAAACCGACCGCGACCGGCATGGCGCAAACGGTTGCCAACCTGCGCGAGATCGCGCCGACGGTTTACTACACCGTGCCCAAGGGCCTGGAGATGCTCGTCGAGGAAATGCGCCTCGACGCCGAGCTGCGCAAACGTTTCTTCAGCCGGCTGCGCTTGATATTTCCGGCCGGTGCCGCCCTGGCGCGCCCGGTGCAGGACGCCATCGATGAGATGTCTCTGGAGGTGACTGGCCGCAAGACGCCGATGACGATGGGCCTGGGCATGACGGAAACGGCGCCGTTTGCGATCTCCGCGCATCTTCCCGATTGGCAGGCAGGTGTCATTGGTCTGCCGGCCCCGGGCGTGGAAGTCAAACTGGCACCCGTCGCTGACAAGCTCGAGGTCCGCTACCGAGGGCCGAGCATCACGCCGGGTTACTGGCGCCAGCCGGAGCTGAGTCGAGAAGCATTCGATGAAGAAGGTTTCTTTCGCAGCGGTGACGCCGCGACGTTCATCGATCCTGCGCGACCCGAGCAAGGGCTGCGCTTCAATGGCCGTATCGCGGAAGATTTCAAGCTTTCGAGCGGCACGTGGGTGAATGTCGGCGCGATGCGCGCGGCCGTGCTCGCCGCGGGTTCGCCATACCTGCATGACGTTGTCTTTGTCGGAAGCGATCGCGATGAACTGGGCATGTTGGTGTTTCTGAGCGGCGCGGCCAGTCGCTTGTGCCCGCATCTGAACGGCAGTGCCATGTATCGCGATATCGCTGGCGATGCCCGCGTGCTCGCGTGGCTGCGGGAACTGCTCGCTCAGCTGGCTGCGCGAGCCAGTGGCGGGTCGCAGCGGGTTGCTCGTGCTTTGATACTGGACGAGCCTCCCTCCATCGCGGCAGGTGAGGTCACGGATAAGGGCACCATCAACCAGCGAGCAGTCATTCAGGCGCGCCAGGCTGCTGTCGAGCTGCTGTACTCATCCGAGCGTTCGGCACGCGTCGTGGTGCTGTCATGAGCACCCCCACGCTGGTCTTGGTCCCCGGGTTGCTTTGTGATGACTTTGTTTGGTCGGAGCAGCGGCGAGAGCTGTCTTCTCTGGCGCGAGTGTGGCTGGCCGATCATGGCTCGCTCGATTCACTGACAGACATGGCGGCAGCAGTGCTTCGCAATGCGCCCGCCGAGCGGTTCGCACTGGCCGGTCATTCGATGGGCGGCCGGGTTGCGCTGGAAATGGTCCGGCTGGCTCCGCAGCGGATCGAACGACTGGCCTTGCTGGATACCGGCTGGTTGCCGTTGCAGGCCGGAGCGCGAGGCGAAGAAGAGCGAGCTTCGCGAATGGCGCTGCTGGATCTCGCGCTCAAGCACGGCATGCGAGCGATGGGTCGGGAGTGGGCGAGCGGCATGGTCCATCCCAGTCACCGCGACGCGCCGGTGTTCGAATCCATCGTCAGCATGATCGAACGCAAGACACAGGAGATCTTTGCTGCCCAGCTGCGTGCATTGCTCGGCCGTCGTGATGCGAGCTCGCAACTGCTTGCTATTGATTGCCCGGTGCTCGTGCTGTGCGGTCGCCAGGACAACTGGAGCACGTTGTCACAACATCTGCAGATGGCTGCGCTCATTCGCGGAGCCCGGCTGCGCATCATCGAGGAATGCGGTCACATGAGTACCCTGGAACAACCGCAGGCCGTGACGGCGGCCTTGGCTGAATGGCTGCGTGGCACCGAGCACACGGCGCCTGGCCGGCGGCCCATCGCCTTGCTGGAACGTCACATCGCAGAATCGGCGTGCCGCGATGTGGTTCAGCGCACGGCGCTCAAGCTCGACGCCAACGATCTCGACGGCCTGGCGTCATTGTTCACCCCTGATGCGGTGGTGGTGCGTCCCGGCAAGGAGCCGCTGCGGGGTGTCGAGGCGCTGATCGAATCATATCGTTCACGCCCCGCGACCCACATGACACGTCATTTGGTTGCCGGCAGCGTCGTCGACTTGCGCGGACCCGATGAGGCGCATGCCATCAGCAACGTGCTGCTGTGGACCGCGACGACGGATGATTCCGCCGGGCCGTTCGGGCGTCGAGCGCAGCCGCGGCAAGTGGTCGGAGAGTTCGAAGATACATTGAGACTGTGTTCGGATGGCTTGTGGCGAATCGCGCATCGACAGGCCCGGTTCGTCCTGCACGTGGATGCCGGCGTCTGATGAGCCAGCTCGATCCCAGCGTGCAACTGCGGCGCGAGACCATGAGCTCGTTCCAGATCGTGGCAGTCGCCATCTGCGTGGCGCTCAACGCACTGGACGGTTTCGACATTCTGGCGATCACTTTTGCCGGCCCGGGCATCATGCGCGAGTGGGGGATCGGCCCTGGCGGGCTGGGCATCGTGATCTCCACCGGCCTGGTGGGAATGTCGATCGGCTCTTTGTTGATCGCGCCGCTGGCGGACACGCGTGGCCGTCGTCCCATCATTCTGCTCTGCTTGCTCCTGATGACCCTGGGCATGTTGTTCTCGGCGACGGCCGGCAACGTGACGGCGCTGGCGATCTGGCGCGTGATCACCGGGCTCGGTATCGGCGGCATGCTCGCCTCGATCAACGCGATGGTCTCGGAATATTCCAACGATACGCGCCGGGACTTCTGCGTCAGCCTCATGACGATCGGCTATCCGCTCGGCGGCATGTTGGGCGGGATGGCGGCGGCGTGGTTGCTCGGCCACTTCGACTGGCGGTCGGTGTTCATCTTCGGCGGCGTGGTGTCGATTGCCATCCTGGCGCTGGTGTGGTGGCGGTTGCCGGAGTCCATCGAGTTCCTGGTCTTCAAGCGCTCTGCGGACGCGTTGGAGCAGATCAATACCATTCTTGGCCGTATGCGCCGGGCGCCGATATACGAGTTGCCGTTTCGTGCGCGACAGGAGCGTAAGAGCGTCTGGGCCGCTTTCGACCGCGCTCTGGCCGCGCGCACCGCGCTGATCTGCGGCGCGTACTTCCTATATATGCTGACTTGTTACTACGTGCTGGGCTGGATCCCGTCGATCGTCGCTGCGCTGGGCTTCACAGCGAGCGTTGGTGCCGAAGTGTCGGTATGGACCAACCTGGGCGGCATCATCGGCGGAGCATTGCTCGGGTATATGGCCCGACACATCGGGCTCAAGCCGCTGGCCAGCGGCGCGATGATCGCGACGGCACTGGCACTGACCGTGTTCGGGCGCACGCAGCCGGATTTGTTTGCTCTCAAAGCCGTCGCCTTCGTGCTCGGATTCTTCCTGTATTCATCCGCGGTGGGCTTCTACGCGACTTTCGTGCGCGTGTTTCCTACGAATCTACGAGCCACGGGCACGGGGCTCGCGATCGGACTGGGACGTTTCGGCGGGATGCTGGGGCCGGTGCTGGGCGGATGGCTGATGGCGGCGGGCACGAGCCGGGCGAGCGTGGCGGGCATCATGGCGCTGGGTGCGGCGCTGGCGGCGCTGGCGATCTGGTTGTTGCAAGGATCGATGCTGGCGGCCCCGAAAGCGGTTGGCGGTTAGCGGTTGGCGGTTGGCCGGAAGCGGAGCCTCGGCTCTTCGTCTTCACTAACCACTAACCGCTAACCGCCAACCGCTGCTATCAGCAATTCGTATCGCTTGCGGCACGAACGGCATTGGTTCGCGGGCCGCGGCAGGTTCCATACTTTGCAGGTCGAAGACGAGCTGACGGATCAAGAATCGTCGAAAAGAACATATCTGACACGCAGGGGGCTGTGGTGGTGTCATTCAAGCGTTATCCGACTTGGTCGGCCGGTGCGGCCGTGGCCTTCACGCTGGCGGCGCCGTGCACGGCATGGACGGCCGAGCTGGAGGAAGTCATCGTCACCGCGCAGAAGCGCGAGCAATCCTTGCAAGACGTGAGCGTGGCCGTGACGGCCGTCAGCGCTGACGATCTGCTCCGGCGCAACATCAAGAACATCGAGGATCTGCAGTCATACGTGCCGGGCGTGACCTTCGGCAATGACTTCGCCTTCGCCAAGTTGTTCATTCGCGGCGTGGGTATGAACAGCTCCTTCGCGGGTATCGATCCTTCGGTGGCGCTGCATGTCGATGGTGCGGTGGTGGCGCAGGCATCGGCACAGTTCGCGTCGTTGTTCGATCTGGAGCGTGTCGAGGCGCTGCGTGGCCCGCAGGGAACGCTGTACGGGCGCAACGCCACGGGCGGTTCCATCAACCTGATTACCGCCAAGCCGACCGAAACCTTCAGCGGCTACACCAACCTGACGGTCGGCGGCAGCGACCTGAGCTACGGTGTCGATTCGGCGCTCAGCGGGCCTTTGACCGATTCCGTGCTCGGTCGCGTCGCGGTCCACTACCAGCATCATGACGGCTACGGCAAGCACACCGGCACCGGCAAGGACATCGACGACCTGAACGTGATCGCCACGCGCGGCCACCTGCAATTCAAGTTCAGCGACGATGTCGACTTGCTGTTGACCGGCGAGTACGCCAAGGAAGACGATCACAGCAAGTCCGTGCACTTCATCGCGCCGATGTTTCCAGTGCCGCCGGTGCCGAACCTGCGCGCCATCGGCCTGCCGGACGTGCAGCCCGATTCTCGCAACGCCGGCGGCGATTTCCGTCCGTCCTTCGAAAGCGAAACATGGTCGGGCACGGCCACGCTGAGCTGGCAGCTCTCGGACGCCGTGGCGTTCAAGTCGATAACCAACTATCGCGAGTTCGACGACCAGCTGGTGCAGGACTTCGACGTTTCGGACACAGTCAATGGCGATTTCCCGCCGGCACCGACCTCGACCAACCAGATGCAAGCCATCGGCGATGAGCAGTTCTCCGAGGAGCTGCAGTTCATCTACGAAGGCGAGAAATTGCGCGGCATCGCCGCTGCGTTCTACCTGAACGAAAAGATCGACAGCCTGGTGCTGCTCGGCCGCGATCCCGTGGGTCAGCCGCAGCGCTCGCGCGTCGTCGTGCCGGCGACGTTGGATGTGGATGCCTGGGCGGTGTTCACCAACTTCACGTACGCCTTCAATGATCTGTTCTCGGTGAAGGCAGGTGCGCGCTACAGCGCCGAGACGCGGAAAGTGGAGAATCAATTCGGCGTGGCCAGCCCGGTGGACCCGGCAGCTGTGTTCGATCCGGTGCGCCGCGCGTCGCGCGATTACTCGGATTTCTCGCCCGAGTTTGGTATCGAGCTGCGTCCGAACGACGACATCATGCTGTATGCGACGTACTCGGAAGGCTTCAAGAGCGGCACGGCCAATCTCGGCGAGCGCGCTCCCCGCCTGGTCAACCCCGAAACCATCGAGAACGTCGAGGCCGGCATCAAGAGCCGGCTGCTCCAGGACACATTGCTGCTGAACGTCGCGGCGTTCACTTACAAAGTCGAGGATGCGCAGTACGACCGCACGTATGCCATCACTGCGCCGCCGTTCTATGCAGCTCGCTTGGAGAACGCCGCGACCACGGACGGCCGCGGTGTGGAGCTGGAAACCAGCTGGCTCGCCACCGAGCGTTTCCGGCTGTCGTTCAACGGCACGTACTATCACATTCGTTTCGACAAGTTCCTGTCGCAGAACCCGATCAACCCGGCGCTGTTCGGGCCGGGCGGATCGAGCCTGCCGCCGGAGGATCTGTCCGGCAATCGGCCTCGCAATACACCGGATTGGACCGCCGAGCTGTCGGGCACTTATGAGTGGCCATTGAGCAGCGGCGCTTCCCTGGCGTTCACGGGCTCGATCGCCAGCCGTGACAAGCAGTTCTACACCGAGTTCAACGACGACATCACCGGCCAGGATGGCTTCACTTTGTACGACGCCAACCTGCTGTACACCGCCCCCGGCGGCAAGCTCACGATGAATTTCTGGGGCAAGAACCTGACGGATGAATTCGTCGTGGCCGGCGTATATGTCACATCCACCGCCCGGACGATCACCGGCTCGTATCTGCCGCCACGCACCTACGGTGCGACGGTCGGTTACAAGTTCTAGGGCGAGGCTCGATGCAGTCAGAAGCCGTTCGCTACCAACGCACTGGAAACGTCGGCCTGCTGCTGATCGACAATCCGCCGGTGAATGTGTTGGGCGCCGCGGTCCGCAGAGGATTGGCGCTTGGCCTCGAGATGGCGCTGGCGGATGACGCGGTTCGAGGCATCGTCATCGCCTGCGCCGGCCGGACGTTCTCGGCCGGTGCTGACATTTCCGAGTTCAACGCGCCGATGAGCGAGCCGACGTTGCAATCGGTGTTCGCTGCGATCGAAGCTGCGCCCAAGCCGGTCGTCGCGGCCATGCATGGAACGGCGTTGGGCGGCGGGCTGGAGCTGGCGCTCGCTTGTCACTATCGAGTTGCCGTGCCGGACGCAAAGTTGGGCTTGCCGGAGATCACATTGGGCGTGATCCCGGGCGCCGGCGGCACACAGCGCCTGCCTCGCGTCATCGGCGCCATCGCGGCGCTCGACATGATCATCAGCGGCGCGCCAGTGGATGCCAGGACTGCCCAGCAATTTGGCCTCGTCGATGCAGTGATCGATGGCGACCTGGTTCAGGGCGCACAACAGTACTGCGCGAAGCTGGTGGAGCAGGGCGCCACGCCGCGGGCTACTCGCGGACGGGCGGTCGATGTCACGGGTTTCGATTCGGCCGGCATTGCCGCGGTGCTTGGCAAACATTCACGTGCGCTCAAGGGAAGAACTACCCAGCAGCTCGTCGTCGATGCGGTGACCGCGGCGGTGCAGTCGGACTTCGATGCGGGACTCGCGATCGAACGAAAGCTCGCCGATCGTTCGCTCACGACCACGGAGAGCAAGGCACTTCGACATTTGTTCTTCGCCGAGCGGCAGGTGTCTCGTGTGCCCGGCTTGTCCGTTGAATCTCAGAAGGACCCTATCGCTCGTGTGGCGATCATCGGCGCGGGAACGATGGGCAGCGGCATTGCTACCGCATGTGCCGACGCAGGAGTCGCAGTCACGTTGATCGATTCGTCCGCGGCCGGGCTGGAGCGTGGCCTGGGACTGATTGCCGCCAACTTCGAATCGAGCGTGGCTCGTGGACGGCTGACGCCCGATCAAGCCGCCGAGCGGCGCAGCCGGATCGTCGACTCTGCGGACATCGAGGCCGTGGCCGGTGCCGATGTCGTCATCGAAGCCGTGTTCGAAGACCTGGCGCTCAAGCAGCAGGTGCTCTCGAAAGTTGCCTCGCTGACGCCTGCATCGACATTGCTGGCATTCAATACATCGACGCTTTCGATTGCCGAGCTGGCCGCCTCGTGCCGCGACCCGCAGCGCGTGGTCGGCCTGCATTTCTTCAGCCCGGCGCACATCATGCGGCTGCTGGAAATCGTGCGCACTCGCGCGACAGAGCCGGCTGCGTTGGCCAAGGCGCTCGCAGTGGCGAAGCTCTTGCGAAAAATCGGCGTCGTCGCTGGAGATGCCTTCGGGTTTATCGGCAACAAGATGATGCTCGATGGCTACTGGCGTGAAGCGGAGTTGCTGATGCTCGAAGGTGCCTCACCGGAGCAGGTCGATGCGGCCGTCGAGGCTTTTGGATTTGCGATGGGCCCGGCCCGCGTCAACGACCTGGGCGGCACCGACGTGGGCACCAGGACTCGCATCGAGTTGTTCAAGCGGGAGCAGCGTCCGGACCCGTATTTCGTCATCGCCGACGCGCTCACCGCCATGAACCGGCTGGGGCAGAAGACCAGCGCCGGCTTCTACCGTTATGAGCCCGGCAATCGCAAGGCGTTGCCGGACGAGGAAGTGGCGGCCTTGATCGAGCGGCTCGCCAGGGAGCGTGGGATTCAGCGCCGTAGTATCGAGGCGCCGGAAATCGTCGAGCGCTGCCTTCTGCAATTGATCAATGTGGGCGCGCAGGTGCTGGAATCCGGCGTCGCTCTGCGAGCGGCGGACATCGATGTCGTTTGGATTCACGGCTACGGCTTCCCACGTCACCTGGGCGGGCCGATGTTTCATGCCGATACCCTGGGATTGGGGCGCGTTCTGGAACGCATCGAGCACTATCGCTGCCGTCTGGGCGATGATTACTGGCGGCCGGCCGCGCTGCTCGAGCAATTGGCTCGGCAGGACAGGTCTTTTGCACAGTGGGACAGCGAACGAACCAGGGCATGAATGTCCCCGAGCATGTCATGAGCCGCTATTATCCCAAGGTCCAGGTCGGCTGACGTGAACTCAGGTTGGAGTGACATGCCGGAGCGAACCGCCTCGATCTTGATACATCCCAATGCGAACCGTGAGCGCATGACCTCCCGAGGTGCGCTGCCGTCGCGCATCGAGATGAACATGCGCCAGCTGCGCGCCCTCGTGGCCGTGGCGCAGGGGGGCTCGGTTCACAAAGCCGCCTCGCTCCTGCACCTGACCCAACCTGCGGTAACGCGCGCGATCCACGAATTCGAGCAATCGTTGGGTCTGGAGTTATTCGAGCGGACCGCAAAGGGCATGATGGCCACGGCCGTCGGCGCGATCGTGCTCGATCGAACTCAGCGGGCATTCGCGCAGCTCACCTATGCCGAGCAGGAGCTCGAGGAAATCGGGGTGTCACGCCGCTCGTCCGCGAGCATCAGTGCGAAGGTCACGCATCGACATCTGCGAGCGCTTCTCGCCGTCGAGCGGCACCAGACAGAAACGGCGGCCGCGGTGGAACTGGACGTTTCCCAACCGTCGGTGACGCAAACGCTGCGTGAGCTGGAGCGGATCGTCGAAGCCGAGCTGTTCCTGAGAACGGCCCGCGGCATGTTGCTCACGCGTGCCGGTGAAGTGATGGTGCGAAGGACCAAGCTGATGTTCCACGAATGGCAGCTGGCCCGTGACGACATCGCGGCCCATCTCGGCAAAATCACGGGCAGCATCGTGGTAGGCGCGCTGCCACTAGCCAGCACTTTGCTGGTTCCCCGGGCCGTGGCGCGCCTCAAAGAGGAATATCCGGATCTGCTGGTCACGCTGCTCGAAGGAACCTACGAGTCGCTGCTGGAGGACCTGCGCTGTGGTGATGTCGATGTACTGGTCGGTGTGCTGCGCTACCCAGTGCCTTGCAGCGACATCGTGCAGGAGAAGCTGTTCGAAGACCTGCTTTCGGTAGTCTGCCGCAAGGGGCATCCCCTGGCATCGGCTCGATCGCTGCGGCTTGCCGATGTGATCGACGCCGAATGGGTGCTTCCCTACAAAGCTGCGCCTTCGCGCAAGGCTTTCGAGCAGGTTATGCGTGCCGTCGGTTTGCCGGTGCCGAAAAACGCCATCGAATCCAACGCACTGGTGGCTCTGCGCGGGCTGCTGATGGAGAGCGACCGGCTCTCCATCCTGTCGCGCAACCAGATTCACTACGAAGAGTTGCACGGCATGTTGTCCGTGCTGCCCATTGATATGCGGGGCAGCGAACGCCCCATCGGTATAACCACGCGAGCCGACGCCAAACGTTCTGTCGGCCTGGATGCGCTGATGCGCCACCTGCGGGCGGTCAGCGATGAGATGAAGGAGAGTGAGCGATGAAGCCGAACAATCTGGAACAGACGCTGCAACAGGCGGGCAACGCGGTGCGCATGCTCCGCAACTCGAAAATCGGCGCCTATGTGTATCCGGTGGTCCCCAACGAATTCACCAACTGGCGCGATGAGCAGCGGGGCTGGCGCGAGACGGCGGTGCTGTTCGATCAAACGCATCACATGGCGGAACTCACCGTCAGAGGGCCGGATGCGCTGAAGTTGTGCTCATATCTCACCATCAACAGCTTCGCCAACTTCCAGCCGGACCGCGCCAAGCAGATGGTTCCGTGTAGCCATGATGGCTATGTCATCGGCGATGGCATTCTCTTTTATCTGGATCGCGACGAGCTGTTGTTCGTGGGGCGCGCTCCGACGGTGAACTGGATGCAGTTTCATGCCGAGACGAGCGGCTTCAAGGTTGAGTACATTCGCGACGATCGCTCGCCCTCGTATCCGCGCGGCAAAGCCGTGGTGCGGCGGCACTACCGCTATCAGATTCAGGGACCCAAGGCGGCGCAGGTCCTCGCCAAGCTGAATGGCGGTCCGCTGCCGGACGTCAAGTTCTTCACCATGGATCGCATCAACATCAATGGCCGGCCGGTACGCTGCCTGCGTCATGGCATGGCAGGCGAGCCGGGCCTCGAGATCTGGGGACCCTACGAGCAATACGACGAAGTTCGGGAAACCATCCTGGAGGCGGGCGCCGAGTTCGGCCTGGTCCAGGTGGGTTCGCGCGCGTATGCAACGAATACGTTGGAGTCCGGTTGGATTCCGTCGCCGCTGCCCGCGGTGTACAGCGGAGAAAAAATGCGTGCGTATCGCGAGTGGCTACCCGCCACCGGCTACGAGGCGACGGGTTCCATCGGTGGCAGCTTCGTCTCTGACAACATTGAAGATTACTACCTGACTCCGTATGCGCTGGGCTATGGACCGTTCATCAAGTTCGATCATGAGTTCATCGGCCGCGAAGCCCTGGAGAAAATGGCACCAGGCCCACATCGAAAGAAGGTGACGTTCGAATGGAACGCCGAAGACATCGCGCGCCTGTATCGCTCGTACTTCGATCCGACCATGCCCAACTACAAGTACATGGACATTCCAAACTTCAATTATGCGTCCTCTTCCTATGACGCGGTGATGAAGGGCGGCAAGATGGTGGGCTTCTCGATGTTCGGCGGCACCAGCTTCAACGAGCGCCGCGTGTTGTCGCTGGGCGTAGTGGACCCCGACATCAACGTGGGCGACGAGCTGACGCTGGTGTGGGGCGAAGAAAATGGCGGAACCGCGAAGTCGACTGTCGAGCGTCACACGCAGACCGAGGTTCGCGTTAAAGTCGCACCCGTGCCATACGCACGCGATGCTCGTGAAGGTTATCACCAGGGGTGGCGTACGAAGCAGGCGGTATAAAGCAGCAAATCGCGTCAGCCGGCGTCACGTACGCCGGCGCTGCTGCTATATATCGCCAGCGAGCTTGCAGGGCGCCAAAGCCAAGGCGTCAGCCTCGTGAGTCGAATGATGCAGTAGGTATTTAACAGTTGGCGTTTCCGCGGAAAGAGATGAGGCTCCCATCTATCGCGCAACATCTGGCCCCAGCAGAGATCTGAAGTCCAAAAGTCTCGATTAATTCGACAATGCTCCGGTTATTCGCGCCTCTACGCCGACGGTTGGCGGTTACCGTCGAGTCATGCCGTCTCATCTGCATGAAGCGCTGTTGGAGTTGTTTCGGGGCCGACCGGAGCTGGCGCCTGAGTTGGTGCAGACGGCGCTGCGCGTCCAACTGCCGCGCTACGCCGACGCGCGCATTCACGCCGCTGATCTCACGGAGATACGACCCGTGGAGTATCGCGCGGATCTTGTGGTGCTGCTGCAGATCCACAGCGAGCCGGTGTTCGGAATCATCGTGGAAGTGCAACTCTCGTCCGACCCGCGCAAGCGATACGTGTGGCCACTTTACGCGGCGAGCTTGCGCGCGCAGTTGGAGTGTCCAGTGCAGGTGCTGGTGGTGACGGATGACGACACTGTAGCGACATGGGCCGCGCAGCCCATCGACATAGGCTGTGGAAACATGTTCACGCCCCTGGTCATCGGTCCGTCCGGCGTGCCTGAGATCGTCGATGATGAGCAGGCGCAAGCCGATCCGGAGCTAGCGGTGCTTTCAGCCATGGCCCATGGCCACGATGAAGACGTGACCAAAGCAGCCCGCATTGCTCTGGTAGCGCAACGTGTTTGTTCCAATCTCGACAATGAGCGGGCCGGACTGTACCTTGACCTGATCTATCTGTCTCTCAGCGAGGCCGCCCGGCGGGCGTTGCAGGAAATGTTGCCAGCGAACTACGAGTATCAAAGTGACTTTGCCAGGAAATTCTATGGCCAGGGAAAGACGGAGGGCCGAGCGGAAGGCCGAGCGGAGGGAAGTCGTGAGAGGCTGATCAGTCTCATCGCGCAGTTGCTGGGCCTGCGCTTCGGCCCGCTCGATGAAGTGACACTGTCACGAATTGCAGCCACCTCCAGCGCCGAGTTGGAGAAGGTCGCCGAACGTTTGCTGAGCGCACCCACACTCGCTGCTGCGCTGGGCGACGCTGCCGACCAGCCCGAGGTCAACGCGGCTAAATGATCGACGCACGATGACCCGCGGCCTGCGCCACGGGATCATCGGAACGCATGGGATTCGAATCCAAGGGCCCGCCAGCTCCTATTAACTCGCCATGTCGCTGGCCAGGCAGAGTATCGCTTTACGTTGGGAACGCGGCCTCAGTTCCGCCAGGTGAACGCCGCGTGACGCGGGCTGCAATCAGTGTTGCTCTCGGTGGAGCAGCCGCCGAAAAGTTATAAGTCCGATTCGTTACGAGACTCTATAGCTGGCGGTGCATTGGTTGACAAACATCGGAATCGAGGAGCAGCATCATTCCGGGCCAAGGCAGTGCCCTAGAACGCAGTTCCCGCAAAGTAGCGAACGGACTCACGAGGAGAAGGTCATGGCCAGACTCGTTTTCTCCACTGCGCGCACGATGCTTTTTTCGCTGGCCCTGTTGGTCTGCACTGTGGGCGCGATGCCTCAGGCGCACGCTGAAGCAGGGGATTACAGCGCCCTGCAGACGATCATCAATTTGTTCTCCCCGCCGCCGGCCGATAACCCGGTGACACCGGCACAAATGCAAGGGCCGTATCCGATGTTGCCGAATCCTTCGGGGTTCAATGACGGCTTCAGCCCCGGTGCCTACTATCAGTGGCAGACGATCAAGCTCGCGCCCTCGACTGGCGCGGTGTGCGGCAACGGTTCGCAATACAAACTTTTCGTGAACCGGGTGCCCAACACGCGCAACACCATCCTATACATGGAAGGCGGCGGGGCGTGCTGGGATTATGAAAGTTGCAGCGGCCGGACCGGCATCCGCGGCGCTCGCAATCCGAACGGCATTCCGGACGACTACATGAGCTTGCTCAATCCTGCGAGCAGCCTGGTCAGTCCCTTCGTCGTGCGCGCGCATCCGTGGTCGTCGGTCAAGACCCAGAATTGGAACATGATCTATGTTCCCTATTGCACGGGAGATGTGTACAGCGGCGACAAAGTCGCTGTGTATGACGATCCCACCGGGCAGAACAGTCCGCTGGTCTTTCATCACAATGGCGCCCGCAACACGCGTGCTGTCCTCGCATGGCTGAAGAATCGATTGCCTCGACCGACGCAGATGCTGTCCACGGGCTGTAGTGCGGGAGGCATCGGCAGTCTCAATAGCTACGCGACGGTTCGGCGTGACCTGGCGCCGACATACGGATATTTGATCAACGACTCCGGGCCATCGTTCTTCGCGCCTGTGGGGGGCAATCCTGCCCAGTACCCATCGGTGCCGCTACATACTCAGATTCGATCCGCTTGGGGTTTGGATCAGGGACCGATGCCGTACCTGGCTTCGGTGTTGCCGAACTTCAACAGCAACGATTTCGGCAGCATTTACGCGGCGCTGGCTGCGAAAGTGCCGAACGATCGTCTCGGCCACACGCATTTCTGGCAGGACCTGAATTATTCCTCATACTCCTACGAGCGTTTCTTTCCAGAGATCGTCGGCGCGCCGAGCCAGGCGGCGAAAGAGGCGCTGATTCACGCGAAGTGGGGCACGGATACCGAACGTCTGAGACAGACGTTGCAGACGCTGCCCAACTTCGGTGGTTACTTCCCGCAATTCCGCGCGCTGAATGAAAGCCACTGTACGACCATTGTCGACTTCGAGAACGGCGACATCCAGGAGCGCTCGCTGGAGCTGCGCCACTTCATCGATAGCGTGCTGGAGGGTGGCGGCGCCGTGCTGGACGCGTCCGAAGCCAGCGACCAGGCCGACCGCGCCAAGCCGCCCAATCTGATCTATCAGCTGATCGAGTCGCTGCTGTAGGTGAGTTGATGCGGGTTCGATGGACAACGATCGTCGCCCTTGCGCTGGCCGCTGTGGCCCTTGGCTGGATGTTGTATCTCAACAAGCCCACAGCGGAGCGAACGACGCGGGGCGACGCTCGCGAGACACTCGGTAAAGCTCGGGAGCAGGTCGCGCCCGCCGAATCGCCTGTCCCTGCTCCTGCCGACACGCAAGCAAGCTCGAACGAGAGCGCCAACCCGGTCGATATCCACGAGCGTGCAAGATTCAATGAGCGGGCCCGAGAATTTTTCGCGCAGGCTCCGATTTTGTCGCTCGAGGAAGCTCGTCAGCGAGCAGCCGATCTCTCACAGGAACTCTCCCGCATCGAACAGGCTGGAGGTTTGTCCGCCGGAGAAACTTTCCTGCTTCGTGCCGGATTGATTGGCGCCACCGTTCCTGACGAACAACAACAAATGGAGCAGATGCGGGCACTCTGGGAACGCTACCTGGCAGATGCCAGACAACGCAATGCGCGCGCCGCCGAGCAGTCCGACCCGATGTTTGAACTGTACAAGGTTCGGGAGAGTCAGATCGTCTCCGAGGTCATGTCCCTAGAGACCATCCCAGACGGCCTGAGCCGTGACGAATATCTTCGACGCCGCTTGCAGGCCGAGCGCGAGCAACTGCTCGGCGATGCGATGTAGCGGCGTCGTCAGGCGCGCACGCCAGCTTGCAGATTCTGCTCATTCGAACTGGATGCGCAATTGGAGCGCAACAGAGTCCCTGCGGCGTGTAAAGGCCACTACGACCGTTTAGGCGCGCGAGCCGGTTTCTTCGGTTTGGCATCGAGCCGGCCCGAGCTTGCGACCTTCATCAAGCGGCGAAAGTGCGGGCATTCCATGTGATGACGCGCCTGACAGGCCGCCGCGTGGCGCAGGCCATCGCGCATCACACTCAGTCTTTTGATCACCTCGTCCAATTCCTTGGCTTTGGCGGCGAGGCTCGAGCGATCAATGCGCAAGCCACCGTCCGGGGCGAAGCTCTGCGCAATTTCCTTCAGAGAAAAGCCGGCCAGCCGGCCGAGTGCGATCACCGACAGGCGCTCCAGCACTTTTGCATCGAACAGCCGCCGCAAGCCGCGGCGGCCTGCCGAGGCAATCAGTCCTTCCTGTTCATAGAACCGTAGCGTAGAGGCGGGTACACCGGAGCGTTGAGCAACTTGCGCGATGTCCAGGAGCTTCATGCTTGACCTCAAGTCGACTTGAAGTCGTAGAGTGCGTCCACGGTGGTTTACATGCAAGCCGCGGAGTCCAGACATGAGCAACAGTGGCAAAGCCAATCAGGATCAGGTCGAGCTGTGGAATGAAGCGTCCGGGCGGACCTGGGTGGAGATGCAGGCAGTGCTGGATGGCATCCTGGCGCCGTTCGCGTCGAAGGTCATCGACGCGGGCTTTCCGGGCGAGGGCGGCCGGGTGCTCGATATCGGTTGCGGGGCCGGCATGACCACACGGGCCATGGCGCAGCGCCTCGGGCCGCGAGGCCATTGCGTCGGTGTCGATATTTCCGAACCGTTGCTGACCGCGGCGCGGGCTCGCGCAGCCGCGGATCGAGTCGGCAATGCCAGTTTTTTGCAGGCCGACGCTCAAACTCATGCATTCGAGCCGGGCAGTGCCGATGCCATCATCTCGCGTTTTGGGGTGATGTTCTTCGACGACCCGGAAGGCGCATTTGCCAATTTGCGGCGAGCGGTTCGACCGTCCGGGCAGTTGGCTTTCGTGGCCTGGAGAAGCCCGGCCGAAAATCCCTTCATGACCGCGGCAAAGCGTGCAGCCGAGCCATTGCTTCCAAACATGCCATGCGCCGCTGCGAATGCGCCAGGCCAATTCGCGTTTGCCGATGGCGACCGCGTGCGGCGGATCCTGGAGCGAGCGGGTTGGAGCGACATTGCCGTCCGTCCGGTGGATGCGGAGGGCAATGTTGCCGAAAAGGACTTGTTTGCTTATGTGACCAAGCTTGGCCCGGTGGGTGTCGCGTTGAGAGATGTGCAGGACGCGGCGCTACAAGCGCGCGTAGCAGAGGCTCTGCGCGCGGCTTTCCAGACTTATATTCGCGACGGCGCCGCCCATTTCACAATGGCGTGCTGGCTCGTCACCGCGGTCCGGCGCGAGTGAGCGCTGATTTGATGCCGACTGCGCTCCCCACGAAGAGCAGCGCAGTTCAGTTCGAGGCGGGGAGCGTCAGAGCACCGAGGCGACCGACTCGGCCAGGAAGTCCACCAAGTCCTGGTCGATGCCGGCGATGTTGATGCGGCCGTCGCGCGTCATATAGATGTGATGTTTCTCGCGCAGCGTATCGGCGGCTTCGGGCTTCAACGGCAGCATCGAGAACATGCCACGCTGATTGGCGATTGCAGCCGCGACTTCGGCCTTGCCCGTCCGCGCCAGGGCGGCGGAGAAAGCATTGCGGAGCTTCATCATGCGCTCGCGCATCGCATTGAGCTCGGCACGCCAATCCTCGGTGAGCTTGGTATCGCTCAGGATGCGGGCGACGATCGCTGCGCCGTGATCCGGCGGCATCGAATAGATGCCACGAGCGATCTTGCGCACATGGCTGACGGACGCGTTGGTCTGCGCTTCGCTTTGCGTCAGCACCATCAGCAATCCGACACGTTCGCGATACAAGCCGAAGTTCTTCGAGCACGAGACGGCGATGAGCGCCTCGGGCACGGTCGCTGCGATCAGGCGGGCGCCTTCGGCATCGGCTTCGATGCCTTCACCGAGACCCTGATAAGCGATGTCGACATACGGCACGAGGCGGCGCTGCACGAGTACGTCGGCCACCTTGCGCCACTGGTCGAGCGACAGGTCGGCGCCCGTCGGGTTGTGACAGCAACCGTGCAGCAGCACCACGTCTCCCGCCGGCAGCGCGTTGAGACGTTCCAGCATGGCATCGAAGCGGACCGTGCCGGTGCGCGCATCGAAGTAGGGATATTTTTCGAGTACCAGGCCCGCGTTGCTCAACAACGGACCGTGGTTGGACCAGGTCGGATCACTGACATGAACCGTTGGCTTTGCGCCGGTCGTGACCAGCAGTTCGGCACCCAGGCGCAGGGCACCGCATCCGCCCGGAGCCTGCATGGCCCTCACGCGCCGACTGGTCACGGCCGTGTGCTTGCTGCCAAGCACCAGCTCCGTCATCAGGGCGTTGAACTGTTCGTTGCCGGCGGGGCCCAGGTAGGTCTTGGTCTGCTGATCGGCAAGCACTGCCTGCTCGGCGGCGCGCACGGCTTTGAGCACCGGCGTGTTGCCGCGCTCATCTTTATAGACACCCACGCCCAGGTCGATTTTTCGGGTCGCCGTGTCGGCTCGAAAGGCGGCCAACAGGCCCAGGATGGGATCCTCGGGGAGGGCTTGCAGATTCTCGAACAAGGGGGGACTCCGTCAGCGTCGACGGCGCGGCAGCGCCAGGATTGGGGCGCCTATCTTAATGAGATGGCAGGCCCCAGGCCATGGCGGCGTTGGGCGGCGCTGTCATCGTCTGGCGGGGACAGGTTCAGGGCTTACGCGCCCAGCCGCAGAAAACCATGTCGGTGATCATACACCGCGTCGGTCGCCTGCCGTTCGGCAGCCAGCCTCGATTCGAGAGTGTCTAGATCGATCTCCGCCTCGCTGACTACGCCATGGCTGGTGATGCGCGAGAGCATGGCTCGAACGATGACCGCGAGATTGGTCGGCTTATCGCGTGTGCTGACAAGCCCTTCGACACGCAGCCCAGGTCGAGTACACGCATGCCAGGTCCAATGCCGGCGTCCCGAAGCAATCTTTCGGTGATGTCCATGCGGTGTCACGATACACGTGCCGCATGAACTTGGCCACATCGATGGCGCGCTACCACCATACGGAGTAGAGCGCGGTCAGGATGGCGATCACGCCCAGCGAACAAACATTGAAGCTTGGCGGGGTCCTGTAAGTCACATCCGCCGTCGTGACGCGGTTCGAGGTCGGCGCGGCCGTCTGCATGAGCGAGAACACGACTGCTAATGTCAGCGCAAGCAGGAATACCACCGCCATCCGATCCATGAATGGCAGCGACGGCCACAGCGCCTTGAGTGCGATGGAGAGGGCGAACGAGCCGATGGTGGCGGCGAGTGCGCCTGCTTCCGTGGCTCGCTTCCAGAACAAGCCGAGCATGAAGATCACGACGATGCCAGGCGTGAAGAAACCGGTGTACTCCTGGATGTATTGGAATGCCTGATCGAAGCTGCCGAGCAACGGCCGCGCCGTGACGATCGCCATCAGAATGGAGGCGACCGCTGCGATCCGGCCCACCAGCACCAGTTGTCGCTCGGGCTTGGGCTGGCCCATCTTGTTGTAAACGTCCAGGGTGAAGATGGTCGCGATGGAATTGATCTTGGAGGCGGTCGAGGCAATGATTGCGGCGATCAACGCGGCGAACACCAATCCGGCAATGCCCGTGGGTAACAACCGCATCATGGTTGGATACGCTTCGTCCGGCTTGACCAGATCCGGCGCCAGCAGCACGGCGGCGATGCCGGGCAGCACGATGATGACAGGCATCAAGAGTTTCAGATAGGCGGCGAAGATCACGCCTTTTTGCGCTTCCTGCAGACTCCTTGCGGCCAACGCGCGTTGAATGATGTATTGATTGAAACCCCAATAGCTCAGGTTCGCGATCCACATGCCGCCGATCAGCACGGACAGGCCCGGTAGATCCTTGTAGTAGGGATGCGCCGACTCGAGGATCATGTGAAAATGTCCGGGCGCGCTTGCCAGCAAGGTGCCGAAGCCCGCCACCACACCGTTGCCGCCGCTGATCTCATTCAAGGTCAGCCACGAGACCAGCAGCCCGCCGAGCACCAGCAACGACACCTGCACGATGTCGGTCATGGCCACCGCACGCAGTCCGCCGCGCAGTTGATACACCAGGGCGAACAAGCCGAGGCCCACCAGCGCGCTGTTCTGATCGATGCCCGCAACCTTGGCCATGGCGATCGAGCCCAGCCAGATGATCGAGGTGAGATTCACGAACACATACAGGCCCAGCCAGAACACCGCCATCAAGGTGCGGATGCGCGGGCCATAGCGCTGCTCGAGAAACTGCGGCATGGTGTAGATCTGGTTCTTCAGGAAGATGGGCAGGAACCATTTGCCGACGATGATCAGCGTCAACGCCGCCATCCATTCGTAGGAGGCGATCGCCAGGCCGATGGCATAGCCCGAGCCGGACATGCCGACGATCTGTTCCGCGGAAATATTGGCGGCGATCAGCGACGCGCCGATGGCCCACCAGGGCAGGGTCTTGGAAGCCAGGAAGTACTCGGCCGAATCCTTGGCCCGGCCGCCGCGCTCGCGAGACACCCACTGCGCCAGTGTGAACAGCCCGATGGCATAGATGACGATGATGACCAGATCGAGCGTGGCAAGCTGCATGTCTGTTGTTCTCTGTCCGTAGGCTCGCGGATCGGCGGAGCACAGCCCCGCAGGTCAGCCGAGCATGGTAAAGACTCAGAAATTGAAGGGGGCGCTTTGCTTGCGCTCGCCGAGCCGGAGGGCGTCCTCGACGAGTTGCAGTGGCGTGGTATCCACATCACTGTCGCCGGCGGCGATCAACGCCGCGAAGCGCTGGTAGAGGCGAACATATTCCTCATCCAACGCCGCGACGTGGGGCGTCTCATCGATGTACAGGCAGCGTCCGCCATCGGCGAGCAGCAACGTTTCTTGGTCGGTCCGCACTTCGATGTTCCAGCAGGGCGTGCCTTTGTATAGAAAGTCGAAGGTTGCCTCGACGCGGACCGATCCGGGATGCGACAACAGCAACTCGGCGGCCAGTGGCGATTGGCAATTGCTCGGATAATCCAGCATCGCCGCCTGCAACGTCAGCTCGCCGGGCAGGATGCGGGTGAGGATCGACAATGCATTGATCCCCGGATCGAACACCCCCATGCCGCCGGCCTGCAGGATCCACTGCTGGCCCGGATGCCACACGCGAATGTCTTCTTTCCAGGTTACGCGGACGTCTTGGATCGTGCGTTCGTCGAGCCACGCGCGCGCGGGCTCGACGCCGCCAGCTTCGCGCGAATGCCACGTTGTAAACAAAGTCCGCCGACGCTGGCGTGCGCGTGTTTCGAGAGCGTGGACCTCAATCACGTTCGCTGCCGGAGGTTTCTCCAGCATCACGTGCAACCCGGCATCGAGTGCGGCTCGCGCCAGGTCGTAGCGACAGGCCGGAGGAGTGCACAGAGAGACCGCGTCCACCGCGATGCCCGCCGCCAGCATTGCGTCGAGGTCACTGAAACTGGACACCGTGGCGGACATTCCGGCAACCGGACCGCCCCGGTCGACGGCCGCAATCAGTTCGAATGAGTTTGTGCGCGCCAGCGCCGGCAAATGCTGATCGCGCGCGATCTTGCCTACGCCCACCAGCGCGATTTTTTTCGCGGCCGATCCCACCTGATGAACCTCCGATCCTTCAGTCACCAGCCATTGTCTGCAGTGAACGGCTGGCGAGCAACGTGCCGTTCCTTTGCTGCCGGCTGGCTTTTGCCAGCGCCGGGAGCTACATTCGCGGCACGTCTGATTTGTATGATATATAGGCTTTATAGACCGCGATCCGACCAATAGCAACAGTCGAACCCCCCGATGGCGGTTTGTGTGTCAGGAGATTGCATGAGGGCGCGGGTGTATGATCGTTCATCGCGACGAGGCCTCTTGATTCGTCTCAAATGAACGGTACCCCTGACGCTTTGGTCTCCAGCGCCAACCACATCGACCTCTGGCTGGCGCATTATCAGGAGATCTCCGATGCCGCCTTGCACGCGGAGTATCGGGCGCTGCTGACCGAGGAAGAACGAAACCAGCAACTGCGGTTCTATTTTCCGGACGATCGGCAGCGATATCTGGTCACGCGCGCGCTGGTGCGCACGGTGCTATCGCGTTACCTCGATATCGATCCCGCCGACTGGCGCTTCGCGAACAATCAGTATGGCCGGCCGGCCATTGCCAATCTCGATCCGGCGGAGTGCGGCTTGCGTTTCAATATCTCGCATACCCGGGGCTTGATCGCGCTCGGCGTAACGCAGCGGCGTGAATTGGGTGTGGACGTGGAAAATGTCCTCACGCGCGAAGTATCGATGGACATCGCGGATCGCTTCTTTGCGCCAGCCGAAGTGGCGGAGCTCGCGACAGTCCCCCCAGAGCGTCAACAGGATCGTTTTTTCGAATACTGGACCTTCAAGGAGTCGTATATCAAAGCTCGGGGCATGGGCCTGTCGATTCCGCTCGGGCAGTTCAGCTTTCATTATCCCCATGAGCGAGCAGTGCATATCGCGATTGATCCGGAGCTGGGTGACGATGCCAATCGTTGGAGTTTCTGGCAGTACCGGCCGACCGCGGCACATTTGCTGGCGGTCTGCGCGGAGCGACGCGAAGGCGAGATACCTTCGCTGACGCTCCGGCGGACCGTGCCTCTCGTCGCGGAGGAGGTTCTGCAGCCGGAGTTGCTGAAAACTTCAGAGGCTGAACCTCCACGCTGAGTTGGCGCGTCACGCAAGCGCGTCGCCCGTGATTCGCCGCAATCGTCAGTGTCCCAGACCGCTAAGGGGGCAGTGAATGCCCTGATAGCCGCACGGTCCGCTGCCGGAGCGTAATTGCGTCATCACCCAATCCGATGCGTCCGCCGGAGGTGTGTCATGACTGGCAGTGGACTCCTGGTACGACTGGAGGCGAGGCACGGCAAGGATCGCGAAGTGGAACAATTCCTGCGATCGGCGGTGCCGCTGGTGGAGGAGGAGATCGGCACGACGGCCTGGTTCGCCATGCGTTTTGGACGTGGCGAATACGGTATCTTCGATGCGTTTCTCGACGACGCCGCGCGCAAGGAGCATTTGGCGGGACCGGTCGCGCTCGCCTTGCAGGAGCACGGCGACGATCTGTTCAATTCGCCGCCCCGAATGCAGGAAGTGCAGATCCTGGCGAACAAGATGCCGGTGACGCACGCCTTTCCCGATACCAAGGGCATATTGCTGACCTTCAAGGCCAAGCCCGGTCACGAGCAGGAGGTCGAAGAGTTTCTGCTCGATGCCCGGCGAGTGGTCATGGACGAAGAGCCGAACACCACCGCGTGGTTTGCCCTTCGCACCCAGGACGGTGAGTACGGCATCTTCGATGTGTTTCCCGACAACGGCGCGCGCTTCGTGCACCTGGTCGGGCACGTGCCGCGCGAGCTGGCAAAACACGCCATATCCATGTTGGGCTCGGTGCCCGAGGTGGAGCTGGTCAGCGTGCAGGCGGAGAAGCTCGGCGTTTGATCGTCATCCTTGCGGTGCCACCTCGCTCGAGGGCTCGCCGCCGCTGCCCGGCTCGTTCAGTTGCTTGCCCGTGCTGCGCGGCTTGCTGAAGGGTGTGGGGCGCGTCTTGGCCTGCGGAGTGTTGCGGAAGATGATGCCTTTGCCCTGTTCGTAGCCACCGCTTGCGACTTCCAGGGCAAAACGTTCGGCATCGCGCTGGCGGACGATCTCGATGACCTGGTCCGCTTCTACATCGCTGGTGCCCAGCTGGCGCAGCGCGGCGCCGCCGAACTGCAAGGCCGATTCGAAAGTTTCTCGCAACTGATAATCGACGCCTGCGCCAACCAGCACGCGCGCGTGCTCGCGATCCGCTGCTCGCACGAGCAGCTTGGCTTGTGAAAACTCCGAACGCACCAGCTCCACGATGCGGTCCGCCGTTTCTCGCTTGTCAACGCAGACCGCGATCGCCCGGGCCGTGGCAGCTCCAGAAGCTCGCAACACATCGAGCCGCGTGCCATCGCCGTAGTACACGGTGAAACCGAACTCCATGGCCGAGCTGACCATTTCGATATCGTTATCGATGATGCTCACATCGACGCCGCGCGCCAGCAGTGCCTGGCTTGCCACCTGGCCGAAGCGACCGAAGCCGATCATGAGCACACTGCCTTCCAGTCCGTCAGCGATGGGAATACCGTCCAGCGATTGCCGGTCCGGCTCGACGAAGCGGCGCGTTGCGATCACGACCAGCGGCGTCAGTACCATCGAGAGCACGACGATGGCGGTGAAGTTGGCATTGAAGGCGGCATCGATGATGCCGCCGGCCGCCGCGGCGCTGTATAGGACGAACGCGAATTCGCCGCCCTGAGCCATCAACACCGCACGGTCCAAGGCATTGACATGCGAGCTATGCGTGATTCGTGCGACGATATAAATGCACAGGGCCTTGGTTGCCATCATCGCCGGCACCGCGATAGCGATCAGCTGCCAGTTCTTTGCCACCACCGACAGATCGAGGCTCATGCCCACCGCCATGAAGAACAGGCCGAGCAGCAAGCCGCGAAATGGCTCGATATCCGCCTCCAGCTCGTGACGGAAGGTCGATTCGGACAGCAACACGCCGGCGATGAAGGCGCCCATCGCCATGGTCAGGCCGCCCATTTCCATGAGCAATGCCGCGCCGAGCACCACCAGCAGCGCGGCCGCCGCCATGATTTCTCGAGTGCGCGCGGCAGCGAGCAGACTGAACAACGGATTGAGCAGCCACAGGCCCACCGCGATCAATGCGGCCAGCGACACAGTCCCCGCCACGATGCCAGGCCAATGCGGCGTGCTGGCATCCGTGACGTGCTGCGGCGACAGGAAGCTCACCAGCGCCAGCAGCGGTACGATCAGCAGATCCTCGAACAACAGCACTGACACTATCTTCTGGCCACGAGGTTGCGCGATGTCGCCGCGCTCGGCCAGCAGTTGCATGACTATTGCCGTGGAAGTGAGCACGAAGCCGGCGCCGCCGATGAATGCCACGATGGGCGACAGGCCCAGCGCCATGCCCACGCCCGTCAAGCCCAAGGTGCAGGCGCCGATCTGCATCGAGCCCAGACCGAATATCGCCCGCCGCAGGCGCCACAGATGCGAGGGGCGCATCTCCAGGCCGATGATGAAAAGAAACATCACCACGCCGAGCTCGGCGAATCGCAGGATGGCCGCCGGATCGGCGAACAATTTGAAACCGAACGGACCGACGATGAGGCCCGCGGCCAGATAGCCGAGCACCGAGCCCAGGCCGAGCCGGCGAAACAACGGCACGGCGACCACCGCGGCGCCCAGCAAGGCCACCGTATTGATCAGCATGTTCGGATCGGTTTCGGCAGCCATCGTGATCCCAGCTCCGTGATGAATCGACCGTCAAGCGCGAGCGGCGCGGCACCCCATCATAGGCAGACCGCGCGGCACCTGGGAAACTCAGCGCGGTTGGGCCGACTGCTGGAACAGGCCGGCGATCACCGAGCGCAGCCAGCGGTTGCGCTCGTCGTGGTGAAATTTGCGGTGCCAGGACTGTTTCAGATCGATGCGTGGCGCTTCGAACGGCAGCCCGACCATACGCAGCTGAGCCGAGACGCTGGAGAAGTAGCGCGCCAGCGGTTCGGGCACGGTAACGATCATGTCCGACTGCGCTACGATGATCGGCGCACTGGAAAAGTGCGGCGTCGTGAGCACGACTTGCCGCCGGATCTTCTTGCGAGCCAGGTAGCGCTCGATCACTTCCTCGGTGCGGCTTTCGGCGCGCACCACCACGTGTTCCAGCTGCAAGTATTGCTTCAAGGTGAGCTTGCTGGCGGTGACCGGATGATCGGCACGCAGCAGGCTGGCGAAGGTGTCCGAGAACAGGGTCTGCTGAAAGAAGTTGTGCTTCTTCAGGTCGGGGAAGTAACCCATGGCCAGGTCGATCGCGCCGGACTCGAGCCCCGCGGCCACATCATTCGCGGGCAGGCTGACGGAGCGCACCTGCGCCCGGGGCGCCAGCTTGCGTAACTTTTTCAGCAGCGTCGGCAGGAACACGATTTCGCCCACGTCCGACAGCGCCAGATTGATGGGCTGCTGGCTGGTCGCCGGTTCGAAACTGGGCGCGGCGACGATGTCCGATCCAACCCGTCCCAGCACGAAGCGCGCCGATTCGACCAGGGACAAGGCGCGGGGCGTGGGCTGCATGTTGTTGCCGGAGCGGACGAACAACGGATCGTTGAAGAATTCCCGCAGCCGGGCCAACGCCGAGCTGACGGCGGGCTGGCTCTTGCTCAGCTTCACGGCGGCGCCGCTCACGCTGCGGGATTCGTCGAGCGCCACCAGGACGTACAGCAGATTCAGATCGAGCTCGCTCACGCGTTCCCCCCAAAGGCCAAGTGGCTAGCGGCTAGCGGTTGGCGGTTAGGCAGAAGGGACCGGGACTTGCCGCTGCTCTGACTGACCACTAACCGCCAACCGCCAACCGCTGGGTTGTCGCTATCTGTTTTTCGAATACGGCGACTATATAGCATTCCATTGCCGGATTCAGTGCCGGGGCGGCCTCATTCGTGCGAGGCCTTCTCGCGCATTTTTTCGCGCATCCGGGCCGCTACTTCCTCGGCTGGCAGCATGAGGGTCTCGTCCGAGAGCACGACGACTTCGGAAACGGTGGGGGAGTCGTCCTCGGCCGTGTCGGATTCGGCGGCTGCCTTGGCCAACGGCCAGCTATTGGCGTTACGCAGAACCTTGAATGCCTCTTCGGCTTCCAGCGGCCGGCAATAGAAGTATCCCTGCGCGTAGTCGCAGCCCATGCGCTGCAGGTCGTGCGCGGCGGCGTCGGTCTCCACGATCTCGGCCACCGATTTCAAGCCAAGGCTGGCAGTCATCTGCACGATGGCGGCGGCGATCGCGCTGTTGGCATGGGCGGAACCGGCGCGATCGACAAAGGGCCGGTCGATCTTCACGTAGCTGAAGGGGAACAGCTGCAGATAGCTCAACGATGAATAGCCGGTGCCGAAGTCATCGAGCATCATTTCGATGCCCAGGCTGTGCAGGCCATCGAGAATGTCGCGCGCGTCGCCAGGATTGTTGATCAATCCGCCCTCGGTCAGCTCGAGCTTGAGTGTCTCCGGCGGCGCGCCCGTGTCCTTGAGGACCTGCGCCACATACGCCGGGAACTCCGGATCGCGCAGCGCCGCGGCGGACACGTTCACCGTGACATAGAAATTCCGCTCGCGTGGCAATCGATGCCGCCATTCCGCCGCCAACGTGCAGACCTGAAGCAGGGTCCAGCGCGTGATGGGCACGATCAAGCCCACTTCTTCCGCCAGGGCGAGAAACTTGTCCGGCGTCAGCATGCCTTCGATCGGATGCCGCCAGCGCAGCAGCGATTCGACACCCGCGACGTAGTGATTGCGCAGATCGACGATGGGTTGATACAGCAGATGCAGCTCGCGGCGCTGAAGTGCGATATGCAGGTCCGCTTCCAGGCTGACCAGGCTCGCGGCGCTACCGCCCATCGCGGGTTGATAGGCAACCGCTGTCGCGCTGTCGTGCCGCTTCGCGACCGACAGCGCAATGTCGGCTTCTCGCACCACTTCTTCGGCGCGCTGCAGGCCGGACTCGATACAGGTCACACCGGCGCGGGCCGCCACGTTCAAGCGATGCTTGCGCAGGTCGAAGGGCTGATGCAGCGTCTGCTGGAGCAGCATCGCAATGTCGAGCGCGTCGTCGGGGGAGGCAACGTCGAAGACCAGCACCGCGAACTGATCGCCGCTCCAACGCGCGAGCACGCATTCGAGCTGCGAGGTGGCTCTCTGGAACCGTCGCGCCGCTTGCACCACCAGTTCGTCGCCGGCAGTGTGACCCAGCGAGTCGTTGATGAGCTTGAAGCGGTCGATATTGATCAGCATCACCGCGAGCCGCTTGCGCCGGCGAGTGCGGACTTCACGCAAGGCGCGATCGAGCTGATCCATGAAGTAGCGGCGGTTGGGCAGGCCGGTGAACGCATCGTGATATCGCGAGTGCTCGAAGCTCTTCTGCAGGTTTTCTTTCTCTTCGATTTCCAGCGCCAGCTTGCGGTTGCTCGCTTGCAATTGCCGGCGCGAGAGCGCGAGTGCATCCCGTGCGCGATGCAACGCATGCACCAGGTCGTGAGTGGCGAACGCCAACAGCCATGCGACCACGGCGAGCAGGGCAATGGCGGCGGCAAGCTCGCGGGCGGGATACCAACCGGATTTTGGCCGCAGCGCCAGACGTACATAGCCGCCCGGAAGATCCTGAGCGTAGGCTTCGGGAATACGAATGCGGCTGACGATGCCGTCCTCGAGCGGCGCGATTTTGCTGCTGACGAAAATACGCGGCGTGGCCCCGGCGGCGTCGATCTTGGAAAGCTCGAAATCGTATTCAGGATCCACCAGCCGGCCCAGTTGTAATCTGGACAGCAGCTGATCCAACTCCACGCGAGCGCCAGCAGGTTGCTCGCGTCGCGCCAATGTTTGGAGCTGCCGTTCGATGGAGCGGCTGTAGGTTGCGACCAGCGTTCCCGCTGTGGCGCGCATTTGCTCGGCGCGCTCGTTCACGCTCAGCGCGATCAACCTGCCGCCGGCCAGCACCACCACTGTCAACACCAGCAGCGTCAGCAGCCATTGCGAGCGAGGCTTCAGGAACGCGGGTTTCATTGCGGCCGGCCGCGGGAGCCCAGATAAGCTGTCAGGCTCAACGTCACCGTGACTTTTTCACTGGTCTCCAACTCCAGGTAATCGCCCAGCAACAGCACTTCGCCCCAGGAGAATGTCTTGCCGATGCCCAGGAACCCCTGGGCCAGGTCTTGCACGGGCAGGCGCACGCCAATCGGCAGGTTCACCACGCTCGGATCGGCCGTGCCCGTGGCCCCGCCGAGAAGCAAGTTCACGTGCTGACCGTAGTGATCGATGCGCGCCGTGGTCAGTTGGGTGCCCAGGTTGCCGCCCACCGATTCCGCATAGGAAACATTGGTCGAGAAGCGCGGCGTCCAGAAATAAGTGACGCCCAGCTTCGGCAGATTGCCGTGCGTTCTGTCGATGTCGATCTGGCGGCTTTCGAGTTGCACCGAGAGCTTCGGTCCGAACGACTGGCTCAGACCGAGCACGCCGACCTGATAGTCGAACT
This sequence comes from Steroidobacter sp., assembly GCF_036406195.1. Lineage (GTDB taxonomy): Bacteria > Pseudomonadota > Gammaproteobacteria > Steroidobacterales > Steroidobacteraceae > Steroidobacter. The sequence continues at coordinate 337,338 of NZ_DASWVW010000027.1, forward strand.
CGCGCCCGTCGTCGTCGCCATCCCCATAGTGGAATTCACCGAACACTGTGAAGCGCGAAGCCGGCGCGCCATGGCCATAGGCACCGCGCAGGGAACCGAAGGTCCAGCTCGATTCGGCGATGGACTGATACTCGCCGCCGAGACCGAAAATGACATCCGGTGTGAAGTAATGCAGATAGTTCAGCGAGCCGCCGTGGCCGTCCTCGTCGACGCCGGTATCTTTGAGGGTCGAACCATTGCCCGAGAGGGTCAGGCGATCGGGCGGCCGCGCATCGATTTCGGCGGCGAAGGCGGGCGCCACCGAGATGATCGCGAGCGATGAGCACAGCAAAGCGATGGAATGCCTCATGGCGGTGTCACCAACGTTGATTTGGAGATGCCGTTCTTGGCAGCGTCGGGCAGGTGCGCGGTTGCGGTGAGCTCGCTGCGATCGCCAATGGCGGCGCGCCCCATGGGCAGCAGCGCGACGATGTAGAGTCTTTCGTCCTCGCCCGGCAGCGGCGTGGCCGAGCAGGTGACTTGATAGACGCGCGGGCCGATCTCGATGTGCATCTTGCGCCGGCCGGTCAGGCCCGGTTCCCACCAGCGCGGCGGCAGCCCACCGAGCGACAACAGCTGGGATGCATCGGCATCCTTTTCCAGCGCGGCGAACAATGCCTGGGCGGGCTGATTGAACGACAACAGCCGGCCCTGCGAATCGATGACCAGCATGGCTTGTCCGCTCACGTCCAGCGCCGCGTGCGCGGTGAACTCTTCGGTCCTGTCGCGAATGACGACGAGCGCGAAGCGCCGCCCGGTCTGCGTCAGGTGCCGCACCTGCACTTCGGTGGCGCGCAGCCGATCCTTCGCATGAATCATGCTCAAGGGCACGACACCGCCCGGGCCCGTGATCAGTTCCTGAACCATCTCCGGGTACGAGAAGCGGATGGCCTCGAACAGCGAGCGTCCAGTGACCGATTCATCGGCCTGATAGCGCGTGGCCTGCACGCTGGCACACACGACCTGCATCGTGTCGCTGTCCACGAGCAGGGCGGGGCTGGGCATTGCTTCGATCAGCGTGCTCCAGAATTCCTGGCCGCGCTCCGCCTCGGCGCGCGCGGCGGTGACATGCGAATGCAAGCGTTCGAAGATCGTGCTCAGATATTCGGCAGCAACAGCGCACGCGAACAGCAGGATTGCGAACACCTGCAGCAGCACGGCGTAGAAGGTGGAAGGAGCATAGAAGCCTGGGAAGGTCGCCGTCGCTCTTTGCTGACCGAGCACGGCTGCGAGCGCCGCGCCCGCCGTATCGAGCCCGGGCACATACCACCGCAGCTCGGGCGCTTGTGCCAATGCGATCACGGCGGTGACGAGGATCGCAAGCAGCGCCATCAAGTACGGCTGCCAGCGAGATAGAAAGATCGCGCCCACCACGGGCAGAGTGAACACCATCAGGAACGCCGGATTCTGCAAGCCGCCCGCGTTCAACCAGATGAAACCCACGATGATGATGCCCGCCACGTGCAACAGCGTCAGCACCGGACGGCGCTCACCGACGCGCGCAGGTTTACCGACGACCGTGAACGAGATATGGATCGCGCCCAGCGCCAGCAATCCCAGGCAAGCGGCGACGAAGTTGATGTCGAGCGAGCTCACCAGCCAGGGCACCACCGTGGCGAGCAGGATGGCGAAGATGGTCAGCAGCCACGTGTCATCCAGCAGGTGGACGCGTGGGTCGGTCCACGTCGGAGCGGGGACGATCTGTGTGTCGCCGATGTTCATCGCTGCACGGCGCCCGTGGGCGGAACCTTGGTGTCGCCGGCCGCGACCGTCGCCGCTCCAGCGGTGAAGTTGTTGCCTTCGAGAAAGGGCGCCGAGCGAATGCGCTCGCCGCCGCCTTCGGGCTGAAAATCGATGACCTTGAGCGGCAATGCCCGTGGTCGCGTGACTTGATTGCCGCGCAGGATGGGCGAATCGCCAATCACATCGATGCCGTTGAACTTCGGCTCGATGATGGTGTTGTCGATGGCGCTGCTGGGGCTGCGTTGGTTGCCGAGCACGAACGCCAGGCCGTAGCCACTGTTGTGGATGCGATTGCCACGCACGAGGGTGTCGCCCGAGCTCTTGAGCATGATGCCGTACGCGGCCAGGCCATCGAACTCGTTGTCTTCGATGACCGCGCCGCGCGCGTTCTCGGCAACGATGCCCATCGCTGCGCCTCGGCTGATGCGATTGCCACGGGCCACTGCACCGGTGCCCATCAGCTGCATGGCGGCTTCGGCCGAGTCGAGCAGCTCGTTGCGCTCCATGATCACGGCCACGTTGGCAGTGAGAATTCCAATGCGTTCCTTGTTGAAACGGTTGTCACGTACAGTGACGGCGCCGCCGCCGTTGTCGGGTTCGCTGCGCACGGCCCACAGTCCGGCATCGCGATGCTCGCTGAACTGGTTCTTGACCACCATGGCGTTGCGATTGGCAGCCGCGAAGCGCACACCGACGCGGTTCTTCGCAAAGCGATTGCGCTCCAGCATGAGTTGGCTGGCGTTCTCGGCCACGTCGACACCGACATCGCAGTCTTCGATCGTGGTCGTCTGCAGCTTGAAGCGTTCCGCGCGCAGCAGGATGCCGGCGGCTTTGCAGTTGCGGATGTGAATACCTTCGATGGAAACATTGGGACCGGCGACATCGAGCACTGCGCCGCCCGGCAAGGCGTTCGCATCGATCTGCGTTCCTTGCTCGCCTGCGACGAGATGGATGCCGCGCGCGTTGGCTACGGGCGGCAACGTCGATCTCAACGTGATCTTCGGTACTTGCAGTGAGATGGTGACCTCCGCATCGGCGGCGGTGGCCTTGAACAGTGCTTCACGCAACGTGCCGGGGCCTCGATCGTTGCCACTGGTGACGTCGATCGACGGCGCGTTCGCCGCTTGCCCTGGAGTGACCTGGCGCGACTCGTACCAGTAGCCCAGGGCGACGAACACGCCGAGCAGCACGAACACGACGATGGAAATGGTGGAACGGCGGCTAAGCGGCATGGGCGCCCCCGGTAGGCTGGAGCACGAACACCGCATGCCATGAGCGTTGCACGGCCCAGCGGCCGAAGATCATGTCGATCGGCGTCGACAGCAGTGTCACCGCAGCGGTGGCGGATATTCCCAGCGCTCGTGGCAAGTGCCGCAGATGAGGCAATAGCCAGGTCTTGAACGGAGCGGGATCGACCCCGCTGATCGCGCGCAATTCCAGGCCCATTTGTGAGAAGAGATCCAAGTACGCTCGGCGCGGACGCGCGCGGAACACCGTTGTGTCGCAGTGTTGAGCGATGTTTGCTGGCGCTGCTTCCAGCAGCACCATTCGACCGCCGGGGACGAGGTGCTCGGCCATGCGTTGTACCGCGGAGCGCAGCGCCTCAGTATCGAGAATGTGCTGGAGGACAGTGACGCCGATGATCAGATCGAATTTCTCGCCGGCATCCAGCTGCGCGAGGTCTTGCAACAGGAAACGGCAGCGATCGCCGAGACCTTTGGCATTCGCACGGCGCTTGGCTTGAGCGATCATGGTGGGGCTCAAATCCATGCCGGTGACGATCCCGCCGCGCGCGGCCAGCAGAGTGCTCCAGCGGCCGACGCCACAACCAACATCGAGCACGCGCGTTCCCGGCTCGATTTCGAGCCAGGGACGTAGCGCCAGGTGCTGGCTGCAATGGATCATGAGGTTGTAGAACTCCGGCATGCCGTACGAGCACACAGCCGCGAGTCCAGAACCTTGCGCGGCGAAGCGCCGCGCCCGGTCTTCCCAATAAAGATGGGGCAGGTAGCGCTCGGGCGCTGGAGCGCCGCGGGCGTTCATGAGGCCCTCCGCATGAGACTCGTCTTCTCCTCCAGCGGCAGCGTGGTGCTGGCGCTCGGCAGCGGCTCGTAGTGATCGCGATACAAGCGACGGTCCCACAGCTTGACGGTCAGCCAGTTGACGTAGCCGACAGTCATCGGGGCGATGTGCGTGATGGCGTAGAACAGATACAGCGGCACTATCGGTGCGATGTAGGCGCGCTCTTGTTTCGGCACCACCGTGAACAACGCGAACACGCCCAGCGCGAGATAACTACCGATCGCGGCGATGAAGTAGCTCGGATTGATCAAGGTATTGCGCGGCAGCACGTTCACCAGGAACAGATTGTCGAAGCCGCTGATGAAACTGAGCACCAGCAGGATCGCGCTGATGATTTTCAGCGGATGCACGATCAGAGACAGGCCGCCCAGATAGATGACGAAGTGATACATGGCGAACGGCGTGCGCTTGGCCACGCGCCAGATGTCGCTGAAGCGCTCGATATAGACCTTGAGCAGGCCGTAGTACCAACCCACGCGCTGCGAGAACCAGCGCCGCACGTTGCCTGGCCCTTCGGTGCTGACGACCAGGCGCCCGTCGTAATAGATACGTTCGCCCTGGCTCAGCAGGATCAGCGCGTTCTGCAGGTCCTCGGCATAGATCGAATGGGTATGTTCGGCGAGCGCGCGCTCCAGTGCATCGCGCCGATAGCAGGACACGCCGGATGTGATGCTGTAGTCCGCCAGGCTTTCGCGACCGATACGAAATGCCAACGCATACTCGAACGCCTGGAAGCGCGCGAGAAAGCCGTCGGGCTCGATCATGACTCGCGGACAGACCGCGGCCGCGCCGGATTGCTGGAAGTCCCGAACGAAACGCTCGAAGTCGATCCGGCTGCCGCCGTTCTTGCCGCGAATGCGAATGTCCGGATCGACCACCATGACGGTCTCGATATGCGCCGGCAGGCGTTCCAGCAGGCGGCGGATCGCGGCGGGCTTGCGGCGATTCACGCCGTCGTCAAAGCAGCGCCAGCCCGCGTGCCGCAAGCGAAGCACGGTGGCATCGGTCGAGCCGTCGCTGATGAGCCAGACTTTGTCGCGGTACGCCGCGAACGCGTCCATGAACTCTTCGAGCAGCGGTTCCAGGTTGTAGATCGACGCGATGATGGCATAGGGGCGAACGGGGACCAGCTGGCGTGCGCCGGCCGGTAGCGTGGCCGATAGATCGATCGATAAATGACGGTTCTCTTCGGTGGGCGCCGTGGCGATGTGACGGCGCCGCACGTGCAGCCGCAGAATGAAATCGAGTGCGTCCGTGTAGACGATCAGGTTGGCCAGGCCGTACACCAGCAAGGAGAAGCTGGCGGTCTGCAGATTGGCCGCCGACAGCGCAATCCAGCCTGCGAGCAGCGCGCAGACCGCGAGCGGTGCCAGCAGACTCCAGGGTGTGTTGAATTTCACGCGATCGCAACGGCCCGTCCGGCCGTCGCCCTCCGTACCTGAGGTAAACGGGATTCGAGCTCGGCACGCACTTCCTGTTCGGGTGCGACGTCGATGCCATGCTGGGCCAGCACAGGGATGCCGGCCTGGATCCATACCAGCGAACGCAATCGTGACGGCAGATGCGTGGCGCATGGCTGCAAGTCGGCAAGCAATGTTTCGAAGTTGCGCTCGATCCGCAGGATGACGTCACGAACCGTCGGATCGATGGGCAGGATCTTCGCGGGCTGCGCCCACTCGATGTTTGTGCCCTCGATGCGCCGGCGCGCGAACTCGGTGTGCGGAACGAGGGTGGGATCGCGCGCAAAGGCGGCACCCGAGAACGGAATCACATAGGGATACATGCCAATCTCACATCCTTGTTTGAGCCATCGATAGGCTTCGCGCATCGTCTCCGCTACATCGTCGAGCGTGGCCCGCGGTGAGCTGAGAATCAGATCGAGGAACGGCGTGATGCCGAGATCGAGCGTGGCGTTCAGCATCGGAGCGATGTGGCGATGGATGTGCCCCTTGTTGAACTCGTTCAGCACGTTGCGCGAGAAATTCTCGATGCCGAAGCCGAGCACGCGAAAGCCGGCCCGTCGCATGGCACCGAGGCGTTCCTCATTCATGGCATCGATGCGATTGGTGCTGATGAATTGCAGGTCCTTGGGAATGTCGCCGGCCTGCTTGGCCGCGACGATGCCTTCGCACAAGGGCAGGACGCGGCGGTCCTTGGAGAACACGAAAATGTCGTCCTGGAAAATGACGGTGCGCGCGCGCGGGTGAGTGGCGACGATGCGCTTGATCATGGCGAGACATTCTTCGGCATCCAGTCGCGCGATCGAGGCTACGCTGCCCTGCGACTCGTGCAGGAAATTGGTCGAAGAGCAGAAGGTGCAGCCCATGGGGCAATAGTTCAGCGTGATCAGCCGCACCGAGCGGATTTCCGCGAGCGCCGCTTCGCGCGCCGCTTTCGTAGGCAAGCCACCGACGCGATACGCCGCTTCGAGGCGTTCCCAATACGCCTCGTAAGGCATGATTTCGTAGGGCGTTGCGAAGATGGCGTCGCGCAACTGGTCATGAGTCATGGCCGGCTGTCGCAAACGGAGCAGGGAGCCATCGGCTCGTCGCTCCACGGTGCCGGCGACGCCGCCCAACGATTGTCGATTGCGGAGCCGCGTTGCAATCTCGAGCAGCGGTCGTTCGCCCTCGCCTAGAATCACGCGATCGAAGGGGCCTAGCTCGAACAGCAACTCGGGGCGAAACGTGGCCTCCATGCCGCCGGCCACCATGAATGCTTGGGGCGCGAGTCGCCGGGCGAGGTGTGCCAACTCCAGGTCGAACCGCAAAGTCATGCCGGTGGTGGACAGGCCGATGACATCCCACGCATCGCGCAGTATTTCGCGTTCCAGCGCACGCTCCGGCGGCCCGACACAACAATTGGGATCGAAGACTCTTACGTCGACGCCGTGTCTGGTCAGCACCCCGGCGAGGCGCCACACGCCCAGTGGCGGTGCCAGAAAGGTGTATTCCCCACAATGCGGGTCGTATGGACCCACTAATAGAATTCTGGTCAAGTTCGCACCCGAACTTCTGACTTGTAAATTATGCGGATCGAAGAACGCGCCAGGGTGCCTGCGCGTTCCGGCTAAGGGCTGAGAGTGTAGAGGACGTTAGAACGTCGTTTCGGCGCCCGCGAAGATGCGATTGCCTCTGTAGTCGAATTCCCGCAGCTGCGCCTGGTTATCGGTGTAGGAGTGGCGAATGACTAATACCCAACGTGCGGTGAGTGTCCTCGTCACTGTCAGTGCAAGCTCGGTGCGATCTTCGGCGCCGCTGTCCTCAGCGTCGTAGTCACTGTGTCTTCGGGCGGCTTCGAACAACAGCATCCAGTCGGCGTTGAGCGCACGTTCGACGTCGATTCTCAGGTGGTGGCGTTTGGCGGAGAGCGTCGCGTCGTCGTAGTCTGCGAGCTCGACGAGATATTCCGCACCCACTTGCCAGTCGGCCGGTGTCCAGTCGAGTCGCGCGCTCAAGTCCTGACGGCGGCCGCTCAATCCTTCGTACTCGTTCAGGCCCTGCAGATGATGGAAGCTGTAACGCCCGCGCACGCGCAGCTCGGAGTGCAGCTCTCTGCGCGTTTGCAGCGACAGCGTGCGCCTGTTTTCGAACCCGGCGCCGTCGATCGCTGAATAGCCCAGCCTGGCACTGGCATCGTTGGTCCAGTCGCCGAGCGCCCATCGATAACGCGCGCCGGCGTAAGCGCTCAGTTGGTCGAAGCTGTTCAGATCTTGATAGTCGAGCAGCGCCAGGCCGCCATCGATTCGCCACGAATCGGCCAGCGGCGTGCTGAGCGCCAGTTGGGCTTCAGTGAAGCTGTCTTTACTGTCGCTGATGCCGAGCACCTCGGAGTTGGAGACCAGCGCGACGTTGTCATCGTGACCTACGCCGAACGCCGCAAAGCCGACCCAGGTTTTTTCGCTCGATGTCGTTGGCCCGGGCCGAAGCTCGGCCAGCCGGCTCGACGCCAACTCGCGCAGTTGCACGTCGGTGCTCGATTGTTCGGCGCGCGAGAACCAGCTTGCCGCGGTCTGCGAATCGTTTCGAGCCGACTCGACCAGTCCGAGGTTGTAATAGGCGATACCGGCCATCGCAGGCGTGCGAGCGACTTCTTCGAACGCGCTGGCCGCGCGCGCGTAGTCGCCAACGCGATAGGCGGATACGCCGATGTTGAAATGAATCGCAGGGCCGGTCATCCCCGCTGCCAACGCCTGCTCGAAGGCAGCGAGCGCCTTCGCGTGCTCGCCTGCCTGGAAGGCACTGGTGCCGGTGCGAAAGAGCCGGGTGGCCTCGTCGCTGTGGGCATGAGCGGAGCCGTTGGTGAGCAGCAGCGCAACAACGAGCAGGACGGCTTGAACCAGCCGCGTATGCCAGCTGTCAATCGCGGGGCGGACGGCCGGGAGGATTCGGCGGATTCGGTGGACGGTTGGGGTTGTCTTCGTTACGGCGGCGCTGTTCTTCGGCTGCCGCGCGACGGGCCTCTTCGCGCTGCTCCTTGGCTTCCTTGGCGCGCTCCCTGGCCGACTGGCCCGCCTCGCGGCCCATTTCCTTGGCCTCACTGGCGTTGCCTTTGTCCGGTTTGTCCGGCTTGTCCGGCTTGTCCGGTTTACCGGGCTGGGCAGCGCCTTTGGACTGGGTCTGTGTGGCGGGGGGTGGGGTGGACTTGCGCTCAGGCAGCGGAATTCGGCGAACGACTTCGTCGGGCAGCTTGGCATCAGGATCCACGATGATCTGCATGGTCACGTCGAGATCGTCGCGCGACGAGGTCGCCGCGGCTGGCGACTGCTGCGCCAGGGCGGCGTGCGCCAGCAGACTCAAGACCATGACCGTTGCGTACTTCACTCGAACCTGAATGATCGTCGCGCAACGCGCGCGTGGCAAGCCGCTGTTCGTGACGGGCGTCATGTTCGTGACGACTCGCGGTCCAGAACGGTGAGGTCGACCGTCACGCGGCGCGTGCGCCCCTCGTGCTCGATGACGGCCACCAGCTTGCCGGCTCCCTTGGATCGGGCGACGACCGGCAGCGAGAGCATGTTGCTGCCTTGCGCAAGATTCGTTTGCCAGTCGATCTCGCGTTCATTCTCGAAGCCGTCCAGCGCCACGCTGCCGCTGGCCACGATGCGGATGGTCGCATCGTCCAGCGCGCGTTCCGAATCGATCAGGACATCGATGTCCCGGGTTTCGTTCAGGGTGAGCGTGATGCCCGGCGGCTTCGGTTGCGTCGGTAGCACCAACACCAGCGTGATCACCGTGGCAATAGCGCCACCCAGGGCCGCCCCGATCCACGTTTCCCAACGGCTGGCGAGATGCGCCAGCCTGTTACGCGGCGGCGCCGCCTGGGCAGTCGCTTTGGCGAGCGCTCGATCGACGAATCCCGGACGCGGCTCCGGCGCGGGAATGCGCTGAAGCGCCCGGCGCAGAATGTCGGAGTCGTTATCCACGATGGTTGTCCGGCCTGTCTGATCCTAGGGTTGACACACGTTTCGTACACGATCCAGCGCCGGGATTCGTTCCGTCGCCAGCAGCTCCCTGAGCTTGGCGCGGGCCCGATGCAACCGCGACTTCAACGTGCCGAGCGGCACTTCCATGACCTCCGCCAGCTCCGGCAGGCTGTAATCCTCGATGTCGTGCATCGACAAGACCACGCGGTGCTCTTCGCCCATTTGCTCCCAGGCAGCCAGCACCCGCTCCTGTGTGAGCTCCTGTTCCACCAGCTCCGCGGGTCCGGCCGATGGATCGATGAGGTCCTGACTGTCTTCCTCGCTACTGTCCGTTGGCGGCTCGACGCCGAACTGCACCGGCGAGCTCCGCTCCCGGCGGATCTGATCCACGAAGATTCGATACATCACACGCAGCGCCCACGGCCGGATGCGCCCCAGAGCACGCAGCTCGTCGAGCCTTGGATACAGGCGCACCAGCAGTTCCTGCACCAGGTCCTCGGCGCGATCCACCGCGCCGGTCCAGCGATAGGCGGAGCGATACAGGGCGGGGACGTGCTCCCGCAGCAGATGGTCGAACTCCGCTGCCGCGTTGGCATGCGACGAACGGGCGCGCTTCTGCGGAACCATGATGTCCATTAAGCCTGACACGAAGCGGGCTGTCGAATGGTTCCCCGGCCACTGTAGCCGGGCCGTGGCGGAACCGTTTTCGGGCGCGATTCGTGTCAAGGCAGGAGGGCGTCGCCGATGAGCGACCTTCTGTTGAGAGAAATGGGAGAGGAACGTGGATGCACGATGAGAACGAGCTGTCGGTGATGACCGTCGAGATGACGGGCTGCATCATCCTCGGCCTGATCTGGACTCTGCTGGTCAGTGCGTTGTTGTTCGGATTGACCGGCGGTGGCGATGCATCGCCCGCCAATGGGCGGCTCGATCTGTCCATCACCGCTGCGCCGGTGATTTTTTGACGATGTTGTTGGGCGAACCGTGGTAGCCGTGGGGAGCGATGTCACCGGGGCGTAGTTTCGCCCCGGTGACATCCATTTCGGACCTCAATTCGCGCTGGCCAGCGACGCCTGGTGCGCGATGAGCCGGCCAACACACGCAGATCAGTACACGCAGATCAATGCACGCCGGGCCGCTGCTCGGCCCTGGTGGGGCGCGTCTGACGCTGCCGTGTATGACCGCCTTCCTCAATCTCCTCGATGATCTTCGCGCAGAAGGCATCAAGGTCGCCCGGATTGCGGCTGGTGATGATGCCCTGGTCGGTCACCACCGCCTGATCCACCCAATTGCCGCCAGCGTTGATCACGTCCTTCTTGATCGAATGGTAGGAAGTCACCTGTCGGTCGCGCACGGCGTCCAACTCCACCAGCAACCAGGGCGCATGACAGATGGCGGCGACCACCTTGCCGGCGTCCAGAAACGAGCGAATCAACTGCAGCGCTTTCTCGTTTACGCGCAGCAGGTCGGGATTGATCTGGCCGCCGGGCAGGACGATGGCGTCGTAGTCGTCCGCGTTGGCAGCATCGAGCGACTTGTCGACCGCGACGCTTTCGCCCCAGTCCTTCAATTTCCAGCCGCGGATCTGACCCTTCTCCGGCGAGACCACGTCGACCTGCGCGCCGGCTTCTTTCAACTTGCGCTGGGGCACCAGCAACTCATCCTGCTCGAAGCCGTGTGTGGCGAGAATGAGGACTTTGGCTTTACTAATCTCGGGCATGACGCACCTCCTTCAATGAGTAACGTTAAGCGTGGCAGCGTCGGCGCGGTTCCAGCGCACAGGCATAAACGCGGGACAATCGTTCTTGCGACGGCCTGACGTTGCAGCAACATGCGTCAGCCCGCAGGCCCTTGAAAGATATCCGGCGGCCTGATGACGAATACGCAATGGAGGCGCTACGATGGCGCGCTTTCGTCAGGTGTTTCCGGATCGACGTAATGGAGTTGTCATGAACAAGAGCTTGAAGGGTGTGCTGCTGACCGGATTGTTATCGTTGGGTGCGGTGCTGCCGGCATGGGCGGCTTTGCAGGAAGGGGCCGAGGCGCCCAAGTTCACCGCGCCTGCGACGCTGGCGGGCAAGCCGTTTACGTTCTCGCTGCAGGACGCGCTGAAGAAGGGCCCGGTGGTGGTGTATTTCTATCCGTCTGCTTACACCGGTGGCTGCAACGTGCAGGCGCGCACCTTCGCCGTCAACAAGGACAAGTTCGATGCGGCCGGTGCCAGCATCATCGGCGTGTCGCTCGACAGCATCGAGCGGCTCAATGATTTCTCCGCTGATCCGGAATATTGCGCTGGCAAGTTCCCTACGGCTTCCGATGCGGACGGCAAGATCGCGCGTGCGTTCGATCTTGAAGTTCGCGAAGCCAAGGGTGGTGCGAAGGACACGCGTGGCAAGGAAATCGACCACGGTTTCGCGGAGCGCACGACGTTCATCGTGACGCCGGATGGCAAGATCGCCGCTACGGTCGGCGGGCTCAATCCGGTGGAGAACGTGAACAAGTCTCTCGAGATCGTGCAGAAGCTCAAGAAGTCCTGAGACAGAAGCGGTTAGCGGTTAGCGGTTGGTTGAGCCGAATCTGACTAACCGCTAACCGCCAACCCCTAACCGCTGCGGTGGTCATTCAACGCTCGATCAGTCCAGCGCGTAGCGCGATCAGAGTCAGCTCGGCCTGGTTCCCGGCCTGCAGCTTCTGTTTGATGTTGTACAGATGAGTGCCTACTGTAGAGGCAGAAAGATTCAGCTCCGCGGCGATCTGCGGGACTGCGGCGCCATTGGCGAGGCGCAGGAACACTTCGAACTCGCGCTCCGATAAAGAATCGACCAGCGACGTGCCGCCAACCTCGGCCAGTGCGATTTCCTGCGCGAGCTTGGGATCGATGTAACGCTGGCCAGTCGCCACCATGCGCACCGCTTCGAGCAAGGTCTCCGGAGCCGTGCGTTTGGACAAGAAGCCCAGCGCGCCTTGTTTCAAAGCTCGCCGCGCGTGCATGGCATCGTCATGAGCGGATAGCGCGAGCGTTTTCACATCCTTGTCTCGCGCACGCAGCCGCCGGATGGTTTCGAGTCCACCCATGCCGGGCATGGAAAGATCGAGCACGACGACGTCCGGCTTTGCTTCGTCGAAGCTCTGGCATGCCGCTTCACCGCTGTCGGCTTCCGCGACCACGCGCACGTCGGCAACCGTTTCGAGCAACAGCCGGAAGCCGGTTCGAACAACGGTGTGATCGTCCACCAGCAGCACTTTGATCATACGCGCGCTCCCAGCGGAATCTCCGCTGTCAGCTCCACTCCGTGAGGCTCATGGGATACAAGCGACAGCGTACCTCGCAGCATGGCCATCCTTTCCTGCAGTCCGCGCAATCCGAAATGTCCCGGGCGCGACCAACCTTCCGGCAGCCCGACACCATTGTCCGTGATGCGTACACGCGCCGTCGAGTCGGAGCACGTGATGTCGACAGCGATCGTCGTCGGATTGCCATGGCGCACGGCGTTAATGACGGCTTCCTGGACCACGCGATAGATGGCGATGCTGATGCTGTCGCCGAGCTCGGCCGGCAGCTGGTGGCGTAATGAAAACCGGATCGAGGGATGGCGGCCCTGCCATTGCTTGATGAAGCCCTCCAGCGTTTCTGCCAGGCCGAGAGTGTCGAGTGTCAACGGCGCGAGGCGAGGGATCAGGCCATGCATCGAGTCATAGAGACGAGCTGCCTCCGTAGAGATGAGTCGCGCGACTTCGGCAGTGCGCGATTCGGCGGGATGTTGATTCATGATCACCACGGCGAAGCTGCGAATGGCCGTGACCGATTGCGCAAACTCATCGTGCAGCTCGCGAGCGATCAGGCGTCGTTCTTCATCGAGGCGTTGTTCGATGATCTGGTCGAGCTCGCGCCGCTGCTGCAAGCGTTGCTCCGCTTCGACAGCCTTGCGATCGCTGATCTGTTTTTCTTCCAGCGAGGCCGCCATCCGATTGAAGGTCGCGCCCATCATTTGCGCTTCGTGGCCCTTCAGCTCCGGCAGGCGATGTTGCAAATCGCCGCGCTCGATGCGCGAGAGCCCATCGACGATGACCGGCCACGGCGCCACCGCACGGCCGACCAGCCAGAACACCGCCGCGTTGAGCACGGCGAAGGCGAGGCCGCCGACGATCATGAGGTCGATCAGATTGTCCCAGCCGTCCAGGATGGCCCGCGAAGCATTGGCTTCGACGCGGATCTCGCTGCCGCTGGCCAAGGGAAATACGTGCACCGGTGTCGTCGGCAATATCAACTGGGCGAACCACGCCGGCGCTTCGCGTCCGGCCTTGTATGGCGAAGGCGGGGATTGGTAGATCACCTGGTGGTCGGCGGTGCGCATCGTGATCTCGTGGGCACGAACACGGCCGAGCTGCTGAAGGAACAACAGCAGCAGCCGGTCGTCACCCCGGTCCAGCCCCACGATCATGCGGGCCAGCAACTGCGTGGCCACGATATTGGCGCCGGCAATTTCTTCATTCACCGAGCGCCGTGTGCCATCGAATTGCAGCCACGCCGCCAGCACGACCAGGGCCGCGCTCAGACTGGCGACGATCAGGTTGACGTGGGTGCGAAGCTTCAAGGGTGTCCCGGTGGTTGGTCAGGGCTCAAGTATGAAGGGCGCCGGCCCGAGCTGGCACTCATGAAAATCATTAGCCGAGAATCATGATCGCCGCGTGGCGGCAATTGACCCGATGCGCGCATGGTGGCCCAGGAGTCCCCAACCAGGGGATGGTCTTCAACCAAGGAGTCATCATGATCTGGGAAACTCCAACAGCCATCGATCTGCGCCTCGGCATGGAAATCACCATGTATGCCGACCATCGCTGATCGCCGCTGAGGGCGGGCCACCTGGCGCCGCCGGGTGGCCCCACCTTCGGCGCGTCCCTTCATGGCTGGCCTTCATAGCGGGGCGTCGTCCTGCCGATGCACATACGAATTCTAGGGTCCGCGGCCGGTGGCGGTTTTCCACAGTGGAACTGCAACTGCCGGAATTGCCTGGGCGTCCGCCGCCAGGAGCTGAACGCGCGCCGGCGCACCCAATCCTCCATCGCCATCCGCGGCGCGGACGAGACTGCCTGGACGCTGGTCAATGCCTCGCCCGATATCCTGGCGCAGCTGCAGGCCAATCCACAGTTGCAGCCGGCTCGTGCCAATCGCGACACCGGTATCCGCAACATCGTGTTGACGGACTCGCAGATCGATCACACCACCGGCCTGTTGATGCTTCGTGAGAGCCCCAAGCCCTGGCCGCTGTGGTGCACCGACAATGTGTTCGCCGATCTCACCACCGCCAATCCGATTCTCCAGGTCCTGCAACGGTATTGCGGCGTGAGCCGGCAAACAATCCCGGCCGCGGAGCGGGAGAACGACGTGTTCACCGTCGAAGGCTGCGACGATCTGCGTTGGCGGGCGCTGGCCCTGCCTGGCAGGCCACCGCCGTATTCCCAGCGCGAGGCGCAACCCGGCGATGTCATCGGGCTGGCGGTCGAGGATGTAAGCACCAACAGGCGGCTGTGTTATGCGCCGGGGGTCGCAAGCATCGATCCGTGGTTGTTCGAGGTGATGTCCAGCGCCGACTGCGTGCTCGTGGACGGCACGTTCTGGACCGATGACGAGCTGATCCGCCTGGGCGTATCTCACAAACGCGCCGCCGACATGGGGCATTTGACGCAGTCGGGCGGCATGATCGGCTGGCTCGATCGCTTGCCCGCGGCCACGCGCCGCGTGCTCATCCACATCAACAACACCAATCCGATCCTGATCGAGGATTCGCCCGAGCGCGAGATCCTGACCAGCCACCGCATCGAGGTGGCTTACGACGGCATGGAGATCGTTCTGTGAGCGCCGCTCGAGACTTGCCCGAACACGGTGAATCCGAGGATCTCGAAGCTCCGTGGCCGGCGGATGTTTTCGAGCAGCAACTGCGCGAGCAGGGCCGCGCATATCATATCTATCATCCATTCAACGTCATGTTGAACACAGGCCGCGCGACTCGCGAGCAGATCCAGGGCTGGGTCGCGAATCGCTATTACTACCAGATCTGCATTCCTCGCAAGGACGCGGCCATCCTTGCGAACTGTCCGGATCGGGAAGTGCGGCGGAAGTGGATCGAGCGCATCCTGGATCACGATGGCCATGGTGACGACGCGGGTGGGATCGAAGCCTGGTTGCGTTTGGCCGAAGCCGTTGGATTGGAGCGCGCCGAAGTCGAAAGCCTCGACAGGCTGATTCCGGCTGTGCGGTTTGCTGTCGACGCGTATGTGAACTTCGCCCGCCAACAGCCATGGCAGGAAGCGGTGTGCTCATCGCTGACGGAATTGTTCGCTCCCGACATCCATCGGCAGCGGCTGGCGTCGTGGCCGGAGCACTATCCCTGGATCGATCAACAAGGGCTGCAGTATTTCCGCAGCCGGGTGTCGCTGGCACAGCGCGATGTCAATCACGGGCTGGCAGTCACGCTCGCCTATTTCAAAACGCGCGAACAGCAGCACCGCGCGCTGGAAGTGCTCAAGTTCAAGCTCGATATTCTTTGGGCCATGAACGATGCCATGGCCCAGCGCTATGGAGTGCGGCCATGACGCGCGCTCATCGCCCGGCCATTCGCACGGGATTTCGGCTGCAATGGGAGGCAGTGCAGAACACGTTCGTGCTGTTGTACCCGGAGGGCATGGTGAAGTTGAACACCAGCGCGGCGGAAATCCTGCGACGCTGCGATGGCGCGCGCACTATCGATGAAATCGTGGCGGATCTCGAGGCGACCTTTCAGCGCAGCGGCTTGCAAGACGACGTGGTGCGCTTTCTGGACCTCGCCGCGACTCAGGGTTGGATCCACACGCCGCCGCCATGAGCACCGTGCCGGTATTCAGTGCCTCTGCGAACGTCGGCCCGCCGCTGTGGCTGCTGCTGGAGCTGACGTATCGTTGTCCGCTGCAATGTGTGTTCTGTTACAACCCCGTGGATTTCGCGGCGGTCCAGAACGAGCTGACTACGGAGGAATGGCTCCGAGTGCTGCGCGAAGCCCGTGCGCTTGGCTCTGTGCAGCTCGGCCTTTCCGGGGGCGAGCCGCTGCTTCGTGACGATGTCGAGGAGATCGCCGCTGAGGCGCACGCCCTGGGTTTCTACACCAACCTCATTACCTCCGGAGTCGGCCTGACGCGAGAGCGACTGACCGGGCTCAAACGCGCCGGACTCGATCACATCCAACTCTCGTTCCAGGATTCCACGCGCGAGCTCAACGATTTCCTGTCGCACACGCGCACTTTCGAGCTGAAGCAGCGCTGCGCCGAATGGATCAAGTCGAATGGCTATCCCATGGTGCTCAATTGCGTGATCCATCGGCTCAATATCGATCACCTCGACACCATCATCGACATGGCGGCGCGCATGGGCGCCGACTACCTGGAGCTGGCGAACACGCAGTACTACTCGTGGGCGCACCTGAACCGTGAGCACTTGTTGCCATCGCGTGAGCAATTGCAGCGGGCCGAGCAAACGATGCTTGTCTGGCGTGAACGTCTGCAAGGCAAGATGCGAATCTTCTTTGTCGTGCCTGACTACTACGAACAACGCCCCAAGAAGTGCGCGAATGGCTGGGGCAGCACGCTGATGACGATCGCGCCCGATGGGACCGCGCTGCCGTGTCACACGGCGAAGATGCTGCCTGGGCTGAGTTTTCCCAACGTTCGCGAGCATGGCCTGCGCGCTGCGTGGTTCGACTCGGACGCCTTCAATCGATTTCGCGGCCAGGGCTGGATGAAGGAACCCTGCGCCAGTTGCGAAGAGCGGGACAAGGATCTCGGTGGCTGTCGCTGCCAGGCCTATTTGCTGGCGCATGATGCGACGGCCGCGGACCCGGTCTGTTCCAAGAGCCCGCATCATCACGTCGTATTGGCAGCCGTCGATCGTGCGCAGCAGGCGCGCGCGCCCGAGGCGCCCTTAGTGTTTCGGCGCCGCGAGAACTCGCAGAAGTTGATCGAAGACCAATCGGCTACATGAGGCCGCGTGTGTGTTGCAGCGGAATATCCAGCCGCTTGCAGCGTCGATATAGCGTGTTGCGGCTGACGCCGAGCCGCTCGGCCGCGCGCGACATGTTGCCATCGCAGTCACGAATGACTTGCAGCAGGGACTCGCGTTCGGCGGAACTGGGTGCATCGGAAGTGTCGTCGCCGTTGTGTTGGCAGAGCCGCACTTCGCTCGGCAGATCGACCAGCCGGATCACATCGCTATCGCAAATTGCCAGAATCGTGCGAATCACGTTGCGCAGCTCGCGCACATTGCCGGGCCAGCTGTAGTTGAGCAGGCGCTCGAAGGCTTCCATCTCGATGGCGACCGGATGTCCATCCAGGCTTTCGGTGGCCAGGAACTCGCGGATCAAGCGCTCCTTGTCGGCCCGCTGCGCCAGCGGCGGCAGCTCGATGGTGATGCCGTTGAGCCGGTAATAAAGATCCTCGCGGAACGCGCCGCGCGCGATCATGGCTCGCAGGTTCTGGTGCGAGGCGCACATCACGCGCAGATCGACTTGAATTGGCGTGTCCGTTCCCAGAGGCATGACCTCGTGCTCCTCCAGCACGCGCAGCAGGCGAGTCTGCAAACTCAGCTGCATGTCGCCGATTTCATCGAGGAACAGCGTGCCGCCGGAGGACTGCAGGATCTTGCCCTTCATGCCACCCTTGCGGGCGCCGGTGAAGGCGCCGGCCGCATAACCGAACAGCTCGCTTTCGATGAGCGTTTCGGGAATGGCGGCGCAGTTCAGTGCCACGAAGGGTCGCGAGGCTCGATCGCTGGCGGCGTGCAGAGCGCGAGCAAACATTTCCTTGCCGGCGCCGGTCGGCCCCTGGATCATGACCGGCACGCGCGAAGCGGCGACTCGGCGGGCGCTGCGGATATTGCGAAGCATCTGCGGGTCCTGGCCAGCCAGGTCTTCCAGCGACAGCGTGCTCTTGCGTGCCGGTGGCGGCGCGAGTTGCAGAATCTCCCGTGTCGGCGACGGAACGATATGCGCGCGCGGCTTGGTGGCTTCCTGATCCAGGCTGAGAAAGAAGTGCCGGCCGAACAACACATCGCGGACCGGACGCAAAGAAGTCTCGGTGCGGCAGCTCGGCTCGATCAGCTCCTGCGCGTTGATGTCGAAGATTTCCTCGATGCTGCGCCCGACCAGCATGGAGCGGTGCTTGGTCCGCAGCAGCCACAACGCCGTTTCGTCCACGGCGACCACTCTGCCGTCGCGAGCCACGGCGATGGCGCCGCTGTGCTGCAAGTTGACGAATTCCGGGCGGGCATGAAAGCGGAAAATGGTCTCGCTCTGGAACTGCTGCAAAAACAGGCATTTTTCGATGAGCTGCGCCGACAGGCTCACCAGCGCCATGGTGTGCGCCAGGCTGGCCCGCGTGTCGCGCGCATTCAGCGTCGAAGCATCGAGCACGGCGACCAGCTTGCCCGAGGCATCGCGGATCGGCGCGCCCGAACAGGACAGGCCGATGTGACAGGCGCGAAAATGTTCTTCGCGATAGACGATCACCGGCCGATTCTCGGCGATGCAGGTGCCGATGCCGTTGGTGCCTTCCTCACGCTCGCTCCAGTCGGCACCGATCATCAGGCCGGCGGAGCGGAACACATCGACCAGGGTCGCGTCGGTCTTTTCATAGAGCACGATGCCGGTGGCGTCGGTCAGCACCAGCGCGTAGCCGGAGCCGGCGATGTGCTCGTATAGCCAGTCGATTTCGGCGGAGGCGATCTGTAACAGATCGGCGTGCTGGACCAGCCGCTCGGCGAGCGCGGCCGCGTCGATGACCGTGGGTGCATAGGTGCGACGACCAGGATCGAGCGAGTAATCGAGCGCGCAGCGGCGCCATGAACCCGCGATGGCCGGGTGCAGGGTCAGAGGTGGCCCCAGAGGGGCTTTGTGCTCGCGCACCAGCTCCAGCACATTCCCCGCATGCACTGCCGTTGCGTCCATGAGCTCTCCTTTTCAACCGATGCCGCAGTGTGCCAACTGTCCCGTGACAGTGTCACGGCTTGTATCGCCCCTGACACACTCTGCGTGGATTGATTTGTACACCGCGTTCCGGGCGGTGACTCCCCCTTCGACGCTGGAGAGTTTAACCGGGTTGATGGATCTGTGGCATATGACTTGCTCGTTTGCTGCTCAGGAGAAAGGGGGAACCATGGGTGATGTAGCGCAATGGCCACGCTGGCTGCTGATTCTTCTCGGTGTATGCGGATGCGTGTTCGAAGTTACCGCAGCGGGCGGCGAGGCGGCCGCCACGCGCGGCTACGTTTCCAACGAGGACGGCCACAGTGTCTCGGTGCTGGACCTGCGCACGGCCTCCAATATCGGCACCATCGAAGTCGGTAAACGCCCGCGCGGATTGAAGTTGACGAGCGATGGCTCGCGCCTGCTGGTGGCCGTGAGCGGCTTACCGAAATGTCCGCCGAGTGTGCCGGACGAGGAGTGCGCCAAGCGCGAGCGCGATTTGAAAGCCGACGGAATCGCCGTCGTCGACACGGCTTTACGCAAGGTTATCAGAGTGTTGGAGGCAGGCTCCGATCCTGAACAATTCGCCATGAGCGGCGACGGCAAGCGGTTGTATGTAGCCAACGAGGACGCGGGCACGATGTCCGTGGTCGATGTCGAGGCCGCGAAGGTCGTGGCGCGCGTCAAAGTCGGGCTGGAGCCCGAGGGCGTAGCACTCACACCGGATGAGCGCTGGGTGCTGGTCACCAACGAATCGGACAACTCGGTCTCTGTAATAGATACAAAGACCTTGGAAGTGAAGAGCCATGTCGCGGTCGGCAAGCGTCCGCGCGACATCGCATTCACACGCGATGGCAAAACCGCCTACGTTTCCGGCGAGCTCGATGCCTCGCTGTATCGAATGACAGTACCGGCCGGTGAGCCGGTGGAGCGCGTATTACAGTTGCGCGAGGCCGCCAAGCCCATGGCGGTGGTGCTCGATGAGCCGCGCCATCGGTTGTATTTGAGCACCGGCCGTGGGGGCACCGTAGCCGTGGTTGATATACAAAGCTCGCCCGCGCAGCTGATCAAGGAAGTCCCGGCGGGTACACGCCCTTGGGGCATCGCATTGTCGAGCGACGGGCGTTTTCTCTACACCGCCAATGGACCTTCGAACGACGTCAGTGTCATCGATACAACGACACTGACCACCGTCAAGCGGATTCCAGTGGGCGGCTCGCCCTGGGGCGTGGTCCTTGGGCCTGCGCCGCCGTCATCGCAATGATTACGATTTAACGAGGCCACATGCACGTTGCGCTTCGCTCTCCAGCAGCCGAAAACGCTTGGCCGTGGCGCGCGCCTGTTCCGAATCGCGGAATATGGCGCCTCCTTCGCCAGGCAGACCGGCATAGCGAGCGAAGGTGATGGCGGTGACGAAGTCGTCGTAGCTGAGATGATCGGCGATACGATCGATAGTGCAGGAGCATTGGTAAACGTTCGCTAGGCTATCGTCGTGGTTGGCGATACATTCGTTGACGTATTCGACTCGCGCTTCGGTGGGATAGTAGTGCACCGGCGGTGCACTGCTGGCCGATGTGCCGAACAGCGTGCCGAATATCAATAGTGCTGTCGCCGCGATTCCGACTGCGCGTGCGGGATTCGGGCGATGAAGGGGTAGGTGGCACAGGCGTTGCATCGTCATGATCGCCTCATTGAGGTGGAGTGAAGTTGGCGTTCTTACAGCATCGTGCATGCCGCGCGCCAATTGCCATCAACAAAAACTTTGGGTCAGTCTCGGGGGATTGAACATGAAATTTCAACATCGCTTGGTCCTGCTGGTGGCTGCCACGTCCACCGTCTCATTGGCTTCGGCCACGGACTTGGAAACGGCAATGAGCAAGTCGTCGAACTGGGCCGCCCAGGCCGGCGACTACGCGAACCACCGTTACAGCGACCTCAAACAGATCAATGCCGGCAACGTGGGCCGCATGCAAGTGGCATGGACCATGTCCACCGGCGTGTTGCGCGGGCACGAAGGCTCGCCGCTGGTGATCGGGGACACCATGTATATCCATACGCCGTTCCCGAACAACGTGTACGCCATCAATCTGAAAGATCAATCCTACAAATGGAAGTACGAGCCGAAGCAGGATGCGTCGGTCGTCCCCGTGATGTGCTGTGACACGGTGAACCGCGGCCTCGCCTTTGGCGACGGCAAGATCCTGCTGCAGCAGGCCGACACCACGCTGGTCGCGCTCGACGCCAACACCGGCAAGGTGCTCTGGAGCGCCAAGAACGGCAATCCGAAGATCGGCGAGACCAACACCAATGCGCCGCATGTCTTCAAGGATGTGGTGATCACCGGCATCTCCGGTGGTGAGTTCGGCGTGCGTGGACGGCTGATCGCCTATGACCTGAAGACCGGCAAGAAGCTGTGGACCGCGTGGAGCACCGGTCCGGACAACGAGATCCTGGTCGATCCGGCCAAGACCATGACCTGGACCAACGGCAAGCTCGCACCGGTGGGCGCCAACTCGTCGCTGAAGACCTGGGAGGGCGAGCAGTGGAAGCTCGGCGGCGGCACCACCTGGGGTTGGTATGCCTACGATCCGAAGTTGAACCTGGTCTACTACGGCACCGGCAACCCGGGCACGTGGAATCCCGCACAGCGTCCCGGCGACAACCGCTGGTCCATGACACTGTTCGCACGCGATCTGAACACGGGCATGGCCAAGTGGGCCTACCAGATGACGCCGCACGACGAGTGGGACTACGACGGCGTGAACGAGAACGTGCTGGTGGATCTGACCATCAAGGGCAAGAAGGTGCCGGCGGTGGTGCACTTCGATCGTAACGGCTTCGCCTATTCGTTGAATCGCGAGACGGGCGAGCTGCTGGTCGCAGAAAAATACGATCCGACCGTGAACTGGGCCACCAAGGTCGACATGAAGACCGGCCGGCCCATCGTCGATAAGCGCTTCTCGCCCGGCACGACCGGTCCGGACGTGAACGTGAAGGACATCTGTCCTGCCGCGCTCGGTACCAAAGACCAGCAGCCCGTCAGCTACGACCGCAAGAGCGGCCTGTTCATGGTGCCCACCAATCACGTCTGCATGACCTACGAGCCGTTCCAGGTGGAATACACCGCCGGCCAGCCGTATGTCGGTGCAACGCTGACGATGTACCCGACGCCGGGCAGCCATGGCGGCATGGGGAACTTCATCGCGTGGGATGCGGCCCAAGGAAAGATCGTATGGTCCAAGCCCGAGCGCTTCTCGGTCTGGTCCGGCGCGCTCACCACTGCCGGTGACGTAGTGTTCTACGGCACGCTCGAGGGTTACATCAAAGCCGTGTCTCCGAAGGACGGCAAGGAACTGTGGAAGTTCAAGACGCCCTCCGGAATCATCGGCAACGTGTTCACCTACGAGTATGCCGGCAAGCAGTACGTCGGCGTGTATTCGGGTATCGGCGGCTGGGCCGGCATCGGCATGGCGGCGGGCCTGACCGAATCCACCGAAGGCCTGGGCGCGGTGGGCGGTTACAAGGACCTTGCGAAGTACACCACGCTGGGCGGCTCGCTGTTCATCTTCGGCTTGCCGGACTCGAGCTCCAGCGCGACCACGGCTCTGCAATGAGCCGCCACCCTGCAGCGAAGGCGAAACAGTGAAGGGCGTAAGCAAGATATCGAACATGAAATTGATGAAATGGTTGCTGAGAGACTCGACACTGTTTGTAGCGCTGTTTGGGACGATGAGTATCACCGCGGTGTGCGTCAGCGCCGATGACGCACCCGACGGTGGTGCTCTGTACCAGGTGCAGGAGGGCAACAAGGTCGATGAAAGCACCTTGAACGGATGGCGGACGTGGCGGGCGCTCGCGTGCGAGCGCTGCCACGGCGCGGCCCAGGAGGGCCTGGTGGGACCGTCGCTGGTGGAGTCGCTGAAGGTACTCAGCAAAGAGGACTTCCACACCGTCCTCATGAACGGCCGGCCGGAGAAGGGCATGCCGCCGTTCAACACCAGCGAGATGGTGAACAAGAACTGGGAAGGTCTGTACGCGTACTTGAAAGGTCGCTCCGATGGAAAAATCGAGCCTGGCCGGTTGTCGAAGATCCAATAGCGTGCGCCACAGATCGCGGATGGAATGGCGGGTCGGATTGCGGCGCGCGGGATTGAACCTGGGCGCCGCGGCGCTGGCCGGTTTCGTACTGTCGGCCAGCGCCGTCCCGGCGACCCCGGAGCAATCGGTGCTGCGCGTGTGCGCCGACCCGAACAACCTGCCGCAATCCAATGAACGCGGCGAAGGTTACGAGAACAAGATCGCCGAAGAATTGGCGCGCGATCTGGGCAAGAGCATCGAGTACACCTTCTTTCCACAGCGCATGGGCTTCGTGCGCAATACGCTGCGTCGTCGCGACGAGACCACGAAGCAATACAAGTGCGATGTGATCATCGGCGTGCCCAAGGGCTACGAGCTGACTGCGACGACGCGGCCGTACATGCAGTCCACGTATGCGTTGTTGTTCGCGGAAAAAAGCGACCTGCGCAATCTGCGGACGCCCGACGATCTGCTGAAGTTGCCGCGCGACCGGCTCTCGAAGCTGCGTATCGGAGTGTTCGCACGCTCACCTGGAGCCGACTGGCTGTTGAAGAATGGTCTGATCGAGCAGGCCGAGATCTACGCCGCGCAGAGCGGCGATCCCGCGGAGAATCCGGCGCACATCATCGGACAGGACCTGCAGTCCGGAAAGATCGATGCCGCCATCGTATGGGGACCGGTCGCCGGCTACCTGGCGCAGCGCCATGCGGCCAACCCTGCGTGGCAGACCGTGCCGTTCCCGCCCGATCCGCAGATCAAATTCAACTATGAAATCGCCATGGGCGTGCGCTTTGGCGAGAAACAATGGCAAGGCGAGCTCGACGCCTGGATCGATGCGCATCAGGGCAGGATCGATGAAATCCTGTCGAGTTATCGCGTGCCGCTGCTGGATGCCAGCGGCCAGGTCAAGCAAGCCCGCCCGGAGGAACAATGAAAGTCAAAGCTGCTGTTGCGTATGCCGCTGGCAAGCCGCTGGAAGTCACTACTGTCGATCTCGACGGACCGCGCGCCGGCGAAGTGCTGGTGGAGATCAAGGCCACCGGCATCTGTCACACCGATGAATTCACGCGCTCGGGCGCCGATCCGGAGGGGTTGTTCCCGGTGATCTTCGGTCACGAGGGCGCGGGTGTGGTGGTCGATGTCGGGCCGGGCGTCACCTCGGTGCGCAAGGGCGATCACGTCATTCCGCTGTACACGCCGGAATGCCGGCAGTGCAAATCGTGCCTGTCGCGCAAGACCAATCTATGCACGGCGATCCGCGCCACGCAGGGCAAGGGCGTCATGCCCGACGGCACCAGCCGATTCTCGATCGGCAAGGAAATGATTCATCACTACATGGGTTGCTCGACCTTTGCGAACTACACGGTACTGCCGGAGATCGCGGTCGCGAAGATTCGCGAGGACGCGCCGTTCGACAAGGTTTGTTACATCGGCTGCGGCGTCACGACCGGCATCGGCGCGGTGATCAACACGGCCAAGGTCGAGCCGGGCGCCAACGTGGTCGTCTTCGGCCTCGGCGGCATCGGGCTCAACGTCATCCAGGGCGCACGTCTGGTCGGCGCCAACAAGATCGTGGGCGTGGACATCAACCCACGGCGCGTGCCGCTGGCTGAAGCGTACGGCATGACCCACTTCGTCAATCCGAAGGAAGTCGAAGGCGATCTGGTGGCACACCTCGTGAATGTCACTGATGGTGGCGCGGATTACAGCTTCGAGTGCGTGGGTAATGTCGATCTGATGCGTCAGGCGCTGGAGTGCTGTCACCGTGGCTGGGGGCAGTCGATCATCATCGGTGTGGCGGGCGCCGGGCAGGAGATTCGCACACGGCCGTTCCAGCTCGTGACCGGGCGAGTGTGGAAGGGAACCGCGTTTGGCGGTGCGCGTGGCCGCACCGACGTGCCGAAGATCGTCGATTGGTACATGGATGGCAAGATCAAGATTGACGAGCTGATCACCCATCAGATGCCCATCGAACGCATCAACGACGCGTTCGACCTGATGCACAAGGGCGAGTCGATCCGGAGCGTCGCGCTGTTCTGAAGCAACAACGAATTGGAGAACGACCATGGCAGCTTTGAAAATACATCCGTCGGTGGATAACGGCGTACAGAAGGGCACGAGCGGCTTCGCCGGGGGGACCCTGACCTGCAAGTGCAAGGACCGGCAGGTGACCGTCAAGCTCGACGGCGACGTTGCGTTCAATCACGTTTGCGGCTGCACCAAGTGCTGGAAGCCGGAGGGCGCGCTGTTCTCCATGGTCGCCGTGATTCCGCGCGACAAGCTCACGGTCACGGCGAACGCCGACAAGCTCAAGATCGTCGATGAGTCGGCGCCCATCCAGCGCTATGCCTGCACCGGCTGCGGCGTGCACATGTACGGGCGCATCGAAAACAAGAACCATCCGTTCTATGGCTTCGACTTCGTGCACCCCGAGCTGTTCAGCGAGAAGGGCTGGGCCGCGCCGGAATTCGCGGCGTTCGTCTCGTCCATCATCGAGGCGGGCGCGAAGCCGGAGAACATGGGAGCGGTGCGCTCGCGCCTGCAGGAGTTGGGGCTGACGCCGTACGACTGCCTGTCGCCCGCGTTGATGGATCTGATTGCGACCCACACGGCGAAAGCAAAGGGAGTGCTGGCGGCGTAGCCTCACCAGCGATGGTGAACGTGGCGGGCGATCTGCTGCTCGTAATTCGAGCGCAGCGCCTGCATTGTCGCCGGGGACAATGACGCAAGCTGACTTGCGGCCGCGTTCGCCAGTGCCTGCTCGCGCGACTTCGCGCCGGGAATGACCACGGACACTGCCTCGGCCATCAGGATCCAGCGCAGCGCGAATGCTGCCATCGGCGTTCCCACCGGCACCAACGGCCGGATGGCTTCAACCGCGTCCAGAGCGACATCGTAAGGTACGCCCGAGAAAGTCTCGCCGGCGTCGAACGCCTCGCCGTGACGATTGAAGTTGCGATGATCGTCCGCGGCGAACTTTGAGTTGCGATTCAACTTGCCGGTGAGCAAGCCGCTCGCCAGCGGCACGCGAGCGATGATCGCCACGTGGCGCGCCTTGGCCTCACGAAACAATAATTCCGCCGGGCGCTGGCGAAAGATGTTGTAGATGATCTGCACCGACTGCACGCCGGGATATTCGATCGCTTTCAGCGCCTCTTCGACCTTTTCCACGGACACGCCGTAGTGCCGGAGCTTGCCGGCGGTCACCAGAACGTCCAGCGCCTCGAAGACTTCCGGCCGGTAGTAGACCTCGGTCGGCGGACAATGAAGTTGCAGCAGGTCGAGCGTATCGACGCCGAGGTTCGCCAAGCTGCGATCCACGAAGGCTTCCAGGTTGGCGCGCGTATAACCGTCGGCGACATGCGGGGATAGCCGGCGGCCAGCTTTGGTTGCGACGATCGGGCGCGGACCCGGCCACTCCTTGAGCACGTCGCGGATGATGCGTTCCGAGCGGCCGTCGCCGTACACATCGGCGGTGTCGATGAAGTTCGTGCCTGACTCCAGCGCGGCGCGTAACGCATCCTTTGCCTGTGCCTCGTCGACATCGCCCCATTGACCGCCGATGGCCCAGGCACCGAAACCGATCTCCATCACGTTCCAGCCGGTGCGGCCGAAGGGGCGGGTATGCGTGGTCATGAGTTACTCCTTTTGAAAACGAGGTGAGCACGCCGCACAGCCGTTCCTGGCGTGATACCGGTACCAAATTCTCGCAGCTCGACGGGGGATGCGCCAGCGCGCTGGCAGGATGGGTGGCCAGGTAGGGGGAACTTGACTCGCCTCCGATGATTAAGGTGCAGCACCTCCGCAATGGCAAGCAGGTCACGCCGTGCCGGCCAGGCAAGTCGCGCATCGTCACAAGCTCTTATTCAGCGTCATCGGGGCCGTCGCGCTGGTCGTGATCGGCGCTGCGGCGGGCGCGGTCATACTGCTATCCGGCGCCTATAGCACCGCAGCCACCAAGCAGCACTTCGCCATCACTTATCGCATCCTGGAAACGGGGCTGCGATTCTCGGTGGCGCGGTATGCGGACAAGATCGTCGTTCCGGACTTGGAGCGCGTCGCCGATGTAAATGTGGGCTATGCCTGTTATCGGCGGTACTGCGTGCAATGTCATGGCGCACCGGGTGTCGCTCGCGATCCCTTGGGACGCGGGCAATTGCCTTCACCGAGCAGCCTGTCGGAGTCGGCTCGTGAATGGCCGGCTGCGCATCTCTTCTATGTCACGCAGCAGGGTGTGCGCATGTCGGGCATGCCGGCTTGGGAATATCGCATCTCGACCGAAGGATTGTGGTCGACGGTTGCGTTCCTGAAGGCCATGCCTTTCATGACAGTGGCAGAGCATCGCAAGCTGGATGCGGCCAGCAGCGGGGCAGATTGCCCCAAGCCCACGACCGTCAAGGCGTATAGCCGAGAGCGCGCGCAGATCATCTTTCGACAATACGCATGCGACAACTGCCACATCATCGGCGGCTTGGTCGGACCCAACACGCATGTAGGACCACCACTGGTGAACTGGCACGAGCGCAAGTACATCGGCGGCATCCTGCCGAACACGCCAGAGAATCTGGTGCGCTGGATCGTGTCGCCCCAGTCCATCAGCCCACACACCATGATGCCCGACCTCGACGTGATCGAGCCGCACGCGCAACACATGGCGCGCTACTTGATGACGGAACGAGAGTAGCGAGATGGCCTGGCAGTTGCGTCCCTCGGTCGAGTTGGCTCATGCCGCGCTGATTCTCACGTCATCGATGCTGGCAGCGTGTATTCCCGAACGCGACTACGAACCGAGAGTGATTGGCGGCGATCCAGACAGAGGTCGTACGGCTCTGGCTCGCTACGAATGTGGTGTGTGCCATGTCATTCCAGGTATCCCGGACGCAGTGGGCCGAGTTGGACCGGCGCTGGCTGACTATTCGCACCGCTCGTATGTCGCGGGCAAGTTTCCGAACGATCCCGAGACGCTGGTGCGTTGGATCATCGACGCTCCGTCGATGGCGCCGCTGACCGCGATGCCCGCCATTGCGGTGACCGAGCAGGAAGCCAAGGACATGGCTGCTTATCTGTACGAGTCCCGCTGGCCATGAAACATCCTGCCTCGGCCATCGATCCGGCGGCAGGCAGCGGCGCGGCGCTGATCGATCAGCTCGGCAACGTCTTGTATGTCGGCGGCGCGATCATCTTCATCGTGGTAATGGCGCTGGCCGTCTATGGCGTTCTGGCCAAGGCCAGGTCAGTGAACGCGCGGCTCTGGGTCCTGGGCGGCGGCCTGGCGTTTCCCATCGTCACGCTCGCCACGCTGTTGATGTATTCGCTCGCCGTTGGCAATGGCTTGAATGCCATCGGCTCCTCCAACGCGCTGCAGTTGTTTCTTGAATGCTTCGGCATCGGTGATGCCTCCGGGCGCGAGCCCGCCAATGACGGTGTGCTGAGGATTCACGTCGTCGGCAAGCAATGGTGGTGGGAAGTGCGCTATGAACGAGATGGGCAAAGCGCAGCGGTGGTGCTTGCGAACGAGATCCGCATGCCCACGAATCGAGCGGTGGAGCTGCTGTTGTCGACCACCGATGTCATTCACAGCTTCTGGGCGCCGTCGCTGGCCGGCAAGATCGACATGATTCCGGGACGCACCACTCGCTTGCGTCTGCAAACGAGCGAGGAGGGAAGCTATCGCGCACTCTGTGCGGAATATTGCGGCGGTCAGCACGCATTGATGGCCATGTTTGTCGTGACGCAGGACCCGACGGACTTCGACACGTGGCTGGAGCGGCAAGCGCTGCCCGCGAGCCAGCCAACCGATGCGTTTCTCGAAACAGGTTACGACGCGTTTTTCCGAGGCGAATGCCACGAGTGTCACACCATTCGCGGTACGCCCGCGACTGGCACGTCCGGGCCCGATCTCACTCATGTCGGTGGTCGTAAGTCGCTCGCCGCGGGAACCCTGAACAATCACATCGGCACCATGGCTGGGTGGATCGCTGGCTCCCAGGAGGTCAAACCGGGTAACAAAATGCCCTCCAGTCTCGCGTACACCGGCGTCGAGCTCAGAGCATTGTCGGCGTGGCTGGGGAGTCTCGAGTGAGCATTCGTCCACCGCCCGAGCTGCCGAACCAGCTGCCGCGTCCGCCAGGCGAGATCGAACAACTGCAGAAGGTGTGGAAGCGTGATCGCGGGTGGCGCGCGCTCACGCAGGTAAACAACACGGTCATCGGGCTGTGGTACATCGGCGCCGCCATTTTGTTTCTCGTGCTCGGCGGCATTCTGGCGCTGATCATGCGCACGCAGCTGGCCGTCCCCGGCAACGATCTCGTTGGCCACGACCTGTACAACCAGCTGTTCACCATGCACGGCTCGGTGATGATGTTTCTGTTCGCGGTGCCGGTCATCGAAGCCATCGGCATCCTGTTGTTGCCCGCAATGCAGGGTGCGCGCGATCTGCCGTTCCCTCGCTTGTCCGCCTATGCGTTCTGGGCCTACTTCGTCGGCGGCCTGGTGTTTTTCACCACCATCTTCTTCGATCTCGCGCCCGATGGCGGCTGGTTCATGTATCCGCCGCTGACCAGCTATGAGTTCTCGCCGGGGCTGCGCACGGACTTCTGGCTGCTCGGTATCGGCTTCATCGAGATCTCCGCGATCGCGGGCGCCATCGAAATCGTGGTCGGCATCCTGCGCACGCGGCCGCCGGGCATGACGCCGGACAAGATGCCCATCTATCTGTGGGCGATGCTCATCGTCGGCGCCATGATCATTTTCGGTTTTCCGCCGGTGATTCTCGCGACCGCGCTACTCGAACTGGAGCGGGCTTTTCACTGGCCGTTCTTCCTGGCGGAGCGGGGCGGCGATCCCTTGCTGTGGCAGCACCTGTTCTGGCTGTTCGGCCATCCCGATGTCTACATCATTTTCCTGCCGGCCGCGGGCCTGGTGTCGATGATGGTGGCCACCATGGCGCAGACGCCGCTGATCGGCTATCGATGGATCGTTGTCGCGCTGTTGGGCACCGGCACGATTTCGTTTGCGCTGTGGGTGCATCATATGTTTGCGACTGGCATGCCGCACCTGTCGCTGAGTTTTTTCTCAGCGGCCAGTATGGCGGTGGCCATCCCCGCCGGGCTGCAGGTTTTCTCGTGGCTCGCGACGCTGTGGCGGGGCAATGTGCAGCGAGCGACGCCGACATACTTTCTATTGGGCTTCTTCGGCGTGTTCGTGCTGGGCGGCCTCACGGGCGTGATGCTCGCCGTGGTGCCGTATGACTGGCAGGTGCACGACACTTACTTCGTCGTCGCCCATCTGCACTATGTGCTCATCGGCGGCATGCTGTTTCCGGTGTTCGCCGGTATCTACTACTGGGCGCCGCTCATCAGCGGCAAGCGGCTGTCGGAACGAATGGGGGCGTGGGCCTGTGCCATCATGTTCATCGGCGTCAATCTCACGTTCTTTCCGATGCACATTGCGGGCTTGCTCGGCATGCCTCGCCGCGTGTGGACGTATGCGGACGGCTACGGTCTCGAGATTTACAACCTGCTGTCCACGATTGGTGCCTTCGTGTTTGCCGCGGGCATCGGTCTCGTGTTGCTCGACCTGCTGCTGCATTTCCGGCCCGCCGGCAAGGTGGACACCAATCCCTGGAAGGCCGGTACGCTCGAATGGCTGCCGCAGGACGAGTACGCCGTTCGCAGCATTCCTTTCGTCACCAGTCGCGAGCCATTGTGGGAGAAGCCGGGGCTGCGCGAGGAAGTGGACGCGGGCCGGCACTATCTGCCCGGGACTCTCAGCGGCAGGCGCGAAACCATTGTCACCAGTCCCATCGACGCCCGGCCTCAATATTTGCTGAGATTGCCGGGATCGAGCGGGTGGCCGGTGCTGGCGGGTGTTGGGACCGCCGTGTTCTTTCTTTCACTGACGGTGAAGTGGACCGTGGTTGCAGTCTTCGGCGCCGTCGTCGCGCTCGTGAGCATCTTGAAGTGGCTGTGGGAAGTCGATCCCGCGCCTTCAGGCAAGCTGTTCGATGTCGGCGGCAGTCTGAATCTGCCGGATTACATGAGCGGCAGCAGCTCGCACTCCTGGTGGTCGATGGTAGTGCTGATGCTGGTGGATGGCAGCATCTTCGCGTGTCTGGTGTTCTCGTTCTACTACTTGTGGACCATCACTCCGTCGGGATTTCCGCCAGCGAGCCTGGACTTGCCGCTGATCGGCAGCTCGCTCGGCGCGTTGATTGCGTGGGCGATGTCGGTGGGCGCGATGATCGTTGCGAACCGGGCCTTGCGCTCGAATCAGACGAGCAGGGTGACTGTCGCGTTCGTTCTGGCCCTTGTGACGCTTTGGATTGCATTCGGCGCCAGCCTGCATGCATTGCTCGGAACGAACTTGCGGCCGCAAATGCATGGCTATGCATCAACGGCGTACACCATGCTCGCGTGGCAGGGTTTGCACGCGGTGCTGCTGACGCTGATGGCGGGGTTCACCATGGTTCGTCTGTGGCTGCGGATGATCGATTCCGTACGTCGCAACGTGTTCGATAACACTCGCATCATGTGGTACTACAGCGCGGCACAGGGTGTGATCGCGCTGCTCGTGATGCATTCGTCGCGGTTGGCAACGTGAGGCCGGTCATGCAGCACCGGTTCACAGCCACGAGCTTTCTGTTGTTGGGCGGACTGCTGGTGTGGATGGCGGACTTCGTGTTCGTCTATGTGTTTGTGGCGGTGGCGTGCGCCAAAGGGTTCGCCGGTGCGAGCCTGTTGGGCTTGCCTGTCGTCACTCTCGTGACGCTCTTGGCATCAACATTGGCTGGCCTGATCACCGTGCTGATTGTGCGCCGGGGCTATCGATTGCATCGTGCCGCGCAGATGGACGAGTACTCGCGCTTCATTGGCTTCGTGACATTTGCGTGTGGAGCGCTCGCGCTCGTTGCGTTGCTGCTGCTGGTGATGCCGCTCCTGGTGACGAGTGCTTGTCCGCAGCGGTGATCTTCGTCAGTGCTGGTGCGCGCGCCGAGCGCAATGTTGCAAATCGACGCCGGGCAGCTGTCCTTGGCGTAGCAGGGCTAGATTGATTCGTGCGTGGTACTCGTCCGGACTCGACGCAATGGCGCGTTTGAAGGCTTCAGCCGCTTCGTCGAAGCGACAGTCGATTGCGTACGCCATGCCGAGATTGTTGGCGGCGCGTGAGTTGTCTGGATTGCGTTCGGCGGTGTCCTGCCAGAAAGTGATCTCGGTGTCGTAGACGAGATTGCGTTGGTAGGTGAACCAGGCCAAGGTCGTCAGCAGCAAGGCGATGATGGCAGCGATGGGCACCGATCGTGCGCGATGCCAAGCGATCAGGCGTGTAGCCAACCACCAGGCCGGTCCTGCCAACGCCAGATACAACTGCCGGTCGTTTGCCACATCCAGTCGCGGCAGCAGCGAGTTGGTCGGCGCCAGCCACAGCAGAAACCACAACACCGCGAATGCGCCAACGGGTGCTCGTCTCACTCTCGACAATGCGATCGCCAGGATGGCGAGCCAGGCAACGCACAGGCTCGCACTCAGCCAGTTCATCGGCACCACCGCGAACTGCGGATCTGCGTTGCCGTTCCAAGGGCGGGCCAGCTGACCTGCCAAATACAAAACACCGTGCGCTTGGGTGAGCAGATTTTCAGCAATACTTCGCGTATCCAGGCTGACCGCCAACAGCCGCCGGTAAGTAGGCAGGCTCAGCGCGATACACAGCATCAGCACCATGAGAAGCAACGGAGGCGTCAGTCGTCGCAAGGTTGCAGGGAATGAGCGATCGGCGGAGTAGAGCAGCAGGGCGAACGGCAGCACCGCCGCGAATTCTTTGGTCGCGACCGCCAGTATGAAACAAAGGCAACATGCCGCAAGCCAGCCGGAAGCAGGTCGCGAGCGCTCGCTTTGCTCGCTTCGAACCCAGCAGTACAGACTGAGCAGGCAAAAGCATGCAGCAAGCGAGCTCGAGCGTCCCGAAATGTAGGTGACGGCTTCGGTTTGCACCGGATGCAATGCAAAGAACAGCGCCGCCAGCAGCGCGGCAGCGGATGCATCTGCTTCGACCAGCCCTGAGCGAATGCCTCGTGTACGAAGCAGCGACGCTACCAGGATCGCATTGATCGCATGAATGAGGACGTTCACGACGCGAAACCCCGTCGGGCTGGCGTCGAGCGTCATGTTGAGTGCGTAGCTGAGCTTGAGTAGCGGGCGAATGCCCGGCATGGACTGCCACCAGGCGGCCAGCGAGTGCACGCGCGGTTCGTTGACGATGACATTCCAATCATCGAACTGAAAGCTGGCAGGCAATGCCGGCCACCACAACGCAATGATGGCCAGCGCCGGCAGCGCAGGCAGCAACAGAGCCAGCCACGCAGCTCGCGGCACGTGCTGGTCAGTCTGCAGGTAGTGCAGCGAACGCATCGTCGATCATTCCGTGCGCCAGCCACCAACGCTGGGTTCCGCCCAGCATCACGAGCCAGACTTCATGATCCCCCCGGCGTACATAGGCGATCAAACATTGGCCGGCTTGCGAGGTGTTGCCGGTCTTCAATCCTGCGGCGCCTTCGAGTCGGCCGAGCAGGGCGTTGGTGTTGTGGAATTTGATCGAGCGGCCGGCACGTGTGGTGAGTTGCGCTTCAGGCAGGGCAGTCAGATGTGCGATGAGCGGCACCGCTCGCGCGGCCTGCGCCAGTTTCAAGAGATCACTGACGGTGCTGTATTGACCGGACGCGTCGAAGCCGCACGGATCGACGAAGTTCGAGTCGCTCATGCCGAGGCGAGCGGCGCGTGCCTTCATACGCGCTCTGAATGCGGTGAGATCCGAGGTGACGCCTTCGACCAGCACGCGGCACGCATCGTTGGCTGACCGGATCAGCATTGCCGCAAGCGCGGCTCCAGCAGTGATTTGCTCGTTCGCCTGCAAGCCGAGTCGCGATGGCGGCACGCTGGCTGCGTATTTGCTCACGGTGAGCCAGCGATCGGAGTCCCAATCGGATTCGAGAACGACGAGTGCCGTGAGTAACTTGGTGAGAGACGCCGGCTGTAATTGCAGCGTCGGCGCGCGTTGCCAGAGCACCTGTTGGTCACGCATGAGCAGATAGCTGCGCGCAGCGTGTGGATAGGCATCGTGTGCATCGGCGTGCAGTGGAACTGCAATCACCCAAAGCAAGGCGCCGACCAGGGAGGCGGCGGCGTGCCTCCATGATCGGCGCATGTGTCGACCTGGCAGTCGGCGCGCCAAGCGCGACCTGCGGCGTCAGTTGTTGAACAGGCCGCCCAACGCCTTCTTGCCTTTGTTGAACAAGCCCTTGGTCTTTTCCATCGGCGTGCCGGGCTGCTGCTGTTGTTGTTCGCCCAGTTGCTCCTGGTTGCTGGCGTACTCCGAGCAGAAGCGGCGATAACGTTCCGCAATGGCGGTGTAGCGGCGGCCGGCGCACTGCGCAGCGGCGATGCCGGCGCCCTGCGTCGGGCACTGGCTGGCGATGAAGTCCAGATTGCCGTCCTTCTCGGCGCGCTGGCACATGCCTTCACGTTCCTTCTCGACCACGAAACCGCAGATGTGGGCGGACTGGGTCAGGGGCCGGGCATCGGGGTTGTTGTCGTTGGGCACGTAGCGCACATGGTTCTTTTCCTGCTTGGCCAGGCGCAGGAAGTTCTCGGGCTTGCGGACCTCCGCGCAGTAGGTTGCCTTGTCGGCCGGGTCCTTGCACATGTGGAACATGCCCGGGCCCTCGGCCTTGGCGGCGAGCTCGCGGCAGGACTCTTTCAACTGCTGGTCGGCCAGCTTCTGCTGCCGCTCGCCCTCGGCGATCATTTTCTTGGCCTGCAGGTTTATTTCACGACCGTCGCAGGCGCCGATCTTCTGGCCCTCGTAGTTCATGACCATGGTATTGCCCTGGGTGGTCATTTCCATCCGGCCCTGGTAGTGGTCGGGGCCCAGGTAAGTGAACTGCGCCGTGCCTTCCACCGCGTTCTTGCCCGTGCAACGCATCTTGAAGCTCTGCACGTTGCCGTTGCGCTGCATGTCGTAGATCTCGCAGTTCTGTTCGGTCTTGATGGGCGCGGTGTCCGCACCGGGCTCCTTGCAGATCTCCGAGGACATGCCCGGCATGGACATGCCGGGCATCTGCATGGAGGAGGTGATCCGCCATTTTTCACCCTGGACCGAGCCCTGGGCCAACGCCGTGCCGGCACAGGTGAGCAACAGGAGCGCGCACACGTTTTTCATAATTTATTCCCGCACTGGTAGGATGCCACCCAGGGTCGCATGCGCGGCTTTGCAGCGCCATGTCCCGTCAAGGCAGTTGACTTTATGGTAGCGAGTGCTACTGCCTGCAGCCAATGATGTTGGGCGGGATGCGGCCCCGGATGTCGGCAGGGTGGCGGCTGGCGCGTCCTCGGGTGAGCAATGAGCTGTCGCTAGCCGTGTGCGGACGGAGGGCGTATGTGCCGCAACATCAAAACATTGTTCAATTTCGAGCCGCCGCCGGCGACAGACGACGAGATCCATGACGCCTCCTTGCAGTTCGTCCGCAAGCTGAGCGGCTTCACGATTCCCTCCAAGGCCAATGAAGCAGCCTTCGAGCGCGCGGTGGCAGAGGTCTCCGCCGCCGCCCGCACACTGATTCGTTCCATGACGACCAGCGCGGAGCCGAAGAACCGCGAGCTCGAAGCGGAACGTGCACGGGCTCGCTCCGCCGCGAGATTCGGGGCCAAGGCCGGACCCAATGCCTGACTTGGAGTGCTGCCGGGCGTAATGTGCCCGCGGCCGCCGGGTTTTGTTACTATCGCGCGCCGCAGGCGGCATGGCACGCCCGGCTAGTCGTTCGGAATCAATCGTTTAGGGAACCATCCCGCTCCAACATGCTACAAACCATCCGCGACAAGAGCTCCGGCTGGATCGCCGGTATTTTCCTCGGCGCCATTGCCGTCGTGTTCGTGTTCTGGGGCATCGACTTCCAGTCCGGCGGCACCACTTTCGCCGCCAAGGTGGATGGCGAGCAGATCCCGGCGGAGACCGTGCGGCGCGCCTGGCAGCAGCGCCAGTCTCAGCTGCAGCAGATGCTGCGCAACGAGCTGCCGCCGGAAATGGCCAAGTCCCAGCAGTCCGCGCTACTCGATCAGTACATTCAGCAAACGCTGCTCACCCAGCGCGCCAAACAGTTTGGTTACAAGGTGAGCGACGAGGCGCTGGCCCAGCGCATCATGGAAATTCCGCAGTTCCAGGTCGATGGCAAGTTCTCGGCGGATCGCTACAACGCCCTGTTGCGCTCCAATGGCACGACCGAGGCGCGCTTCGAAGCCGACCTGCAGGCCGAAATGCTGCTCGAGCAGTTGCAGAGCGGCGTCCTCGAATCCGCGTTCGTGGTGCCTTACGAGCTGGATCGTCGCTATGAGCTGGAGAAACAGCAGCGCGAGCTCGACTACGCGCTGATCCCGGCCAACGATTTCCTGGCCTCGACGCAGGTCACCGACGAGCAGATCCAGAAGTATTACGAGGAAAACAGCAGCGCCTTTCTGCTGCCCGAGACGGTGGACCTGCAGTACGTCGAGCTGACGCGGCAGCAGGCCGAGTCCCAGATCGAGGTTACCGAGCAGGGGCTGAGGGATTACTACGAGCAGACCAAGGACCGCTTCGAATCACCCGAGCGCCGCAAGGGCCGGCACATTCTGATCACCGCGACCGATGGCTTGGATGACGCGGCCGCGCAGAAGAAGGCGCAGGAGCTCACCGAGCAGGCCAAGGGCGGCGCCGATTTCGCGCAGTTGGCCAAGCAGAATTCCAAGGACCCGGGCTCGGCCGAGCAGGGCGGTGACCTGGGCTGGGCGCAGAAGGGCATGTTCGTCGGGCCGTTCGAGGATGCGCTGTTCAGCATGCAGCCCGGCGAGATTCGCGGGCCGGTGAAGACCCAGTTCGGCTATCACGTGCTGAAGCTGGAGGAAGTCGAGGCCGGTCATGTGCAGAGCTTCGAGGAGGCGCGTGCCGCGGTCGAAGAGGAATATCGCAAGGAGCGGGCGCAAACCGGCTTCTATGACGAATCGCAAAAGCTGGCGGACGCGGCGTTTACTGCCATGACCGAGCTGGACTCGGTGGCGCAGTCGATGAACCTGCAGGTCAAGGAGATCAAGGGTTTCACCCGCGAAGGCGGCGGAGAATTCGGTGCCGACGAGAACGTGATCGACGCGGCCTTCAGTGACGATGTACTGGAGCGTCGGCAGAACAGTCCGTTGATCGCCGTGGGCGATGACAAGGCCGTGGTGTTGCGAGTGACGGCTCACCAGCCGGCCGAGCCGCGCCCGCTTGCGGAAGTTCGTAGCCAGATCGAGTCGCGCTTGCATGCCCAGGCGGCGCGTGCCGCAGCGGCGGCGAAGGGTGCGGATGCGGTTGCACGGCTGCAGCAGGGTGAGGGCTGGGAAGCGCTTAGCGAGATGGGCGTGAAGCCGGTCGGCAAGCGGTTTGTGAGAAGGGATGATTCGATTGCGCCGGCTGCGGTGGTGCGGGCTGCGTTCGAGGCTTCGAAGTCGCAGATCTCCGAGGAGAAGCCGTTCGTGTCGGGTGTGGTTACGGACGACGGCAACTATGCGGTGCTGGCGGTTACGCAGGTTCAGAATGCGGATGCTGGTGCGGAGCCGGAGACGGAGCGGGCAGCGCGTCGTCGGCAGGGGGAGCAGCGAGTGGGTGGTGAGGAGCTTACGGCTTACGTGAAAGAGGCCGAGCGCAATGCGGACATTGTCCGCAACGACAAGGTCTTCGAATAGCCGCCTCGTCGCCCCGCTTTCGCGGGGCGCTCGGCCCAGAGAAAGGTTTTATTTTTTGTCTGGTGCCGCGCTTCGCGCGGCACGGAAGTAAGAGACGGTAGCTGGTACAGCCTCGTCGTCCCGCCAGGTGCTGATTTGAGGCGCGATGAGAAGGGCAGCAGCGAACGGTGAGACCGCTGTCCTTCCGCATCCGTGCCGCGCGAAGCGCGGCACCAATGGAAACTAAAACACTTCCCAAGGCCGAGCGCCCCGCGATAGCGGGGCGACGAGGCGTTTACTCGCTGTCGGGGAAGGCCATGCCGACGGTGTTGTAACCGGCGTCGACGTAGATGATTTCGCCGGTGATGCCGGCGCTCAGGTCGGAAGCGAGAAAGGCCGCGGTGTTGCCGACGTCTTCGATGGTGACGTTACGACGCAGCGGTGCGATGGACGCCACCTGGCTCAGCATCTTGCGGAAGCCACCGATGCCCGCCGCAGCGAGCGTCTTGATCGGGCCGGCGGAGATGCCGTTGACGCGAATGCCCTTGGGGCCGAGATCGGCGGCGAGGAAGCGTACCCCGGCTTCCAGGCTGGCCTTGGCCAGACCCATCACGTTGTAGCTCGGCAGCGAACGCACCGCGCCGAGGTAGGTGAGGGTGAGAATGGAGCCTGCCCGGCCTTCCAGCATCGGCGCGGCAGCTTTCACCACCGCAGTGAGGCTATAGCTGGAAATGTCGTGCGCGATACGGAAGTTCTCGCGCGTCGTCGATTCGACGAAGCCGCCGCGAATCGCATCCGACGGGGCGAACGCCACGGCGTGCACGATGATGTCGAGCTTGTCCCAGCTCTTTTTCAGCGTCTCGAAGCCGGCGGCGATGCTCTCGTCGCTGGCCACGTCCATCTCGAACACGGCGGCGGCCCCGAATTCCTTGCCCATGGCCTCGACGCGATCCTTGAATCGCTCCTGATAGCTGAACGCCAGTTCGGCGCCTTCACGTTTCATGGCCTGGGCGATGCCGTAAGCGATGGAACGCTCGGTCGCCAGTCCGATGATGAGGGCGCGCTTGCCTGCGAGGAATGCCATGAACCGCTCCAGTGAAAAAAACCGGGGCGTAGTCTAGCGGATAGCGGTTAGCGGTTGGCGGTTAGGCGTTAGTCAGGCAGCTTCGTCTTTACCAGCCACCAACCGCTAACCGCTGTCTCTTCAGATGCCCGCGCGACGGTCGTCGACGTACATCACCAGCCGCTGGCCGGGCTTGATGATGCTGCGCTTGGTCAGGTTGTTCCAGCCGAGCAGGTCGGACAGGCGCACGCGGAACCGGTCCGCAATGGTAGACAGCGAATCGCCGCGGCGAACCACATAAGTGGTCGAGCGCGCCACCGAGCTGCTGTCGTTGGAGGCAAGCTGGGCCGTGCCAGGGATGGAAAGCACCTGACCGATGCTCAGCGTGTCGCTGCTGTTGAGCCCGTTGGTGTTGGCGAGTCGATCCATGCTCACGCCGTGCCGGCGAGCGATGCTCCACAGGGTGTCGCCCCGACGGACCACGTGCTTGCCCGACGAGGACGGGCTGCTGCGCCTCGGTGTTTCGTCCAGAGCCGCAAGCTCGGCGGCGCTCGGCAGCTTCATGCCCCTGGGCGCGGCCGCGATCAGCAGATCCTGGCCGGGATGAATCATGTTGCCGCGAAGCTTGTTGGCAGTCTTCAGGGCGGCGACCGAGATGCCGTACTTGTGGGCAATCTCGCCCAGCGTGTCGCCGCGACGCACGCGGTGATACACGATGCGCACGCGCTCTTCGGGCGGCAGCCCGGCGATGCCGGCCTGGAAACGCTCGTGCCGGTCGATGGGCACCAGGATGTGGTGCGGGCCATCGGGGTCGGTGACCCAGTGATTGAACGCGGGGTTGAGCGCCAGCATTTCTTCCTTGGACAGCTCGGCGAGCTCGGCGGCCACCTGCAGGTCGAGCTGTCCGCCCACGTCGACCTTGACGAAGTAGGGCGCATTCGGAATCGGCGCGAAGGCCAGGCCATGGGCAGTCGGATCGCCGACGATGCGGCGCATGGCCAGCAGCTTCGGCACGTATGCACGCGTTTCGCGGGGCAGCTTCAGGCTGAAGTAGTCGGTGGGCTTGCCGGCGCGGCGATTGTTGGCCAGCTCGCGGGCGACGCGGGCTTCACCGCAGTTGTAGGCGGCGACGGCCAGTAGCCAGTCGCCATCAAATTCGTCGGCGAGGAATTGCAGATAGTCCAAAGCCGCATTGGTCGACGCGACCACATCGCGGCGGCCGTCGTAGTACCAGTTCTGTTTCAAGCCATAGCGGCGGCCGGTTTCGGCGATGAACTGCCACAGGCCGGAAGCGCGGGCGCGCGAGTAGGCGACAGGATTGAAAGCACTCTCGACCACCGGCAACAGCGCCAGCTCGAGCGGCATGTTCCGGGCTTCGATCTCGCCGACGATGTAGTGCAGGTAGCGCTCGCCGCGCTTGAAAGTGCGGTCCAGGTAGTCCGGATGACGTACGAACCAGCTCAGCTCGATGTCGACGGCGGGATGATCGACATCGGGGATCGAGTAGCCCTTGCGGATGCGTTCGAACAGATCGCCGGCTTCGGGCAGCGGCGCGCCGTCGGGACCGAGCTCGCGCACCAGCCGCGGACCGGTCTGCGCGTCCAGGGTTTCCATGGCCTCTTCGATCTGTTCCGGGCCGGAGGTACCGATGGCGGCCTCATCGAGCTTGGTGATGGACGGGTCCAGCTCGATCATTTCCACCGAATCGTCGTCGGACTCGTCCCGGCTCTGGCTGGAACCCAGATGACTACAACCGGCCGTGAAGACCATGGTCGTTGCAAGAATTGCCGGCAGCGCGGCCGCTGGTCGCCACAGAATCATCTGGTCCCTCCACCTGCCTTCCCCTTGATCTGTTGAGCGCTCCCGGCGATGACCCGGGGGCTCTCTAAGAGGCAGGCGCAGAATGAATTGCAAACGTCTTACCCTTGAAACTCGGTGCTGGACCGAGCCGGCGGGCGACTCCCATACACTCCGGTGCGGTGCACCTGGTTGAATACGTCAGACTCGATACGTCACATCGAACGCAATCCAGGCCCCGGAACGGCCTCAACGAAACCCGTCCTTCCACTGACGAATCACAGCGAATACTTCAGGTTCACTCTGTAACCTGCGGCCGGCATGAGCTTCAGCGGCCTGTTTCACACTCTGGTCGTCACAGCGCAGGAAGGGGTTCACATTCCTCTCCCGCCTGATGTTGGTTGGAATCGTTGCCTGATCCCGAGCCCGCAATTCCAGGCATTCGGCCTGGTAGCGCGCGGTGGCTTGGTTGTTCGGCTCCACCGCCCGGCCGAATTTCAAGTTGCTCAACGTGTACTCGTGGGCGCAGTACACCAAAGTTTCGGCAGGCAGAGTCGCCAGCTTGGACAGCGAGGCGTGCATTTGTTCCGCGGTGCCCTCGAACAGCCGACCGCAGCCGGCGCTGAATAGCGTGTCGCCACAGAACACGGCGCCATGGCCGACATACGCGATATGGCCGGCGGTGTGGCCCGGGACATCCAGCACCTGGAACTCCAGATCGAGATCCGGGAGGCTGGCGCGATCGCCTTCGCGCAGGCGCGTGGGATTGCCGGGAATGCTCTCGTTGGCCGGTCCGTAGATCGGAATGGAACGGTTGCGCAGCAGATCGGCGACGCCGCCGACATGATCGGCGTGATGGTGCGTGATCAAAATGCCGGCGAGCGTCAGATTGCGCTCCGCCAGCGTGCGCTCCACCGGCCGGGCATCGCCCGGATCGACGGCGACCACGCGCGCGGTATCGGCTGGCGAATGGATCAACCAGATGTAGTTGTCAGTAAACGCCCGAACCGGGGTCACTTGCAGCATGTTGTTGGCCGACCCCTGCGACGATCCGGAGGGCTTGCTCCGGGGAAACTCCCAAGCGGGTAATTAAACATGCCATGTGGCTGAGCGGCAAGCGTTAATGTTGACTCGAATCCGGCCTCGATCGCCGCTGCGCGCGGCGTTGAACTCATTCGCTCGCCGATCCGTTATCCTTGGGTCATGGCCGAACCTTCCGCACTCGATCTGCATGCCTGGTTGCGCTCGCCGCTCGGCCAGCGCGTGTATGCGATCGAGCGCAAGGTCGCCGGCGAGGCGCTGGCTCAGGTGTTCGGCTGGCAACTGCTGCAGATCGGGCAATGGGGCGAGGACGATGGCTTGCTCGCCGAGGCTCGCACTCAACGCAAATCCGTATTGGCATGGCATGGCTCGCGCCGCTCCGGCAACGTATCGGCGATCCGCTCGCGTACCGATGCGCTCGCGATCCAATCAGATTCGGTAGATGCCGTCATGTTGCCGCACACACTCGAATACGAACCCGAGCCGCACGAGATCGTGCGTGAAGTGGGGCGCATCCTGTCCGCCGAAGGGCATTTGATCGTGTTCGGTTTCCGGCCGTTCTCGAGTTGGGGTCTGCGGCATTGGCTCGCCAAGAGCGGCTTTCCGCCCGGGATCGAGCGCTTGATCGGCGAAGGCCGCCTGCGCGACTGGCTCAAGCTGCTCGGCTTCGAAATCGTCGATGCGCGCCGTTACCTGTTCAGTCTGCCGTTCAGCGCCAGCGCGCCCTCGTCGCAACGTTTCTTCGAGCGCGCCGGCAATCACCTGTGGCCGATGTTCGCCGGTGGCTACGTGCTCAAGGCTCGCAAGCGGGTCTACACGCTCACGCCGATTCGACCGCGCTGGCGATTGCGGCCCAAAGTGGTCGGCGGTCTCATCGAACCTACCACGTCACGTAACGCTACGCGCCGCATGTAACGTCGCGTGGGGCTACGCGCGCATGTAATATCCAGCACCGATTCCAGCACGCGAACCCCCTGAATGGCCGTTGTCGAGATCTACACCGATGGTGCCTGCCGCGGTAACCCCGGGCCGGGCGGGTGGGGCGCGATCCTGCGCTTTGGCGAGCGCGAAAAAGAGCTCAAGGGTGCCGAGCCGCTCACCACCAACAATCGCATGGAGTTGATGGCCGCC
This sequence comes from Steroidobacter sp., assembly GCF_036406195.1. GTDB lineage: Bacteria > Pseudomonadota > Gammaproteobacteria > Steroidobacterales > Steroidobacteraceae > Steroidobacter. The sequence continues at coordinate 380,445 of NZ_DASWVW010000027.1, forward strand.
ATCCAGGCGCTCGCGGCCCTGAAGCGCGGCTGCGATGTGGCGCTGTACACGGACTCGCAGTACGTGCGCAAAGGCATCATGGAATGGTTGCCTCAGTGGAAGCTGCGCAACTGGCGCACCGCCGACAAGAAGCCCGTCAAGAATATCGACCTGTGGCAGGCGCTGGAACGCGAGATCGCGCGGCACAAGATCGAATGGCACTGGGTGAAAGGGCACGCCGGCGTTCCCGGCAACGAGCGGGCCGATCTGCTCGCCAATCAAGCCATCGATGAGCTGCGCAACGGACTGAGCGCCACCGGGGGCTGAGCGGCGAGTGAAGCAAGCGTCGTCGCATGAGCTATCATGCGCGCCAGCTTGCGGGTCTCACCGGATCAGTGCCATGGACTTCATCGATCTCAAAACGCAATACCGTCGCATCCATGCCTCGGTCAATTCACGCATCCAGGCGGTGCTGGAACATGGGCAGTACATTCTCGGCGCGGAGCACGGCGAGCTGGAGAACAAGCTCGCGGAATACGTCGGCGCGAAATACTGCATCGGCGCTTCGAGCGGTACGGATACCCTGCTGATCGCGCTGATGGCCTACGGCATCGGAGCGGGCGATGAAGTCATCACCTCGCCGTTCACGTTCATCGCCACGGGTGAAATGATCGCGCTGACCGGCGCCAAGCCGGTGTTTGTCGATATCGATGCACGCACCTACAACATCGACCCCAACTTGATCGAGCGGGCGATCACGCCCCGCACCAAGGCCATCATGCCGGTGTCGCTGTATGGACAGTGCGCCGACATGGATGCCATCAACGCCATCGCACGCAAGCATCGCATCCCGGTCATCGAAGATGCCGCGCAAAGTTTCGGCGCGCTGTATCACGGCAAGCGCTCATGTGCCGTTTCCGAAGTCGGCTCGACGTCGTTCTTTCCTTCAAAGCCGCTGGGTGCCTACGGCGATGGCGGCGCACTGTTCACCGACGATGACGCCCTGGCAAAGGTGATGCGCGAGATTCGCGTGCACGGTCAGGACCGTCGGTATCACCACCCGCGTCTGGGTATCAACGGTCGACTCGACACGTTGCAGGCGGCAGTGCTGCTGGCCAAGCTGGAGATCTTCCCGGATGAAGTGGAGGCACGCATCAAGCTCGGTGGGCGCTATTCCGAGATGATCCAGGAAGCGTTCGCGAAGGAGAGCGATCCGGCGCGCACGGTGGTGACGCCATATGTCGCTCCGAACTGCACCAGCGTTTATGCGCAGTACACGGTGCAGGTACCCGATCGCGCCAAGGTCGAGCAGGGCATGAAGGCTCGCGGCATTCCAACCGCCGTGCATTATCCCGTGCCGCTGCATCTGCAGCCGGTGTTCGCGAATCTCGGTCACGGCGTGGGCAGCTTCCCCGTCTCTGAAGCCGCGGGCAATCGCGTCATCAGCTTGCCCATGCATCCCTATCTGACCGAAGCGCAGCAGGCGCAGGTCGTGCAGGCGCTCAAAGAATCGGTGCTGGGCGGCTGATGCGGCAGGTCGTCTTCGATACCGAAACCACCGGTCTGGAGCCCGAGCAGGGCCACCGCATCATCGAAATCGGCTGCGTCGAGCTTGTGAATCGGCGCAAGTCCGGCCGCACCTTCCATCGTTACCTGCGGCCGGACCGCGAAGTGGACCGGGGCGCGCTCCAGGTGCACGGACTCACCAACGAGTTCCTGGCGCAGCAGCCGCGCTTCGCGGATGTCGTCGATGAGCTGCTCGAGTTCATCAGCGGCGCCGAGCTGATCATTCACAACGCGGCGTTCGACGTGGCCTTTCTCGATGCGGAGTTGAAGCGACTCCCCGGGCCGCTGCGCCAGACTCGCAATTTCTGCACCGTGATCGACACTCTGCCAATGGCGCGGCAGATGCATCCCGGACAGCGCAACAGCCTGGATGCGCTGTGCAAGCGTTACGGCATCGACAACTCGCATCGCGAGTTGCACGGCGCCTTGCTCGACGCGCAGATCCTGCTCGACGTCTACCTGGCGATGACGGGTGGCCAGACGGCGCTGGTGCTCGGCGAGACCACCGACTCCGCCTCGGCGGACGTGTTCGAGCCTGTTGCGGCGGTCATCCGGCCCCGCGGTTTGTTGAAAGTGCTGCCCGCTACCGAGGAGGAGCTCGCGGCGCACGAGCGCATGTTGACCGCCATCGACAAGAGCAGCGGGGGCAAGACACTCTGGAAACAATTGACGCTACCGGAGATGGCGCCACCGCAGGCCGCTGCGATGGCGCAATAAAGCCGCCGTGCTGCACGCGTATCGCAATCTCTTCCTGGGAAACGCGCCGCATTGGTACAAGCTGACCATCGTCGGCTTCCTGGCGCTCAATCCGCTGGTGCTGTTCCTCGGCGGTGAGCATGGCGCCACTGTCGCCGGCTGGCTCATCCTGCTGCAGTTCATCTTCACTCTGGCGATGGCGCTGAAGTGCTACCCCTTGCAGCCGGGCGGCTTGCTCGCGCTCGAAGCGGTGCTGCTGGGACTGACGCATCCGGCGTCGGTGTATCAGCACACGCTCACGGCCTTTCCCATCATCCTGCTGCTGATCTTCATGATCGCCGGCATTTTCTTCCTCAAGGAAATGCTGGTGTTCTGTTTCACCAAGCTGCTGCTCAAGGTGCGCTCGAACCTCCGGCTGGCGTTCCTGTTCTGCCTGGTGCCGGCCGTGCTGGCGGCATTTCTCGATGCGTTGACGGTGCTGGCAGTGGTCATCACCGTCGCGCTGGGCTTCTACGAGGTTTATCACAAGGTCGCTTCGGGCAAGACACAACACGATCTCCATGACAGCTCGGTGGACGAGAACGTCGGCGAGCTGCATCGCTCGGATCTCGACGCGTTTCGCGCGGTGCTGCGGGGCTTGCTGATGCATGCCGGCGCCGGCACGGTGCTCGGCGGCGTAATGACGCCGGTCGGTCAGCCGCAGAACGTGCTGGTCGCCGAGCAGGCCGGGTGGAACTTCATCCAGTTCTTTTTCGAGGTGGCGCCGGTGGCGCTGCCGGTGTTCGTGGTCGGCATCGCGACCTGCCTGCTCATCGAGCATATGAAGTGGTTCGGCTATGGCACACAGCTGCCGCCGGCGGTGCGTAACGTGCTCGAAGCCTACGATCGGGAACAGGAGGCGCGCCGCACGCCGCGCGATGTGGCTGTCATCGTCGTGCAGGCGATCACTGCGGTGATCCTCGTGTTCTCACTTGCATTTCATCTGGCCGAAGTGGGCCTGATCGGCTTGTTGGTGATTGTGCTGGCGACCGCGTTCACCGGCGTGACGGACGAACAGCGGTTGGGCAAGGCATTCGAGGCGGCGTTGCCGTTCACGGCCTTGATCGTGGTGTTCTTCGTGATCGTGGCGCAGATCCACGATCAGCATCTGTTCGAGCCGGTGGTGGGTTGGGCATTGCACCAGTCCGGCGAGTTGCGCGCCGCGATCTTCTATCTGGCGAGCGGGCTGCTGTCCGCGGTCAGCGATAACGTGTTCGTCGCCACGATCTACATCACGGAAGTCAAAGCTGCGCTGCTGGAGGGGGTGATCACTCCGGAGGAGTTCGGGCGGCTGGCAGTGGCGATCAATACCGGCACCAACATTCCCAGTATCGCCACCCCCAATGGGCAGGCGGCTCTGCTGTTCCTGCTGACCTCGGCGGTGGCCCCGCTGATCCGTCTCTCCTATGGACGGATGGTCTGGATGGCGCTGCCTTACACGATCACGCTGACGCTGAGCGGGCTGTGGGGGGTGCTGTACTTGCTCTAGAAGTGACCGGTGACTGATGACTGGTGAATTGTCAGAAGTTTCGACAGTGGCGCCTCCGGCCTCAGACCAGTCACCAGTCATTGGTCACCAGTCACTTCGTCCTTAAGATCCAAGTCTCTATTTTGCCGCCGGTTCTGTGGCATTCTTGCGGCCTTTGCGGATCAACCAGGGTCGCCCTCGGACGGTTATGTCTCAATTCAGTTTGCGTGAATGCAAGGTCGGTGTGATCGGCCTGGGCTATGTCGGCTTGCCGCTGGCGGTGGAGTTCGGCAAGTCCTTCAATACCGTCGGCTTCGACATCAAGGCGGCGCGGGTCGCCGAGCTGAAGAAGGGCCGCGACAGCACCCTGGAAGTGGAGTCCTCCGAGCTCAAGGCCGCCAAGCGGCTGACCTATACCACCAACCTCAAGGACCTGCGTTCCTGCCAGGTTTACATCGTCACGGTGCCCACGCCGATCGACAATTACAAGCGCCCGGACCTCACGCCCATCGAACGCGCCAGCGAGCTGATCGGCCAGGTGTTGAAGAAGGGCGACATCGTAGTGTTCGAGTCCACGGTGTATCCGGGCTGCACCGAAGAGGTGGCGGTGCCCATCCTGGAGCGCCTGTCGGGCCTGACCTTCAACAAGGATTTCTTCGCCGGCTACAGCCCCGAGCGCATCAACCCGGGCGACAAGCAGCACCGGCTGACCACTATCAAGAAGATCACCTCCGGCTCCACGCCGGAGGTCGCCAACTTCGTCGACGCGCTCTACGGCAGCATCGTCAAGGCCGGCACGCACAAGGCGTCGAGCATTCGCGTCGCCGAGGCCGCCAAGGTCATCGAGAACACCCAGCGCGACGTGAACATCGCGCTGATCAACGAGCTGGCGCTGATCTTCAACCGTCTCGGCATCGACACCGAGGAAGTGCTGGTAGCGGCCGGCACCAAGTGGAACTTCCTGCCGTTCCGCCCCGGCCTGGTCGGCGGGCATTGCATCGGCGTGGATCCCTACTACCTGACGCACAAGGCGCAGGAGATCGGCTATCACCCCGAGATGATCCTGGCCGGCCGCCGCATCAACGACAACATGGCGATCTACGTCGCCGAGCGCATCGCGCAGCTGATGATCAAGAAGCGCATCCACGTGAAGGGCTCGCGCATCCTGATGATGGGCCTGGCGTTCAAGGAGAACTGCCCGGATCTGCGCAACTCCAAGGTTGCCGACGTCGTATCGGAGCTGAAGAAATACGGCGCCAAGGTTGACGTGTTCGATCCCTGGATCGACGCCGGGGAGTGCGAGCACGAATACGGCATCAAGCCCATTCGCAAGCCCGCTGTCGGCAAGTACGACGCGATCGTGATGGCCGTCGCGCACCAGCAGTTTCGCGAGATGGGCATCGACCGGATCCGCTCGTTCGCGAAGAAGCCGCATGTGCTGTACGACATCAAGTATGTGTTTCCGGCCGATGAGGTCGACGGCCGGTTGTAAGAAAAGCGGTTAGCGGTTGGTGGTTAGGGGCTGGTGGGCGCAGGCTTTGGCGTGCGCCGCTCGGCTCGATGAAACCAAGGTCCGTATCAGGCCATTCAGTAAGCGACCGACTTCAGCGATTTCGTCCAACATCACCGCATCATGGACCAGGCCCAGCCTGAGAGCGATTGTGTATTGAGTCTCGAGTTCGGCAAGCGAGCCGCTGGAGATGTGCAGGAAGTGGATGAATTCCGCGCGGCTGCGTCGTGCGGATCCTTCGGCAATGTTACTCGGTATTGAGATCGCGGCGCGTCTCAGCTGGCTTTGCAAGCCAAACCGCTCTTCCCTGGGCAGCAGTCGAGTCACGGCGTAGACTTTGCCCGCCAGGGCGACCGATTTTTGCCAAACGACCAGGTCCTTGTGACTGATGATCTTGTCCATGCGCCCGAATTGTGCCGGCAAATGACGGTCTTGATTGTTCAAAAAAGTGGGCAATCACCGAGTTATTCATAGTCTTTAACCGACCACTAACCGCTAACCACCAACCGCTATGAAATTGCTCCTCACCGGCGCAGCCGGGTTCATCGGTTTTCACTCAGCTCAGATCCTGCTGGCGCGCGGCGATGAGGTCGTCGGCCTCGACAATCTCAACGACTACTACGACGTGAGCCTGAAGCAGGCGCGGCTGGCGATCCTGCAGAAGTCGCCGAATTTCCGTTTCGTGAAGCTGGACGTGGCGGATCGCGAAGGCATGGCCGCGCTGTTCAAACAGGAGAAGTTCCAGCGGGTGATCCATCTCGCGGCGCAAGCGGGCGTGCGCTACTCGATTCAGAATCCGCTGGCCTACATCGACAGCAACGTGGTCGGGTTTGCGAACATTCTCGAAGGCTGTCGGCACAACAGCGTCGAGCATTTGGTCTACGCCTCGACCAGCTCGGTGTACGGCGCCAACACGAAGATGCCGTTCTCGGTGCATCAGAACGTCGACCATCCGTTGTCGTTCTACGCGGCCACCAAGAAGGCCAACGAGCTGATGGCGCACACGTACGCGCATCTGTATCAGCTGCCGGTGACCGGTCTGCGCTTCTTCACCGTGTACGGCCCGTGGGGCCGGCCGGACATGGCGCTGTTCCTGTTCACGAAGAACATCCTGGCCGGCAAGCCCATCGATGTATTCAACTACGGCAATCATCGCCGCGACTTCACCTACGTCGACGACATCGCGCAGGGCGTGGTGCGCGCCATGGATCGTGTGGCGCAGCCGAATCCGAGCTGGAGCGGCGACGCGCCCGATCCGGGCACCAGCAAAGCGCCGTACCGGCTGTACAACATCGGCAACAACCAGCCGGTGGAGCTGATGCGCTACATCGAGTGCATCGAAACCAATCTCGGCAAGAAGGCGCAGAAAAACCTGCTGCCGCTGCAGGCCGGCGACGTGCCCGACACCTTTGCCGACGTGAACGACCTGGTGCAGGACGTGGGATACAAGCCGGCCACGCCAGTGGAAGAGGGCGTGCGGCGGTTCATCGAGTGGTACCTCGGCTACTACAAGTAAAGAAGATCAGCGAGGAATGATGATGATTCATGGGAGATCTCCGATCACCGACCGTCGTGTGCGCATTGCCGTCGTCGGCTGCGGCCGCATCGCGACCAACCACTTCAACGCCATCGAGAAGCATAGGGATCGACTGCAACTGGTGGCGGTCTGCGACACCGACAAAGCCGCCCTGCAGGCAGCGACATCGAAGCAGAATGTGCCGGGCTTCGACTCGCTCGGCGAGTTGCTGGACCATAGCAATGCCGATCTGATCGCATTGTGCACACCCAGTGGCCTGCACCCGGCCCAAGCCATCCGAATCGCTCAGGCGGGCCGTCACGTGATGACCGAGAAGCCCATGGCAACGCGCTGGACCGACGGCCTCGAGATGGTTCGCGCCTGCGACGAAGCCGGCGTGCATCTGTTCGTCGTGAAGCAGAATCGTCGCAATGCGACGCTGCAGTTGCTCAAGCGCGCGATCGACAATCGCCGCTTCGGGCGCATCTTCATGGTCACCATCAACGTGTTCTGGTCGCGGCCGCAGTCGTACTACGACAGCGCCAAGTGGCGTGGCACGTGGGAATTCGACGGCGGCGCCCTGATGAACCAGGCGAGCCACTATGTGGATCTGGTCGACTGGCTGATCGGGCCGGTCGAGAGTGTGCAGGCCTACGTCGGTACGTTGGCGCGCAACATCCAGGTCGAAGACACTGCGACGGTTGGAGTGCGCTGGCGTTCGGGTGCGCTGGGATCGATCAATGTCACCATGCTGACGTATCCAAAGAACCTCGAAGGTTCGATCACCATCCTGGGCGAGAAGGGCACGGTGCGCATCGGCGGCGTCGCGGTCAACGAGATTCAGCATTGGGACTTCGAAGACAAGGACCCGGACGACGAACGCATCAAGAGCGCCAGCTACGAAACCACCTCCGTGTACGGTTTCGGCCACCCCCTGTACTACGACAACGTGATCAACGTGCTGAGCGGCGAAGCCGAACCGGAAACCGACGGCCGCGAGGGGCTGCGCTCGCTGGAGTTGCTGATCGCAAGTTATCTCTCCGCCCGCGATGGCAAGCGCGTCGCGCTGCCGCTGGAATTTTGAGCATGTCGGCACAGATCCACCCGACGGCAATCGTCGATGAGGGCGCCGTCATCGGCGATGGCACGCGCATCTGGCACTGGGTGCACGTGTGCTCCGGGGCCGTGATCGGCGCGCGTTGCTCGCTCGGACAGAACGTGTTCGTCGGCAATCGAGTGCGGATCGGCGACAACGTCAAGATCCAGAACAACGTGTCGGTGTATGACAACGTGACGCTGGAAGACGACGTCTTCTGCGGCCCTAGCATGGTCTTCACAAACGTCTACAATCCGCGTTCGGCGGTGACCCGCAAGGACGAGTATCGCGACACCATCGTGCGTCGCGGGGCCACGCTGGGAGCGAACTGCACCATCGTGTGCGGCAACGAAATCGGCGAATATGCCTTCATCGGCGCCGGCAGCGTGGTAAATCGTCCGGTGCCGGCGTTTGCGCTGATGGTGGGCGTGCCGGCGCGTCAGGTCGGCTGGATGAGCCGCTTTGGCGAGAAGTTGCCGCTGCCGGTCAAGGGGGCGGGCGAAGCCACTTGTCCGCATACCGGCGATCGCTATGTACTGGATGCGAACGGTTGCCGTCTGGTGACCGACGCCGCTTGAGTCTAGGAATCCGCGCTATGGGCGACCTCACACAACTTCCGCAATGGCAACGGCTCACCGCGGCGGCGCAGAGACTGCGTGAGACTCATTTGCGCGATCTGTTTGCTGCTGATCCGGAGCGGTCGAGCAAGTTCGCGCGCACCAGCAGTATCAATCTGTTGTTCGATTTCTCGCGCCAGCTGCTGGATGAATCGGCGCTGCAAGGATTGCTGGAACTCGCAGAAGCCCGTGGGCTCCGCGGGCGCATCGATGCAATGTTTTCTGGAGAGAAGATCAACAGCACCGAAGGTCGCGCGGTGTTGCATGTGGCTCTACGCAACCGCACTGAGCGCCCCATCCTCGTCGACGGTCAGGACGTCATGCCGGAAGTGCGTGCGTCACTGGAAAAGATGCGGAAATTCGTCGAAGGCGTTCACGGCGGTCGCATTCACGGCCACACGGGCAAGACGTTCACCGATATCGTGAACATCGGCATCGGCGGCTCGGATCTCGGCATTGTGATGGCCACCGAGGCGCTGGCGAAGTATCGCAATCGCAACCTGCGCCTGCACTGCGTTTCAAACATCGACGGCGTACAACTCGGCGATGCGCTGGAGAAGGTCGACCCGGCGCGTACCCTGTTTGTCGTCTGCTCGAAAACATTCTCGACATTGGAAACATTGACCAACGCCAAACTGGCGCGGCAATGGATCGTCGATCGGCTCGGCGAAGGCGCGCCGGCGCGCCACTTCGCCGCTGTCTCCACCAACGCCAAGGCGATGGATGCTTTCTTAATCCCACCGCAGAACCGCTTTACGATGTGGGACTGGGTCGGCGGTCGTTATTCAGTGTGGTCGGCCGTGGGGCTGTCCGTGGCGCTGGCGCTCGGGATGGATCAGTTCGAACTGATGCTGGAAGGCGGCCACGAGATGGACGAGCATTTCCGCACCACGCCGTTCGACAACAATCTGCCCGTGCTGATGGGGCTGCTCGGCCTCTGGAATCGCAACTTCCTCGGCATGGATTCGTTGGCGGTGCTGCCGTATGACCAGCGGCTGCATCGCTTTCCCGCTTATCTGCAGCAGCTGGAAATGGAATCCAACGGCAAGAGCGTGACTCTGGCCGGCGAATCGTTGTCGTATGACAGCGGCGCGGTGCTGTGGGGCGAGCCGGGGTCGAACGCCCAGCACTCTTTCTTCCAGCTGCTGCACCAGGGCACGGCGCGCGTGGCGCTGGATTTCCTGGCGCCGGTCAACGCGTCCAGTCCGTTCCAGCAACAGCAGAACCTGGCGCTGGCGAATTGTTTCGCGCAGGCCCAGGCGTTCGCCTTCGGCCAGACCGAAGCGCAGGTGCGGCAGGACCTGGCCGCGAAGGGCACCAGCGAAAGCGAGATCGCCCGCCTGATTCCGCACAAGCTGCATCCCGGCAACCGGCCGAGCACGGTCATTCTGTTCCCACGCCTCGGACCGAAGACGCTGGGCCGGTTGATCTCGCTGTATGAGCACAAGGTGTTCACGCAAAGCGTGATCTGGGGCATCAATGCCTTCGACCAGTGGGGCGTGGAGCTGGGCAAGAAGCTGGCGGAGTCGCTGGCGCCGGCGCTGGAAAAGCCGGCCGAGGCGGCGGCGGAGCCGTCTCTGCGGAATCTGTTGGAGCATGTGGCGAAGTGGCGTGGTTGAAAGCACGAAGAGTGTCGACGTGAAAAAGGCGCTGATCACCGGAATCACGGGCCAGGACGGCGCCTACCTGGCGGAGTTCCTGCTGGGCAAAGGCTATGAAGTCCACGGCATCAAGCGGCGCGCTTCGTCGTTCAACACCGATCGTATCGATCACCTGTACCAGGATCCTCACGAGCGCGGCGTCAAGCTGTTCCTGCACTACGGCGATCTCACCGACGCCACCAACCTGATCCGCATCATTCAGCAGGTGCAGCCCGACGAGATCTACAATCTCGCCGCGCAGAGCCACGTTCACGTTTCGTTCGAGACGCCGGAATACACCGCCAATTCGGATGCGCTCGGCACCCTGCGGATTCTCGAAGCGATCCGCATCCTGGGCCTGGAGAAGAAGACGCGCTTCTACCAGGCGTCGACTTCCGAGATGTACGGCAAGGTGCAGGAAGTGCCGCAGCGGGAGACCACCCCGTTCTATCCTCGCTCGCCGTACGGGGCGGCCAAGGTCTACGCCTACTGGATCACGGTGAACTATCGCGAGGCGTATGACCTCTACGCTTGCAACGGCATCCTGTTCAACCACGAATCGCCGATTCGCGGGGAAACATTTGTCACGCGCAAGATCACTCGGGGGCTGGCGCGGATCAAGGAGGGGCTGCAGGACACCATTTATCTCGGCAATCTCGATTCGATGCGCGACTGGGGCCACGCCCGTGACTACGTAAGAGCGCAATGGCTGATGCTGCAACAGCAGAAGCCTCAGGATTTCGTAATTGCGACTGGCGAACAGCATTCGGTGCGCGAGTTCGTGCAACTGGCGGGCGCCGAGTTGGGTATGCGCATCGAGTGGTCTGGGCAAGGGCTGAGCGAGCAGGGTATCGATGCAACCACCGGCCGTGCGGTCATCAAGATCGACCGCCGCTACTATCGCCCCACGGAAGTCGATACCTTGCTTGGCGACGCCACCAAGGCTCGAGAAGAGCTCGGTTGGCAGGCGCAGATCAGTTTCGGTGATCTGGTGAAAGAAATGGTGACGGCGGACCTGCAGGCCGCGCAACGAGATTCGTTGATGGCCCGCGAGGGGTTCCGGACCTACCAGCGCCATGAATAGATCTGCCCGAATCTTCGTTGCCGGTCATCGTGGCTTGGTGGGCAGCGCCATCGTGCGGCGCCTGCAAGCGGAGGGCTGTTCGAACCTCCTGCTGCGCTCCAGTGCCGAGCTCGACTTGCGCAATCAGGCCGCGGTGGAGCGCTTCTTTGCGGCCGAACGACCAGAGTTGGTATATCTGGCCGCGGCCAGGGTGGGCGGGATTCAAGCAAATGACAGCTATCCGGCCGATTTCATTCGCGACAACCTGCTGATCCAGACCAACGTCATCGACGCAGCGTACCGGCATTCGACCCGCAAGCTGCTTTTCCTGGGATCGAGCTGTATCTATCCCAAGCACGCTCCGCAACCCATGCCGGAGAGCTGCCTGCTGACCGGCCCGCTGGAGCCCACCAACGAGTGGTATGCCGTGGCCAAGATCGCCGGCGTAAAGATGTGTCAGGCCTATCGCCGGCAATATGATTTCAGCGCCATCTGCGTCATGCCAACCAACATGTACGGGCCTGGCGACAACTTCAATCTGCAAAGCTCGCATGTGCTGCCAGCGCTGCTGCGCAAATTTCATGAGGCCAAGCAGCGGCAGGATGAGCAAGTTGTGGTGTGGGGCACCGGAACGCCGCGGCGCGAATTTCTCCATGTGGACGATCTGGCCGACGCTTGCGTCTATCTCATGGAGCGCTACGACAGTGCCGAGCCGCTCAATGTCGGCTGGGGCGAGGACATCGCGATCGGCGAACTGGCGAGCCTGGTGGCCGAAATCGTCGGCTTTACCGGCAGTCTGCTTTTCGACACTAGCAAGCCCGATGGAACCCCGCGCAAGCTGCTCGATGTGACTCGCCTGCGAGCGCTCGGCTGGACACCGAAGATCCCGTTGCGACAGGGCATAGCCGCGACGTATGAATGGTTCGTGCGGCATCAGCAGGAGCAGCGTCGCTGACGGCGGGTTCCTGAATACGCCCGTCGCCGCCGTTCCAGCCGCCACGGACCCGGCGTGCTGGCAGGCATTTGTGCCCGCCAGTAATCGCTTCCGCAGCAGCGTCTGTGTACACTTGCGTCCCTTGTCGCAGGGACTCCCAATTCATCAAAGCGACCCTGATGCTTAGATCCAGTTTTTTCAGCTCGCATTCAGCGCGGGCTTTTGTCTTCATTGTGCTGCTGTTCAGTCTTGCCTTGCCGTTGCAGGTCTCGGCGCAGACTCCGAGCGCCGGTCAGATCGAGATGTTTCAGAACCTGCCGCCCGAGCAGCAGCAGGCCATCCTGGAGTCCCTTGGAAGGGGCGGCACACTCTCCGCCGATGGTGTCCGCCGCGACCGGCAACTGTTATTTCCCGACATTATTCGCCAGCGTCAACGTGACCGGATGGGCGAGGATGCGGATGCCGATCAGGGGATGCCCGGGGAGGCGCGCCTGAAGGGCGAGGACACGATCCTGCTGACACTGGAGATTCGTCGCTTCCAGCGGCGCGCGCCCGAGATCGAGGAGAAAGAACGGCGCGAGCGGCAACAGACGGTCAATCAGCCGGCGATTCCGGGGCGTCAGCTGCAGATACCGCAAGTGCAGGGACGCACCGATTCGACCGCCGACCCGGAGCGGCGCGAGGCCATCGAGCGTACGCAGGAGGAAACGGATCGACTGGAGGATTTTCGGGAACGCGTCCTGCGTCGTAATCCGTATCGACTCGACAAGTGGGGCATCCTCAATGTGCCCGAGCTCGGCCCGATTCCGCTCGCGGGGCTGACTGTAGAAGAAGCCACGCAACGCATCGCCGCTGAGGCGCGTCTCAAAGATTTCATCGTTGTCGTAACGAAACTGCCATTGAAGCCCGTCGGTACACGGGCGCTCAAGCCGTTCGGCTATGACCTGTTCGCGGGTACACCTACGACCTTCGCCCCCGCGACCGATGTACCGGTGCCTGCGGAATACGTCGTCGGACCGGGTGATACGATTCAGGTGCAGCTCACCGGCAACACCAAAGGTCGCCATGCCCTCGTCGTCGGGCGCGACGGCCGAATCAACTTTCCCGAGCTTGGACCGATTGCAGTGGGTGGCATGCGCTTCGAGCAGATGCGAGATGAGCTCGAATCGCGTGTGCGTGAACAGATGATCGGCACGCAGGCGAGCATCGGGATGGGCGAGTTGCGCTCGATCCGGGTATTTGTCCTGGGCGATGCCGAAATACCCGGCTCATACACCGTGAGTGGGCTATCGACGGTCACCAACGCACTGTTCGTGAGCGGCGGCGTGAAGAAAATCGGCTCGTTGCGCAACATCCAGTTGAAGCGGGCCGGCAGGACCGTCACGACCCTCGACCTCTATGACTTACTGTTGAAGGGCGACACGCGAGCCGATGTGCGATTGCTGCCCGGCGACGTGATCTTCATTCCGCCAGTGGGCGCCACGGTCGGCATCGCCGGCCAGGTTCGCCGACCTGCGATCTATGAGCTGAAGGACGAAACCACCGCCGCGGACCTGCTGCGGCTCGGCGGCGGCTTGCTGCCCGATGCCGATCCCGCGATTGCGACTCTGGAGCGTGTGAACGACCAGCGTCAGCGCGTTACCGTGAACGTGAATCTTGCCGATGCCAGCGGCAGGGGCCTGACATTGCGGAGCGGCGACATCTTGCAGGTGCCGCTCATACGCCCGACTCTCGAAGACTCGGTCGTCATCAATGGCCACGTGCACCGTCCGGGCGAGTATCAATTCACCCCGGGCATGCGTCTCACGGATCTGATCCCGAGCCTGGATGAGCTCAAGCCGAACGCCGATCAGCGCTACGTCCTGGTGCGTCGGGAAATCCCCCCAGACCGAAGAATAAGGGTCTTTTCAGCCAATCTGGAACAAGCCATCACCCGGCCCGAGACGGCCGCGAATTTCGAGCTCGCGCCGCGCGATCAGATTTTCGTGTTCGACCTCGAAACCGGTCGCGATCGCATCATTGAACCGCTGATGCGCGAGTTGCGGATGCAATCACGCATCGATGAGCCGACCCAGGAAGTCAGCGTTGCCGGCAAGATAAAGGTGCCTGGAAAGTATCCGCTCGAACCCGGGATGCGTCTGAGCGATCTGCTGCGTGCCGGTGGCAGTCTCGACGAGGCTGCCTATGGAGCGCAGGCGGAGCTGACCCGCTACGAAGTGGTGGACGGCGAATCGCGCCAGGCGGAGCTGATCGAGATCGATCTGCGCAAGGCGCTGCAGGGCGATCCGAGCGCCGATATCGCGCTCAGGCCGTTCGACTACCTCGTCATCAAGGAAGTCCCGCTTTGGGCTGCGCAGGAAGAGGTCGAGATTCGTGGCGAAGTGAAATTCCCCGGCCGCTATCCGATCCATCGCGGCGAGACGCTCAGGTCGTTGATGGCGCGCGCCGGCGGGCTGACGGATCTTGCGTTCTCAGAGGGCGCGGTATTCACTCGGGAGGAGCTGAAGGAACGCGAGAGGAAGCAGATCGAAACGCTCGCGAAGCGCATGGAGTCGGACCTGGCGCAGTTATCCCTCATGTCTGCCCAGGAGACCGGCAAGGATGCGAGCCAGGCACTTTCTGTGGGTCAATCGTTGCTGGCGAACCTGCGGGAGTCCAAGCCTGTCGGTCGCCTCGTGATCGACCTGAACCGTGCCATGGTCGCCCGGCCCGGCTCTGAGCAGGACGTCCTGCTCAGGCACGGTGACCGCCTCCTGGTCCCGCGTCTCACGCAGGAAGTCACCGTGATCGGCGAAGTGCAGAGCGCAACTTCGCATCTATACCGTCGCGATCTGTCGCGGGACGACTACATCGCAATGAGCGGCGGACTGACGCCGCGGGCGGACGACGATCATATCTATGTAGTCAGAGCCGATGGCAGCGTCTTCACGCGCCCCGGCAATGCCTGGTTCAGCGGCGGCAGCGTGGAGATCAAGCCAGGCGATACGATCGTGGCGCCGCTGGACACCGAGCGTATGCGACCGCTGCCGTTCTGGACCGGGGTGACATCCATCATTTATCAGCTGGCGGTCGCGGTCCTGGCGGTTGACCGCCTCTCGAATTAGCTCGATGTATGGGGCGGATCTCCCGGACATCTATGGGCAAAGCGCAGGGCAGGCCGTTGACGCGTACCGTCCGCAGTCGCTAAGCTCGGTGCGTTCAACAATTGAACGCATGGCGTAGGTCGATCATGACATGGGTGCGGCCCAACTTCGTGCGGTGTGCAACGGCGCACGGCTGCGGCACTGCCGCTCTGGTCCGCTGAGGCGGCCGGGGTCATGCTGCGTTGGTACCTCATACAGACGAAGCCCGGGGCGGAGACGGTGGCCGGGGAGAATCTGCTGCGGCAGGGGTATGAGGTGTATTTCCCCCGTGCGCTGCGCACCGCGCGCCGCCGCGGCCAGGTTCGCGAAAGCATCGTGGCTCTCTTTCCGCGGTACCTCTTCGTGCGGCTGGACGAAGGTCGCCAGGCGCTCACTCCTGTTCGTTCGACAACCGGCGTTGCCTGTGCCGTGCGCTTCGGTTTCAGTTACGCGGTCGTTCCGGACAAGGTGATACGGGAGCTGCGCGGGCGTGAGGACGCTGTTACCGGGTTGCATCGCATCGGCCAGCTGCCGGTGTTCTCGGCCGGCATGTCCGTGCAGGTGAAGTTGCAACCTTTCGACGGCTTCGATGCAATCTTTGAGCGCGAAGCAGGCGCCGATCGCGTCATCGTACTGCTCAAGATCCTGGGGCAGATCGCGCGCGTGCAGGTCCCGCTTGATTCCATCGAAGTCGCGAGTCCCGCAGCGTGAGTGCAGCCATGCTCACCGACGAGATGCGATACAAGCTCATGCGGCTGCTGGAGGCGAATCCCGGTATGAGCCAGCGCGACGTGGCACGCGAGCTCGGCATCAGTCTCGGCAAGGCCAACTATTGCCTGAAAGCCCTGATCCGCAAAGGCTGGGTCAAGGTATCGAACTTCAAGAACAGCCACAACAAGGTCGCGTACATGTATCTGCTCACGCCACGCGGAATCGAGAGCAAGGCGACGCTGACCGTAAAGTATCTGCACATCAAGATCCGCGAATACGAAGCGTTGCGGGTCGAGATTGAGGAAATGCGCCGGGAGGCGCAGCGGCACGGCGAGATCTGACGAGTGCGCCGTTGGCGCACCGTCGGGGAAGGTCGATACGCCGGATGTCTGTATGCGAGAGTGAAAATGCTCCTTGCAGGCGGTAGCGTGCCTGGGTGAGTCGTTCATCGGATCCGCTGTGCATGATGTCTTGCCAACAACAACAGGTGACATGTTGAGATCCACGGAAAGTCTTCTGATCCAGCGCGACAGTGAAGTCGACGTCTTGGCGATGATCGGGGTGGCGTGGCGATACAAATTCGTGATCGCCGGGATCGCCTTCGCGTGTGCGCTCCTGGCGGCCGTCATCGCGCTAAAGACTACGCCCGTTTTTCGCGCCGAGGTGGTCGTCACCGAATCGCGGAGCGACACCATGAGCGCGTCGTCGTCGCTGACGAGCCAGCTGGGCGGGCTAGCCAGCCTTGCCGGTATCAACCTGCAGCGCAACGCCGCAGGGCAGGACTCGCAGGCCGTGCTGCGCTCGCGCCACCTCGCCGAGGAGTTCATCAAACGCAACGACCTGACAGCCGAGCTCGCACCCGGCTCTGGCAAGACGTCCACCCTCTGGTATGCCGTCAACGCGCTGCGCGACACGGTCCTCGAGATCAACCAGGACGACAAGAAGGGCACGACCACGATCTCGATCAACTGGCCGGATGCCACCGTGGCCGCGCGCTGGGCGAATCAGTACGTCGCGCTCGCCAACGAGCTGATCCGCGCCCGCGCGCTGAACGATTCGAGTCGCAACATCAAGTATCTGAACGAGCAGATCGCCAAGACCAATGTGGTCGAGATCCAGAACGTGATGTACCGGCTCATCGAGACCGAAACGAAGACACAGATGCTGGCGAACGCGCGCGAGGAATACGCGTTCACGG
Organism: Steroidobacter sp.; assembly: GCF_036406195.1. Taxonomy (GTDB): domain Bacteria; phylum Pseudomonadota; class Gammaproteobacteria; order Steroidobacterales; family Steroidobacteraceae; genus Steroidobacter. Next base: position 397,600 of record NZ_DASWVW010000027.1, read on the forward strand.
TCGTGGATCCCGCCGTGCCGCCGGAGCGGCGTATCTGGCCCAGGAGGACGCTAATGGTAGCGACGGGAGGCGTGCTCGGAGCGATCCTGGGATTCGTCGTGGCGCTGTTCCACAACATGTGGCGCCGGCACCGGCAGGAAGTGGCGATCTCGTCGTAGCCGATCGTCGCGGCCGGCGGAGAATCGCCGGCTCGGGGCACTTGAGCCACTATTCCCGTGAAATCCGACTCCATCGCAACATTGCTCGCCCGGCTGTGGCGCCATTTGAGCAAGCGCCGCCAGAGCCAGTTCAAGGTGCTGATGGGGCTGATGCTCGTGAGCGTCTTCGCCGAGATCGTCAGCCTGGGCGCTGTGCTGCCCTTCATCGGCGCACTCGCGGCTCCGCAGGCCGTCTTCAACCATCCCGTCATTGGTGAGATTGCCCGTCGCAGCGGCATCGACTCACCCGAGCAGCTCGCACTGCCCCTGACGCTCGCCTTCGTCGCCGCGGCGCTGATTTCCGCCGCGATCCGCATGTTGCTGACGTGGGTCAGCACGCGCTTCACGTTTGCGACCGGGGCCGAACTTAGCCAGGAAGTGTACCGGCGGACGCTTTATCAGCCTTATCCGGTTCATACCGGGCGCAGCAGCAGCGAAGTAATCAGCGGCATCACGAGCAAGGTCGGCGGCACGATGCTGGGCGTGCTCCTGCCGTTGGTCACGCTTATCAGTGCGGTGATGTTGTTGTTGGCCGTGATGATCACGCTCATCGTCATCGATCCTGTGATTGCGTTGATCGCGGCCGGCGCGTTCGGAGGAAGTTACGCACTCATCACCTGGATCACGCGACGGAAGCTGCGTCGTAACAGTCAACGCATCGCCATCGAACATACACAAGTCGTCAAGGCGCTGCAGGAGGGCCTCGGTGGCATACGCGACGTCCTTCTCGATGGCACTCAGCCGGTCTACTGCGCTGTCTATCGCCAAGCCGACCTGCAGCTGCGCCGGGCGCAGGGTAACAACATCTTCATCGGGCAGAGCCCGCGCTATGCGATGGAGGCTCTTGGCATGATCCTGATTGCAGGGCTCGCCTACGGCCTGAGCCGACAACCGGGCGGGCTCGCCGCAGCTCTGCCGGTGCTGGGAGCACTGGCGCTCGGTGCGCAGCGCTTGCTGCCAGGACTGCAGCAGGTGTTTGCTTCGTGGGCGAGCATGGCAGGCAATCAGGCGATATTGGCGGATACGCTTGATCTTCTCGATCAGCCGATTGCGCCGGAGTTGCTGCAGCCCGCGCCGGCGCCGCTGCACTTCAAGGATGAGATCCGCTTCGAGGCCGTACGATTCCGCTACGACGATGAGGGTCCATGGGTGCTCGACGGCCTCGATCTCACCATCCCCAAAGGCGCGCGCATTGGATTCGTCGGCAGCACGGGCAGCGGCAAGAGCACGACCATGGATCTGCTCATGAGCTTGCTCGCGCCTACGCAGGGCGAGATTCTGATCGATGGCCAGCCCCTGCGCGGCGCGCGCGTCAGGGCGTGGCAGCGAACGATCGCACACGTGCCGCAGAGCATCTATCTCGCGGATGCGACCGTCGCGGAGAACATCGCCTTCGGTGTTCTCTCGCACGAGATCGACATGGAGCGGGTGCGCGCGGCGGCGCGCCAGGCGCAAATCGCAGAGTTCATCGAGAGCAGCGCAGAGGGTTACTCGACGATTGTCGGCGAGCGCGGCGTGCGCCTCTCCGGCGGCCAGCGGCAGCGCATCGGTATCGCTCGCGCGCTATACAAACAGGCGAGCGTGCTGGTCCTGGACGAGGCGACCAGCGCCCTGGACAACCTCACGGAGCAGTCCGTCATGGAAGCGATCGAGGGGCTCGATCGTGATCTGACGATACTCCTGATCGCGCACCGTCTATCGACGGTGCAGCGCTGCGACACGATCGTCGAGCTGGAGCACGGGCGGATCGTCGCGCACGGCCGATACGACGAGCTGCTCGAATGCAGCCGCAGCTTTCGGCAGATGGCTCATCGCACACAAACCAGCTGACTTACATCACGTACATGTTCAACGACAAATCCATCCTGATCACCGGCGGAACCGGCTCGTTCGGCAGGCAGTACGTCAAGACGATCCTCGGGCGCTACAACCCCAAAAAGCTGATCGTCTATTCGCGCGACGAGCTCAAGCAATTCGAGATGGAGCAGGAGTTCCATCAGGACTGCATGCGCTACTTCATCGGCGACGTGCGCGACCGCGACCGTCTGATCCAGGCGATGAGGGGAGTCGACTTCGTGATCCACGCAGCGGCGCTCAAGCAGGTGCCGGCGGCAGAGTACAACCCGATGGAGTGCATCAAGACCAACATCCACGGAGCCGAGAATGTCATCCACGCGGCGCTCGCGAACGACGTGGAGAAGGTGATCGCGTTGTCCACGGACAAGGCTGCGAACCCCATCAACCTCTACGGCGCCACCAAGCTGGTCTCGGACAAGCTGTTCGTCGCTGCCAACAACTTCGCCGGCGGACACCGGACCCGCTTCGCCGTCGTCCGCTACGGCAACGTCGTCGGCTCGCGGGGGTCGGTCGTGCCGTTCTTCCGCAAGCAGATCGAGAACGGCTGCGACCACCTGCCGATCACCGACAAGGCCATGACGCGCTTCTGGATCACGTTGCAGCAGGGTGTCGACTTCGTGCTCAGAAACTTCGAGCGCATGCACGGCGGCGAGATCTTCGTGCCGAAGATCCCCTCGGTGCGGGTAGTCGATCTGGCTCGGGCGCTCGCGCCGCAGCTGCCGCACAAGATCATCGGCATCCGCCCCGGCGAGAAGCTGCACGAAGTCATGTGCCCGGCGGATGACTCGCATCTCACCATCGAGTTCGACGACCACTACGTTATCAAGCCTGCCATTCAGTTCTCGAACTGCGCCGATTTCTCGACCAACAGGCTCGGCGAGTCGGGGCGCGGCGTCGAGCGGGGATTCGAATATCACTCGGGGAAGAACCCGCATTTCCTGACGATCGACGAGATCGTTGCATTGAACGAGCGCGCGGACCTGAAATGATTCCTTACGGCCGCCAGCACATCTCCAACGACGACGTGAATGCCGTCGTCGAGATACTGACTTCGGACTGGCTCACGCAGGGGCCCATGGTTCCGAGGTTCGAGCAGGCAATCGCGCGCAAGGTGGGGGCGGGTCATGCCGTCGGCGTGAACTCGGCTACCAGCGCGCTGCACATCGCCTGTCTTGCGCTGGAGCTGGGGCCTGGAGACCGCTTGTGGACATCGCCCAATACCTTCGTGGCTTCGGCGAATTGCGCGTTGTACTGCGGCGCCTCCGTGGACTTCGTGGACATCGATCCACACACTTACAACATGAGCGTCGATGCGCTTGCACGAAAGCTCGAGCTCGCCGAGCGAGCAGGTACGCTGCCAAAGGTGGTGGTTGCCGTGCACTTTGCAGGTCAGGCGTGCGATATGCGCGGCATAAGTGCGTTGGCGATGCGCTATCGCTTCAAAGTGATCGAAGATGCATCCCACGCAATAGGCGGCGACTACTGCGGCAAATCGATAGGCAGTTGCGAGTACAGCGACATCGCCGTTTTTAGTTTTCACCCGGTCAAGATCATCACCACTTGCGAGGGCGGCATGGCGGTGACGAACGATGCGGTGCTCGCGGCGCGGATGCAGCGTCTGAGAACGCACGGAATTACGCGTGAGAGATCGGCGATGCAAGCGTCGGATGTGCCGCCGTGGTATTACGAACAACTGGAGCTGGGTTTCAATTACCGCCTCACCGACGTGCAGGCGGCGCTCGGATTGAGTCAATTCAGTCGCATCGATGAGTTCGTGGCGCGACGGCGCGAGATAGCGCGTGTCTACGATGAGGCGTTGTCGCATCTTCCGTTGACGTTGCCGTACCAGCATCCAGACGCTCTATCCGCCTTCCATCTGTATGTCGTTCAAGTGGACGCTGGCGTCGCCGGCGTGGATCGCAGAACGGTCTTCGAGCGCATGCGTGCTGCCGGAATCGGCGTGAACGTGCACTACATTCCAGTTCATACGCAGCCTTTTTATCGGACGCTGGGATTTGGCTGGGGTGATTTTCCCGTTGCGGAGCGCTACTACGAGAACGCGATCAGTCTACCCATGTACTTCGACCTCGATGCCGCTCGCCAGCGGCAGGTGATCGAGGCACTGAAGGACGCGCTGGTCCCGTGAGCGATCGAGTGCAGCTCGCATTAGGAACGGTCCAGTTTGGACTGCGCTACGGGATTGCGGGCCGGGGTGAGCCAGTACCTGAGTCTGAAGTGACAGCCATCCTTCAGGCGGCGTGGGATCGTGGCATACGAATGCTCGATACGGCGACTGCCTATGGCGACATCGAAGAGCGCCTGGCCGGCTTGACTCAGCGAACCGAGTTCACCTTCGTTTCGAAGATCCCGCCACTACCTTCGCAGTCGGACGAGTCGATGACGGCGGAGTTCGTCGATGGCTGTGTCCGTCGCTGCCGCGCGCGCCTGGAGGGGCGCCTGGCTGCATTGTTGTTCCACCGCGGCGCCGATCTGCTGGAGAGCATGGGCGAAGTGGCGTGGCAGCAAGCCCAGGCCAGCACCCATGGCACGGGCATCCGACTCGGAGTTTCGTGCTACTCGCCGGCAGATCTACATGCGATTCGTGCGCGGGCCGGCGTAACAATGGCGCAGCTACCTGGAAACGCATTGGATCAGCGGCTGCTGACAGAAGGCGCGCCGGCGGGCGTGGAGCTGCATTTGAGATCAGCGTTGCTACAGGGGCTGCTGATGCTGCCCGTGGAAGAGGGCTCACGCCGGGTTGTTGGCGCGGGCGAGGCGCTGTCAGCATGGGCACGCTTCTGTAGCGATCACGGGCTCGCCCCGTTGCAGGCCGCACTTAGCGTCGTCAAGGGGTTTCCTGGCATTCGCTACTGTGTGCTGGGCGTCGATCGCCTGGAACAACTGCACGCCGCCCTTGACGCATGGGAGCGGGCGCGGCCGATACGCGCCCCTGAATTGGCTTGTACCGATCTGGATGTAATTGATCCGCGACGCTGGGGCGCAAAGTCCATGCGCCAGGAGTAGGTGACGAATGAAACGTTGTACTAAATGCGGGCTGCCGGAAACCCACGAGACGATCTCCTTCGACAGCGATGGAGTCTGCAACATCTGTCGCCAGCATGAATTCAAGAAGGACAAGATCGATTGGCAAGAGCGCAAGAAGCAGTTGGATGCGCTCATCGAGGAGCACCGGGGCAAGGCGGACTACGACTGCATCGTGCCCTTCAGCGGTGGCAAGGACAGTACCTGGACGCTCTACTATCTGGTCAAGGAATACGGGATCAAACCGTTGGTCGTACGCTTCGATCACGGGTTCATGCGGCCCAACCTGGAAGAGAACGTCAAGCGAACGGTGAGACGTCTGGGCGTCGACATCCTTTCGTTCACGCCCAACTGGAAAATCGTGCAACGCCTCATGTTGCAGAGCTTCCTGGAAAAGGGTGATTTCTGCTGGCACTGTCACACTGGAATCTTTTCCTATCCGATGTGGATCGCCATCGAGAAGAAGGTGCCGCTCATCTTCTGGGGCGAGCCTTCGGCGGAGTACACCGCGTACTTCAGCTATGACCAGGCGGAAGAAGTCGATGAGAAGCGCTTCAATCGCTATGTGAATCTCGGGATCAGCTCCGAAGACATGTTCGTGCGCCTGGGCGGCACGGTCGATGTCCGAGACCTCAAGCCCTACTCGTATCCGCCGCTGAAGGAGCTGCGCTCGCTCAGATACAGGTCCGTTTGTCTGGGTTCCTACATCCCATGGGATGTGAAGCGTCAGGCAGCTACGATCGAAAGCGAGCTGGGGTGGCAGGGAGATCGGGTCGAGAATGTTCCGCCGCAGTACGGATACGAGAAGATCGAGTGTTACATGCAGGGAGTGCGTGATTACATCAAGTACATCAAGCGAGGGTATTCGCGTCCGTCGCACCTGGTCGCCCTGGACGTTCGCAATGGGCGTATGACCAAGGAAGAAGGCGAGGAGCTCATTGAGAAGTACGAGGGCCGTCGTCCCTGGAGCCTAGACCTTTTCCTGGAGTTTGTCGGACTCAGCGAACAGGAGTTCCTGGAGGTCGCCATGTCTCATCAGGTAAGTCCGTACGTCCATGAGCCGGAGCGAACCTTGCCCGGGGAGAAGACTGCTGATCATGCGCGGTGGAGTCGCGAAGGCCCGATGGTACGGATCGATGCGGAGTCTATTCTGGCGCGATGGCGGGCGCGCAATGCGCGCACCAATACATGAATGCGAGAGCCGCTACGCCGGTGGTGGGCCTCGTCGACTACCGTGCCGGCAACATTCAATCGATCGAGAACGCGTTTGTCAGTCTGGGAGCGGACGTCATCCGTATCCAGGATGGGGATGCTCTGGCCGACTGTTCGCATCTCGTCTTGCCCGGCGTTGGGGCATTCGGATTCTGCGCCGACCGTTTTCGTGCCAGCGGCCTGCTTGCGCTGGTGCATCACTGGGTGTTCGCCGAGCAGCGTCCCTTGCTTGGGATCTGTGTCGGGATGCAGCTTCTTGGCGACAACAGCGAAGAGTCGCCTCGGGCGGAGGGCTTGGGCTGGGTGGGCGGCGAGATCAGACGGCTGGTCGCACACCCCGGTATCAGAGTGCCACACGTGGGTTGGAACAGTGTTGAGTTCCAGTATGCCTACGGATCGTTCCGCGCAGGCGATCGCGCCGACTTCTATTTCGATCATTCCTTCGCCTACCACGATCCGAAGCAGGGTCGCACGCTCGGCTATTGCTCGCACGGCGCTCGCTTCAGCGCCATCGTGCAGCGGGACAACGTCACGGCCGTGCAATTTCATCCGGAGAAGAGTCAAGCGTGCGGTCTGCGCTTCCTGGAGAGCTTTCTGACTCAATGAGCGCCACGGCACTGAAAAAGCGCCTGATACCCAAGTTGCTGATCAAGCATCGGCAGATGGGGGCGGCAGTGAGGCCGGTTCTGGTCACGACGCGGTGCTTTACCGAAGTGCTCGACGTCGGAGATGCGGTATCGCAGGCGAAGATCTACGAGGCGCAGCTGGCCGACGAGCTCATCGTGCTGAACATCGACGGTACGCCCATCCAGGACGATCAGGTGATGTTGAGTCTGATCGAGCGGCTTGCTTCTGAAACATTCATGCCGCTTGCCGTCGGCGGAGGCGTCCGCAGCGTGGAGGACTTTGCGTGCCTGCTCGAGCATGGTGCGGACAAGGTCTGTATCAATTCCGCGGCGCTCGATTCCCCCGACCTCATCAGCGCTGCTGCGGATCGGTTCGGTGCTCAATGCGTTGTTGTCTCCATCGATTTTCGCCCCGTCGGCGATCGTGGCTTTCGCGTGTTCGCTTCGGGTGCGCGGCAAAGAACCGACTTGGATGTGCTCGACTGGGCAGTGGCGGCGGCTCGGGCCGGTGCCGGTGAGCTGTTGCTCACCGATGCCAACCGAGATGGCACCGGCAACGGGCTCAATGTGGACGTCTGCCGTGCCATTGCGAATGTCGTGCCTGTACCCGTGATCCTGTCCGGCGGTTGCGGCCTGGCAGAGCATTTCGTAGAGGGCTTTCTGAAAGGCGCGGCGGAAGCGGTCGCGGCGGGCACGTTCTTTTCTCTTCGGGACCAGAACCCGATACAAACCCGAGCTCACATTACCAACGCGGGAATCCCGATACGGACGGCAACCTGATGAACCTGGCGAGGACCATCTGGCAAGGCGAGAAAGTGCAGCTCTTTCTGCTCGAAGTCTCGGATGTGACCGAGGCCTACGTAAGCTGGCTCAATGATCCACAAGTGAATCGCTATCTGGAAAGCCGGTTCCAGCACCATACGCTCGAGTCGACTCGAGCCTTCGTCGCAAGCTGCAGGGCTGATGAGAACGTGCTGCTCCTCGGATTGCGTTACCCCTCGTTCGAAGGACGCCATGTCGGCAACATCAAGCTCGATATCAACCGGCGGCATGGGCTCGGTGAGGTGGGAATTCTGATCGGGGAGCGTGCTGTACACGGACGAGGCGTGGCGACCGATGCGATCAAGCTCATGGCGAATATCGCCCGCACACAGCTCGGCGTCCGAAAGTTGAGCGCGGGCTGCTATGCAGCCAACAAGGGCAGTGAGCGAGCGTTCGTGAAAGCAGGATTCGCTGTCGAGGGAGTGCGTCCCAAGCACGTGCTCGTCGGAGATCGTTCGGAAGATCTGGTTCAGATGGGGATGCTACTGTGAATATCGTTGCCATTGTTCAGGCGAGGATGGGGGCGGCACGGTTTCCAGACAAAGTCATGATGCCCATCTGCGGCACGCCCATGATCGGATTGTTGCTCGAGCGACTAGCTCGATCGACACGCCTTGATCGCATCGTCGTAGCCACATCGGTCGATCCCCGCAATCGGCCGTTGGTGAAGTATGTTCAGGATCTCGGCCATATGGTTTATCAAGGCAGCGAGCAGGACGTGCTCGACCGTTACTATCAAGCGGCGCTGCAGGCAGGTGCGGATGTGGTCGTGCGGATTACGGGAGACTGTCCTCTCGTTGACGCCCGGCTGGTCGACGCGGTAATCAACCTTTTTCTGGAGAGCGGCGCCGACTATGCCAGCAATATCGCGCCCCCCACCTATCCGGACGGCCTGGATACGGAAGTATTCCACTTCGCCGCTTTACAGCGCGCTCATACGCAAGCGCGGAAGCCTGAGCACCGAGAGCATGTGACACCGTATCTGCGCGAAGCCGACGGATTCAAGCGCGCAAACTACACGCATGGCGAAGATCTGTCTGCGCTTCGGTGGACAGTCGACGAGCCGGCAGACCTTGCCGTCATAAAGAACGTATACGAGCACTTTCATCCCGATCATGGCTTCTCGTGGGAGGACGTTCTGGCGCTTTCCATGAACAATCCCGAGCTATTCCAAGCCAATCGGCATTTGCTTCGCAACGAGGGTTCTCACATGGGGGCGGGACAAAAATTGTGGAGACGCGCGAAGCGCGTCATTCCGGGCGGCAACATGCTGCTTTCCAAACGTGCAGAAATGTTCCTGCCTGACCAGTGGCCTGCTTATTTCAGCCGGGCACGAGGATGCAGGGTATGGGATCTGGATGGTCGCGAATACATAGACATGTCGCTGATGGGCGTCGGTACGAACACGCTCGGATATGGACAACCTGATGTCGATGCAGCTGTGCGCAGTGCCGTCGATGCCGGCAACATGTCGACCTTGAATTGCCCTGAAGAAGTGTACCTGGGCGAACGACTGGTGGAATTGCATCCGTGGGCCGACATGGTGCGGTTGGCGCGTTCGGGCGGCGAGGCGAACGCGATTGCAGTACGCATTGCGCGTGCCGCTGCCGGACGCGACAAGGTTGCTATCTGCGGCTACCACGGGTGGCATGACTGGTACTTGGCCGCCAACTTGGGCGATGAAAAGAACCTGGCAGGCCATCTGTTGCCGGGACTCGAGCCTAAAGGCGTTCCGGAGAATCTCCGCGGTACGGTATACCCCTTTAACTATAACGACTTCAGCGAGCTGCAGCGGCTGGCGAGCGAGCATGATCTGGGCGTCATAAAGATGGAGGTGTCGCGCAATCTCGGCCCGGCCGACGGCTTTCTTCAGCAGGTTCGCAAGCTCGCGAGCGATCGGGGCATCGTACTCATCTTCGATGAGTGCACTTCAGGGTTCCGGCAGAATTTTGGCGGACTTCACAAGATGTATGGCGTGGAGCCGGACATTGCGATGTTCGGCAAAGCGCTGGGCAACGGTTATGCGATCACCGCTGCGATCGGGCGCCGCGAAGTGATGGAGGCGGCGCAAGGCACGTTCATCAGCAGTACGTTCTGGACCGAGCGTATCGGACCGGTAGCCGCTCTCAAGACGCTAGAAGTCATGGAGCGGACACAGTCCTGGGACAAGATCACGATGATCGGTCGAGACATCACCGCGCGTTGGCAGGCACTTGCGCGAAAGTATGACCTGACCATCAGCACCAGCGGACTGCCTGCGCTTACCAGCTTCAGCTTTGCGGGCCCGAACGCGCTTGCCTACAAGACGCTGCTAACGCAAGAAATGCTCGCGAGAGGCTACTTGGCTTCGACCGCCGTGTATGCGTGTACTGAGCATACGCCGGACATTCTCGACGGATACTTTGCGGCGCTGAACCCGGTGTTTGCGTTGATCAAGGAGTGCGAGCAAGGTCGAGACGTCAAGTCCTTGTTGAAGGGCCCCGTGTGTCATGCTGGCTTCAAGCGTCTGAACTGAGGGTCTCTGTCGTGCATGTTGCGATACGCGCGGATGCGTCGCGTCTGATCGGGATCGGGCACGTAATGCGCTGCCTGACGCTTGCGGACGCATTGGCCGCGCGTGGTGCGCGAGTACGCTTCGTTTGCCGTCAGATTCCGCGAAGTCTTCAGGACCTTATCGGTGCTCGCGGTCACGAGATCGTCGTGTTGCGTCCACCGGAGAGTCCTGAGATGCCGGACCAGCTTCGGCACTCTTCATTTCTCGATGTTTCGCTTGACCTTGATGCAGCTGACACGCGCACGGCTCTGCGCGGATATAGATGGGACTGGCTCATAGTTGATCACTATGGGATCGATGCCCGGTGGGAGACGTCAATGCGTGACGAAGTGAGGCGCATTCTGATCGTCGATGACTTGGCAGATCGCGTTCATGAGTGCGACGTGCTGCTGGATCAGAATATCTTTCCCGATATGCATACACGATATGCGACCCTGATGCCGCATCGCTGTCGTGCGTTGCTCGGTCCACGGTATGCGCTGTTGCGGGAGGAGTTTCAAAAGGTGCGCGCACAGGTCCTGCCGCGCAGGAGAGGCCTCAAGAGGGTGCTGGTGCTATTCGGCGGAGTCGATCCGCACAACTTGACAGGGCGCGCGCTCGCTGCCTTGGACAGCTTGAGCGGCATGTCGCTCGCTGCTGACGTGGTTATCGGCGAAGAGCATCCCTGCCGCGCCGAAATTCAGTCTCACTGCGCGAGAGCCGGTTACGTGTGCTACGTGCAAACCGACCGCCTCGCGCCGTTGATGGCAAGTGCGGATCTGGCGTTGGGAGCCGGCGGCTCGACGAGCTGGGAACGCTGCTGCCTCGGCCTCGCTACGCTCTGTGCATCCTTTGCGGAGAACCAATACGGCATCGCTCGCGCGCTCGAAGCGGAGGGTGCCTGTATTTTCCTCGGTGACGAACCCGCGATTACTCCGGAAAGCATCGCGGCGGCTATCGAGGCGCTGCAAGCGGATCCGCAGCGCCTCTTCGAGATGTCTTCGCGGGCCTTCTCGCTGGTGGATGGTGGTGGTGCGTCACGAGTGTGTGACGTGCTTGCGGAGGCCTCATGAAAATTACGATATTGTGTACCGATCCTGCGCATCCCGTCACGCCTTGCCTGCGGCGATGGCAGCAGCAACAGAACGACGCTGGCCATGAGGTGAGTCTGCTCCACGATCGAAGCGAGCTGACCGGCGGCGATTTGTTATTCCTGGTTTCGTGCAGTCAGCGAATTCCACAGGCGCAAAGGGAACGCTTTGGCGCCGTGCTGGTGCTGCATGCCAGCGATTTGCCGCGCGGCCGTGGCTGGTCGCCGCATATCTGGGCGATCCTCGGCGGCGCCTCGGAGATCACTGTGTGTCTGCTGGAAGCCGCCGACCCGATCGACAGCGGTCCGGTGTGGCTGCGTCGTAAGTTTACGCTGGCAGGACATGAGCTACTGCCGGAGATCAACGAGCAGTTGTTCAAGATCGAGCTGGAGCTAATGACCGCCGCTGTGGAGCAGTGGGGCCTCATCGAACCGCAGCCGCAAATTGGCGAGGCAGGCGAGTACATGCCGAAGCGTAGCCCGGAGCACAGCCGGCTCGATCCCGAGAAAAGTATCGCCGAGCAATTTGATCTGCTGCGCGTCGTCGATTCGCAGCGTTATCCGGCCTTCATGGACTTCCGTGGCCGACGCTACCTGATCCGGATCGAGAAGGATCCAACTTATGTCGCAGAGTAAACCTTTCGCGATCGCCGGCCGATACATCGGCCGCAATCAACCTCCGTTCATCATTGCCGAGATGTCCGGCAATCACAATCAGTCACTGGAGCGTGCGCTGCAGATCGTTGAAGCGGCCGCGCGCACCGGCGCTCACGGGTTGAAGATTCAGACCTATACGCCGGACACGATGACCATCGATCTGGACGAGCGGGAGTTCCACATTGGCGACGCGGCAAGCTTGTGGTCGGGCACGTCTTTATACAAGTTGTACGCTCAGGCGTACACGCCGTGGGAATGGCACGAGCCGATATGCGCCCGCGCGCGTGAGTTGGGCATGATTCCTTTCAGCACTCCGTTCGATGATTCGGCCGTAGACTTCCTGGAAGACTTGCGGGTTCCCTGTTACAAGATCGCCTCGTTCGAGAACACCGATTTGGCGCTGATTCGCCGTGTTGCTAGCACAGGCAAGCCGTTGATCATCTCTACGGGTATGGCTACCGTGGCGGAACTCGACGAAACCGTCCGCACAGCCCGCGACGCCGGTTGCGAGCATTTGGTCCTGCTGAAGTGTACGAGCACGTACCCGGCGAGCCCGGAGAATACGAACATCCAGACGATCCCACATCTTCGTGAATTGTTCGACTGCGAAGTCGGGCTAAGCGATCACACGATGGGCGTTGGGGTAGCTGTGGCAAGCGTGGCGCTCGGTGCAACGGTCATCGAGAAGCACTTCACGGTTCGACGCGCAGATGGGGGCGTGGACAGCGCGTTCTCCATGGAACCAGCCGAGATGACGCAGCTCGTCACAGAAAGCACGCGAGCCTGGCAGGCTTTGGGAGGAGTGTCCTATGGCATCACGCCAGCAGAGCACAAATCCATTCAGTTCCGGCGTTCGTTGTACGTGGTCAAAGACATGCAAGCCGGCGACAAGCTCACACCGGAGAACCTGCGTGCCATCCGCCCTGGTCTTGGACTACCCACAAAATATCTGCCGCAACTGCTCGGCAAGACAGTCAACAGAGATGTGCGGCGGGGCACTGCCATGAGCTGGGATTTGATCTAGCCATGGGTGTCAAAGTTTGTACATTGGATTGCGGCTCCGGGTCTGGGGCTGCTCCCGCGCAGTCACTGACTTCCGTGATCGGACAGCGCGCCAAGCGATATCGCGCGCGGCGAGCCAGTTCGCCAGGAGGATATCGAGTGACAGTTACCTGCCACGCGATCCGCACGATGCAGCTTCGAGTTCCGACATGAATCGTCCACGTGCCTTTCACATAGTTACCGTGGGATGGGAGCGGCGCCTCGTCGAAGGACTATGTGACCCCGTGGCCGCGAAGAGCGCCGCGCGATTTTCCCACATCGTCCATCCCAGCTACGTGGCGCAAGATTGCCCGGACCTCGCCCGCCGCTCGGACATCCATTTCTTTCGCTCGCATTCGCATGAGAGCATGCCCGATCCGGATCCAGGCCTCCTGGCCTCGCTCGAACGGCCGGACATTCCCACGATTCACAACATGATCCTGGGTGACCGCGTCGTGTCGAAAATCGATGGGCGCGACGCTCTGCGATATGCGACGTTTTTGGTGCGCAGGCTGATCGAGCTGTACCGCAGAATCAGTCCGGACGTGATCATCGGAGCATTCGATGCCCTGCACGGCGGTCTCGCTCTGGCCGCTGCCAGGCACCTGAACATTCCCTGGTTCGCGCTGAACTTCAGCGTCATACCGCCCGGGCTGGCCTGTTTTTGCGATCGGATGTCGCCGGCGGCGAGAGTGAGCCTGACCGGACCGGCTTCAGGGGAGTTGCGAGAGATCGCTGAAGGCGCCCTGCGCAAGTTCGAGACTCGGGACATTCAGGCCCATGCGTTCATCGCGCCGCAAGTATCGTCCCTGCCGCGCAGGCTGAGCAGACTCCCCGCACGGTTTTCGGCTCTGACTCGCACGATTCGCAATGCGCGGGATCGTGAATACGTGCAGTTCACGCAGAAGCGCGTCGAGCACGACGTGTGGGCCGCGCTGGAGCACAAGCGCCGTGCTGCGGCTGCCCGCCGGGCACTTTCGGAAGCTCACACGCTTGCGCAGGTGCCAGACACACCTTACGTGCTGTTCGGTCTGCACCTGCAGCCGGAGTCTTCCATCGACGTGTGGGCTCCGTTCTTCAGCAACCAGATCTGGGTCATCGAGTTGCTGGCCCGGTCGATACCGCCGTCGCACAAGCTGCTGGTGAAGATTCACAAGAGCGATGTCGCGAACTACTCGCGCGAGCAGCTCGAACGGATGCAGTCGTTTCCCGGCGTGGAACTGGTGCGGCCGTTTGCCGATACGCGCAGCTTCATAGAGCGCGCCGACCTCGTCGTCTCGATCCAAGGCACCATGGGCCTGGAGGCTGCCCTGCTCGGCAAGCCAGTGATCATGCTGGGCGACTCCCCCGTCAGCGTGTTCCCGAGCGCCTCTCCCGTCGGCGAGATCGTCGAGCTGCCGATGCTCGTGCGCAGCAAGCTTGCGCAGCCGCCACCCGGCCGCGATGACATCGTTGCAGCATACGCGGACTATCTCGCACCGTTCATGCCGGCCAGTCTCAACGACTGGAGCGTGGAGGTGGCCGCAGACGCCATCGAGCGCTATGTGCAGCTCTTCAGCGCGCTCGAACGGTACGTCAGGGCTGGACTATCCGCGCCGTTGCAGGTGGCGCTGTGAAGCTACTCGCTCCCAGCCGTCCGATGTCCATGCGCTCGCTTCTGGTGAAATCCGTGCGGCGACTCGTCAAGCTCGGTCAGCGCCTCAGCCTGGCCATTCGCTTTCTCGGCCAGCCCGTCAAGATCGATCCGAGCTCGTGGGTGTCGGGGCGCAGCGTCGTTCGCGTCTGTGGCGGGGGATCGATCAGCATCGGCAAGAATTGCGAGATCCATCCGTATGCAATGCTGCTGACCTACGGCGGACACATTCATATCGGAGACAATTGCAGCGTCAATCCGTTCACGATCGTGTATGGGCACGGTGGGGTTCATATCGGCAACGGCGTGCGGATCGCGGCTCATAGTGTGATCATTCCTGCCAATCACAATGCACCCACGGCGGGAACGCCGCTGCACCTGGCGGGGGTGTCGGCGCACGGAATCGATATCGGCGACGAAGTCTGGATCGGCTCGGGGTCGAGAATCCTCGACGGCATCCGCATCGGCCGCAATGCTATCGTTGGTGCAGGCAGCGTCGTAACGAAATCGGTGCCGGACAACGCGACCGTGGCTGGCGTCCCTGCGTCTGTCATCCGGCAGCGATAGGATTCGCTCAGAACACTCATGTCGCAGGCAGTCGTAACTTCCAGCCCATCGTCGGTGCGGGTGCGCATCAACCGGTTCGTCGGGCTTTCCGCTTCGTTCGCGCTGGCTGCCGTTACCGGGCTGGCACTGACTCTGGATGCCTTCGTCGAGTCGCTCAATTCGGCGCGCCTGGCTGCGGTGATTCTCGCGCTATTCCTGCTCCAACTGATCAGGGTTCCGCGCTTTGCATTCACCCGCGAGCTCGCTCTGTACGCGATGTTCTTCAGCTACATGGTCATACAACTGCTCTGGACCGATGATCTCCTTCTCGCGCGAAACACGATCGTTCCCGCTGCGGCCTTCCTGCTCATTCTGGTTCAGGTGGGCGCGCTCGCGGCCTACCATGACCTGCGCGCGGTTCTTGGCGGCGTCCTGGCCGGCAACCTGATCGGAGCCGCCTACTACACGAGCACGACCGGTTTTCCTTTCGCGTACCCGGCCGATTTTTCCTACAATGCCATCGCCAGCGTCTATCTATTCGGTTTCATCGTCGCGCTGCTGTTGAGTCTCTACAAGCGATCGTCGGGACCGGTTCTGCTCATTGCCCTGGTGCTGATGCTGCACATCGTCGCGACGACGTCGATCAAGGCCAATCTGGGCATTGCGCTGGGCACGCTGGCCGCGGGCATATTCTATTTCAGGCACTTCGCCAGGATGCTGCGTCGTAACGCCATTGCGCTGGCCGCGCTGGCGGGGCTGCTGGCGATTGCGGTGGCATCCAACGCGGAGTTGCTCGAAAGGCTCCAGAGCGGCATGCAGCGCGTCGCGCTAGGCATCGAAGTGCTGCAGGCACGAGACAACGTGGCGGGCTACTCGGCGCTGGATGATCGGAGCGAATGGCTCCGTGAAGGCCTGAGCGGCTGGGCGCTCAATCCTCTGTTCGGTCATGGCGTGGAGGCGTTTCGCTCGCGCTTCGGTATCACGTCGCATTCGACGCCGGTCGACCTACTCTACAACTCGGGTCTGGCGGGATTCGCGCTATTCTACGGTATATTCATGGCGATGACGTGGCGACTGCTCCGCGCGCGTCGAACAGGCCGGACCGTGGACGCTCTCCTTTTCGGCGCTGTCGTTTGTTATGTGTTCATTACCATGTCCGGAACGATGCACTACAACTCTTCCCTGGCAGCTTTCATCGCGCTCGGCACGGCGATTCTCCGTTCGCACTCGCCCAAGCCTTCCCAGTCGGAGAATCCTCCAGGAGCGGCGCGCTTGTGAGGCAGGTTGTCTATTCCTCGCGCGCCCGGCGGCTGATCTACCTCGAAGAGAAGGCGACGCCGGAGTTCTGGGACGAGCACTGGCGGGCCGAGGGCAAGCCGAAGCCGATAAGTCCGCGCGATGACGTCATTACGGTCACGCGCCGGTACCTGCCGCCCGGAGCGCGAGTCCTCGAAGGCGGCTGCGGGCGCGCGAACAAGGTCAAGGCGATGGCCGACGCCGGCTTCAATGCGATTGGCATCGATTTCGCCGAGAACTCGGTGAAGCAGGCCGTCATCGACTATCCCGACCTCGACGTGCGGCAGGGAGACGTCAGGGCTCTGAATTTCCCCGACGGCTATTTCGACGGCTATTGGTCCATCGGCGTCATCGAGCATTTCTGGAACGGTTACGACAAGATCCTCGCGGAGGCGGCACGTGTGCTGAAGCCGGGGGGCTACCTGTTTCTGACGGCGCCATGGTTCTCACCATATCGCAGACGCAAGGCTGATCGTGGCCGATACCAATCGATCGACTTCGCAGACGAACCGGCTTCCTTCTATCAGTTCGCGCTCGGGCGGGAAGAGGTGTGCGCGGGGCTCCGACGGCATGGTTTTCAGGTGGTGCGCTGGCGCGGGCGCGTCGCGGAAATCTCAATGAAGGATGACATGAGCTCGTTCCGACGCCCGATCGAGTGGCTGCTCGCTCCGCGCCCCTCGATCTTCAAGCGCGCGCTTCGCCTGGTCGTCGGGCGAGCGCTAGACCCGTACTGCGGTCATTCCTTTCTCGCGGTTGCCCGGCGCAAGGGGTAGGGGAGCGCTGCTTCAACATGGCGTCCTCGCGCTGTTTACAAGGCGAACGAGTCAGGCTGCTCTTGGTGATCGGCAGCCTGTCGGGCGGCGGCGCCGAACGACAGATGTCGAACATCGCGAACTACTGGGCCAGCAAAGGCTTCGACGTTACGCTGGCAACCTGGACCGGTCCGCAGGTCAGCGACTTCTACGAACTGGACCCCGCGGTCCGGCGAGTGCACTTGGACGTTGAGAGCAGGCCCGGCGAATGGTTTGCCATTACGCGCACGAGCCTGCGGCGCGTCCTGAAGCTCAGAAGATTGCTGCATTCGGCCCGTCCCAATGCGGTACTGAGCTTCGTCACCGAAAGCAACGTGCTGACGGTACTTGCGCACACCGGACTGAAGTCCCGCCTCGTCGTATCGGAGCGCATTCACCCTGGTATGCACTCGGCGTTGCCTTGGACCTGGAAGCTATTGCGCAAGCTCGTATATCGGTGGTCCGACGCCGTCATTGCGCAGACACGTGAAGCCGCTCGATGGATCGATCTAAACTGCGGCGCGACGGCGCTCGTCATTCCGAATGCGCTGCGTCCCCTACCTGATGCGCACGAGCAGCGGCAGCCGTTGATACTGGCCGTCGGCCGTCTTGTGCGCCAGAAGGGATTCGACTTGCTGCTGCAGGCTTTCTCACGCATCGCCGCCGACTTCGCAGATTGGAACGTGACTATCATCGGCGATGGTGTCGAGCAGTCACGACTGATGAGCCTGAGCAGGCAATTGCAACTCGGCGAGCGCGTCACGTTCGTCGGCCAAGTGCGCAACGTGGAAGACTGGATGGCCCGCGCGGGCATAGTGGTGCAGCCGTCACGTTTCGAGGGCTTCCCCAACGTCGTGCTGGAAAGCATGGGAATGGGGGCTGCTGTCGTCAGCTCCGACTGTGCCTCGGGTCCAGCGGACCTGATCGAGGACGGCGTCAACGGGCGCTTGGTGCCGGTGGAGGACATCGATGCGCTGAGCAGGGCGATCACCGAACTGATATCGCAGCCCGCGCTGCGCGAGCGCCTCGGCCGCGAGGCGCTCAGAGTGAGACAGCGTTTTCATCAGGACCTGATCATGGCGCAGTGGGAGGACTGTCTGCTCGCAGACCATCGCACAGTCGACGCCGACGTCGGAACCGGGAGAGTGAACTTCGAATGAGTGCGACTCACGAGATCGCCAGCAAGCAGCGTTTCGAATTCGGCGACAATTGGGCGCGTTTTCTTGCTACGGTGGACGACCGCGCGATCGCCGAGGCCGAGGTCTCGCTGCAGCACATGCTGGGCGTGACGAGGCTCGATGGGCTGCGGTTTCTGGACATCGGCAGCGGCTCCGGCCTGTTCAGTCTCGCAGCGCGTCGGCTCGGCGCCACGGTGCACTCCTTCGACTACGATCCACAGTCGGTGGCTTGTACACAGGAGCTGAAGCGTCGTTATCGCCAGGCAGACGAGCAGTGGCGCATCGAAAGCGGCTCGGTGCTGGACCGGAACTATCTCAGCACGCTGGGCCGGTTCGATATCGTCTACAGCTGGGGAGTGCTGCATCACACTGGAGCGATGTGGCTCGCGCTGGAGCATGCGATCGGCTTGGTGGAGCCCGCGAAAGGAAAGCTGTTTATCGCGCTTTACAACGATCAGGGCTGGAAGTCGCACGTGTGGTGGCTCATCAAACGCCTCTACAACATGCTGCCTCGGGTACTGCGAGCGCCGTTCGTCGCTACGATGATGCTGATCACCCACATCGTCGTGCTCATCAAGTACACGCTGAAGCTGCAGCCGATGACCGCGATCAACGCCATTCGCCGGGTCAGGCGCGAGCGAGGTATGACCTCGAAGTACGATCAGATCGATTGGGTGGGCGGCTTTCCCTACGAGTTCGTCGGCTTCGACACGATGACGCGCTACCTTGAAGCCCGCGGATTCACGTTGATCAACTCCCGGCGCAACACGAGCCTCGGGTGCAATGAGTGGGCCGCCGAGCGGGTCGCATGTGCGGAATAGTCGGGATCCTGCGGCCGGCCGGCTCGGCCGTCGTGCTCGATGAGGCTACCATCGCAGCGCTGACCGAGGGGCTCGTCCATCGTGGTCCCGACGATGCCGGAGTCTGGGTCGATGCGGATGCGGGCATGGCGCTAGGCCATCGCCGGCTGGCGGTGCTCGAGCTGTCGCCGGCCGGGCGGCAGCCGATGACCTCGGCGTCGGGCCGCTTCGTCCTCATCTTCAACGGCGAAATCTATAACCATTCGGAGATTCGCGCCGAGCTCGCTGAACGTGGATCGGCGCCCGCCTGGCGCGGGCATTCCGACACGGAAACGCTGTTGGCCGGCATCGAATGCTGGGGGATCGAAGCCACTCTGGCGAAAGCGGCAGGCATGTTCGCCTTTGCATTGTGGGACCGGCAGTCACGCACGCTGACCCTGTCACGTGACCGGCTCGGCGAAAAACCGCTCTACTATGGCTGGCAGGGCAATGCGTTCCTGTTCGGCTCGGAGCTCAAGGCGCTGCGACGGTATCCGGCTTTCAGGGCCGAGGTCGATCGCGATGTGCTGGCGATGTATATGCGTCGCGGCTACATCGTCGCGCCGCGCTCGATCTACGCGGGAATTTACAAGCTGCTGCCGGGGACATGCCTGACGCTCCGCGCGGCGGATGCGCCTGGCACCCTGCCGCAGCCGCAGTCGTATTGGTCACTGCACCGGGTCGTGGAAAGCGGCCTGAGCGATCCATTTTCAGGAACCGACGAGGAGGCGATCGACCGTCTCGATAGCGAGCTGCGCAAGGCAGTGGCGCTGCAAAGGGTCGCCGATGTGCCCCTGGGGGCGTTTCTCTCGGGCGGCATCGATTCGAGCACCGTAGTAGCGCTGATGCAGGCTCAGTCCTCACGTGCGGTGCGGACCTTCACGATTGGTTTTCACGAATCGCACTACCAGGAAGCGGGGCACGCGAAAATGGTGGCGCAGCACCTGCAAACGGATCATACGGAGCTGTATGTCAGCCCCCGGGAAACAATGGATGTCATTCCCAGATTGCCGGAGCTGTACGATGAGCCTTTCGGGGACAGCTCCGCGATTCCGACGTTTCTGGTCTCGCAGCTGGCGCGCCGGCACGTCACCGTGGCGCTCTCGGGTGACGGAGGCGACGAGTTGTTCGGCGGATATACGCGCTACCGGCGTACCGAAAATATCTGGCGCAAAGTTTGCCGCATTCCCCATTTCGCGAGGAAAGCGCTCGCGCCCGGAGCGAAAATGTTGTCCCTCTGCGGGCGGCACTCCGATTTTGGCTGGAAAGCGAATCGCGCCGCGCTGTACCTCTCGGCTGCCAGCGCCGTCGATTGCTATCAGGAGCAGGTCCTGCAGCGCCGCCCGCACGATTTCGTCCTCGGTAGCAGCGCGGAGCTGCCGGACGATCGTACCTTGGTGCCTTCGGTTCCGGCACGAGCTGGTTTGTACGACACCATGATGTATGCGGACGCCGTGACCTACCTGCCGGACGATATTCTGGCCAAGGTCGATCGCGCGTCGATGGCAGTGAGCTTGGAGTCTCGCGTGCCCATGCTGGATCATCGCGTCGTAGAGCTCGCGTGGCGTCTGCCGCTGCACATGAAAGTCCGCAATGGGGAGTCGAAGTGGCTGCTGAAGCAGGTTCTGGCGAAGTACGTTCCGCCGGCGCTGACCGAGCGTCCGAAGATGGGATTCGGCATTCCCGTCGGCGAGTGGATTCGCGGTCCGTTGCGCGAATGGGCTGAAGATCTATTGTCCGAACAGCGGCTGCAGAGCGGTGGTTTCCTGAACCCGCGCCTGGTGCGTCGGCAGTGGTCACGACATCTCGACGGCGCCGCCACGGAAGCAGACAGTCTCTGGCAGGTCCTCATGTTTCAGGCCTGGCTCGGTCGTGCGCAGTCGTGACCGCTCGGGCGCGACAGGCAGGGCGCTCATGATGCCGACATCATCCTTCGCTTCGAAGTCGAAAGCGCGGCATACACGCGCTCGCGAAATCCCCCGCTGATGTCTCCGGCGATCACTTTATTTCTTCCGTCGGTCGAGGGGGGCGGGGCAGAGCGCGTCTTCGTGCAACTGGCCAACGAATTCGCCAAGCTCGGTTGTCGCGTGGAATTCGTGCTTGCCCGCGCGCGTGGGCCCTATCTCGAGGAGATCTCGGAGCAGGTCCGAATCGTCGACCTGCGTGCATCGGGCGTGCTGAATTGCTTGCCCGCCCTCGTGAGGTACCTGCGTTCGCGGCGCCCGGCGGCGATTCTCTCCGGGCTCGAACATGCGAATGTCATTGCCGTGCTGGCGCGCTCGCTGGCTGGGCGCAGTACGCGTTGCGTCGTCTCGACGCGAGCGGTTCCCACAGCCATATATCGCGCGAACAGGAGTCGGCGGCGCTGGATGACGCTGCAAATGAGCAGACTGACATATCGCCTTGCCGATCAGGTCATTGCGAATTCGCAGGCAGTCGCTGCGGATCTTGCCGGCTCGCTGGGCGTCTCGAACGGCAAACTGACGGTCATCTACAATCCGCTCGACATGGAATATATCGACAGGAATAGCCGGATGGCGGCGGATCACCCGTGGCTGACGCCCGGATCCGCGCCGGTCGTCTTGAGCGTGGGCAGCCTCACCGTGCTCAAGGATTTCCAGACTCTGATCCGAGCCTTCGCCATCGTGCGGTCGGCGCGCGAGTGTCGTCTGATCATTCTGGGTGAGGGCCCGGAGCGAGCGAAGCTCGAGTCCATGGTCGAGCAGCTGAACCTGCGCAACGATGTCTGTCTGCCGGGATTCGTCGGCAATCCGTTTGCTTGGATGCGGTGCGCCGGCGTATTCGTGAGCTCGTCGCTGACGGAAGGGTGCCCGAATGCGCTCATGCAGGCGCTCGCCTGCGGTACCGCGGTCGTCAGTACCGATTGCAACGGCGGCTCCGCCGAGATTCTTCAGGCAGGAAAGTGGGGTCATCTCGTGCCAGTCGGCGACGCCGAAGCGATGGCCGCGGCGATTACCGCGGCGCTCGACTCTCCGCGCCCGAACGGGCGGCAAAGAGCGAACGACTTCGCGCTGCATGAAATCGCTCAGCAATATCTGCACGCGCTCCTGCCGTCACACTTGCCGGCCCTCACCCGAGGGCCTGCGTGATGTGTGGGATCATGGGTGTCGTCAGCCGTTCGTCGCAGCCGGACACCGGCATCGGGGCGCGCATACGTGAAGCCGCGCGCGTCCTGCGTCATCGCGGGCCGGACGATGAGGGGTTCTATCAGGATGTGAATGTCTGGCTCGCGCACACTCGCCTGAGCATTCTCGATCTATCGAGCGCCGGTCACCAGCCGATGCAGTCGGCCTGCGGCCGCTTTGTGATCAGTTACAACGGCGAGGTGTACAACTTCCGGGAGCTCGCGAGCAAGCACGGTCTGGATCATCTGCGGTCGGGCTCCGACACTGAAGTCGTGCTGGAGCTGTTCGTGCGATTCGGCGTCGCCTCGTTGCAGCAGCTCAACGGAATGTTCGCGTTCTGCGTGTACGACAGGGTCGCCCGCAAGATGTGGCTGGTGCGCGACCGCTTGGGGATCAAGCCGCTGTACTACCGGCTCGATGCGTCCGGCCTGGCCTTTGCATCCGAGATCAAGGGAATTCATGCGCTGGTGACGCAGCCTCCGACGTGCGACGTGGCTTCGCTGGGCGAGTGGCTGTACTACGGCAATTCGCTGGGTGAGAACACTCTCTATGACGGCGTCAGGCAATTGCTGCCCGGCTGCTGCCTGGAGATCGACACGATTTCATTCGAGCATGCGGTTCGCGAGTACTGGTCGCTGCGGCAGCATGTCGATGTCGAGCAGGCAGCCGCTGCAGATACCCACGAACGTGCGGTAGAGCAGACCCGACGTCTGCTCGAGCAGGCTGTGCAGCGTCAGATAGTCAGCGATGTGCCCGTTGGCGTTTTCCTCTCGGGCGGCGTCGATTCGAGCGCCATCGCTGCGTTTGCTTCACGTCATTACCAGGGACGCCTTGCGACCTATTCGGTAGGGTTCGATTTCGCAAAAGACGGCGGCGAGCTGCCCAAGGCGAAGCGCGTCGCGAGCCTTTACGGCACGGAACATCACGAGATTCACATCGCGGGCGAGCACGTCAGCGATCTGGTCGAAAAGATGGTCGCACACTACGACTCGCCGTTTGCGGACGCCGCGAATATTCCTCTGTATCTGATGGCGGCCAGGATCAGCGCACAGACGAAGGTCGTACTGCAGGGCGACGGCGGCGACGAGCTGTTCGGCGGCTATCGTCGCTACGTCACGTTGAAGTACCACCGCCTGCTGCATCCACTGTCGCGAATCCTGCTGCACGTCAATGCACTCACGCCGCAGTCTGCCATGCATTACAGGATTCAGCGGTACCTGCGGGCGTTTGCCGCCCCGGATCTGGCGACGACGATGGCCTTGCTGGTGACCGCCGAGGACCGTGACGACAGTCCGTCGAGCATATTCTCGCCGGGCGTCTCCCAGACGATGGATCGAACCGACCCACTGGCCCGAATCCGTCGGCTGCACGCGCTGTTCGAAAGCCACGATATCGGCAACCGGATGTCTCTGGTCGACCTGCTGGTCGTCCTGCCGGACATCTATCTGCAGAAGGTCGATCGCGCGACGATGGCTGCGAGCCTGGAAGTGCGCGTGCCATTTCTCGATCATGACCTCGTCGACTACGTCGTGCGCCTGCCGGGCAGCAGCAAGATGCCCTTGGGGCGCAAGAAATGGCTGCTGAAATCGGCGCTCAAGGGCATCGTGCCTGATGAGATCCTGTTCGGCCCGAAGACCGGGTTCAGCGTTCCTTACGGCAAGTGGCTGCAGACCTCGCTCAAGCCGCTGTTCTTCGACCATCTGGCGCAGTTCGTGCGCAGGCGGCCCGATATGCTTGACGTCGCGCGCATCAACGATCTGTTCTCGCGCACGACGTCAGGGCGACAGAATCACTCGTCCATTCTCTGGAAGCTGCTGAACTTCCTGATCTGGTCGAACAACACCAATGTCAGTTTCACCGGACAAAGCGTCAACTAGATGTCCTCCACCGCGATCAGTGCATTCCCCGAGCTCGGGTATCCCCTCGATCGGCAGCCGCTGGCAGGGTCCGGCGATGCCATCCATCGCGCACCAGGCGCGACGGTGGGGGCGGTGGGGAAGAGCGGTAACGGCATCGAAGTTCGCTGCCGGCGGCCCCTGTAATCCTGGCATCGGCGGGCCATGCGAGTACTGTGGACTCACAACTTCGATCCCAGCGTGCCGAACAGCGGCGTCTTCATGCACAAGGCGGCCGAGGCTATCCGCGCGCGCGGTGTCGATCTGCAGCTCGAGTATCTCGGTAATCTCCGCTCGGTGCGGCAACTGCTTCGCGCGCGCAAGCACGTCAGGCGCCTGGCACCCGGATTCGACCTCGTGCATGCGCAGTTCGGGTCGGCGTGCGCGCTCGTCACGTCCGCGGCCGATAGCGTTCCCAAGGTCGTAACGATTCGCGGCAGCGACTGGAACGTTCACCGAGCGTCGCGCGGATTCTTCTATTTCCATACGCGCCTCGCATCGGCGTTTACGCGGCTATCGATAAATTCGTACGATGTGGTGTTGACTGTCTCGCGTCGCGTCGCCGCCGAACTGCAGCGCTTTGCGCCCAGGGCGCACGTTGATGTGAGTCCCTCGCCGGTCGATCTGTCGCGGTTCGTGCCGCGCGACAAGCGTGAAGCACGCGCGTTGCTCGGGTACCCGGGTTGCGAAGAGAAATGGGTGCTGTTCAACTCGCTGCGGCTCCACAATCCCATCAAGCGCTTCGCGCTGGCGCAGCAGGCGTTCGACCTTGCGCAGGCGCGCTGTGGCAATCTGCGTCTGCGCATCGCTTCGGATCTTCCGCACGAGCAGATGCCGTTGTTCGTGGCGGCCTGCGATCTGATCCTGTGCACTTCGGATAACGAGGGATGGCCGAACTCGATCAAGGAGGCGCTGGCCTGCAACGTACCGTTCGTCGCGACCGACGTGAGCGACCTGCGCGATATTGCCAGCGTCGAGCCCAGTTGCCGCGTCTGTCCGCCGGATGCGGAAGTGATCGCTGCGAACATATGCGACGTCCTGTCCGCGCCGGCCCCGCAGCGGTTGCGCCGGCACGTCGAGGCGATGAGCGGCGACGCGATCAGTGATCAGTTGATTGCGATCTATGAAGCGGCGCTAGAGCGAACCCGCGCGGTTCGAGGCCGAGTGAGTTGAGACTGTAAAAAGAGGGCACTGTGCGCATCGTCTACCTGCACCAGTATTTTCTGACCCCGCAGATGTCCGGGACCGTGCGCTCGTATCAGATGGCGCGACGACTCGTCGAGAAGGGCCACGAAGTCCACATGGTCACGACGGATCAGGAGGCCGCGGAGGGCGCGCCGCCGTGGCGCGAGTCGATCGAGGACGGGATCAAGGTTCACTGGGCAGCCGTGCCCTATGACAACACGATGAGCTATCCGGCGCGCCTGAGATCGTTTTTCACTTTCGCCTGGCGCGCCGCGCGCAAGGCGGCACAGCTGCAGGGCGATGTGATCTTTGCGACCAGCACGCCGCTGACGATCGCGCTGCCCGCGGTGTATGCTTCTTGGCGCTGCCGGCGTCCGATGGTGTTCGAAGTGAGGGATCTGTGGCCGGCGGTTCCAATCGCGATAGGCGCGATCAGCAATCCTGTGCTCAAAGCGGCGGCGCGCTGGCTCGAGCGATTCGCTTACCGCAATTCCGAGCACGTGGTCGCTCTGGCGCCGGGCATGCGCGATGAGATCGTTGCGACCGGCTATCCGCAGGGCCAGGTTTCGGTCATTCCCAACGGCTGCGATTTCGACCTGTTCTGCGATGAGTCGACCGGGCGCGAACTGCGTGAGCGGCATGCCTGGCTGGGCGAGCGGCCGCTGCTCGTCTATACGGGTACGTTCACGCTGCTGACGGGCACGACGTATCTCGCGAAGCTGGCGGCGGCGATCGCAAAGATCGATCCGGAGCTGCGAATCGTCGGCGTTGGGGCGGGCCGCGACTTCGAGGCTTCGCAGGCGCTGGCGACGCAACTCGGCGTGCTGGACAAGAACCTGTTCCTGCTCGGCAAGCGGCCGAAGCGGGAAGCTGCAGCCTGGGTGCAGGCCGCGGACGCCACGCTGGCGTTGTTTACCGGTCCGCGCATCGTCTGGCGCGATGCCGTACAGAACAAGTTCTTCGATTCCCTCGCCGCCGGCAAGCCGATCATCAATAATTTCCCCGGCTGGCAGGCGCAGGTTGCGAGCGAGGCGGGAGCGGGGATGATCATCAGCGATACCGATATCGATGCCGCGGCACGCGACGTCGTGCGCGCGCTGCGAGATCGCGTATGGCTGGAATCCGCGGGCCGGGCCGCCAGCGAGCTCGCCCGGAGCCGTTTCGATCGAGACCAGCTAGGCGCCGATCTCGCGCGCATCCTCGAGCGCGTGCACGCGACCGCCAGTCGTTGATCGCAACGACGATGCAGACCATCGCAGTCACGGGAGCGAACGGGTTCGTCGGTCGGGTCCTGGTCGGCTCGGGTCTGCCGCTGCCGTTCGGCAGCGTGGAGAACTCGCGCAGCCTGATCAGTGTCTGGAATCTCGCCGATGTGATTTTCGCGGCGATTACCCGTCCGGGCCCGACCACTCAGACGCTGCTGACCGCCGATGACGTGGCGCCTTCGACGACGGAGCTGATTCGCGCCATCGCGGATGCAATGCAAGCGAATCCGGCGCGGACCGGATATGCGTCGCCAGCGTTCGTTCGCCACAGGTGTATGCACTTGGAGTGCGTGCGAATCCGGCGCAACGGAGCTCGCGTGCGTCCTGATGTTTGGTCCATCATGGATGGCATCGATGGTCTCGCCGCCTCGGATGCGATATTCGTGGCTGTCGCCGGGGCATTGCTGCAAGCCGTCGTGGCCGGAGGCGGGCCGGTGATACCAGCCGATCGGGGGGCGGTGCATGCATGAATCCCGACATGCTTGCGCTGAGCCGGCACGCATGAACGTCACGGTAGCCACCAGGTCCGCGGTCGCAGTGGGTAAGTCGAATGGCGCTTGAACGCATTGGGCGATCGCTTCGCTTGAAACGGAGCTTCGACATCTTTGTGGCGGCACTCGCTCTGGTGCTGCTCAGTCCCGTTCTGCTTGCGGTCGGCATCGCTGTTCGGCTGGCGCTCGGACCGCCAGTGCTGTTCCGGCAGACGCGGCCGGGGCTGGATGGAAAACCGTTTATCGTGAGGAAATTTCGCACGATGCGCGAGGCCAGCGATGAACACGGGGTGCCCCTGCCGGATGAGCTGCGGCTCGGCAGGCTTGGCCGCTTTCTGCGTGCAACCAGCCTCGATGAATTGCCGGAGCTGTGGAATGTTCTGGTAGGCGACATGAGTCTGGTGGGTCCGAGACCGTTATTGATGGAGTACCTTGCGTTGTATTCGGCAGAGCAGATGCGGCGTCACGAAGTGCGGCCCGGCATTACAGGATGGGCGCAGGTGAACGGTCGCAACGCCATCTCCTGGGAGCGCAAGTTCGAGCTCGACGTCTGGTACGTCGATCACCGCAGCTTCCTCCTCGACCTGCGTATCCTGGTAATGACGGTGGTCAGGGTAGTGCGCTCGGACGGGATCGTGCAGCCTGGGCACGTCAGTGCCGAGCGTTTTCGCGGTGGACTGCGATGAGGCTGCTCATCGCTGGCGCGGGCGGGCATGGCCGCGTCGTTGCCGATACCGCGCTGGCCACGGGGATGTACTCGTCGGTCGCCTTTCTCGATGATCGCGATTCAAACCCCACGACCGCCGAAGGTTGGCCGATCGTCGGACGCCTCGATGGTCTCGCCGACCATTCCCGTACGTTCGACGCCTTTGCCGCCGGTTTCGGCGACGCGCACCTACGGCTCGACCTGCTGGCGCGCGCCAGACAGATGGGTTTTCAGTGTGTTGCGATCGTTCATCCGCGTGCGAGCGTGAGTGCTTACAGTACGCTCGGCGAAGGATCGGTCGTCATTGCCGGTGCATGCGTCAATGTTGGCGCGCGCATCGGTGCCGGTTGCATCATCAATACCGGGGCTACAGTTGACCACGATTGCGTGCTCGCGGAAGGAGTCCACGTGTGCCCGGGAGCTCATCTGGCCGGCAACGTTCACGTAGGTGCGCGGAGCTGGTTCGGCATTGGCGCCGTCGCTCGGCAGGGAATCAGGATCGGTGCGGACGCAGTCGTCGGCGCAGGTGCAGTTGTGGTGAGGGACGTTCCCGATCACGCAGTCGTCATGGGCAATCCCGCCAGGGCGCGGGCGCAACGAAGCGGAGTTCTCCGAGGGGATCGCAATTGAGCGCAAGCAATGTGCTGCCGACGTGGCCGAGGTTCGATCCTGACGAGCGGCATGCCGTGGAGACCATACTGGCCTCGGGAAAGGTGAACTATTGGACGGGAGGGGCGGGGCGCGCTTTCGAGCAGGAATACGCGAGCACGCTCGGACTCAAGCATGCCATCGCGCTGATGAATGGTACCGTCGCACTGGAGCTGGCGCTGCGCATGTGGAACATCGGGCCGGGAGACGAAGTCGTCGTCACGCCGCGGTCGTTCGTGGCTTCGGCCAGCTGCGCCGTACTGCAGGGCGCGAAGCCCGTCTTCGCGGATGTCGATCGCGACAGCGGCAACCTGACTGCCGCGACTATCGAACGGGTCCTCACGCCGCGCACCCGCGCGATCATTCCGGTGCATCTCGGCGGCTGGCCCTGCGAAATGGACGATATCATGTCGCTGGCCAATGCGCGTGGCATCCGCGTGCTCGAGGATTGCGCGCAGGCGCATGGCGCGACCCACCGCGGGCGCGCAGTCGGATCTATCGGCCATGCAGCTGCTTTCTCGTTCTGCCAGGACAAGATCATCACGACCGGCGGAGAAGGCGGGCTACTGGCTACCAATGACGAGGAAATGTGGGCGCGTGCCTGGGCTTTCAAAGATCATGGCAAGAGCTTCGATGCTGTGTACAACCGGGAGCACCCTCCTGGATTCCGATGGGTGCACGAGTCATTTGGCACGAACTGGCGGATGACCGAAATACAGGCAGCGATCGGCAGACTCCAGCTGCGCAAACTGCCGCAGTGGAGCGCCCGGCGACGTGCCAATGCGCAAGTGCTGATGGATCTGCTGCGAGAGACTCCTGGCTTGCGCGTGCCCGAGGTTCCCGGGCACCTGCGACACGCGTACTACCGCTTCTACGCTTACATTGTCCCCGAGCGGCTGCGCAGCGGCTGGAGCAGGGACCGCATCGTCTCAGAAGTGGTGGCGCGGGGCGTTCCGTGCTTCTCTGGTTCGTGCTCGGAGATGTATCGCGAAAAAGCGTTCGTGGATGCGGGACTCGCTCCAGTCACGGGATTGCCAGTGGCGCATGAGCTGGGAACGACGAGCCTTGCGCTGCTTGTCCATCCGACACTGGACCAGGAGCATATGTCGCTGGTAGCAGACACTTTGCGTCGCGTTCTCGCTGAGGCTGTCTTGTAGCGACCGGCCGCGCCGCGTACACGAGCGCGGCGGATAGAACGACATTGCCTCTGCAAACGGAGATGTTGCATTCCTCTCGGATTCGCGGCGCCAACGCCTCGCGGCGCTGGTGTGGAACTGGCCGTCAGGCGAAACCCATGGCCGGTAGGGAGTGGGGCTGGTCGTCGAAACAAATGCTAGCGTATGGGGATGCCTCACTGTCGCTGGAGAGCACCCGCTGGCGCAGGGCGGTCTCGACGCGGCGCCGGACCTAAGGCGCGAGCTGAACAGGAACTCAAGTCGGCGTGTCTCCGAAAAGAGTCAGTGCAAATGCAATAGACTTCTGCGAGAATTTGAATCAGTTCAGCGCGTTCGAACTCATTTTCGAATAGACTATAACGCACCGTAAGCATACGGACACAAAACGGCCGCGGGACGCATGGCAGAGTGCATGGCAGCCGGCTGCGCTTCCTCGTTCTGGGGGTATACAACTATTCACACAGATGTAGAGAAGTGAGTTGCCAAGGAGCGAATTCGTGACGGGGACCATGCCAAAGTGGATTGAACGCTTCGCGAACAGTCTCGCGCATCTTCCCCGCTCGCAGAAACGACTTCTCATGCTCGGCGTCGACGCGGTCGGCATCCCGTTAGTGCTATGGGTCGCCCTGACGCTGCGATTCGGCAAGATCCGTTACGACATCACTGGTACGGAGTGGATGTATGTGGCTGCGTTGTTCACCAGCGTGCTGGTGTTCACGCGCATGGGCTTGTATCGGGCGGTCATTCGGTATCTGGGGCCGCGTGCCATACTTGCCGTATTTACAGGAGTGACGACCTCTGTCGCCCTGTTGACCGTAGTGGCCTTCCTCTGGCCGAACCGAGCCATGCCGATGACGGCGTTGCCCATCTACTGGGCGTTCGCCCTGATTTACGTGGGCGGCAGCCGCTTTCTGGTGCGTGGCTTGCTGAATTTCCGCTGGTCCAACGGCACGCAGCGCGTGGTGATCTACGGCGCCGGCGGCGCCGGAGTGCAGCTGGCGACCGGCCTGGTGCGCAGCGGTCGCTACCATCCCATCGCCTTCATCGACGACAACACCTCGCTCCAGGGCAGCACCATCAACGGCCTCGAAGTGTTTTCGCCGCGCTCGCTGCCGGACCTGGTCCGCAACGAAGGCGTCGCGGCGGTGCTGCTGGCGCTGCCTTCGCAGTCTCGCCGTCGCCGCCAGGAGATCCTGAAGTCCATCGAGCCGCTGTCGCTGCTGGTACAGACCGTCCCGGATTACGGCGACATTCTCTCCGGCAATGCGCGCGTCGAGGACGTGCGTGACGTCGATGCAGGCGATCTTCTGGGTCGCGATCCGGTGCCGCCGAATGCACGGCTGCTGGGTGCCTGTATCGCCGGCAAAGTAGTCATGGTCACCGGCGCGGGCGGCTCGATCGGTTCGGAGCTGTGCCGACAGATCATTCGACTGCGACCCGCACAGCTGCTGCTATTCGAAATGTCCGAGCTCGCGCTCTACAACATCGAGCGAGAACTGAAAGCTCAGCTCGTCTCCGAGGGACTCTCGGTCGACCTGGTGGCACTGCTTGGCGACGCGCATCACAAGCATCGCGTCAAGGAAATTCTGCAGATCTACGGCGTGCAGACCATCTATCACGCGGCCGCGTACAAGCATGTGCCGATCGTCGAGCAGAACATCGTCGAAGGCATCTACAACAACACGTTCAGCACCTGGAACGCGGCCGAGGCGGCGTTGGAGGCGCGGGTTGAAACGTTCGTGCTGATCTCCACCGACAAGGCGGTCAATCCCACCAATGTCATGGGTGCGACCAAGCGGTTCGCTGAGATCGTGCTGCAAGGGCTGCAAACGCGCAGCACGTACACGCGCTTCTGCATGGTTCGCTTCGGCAATGTGCTCGAGTCTTCGGGCTCGGTGGTGCCGCTGTTCCGTGAGCAGATCCGTCGCGGCGGGCCGGTAACCGTGACTCACAAAGATGTCATTCGCTACTTCATGACCATTCCCGAAGCCGCGCAGCTGGTGTTGCAGGCCGGGTCGATGGGGAAGGGCGGCGACGTGTTCGTGCTCGACATGGGCAAGCCGGTGCGTATCGCGGATCTGGCCAAGCGCATGATCAGCCTCATGGGCCTGACGGTGCGCGACGAAGAAAATCCCGACGGCGACATCGAAATCGTCTACACCGGTCTGCGTCCCGCCGAGAAGCTGTTCGAAGAGCTGCTCATCGGGACCAACGTCACGGGCACGGAGCATCCGATGATCATGCGTGCCATGGAACATTCGCTGCCGTGGCACCAGGTGCAGCAGGTTCTGGACGACATGTCACTCGCGTTGACGCGCTTCGACTGCGACAAGGCTCGTCAGCTGTTGATGCAGACCGTGGCCGAGTACAAGCCCAGCGGCGACATTCAGGATCTGGTGTGGCTGCGCAAAGCGGCACTGGCGCATGCCGAGGTCAAGAACGTGACGGCATTGCAGACCCGCCGGCTGCGCGTGAGCACGCCTCCGCACGGCCCAACCAGCCATTAAACCATCGCCCGACAGGCAAAAAGCAGCCTGTATCTGGGCAAAAACCCGAATTAAACGAGGATTTGCGCACCCTCCCTGGACGCATCATGTGCGCCAGGGCAAGGGACTGCCCGCGAGTCCGGTGTTCTCTCCCCATCCCCACCGGACAATCCTCAGGGAAAATCCTCCCCAAGTACCTGAGTCCACCCCGCGGAGCACAGGAAGTGCTCCGCGGCTTTCTCGCCGCGGTTCAGCGCGTTCGACAATGGGTAGGAATGATGTCGCGCCGCGTGCCGCTGTGGGTGGCGGCTCGCGGCGGACCGAGGCAAATAGTACGTCTGCACGCCGTCTTGACCTTCCTGGTCCAGGGGCGTCGCGCGCACTTCAGCTGCTTCCTGTTCTCGTTGATCAACCACTTTCCCTGTGCGTGTGTCGTCTCGTGCCGTGGGAGCAGCGCGTAGGCGACTTCAGGAAGGATTGCGAGCCTGCTGATTCCGTAGCAGAGGCATGCCGGGCGTCCGACTCCATGTCAGTCTCCCAGCTGTCACGTGCATCCGTGCACGACTCGCGCTTCCTTGGACAGCCATCACCGTCCGTAGCGAAGCTGCTGTTCCTAATGGATAAAGCGACAAACGCAGCAATTCTCCCTCGCAAGCAGGCAGGTTTTTGCTGAAAAAATTTCAGGTTATGCAATATCGCCAGACTATGTAGGTGGTCGACGACTGCTTTACCCTACTTACGGGGTCCGCTAAGCTCGCGGGCCATTTTTCCTTTAAGTCCAGCGGGTTATCGCTCATGCGTCTGACCATTTTCGGCTCCGGTTACGTGGGCCTCGTAACCGGCGCCTGCCTGGCCGAGGTCGGTAACAGCGTGCTGTGCGTCGATGTGGATCAGCGCAAGGTCGAGATGCTCAGGCGCGGTGAGTCGCCGATCTACGAGCCGGGGTTGGACGAGCTGCTGCGCAAAAATCTTGCCGCCGGTCGCCTGAGTTTCACGACCGATGCCGTCGAAGGCGTCAAGCACGGCTTGTTCCAGTTCATCGCGGTGGGCACGCCGCCGGACGAGGACGGCTCGGCCGACTTGAAGTACGTGCTGGCTGTCGCGGAAAGCATTGGGCAGAACCTCAGCGAGTATCGCGTGGTGGTGACCAAGTCCACGGTGCCGGTGGGCACGGCCGACAAGGTCAAAGCCAAGATCAACGAAACCTTGCAGGCGCGCGGCGCGCAGGTCGAATTCGACGTGGTCTCCAACCCCGAATTCCTCAAGGAAGGCGCGGCGATCAACGATTTCATGAAGCCCGATCGCATCGTGGTGGGCACCGACAATCCCCGCACCGCCGAGCTGCTCAAGGCGCTCTACGATCCCTTCACGCGCAACCGCGAGCGCATGATCGTCATGGATGTGCGTTCCTCGGAGCTGACCAAGTACGCCGCCAACGCCATGCTCGCGACCAAGATCAGCTTCATGAACGAGCTCGCCAACCTGGCAGAGCGCATGGGCGCCGATATCGAAAAGGTGCGTCAGGGCATCGGTGCGGATCCGCGCATCGGCTATCACTTCATCTACCCGGGCATGGGCTATGGCGGCTCGTGCTTTCCCAAGGATGTGCAGGCGCTGGCGCGCAGCGCCGCCGCCCATCAATTCAATGCGGAGTTGTTGAGCGCCGTCGAAGCGGTCAACCAGCGGCAGAAGGCCGCGCTGTTCCAGAAGATGCGCACGTTCTTCAACGACGATCTGAGCGGCAAGACCATCGCGCTGTGGGGCCTGGCGTTCAAACCCAATACCGACGATATGCGTGAGGCTCCCAGCCGCACGTTGTTGGAAGCTTTGTGGGCCGCGGGCGCGAAGGTGCGCGCTTATGATCCGGCTGCGCACGAGGAGACGCGTCGTATCTATGGCGACCGCGCGGACTTGCAACTGGTGAAGTCGGCGGTTGAGGCATTGCAAGGCGCCGATGCGCTGGCCATCGCCACGGAGTGGCAGGAGTTCCGCAGTCCCGATTTCGACCTGATCGCCGCGCAGCTGAGCAGGAAAGTAATCTTCGATGGCCGTAATCTATACGACCCTGCTTTCGTCAAACGATTTGGATTGAAGTACTACGCCATCGGGCGAGGTGACAGCGTATGTTGATTCCCGTGATTCTTTCCGGCGGCTCGGGCACGCGCCTGTGGCCGCTATCGCGCGAGCTGTATCCAAAGCAGCTGCTGCCGCTCGTCGGCAAGGGGACGATGCTGCAGGAGACGCTGGCGCGGGTCGCCGGAGTCGAAGGCCTGGGCGCGCCGGTCGTGGTGTGCAACGAGAGTCACCGCTTTCTGGTCGCCGAGCAGATCCTGGAGGCGGGCATCAAGCCGCAGGCCATCGTGCTGGAGCCAGTCGGTCGCAACACCGCTCCGGCGGTGGCGGTTGCGGCAATGGTGGCCATTTCAGACGCTCCGAGCGGGGCCAAGACACCGCAGAGCGATCCGCTGTTGCTGATCCTCCCTGCCGATCATGTGATTCGCGATGTGAAGGCGTTCCGCGCGGCGCTGGAAATCGGCCGCAAAGCAGCCGCGGAAGGCAAGCTCGTCACGTTCGGAGTCGTGCCCAGCAAGCCGGAGACCGGCTATGGCTACATCAAGCGTGCGGAAGGTGCGGGACCGGCTTTTCCCATCGATCGCTTCGTGGAGAAGCCGGATCTGGCCACGGCCAAGGCCTACGTCGAGTCGAAGCAATATTTCTGGAACAGCGGCATGTTCCTGTTCCGTGCTTCGACAGTACTTGGTGAGCTGCGCGAGCTGGCGCCACAGATTTACGAGGCCTGCGCGCAAGCGGTCACCGGTTCGAAGCGCGACCTGGATTTCACCCGGCTGCCCGCCAAAGAGTTTGGTGCCTGCCCGAGCGACTCGTTCGACTATGCGGTGATGGAGAAGACCAAGCACGGCGTAGTCGTGCCGCTGGATGCCGGCTGGAGCGATGTGGGTTCCTGGTCGGCGCTGCACGAGGCGATTCCGTGCGACGAGGAGGGCAACGTGACGCTCGGCGACGTGCTCACCGCCGACTCTCATGGCAACTATCTCCACTCCACCAGCCGCCTGGTGGCGGCGGTGGGCCTGCAGGATCACGTGGTGGTCGAGACCAAGGACGCCGTGCTGGTCGCGCCGAAGAATCGCGTGCAGGACGTGAAGGAGCTGGTCAATCAACTGAAGAAGCAGGGCCGCTACGAAACTTCCTTGCATCGTGAAGTGTTTCGGCCCTGGGGCAGCTACGACAGCATCGATCACGGCCAGCGCTTCCAGGTCAAACGCCTGTCGGTGAAACCGGGTGCGTCGATGTCTCTGCAGCTGCACCATCATCGCGCCGAACACTGGATCGTGGTGTCGGGCACAGCGAGGATCACGCGCGACGACGAGGTCTTCCTGCTGGAAGAGAATCAGTCGACGTACATCCCGCTGGGCACCAAGCATCGGATCGAGAACCCGGGCAAGATCCCGCTGCACATCATCGAGGTGCAGTCCGGCGGCTACCTGGGCGAGGACGACATCGTGCGCTTCGAGGACCGGTACGGTCGGGAAGGCGAGAAGTGAGCCCCCACAATCATCGATGCGACCGCGCTGCGCCGCTGAGCCAAGAATCGAATTTCAGATAAAAGGAACGAGTGCATGTCCGCCAGCCCGTCTTCAGCCATTGTCGGTTTCAAGGCCTACGACTATCGGGGCCGGATTCCGAGCGAGCTCAATCCCGATGTCGCGTATCGCATCGGACGAGCCTACGCGGAGTTCCTGAAGCCCAAATCCGCGGGCGGGCGCGTGGTGGTCGGTCGTGACATTCGCAAGTCCAGCGAAGAGTTGTGTGCGGCTTTGACTCGCGGTCTGCTCGACTCAGGCCTGGATGTTTATGACATCGGTCTGTGCGGCACCGAGGTGGTGTACTTCGCCACCTTTAGTGAAGGCATGGACGGCGGCATCATGGTCACCGCCAGCCACAATCCGCCGGACTACAATGGCATGAAGTTCGTGCGCGAGCAGTCGCGCCCGATCAGCGGCGACACGGGGTTGAAGGACATCCAGCGCATCGCCGAAGCCAATGCCTATTCAGAGCCGTCGCGGAAGGGCACGCGCCACGAGCTCGATGTGAGCAAGAAGTACATCGAGCATCTGCTTTCGTATCTGGACAAGTCGAAGCTGAAGCCGCTGAAGATCGTGGTCAACGCCGGCAACGGCGGCGCCGGCCTGATCGTCGACCAGCTCGAGCCGCACCTGCCGTTCGAGTTCATCAAGATCAATCACCAGCCCGACGGCAGCTTCCCCAATGGCGTGCCCAATCCGATGCTGGAACAGAATCGCCTGGCGACCATCGAGGCGATCAAGCAGCACAAGGCCGATTGCGGCGTGGCCTGGGACGGCGACTATGACCGTTGTTTCCTGTTCGACGAGCAGGGCAGTTTCATCGAAGGTTATTACATCGTGGGCCTGCTGGCGTCGGTGTTCCTGAAGCAGGAGAAGGGCGCGCGCATCGTGCACGATCCGCGACTCACCTGGGCGACCACCGACATGGTCGAGTCGCTCGGCGGCAAGGCGGTGATGTCCAAGTCCGGCCATGCTTTCATGAAGGACGTGATGCGCCAGGCCGATGCGGTCTACGGCGGCGAGATGAGCGCGCATCATTACTTCCGCCGCTTTGGCTACTGCGACACCGGCCAGATTCCCTGGCTGCTGGTTGCGCAGATCATCTGCGAAAGCGGCAAGCCGCTGTCGCAACTGGTCGGCGAGCGCATCGCCAAGTTTCCTGCCAGCGGCGAGATCAATCGCAAGGTGAGCGACGCCAAAGCCACCATTGCCCGGGTGCAGGAGCGCTATCAGCCCGGTGCCAAATCGGTCGATTTCACCGACGGGCTTTCCATCGAATTCGACGACTGGCGCTTCAACCTGCGCTCGTCCAACACCGAGCCGTTGATCCGTTTGAACGTGGAAAGCCGCGGCAACGAGGCGCTGATGAAAGCTCGCACCGCGGAGCTGTTGCAGATGATCGGGGGAGAGGAGGCCCACTGATCCGGCCACCCAAGCAATCTGCAGCACATTCCTCCAGCCAGCCCGGGCCGCATGCGTTCCGGTATGCAGCCGCCCGTGCTTTGTGACTCACGCTAACCGTCAAGCGTCATAGCGGGGTTTACCGGCTTGCTGCCGGACCGGCATTACGAGACGATCGATGCCGACGCCTCGCCGGTGCATCGATCGCGTACTGGTCGTACGCACAGAATGTCGAACTCGATCGATGACTTGCCGGATTGGGCCGGGTCACCCGCACGAACTGAGCCGGCGGCAGGTGGGGCTTGTCGGAGCACGCGCGCGTGCGCGACGCGGCGGGCCGGGTGGGCAGGGTATGTACGGGCGGATGCGGCCATGGATCGAGAGGCGACGACTTACTTCAGCATTGCCAAGGGGCAGCAATGACCGAGCGTTACATCCTGCTGGTGGAGGACAACCCGGATGACGAAGAGCTGACCCTGCTCAGCCTGCGTAAGAACAACCTCGCCCACGAAGTCGTGGTGGTGCGCGACGGGGTGGAAGCCCTGGATTACCTGTTCGCCACCGGACAGTACGCCCACCGCGACGTGCTGAATGCACCCACCGTGATCCTGCTGGATCTGAAGCTCCCCAAGCTCGACGGCCTCGGCGTGCTCAAGCGCCTGCGCGCCGACGAGCGCACCCGCAACCTGCCGGTTGTGGTGTTGACCTCCTCCAGCCAGGATGCCGACGTGCTTGCCAGCTACAACCTGGGCGCCAACAGCTATGTCCGCAAGCCGGTCGAATTCGGCGCCTTTGTCGAGGCGATCAGCAGCCTGGGGCTGTATTGGGTGATGCTGAACCGGCCGCCGCCGGTGCACGTGACTTGATTGACCGAGACCCTCGTCCTCCCTAAACTACGCGCCCCTTCAAACCTCATGACGGTTCGTCGGGCCGGCATCGGGCGGTTAGCTCAGCGGTAGAGCACTGCTTTCACACGGCAGGGGTCACAGGTTCAATCCCTGTACCGCCCACCACTCACTACAAGATTCGGCTCCTGGCCGGCTTTGGGATGGCTCGAAGTCGGCACGATGAATCATGGTGATTCGCCATGGTGGTCCGAACCCGTTTTGCTCCCAGCCCTACCGGCATGCTGCATATCGGCGGCGTGCGAACGGCGCTGTTTTCATGGTTGTACGCTCGCCGCCATGGCGGCGTCTTCATCCTGCGTATCGAAGACACGGACCGGGAGCGCTCCACCGAGGCGGCGACGCAGGTCATCCTGGACGGCATGGAGTGGCTGGGGCTCACGGCCGACGAAGGCCCGTACTATCAGACCCGCCGGATGGATCGCTATCGCGAGGTCATCGGCCAGTTTCTCCAGAACGGTCACGCCTATCATTGCTATTGCTCAAAGGAAGAACTGGAGCAGATGCGTAACCGCCAGATCGAAGCGAAGCAGAAGCCGCGCTATGATGGCACCTGCCGCAATCGCACCGAGCCGCGGCCGGGCGTTTCGCCCGTGGTGCGCTTCAAGAATCCCGTAGAAGGCAGCGTGGTCGTCGAGGACGTCATTCACGGCAATGTCGTGTTCGACAACATGGAGCTCGATGACCTGATCATCGCTCGCTCGGATGGCACGCCTACCTATAACTTCTGCGTCGTCGTCGACGACAGCGACATGAAGTGCACGCATGTCATTCGTGGCGACGACCATCTCAACAACACTCCGCGCCAGATCAACATGCTCAAGGCGCTGGGCGCGACCGTGCCTCTGTATGCGCATGTGCCCATGATTCTCGGGCCGGACGGCGCGAAGCTATCGAAGCGTCACGGGGCAGTGAGCGTGCTGCAGTATCGCGAGGACGGCTTTCTACCCGAGGCGCTGCTGAACTATCTGGTGCGCCTGGGCTGGTCGCATGGCGATCAGGAAGTGTTCACGATGGAGGAGATGACGCAGCTGTTCGACATCAAGGATGTGAACAAATCGGCGTCGGCCTTCAATCCGGACAAGCTGCTTTGGCTGAACCAGCAGCACATCATGCGCGCCACGCCAGAGCGCATCGCTCAGTACTTGAAGCCTCATCTGGCCACGCTCGGCGTGAATGTTACTGATGATGCCAAGCTGGCTGCCGTCGCGAAGGCGCAGCAGGAGCGGGCGAAGACGCTGAAGGAAATGGCGCAGAACAGCCTGTTCTTCTTCCAGGACGTCACAGCGTACGACGAGAAGGCGGCGAAAAAGAATCTGACGGCCGAAGCCGCTGGACCGCTTGGCACGGTGCTGGCGAAGTTGTCTGCGCTGAGCGAGTGGACGGCACCGTCACTGCACGACGTAGTGAATCAGACTGCGACCGAGCTCGGCGTGGGCATGGGCAAAGTCGCGCAGCCGATTCGCGTCGCGGTGTCCGGTGGAACGGTGTCGCCGCCCATCGATGTCACGCTGGAGGTCCTGGGGCGCGAAGCGGTCCTGGCGAGACTGGAGCGGGCGTTGGCCTACGCGCGAGGCGGCGCTAGTTAAGATTGCGAGCCCGGATGCTCGTCGGGCGACGGCTGGCTGGCCGGTTGAGGCCAGCCGGGCGGCAGGCCCGGCGTCTTTGAAGTGGCGTCCCCACGGGGATTCGAACCCCGGTTACTACCGTGAAAGGGTAATGTCCTAGGCCTCTAGACGATGGGGACGCGGTAAGACGTCGGGGCTTGGTGGAGCTAGCCGGGATCGAACCGGCGACCTCTTGCATGCCATGCAAGCGCTCTCCCAGCTGAGCTATAGCCCCACGCGAGAGGCGCGCAATGTAGGGAAGTGGCACCGGCCTGTCAAGGAGAAGCCCGTAATTTCCTGTTTATCGGGCGGATGAGCCGCACATTCAAGAAGCCTCCGGATATCGTGAAGGAGAAACGCTTGCGCTACGAGGCGGCCACCGAATTACGACAATGTTGCCCATCTGGCGCTCGGTGTCAGCCGCCGTGTAACACGCAAGGGCAGTTCCTCCGCCAGATTTCGCCCAGCTCGGTTTTGGGGACCGTGCGTGTCGTGGCACGACATCCAGCCATTCTCCGGTGCGCTTGCATTGGTCTTGGCGAGCGCGCTGGTTTCATGCGCACGCGAGCGGCTGTTGCGCAATTACTCGCCAGGCAGTGATGGGCGGCTAACGCATTCAAGATAAAAAAAGCAAATAACCTAGCTGTGAGACGCGAAGACTCGCCTTGTCGCTGGCCGCTCTGAGCGGCTGCCATATCAACGGCTACGACGGTCGTGGAAGCTGCGGCCCACCACGCGACAACAATCCAGACTCGAATCCTTGATCAATGAAGCAGCGAGCCGGGCATCGTGCGCCGGGGCCGCTTCCGAATGGAGAGTTAACAATGTCGTATCGCCGACGGATTCACCTTCCTGGCGGCATGTATCATGTCGTTCAGCGCGGCACCAGGCAGCGTCCCATCTTTTCGCAAGACGAAGACTACGAGCTGTTCGCATCTGTGCTGCAAGCGGCGCTTCGCAGTACCGGCACGCGTGTGCACGCATATTGTTTGACCACGGAGGCTATATATCTCGCCGTGCAGATCGACGAGATTTCATTGGGCCACTTCATGCAGTGGGTAAAGAGCCGCTACGCGCGCGGCATTCAACGGC
Organism: Steroidobacter sp.; assembly: GCF_036406195.1. GTDB lineage: Bacteria > Pseudomonadota > Gammaproteobacteria > Steroidobacterales > Steroidobacteraceae > Steroidobacter. The sequence continues at coordinate 438,567 of NZ_DASWVW010000027.1, forward strand.
GGCTGGGCGAGCGCGGCCATTTGTTTCAGGTTCGCTATGACGCCGTGATCGTCGATTCCAAGATGTATCTGAAGCACCTGGTTCACTACATCCATTATGTGCCCGTGCTCAAGGGCATCGTGGCCAGTCCCGGCGACTTTCCTCATTCGAGCCACCACGCGTACTCGAATACCAGGGAAGTGTCCTGGCTTCACTGCAACTCCATGCGACGCGCGCTGGGCAATCGGGAGGCGTGCGCCGGAGCTTATCAGGCGTTGATGGCGGAACCGCCGACGGCGGAAATGATCAAGCTGGTCGAGCGCGGCATGCCCAAGACGCCGGGCATTCTCGGCGGACCGGAAGTGGCCGAGCTGGCGGGGCATCGACCAAAGCGCACATCGCGCATGACGCCGGATCAAATCATCCGGCATGTTTGCCGCATGCTGGAGGTCTCCAGAGAAGATGTCCTGTCCAAGTCGCGCCTGCGCCGGTTGGCTCTGGCCCGCGCGGTGATCGCCTGGCACACGACGGTGCGAGGCATCGCGACGTTGGCCGAGATCTCCCGCTATCTCGGCCGCGTTTCCTCGACGCTGTCGAAAACGATCACCTCGTATCGCAAGCGCCAGCCGGACCTGTTCAAGCTGGACGCGTTCACGCATTTGTTGCCGCTCGGACCGTCGAGTCATGTCGGCGATGCCGACGAGGGCTTTGGCGAGGGCGGACAAGCACCCGCGCACGCCAGCGGTCAGGAGCGGGAAGCCATGTATTGACATGTCATGTATCGAAACAGGGGGAGCCGGGCGCCGCTTCCGTCATGCGATTGGGTAGACAGTCGCGGCGCTCGTGCATCAACCCCGATCGGCTCGGTCTCGGCTGCTTTGTCTTATCTGGGCCGTTGTGTTTCCTGATCCGGTCTAGCTTTGCGGGGGGTGGAAAAACAATGCACCAAGCCTGGCGCTTGGCGCCGGCCCGAACGTGAGACATACAATCCCACGTGACGGACCATTGCGCATTGACTAGGAAGACGGATGTCCAACCGTCCCCACAATGAACTGCCCGAGCTCGTCCGCGAACAAGCGGCGGAATGGCTCGTATGTCTTCAGGCGGGCGAGCTGAGCTCGAGCGATCGTCTGAAGTACGTGCGGTGGCTCAAGCGCTCGCCAGTGCACGTGCGTGCCATGCTGGAGCTGGCCTCCCTGGAAGGGCAGCTGCGAAGTTCCGATTTGAGCGGGATGGCCCCTCACGGAAAACCGCCGGCTTCCGACGCGATGGCCGTCGTCATCGATTTAGACCGCTGGCGTGGAAATGCGAGCAGGGCATTCGCCAAGCCGCGCTGGTACTCATGGCAACAATGGAAATCGGCCGCCTCGGCCTGCCTGTCTCGAATCAGAATCTCGAATGGTCAACACGGGGGAGACCCTGCCGCCAAAGAATGAGGTCCGGCTCGGAGTGTATCCGCGCTCTCCCTATGCGGCGGAGAAGCTGTATGCGTCAATGAAGCCGCGGTTGAGCGCTGAGAGGCTGCCGGCCCAGATCGATCCGTGATGTCCGGTCCGGCCCCTGGGACGGATTGGTCATACGCACCAGCTCGAGCTGCGGCAGTGGGAAGATCAGGTTGCGGCCCACGAATCTCTGGTGTTCCAGAAAGAACTGGCGGAAATGCCAGGGCAGCACCAGCAGATAGTCCGGCTGCATGGCGAGCACTTCTCGTTCCGGCACGATTGGCAGCAGGGTGCCTGGCGTGAACGCCTCGAACTTGTCCGGATTCACCTCGCCGACCCGCAGCACGTCGGCGGTGGTGATGTTGCAGTACTGCAGTAGAACGTTGCTCCTGGTGGATGCTCCCAGGGCGCAGATGGTCTTGCCGTAGTGTCTCGCTTCGTCCAGAAAGGCGCGCAGGGCCGTTCTGCTGGCGGCTACGTTCCGCGCGAACTCGCGATAGGGCTGCAGGGTGTGCAATCCTGCTCGCGCTTCCTCATCCAGGATGTGCTCGATCGACGGCGACTCGACATGATGCGAGCCGCGCTTCGCTACCGTGATGGAGAAGCTGCCGCCATTGATGTCGTTGAGCTCTACGTCCACGATCTTCAGGCCCAGCCGGTCCGTCATCCACTTGGTCTGCTTCAGCGCGTAGTACTCCAGGCGCTCGTGACACACGGTGTCGTACGAGTTCTTGAGCAGCATGGTGGGCATGTAGCTCTGCTCGAGGACCCAGATGCCTTCGTCGTCCAGGACGTCGGCCACTTCCTTCATGAAAGTGAGCGGCGCTTCCAGGTCGCAAAACATCGAGAACGAGGTGATCACCGCGGCCTTGCGGTTGCCAAAGTGCTTTTCCATGGTGGCGGCGGAAAAGAAGTCCGGGATCAGCTGGATGTGCGGCGGGTAGAAGGCGCGGAACTTCGCTGCGGTCGGATCGATGCTGGCGAGCGTGTAGCCGGCGTTGGGATAGGCCTGCAGAGTCGTGCTGCCGTTCGAGCCGATATCGATGATCAAGGCATCCTCGGGGAGGTCCACCCACTGCAGAAGCTTGTGAACCTTCGCGTGAAGATGCGCAACCATGCTGGCGTTCAGGCCGAAGCGGTAGCCATGACTGTCGCCATACATCCTGCCCAGATCATAGGTGTGCTGAAGCTGCAGCAGCCCGCAGACGTCGTCTTCGCCGGTGCACTTGACCAGCTTGAGGGGCCCGGCCGTGATTTGTTGTCCTCTGTTTTTTGGAAAAACCCCCGTGAGCGTCTGCACGCCCAGGTCGAGGACTTCGACCAGTTGTTTGTTCTTGCAGATGCGGCACTCGGAGATCCGTTGATACATGGGAGCCACTCCTTGGTCGATGTGCCAGTGGCCCAGCAAGACGCTGGGCGAGCCTCCTGCCCTAGATGAACGGCGGGGTGCGTCCGCTCAAGCTGATTTGCCGCCCGCGTGGCGACCGGGAGCAAACCGTTTGAACTGAGGGAGGGTTTCTGCATCCGCAGGTCCGTGTCTGTCGAAAGACAGTTGCAGCAGGGAGCCCTCGTGCGAACTGGTTTTCCTTACTCGATCACCACCCCCTCCCGTAAGGGCGCGGATTACGCCGCCCTGCGTCAGCCTGTCTGCAATTAGCAACAAGGCTGCCCCTCCTTGTAAATCAACGGCTTGTAGTAGGCCGTTCAGGTGGGTGTGACAAAACTGTCCGTAATTCGCGACGTTAGGCGACCCCGCCGCTCTGGTCCAAGCGCCCATTTTCGGGTCAACTCACTGATTAACAAGGTGCTTACAGCACCTGGCACAACTCTTGTTGTTATCTCCACCGTGCTCTCGCCGCTCCCTCGGGCGAGATCTCAGCTCCCAGATATCAAATTAGATATCAAAGACTTACAGCGCCAAGCCGTGACGGGCCTCAGCACGGCGCGGCTGCATAGTGGAGAACCATGCGTCGTACTTTCCTTCCGGGATTTTTTACCGGCTGCTTGCTCCTGGTCTCAGTGCTTCTCGCCGGTTGCGGCGGCGGAGGTGGTGGAGGAGAGGGTGCCACGACGGGCGACTCCAACGCTCCCGCTCCGGGCAATTCAACCAATGCCGCTCCGACCGTCAGTGGCACCCCGGGCTCGACCGTCATCGTGGGGCAGGCGTATAGCTTCCAGCCCGCCGCTGCCGATGCTGATGGCGACCGCTTGTCCTTCACGGTCGCGAACCTGCCGAGCTGGGCGTCCTTCAACACCGAAACCGGCCGCATCACCGGCACACCGACCGCTGCTCAAGTCGGTTCGTACGCGAATATCACGATCAGCGTTTCCGACGGTACCGCCAGCGCCACGCTCGGCCCGTTCTCCATCACGGTGAACGCCGTCGGCGCGGGCGGCGGCAGCGCCACGCTGTCCTGGACGCCACCGACTGAGAACAGCGACGGCTCTGCGCTGACCAACCTGGCTGGCTATGAAGTGCACTATGGCCAGAACCGTGACAGCCTCGATCAAACGGTGAGGTTGGACAACCCGTCCCTTACCAGCTACCTGGTGGAGAACTTGAGCTCCGGTACCTGGTACTTCGCGGTGGTCGCCGTGAATTCCGCGGGTACGACCAGCCCGCTGTCGAACACGGCCAGCAAGACCGTCAGCTGATCGTCGCCACAACGAAAAACGGCCTCGGTGCCTGGTGCGCCGAGGCCGTTTGCTTTCGAGCAGCCTATAACTCCAAAGATCGAAGACCGCTTCAGTCCTCGTCCGTGTCCATCTGCGCCTGGCAGTAGTTCTGAATGCCGACGCGCTTGATCAGATCGAGCTGGGTTTCCAGCCAGTCGATGTGCTTCTCCTCGGATTCGAGAATGTCCTCGAACAACTCGCGCGACACGTAGTCCGACGCCTGTTCGCAATCCGCGATCGCCTGCCGCAGGTCCGGATGCGCCTGCATCTCCAGCTTCAGATCGCAGTTGAGCGCTTCCTCGACGTTCTCGCCGATCAGCAGCTTGCCGAGGTCCTGCAGATTGGGCAGGCCGTCGAGAAACAGGATCCGCTTGATGAGCTGGTCGGCGTGCTTCATCTCATCGACGGATTCCTTGTACGTATACTCGCCCAACTTCTTCAGGCCCCAGTGCTCGAACATGCGGGCGTGCAAGAAATACTGGTTGATGGCGGTCAGCTCGTTTTTCAGAACGTTGTTGAGATGACGCAATACCGTTGCGTTGCCCTGCATGAGTGCTCCTGGATCGGGTGAATGCCGAGTCGGCCGTGAATCTTGGAGGAGCGGCGCGGAGCGAGGCAACCGCGGCGGGACGCAGTGGCAGTGGGGGCGGGGTAGCTGCGCGCATTACTGCGAAAATACGTGGTTTGGATCAGGCGGCAACGGGGCGATTCGCAGATTCGATATGAGACTCAATCACTTCTCGCGCAGATTCCTCGCAACGGCCGCAGCAGCCGGCGACCGGCAGGTGCATCTGGACTTCTAGCAGCGAGGCCGCGCCCTGATCGACGGCCTCGCGGATCTGGCGATCGCTGATGGCATGACATACGCAAATGTACATGGTGGCTCGACTCTCGATCCTGGCGGCTCTGGCGTGAGCCGCGGTGATTGGGCACCATGTAAATACAAATGCGAATGATTGTCAATTGATGGGCAGAGCTTACAGCTCGTCCGGAAAGTCTAGCGTCCGTGGGACGCAGCTCGCTCGAGCTCTCCCAGACCGGTTCTTGATTTGACAGTAAGCCGTGACTGCCTTCACGCGGTTACGGGAGGTAGCAGACTAGACTTACGGCCGCTGGCGCGCGGTGGGCAACTCGCGCGCAATGGCCGGCCGCAATCCGGGCGATCAGAAGCGAAAAGGCACGAGCGACGCGTGGCGATCCGAATCTTCCAACACTATTGGCATTTACACCTGGCGCTGCTCGCGGTCATCGAGGGTGTGATTTTCTTCTTCTCGCCGTATGTCGCGGCATTGCTGCGCTTCGGCAGCGAGGATTGGCCCGACGACGCGCTCGGGCCGATGCTGCCGCGAGGCATCGTCTTTGCGTGCGTGCTGTTCATCAGCATGGCCGCGATGGGCCTCTACAACTCGCGTCAGCGCTCGCGCCTGGCGGGGCTGATCGCACGCGTCGCTGCGAGTCTGATCGGCGGCGGCATGTTCATCACCATTCTTTTCTATGTCTTCCCGCAGCTGCATATCGGCCGCGGCGCGCTACTGCTCAGCCTGGTGATCGCATTCGGCGGGTCGGTGATCGCGCGCATCCTGTTCGACACGCTCGTCGACGAGGACTTGTTCAAGCGTCGCGTGCTCATCTACGGCTCGGGCCGCCGTGCCGCCAGCATTGCGCGGTTGCGCCGGCGTTCGGATCGCCGGGGCTTCATGGTGGTGGGCTATGTGCCGGCCGAAGGTGACGAGGGGATCGACGTCCCCGAGCTGGAAAAGCTGCCGACCAGCGTCGATCTCATGACCCTGTGCGAGCAGCATCGCGTCGACGAGATCGTGGTGGCGATGGACGATCGCCGGCGCAGCTTTCCCATGGACCAGCTGCTCGAGTGCCGCCTGGACGGCGTCGAAATCCTGGAGCTGGTGACGTTCCTCGAGCGCGAGACCGGCAAGGTGCGCCTGGACTTGCTCAATCCGAGCTGGATGATTTTTTCGGAAGGCTTCGGCCGGGGACGCATCCACGACACCCTGGAGCGCGGCTTCGACATCGTCGCCAGCCTGCTATTGCTGGTGGTGGCCGCGCCGATCATGGTGCTGACGGCCCTGGCCATCAAGATCTCGGAAGGACCGAAGGCGACGATTTTCTATCGCCAGGTGCGCGTCGGTCAGTACGGCCGGCCTTTCCGCCTGCTCAAGTTCCGCAGCATGCGCGAGGACGCGGAGAAGGATGGCGCGCAATGGGCCACGAAGAACGACTCTCGAGTGACCAAGATCGGCGCCTTCATCCGGCTGACCCGCATCGATGAGCTGCCGCAGATCCTCAACGTGCTCCGAGGCGAGATGAGCTTCGTCGGCCCACGCCCGGAGCGGCCGGAATTCGTCGAGCAACTGGAGGAGCGAATCCCGTACTATCGCGAGCGGCACACCATCAAGCCGGGCATCACCGGATGGGCGCAGCTTTGTTATCCGTACGGGTCCTCGGAACAGGACGCCACCGAGAAACTGCAGTACGACCTGTTCTACGTGAAGAATCACAGCCTGCTGTTCTATCTCGCCATCCTGGTGCAGACGGTCGAAGTGATCCTGTGGAGGAAAGGCGCGCGTTGAGTGCCGCTCAATGAACGGTTTCGGCATAGTCAGCTATGGGGTCGCGGCGCTGAGCTTCCTGGTGCTGACCGTGCTGCTGATCACGGCCTGGCGTGGTCGGCAACAGGGGGCGCACCTGATCGTCGCCAGCGCAGTGACGGCCCTCTGGGCGGCGTTGCTGGCGATTCAAAGCTATACCGGCAATGTTCCCGTGCTGGGGATCTACCTCGCCGAGGCTATTCGCGGTGGCGCGTGGCTGCTGACTCTGGTCGCAGTCGCGGGCGTCGCCGCACCTCCTGCGCTGGCGACGGCGGCCCGCGCTCTTTGCGTGGTGTTGCTCGGCGCGGCCGTGATATTCCCGCTACTGGAACATTTCAATATCGCGGTCATCAATCCCACGCTGCTGCTGTCGCGCGCCGGTCTCGCGCTGTCCTTGCTGGCATTGATTCTGCTCGAACAGATTTATAGGAACTCTTCACAGGTCGCCCGTCGCTCGCTGAAGTACTTCATCATCGGCGTGGGGACGTTGTTTGCTTACGACTTGTTCCTGTACTCGCAAACGGAGCTGCTGCGCGCCGTATCCGTCGACGCCTGGACCTCACGCGGCATTCTCAATGCCTTTGCGATGCCGTTGATCGCCATTGCCGCGCGCCGCAATCCCGAGTGGTCGCTGGACGTGTTCGTGTCGCGGCAGATCGTGTTCTACACCACGACAGTGCTGGTCATCGGCTCCTATCTCACTGTCATGGCGCTCGGCGGATTCTACGTGCGCGAGATCGGCGGAGGCTGGGGCAACGTCGGGCAGATCGTGTTCTTCGCCGGCGCGGTGGTCGTGCTCGCCAGCCTGATGACATCGGCCTCGTTGCGGCGACATGCGCTGGTCTTTCTCAGCAAACACTTCTACCGCAACAAGTACGACTACCGCATCGAATGGCTGCGTTTCATCGGCACGCTTTCCTCGACCGATGAGAAGGACGCAGGACGCACTGCGGTGCGCGCCATGACGCAGATTTTTTCCAGCCCGGGCGGGCTCCTGTTCCTGCGCGATGAAACGGGCAAGAAATTCCTGCCGTATGCCGCCTGGCCGATGAGCATCGATTCGCTGGGCCTGCCGGCGAGCATTTCCGCGGACGACGATTTGCCGCAGTTCCTCGCCAGCAAGCAATGGATCATCGATACCGACGAGTTTCGGCGTGCCCCGGATTTCTACGGCAACATCGCTCTGCCGCAGTGGTTGCTCGACCATCCGCACCTGCGCATCGTCTCGCCCATGCTGCAGCTGGATAGCCTGGTCGGCTTCGTGGTGTTGTATGATCCGCCGCCGCCGTTCGAGCTGACTTACGAAGATCGCGATTTGCTGAAGACGCTGGGCCGTCACGTCGCCACTCACATCGCGCAACAAGACGCCGATCGCCGTCTCGCCGAGAGTCGACAGTTCGAAGCATACAATCGCCTGACGGCGTTCATGATGCATGACTTGAAGAATTCCGTGGCGCAGCTCAATCTCATCGTCGCCAACGCGCCGCGCCACAAGAACAATCCGGAGTTCATCGACGATGCCATTGCGACCATCGCCAACACCGCGGAGCGCATGACGAAGTTGATAGAGCAACTGCGCGGCGCGACTTCGGCCGATCGCAACGTGCCCGCGGATCTGCGAGAGCTGGCCCAGCAAGCGGTTGCCCGTTGCAGCCATCGCGACCCGAAACCGCAGCTGCAGCCCGGCCCGCCGGTGAGGGTGATGGCCAATGCCGAGCGGCTGGCCGTCGTCATCGAGCACATCATTCGTAACGCGCAGGACGCCACCGGCGAGACTGGGACGGTGTCTGTCAGTGTCGGACGCAACGGTGCCGACGCCCGGCTGGTCGTGGAAGACACCGGCGCGGGCATGAACGCGGACTTCATCCGCAACCGCCTGTTCCGGCCTTTCGACAGCACCAAGGGTTCGAAGGGCATGGGCATCGGTGCCTACCAGGTGCGTGAATACATTCGTTTGCTGGGCGGGGACGTCGACGTGCAGAGCACTCCCGGAGAGGGAACTCGTTTCTCCGTGAGCCTGCCGCTGTGCCAGGAACAAGAGGCGAAGGTAGCGCCGCCAGACGCGGTCGTGACCCGCTGACAGGTTGAGAGCATATGCAGTGGCTTTTCTGGATTTGCGCTGTCGGCGCCGTTTATAGCTACGTGATCTATCCGCTATTGCTGCGCTTGCTGGTTCCGCGGCGCAGGCAGCACGTTCCGGTGGCTGCGTATAATCCAGCCGTGACTCTCGTTATCGCCTGCCGCAACGAGGAGCGGCGTTTGCCGCACAAGATCGAGAACGCGCTGCAGGTCACCTATCCGCTGGCCGAGATCCTGGTCGCCTCCGACTGTTCGGACGATCGCTCGGATGAGATCACGCTGAGCTATGCGGACCGCGGTGTCCGCCTGGTGCGCTCGGAGCGACGCATGGGCAAGGAGCACGCACAGGGGTTGGCGATAGCGAGCGCGCGTGGCGAGATCATCGTTTTCTCGGACGCTGGCACCGACCTGCCGCCGGAATCGATCGGTTTCATCGTCGAGCGTTTTCGCGACCCGGCGGTGGGCGCCGTCTCCAGTGAGGATCTGTTCGTCAGCGCCGATGGCAAGGTCGCGGGCGAGGGAGCGTACGTCAAATACGAAATGTGGCTGCGCCGGCTGGAATCGGATCGCGCCGGTGTGGTGGGCCTCAGCGGCTCGTTCTTCGCGGTCCGGCGCTCGGTGCTGACTTCCTGGGATGCTTCGATCCCAAGCGACTTTGCGTGTGCCTTGAAGAGCGTCCAGGCGGGACTGATCGCGGTGTCCGACCCCCGGGTGCGGGGTATCTACAAGGACATCAAGGACTCGAAGAAGGAATATCAGCGCAAGGTCCGTACGGCCGTGCGCGGCATGACCGGTCTGGCGCGTCTGGCCGGGGTGCTCAGTCCATTTCGCTACGGCACATTCGCGTTCCAGGTCTGGAGCCACAAGGTCATGCGCTGGATGGTGCCGTGGTTTCTGCTGGGCTTGCTGGCGGCGTCCTTCGCGCTGGCTCCGGTGCACGGGTTCTATCGATTTGCGCTTTATGCGCAGTTGCTTGGATATGGGCTGGTGATCCTGGCGCACTTCGTCGGCGCGATGCGCGCAATCGGGCTCACTCGGATCGCGTACTACTTCGTTCAGGCGAATGTCGCCCTGGCGCATGCCGCCGTGCTGTTCGTGGCCGGCCGCCGGATCGTGGTGTGGGATCCCTCGGTGCGGTGAGCTGCGACAGAACGGCAGCCCCGTCGGTTGACATCGGACAACGAAGAGGGGGGCGCGAATCCGCTCGAATGGCCGATGACAGCTGGGAAGTGCAGAGCAGTCCCGGTTCGGAGGCATCACTTTATGGTTAACTTGACGCCTGCGCGCGTTGTGGCGCATTCGGGATCGGCCGGATCTCGCGGCGGCGGTCTGACGCAGGCCGCGCACCAGACATCGAAGGGCAAAGCATCGTGACGGACGACAAACCGAAGCTACTGATCGTCGAAGACGACCTGGGCCTGCAGAAGCAGCTCAAATGGTGCTTCGACGAGTACGAGGTACTGATCGCGGGCACACGCGCCGAAGCCATGGCGCAATTGCGCCGCTTCGAGCCTGCGGTCGTGCTGCAGGATCTCGGCTTGCCGCCCGACCCCGAAGGCGTCAGCGAAGGCATGGCGACCCTCAAGGAGATTCTGAGCCTGGCGCCGCAGGTCAAAGTCATCGTGGTCACCGGCAATCACGACCGGGACAACGCGGTACGCGCCGTCTCGCTGGGCGCGTATGACTTCTACCAGAAGCCTGTCGATACCGACGTACTGCGCCTGCTGGTCGCACGCGCTTTTCACATTCATGCGCTCGAGGAACAGAACCGACAACTGCGCGACGCACAGTTCAGCGCGCCGCTGGAGGGGCTGATTGCGACCGACGAGGCGATGTTGAAGGTCTGTCGCATGATCGAAAAGGTCGCGCCGGCCGATGTGTCGGTGCTGATCACTGGCGAGAGCGGCACGGGCAAGGAACTGCTCGCGCGCGCCGTGCACAGCCAGAGTACCCGTCGCAACAACAAGTTCGTGGCGATCAACTGCGCCGCGATTCCCGAGCAACTGCTCGAGAGCGAGCTGTTCGGCCACGAGAAAGGTGCTTTCACCGGCGCAGTGAAACAAACCATCGGCAAGGTGGAGCTGGCCGATGGCGGCACGCTGTTCCTGGATGAAATCGGCGATATGCCGCTGCAGCTGCAGGCGAAGCTGCTGCGCTTCCTGCAGAACAAGGTCATCGAGCGGGTCGGCGGCCGCCAGGAGATCCAGGTCAACGTGCGCGTGGTCTGTGCCACCAACAAGGATCTGCAGGCAGCGATTGCCGAGCAAAGCTTCCGCCAGGATCTGTACTTCCGCATCAGTGAAGTCACGGTCAATGTGCCGCCGTTGCGCGATCGGCGGGGCGGGCCCACCGTGCTGGCTTATGCGTTCCTGCGCAAGTACGCGGGCATTCACGGCCGTCCCAAACGTGGCTTTACCGAAGAGGCTACGGCGGCGCTGGAGGCTTACAACTGGCCCGGCAACGTGCGGGAGCTGGAGAACAAGGTGAAGACGGCCATCATCATGGCGGATGGGACCTTGATCACTGCCGAAGATCTTGGCCTGCGCGAGACCGTGCCCGGTGAGCTGTTGTTCAACCTGAAGGAAGTGCGCACGCGCGCCGAACGGCAGGCGATCCACCAGGCGCTTTCGATCACGGACGGCAATATCTCCCGGACCGCCGAACTGCTCGGGGTCAGCCGTCCGACGCTTTACGACCTGATGAGCAAGTACTCGATCAGGGCCTGATCCGTGGTGGCGCGCGATCCGCTGACGAGGACTTCGCCTGCGCCTGCGAGCAGGGGGCGGATGACTCTGTCCGCGCAGTTGCCGCGCCTGCTGATCCCGGTGATGCTGTTCGCGGGCGTGCCCGTGCTGTTCTGGCCGACGACCGCTTCGCTGATGCACGCCTGGCAGGACTCGGACCTCGCCACTTACACCCATGGCTATCTGATCGTCGCGGTCAGCGTTGCGTTGCTTATACACAAGTGTTTGCAGCACGGCGAAGCCGGCTTTGATGCGAAGGCCGACTGGCGTGCGTTGCTACCACTGGCGCTGCTCAGTGTGCTGTGGCTGGTCGCGCTGCGGACCGGTGTACAGGCGGCACACCAGTTCCTGCTACCGATTCTGATGTGGTTGTGGCTCTACGTCGTGCTTGGACGGCGCACGGCGGTTCGCTCGGCTTTCGCGTTTGCTTATCTGTATCTGGCCATTCCGCTCTGGGGCGCCACCGGTGATCTCTTGCAGTGGGGCACGGTGCACGCGGTTGATTTCATGTTGCAGGTGACCGGCGTGCCGGCCTATGTACACGACAATTTCGTACAACTCGCCGTCGGCACATTCGAGATTGCGGGCGGCTGCAGCGGGCTGCACTTCTTCATCGTGGCGCTCGCCATTGGCGCGCTGTACGGCGAAGTACATCGCGACACGCTGGCGACGCGCTTACGCGTGATCGCGCTCGCGGTGGCGCTCGCACTGCTGTCCAACTGGATACGTGTGTACCTCATCATTCTGGCCGGTCACTTCACGCAAATGCAGCACTACCTGGTGCGCGTCGAGCACTACCGCTTCGGCTGGGCGGTGTTTGCGATCGTGATGGTCCTGTTCTTCATACTGGTACGCCGCTTCCCCGTTGCCGACAGCAGCGCAGCGACGAGCCCGCAACGCGACGGCGAGAGCGGCGCCCTGCGGCCGTCCGCTGTCGCGCTCGCATTCGCCGCTTTGGCCATCGGGCCGGCCTGGAACTCGCTGGCGGCGGCAACACCGGCGGAGATTCCTGAGGAGGATGAAATCCTGCCCGCCGGCGCTGGCACCTGGTCCGGGCCGCAGGCTGCGGCCGACGATGAACGGTGGACGCCGGTGTTTGCTGGTGCAGATGTTCAACGTAGCGGCCGTTACGCGGATGCGACCAGTACCGTGCATGCATATGCAGCGGCGTATGCATTCCAGACACAGGGAAAGGAATTGGTGGGCTACGAAAATTCGGTGCTGGGTCCTGGCAACCAGCGGGTGCTGTCGAGTACCCGCATCGAGCCGCACGGAGCGCTCACCGAATTGCTGCTGCAGGACGCCGAGGGGCGGCAGGCGCTGCTCTGGTACTACTACAGGATCGGCAAGCTGCAGACCAATCGTGAGGCCATTGCACAGGCGTGGTACGGCATCGCTTCGTTGGCGAGCATTCCACCTTCGCGGGTGGTGGCACTGCGTGCCGCCTGCGTCCCCGACTGCGATAGTGCCCGCGCGAGCCTGAACAGCCTGCTCCGCCAGGTCGATTTCTGATTCATTGCCCCTGGAGATTCCCGTTTCATGATCAAGTCGCTGCACGCGCTCCGGGCTGCTCTGGTGTTCGCCGCCTGCATGCACTTATCCGCTTGCGAGTGGTTCATCGATGTGCAAGAGCGCATCACGCGGGCGGAGCAGCGCATTGCCGCGGCGGACGATCGCGGTGCCTTCGTGGAGTTGCAGAACGCGCTGCAGGCCGAAGACGGGAACGTTCGCGCCCGGTTGCTGTTGGCCGAGGTCTCGCTCCGGCTTGGCGATCCCAATGCCGCTCGTAAAGAACTGACTCGCGCGCTCGAGTCTGGCGCCACGAATCAGCAGACGGCGGCGCTCTCGGCCGAGATCATGCTGGCGATGGGTGAGTCTCCACTCCTGCTCGCGCAACTCGATGCGGGAGAATCGGCGCTGCAAGAGCCGGCATTGTCTACCTATCGTGGACTTGCGTTGCTTGCAACGCGCGACGTGTCCGCAGCCATGAAGGCATTCGACAGCGCTCTAAATGTGGACGCGAGATGGCCGCGGGCACAGATTGGTAAGGCCGAAGCGCTGGTTCGTGTAGGTGACTCGGCCGCGGCACTGCGGCTGCTGGATGAGACGTTGGCCGCCGATCCCGAGCAGGCGCTTGCCTTGTTCCTGCGCGGCACGCTTCTGGCGCGTGCTGGCGAGTTCCAAGCTGCCAGCGCCGCGCTTGCAGCAGCGAGACAGCATGCGGGCGGGCAGCTCTCGGCCGCGCAATATCTCCTCGCGGTGGCAACTTTGGCCGAGGCGCATCTGGGCATGGGCTCCATTGATGAGGCGCAAGCGGCCCATAGCGAACTGTCCCGGCGTGCGCCCGATGCGGTACTCACACGGTTGATAGGCGCGCGGATCGCCATGGCGCGCAACGACTATACGAGAGCAGTGGCCGAGGCCCAGAAGGCAGTGAATGCGGCCCCGCAAGTCATGTCGGCAAAGATGATCCTGGGCGCGGCGTTGTTGGCTCGCGGCAGTGTGAATCAGGCTCTGCGGGAACTGTCGGAGGTCGTGCGGCAGTCGCCGGAGAACGTCGAAGCACGCAAGCTGCTCGCAAAGGTTCATCTGAAGTTGCAGCGGCCCGATGCTGCAATGGAAGTATTACTACCGGTCCAGGAGGCGCATACCGATGATCCCCAGCTCGATGCGTTGGTCGGCTGGGCGAATCTGCAGCGGGGCGACAATGCCGCCGCGATAGAGAGGCTGGAGCGCAGTGCAGCCGAGGGTAACAAGAGCGTGGCGCTGTCGACGGATCTCGCCATGGCGTACGTCGCCGCGGGCATGCACGAGAAAGCCATCGAACTGTTGAAGGCCATGCCGGCGGAGGATCCTCGCCGCAACAGTCTGCTGGTCTCGGTTCTGGCACGTAGCAGCGGCCCGCAGGCTGCGCGCGCGGAGGTCGATCGCTTGCTGGCAGCGCAGCCTCGCAATTTGGAAACCCTCAACCTGGCTGCATCGGTGTACGCGCAATCTGCTGACTTCACGCGCGCGCGCCAGTTTCTGGCGCAGGCACGGCAGATCGATCCCAAACATTCTGCAACGCTGCTGAATCTTACGCGCGTTGAAGTTGCTGCTGGTGATATGAAGGCCGCAGCCGAAGCAGCGCAGCGCGCCATCGACCTTGATGGCACAAACAACGCCGCTCGAATCGCGCGTGCGGAGATTGCCCTGCTCGACGGGGATACAGTGGCAGCGATTCGCGAGCTCGAGCAGGTCAGAAAGAACGATGGGGATGCGATCCAGGCGCGCTTGCTGCTGGCGCGGGCCTATTTGCGCCAGGGCAGTGGACGTGATGCGGACGCCGTGATCGGTGAGCTAAGGCGGCTGGCGAGGGAGCAAGCCTCCGTGAGTAACGCTCTCGGGCGCCTCTACATCGAAGCAGGCCGCTATGACGAGGCGCTCGGTCAGTTCCGCGAGGCTGCCCGCAAGGAACCGCGCAATCAGTCCTATGTACTCGATGTTGCCCGGACCCAGCTCACGCTCGGCAATGCGGCGATCGCCCGGGAAACGCTCGAGCAATTCGTAACGGCGCAACCCGAGGCGATGCTTGCGGCACGCGAGCTGATTCTGCTCGATTTCAGGGATGGCCGGCGCGAAGCGGCCCACGGCCGGCTGACCGCATTGCAGGCCAAGTATCCGAAGAATGCCGGCCTCGCGGCGCTCGAGGGGGATATGGCCATGGCCGCGGGTGAGTATGGTTCCGCAATCCGGGCTTACGAGACGGCCTTCGAGCTCTCGCCGTCGGGTTCGAATGCGGTGAGGATGTATCGGGCACGCCAGCTGGGCAAGGTACCGGACGCAGCCGGTCCGCTGCTGAGCTGGTTGAAGCGCCAGCCCAACGACACGATGGCACGGCTGATCCTGGCGGAGCACTATGCCGGCGCGAATCAGCTCGATCTGGCAGTCCGTGAATACGAGCAGGTGCTGCGCACCGGGCGTCCCAATGCCGCGGTACTGAACAACCTTGCATGGGTCTACCACCTGAAGGGGGATCCGAGGGCCCTGGAGACTGCCCAGCGGGCCTACATGGGTGCGCCGGGAGTTGTAACGATCGCCGACACCTATGGCTGGATTCTGGTGGAGTCGGGCCGGGTGAATGACGGCCTGCCGATCCTGGAGAAGGCCGTTGCCAGTGCCGATGCACCTGCCGAAGTTCACTTTCACCACGCCGTGGCGCTGATGAAAGCGGGCCATCACGAAGCGGCACGCCGGACGTTACTGCGGCTGTCGCGCACCGATGCGCAGTTCCCGGGCTCCAGCGAAGTGCCGAAACTGCTTGCCGAGCTGACTGCCTCGGCATCGGGTGTGTCGCCCGGGGCTGCGCAGTAGGCCGATGCGTCGTTGCGACTACCTAGGTCTTTCGGCCCTTGCATCTGCGGCCAGGGCGGCTACCTTCGGAGCCCTTTACGGAACCTCTGATATTCTTGTCGTAATTCGAGGTCTGTGCACGCCGCAATGAACCAATTGTCTGCTCCACTGGACCTTATTTCATGCCAGATACCTTTCATGGATAAAGTTATGTGTATCTTCCGGCTGCTCGCAATGGTGGCGGGACTGGGCTTGCTCGCCAGTGTCCCCTTTGTGACTCCCGCCGCGGCCCAGGCCAATGCCGCGCAGAGCGGCGAGGCACGCGGCGAAGAATCGGCTGCGCCCCCGGCGCACCTGCCCGCCGAAGACAAGGTCGGCGGCAGTTACGTCATCGGCCCGGGCGATGCGTTGCAGGTTTTCGTCTGGCGCCATCCCGAGCTCACCGCCACCGTGCCGGTGCGACCGGATGGCAGGATTTCCACGCCATTGGTTGAAGACATGGTCGCCGTCGGCAAGACGCCGGCCGTGCTCGCGCGCGATATCGAACGCGTACTGGGCGAGTACGTGCGCTCTCCGCAGGTCAACATCATCGTCACGCAGCCGGTGAGCACGTTCAGCCAGGTGAAGGTCATCGGGCAGGTGACCACGCCGCAAGCGCTGCCGTATCGCGAGGGTATGACGGTGCTCGATGCCATTCTCGCCGTGGGCGGGCTGGGGCAGTTCGCCGCAGGCAACCGGGCCAAGATCGTCCGCAACGAGGGCGGCAAGCAGCGCGAGCTGAAGGTCCGCCTGCACGATCTGGTGAAGGATGGCCAGATGCGGCACAACATCGAGCTGCGGCCGGGCGATGTGCTGGTCGTGCCTGAGTCCCTGTTCTAGCGTCCGCGAGCAATCGACGCATGAGTCCGATGATCGATCGAATTCTGGATGAGGTACGCGGTGCCTGGCGCTTTCGCTGGATGGCGCTCGCTGCCGCCTGGGCCTTGTGCCTGATCGGCTGGATCGTGGTGCTCTCGTTGCCCGATATGTATCAGGCCAGCGCACGGGTGTTCGTGGATACACGCACCGTGCTGCGACCGCTGCTGGAGGGCCTGGCGATCAACAGCGACGTGGACTCGCAGCTCAATATGGTGCGGCAGGCAATGCTCGGCCGGCCGCAACTCGAGCGCGTCGCGCGCGAAACCGGTCTCGCCCAGCGCGCTATCACTCCGCAGGAGCTCTCCGTGCTGATCGACAAACTGCGAGCACGCATCCAGATCATGGGGGGAGCGCAGGAGGAGAACCGCCAAAGCAGCGGTGGTCTGTTCGTCATCTCGTATCAGGACTCGGATCGCGACATGAGTCTGAAGGTGGTGGACAAGCTCCTCAACACACTGGTGGAAGGCACGCTGGGCGGCAAGCGCGAGGGCTCGGAGAACGCGCGTAAGTTCCTGCGCGAGCAGATTGCCGACTACGAGCGCCGGCTGTCGGAGGCCGAGCAGCGGCTGGCCGAGTTCAAGAAGCGCAACGTCGGGCTGATGCCGGGTGGCCAGGGTGGCGACTACTTCACGCGCCTGCAGAACGAAATGGACCTGGTGAAACAGGCCGAGGCGACGCTGCAAGTGACGATCAGCCGCCGCGACGAGTTGCGGCGTCAGCTGCAGCAGGCAGTGCCGTTCGTTGCAACGACGCCCGGCGGCGCTGTGCGACCGGCTACCCCCGGGCAACCTGGCGTTGCTGTGGGTGTGGGCGGCGGCGACACCGCTTCGCGTATTCAGGAGACGCAGAGCCGCATCGATGACCTGTTGCTGCGCTTCACCGAACGGCACCCGGACGTCATCGCGGCCCGCGAAACACTGGAGCAGCTGAAGCAGCGTCAGAAGGAAGAAATCGAAGCCCTGCGGCGTGGCGATCGCGTCGCTGGCGGCATGGCGACCAATCCGGTGTACCAAAGCATTCAGCTCAGCCTGAATCAGGCGGAGGTCGAGATCGCGGCGCTGCGCGGCCAGATCAATGACCGTCAGCGCACGGTCAAGGAGCTGCGTGCGCTGGTCGATACTGTTCCTGAAGTCGAAGCCGAGTTCGCGCACTTGAATCGCGATTACGACGTGACGCGCGCCCAGTACTCCGCGCTGGTCGACCGCCTCGAGCGCGCTCGGCTGTCGGAGGAGGCCGAGGAAACCGGCGGCATCCTGCGCTTCGAAGTGATCGATCCACCGGCGAGCAGCTATACGCCCGTGGCGCCCAATCGCCCGCAGATGCTGGCCATGGTCCTGTTGCTGGGTCTCGGCGGCGGCGGCGGCATTGCCTATCTGCTCCACTGGCTACGTCCGGTATTCAACAACGCGCGCAGTCTGGCCGAAGTGACCGGCCTGACGGTGCTCGGGGCGGTCAGCATGACCTGGCTCGACAAGCGCAAGAGCGAGCAGCGCGTGCGGCAACTGGCCTTCGCGGGTGGGGCCGCCATGCTGGTGCTGGTGTTTGCCGGCGTGTTTGTGTTCCGCGGTGCCGGTTCGCAGCTGCTGCGTGGTTTGATCGGTTGACGCGCCACACCTCGAGGATGCGACATGAGTCTGGTTGAGATCGCTCTCAAGAAAATTCAGGCGGCGCGCCCGCCAAACGACCCGTCGCGTCCCGCGGGCGTCGCCCGTGCTGCTGCCGACGCGGCTCCGTCGCTGCAGGCTGGCACCCTCGATGACACCGTCGAGCAGGAGCAGCCGTTGCTGCCGGAGCGGCCTCGTCACCGCACCGACAAGCAGATCCGCGTGGACCGCAATGTACTGCGCAGCATGGAGATGCTGCCGCCCGAGCATCAGGAGCGCGCGCTGGCGGATCAGTTCCGCCAGATCAAGCGGCCGCTCATCGCCAACGCCACCGGTCGCGGCGGCGAGAAACTGCCGCGTGGACAATTCATCATGATGGGCAGTGCGATGCCGGGTGAGGGCAAGACGTTCACGTCGTTGAATCTCGCCCTGAGCATGGCGCTGGAGAAAGACATCTCAGTGCTGCTCGTCGATGCGGATGTCGCCAAGCCTCACATCAGCACCATTTTCGGCGCGGCCAACGAGCCGGGCCTGCTCGATGTGTTGCGCGATGAATCGATCGACCTCGCATCGGTGATTCTGCCGACGGATGTGCCTGGGCTGCAGATCCTGCCCGCCGGCCGCCGCTCCGAGACGGCCACCGAGCTGCTGGCCAGCCATCGAATGGATCAGCTGGTCGCTCAACTCGCGGCGCGCGATCCGGCGCGCATCGCCTTGATCGATTCGCCGCCGCTGCTGCTGACGACCGAATCCCGCGCGTTGGCACAGTCGGTTGGGCAGGTCGTGCTCGTGGTGCGAGCCGGCATCACGCCGCAGCAGGCTGTCCTCGATGCGATCGAGAAGCTGGGCGAAGGCCGGCCGATTTCGCTGGTGCTGAACCAGAGTACCGCCGCCCCTGGCGGCTACTACTACGGCTACGGCGACGCCGACCGGGCGCCCACGCCTGTCTGATCGAGACCGTTGCAACTTCGTACAACACCTAATCAATCGGCACGGGCACAACTACGATGAACCGCTCGTATCTTGGGAGCTGCGTCAGGAGCGCGCTGGCAATCGCGGCGCTGGTCGGTGCTGCCATGGCTCAGGCGCAGCAGGCGCCAGTACAACCGACCCGAGGTGGCCAGCCGCTGCGCGAACATAGTTTCGATATTGGGCTGCTTGGCGGCATCAACTGGTCGGACAATATCCGTCGCACGGCGGTCGACGAAGATGAGGGCACTTACAGCCGCACTGCAGTGCTGCTCACCTACGAGCGGCAGAGCCAGCGTCTGAATGCCAGCGTCAACGCCGATGTAGGCTACGAGTATTACTTCGACGATGAGTTCGATAGCGACGTCGTCGGCGGACTCGACGGAACCGCTGTCTTCGGCGTGGTCCCGGGTCGCTTCGAATGGTTCGTGCAGGACAACTTCGGTCAGGTGACGACCGATCCGTTCGCCGCGGTGACGCCAGAGACGCGCGAGAACGTCAATTATTTCACCACCGGCCCCGATGTGTTTGTACGGCTCGGCAGCGTCACGCGGCTGCGCGTGAACGGCCGCTACTCGAACATCAACTACGAGCGCAGCCCGTTCGACCACGACCGCATCGGCGGCGGCGTGGGGATCGAGCGCGAGCTGTCTTCTTCAAGCGTGGCGTCGTTGAACCTGCGCACCGACAGAACCGAATACGACGCGAACGTTCCCGACGTGGACTACGATCGCGACGAAGCCTCGCTTGGCTTCATTGCGCAGGGGGCGCGCACCCGCGCGAACCTCGAAGTTGGCTACACGCGCCTGACCGCGCTGGATTCCGATCGTGAAAGCTCGGGCTTGTTGCTACGCCTGTCGCTCGATCGCCAGCTCACCCAGGCGTCGCAATTGGGACTGACGCTCGGTCGCGAGTTCTCCGATGCCGGCGACGTCTTTCGCCTGCAGCAGAGCCTTACCGGGGTTTCGCAAGGAACCCAGACGGTGCTGCCAAGCTCCGATCCGTTCACCAACGAGTACGTGACGCTGCATTACCAACTCGTCGGGCGTCGCAGTGGCATGGGGGCGGGTGTCGCCCACTTCGAGGAAACTTATGAAGGTGCGGGGAACGCGGACCGTACACGTCTGCTCGTGGATGCCTCCATCTATCGTGAGCTCAGCGCCAATACGCGCGTGGAATTGCTCGGCCGCAGGGAGGAGGACGATGCACGCAACATACCAGGCGATTACGTCGAGACCAGCGGCGCGCTGGGCTTCTCCTGGCAGGCATCCAGAAAGCTGTCGTTCAACCTGCAGATCGAGCGCGTCGATCGCAATAGCGAGCTTGCCGGCGGCGGCTACGTCGAGAATCGCGCCTGGCTGGGCGTACGGTACGGCCACGTGCTTGCCCGGGGACAAGTGGGGGGCTTGCAGTGACCGATAAGAAGATCGTCCATTTGATTGCGGCCGCGCGGCCGAACTTCATGAAGATCGCGCCGCTGTATCACCAGCTGAAGCAGGAGCCTTGGTGCGAGGTGCGGCTGGTGCACACGGGCCAGCACTACGATCCGAACATGTCGGATGCGTTCTTCCGCGATCTGCGCATTCCCACGCCGCATTTTCATCTCGGGATCGGCAGCGGCACGCATGCCGAGCAGACCGGCTCGGTGATGATCGCCTACGAGAAAGTGTGTCTCGAACAGCGCCCCGACTGGATCGTCGTGGTCGGCGATGTGAATTCGACCGCCGCCTGCGCGATGGTCGGCGCGAAGCTGTGGATTCCAGTGATCCACCTGGAGGCGGGGCTGCGTAGTCGCGACCGGCGCATGCCGGAAGAGATCAACCGGCTGGTCACCGACGCGATCGCCGATGTGCTGTGGACGCCTTCTCCCGATGCCGACGAGAACCTGCGCGCCGAAGGCGTCGCGGCCGCGAAGATCGAACAGGTCGGCAACATCATGATCGATTCCTACGAGATGCTGCGCGGGCAGATCGAGCAGGACGGCACACGCGCGCGGCTCGTAGCGGACTGGCCCAAGTACGGCGTCGTGACGCTGCACCGGCCTTCGAACGTCGATGACCGAGCCACGCTCGGTGTCATCGTCGAGCAGCTGATCGCAACGTCCGCGCGGCTGCCGCTAGTTTTCCCGGTGCATCCGCGCACGCGCAACCGTCTGCAGGAATTCGGCCTGGCGGAGAAGCTGAGCGCTTGCGGGCAGGTGCGACTGACCGATCCGCTCGGTTACATCGAGTTCATGAACCTGGTGGTCGGCGCGAGCGCGGTGATCACGGATTCCGGTGGAGTGCAGGAGGAGTCCACCTACCTGCGGATTCCCTGTCTCACACTGCGCGAGAACACCGAGCGGCCGGTGACGGTCACGCACGGGTCGAATCGACTGATCAAGCCCAAAGATATTCTAGCGACCGTGGAAGCGGCGCTGCAGGGAACGTGGAAGATGGGGACGCCGCCGTCCAACTGGGACGGCCGCACCGCGCAGCGTTGCGTCGAGTCCTTGCGGCGCCGTGCCGAGATCGACGAGCCGCGCGCACTTGCGGGGGTCGGTGGCTGAAATGAGCGTGCCCGCTGCAGCGATCCGCAACGCAATGTCCATCGACGTGGAGGACTACTTCCACGTCGCGGCATTGTCGGGTGCGATTCCACGCTCGCAGTGGGACAGCATGGAATATCGGACCGAGGGCAACACTCAGCGGTTGCTCGAGGTGTTCGATGCCGCCGGTATCAAAGCGACGTTTTTCATCCTCGGCTGGGTGGCCAAGCGCAGTCCCGCGCTGCTACGGCAGATTCACGCGGCCGGTCATGAGATCGCCTGTCATGGCATGAGCCACAAGCTCATCTACACGCAGTCGTTGGAGGAGTTTACGCAGGAGACGCGAGATTCGAAGGCGCTGCTGGAGGACATCACCGGCGTGCAAGTGCACGGCTATCGTGCCGCCACGTACTCGATCACGCGTCGCTCGCTGTGGGCCCTCGATGTGCTGTGCGAGGCCGGCTTCACCTACGATTCGAGCATCTTTCCGATCAAGCACGATCTATACGGCATTCCCGATGCTCCGCAGGTGCCCACGCGCATCACGGCGCCTAACGGGGCCAAGATCATCGAGTTTCCGATGTCCACGGTGAACATGTTCGGGGTGCGACTGCCAGTTTCCGGTGGCGGCTACTTCCGGCTGCTGCCCTATGGGCTGCTGCGAGCAGGCCTGCGCAAGCTCAACCGGCAGTTGCAACGCCCGTTCGTGTTTTATCTGCATCCCTGGGAAATCGATCCGGGGCAACCGCGTATCGAAGTAGGTTTACGCTCGCGCCTGCGGCATTACACCAATCTCGAACGCTGTGAGCAGCGCCTCCGGCAGCTGTTGAGCGAGTTCCACTTCACCACGGTCCGCGATGTTCTGGCGAACACGGGATTGCTGGACAGCGAGCGCGTGCATCCCGCATCCGACCCGGCGCTCGCCTATCTCCAATGAATGCCGCAAGTCCGCCAGCGCCTGCGCATGACGCCGGCACTGCAGTGCCTTGCGCCATCGCCGTGCTGCCGCGGCCAGGTGAGGATTGGGATGGCTTCGTTCGTTCGCATCCAGCAGCGAGCGTGTATGCGCTCAGCGGCTGGTCGCGGCTCGCGCAGGATGTGTTCGGGCATCGGGCATATTTCATCGAAGCGCGAGATGCAGCCGGCACACTACGCGGCGTATTGCCGCTGGTGCACCAGAAAAGCCTGATCTTCGGTGGCTTTCTCACCTCCGTGCCGTTCTTCAACTATGGCGGCGCGGTGAGCGCTTCGTCTCAAGTGAGCGCGCAGCTCATGGAAGCAGCGCGTGCACTGGCGATCGAGCTGAGCTGCAAGTACCTCGAGTTTCGTGACGTTGAGCCACGCGCAGGGCAATGGCTCGTGCGCACGGACAAGGTGAGCATGATTCTGGATCTGCCCGGCGATGCTGCGCTGCTGGCGAAACAACTTGGCGCGAAGCTCAGATCGCAGATCAAGCGCGTCGATCGCGAGAGTCCGGCGGTGCGCTGTGGCGGCGTGGAACTGCTCGATGACTTCTACGACGTGTTCTGTCGAAACATGCGCGATCTCGGCACGCCGGTCTATCCCCGCAAATTCTTCGCGGCGATCTTGGAGCGCTTTCCTGACCTGTGCCAGCTGGTGATCGTGGATCGCGGCAACCGGCCCGCGGCGGCCGGCTTCCTGGTGTTCTCCAATGGTCGCGCCGAAATTCCCTGGGCGGGCTGTCGTCAGGACGACAAGCCCGCCGGCTTCAACATGAAGCTCTATTGGGAGGTGCTGACCGCGGCTATAGCGCGAGGCTGCACGCAATTCGATTTCGGCCGCTCGACGATGGACAGCGGGACGTACCGGTTCAAAAAGCAGTGGGGCGCGCGTCCATTGCAGCTGTATTGGCATCGCTGGGAGCGGGAGCCGCAAGGCCAGCAGGCAGCGCGCCCGGCTGCCGAAGGAAGGATCATGCAGTACGCCACGGCTGTGTGGCAGCGGCTGCCATTACCTGTCGCCAATGCATTGGGGCCGCTCGTGAGTCCCAGCCTGCCGTGGTGACGAGTTGAAGCAGCAACTGAAACGCCTGGCCGAGAACGTGGTGTCCCGATCGGCGGCGCTGTTGTGGCGGACTGTGCCCGGGCCCCGCTTGGTCGTGCTCATGTACCACCGGGTGCTGCCGCCGGATGATCCGGAACGCAGGCTCGAGCAGCCGGGAATGTATGTATCGCCGCAGACGCTCGAGATGCATTTGACGCTGCTCAAGGCGCACTTCGAGCCCGTGCATCTGGATGACTGGGTGCGCCGGGCCGCCGCAGGTCAGACACTGCCGCGCTTGGCTTGCGCCATCACGTTCGATGATGGGTGGCGTGACAACTACGTGCACGGCTTTCCGGTCCTGCAGCGTCAGCAGGTGCCCGCGACTATTTTTCTGGTGTCGAGCTTGATCGGCACGCGCGATGAGTTCTGGCCGAATCGCCTTGCGCGGCTGCTGGCGATCGATTCATCGGGCAAGCAGTTACCCCGCAAACTTGCCGAGTTGCTCGCACCCGTGCTTGAAGCTGCAGCGGAGCGAGGCGAATGGATTGCGGAGCACGTGGACCGCGCCATCGAACTCGCCAAGGGACTGCCGGAGGATGAGATTCAGGCGTTGCTATCCGAGGCGCAGGGGCAGGGTTCCTACGCTGCGTTGGGCCGCGCGATTCTGGACGAACAGGAGCTGCATGCGATGTCGGCTTCCGGACTGATCCGCTACGGATCGCACACGCGTACACATTTCCGTTGCCGCGAAGGAGCATCGGATGCGGTGCTCGAACAGGAGATCGGTACATCGCGGGCCGAAATCGCAGCGCGCGTCGCGCAGCCCATCGATCTGTTCTGTTTTCCCAACGGCGATTTCACGCCAGCGGCGTTGCGAGTGGTGCGCAAGCATTACCTTGCTGCCGTCACGACCCAAAGTGGTTGGCATTCACCGGCACAGGATGCGGCGAGTATCCGACGCATCGGTGTGCACGAGGACGTTAGCAATCGTCCAGAGAGCTTTCTCGCGCGTCTTAGCGGTGTGTTGTGAACATCATGCCGGATCAACGACCTCGCGCCAGCACCTTGCGATAGAGCGCTTCGTATTCGCCGATAGTCGCTTCCAGGCTGAATGATTGCACGACGCGTGCACGCGCGGCCTCGCCCAGGCGTTGACGAAGGTCCGCATCATTCAGCACGCGCTCGAGCGCGGCTGCAAGCGCAGGCGGGTCCTCGATGGGCGTGAGCACACCGGACACGTCAGGCTCGATACCTTCCTCGGCACCGCCGCTGCGTGTCGCGACGATCGCTCGCCCCGTGGCCATGGCTTCAAGAAAGGAGAGCGACAGGCCTTCAGTTCGCGAGCTGGAGACGAACACGTCGAAGTTGTGATACAGCGTCGAGGTGCTCTTGCGGAAGCCGAGAAACTGAAATCGTGCCTCGATGCCGAGCTGCGCACGCAGTTGTAGCAACGGTTGCAGTACCTGTTCGTCGCCTTCACCGACGACCAGAAAGCGGGCTCGCGGCACACGGTCGAGCACGAGCTTTGCGGCCTTGAGCAGTACGTCATACGCTTTTGGTGTGCGGATATTGCCGATCGCGCCTATGACGAGCTCATCCGGTGAGATGCCGAGTTCCTGCCGCAGGTCCTCGGCGCGGCCGGGCGAGAACAGCGCGGTATCCACGCCATTGCGAATCAGCGTGATCGCGCCTGAATCGATCCCGAAGCTCACCAGCGCGTCGCGAGTGCTGGTGGAAACCGCCACGATTGCCGAGCAGCCGTGACGTAGCAGCCATCGCTTGATCGAGGCGAAACGCCCGGGCGCGCGCAGATCGGTGGGGCCATGCATGACGGCGATGACCGGCACGCGCGCAGCCAGTCCGACCATGGCGCCGTACACCCCCGAGCCCAGCAGGTGCGTGTGGATGAGACGTACCCTTCGCTGCCGCGCCAGCTTCAGCAGTGCCGAGAAGTAGCCTGCATTGAGCGAGCCACGCGATTCGAGGATCACAGGCTCGAAACCGCGAGAGCGCAATTGACCGGAAAGCCAGCCCTCCCTGGGCACGATCGGGAAGGCATTCAGCGTGCCCTGGCCGATGCGGCTCAAGAGCTCGGCAAAGACGGTTTCGGCTCCGCCGGGCCCGCCCGTGTCGATGAGGTGCATGACGGCTGCCGGGGCGCCCGCGGCGGTCGTCATCGACAAGCTCCGCATGCCTTCATGGCGCGGCTCCGGCATGGTCATCTGGCTTGCGTTCCGGCTCGATTGGTGAGGTCCGCATTGTGAGTATCCTGAGGTCGGTCCGTCTGCGAGGGCCATCGCAATCAGCCCATCGCTATCAGTGCAGGGTGGGCGTCAATGACGGCCCAGAATCTGGCCCACATACTGCCGTAACGCAAAGGCGGCGGGCGCCGGGTCGCTCGGGCGGGCGAATTCATAGCGCAGGCCCGGTTGCCACGGCAACGCAAAGCGGCCGATGGCCTTCAGCTTGTCGCCGAGCGTCGGTGTGTGTTCACGACTCTTCAGGCTGAGGTACAGGTTGTCGAGGTCGCCCAACCACCAGCGCAAGCGCCGGCCGACGGCGTATTCCTTCGGTACCGCGAGCGGCAAGCCCGCCGCGAGCTGATAGACATAGTCGGGAAACCGGGCTCCGCAATCGACCGCGAGTTGCAACGAGCCCCAGAAGCGTGCGTTCACCTCGATGAGCCAGGGCTGCCCGGCAGCGTCGACCTTCAGCTCGACCATGGCCACGCCGTGCCACTGCAATGGTTCCAGCAGACTGCGGGCAATCGAGATGCTGTCGGCGGTCACGGGCGCGCTTTCGCAAACGACGCTGACCCCGCCGCTGGGCGGCTTCTCGCGGATGCGCCGGTGGGCGAAGAAGAACAGCGGTTTGCCGTGGTCGTAGATCGCGAAGATGCCGGCGCCAAAGCCGCTAACGTGTTCCTGCAGCAGCAGCTCGTCCGAGTCGTCGAGCAGTTGCGTGCGGATCATATGTTCCAGCGCCCGGGCGTCGTGCGCATAGCTCACGGGACGCTTGATGACGCCCGCAGCGAGGCGCAGCGCCGACAGGCGGGGTTTGACCACCACGGGAAACCGCAGGCTCTGCACATCGAGCTGCGCTACGTTGGCGCGAGAGACAATCGAGGTCTGCGGCGCCCGGACGCCGGCGTTGCGCGCCAAGTTATATAACGCGAATTTGTCGCTGGCCGTTTCATAGGCAGACAGGCTCGGCAGCGCCGTGCGTAGGGAACCCATGGCTGGCGCGGCTCGCAGCACGAGCGGCACGGTGATATCCGTCATGGGCATCACGACGGCACCTGGAAATCGTCGATCCAGCCCGGCGAGCCACTGCGCGAATGCATCTGGCTGGTCCGATGGGTCGGGACAGACCAGGGAGGCACCACAGAACCTGGAGGAGGCTGCGAGCGAGCGGGGCCGGGCCTCAGCCACGATGACCGGGATACCGAGTCGTCCCAGCGACCTGACAGTGGCCAGTGCCGAACGCTGGTTGCCGTCGAGCACGATCGCAGCAGGACGCATGGGGCTATCGACGGCTGCCGCTGTGTTGGTCAATTGAGATCCGGGTCACACCGCCACCCGCGGCGGAGCCAAAAAAATAGTGCTGGCCGGCGCCCCAATCTATAATCGCAAGCCATTCCGCAGTCGTAATCAGAGATCATGCTGAGCGTTCGCAAGAGAGTGTATCCACTGGTCGAACGCGCCTTTGCTACGAGTTCCTTGTGCGCGGATATTACACGCCCCTGGGGCGCACCCGGAAGGCTGGTATTCGTCTGCACTGGTAATATCTGCCGCAGCCCGTACGCCGAGTTCGTGGCGCGCGCGCGTGGTCTGAATGCGATCTCCTGCGGTACGCATACGACGGCCGACCTGCCTGCGGACGCGGTAGCCATTGCCGAGGCTGCGCGCCGGGGTGTGGACCTGCAACCGCACCGGACCAGCCGCTGGCAGGACGTGCAACTCAATAACAACGACATCGTGATTGCGACCCAGCTGCGTCATTTTTTTTCCGTGTTACCGCGGGCGCGTGAGGCCAACTGCCGTGTGGCCCTGATGAGCTCGTTGCTGCTGCCCCAGTTCAACGTGGTCTGGGATCCTTACGGGCGCGAGCCGCAGGCTTATGTGCATGCGTTCGAGCTCATCGATCGGGCGGTCGGAAAGATCGCCCAGCTCGTCACCTGACACGTGGCGAACTGCCAGCCATGAAGAATCTGCGCACGACGCTCGTCAAACTCATCAAGGATATTCTTGGCCGCCTGCTGGTGGTGACCGGCTCGCATCGGCGCGCGCTGCAGGGCAGGGCGGTGGTGGTCGCTTTCCACTCGATCACTGCGGAGCGCTCGCAGAGCGCCCTGCGTTGCAGTGTGCGGGATTTCGATCGCTATTGCGGATTCTTCGCACGCCACCTGCGGACGGCGACGTTGACCGACGTGATCGGCAGCTTGACCGAGCGCCGCACCTTGCGTGGGGAATGCAGTATCACGTTCGACGATGGCTATGCCGACAACGCCGAGCTCGCGCTGCCGGTGTTGAGCCACTGGCGGCTGCCGGCGACGTTTTTCGTGACCACGGGATTCATCGACTCGCAGACACAGACGCCGTGGGATGTCCGCGCCAACGTGCGCAGTCGCTGGATGACCTGGCAGCAGGTCGAGCAGCTTTCCGCGGCGGGCCACGACATCGGCGTGCATACAGTGACCCATGCCGATCTTGGTCAGATCTCTCACGACGAGGCGGAGAGCGAGCTGCGCCGCTGCCGTGATGAGCTGGATGCGCGGCTCGGCGCTGTGCCGCGCCACTTCGCCATTCCTTTCGGCCGCGCTTTCGACTCGATGGACGAGGTCGCTGGAATTGCGCAGCGCCTCGGTTTTCTCAGCATGTCGTTGTGCCGCGGCGGGATCGTGGACAGCTCGGCGCGGGCGATGTATGTGGAGCGCTGGCCGATCGATCCGACTCAGTACTTCTCGCCGTATGGCTGGCTGTTTGATGTCGTCCGTGAAACGCGTGCGTCGGGTGCCGCCCGACCCAACCGCCCTAGCCATTATGATTAGTGATCTAATGGCCGCCTGCGGCCCGGTCGTCGCGAGCCTGCAAGGACATCATGTGCGGGATTAGTGGAATTGTCGCCCTGACAGCTGCGGCGCGCGGCCGGCTCGCGCTGGCGCAGACTGCGGCGACGATCAGTGGCGCGCTGTTGCATCGAGGGCCGGATGCAAGCGGACTGTGGAGCGACCCACAGGGCTGGGTCGCATTCGCGCACCGACGCCTCGCCATCGTCGATCTGTCGCCGCGCGGAGAGCAGCCGATGCGACGCGCCGGCGGTCATCAGGTCATCTGCTTCAACGGCGAGATTTACAACTTTCGTTCGATCCGCGCCGAGCTGGAAGCGGCGGGTATCGAATTCCAGTCCGGCTCGGATACCGAGGTCATCCTTGCAGCCACGCAGGCGTGGGGCATCGAAGCTGCCCTGCAACGCATGGACGGTGCCTTCGTGTTCGCCTTGTGGGATGAGCGCGAGCGCGTGTTGCACCTGGCTCGGGATCGCGCAGGAGAGAAGCCGTTATTGGGGGCAGTGGCGCGTGGTCACTTCCTGTTTGCGTCCGAGCTGCGAGCGTTGCTCGGAACGGGTCTCGTATCTTCCTCGCTCGATGCCGAAGCGGTGCGCGGCTATCTCGAGTTCGGCTACGTGCCCGAGCCGCTCTCGCTCGTTCAAGGTGTATTCAAGCTGCCGGCGGGCTGTTACACCACGATCCGGACGAGCGAGGCGGACTCGACCGCGGCGAGCGCACGCACACTCATGATCGAGCGAGCGCGCCGTTACTGGCGCCTGCCCGAATCTGTCGCCGCGAGCGCAGGTCCCGCCACGAGCATCGAGGATGCCGTGCAACGCACCGATGACATTCTCGCCACCGCCGTGCGCGAGCAGCTCGACTGCGATGTCCCGGTGGGCGTGTTCTTGTCCGGCGGCATCGACTCGGCACTGGTTGCTTCCAAAGTACGTGATGTCGCCTCGCGGCGCGTCGATGCATTCACCGTCAAGTTCGGCGAAGAAGGGTTTGACGAGTCCGATCACGCGCGCCAGATCGCGCAGCATCTCGGGCTTGCTCATCACGTGCTCGAGATTCCGCCGCAGGAGCTCATGAACAGCATTGCCACGGAAGCTGCGCTGACCGATGAGCCCACGGCCAATGCGTCGTATTTTCCGGTGCTGGCGATGTCACGTCTGGCGCGGCAGCACGTCACGGTAGTGCTGTCGGGCGACGGTGGCGATGAAGTCTTCGCCGGCTACAACCGCTACCGCCAGCTGCTGACCTTGTTCAAGTACCGGCGCTCGGGGCTTTCAAGAAACATTGCGGCGGGCGTGCTGCAGGCAAGTACGGTTCTCGCCGGGATGTTCGGTCGTTTCGAGCGGGCGCTGCTCTCCGACATGCCTCAGGCGCAGCTGGCTACCGTGCTGTCGCGTGCAGCAAGATTCTTCGGCCCGGCGCAGGCCGGCGATGCGTATCGAGCCACCATGCAGTTGCTCGACGATGGCGAGCTTGCTGCATTGGGATTGAAAGCCCGCAGGATAGAGGGCGAGCCGTGGCGCGCCGCTGCGGGGCCGTTGCGTGCAATGCTGGCCGAGGATTTTTTCAACTACCTGCCCGGTGACAATCTGGCCAAAGTCGATCGTGCATCGATGCGAGCAAGTCTCGAAGCACGCCTGCCGCTGCTCGACCGTGAGCTGATCGAGTTCGCTTGCACGCAGCCGGACGATCATTTGATCCGCGGCGGCCAGTCGAAATTCCTGCTGCGTGAAGTGCTGGCGCGGCACATCCCGCGCGAATTGTTCGAACGGCCGAAGATGGGTTTTACCGTGCCCGTAGAGGCTTGGTTGCGCGGCCCGTTGCGCGATTGGTCGAGAAGCTTGCTGCTCGATCGCGATGCCTGTCTCGATGCCGGGCTCGAGCCGCAAGGCGTGGCTGCAATGCTGAGTCGGTTCGATGCAAGTCCTGCCGTGAACGCGCGTCGGATCTGGGGTGTTGCGATGCTGCTTGCCTGGCAGCGCGGAGTTCGATCCGGGCCAGCAGTCATGGCAACCAGACAACTCGAGAATGCATGACTCTCCGCGCAGCCGCGTCGTCGTGCATGTCTGCTCCGGAGATCTGTGGGGCGGGGCAGAGGCGATGGTGCGAGATTTGATCGTCGCACAGGCGAGAGAAGGTTCTTTCGCGCCGCATTGCGCGGTCCTCAATGATGGCCACCTGGCGCAAGCGTTGCGCGACGCTGGAATTCCCGTGTTACAGCTCGATGAAGCGCGCAGCGGTTTTGGCGATTTGCTGCGGCAACTCGTAGCTTATTGTCGGGTGACGCGTCCGATGGTGATTCATTCACATCGCGTCAAAGAACACATGCTGGGCGGACTGACTCGGGTGGCGCTCGCCTGCAAAGGAATCTCCTGCACGGCTGTAGGCACGGTACATGGTCGGCCCGAGATCTTGCGCAGCGGGCGTAAGCTCCGTGATGCGCTGGTACGTGGCGCCGAACGATTCGCGCTTGCGCTGCTCCTGCGACGCGTGGCGCTCGTATCTCGCGATCTGCAGAGCTCTGCGGCTCGAGATCTGTGGCCGGCCCGTTGCACTGTGGTTCACAATGGCCTCGATGCCGATCGTGTGAAGAGGGAAGCCTCACGCGATCGGGATTCAATGCGGCTGCAGCGTCCGGCGAACGAGATTCGGCTGGTGGCCGCGGGTCGCCTGGTGCCGGTCAAGCGCTTCGATCGGCTTGCGGACATTGCTACGGAGTTGCACCGGGTGAGCGGACATTCCGTGCGGATTCTGCTGCTCGGCGACGGCCCGCTGGCCGATACACTGCGGAGCCAGTTTGCAATGCTGCCTGCAGGCGTGAGTATCGAGATGCGCGGCTTTGTCCAGAATGTTCCTACTCTGGTCGCCGAAAGCGATGGTTTGTTGATGCCCTCCGATCATGAGGGCTTGCCGGTTGCCGCGCTGGAGGCGGCCGCGCTGGGTGTTCCCATTTTTGCCTTCGCGGTTGGCGGGCTTCCGGAAGTGATCGAGAACGGCGCCGAGGGCTTTCTGGCGCCCGCGGGCGACTGTGAGGCACTTGGCCGCGGCATCGCCGGGCATTTGTTACGTCGTGCGCAAACCGGCAACGAGGCGCGGGGGCTGCCCCGTGACGAGCAGGAAAGGGGCGAGCAGGAATGGTACTTCTCGATCGATGCCTGCCGCCGGCGCTATCAGGCCCTGTATGAGGAGGCGCTGGGAGCCGGTGTCGGGCATGGGGCGATGACATCCCGATGACAGCGACGACGGCTCCTGCAGCAGTGAAGGCTCGTGATCGGCTTGCGGAAAGCAAGCTGAACACGCTGTTCTTTGCGACCGCTGCGTTCATGATCGTGGTGATGATGCGGCCTCAGGACATCGTTCCGGTGCTCGGCCTCATCCGCCCGGGGGTGCTGACGACCGGGTTCCTGTTCTACGCCGTGCTGCGTTACGGTTATGACAACATCCCGCACAAGAACGATCCGCTGGTGCGGTGTTTTCTCTGGTTCCTCGGCTCGCTGGTCTTCGGTCTGATCGTTGTGGTCAATCACAACTCATGGTTCTGGACCGTGTTCGCGGTCGTGAGCTACATCTGTGCCTACGTCATCGCGTTGCCGATCCTGCTGACATCGGACAAGTACCGCAACCGAATTTTCGCGATCTTCCTGTTGAGCTTCGGAGTGGGTGCCATTTTCAGCCTGACGCATGGCGGCAGGGGACCGGGCGACTGGCAGGGCGACGAGAACGACATGGCCGGTGCGTTGGGCCTGGGTTTCTGCATCGCACTATCGTATTGGCTGGCGCCGGGCCGCCGGCCGTTCAAATGGCTGGCCTGGGCGGTTGCCGGCGTGTGCGCGCTCGGCATCGTGGTGGCCGGTTCGCGCGGCGGCATGCTGGGATTCATCGCTGGCGGGCTGGGAATCGCCTACTTCTCCGGCAAGCTGTTCCGCAGCCTGCTCATCGCCACGGTGCTGGCGGTCGTTGCCATTCCATTCCTGCCGGAGGAAACCAAGTCCGATTTCATGTCGATCAACAACAAGGACGACACGACGCGCCAGGAGCGCATCTACAGCTGGCAGAAGGGCTGGGAGATGTTCCTGCGCAGCCCACTGCTGGGAGTGGGGCCGAACAATTATCCGTGGCGTATCGGCGAGATGCAGAACCTCAATCCGGAGTTCGGCCAGCCCGACTACTGGCGGCCGCTCGCCGGCCGTGTGGCGCACTCGTCCTACGTCACGGTGTTGGCGGAGACCGGCTTAACAGGCACCATTCCCTACGCGCTGATAATCGTGATCATGCTCGCACGCTGCCGGCGTGCGATTTACCACGACAAGAACATTACGGATTGGCAGCGCTTCGCGGCCTTTGCGGCGGGCTCGGGCTGGCTTGCCTACGGCACATCGGCAATTTTCATCTCGCAGACCTACGCACCGCCGATTTTCATGATGGCCGGCCTTGCCATCAGTTTGGGTTACGTGGCTCCTTCCAAGCCTACGCGCAAAGGGGCCAGGCCCTCAGCTGCGCGGTCCGTGCGCAGCGAGCACGGCGCCGACGAGGGAGGAGACATGCCCAAGGTAGCTGGCCGCACCAAACTCCGTTAGGGCGCGTGTTCGCGCGGTGTCGCCGAGACGGCGGCGCAGGGATTCGTCCCGCATGATCGAGCGCAGTGCCGTCGCGAGTGCCTCGACGTTTCCAGCCTCGAACAAGAGCCCATCGCTGTCGTGATTCACGACCGTATAAGTGCCATCGACCTTCGAGACGATGCGCGGTTTGGCCGCCGCCGCCGCCTCGATCAATACCCGGCCCATCGCTTCCGAACGTGAGGCGAGCACCAGCGCGGCACAGCGCGAGATCCAGGTTGCCAGCTCCGCATTCGGCATCGGCTTCATTACCACGACGTTCGGCGGGTTGACCGGGATGTGGTCCTGCAGCTCGTGCCCGATCAGCACCAGTTTCCAGTCGGGGAATTCGCCGCCGACTCGGGCGAATGCCTCGAGCAGCAGATCCACCCCTTTGCGCCGGTATGGAAAGCCCACGTGCAATAGAAAACGTTCCTCCGGGCCGGGCGCGAAGCGATCGAGCGGCACCGCGTCGAAATATTGACGGACGACACAGGACGGGTTCGTGCTGGCGAACCCCTGCAGTTGCTCCTTGAACAGCAGGCGCACGCCGTGCGCGCGCCCGATGACGAAGCGGCCGATGAGTCGCGACAGGGCGGGCTTGAAGGTACGAGCAAAGAAGCCGAACGAATCGGCATAGTTGTCCGGATTGGCGAAGGCGCCGTTGACCTCGACGATCAGCGGCCAGCCGAGGGCGCGGCTGATGAGGTGGCCCATCAGGCCGTTCAAGAACGGGTCGTAGGTGATCACGACCTTCGGGCCGCTCACCTCGCGGTCCACGATTCGGGCACGAGCGAGGAGCTTGCGGAAATAGTGATATTTGAACGCAAGACGGCTGCCGCCGTCCTCCTCGAGGACCACGTTGGCCTGAAAGCGGCCGATGGTTTTTGAGGCATTGAATGAGCCATCGACCCACAACTCCCCCGCGAAGCCCTCAGACAAGGTCTGAATCTGATATGCGACGTAATCGTCCAGCCCGTAAACCGGGCCATTTTTGAGGATGAAGAGATAAGGCGAAGGATTAGGCATGACTGATCTGCTTACTGGGCAGGCGCCGCGGCCGGCGCCCAGGGGTGTTTGTTTTCTGGGATTTCAGCGACTGTGTCACAGTTTTGCGATGGGTCGGCTTGATGGATTTCACAGCTTCGCCGCGCCCGTGGCAGTAAAACGCGTCGTTGCTGCGCGACTGTGTCGCAGATTACGCACGATTGGCAAAGGCTGCGCGTGTGTGCTGGACTTGCACCATCAACGAGCCGCGCTGCCACGGGCTCGGTGCATGTTTTTCCGGATCAGACATAGCCGCTGGATACCCAAATATGCGAATTCCTAGAATACTTCTTTTCTTCTTGCTCTTCGTCGGCGCAGCTCACGCGGCGGACATCTACGTCTCTCCGAGCGGCTCGGACTCCAACGCCGGCTCCAGCTCGGCACCCAAGAAAACGATCCAGGCGGGCGTCAACCTCGCCAAGCCCGGAGACCGGGTCATCGTGCGTGCCGGCACGTACAAGGAGCCGAACCGCACCGGCAGCGAAAGTTATTATGGCATCCACATCGAGCGCTCCGGCACGCAGTCGGCGCCGATCACGATCATGTCGGAGACCAAGGGTGCCGCCATCATCGACCAGGATCTGCAGGCGGCCGGCTTCGTGCTGTGGACGGTCTCGGACGTGAAGATCACCGGCTTCACCATCCGTGACTGCAAATGGGGTGGGGTGTACATGACCCATCACCAGACCAAGCAGCGCATCGTGGTCGACAACAACACCATCACCAACTGTGACGGCGACGAAGGCTCGAACGTCGGCGGCGTCTACATGTCCTCCTGCACCGGCTGCACCATCTCGAACAACACCATTTCCGACATCAAGGTGGGCGGCCGCCAATACCAGAACGGCGCCGGCATCCATGGCTACGACCAGGAGCGCAGCATCATCGAGGGCAACACGATCTCCAAAGCCTCGAACGGCATCTATCACAAGAAGTCCAGCGGCGAGAAAGGTCTCATCATCCGCCGCAACGTGATCCGCGACGTGACCCAGGGTATCTGGTATTCGATCTCCGCGGCCGGCAATCCTCCGCACATCGACCAGGAAGTCTACGAGAACGTGATCTCGGCGAGCGATAACTGCATTCGCGGCAGCAGCAATGAAACGTCGAGCCCGAGCCGCGGCCTGACCGTGCGCAACAACGTGCTCACCAACTGCTGGGCTGGCGTGATCACCTCGGGGTTCGAAAACATCGTCGTCCAGAACAACATCTTCTACAACGTGGATGATGCCATCGTCACGCAGTACGGCGAATGGCGTTCGGAGCTCGTCAAGGAAGACCACAACCTGTTCTATCCGGAAGTCTCGTTCCGTCTGCAGCAGTATGCCTCGGAGCAGCGCCTGTCGAGCCTGTCCAGCTGGAAGTCCTATACCGGCTTCGGCCAGAGCGACCTGACCGGCGATCCGCAGTTCGTGGCGCCGAGCAGCTTCGACTTCACGTTGAAGTCCAGCTCGCCGGCCAAGAATGCCGGCAGCGACGGACGCGACATCGGAGCGTACCCGGGCGGTGGCACTTCGGTCGTCCGCCCCATGCCTCCGGTCATTAGCGTACAATAGCGGCAACCGAGCAGCGCTCGACCAAAAGTCGGGCTCGACCAAAAGTGGGCCTCTAAATGGGCTCCCGTCGGACAGGCAAGGCCAGCCTGTCGGGCGGGAGCCTCTGCCGTCTACTGCAACCCTGGCCGTCGATTCCAAGAACAACAGCCGCCCCCCATGACAAGCAATTCGCTGCATGAAACCTATGCGCGCCGGATCTCGCGCATCCGGCGTGGGCTCAAGGCGGGATCGTCCTATTCGATGCTCTACCAGGTTGCCCTCAGCAAGCTGCTGGGCCACCTGCCGCACGCCGTGCGCGACCCGGCTGCTGCCGCATCCCCCGAGGCCGAAACCGGCTCAGCCAGGGCGCCACGAGCCGTGCCGAGCTGCGTGGCTTCGGCCGGTGTCATTCCGCCCGTCATTTTCCAGACCTGGAAGACGCGCAACCAACTGCCGACGAACTATCGCTACTGGAGCGCGACGTTCCGCAAGCACAACCCGCATTACGAACACATCCTCTGGGACGATGGTGACAACCGGGAATTCATCTCGGAGGAGTTTCCGTGGTTCCTGTCCTACTACGACAGCTATCCCCGCGAGATCTTCCGCGCCGACATCGTGAGATTGTTCTTTCTGTTCCGTTTCGGCGGACTGTATTCCGACCTGGACACCGAATGTCTGCAGCCGCTCGATCCGGTGCTGACCGGCAAGCAGGTGGTCCTGGGGCGCATGGGCGACGATCCGCAGTTCGCGCATTCGGTGCCGAACGCGATGATGGCTTCGGCTCCCCGGCAACTGTTCTGGCTGCTGGCGATCGCCATGGCGATCGAGCGAATCCGGGAGTGCGGCGATACCAATGCCATGCGCGGCCGCGGGCCGGAGGACCTGACCGGGCCGATTCTGGTCAAGGATGCCTACGACTACTACACTGCCGCGGGTGAGGCGGCCGTACGCGCCCGGGCTGCTTGGGTATTGGAGCAGGTGCAGGACCCGGCGAGCGTGGTGGCGGATAGTATCACTCTGCTGGAGCCCTCGGCTTGGTATCCGCTGGATTGGAACAACGCCGTTCACGACCTGTTCCGGCGCGAGATGCTCTCCAAGCGATTCATCCCCAGCCCCGAGCTCGCCCGACGGCTGTTCCCGAAATCCTTCCTGGTGACGTACTGGACGCATTCGTGGTGAGTGCCATTACTTCGCTAGCCGACACAGGGCGCGTGCCGCGATGGTGACGAATCTGGCGGACCGTGTGATGCACGGTCTGCGCTGGGCAACCTTCGTGCGTCTGGTCACGCAGATCATGGCGTGGTCGGTCACCATCGTCGTGATGCGCTTGCTGACCCCGGAAGACTACGGCCTGGTCTCGCTCACCGGCATCTTCGTCATGTATGCCGGCGTGATTTCCGAGCTCGGTCTCGGCGCGGCCCTGGTGCAGTCGCGGTTGAACTCAGAGACCGTGCTACGCAGCGCCTTCGGCGCCGTGCTGCTGCTGAGCCTGGCGTGCTGTGCGGCGCTGATCGCTTCGGCGGGATGGATCGCCGAATTCTTCGGCGAGCCGACGCTGCGACCGATGGTGCAGTTCACGGCACTGCAGTTCCCCATCTCCATTCTCGGCACGATTCCTCATGCGTTGCTTTCACAACGGCTGCAGTTCCGCGAGATTTCGCTGGCGGGGCTGATCTCCGCGATGGCGCAGTCCGGCGTGACGCTGCTCCTCGCCTGGCTCTATCCAGGACCTTGGGCGCTGCTGATCGGCACGCTCGTCGCCACCATCGTTCGTATCGCCGTTTTGAACGTGTACAGTCCGATCACGTTCCCGCCCAGCTTCAAGTTCGAGCCGCTGCGCCCGATCATGCGCGTCGCCGTGTTCATCTTCGGCGAGCGCAGCCTGTGGTACTGGTACGGCCAGTTCGACAGCTTCATCATCGGCAAGCGCCTCGGCGCGCACGATCTGGGTGCGTTCTCCACGGCGAAGCTGCTGGCCAGCCTGCCGCTCGACAAGGCCATGGAAGTCATCAACCAGGTGTCGTTCCCGGCCTTCTCGGCCATCAACGATGACATCGAGCGGGTGCGTGCCAGCTATGGCAAGGCGCTCAGGATCACCGCGATCTATGCGTTCCCGATTTTCTGGGGCCTGGCCGCGGTCGCCCCGGATGTGATGTATCTGCTGCTCGGCGAGAAATGGCTGTCGGCTGGGTTGCCGGCGGCGATTCTGTCGCTCGCGATGCCGGCGCGCATGCTGACTTCCATCGGCTCGCCGGTGCTGCTCGCGCTCGGTCGCAGCGATGTCTCGATGCGCTTGCTGGTGCAGACCTTCATCATCGTCGGTGCGGGATTGCTCATCGGCAGCCGCTGGGGCCTGCTCGGTGTCAGCATCGGTTGGGCGGTCGCGATACCGGTGGCGTCCATCTGGGCGACCCTGATCGCACTGCGCATCATGAACATGCCGCTGCGGGAGTATCTGAAGCACGTGCGCGGCGCGGCGATTGCGGCGGCAGCCATGATGCTGCTGATCGAGTTCGGCATCGAGCCGTTGCTTGCTTCGGCGCCGACAGTCGTGCGCGTTGCTGCACAGGTCGCCGCCGGCGTGGCTGCTTACTGGGTTGCCTTGTCGATACTGGATCGCGACGGCCGCGATGAAACCTTGGGCATGGTCAAGCGAGTGCTTGGCCGGGGTGATCCGGCTGCGGCGAGCTGACGGAAGCCGCGGCGAGGATTTCGCTCAAGCTTCTGTCCAGCGCAGCGGTCGTGAGGTTCTCGCGCGCATACGCGAGCGCGCGAGGCCGGGCTGCCGCAAGATCGTCAATTCCCATCACGGCCGCGGCGATCTGTTCCGGGCTCGCGTGCAGCGGCAATGTCCAGCCGGCGTTGCTTTCGCCGATCAGCTCCTGGATTCCGGGCAGGCCGGTGGCCAGGAATGGGGTCGCCTGCGCCAGCGCTTCGCACAGCACGTTCGGATAGATGTCGTAAGACGTTGGCAGCACCAGCAGGTCGTGCTCGCGATACACCGAACCCATCTGTTCCGGCCCCTGGATGCCGCGCAGCCAACGTGCGTTCGAGGGCAGGGCGAGGGATCCGATGGTGGCGTCGTTGGAGACGATCGTCAGCTCGCACGTGGCAGCGAGCTGATTGCCCATCGCCTGCAACAGTCGATCACCACCCTTACGAAGAAAATCGTTTCCAACGAACAGCAGGCGCCGTCGTTGGCGGGCCGGCACGACGGTAGCGCTCATATCGGCAATAGCAACTTGCGGTGCGCGCATCACATGGCAGGCTTTCGGTTGCACGCGATAGGTGTCGGTCAGCGAGTCGCGACAGAAATTCGAGATCGGCAGCCAGTGCCAGACCTTGGCCGCAAAGCGCGCGAATTGTGCGTGCTGTAACTGCGCCAGCGGATACTTGAGCGTTCGGCGCAGGAGCGGCTCGCCGGTTTGCCCGTGCAGCCGCCATACCAGTCCGGGCGTTGCATCGAGCGCCACGACCAGCCGCGAGTCGCGAAAGCGTCGCTGTGCGGCGAGCGCAAGCTCATAGCCATTGACGATCACGACGTCGGGGGATGGGCCGGCAATGTCAGCCAGCTTCCGGCTCGTCACATGCGCGGTTTCCAGTGTCGAGAAGCGTCGGATCAAGCCGGGGGCGCGATAGGTCCGATAGTCCTCGTTCATCAGCCATATCTCATTCTCGAGCGTGCGGCCGAGTCGTTGCAGCGATTCGAGCAGTCGGGTGCTGATGGTGCGGTTGCCCAGCACGGCGGACAGTACGACCGCGATCTTGATTCCGCCGTTTGTATCAGTGCTCACTGGATGGACCTCTACGAGTGGAGGCGTTCGATGAGCTGGCTTGCGGTCGCTTGCCAGCGTGCCTGGTAGGTGAGGCGGTAGTCGGCAGCTGCACTGCGCAGCTCCGCGGCTTGTGCGATCGCCTGGTCCATGCATCCAGCGATGGCTGCAGCATCGTTCCGTGTGAACAGTGCGGCCGGCCCGAACACCTCGCGTCCTGCCGGATCGTCTGTCAGCAGCAATGGAACGCCGAGAGACAGCGCTTCGTAAGCGCCGCAGACCAGACAGTGCGGCATCATCGACAGGTCGACTACGACTGTCGACCGGGCCAGCAACTGCCAGTACTCGGGTTCTGGCAGAAAGCCTGTGAAGCGCAGGTTCGTCGGCAGCTCTCCGAGACGGCTGCGGCCGCGACGCTCGTTGCCCGTCAAAGCAAATTGCGCCTTGGTCTGCATCAGTTTGGAGGCTGCCACCACTGCTTCGAGCGGCTCGTCAGGCGCATAGGTGCAGATCACGGTGAGCAGCGGCAAAGCCCTGTCTGTTTCATGCGTGCCATCGATCTTCGCCGGCACTGGCAGCGGATCGGGCAGCACGAAGGGTGTTCCGCCGTTGGCGCGGATGATATCTGCCAGCGCTTCGTTCGTTACGATGATGAGATCGGCGCGCCGGTGCAACCAGCGAGTCAGTCGTCGCATACGGGCATTGTCGTGAATGAACGGCTCGACTGCCTCGTTATGCGCATCGATGGCCAGCTTGAAGCGCAGCACTCTGGACAGCAACACGGCCAGCACGGCGAGCACGATGGAAGGGCATTGAACCACGATCCAGCTGGCCCGCAGCCTGGCGATCGTGAGTGCCGTTCTGGGCAGCAGTGCCAGGTAGCGCAACAGGCCGCGGCGCTCGCTCGTGAGTACGATGAGCTCCAGATTCATCTCACGCGCGAGGCCCTCGGAGCGACGGTGGTGCTCCCAGGTGATGAACGGTACGCGCTGCGAATTGGCGTCGGTCGCTCTCGAGAATGTCATGCGGCTGTATGCTCAAACGCGAGCAGCCTTTCGAGATGCTCGTTGGCGCGGCGCCGCCCGAGATTCGCCAGATACGAGTCGTCTATGGTTGGCGTCGTATCGCCATCGACCCATTGCGCGTACAGACGGCAAATGGCTGTCTCGATCTCGGCGATATCGGAATCCACGCGCAGCACCTGCGCAGAATTGCCCGCGACAATGGCCGATTCGCTGTCGGCCTCGGTGAACAGCAGCACGTGGCGGCGTGAGGCAATCTGTTCGAAGAGCTTTGCCGGGACCGAGTCGTGCTGCTTCTGTGCGAAGTTGATCAGCACGTTGGCTTCGCGGATCAGCTCGGCGACTTGTGACGAGGGGACGGGATCGCGCAGCGAGACGATCTCATCCAGCTGCCGCTCGCGCAGCCACTGCCGCAGGTCGAGGTTCTCCCAATAGTTGCAGTCGCCGACGAACTGAACGCGAATGCGTTGCGGGTCGATGCGACCGCTTTTGCGCAGATTCAACAGCGCCTCGAAGAACGGCAGCGGGTTGCGATTGAGGTAGATCGTTCCGGCGTAGAGCATGGTGAGCCGGCCCGAGTACTGCGGCGGCTCCATCAGCATGTTGTCCTCGTAGCCGTTGCGAATCGTGACGATCTTGGTCGCATGCTTCGGATAGCGCTGTTGCAGTTGCTGGGTCAGACGCTGCGAGGTCGTGACTACGTGCGCGGCTAGCCTGATGCACAAGCGCTCGAGCACGGCGTCCACGTTGCGGCGGAATCCTTTGTAGTCGCGCGGAAGTACGGCACTCCAGTTCAGCCACGGATCGCGCAAGTCGATGATGAGCGGTATCCGGCGCAGACGCGCCACCAATGCTGCGCCGGCAAGCGGCGAGAACGGAGGGCCGGAGGCAAAAATCACCGCAGGGCGATGTGTCTTGCTGAGAGCCGACAGCCGCCGCGCAGCGTGCAGGCTCCAGCGCTTGTATCTGTCCACGCAAACGGTGACGCGGAAGTAATGGAATCGCGCCCATTCAATCAGTCTGGCGACCGTCGATGGCGGCGCTGGAGCGGCGCCCTCGGTGCTCTGGCTGGCGGCCTGTGCCGGCTCAGGAGCCTGCTCCGCGGGTTTGCGTCGTCGCAGGAGCCGCAGCACGGAGCGACTGAGAGGGTCGGGGAGCTCGATATCATGCCGCTGGACGCCCGGGGCGAGTTCACCGCCGGAGCGGGGAAATGGGCCGGCCTGGGCGATCAGGTCCACCTGCCATCCCCGCTCGCAAAGATGACGAGCGAGCTCCGACATGCGTCGCGAGCCGATCGCCGGGTCCGGATATGCGTGCACTCCAATCAGTAACGCGGCCTTCCGTTGCGCGGGCAGGAGTTCAGAGGGGGAGGTCAATACACAGGCTCCATGCTGGATCGTCGAAAGCTTCAGGTCTTCGCGGGCAGAACGTCCACGCTGGCCGCCGCTCCGGGTTCGTACGAACGGCTCGTGACCAACGTCCGGCGAACCAGGATGCCGACCAGCAGGCAGGCGCCGGCGAACACCAGACTGGCCGGCTGCAACAGCACCTGCCAGCCTTCCGCCTCACGCAGGGCCGGGAAGCGCCCACCCGTCAGGAGGAAGGATATCGCGAGCAGGACGACAGACGGAGCCGTCCGCCGTCGATCGTGACAGACGTCTCTCAGCACGATCAGGTAAACCGGCAGCAGAATGCCGTAATG
Source organism: Steroidobacter sp. (assembly GCF_036406195.1). GTDB lineage: Bacteria > Pseudomonadota > Gammaproteobacteria > Steroidobacterales > Steroidobacteraceae > Steroidobacter. Next base: position 481,189 of record NZ_DASWVW010000027.1, read on the forward strand.
ATGGATCCAGGCGATCGGCGAGGCGACCACGAAGCAGGTCGCCGCCAGGCAAAACACCAGCAGCTCGTTCGCCGCGCGATGCACCCGCCACAGGACCAGGAACGGGATGGCGAGAAAGCCGATCATGGCGATCCTGGTGAGAATCGCCACGACCGGGTGAAAAGGCGGCAGTGCGGATTGCAGGATGCCCATGGTGGCGACATCTTCGAAGCTCGAGCCATTGCCCAGCACGCGATGCGCGATGCCGTTGACCGAGGCATTGAGATGATAGGCCTCGCCGCGTTCGGAGAGAAACTGCAGCACCTTCAGGTAGGACACATGGCTGTCCCAGCCGTAGCGCCACAGGGACAGCAGCCCGACGGCAGCCGCGCATGCCAGAAAGCCGAGCACGAAATTGCCTCGCTTCAAAGCAGCCTGCGTCAGCAGCAGCGGGCCGAACTGCGGCTTGATGGTCGTCGCCAGGCCCAGCAGGACGCCGGATGAGCGTTCGCGGCCGGAAACCAGCAGCAGGCAGGAGGCGCTGAAGAGCAGATTCAGGAACACTTGGATCTGGCCGATCGCATAACCGAGCACGATCGGTTCGTACATCACCGCCAGCAGCAGCGCAGCGCTGCGCACCGTCTGCACCTGCGCGGAGGACAACCAGCCCGTCGCCAGGCGACCCGCCAGCAATGCGATCACCACGGCGTTCAGGCCGTAGGCGATGAAGTTGATCGAATTTAGAACGAGGTTGCTGTCGAGGCCGGCCGCATGCAGCGGCTCGATGAACAGCAGGCTGCTAGGCGGATACTGGAACTTGATGCCGTTTTCGAAGAACACCACTTGGAACAGATTGCCGGCATCGTGGCTGTCCAGGAAGTCCAGCGCCGCGCGCATCGCTCCCCAGGAATCCGTGCCCAACCCATGAAGTGCCGCGAGCCTCTTTGCAAGCACGGCTACGAACAGTGCCAGCAATAACCAGCGCAGTACGCGGGAATCCAGCAGGCGCGCGACCACGCCCGGCAATCGAACGGGGCTAGATACGCTTGTCATGCGGCACGGACTTCGCGAGCCAATCAATGGTGAAATAGAGCAGGCAGCAAGCGGCGATCCATGGCACATACGACTGCAGCCACGGGAGGAAGCTGCCGAAGCCCGGCACATAGGAGTCGGCAGGCGGCAGGAACAGCAGCAGAATGAGAGCTGGCACGACCGGCCCGCATGCAACCCGGCGCAGTGCGAACAGCGCCGGTATCAGCAGGATCATGTATGTGTAGTCCTTGACGCGTGGCATCGTCAGTACGTAAAGCAGACAGCCGATGTAGATGAGCCAGCGCGGATCCATGCTGGCGATTCTGGTCGCATATTTGCGCAACGCCCACAGCAGCACGATGGCGAGCCCTGTGACGAAGATCAGAAACGCAGCATCGGCGAGCCATGGAGGTGTGGCGACGCCGGACTTGCTGACGACGTCGACGATGTCTCGCAGCAAGGCGAGAGTGGACGGGTTGATCTCGCCGCGTTCGTCCAGGTTCGGGTTCACGGCGCCGAACGACTCCAGGTAGTGGCTCATCATTTGCGGCATCAACAGAAAGTTGAGCGAGAACACACCTGCGAAGATTCCGCCACCAGCCAGCAGAGGTTTCCAGCCGCGTGCCGGCCCTACGAATGGCAAGAGGCCCAGAAATACCACCGGCATGAGCTTGAACTGCGCGACGAGCGCGATGATGGCCGCGGCACTGTACGAGCGGCCCTTCACGATGAGGTAGAACGCGGTCCACAACCCAAGCTGCTCGAGGATGGCGATGTTGCCCGCGGTCATGTCGCGCAGGATCGCCGCGTTAAAACCGAACGTGAGAAACGCGAGTACCAGTACCGAGGAATCCAGCGGCTCGAAGTGCCGATGCCACAAGCGGAGCAACAGGGCGAGTGCCAGCAGCTTGAACGAGAACCAGCAAAGATAGGCAATCTCGAACGGCAGCGCGCTGAAGGGGCGGAACGCATGCAGCGCGATTGGTGGATACAGGTACGAGAGGTGCTCCGGGATGGCCAGCTGCGCCATCTTGTCGTACGGATTGCTGCCACTGTCCAGCGCCGCCGGGGCGGCGTGAAATACCCGAAAATCCCATTGGTAATCGCCGCTCGCGGTGGCGATCCGGCCCAGGCACAGCGCCACGACCAGCCACAGGACCGCGACTGCGATCCGACCCGGCCGCGTCGAGGGCGAGATGTAGGGGACGGGATACTGTGTCATACAGCGTGTTGTTTGGTGTGCTGCTGCAGCCAGACCGAATCAACGCCAGACCGAAGCAAAGCGTGTCGAAAGTCTTGACAACATTCAGCGCCTACCCATTCAAGAGTACGGTAATCGTTCAATCGTTATAACGAACCAGTTCTCAACAGTCGTTGATCTGTCACGAGCGAGCCACTAGCCAGACGCCCACGCACACCAGCAGGGTGCCCGCGATACGGGTGGTGGTGACCGGCTCGTGAAACAGCAGTGCTCCGGCGAGCATCGTGAGGATGAAGCCGAGGCCGACGAATGGATAGGCGACCGAAAGGTCGAGGCGCGCCAGCACGAACAACCAGAGCAGCGCACTGCCCGCATAGAGGGCGAAACCGGCGATGATCGCCGGGCTCGTGACAATGGGCAGCAGGGTCTGCATCCAGCGTGCGGAGCTGGAAGCGGCCACCGCGTGTTGAACCGCGGCCTGGGACATGCCCCATTTGAACGCCATCTGCGCCAGCGCTGACAATGCAACGCTGACGATCGCCAGGGCCAGCATTCTGAGGTTCATGGCTTCAGACCGCCGCGAACACGATTGCCATCGACAGCAGCGCCATGATCAGGCTGCCGCGGTCGCGTGCTGCGAACAGCAGCGGATCGTCGTGCATTTCGTCGCGCGCCGTTTTGATCCACATGCGCCCGAGCCAGTAGAGAATGGTCCCGCACAGCAGCCACAACATCTCCGGGTGAGAGTACTGGCGCGCCACTTCGTCGCTGTCTATGTACAGAGCGAACACTTGTACGGCCGCGAAGCCCGAGGCCACACCCATCGTCTGCACCACGCCCAGATCGCTGGTCATGTAGTCGCGGCCGCGCGTCGCAGTGCCTTGGCTCTTCGACAGCAGTTGCAGCTCCGAGCAGCGCTTGACCAATGCGAGGCTGAGAAAGATGAACATCGAAAAAGCGAGCAGCCAGAACGACGGTACGACGGCGAGCGCGACCGCGCCACCGATGATTCTGAAGGTGTACAGGCCGGCCAGCGTGATGACATCGATGAGTACGTAAGTCTTCAGGCTCAGGCTGTATGCCAGGGTTGTCACCACATATGCCACGGTCACGCCCAGGAACAGCGGGCTCAGCTGCGCCGCTACGATCAGCCCCAGCAACAGCAGTGCTACCGACAGTGCGACGGCATTGCCGATCGGCACGAGGCCGGCTGCAATCGGCCGGAAACGCTTGCGCGGGTGTGCCCGGTCGGAACTGAGATCGAACAAGTCGTTGATGAGATAGATGCTCGATGCGCACAGTGAAAAGGCGAAGGCGGCGAACAGCACGTGGACGATCGCTTCGAGGTTCGACCACAGGTGGGCGGTGATCAGGGGGACGAACAGCAAGAGATTCTTCGACCATTGATAGACCCGAATCGCCTTGATGTAGGCGGACAAGCGGACCGGCTCGCGTGGAAACTCGGCGGTGATGTTAGTGAGGTGGCGCGCGCGGTCGGCCGTGCGGCGCGTGGCGTTGACGAGCACACCGGCCTGCGCATGTTTCCAGATGTGCAGATCGGACGAGTCGTTGCCAATGTAGACGTACGGTGAATTGCCGCAGTGCGCCTCGATGGCCTGATGCTTGTTCTTGCCCTTCAGGTTGTTTGCCTCGGAGCTCGCCAGCACCCCGTTGAAAAGTCCCAGGTGTGAAGCCACGCGCTGTGCCAGTCGCTCATCGGACGCGGTTGCGAGCACCAGGTTCCGGCCGCTCTGCTTCAGCTCCCGCAGATAGCTGATCAGCTCGGTTCGATACGGCAGGATGGCCGGATCGAGATCGAAATGCTCGGCGAGCCGCGCTTTGAGGTACGACCGGCCGCGCAGCGCCCATACGACGAGCGAGAAAATGCGCAATGGCGCATGGCGCAGGAATGCCAGTGCGCTCTCCAGCAGCAGATCGCTGCGGATCAACGTTCCGTCGAGATCGACATAGACCTGCGAGCACTCGCCTTGCGAAACTGTTCTCTCGAAGGTCGCGGTTCCCGATGCCATGGTTTCAGATGCCATGTACGCTGCACCCCCAGTCATATGCTCAGCAGCTCACGCCGCCATCCACCAGAATGGTCTGGCCCGTCACCATGGCGGCGCCGTCACTCAGCAGGAAGCGCACCACTGCCAGCACGTCCTGCTCGGACGCCAGCCTGCCCAACGGTGTTCGATGCAGGATTTGTGCAATTTGCCCGGTGTTGAGCGTCGAGGACATTTCCGTTTTCACGTAACCGGGGGCAACGCTGTTGACCGTGATCTGGCGCCGTCCCAGCTCGCGAGCCAGGGCTCGCGTCAAACCGTCCATGCCGGCCTTGGAGGCACTGTAGGCGGCCAGGCCGTTGTAGCCGCGGCTGCCGATGATCGAGCTGATGTTGATGATGCGCCCGCCGCGCTGCTTCAACAGATGATCGGCCGCCGCGCGCGCCATTTGGATGGCGCCGAGTAGATTGATCTTGAGGATCTTCTCGCTCTCGACATTTGGAAACGAAGCCAGGATGCCGGCCTGGGCGATACCCGCGTTGTTCACCAGGCCGTACAGTCCATCCTCGCCGGCCCAGGCGACGGCGGAGCGGACGAACGCATCGACCTGCTCGGCCTCGCCGACCTGGCACGGGCCCCAGAAAAATCTGCGGCCGTACTCCGGATGCGCCAGCAATCGCTCGATGTTCTCCGATTTCGAGCGGCTGCAGGTGGAGACTCGATAACCATCGGCCAGCAGGCCTTCGATCATCGCTGCGCCGAGCCCGCGGCTGCCGCCGGTAACGATCACGTGTCTGGTGGTGTTCACATTCAACCTTTCTTGCCGGAAGCCCCGACCTGGATGGAGTCGACGAGCTTCAATATGCGGGGAACCTGATAACCGGGCAGCCGCTCGCGGCAGGCCGTCAGGATCGCCGTGCGGGCGGCCGCCGCTTCCTGATCTGGAGCCGGCACGACATCCGCAGCGACCAGGAATCCGCTGATCGGATTGGGGACGCCGTATACGCGGGCCTCGACCACTTCCGGCAGGCCGAGCAGGAACGTCTCGACGGCCAGGGGATAGACTTTCGAGCCGCCGACATTGATGGTCGAGTCATCGCGGCCCAGCACGTACACGCGATCGCCGCGGATCTCGGCTCGATCGGTGGTGACGAGCCAGCCATCCTCGAGCAGCGGCTGGCGCGTTTCGGTCACATAACCGCGCATCGAATTGGCTGTCTTGATGTGCAGGAAGCCGTCGCGGATCCGCAGCTGCGTGCCTTGATTGGGCTGTTCCAGCCAGGCGCTCGGAAATCCTTCCCGCCCGTCGTGCACGGCGTAAACCACACCGGCTTCCGTCGAGGCATAGGTGTGCGTTATTCGCGCCTGCGGAAATTTCCGCTTGAGCCGGTCGAGTGTGGCCTGGTCGGCGGCCTCGCCGCCGAGCGTGATCTGACGCAATGGAATCTCGTTCTGGGAGGCGAGCATCAGGAACGAGCGCCAGAAGGTGGGCGTGCCGCTGATCTGCGTGACCTGTGCCTGCCTGGCTGCTTCGTAAAAGGCGGCAGGAGTGCGCTGGGGGGCGGTCACGATCGCTCCCCGTGCAAGGGCCGCCGTCAGGATGACCTGCACACCGGCGAAACCGGTGGGCTGATAAGTCAGCAGCCAGCGGGCCTCGCGGTTTCCCGGATACTGTGCGCTCGCGAGTACCCTGCCAAGCAGGGATTGCAGCGTGTGCGTGGCGATTTTCGGGCGACCGGTGGTGCCCGACGTCATCATGTAGATGCGCCCGGCGGGTGTTGCGCCTGTAGATTCCGCTGCCTGGAACGTGTCCGTGGCACCGATGATCGCCTGGATGGCGTGGGATTTTACGATCTCGTCGATGTGCTCGCGCGCCAGGTTCGTATGTGCGATGTATAGGTCCGCACCTGCGCGGTTGCACGCATCGATCGATCGCAGAATGTCCACCGGATCATCGCTAAGGACCATGGCGCGTTGAACTGCATGCTGCGCGAGCATGGACATGAGTGCGTCCGCACGGTGTTTGAGCTCACCGCGCGTTACACACTGCGTGCCGACGAACGCGAGCGGGGCTGCGTCGCCCTCGCGCAGGTCCAGTCCGACGTTCGCCTGTCCGATCCGCGAGCTCATCTGACGTAGAGCTTGGCGAGCTCGCCGGCAGTGCGGAACTCGATGAAGCCGTTCTCGAAAGGATCGAAGCCCATGACCTCTTCGAGCTCGCGAACCAGCATGGCCAGATCGAGCGAATCGATGCCGACACCACCTCCCAGCAACTCCGTGCTGGGGGTGAGCGTCGCGGGCGACTGACCCTTATCGCTCAGGATGCGCGTGACGATGGTGCTGATGTGTTCGAAAACCTGCTGTTCGCTCATTCGGATGCCTCAGTGGTTGTCATGTGCTGGCCAGCACAGATGGTGCGTGTGTCGAACTGCCCGACGATGTCCCGCGCCAGCCGCTCGGAGCGCAGAACCCGGCCGGCCGCGTTCAGGTGATAGACCGTGTCGAAAAACAGATCCTCCCCATAGACGAAGGCCGTCGGCGGGCTCGGCACCGTGAGCTGCGGAGCATGCTTGAGCTCCTCGTACAGTCCGTCGATGCTGCGCTGGTGGCGACGATAGAAAGAGTCGATCACCGGGGTATAGGAGATCAGTACGTTGACGCCTTCGGCGCGGACGTCGCTGGTGAATTGCTGTAGCAGCGGGATGACCTGCGGATCGCGCGGCGTGCCCGTCATGTCGATGCCGTCTTCGCGGTGTCCGGGCCAATCGACGTTCAGATGGCTGATCAGGTCGCCGTGCTCGGTGAATCCGGCGAGCGATTCGATCTCACTGATGTTCGGGCCCTTGCCGCCCTCCGGATTGAACAGGCGCAGCCACGCGTTACCGAGACCATCCCGCATCAGTCGTAGCATCTTCTGCTGGGCGACGTATGGAATCGTGCTCAATACCGCCTTGCGCTGGTCGGCGTCGAGATAGGTGAAGGCAGCCGGATTGGCTTTTACGATCATGAGCTGATCGGACGGCGTGCCACCGATGGCCTTGTGGTAGTTGTCGTACTCGAGCGCGACGACCACGATGTCGTTACGGTGCAGGAACGGCCGAACCTCGGACAGCATGTATTGCACGCCGAGATAACCGTTCATGCCCATGTTCACGACCCGGCAGCCGGTGTTGCGTTCGATGATCGTGCTGTCGATGCCGAAGGCGAGGTTCGATCCGCCAACCAGGATGATCCGCGGGCCGGGCAGGGCCGCCAGGCGCCCGTGCTTGAGCAGCGTCGCCTCCGCGTAGTCGTTGCCTTCGGGCACGAACAGGAACAGGGCCAGCACCGTGGCAACGGTCGCGAGGCCCAGCAGCAGGCATTTGCCGATGAGCGCGAGCGCGCTGCCACGAGGCCGTGCCACATCGGCGGACGATGTGTCTTGCACGGTGTTGCGATCGATGGGAGCGGTGGCGGACATCTAGAACCTGAAGTAGATGAATTGCTGCCCGATGCCGTAGTAGGCCCCGAGCAACGCGATGCTTACAGCACCGGCGTAGTAGGTGCTCCAGCGCAGCCAGGGGCGCTTCGCGAGCGTCGCGCCCACGTCAACTTTGCCCTGCACCGTCTCCACCGCCATTACGAAGGCGATACCCAGCAACGCGAGGCCAAACTCCGAATGGTTGTCGCCGACGAAATCCTTGACTGCCCAAACCCCTTCGGTCCAGCCGGTATGCAGGTGGGACATGATGTAGAGCGCATCGGCCATGCTGTTGGCGCGGAACAGGATGTAGGCGAAGCACACGAGCGTGAAGGTGACGGCGATCTTCACCTGCCGATGCAGTGTGGGCCGTGCGGCGAGGCCGATGGCTTTACAGAAGGCGACGCGCTGCTTCTGCGTCTGCAGCGAGATCACGATGTACAGGCCATGCAGCGCGCCCCAGGCGACGAACGTCCATTGCGCACCATGCCAGAAACCGCTCACCAGGAACGTGACGAACAGTCCCAGCAGCATGAGGTTGTAGAACTTCATCTTGAACACGCGCTGACGCGTCAGCGGCGTGTAGATGTAGTCGGTGAGCCAGGAAGTGAGCGAAATGTGCCAGCGCTTCCAGAAATCCTGGATGGAGGTGGCGAAGTAGGGGCGGTTGAAGTTCTGCATCAGCTGGTAGCCGAAGATGGCCGCCACGCCCAGCGCGATGTCGGTGTAGCCGCTGAAGTCGCAGTAGATCTGGAACGCGTACAGCCAGGTCGCCAGGGTCATGGCGACACCGTCATGCGCGTGGGGCTGGTCGTAGACCTGCTGCACGAAGGGCGCGATGCGGTCGGCTACCACCACCTTCTTGAACGCGCCCCACAGGATCAGCTGCAGGCCGGCCACCGTGCGCTGGTAGTCGAAGCGGTGCTCCAGATGCAATTGCGGCAGCAGGTTCTTGCCGCGCTCGATCGGGCCGGCGACCAGCTTGGGGAAGAAGGTCACGAAAAGCGCGAAGCGTCCCGCGTGATGCTCCGCTTTGGAGCCTCGAAACACATCGACCAGGTAGCCGATGAGCTGAAAGGTATAGAACGAAATGCCGATGGGCAGCAGGATCTGCAGCACCGGTATGGAGTACGACCACCCGGCCATGCCGAACAGCGAGCGCAGGGTCTCGTTGAAGAACGAGGTGTACTTGAAGACGATCAGATTGGCGGCGAGTGCCACGATGCCGAATGTCACCAGCCGCTTTTTGGCCGGCTTGTCTGGCGCCGCTTCGATCTTCAGGCCCAGCCAGAAACTCAGCGCGGTGGCCGCCAGGATCTGCACCAGATAGAACGGTTCGCTGACGCCGTAGAAGTACAGGCTGGCGCCGAGCAGCACGATCCAGCGCGAGCGTAGCGGGGCCGCGAAGTAGACGGCCACGACGACCGCGAAAAAGGTGAGAAACTGTAAGGAGTGGAATACCACCGCAACCTCGTCACGCGAACCAGCGACCGTCGTTCGGGCTGTGACGGCCCGGCCGGGTGTCAGTCACGGGCATGCCGAGATGCCTGACTGCAATGCCGTGTGTGTTTGACGTGCCGAGCTCGCTCGACGATCTCATTGCCGGCTGTATCCCGAGTTCGGCATCGCATGCGTAGTATAGACAAATCCAAAGTGGCCATCCGTGACTTGCGTCTCTGCGCTTCAGCTCGAAAGTTACGTTCAAGGGTTTCAAATGTGTTGCGAGGCTGGAAATAAAGCGGTTCTGGTGTCGGTGAACTTGACAGTCGGCACGCTCGAACCGTTGTCGGTTGTTCTGTTGCGCAATCTACCCAGGTCCACCCGGGGCTACCCCCCGGACGTGCTTCTGGATCCACGATGGCGCGCTTTCCGGACACGTGCTTACAGTCGGCATGAAAACGTGGGCCGTGTCACGGAGGCGGCGCGCAGGGGTAGCATATATTTTCAGTGCACGGCGGGACGATTGCCCAAGTGTGCAGGGGAGATGTCTTTGCCCGGGTGCGGTCCGACAACTATGACGATCGGCGTCGATGAGGGCTGTCGATGGTCGTAGCGCGACTGGATCGACTATTGCCGCGTCGGCGGGTGCTCAGCGTGCTGCGGTTCGCGGTCGTTTCGGGAACCGGCCTGGCGATCGATGTCGTGCTGTTCTTCGGCCTGGTGCAGGCCAGCATGCGAGCGGGCTTCGCCAATCTCATTTCGGCCGCCCTCGCCGTCACCTTCGTGTACTTTGTATCGGCCAGGCGTATCTTTGCCTACGAGGGTCGCTTTCTGCTGCCTTTGTTCTGTATCTATCTCGGCTATCAGGCGGCGGCGGTCGCGTTGGCCTCGTGGGCCGTCGACTCGATCGTTGCGCACGGAGCGGCTCCGATCCTCGCCAAGGGGTTGGTGTTGCCCGTGACCTTCACGGCCAACTACCTGTGCATGGCTTTCATTACTGCGAAAAAGGCTTGAGATGGCAGTTGCAATGGGGCGGGAGGTTGCTGGGGCGCGCGAACGGCGCGAGGGCCGCGTCCTTCTATTCATTCCAGCTTACAACTGCGCCCCGCAGATCCCGCGCGTGCTCGCGCAGCTGACGCCGGACGTGCGGGCGCTGTTGAGCGAGGTCATCGTCGTCGATAATCGCAGCGGCGATGGCACGCAGGCGGCGGCCGTGGCGGCGCTGTCGAAGCTCGATGGCATCGCAGCCAAGGTGCTGCTCAACGATGACAATTACGGCTTGGGCGGCTCGCACAAGGTTGCGTTCGACTATGCGCTGACGAATCGCTTCGACTACGTGATCGTGCTGCACGGGGACGATCAGGGCTCCATTGCCGATCTGGCGCCGTTGCTGCGAGCCGGCGCCCATCGCGAGGTCGACTGCCTGCTCGGGGCGCGCTTCATGAAGGGCTCGCGGCTGAGCGGATACTCGCCGCTGCGTACTTTCGGCAACCGGGTGTTCAATGCGATCTACTCGCTGGCGGCCGGCAAGCGTATCTACGACCTCGGCTCGGGGCTCAATGTCTACGCGGTCAGTTCGCTGAGCGATCGGGCCTGGCTGCGGCACGCCAACGACCTGACCTTCAACTACCACATGATTCTCGGCTCGATCGCCGGCCGGCAGCGCATTCGTTTCTTTCCGCTCGAGTGGCGCGAGGACGATCAGATCTCGAACGTCAAGCTGGTGCGGCAGTCCCTGCGTGTGCTCGGCATCGCTGCCGCCTATGCTTTCGATCGCCGGCGTTTTCTGGAAACGGACCACTCGGGCCGACCCGAGGGGCGATATGGTTACCGCGTCGTGTTCAGTCACGACGCGCTGGAGCGTGTATCGTGAGTGTGCGCGTCACGCAGTTGCGGGTGTTCGGTGCCGACCTGTCGGTCGTGCTCGGCCGCACGCTGCTGCTGCTGGCTCTCCTGGCGCTGGTTTACCTGGCGGTGCGAGTGGCGCTGGCAGGCAGCGAGCTTGCGAGCGCATTGGGCACATTGAAGTGGCAACCCACGGTCTCGCTCCTGCTGCTTGCTACCGGCACCTATCTGACCGGGCATGGCCTGCGAATCCTGCGTCTGGCACTACTGATCGGCGGTTGGCGCATCGGCTTTCGCGACCTCGCGAGCTTTCATCTGACGACATCGGCCGTGAGCCTTGCGATCCCCATGAAGCTCGGCGAGGTCTACCGGGTGCTGGAGCTGTCCAACATCGCCGGTGGCCTGGTGCGGGCGATCGTCATCGTCTGGTGTGAGCGGGCGTTCGACACGATCGTGATTCTGGCGATGCTGGTCCTGGCGCTGAGCAACGTGTCCGGTGCGCTCCCACAGTTTGGCGCGGTGGTGGCACTGGCGGCCGCGTTCATCGCCGTCACGGCGATCATCATCTTCCTCGCTCCGGACAACCTGCGCAGGCTGGCGGTTTTCATCGTGCGCCGTCACGACTCGAAAGCGACCGTGCCGGTGCTGCATGGGATCGATACGGTACGCCGCGCGATTCTCGAGGCGCCGCGACTGTTGCAGGAAAAAGTAGCTTCACTGGCCACGCTGACCGTGCTGATCTGGGGCTGCGAGCTGATCAGCTTCGCGCTCGCGCTTCCGGCGGTGGGCGGGAGTCTCAACATGGCGCTGGATGGCTTGCTGGCATTCCTTTCGGCAATTACTCGTGGCGAGACGCTGTTGCATCTGCTCGATCTGGATGCCGGGCAGCGCGGGGCAGGTGGGGCGCAGCTGCTGAGCTATATGGCCGCCACCCAAGTGCCGCTATTGGTCTGCGGACTGATCGCAGCGGCTCACTATGTACGGCTGCGGTTACGCACATGAGCCTGCATCTGATCTACGACGATACCGCGGTCGTTCCGGCCGGGCTGCGTGCCCTGGTCGGTGTGGACCGATATGGCAGCCTGGTCTTCCAACGACGTTCGCGGTTGGAAGCAATGCGCTCGCTTGCTGCGGCGGCGGGCGCGCAATTCGTCCATCTGCATGAGGTTGCCGAACGCGCCGCTTTGCTCGAGCGCCTGCGCGAGGCGGACCTCGAGGAGACTTTCCTGCTCTGCGCGTCGCACATCGTGCCCGTCAGCTCCGAGGATGCCCTGAGTGTATTTCTCAAGCAGCTGCAGTACGTGCCGACCGCGATGTATGTGCCAGTGGAAGGAACACGGGACCGTAGCGGCTGGCTGCTGATGCGGACCGGACTGCTGTCGCAGTTCCTGCTCAAGCAGGAGCAGCGCGATGTTGCCGGCTTCTTCGATCAGTACGCGGAGGCTTTCGTCGAGGTGCGGGATCGCGTGCGTCTCATCGACGTGAGCGAGGAACGTACGCTGCTGGATTTTCTGTCCGGACAGTTCGATGCCCGGCATTTCAACGCCATCGCGCACGACGAGTACACGGTCACCAAGCGCTCCCGGGACCGCGCCAAGATGAAGCGCGAGTTCGACTTCTATCGGCTGGTGCCGCCGCAGATGCAGATGTTCCTGGTGCAGCCGTTCGACTTCCAGGACGACGGCACGACGGCCAGCTATCGCATGGAGCGACTGTGTGTGCCTGACATGGCGCTGCAGTGGATGCACGCTGCCTTCAGTCCTGCAGAGTTCGAGCGCTTCCTGGCGCATATTTTTCACTTCTTCTCGATTCGCTCGGAGCGTCGCGCTGCCAAGGCGGAGGCGCACGCGGTGCAGCAGGCGCTTTACGTGGACAAGGTGCGCTCGCGTATCGAAATGCTCGAGCGTGCACCCGAATATGCAGCACTGCGCCCGCTGCTGGAGCGGGCTTGCGGAGGAATCGCCGCACTCGTGGACCGATATCTGGCGCTTTGGGACAGGATGCGCCGACGCCTGCCGTGCGACCGGCTGGTTGCCGGGCACGGCGATCCGTGCTTCTCCAATGTGCTGTATTCCAAATCGAGCCAGTATCTGAAGCTGATCGATCCGCGCGGGGCGGAGAGCGAAGCGGATCTCTACACCGATCCCTACTACGATATCGCCAAGCTGTCGCACTCGGTGGTGGGCAACTACGATTTCATCAACCTCGGCAAGTTCGACATCCACGTGGACGAACGTTTGCACCTGCGCCTGCAGATCGAGAATCCGCCGGCGCCCTGGGCCGCCGAGCTGTTTCGCCGTCACCTGACCCGGGCCGGCTACGACTTCGAGCTGACGCGGCTGTGCGAAGCGAGCCTGTTCATTTCCATGATGCCATTGCACATCGACCGGCCGCGCAAGGTACTGGGGTTCGCGATCAACGCTGCGAACCTGCTCGACGAATTGACAGGCGAGGGGAGGAAGAACACATGATCCGGCGAGAGCGCTGTATCGTGATCGATGTGGACGGCACGCTGTGTCACAAGAAGCGGCCCGACCAAGCCTACGACGAGGTTGCGCCGGCACCGGACGTCGTGGCGACATTGCGGGAGTATCGAGCTCGCGGCTTCTACGTGATCCTCGCCACCTCGCGCAACATGAATACGTACAGCGGCAACATTGGCCTGATCAATGCCAATACCCTGAAGCTGCTGTTCGCCTGGCTCGATCGCCACGAAATTCCTTATGACGAGGTCCACGTCGGCAAGCCGTGGGCAGGCAAGGGCGGTTTCTACGTGGACGACAAGGCCATCCGGCCGGACGAGTTCACGCGTCTGTCGTACCAGCAGATCTGCCAGCTCGTCGGGGAGGATCAGTCTTGACCAGCGTCGTCATCACGATGGCGGGCTTCGGACGGCGCTTTCTCGATGCAGGCTACACCGTGCCGAAATATCGAATCGTGGTGCACGGACGCTCGCTGTTCGCCTGGTCGATGCTGAGTTTGCGCAGTTTCATCGAGCAGGGTGCGCCGTTCACTTTCGTGGTTCGTGGTGCCGATCAGGCCGAAGACTTCATACGCAGCGAGGCTCGCGCCCTCGGGATCGTCAGCCTGGGGCTGGTGCAGTTGGATACGCCAACTGACGGGCAGGCGACCAGTGCGATGCTGGCGCGCCCTGCGATCGAGGAACCGCGCGCGCCGATGTTGATCTACAACATCGACACTTTTGTCCATCCCGATGCTTTGCCGGCGCATGCCGTGCGCGGCGCGGGGTGGATTCCTTGCTTCGAGGCAAAGGGCGATGCCTGGAGTTTCGCCGCAGCCGATCAGCAGGGACGCGTTACTGAAGTGCGTGAGAAGCAGCGCATCTCCAGGCATGCGACTATCGGTCTTTATTATTTCTCTTCGTTCGAGCGTTACGCGGAGATCTACGCCTGTCACTACGCCGATCGGACACGCATGGAAAAAGGCGAAGCCTATGTCGCGCCGATGTATAACACGCTGATCGCGCAAGGCGACGAGGTTTTCATCCACGACGTGCCCGTGCAGGCGGTCATCCCGCTGGGCGTGCCGGAGGAGGTCGAGCGCTTCCGTGCCGGAGAAGCGCCGCAGCTCTGAGGTCGGTTCTCGTTTCCTGAGCTCAGAGCGTCTTCGCGACACGAAAGCCGATGACGCGATCGCGCTTGTCCGGGGTCTGGTAGGCGCGATAAGCCGAAGTGACGCGGCCAGGATTGCTGTACCAGGCGCCGCCGCGTATGCCATGCCGTTTGCAGTCTGCCTTCCGCACGGCGCTGCCGTCGACGGGCGCATTCGCATAACTCGGCTCATAACAATCTTCGACCCATTCGTAGACGTTGCCGTGCATGTCATGCAGGCCGAAGCTGTTCGGGGGGAACTGCCCGCCTGGCGCAGTGTTCTCCCATTGATCGCGCTTCGCTGTAGCCCCAGTGCAGCATTTGCGGCGTCCGTAGTTGGCATAGTCATGGCTCGCACGCTTGCCCCAGGGATACCGCGTGTCTGTCCCTGCGCGCGCAGCATACTCCCACTCAGCTTCGGTCAGCAGGCGATAGCTGGCGCCGGTGCGAGCGGATAGCCACTGCACGTAGGCTTGTACGTCTTGCCAGGATACGTTCAGAACCGGACGCTCGCCGCGTCCGAAGCCGGCGTCATCAGGCTGATAGCCGTTGCAGCCGCCGTTGCGAACACATTCGTTCCATTGGTCGTGCGTGACCTCGAATTTGCCGGCAGCGAACGGCCGCGTGATCGTCACGGTTCGCCGCGGTTGTGCGTCCAGCGTCAAATCACGCTCCCACCACGTAGGTTCCGCGCCCATCACGAAGGACCCTGCGGGTATGACGATCATCTCGGGACAGGCGTCGCAATCGCGGAACGACTGCGTCGAGGCCGGCGGCGTCGGCATGGATGAGGCAGCAGGCCATAGATAACTGATGCCGGCCGCGGCGATGCTCACGAGCGCAAGGACGATCAGGATCCGACGCATGCTAAAGCCCTGAATGAGAAATCGCATATTGTCTATATAACGCGAAGCAAGGTGCTGCCGTCCGAACGGTCGGCAACACTAGAGTCCCAGCAGCGATCCAAAAAGGTAGGCGAAGTTCGCCACGATCTGCGCCGGGGCGACCAAGGGAATGAGCGCGAACAGTGCGATCGCCGCCAGCATGCCCGACTGTATCCATACGACCGTGCGTGCCGATGCGTTCCGCAGCAGCAGGCTCAGTGCCAGCAGCGCCCCGCCGTAGAACCACGGTTCCAGCAATCGCGAACGCAGCCAGATGGCCAGCTGATGGTTCGCGGTGTACGACTCACCGGGTGCGGAGACGAAATCGTAGAGTGCGAAGCCGATGGGCTGAGCGATCAAGCATAGGGCGAGCGCCCACAGCACGAGCGTGAGTGTGCGTTCGGAGTAACCTTCGGCGCTCGGCTGCCTCCAGAGCGTCCAGCCCAGGACGGCGGTCGTTGCCACGAGAGGGAGCCCGTAGGTGCGCACGAACATGCCGAGCGAGGCGCAATGTCCGGTGAGGTTCCGAAAGCCCCATTCATAGCCGCCGTAACAATAAGGCGACTGGCTCAGCTGCAGTACCGGCTTGTACATCGCTTCGGAGAAGCGGTCTGCAATCTCGACGCCGGACCATGGCCAGATACTGCCGAGGGTCGGCCATACGCTGTTCAAAAAAACGTTGCCGAACAGCAGCAGGCCGAGTACGCACCCGATGCAGAGCGCCGCAGCAGCCGTGAGCGCGAAAGTTCCGCCAGCCGGAGACTCCGGTTGATGAGCCCTTGCGCGTAGCAGCCCCCAGATCATGATGACGGCAGCCAGCAACGCAGTACCCAGCAGTGTGCCGAACTGGACCTGATCGGGAATGTCCGCAACCCCGTATGTCACTGTGAACGCGGCCAGCATCAACAGCGCTGCCAGGCAGGCTGCTCGCCACATTTCCGAGGCGCGAGCCGCGCCGGGGGCGAGCGCCGTCAGCGCTCCGACCATTACTCCCCAGAGCAGGACGAGCACGACATGAAACGGCATGCTTGAAAGACCCAGGCCCATCAGCAAGGCGAGCACCCATGCCATGGGCGACGGCTTGCGATCGATGGCAGCCATCGCGGCAACCAGTACCAGCGGCAGAACCGCAACCAGGAAGCGTGATATGTGCAGGGTGTAGCCGAGCGGGCTCAGGGAATCGAACAACAACCGCGAGGAAAACGGGTTCAGCGACAGCGAGGCGCAGCACACGAACGCCACCAGCAGCGCAGCGCTCAGTCGATCCACCGCAAGGCTACGGACGGCGACGTAAGTCAAAGCGACCACGCCGACGCGCCCGAACGCGAGCTTGATCCAGTAGACGAAGGTCAAGGTGCGACTTGCATCCGCGCCGGGATCCATCCAGCCGTAAACGATCGGGTACAGCAGCGCAGCCTCGTCGTAGTGTTGCGATATCAATGGCCAGTGTCCCGGTGCGCCGATGCCATGGACCTGGGTCAGGAAGATGTGGTTGATGAACCAGACGCTGCCTTCGCCGACCACGTGCGCCCGATCGACGTGCACGGAATAGATGAGCGCGGCTCCGAGCACGAGCGCGAGCCAGCCCGTCAGGCGCCAATCGATGCGCAGGGCGCCGGGTCCCTTGCGCTTCCAGCCGTCGAACAGGATGTATCCGCAGGCGCACCCGGCGGCAGCGGTGATGAAAGCCGGCGCCAGTGAATTCGGCAGGAGTACGGTAACGATGCGCGTCAACGCGATCAGCAGGAAGGAGCCGGGAACGATGCCGGCGAAGAACAGGCATGCGTTCGAGGCGACGTGACGCTCGCCCCATAGAGGGCGGACTATCCAGGCGTATCCGATGAGCCCGGCGGCCACTTGCAAGGCCAGCGTTGCAACGATCGCGGCGAGCTGCACGCCCGTGAAGGACAACAAATCCTGGCCGTAGCCGTAGGTGGTCCAGGGGGAACCGAACCGTGGGCCGTTGACCAGATCGCCCCAGGTAGACAACGCGAGAACGAGCCAGACGGCGACTGCGGCGAAGGCGGCATATGCCAGTGCGCGGTTCCAGTCGAGGCCGATAAGTTTCATTCCGGCAGGTCCGGCGCTGACGCAGGCATCTCGGGTGTGGCCGTCGGGGCGTTGCACAAGGCACTCAGCTTTTGAACCAGGTGGCCGATGCTGCGTTCCTGCTCCGGAGACATCGCGGCGAGCCGATTGCCGAGCTTCTCGGTCGTGATCTGAACCATGTCTGCGATGACTCGCGGAGCGAGAGCGGCTGCTCCCACGAGTGCGCCACCGAGCACACCGAAGGTGATCAGACCGATCATCGTCATGCGAATGATCGTGGCGCGTACCAGCTCACCGCGCTGCTCGCGCTGCAGAGTCTGCAGCTTGTGCTTCAGCGCCCCGGCGGCGGCGTCCACTCGCACCAGATCCTGGAAAGCTTCTGCTGGCGAGTTGCCCGTGCCGGACAGTGGCGTGTCCTTGAGGCGGAAGACAAAGGTCTTGCCGTCGGTGAAGAATTCCCCTTGGATCAGATCGGCCTCTTGGTCTTTTTCGAGAAGTTGAGCCATGCATCGCTAAGCCAGAGTCAACTGGCCACCCCCGTTCGAGTTGACCGCGCAGCGAAATGTTTCAGCGCGTGCGTCGGCAGACAAAGCCATCGAATCGACCCAGTGTAAACCAGTGTAGACCAGTGCAGGCAATTGTGCAGAACGCACGTGGCGCTTTGTGACTTGCCTTGAGCAATCCGCTTTGCAGCTTCACGCATGTTCCGAGCCTCGGATCGCCGCGCTCACGCGCTGTACGGTGGCCTCGGTGACGTGCGCATGTGTCGGCAGGGTCAACAATCGGTCGGCGAGCCGGCTTGCGTTCGGGAAGGGTCCCTGCCTCGCGACGATCTCCGGGACACCTGCGATCTGCGGCAGAGGCGCGCCGTACAGGTGCGTTGCACCGTGACCTTGCTCTTGTAACGTTTCGATGAGTCGATCGCGGTGGTCACGGTCCTGCGCGAGCAGTGGCAGGCGCAGATGGCGCCCCGCTATCGTTGGCTCAGTCGAGCGAAGTACGGTCAGGCCATGAACTGACCATTCGTCGAAAGCAGCACGCCAGACCCGCAGGTTGTCCGCAGGTTCGGCGTTGTATTGGATCAACGCAGCACCGACCTGTCGCCATGCCGAAGCAGGCAGCGCTTTGATCCTCGTCAGGGGCTTGAACGTCGTCGCGCCCACGCCGAGTCCGGGCAATCGTGAGGTATAGCCGTAAAGGCGTGGATGCGTGGCGGCGTTGAAGGCGATCGCCGCCAGCCGCGAGCTCATCGCGAATTCTTTCAACTGCTCGCCCATCGACGAGAGGGCGGTGATTTCTTGTGCGTCCCTGGCAACGAGCATGCCGCCGCGGAGCGCGTTGGCCGGCTTGCCGCGTCCGAAACTCAGGACGGTGTATTGCGGCTGTTCGCCCGGTGACCACCTGGGTATGTGCTGCGCGCTGTCGGCGATCAGGGCTACGCCGCGCGAGGCTGCGAAGCGTTGCAACTGGGCGTGATCATCGCCGATGCCGAGGAGGTTCACGGCGAGCACTGCCAGAGTGCGCTCGGAAACGCTGCGCTCGAGCTGAATCCGGTCGTAAGCCCAGTGGTCCGCGGCGACATCGACGAGCCGCGGCGTCACGCCGGCGAAGAGACATGCGCTGACCAGGTCCGGACAGCCGTAGGCCGGCACGATCACCTCACTGGCCTGTGTATCGCGCCCGCTGCGGCAGGCGAGGATCGCCAGGGCGAGCGCCTGGGTGCCGGATTCGAGAAGATGCAGCGACATGCCCGGGAAAAGCTCTTCGAAGGCCCTACGGGCGCGTTGCTCGCTGGGGCGGGAGAGGGGGGCGGGTTGTCTGACTGGCGGCAGTCGGATGGGCACGATGGAGAGTTCCGGCGGTCCGCGGGCGGACGAGGCTATTTCATTGTTCGCAGCCGGCACGTGTCAATCCGATGCGACGGTACGTTCGCCTGCGACTTCAGGGCACTATGTTCTCATCCACGGCCTGCGTTAGGGTGCGACCGGCTTCGCATTGGCCTGCTACGGTGTGAACGTATTCACGAGAAAACAGGCCGGTACGGAGTAAAATCGCGCCGCTCACCCGCCGGCCCCAGCGTCGGTCCCGTTGAATCGCTGCAAACACCGTTTTTCAGGCCAACCCAGGTTACACCTCTTGTGCGGAATCGCCGGAATTCTCGCCCCCGCCGCTCATGAGGTAACGCGCTCGGAGCTGGAGCGCATGATCGGAACGCTCAGGCACCGGGGACCGGACGGCTTCGGCTACTACCAGGACGGCTCCGTGGGCCTGGCGCATGCGCGCCTGAGCATCATCGACCTGGCCACGGGCGACCAGCCGATCGCCAACGAAGACGGCTCGATCTGGACCGTGTTCAACGGCGAGATCTTCAACTACGTGGAACTGCGCGCCACGCTGGAGAAGGCCGGCCATGTGTTTCGCACCAGCTCCGATACCGAAACCATCGTCCACGCCTACGAGGAGTATGGCGACGACTTCGTCCGACACCTCAACGGACAGTTCGCGATCGCGCTGTGGGATCGCAATCGGCGTCGCCTTCTGCTGGTGCGCGACCGCGCCGGCATCCGCCCATTGTTCGTGCATCATGACGGCCAGCGGCTGTTGTTCGGTTCGGAGATCAAGGCGATTCTCGAGCTGAGTCCGCGCGCGCGTCGCCTGGATCTGCACGGGCTGGCGCAAGTGTTCACGTTCTGGGCGACGGTCGGCGAGCGTACGGCGTTCGAAGGGGTTCGCAGTGTGCCGCCCGGCTGCATGCTGAGCGTGGAGAATGGCCGGGAAACCCTGTCCCGCTATTGGAGCTGGAGTTATCCGCCGGCGGGCGAATATTCGCGCGCGTCGTTCGCAGAGGCGGCCGAAGAGCTGCGGGCTTTGCTCGCGGATGCTGTGCGTCTGCAGTTGCGGGCCGATGTGCCGGTGGGGGCGTACCTGAGCGGCGGACTCGACTCTTCGATCATCGTCAGCCTGATCCGCCAGCTTTCCAATGTGTCGTTGCGGACGTTCTCGGTCTGCTTCGATGATGGCGAGTTCGACGAAAGCGAGTATCAGCAGACCATGGTCCGGCATCTCGGCACGGATCATACGGCCGTCCGGTGCTCGCATCGGGACATCGGCGCGGCCTTCGCACGCCTGATCGAGCACACCGAGACCCCCATCGTGCGCACCGGGCCGGTGCCGCTGATGCTGTTGTCCGGGCATGTGCGCAACTCCGGTTTCAAGGTGGTGTTGACCGGGGAGGGCGCCGATGAAGTGTTCGCCGGCTACGATCTCTTCAAGGAAGCCCAGATCCGCCGGTTCTGGGCGCGCCAGCCGGGTTCGCAGTGGCGCTCGCGGCTGCTCGACAGGCTGTACCCGTATCTGCGGCATTCTCCGGTGGGCACCGGCGTCTATGCGCAATCGTTCTTCGGCCAGGGGCTCGCGGACGTCGGCTCTCCCTTCTATGCGCATGTTCAGCGCTGGCTCACGACCAGCCGACTGCAAGCGTTTCTGTCCGGCGAAGCCAAAGCACAGCTCGCCGGTGTGAAGCCCGAGGAGGAACTGGCCGCGATGCTGCCGGCGGACATCGGCTCCTGGAGCGGACTCAGTCGGGATCAGTACGTCGAGGCGCAGACTCTGCTGTTCGGCTACCTGTTGTCTTCCCAGGGCGACCGCGTGGCAATGGCCAACTCCGTGGAAGGGCGTGTTCCGTTTCTGGATCATCGGCTGATCGAGTTCGCGAACAAGTTGCCGCCGAGTTACAAGCTGCGCGGCTTGACGGAGAAGGCGGTGCTGCGCAAAGCCGTGCGGGACCTGCTGCCTCCGACCATTGTGAATCGCGTCAAGCAGCCCTATCGGGCGCCCGACAGCCGCTCGTTCTTCGCCGGAGGTGAAGGCGAGGCGCTGGTCGAGGACCTGCTGAGTGCCGAGCGCCTGCGGGATGCCGGCTATTTTGACAGCGCGATGGTCGGAAGGCTGGTCGACAAGTGTCGCGCGGGCCGGGCGATCGGGTTCGCGGACAACATGGCCTTCGTGGGAATATTGTCCAGCATGCTGGTTCATGACGTATTCGTCAGGCGGGCGGTGCTGGCCTCGGCTTAGAATGTTAGAAATGCGGTTGGGAAAGTGCGCCGAGCGACTTCCCCGGCCTTGACGAGTTGCGGCGCGCGGCCTTCCAAAACAAGCGGGTTGATTCATGTCGATACGACAGCAGGTCAGGCACTTCATCCTGACCAACTATTTGTTCACCGACGACGAGCAGCGGCTGGCCGATGCCGAGTCGCTGATGCAGAACGGCACCATGGATTCCACGGGCATCCTGGAGCTCATCATGTTTCTGGAAGAGACCTTCAACATCAAGGTCGCCGACGACGAGATGGTCCCGGCCAACCTCGACTCGGTATCGAACGTCGTAGGCTTTGTCGAGCGCAAGCAAGCCGCGCGGTGATCGGCGGTGACAGGGTTCTACAGCCTTGTCGATGGCCTGGTGCGCTCGGCCGAGCGGTATCCGGGCCGTTGCGCTCTCAAGGACGGCGCACAGAGCATCACTTACGAGCAGCTACTGGAGCGCGCCACGGCGTTCTGCAGGCAATTGCGCGCGAGCGGGCTGCAGGCTGGCGATCGCGTTGCCCTGGTTCTGCCCAATGGCGCCGATTTCATTGCCGCCTGTTATGGCACATGGATGGCAGGCGGCGTGTCGGTATGGCTGAACGCGACCGCCAAGGCACGTGACTTCGCCGCCTGGCTGGGCAACTGTGATGCGGCGTTCATCGTGGCCGAGCCAAGCAACGCCGAACTGACAACCGCGCTGAGTGCGCTGACGCGTGCACCTCTGTCTCTGCAGATCGGGATGGCAGGATTGGCAGCCGGGGGGGTGCAGCACGCGCACGCGATTGTTGCCGACGATCCGGCCGTCATCATGTACACCTCCGGCACCACTGGTCGACCGAAGGGCGTGGTGCTCAGCCATCGCAACCTGGCGGCGAACACGACTGCCATCGTCGAGTACCTGCGGTTAACGAGCGAGGACAGCATCGTTACCGTGTTGCCGTTCTACTACTCGTATGGCAGTTCGGTACTGCATACCCATCTGTGGGTCGGCGGTTGTTTGATTCTCGAGAAGAACTTTCTCTATCCCCACGCCGTTATCGAGAGTCTCGCGCGAGAGCGCGCGACCGGATTTGCCGGCGTGCCGTCGACCTATGCTTTGCTGTTGTCGCGTGTGAATTTGAGTACATACGATCTGTCCGGCATTCGCTACCTGACTCAGGCGGGCGGCGCGATGTCACCAGCGCTGACCCAAAAGTTGCGCGAAACGATGCCAAAGGCGTCGTTGTTCGTGATGTACGGGCAAACGGAGGCAACCGCGCGCCTGACCTACCTGCCGCCGGAGCGTCTCGAACAGAAGCTCGGCTCGGTCGGAATCCCAGTACCCGGTGTGCGGATCGAGATTCGTGCGGAAGATGGTGCTGCGCTGCCAGCCGGCGCGGTCGGCGAGGTCTGGGTCAACGGCCCCAATGTGATGTTGGGGTACTGGCGCAACGAAGCGGCCACCGCCGAGATCAAGCGCGATGGCTGGCTCAAGACCGGCGACATGGGACGCCTGGACGATGAGGGGTTTCTCTATCTGGTGGGCCGCCGCAGCGACATGATCAAGTCGGGCGCACACCGGATCTATCCGCAGGACATCGAAGAGGCGATCGCAGAGTTGCCGCAGGTGCAGGAGGCGGCTGTGGTCGGCGTCGACGACGAAGTGCTGGGCCAGGCGATCCGCGCCTTCGTGGTTCCGGCAGGCAATGAGCCATTGACGCCCATGCAGGTGCAGGCTCATTGCCGGGCGCGCCTGGCAAATTACAAAGTACCCAAAAGTGTGGAGATCGTGACCAGCTTGCCGCGCACTGCCAGCGGCAAGGTACGTCGCGCCGAGTTGCTAGAGAGGATCAAACAATGACGCGATCATCGCCGAAGCTGTCCTGGGATGTTTTGAACATCGATCTGGAGGCCGAGGCCAATCGCATTGCAGAGCGGTTGCGCGACGTGACATCGCGCGTACTGCACAAGCGTGGCCTGGTTGTAGCAATTTCCGGCGGTATCGACAGCTCTGCATGCATCGGGCTCGCCGCGCGTGCAGTGGGGCCGCAGCGGGTCTTCGCGTTGATCCTTCCCGAGCGTGACTCCTCGGACGACAGTGCCTCGCGCGCCATCGAGCTCGCCAATCATCTCGGCGTTGCCTACGAGAAGCAGGACATCGCCCCGGCGCTCGCCGGCATCGGCTGCTACAAGTGGCGCGACGAGGCCATCCGCCGCGCCATTCCGCAGTACGGCGAAGGCTGGCGCATGAAGATCGTCATCTCCGGCGGCACGGAAGGGCGCTTCAATCACTTCCGGCTGATCGCCATCGCGCCCGACGGCAAGCAGTACGACGAGCGCCTCAACCTGCAGGACTACCTGCAGATCGTGGCCGCCACCAATTTCAAGCAGCGCCTGCGCAAGACGCTCGAATACTTCCATGCCGACCGGCTCAACTACGCCGTGGTGGGTACGCCGAACCGGCTCGAATACGACCAGGGCTTTTTCGTAAAGAACGGCGACGGCTCGGCCGACGTCAAGCCGATCGCGCACCTGTACAAGAGTCAGGTCTATGCGCTCGCCGCGCACCTCGGGCTGCCCGAGCGCATTTGCAAAGCGGTGCCGACCACCGACACCTACAGCCTGCCGCAAGGGCAGGACGAGTTCTACTTCGCGCTGCCATATCGCGAGATGGATCTGGCGCTGTGGGCTCACAATCACGGCGTGCCGGCCAGCGAGCTCGGTGAGGTCCTGGGCATCGCAGCCGACAAGGCACAGTTCATCTATAACGACATCGAGGCGAAGCGCCGCACGACGCAGTATCTGCACCGCGCCCCAGTGCTCATGGAGGAAGTGGGCGAGATCCACGCGGCCGGTTAGCCTTCAGCAGTCGAACAAACATAAGATAGTCGCGTCGGGGAGACGGTGAAGGCGATGTTGCAGGTTCGGGTCTGGGACGAACAAGAGTGGAATGCTTCGCGCGAGCTGTACGACGGCTTGTTACGGCGCTCGAATGCAAATGCTTTGTTTCTCTCCTACGACTGGCAGAGCTTGTGGTGGCAACATCTGATTCAACGCCAGCCGCATGAGAAGCTGCACGTGCATGCGGCGTACGACGGCTCGGAGCTGGTCGGTGTGCTCATTGTCGTGTCGGGCAAGGTGCGCCGTCGGCGTTTGAGGTTCCGTTCAGTGCAAGTCGCCGGTTCGCGGCTCACGGAAGCGCGCGGCGCATTGACCGAGTATCTCGATATAGTCGCGGTCGCAGGACGCGAGGCGGAGGTGCGCGCGGCATGCCTCAGATCGATTCTGCAGCACGAGCGCTGCAGTGAGTTCGTGGTCGGTTGGACCGGGGCGGGGGAGGCATGGGTGAGCGCCATCGAAAACCTGCCGCGGCCTCCATGGAGCTACGTGCGGCGGATCGATCCCCTGATCAGCTACCAGGCCGATCTGTCGACCGGCTTCGAGCGCTATCTCGCCACCCTGAGCGGCAATGCGCGCCGCAGTCTGTTCAATCAAAGGCGCAAGCTGGCGGAGAAGGGCGAGCTGACCGTCACCGAGGTGCCGCCCGCGGAGCTTGACGCGGCGTTGCAGGAAATGAACCGGCTGCATGCCTTGCGCTGGAATGCCCCGGCCCTGTCCGGTGTGAATCTGCGTGTCCATGAGGACCTGATCCGGCGTTGGGCGGACAGCGGCAGCGTGCGGATGTCCATCATTCGCATCGACGGCAAGCCGATCTCGGTCCTGTATGACCTGCGGGTCGGTCAAGCCCAGTTCAACGTCCAGATGGGCTTCGATCCCGGTTTCGACAGCTCCATTTCGCTCGGCTTGATCCATCTTGGCTACGCCATGGAACAAGCGGCTCGCGATGGCGTGCAAACGTACGACTTCATGGCGGGCACCGGCCGCAGCACGGATTACAAAAAACGTATCGCGACCCGTACCGCCAACGTCATCACGATCCAATATCTCCGCAATCCGATCCTGGCCACCATTTTCCGTCTGTACGACGCCGTACAGGAGCGCCGCTCCAGGCACGATCGGGAACATTCATGAAGGCAGCCCCCTGTCGCTCTGCTTGACACTCGTCCCGTCCGACTCCGGGTTGGGATTTTTAACTGATTGAATATTATGAGAAAAATCGAGGTGGCACGGGCGGTGCATTCACCTACACCGTCAGTCCATCAACTACGGAATGTAAATGAACATCAGCAAGCTCCGGAAGGTAATGGTCGCTGCGGCCCTGTTGGGAACCGCTGGCGGCGCCCAGGCGGGCTTCATTGCCATCGATAACCAGAACCCCACCGGTTCGGTTACGAGCATCGTGCCGAGCAACGATTTTCGTACGACGCTGGCCAGCCTCGGCGTGGACACGTATGAGCTGGGGACCTCGCTCGGGGTCGATCTGGCCGGAACCGTGACCTATTACTACTACGGCAAAGAAGCTGGCTACAGCAACGAATTCAGTGCCGGCAACCTGACGTACAGCTCGGGTTTCACGCCGGAGGCTCAGAACTACTTCGGCAACCCGATCCAGATCGGCACGGTGTCGGTCGGCCCCGGTTTGCTCGACTTCCAGTTCTGCGCCTACAGCTCCGGTCCGGTGCTGCAGGGCTGCGTGACCAATGCCCAGAACGACGGCCTCGGCATGCTCTCCTTCCAGTCCATCGCCATGAGCATCCTCGGCGATACCGCCTGGTTGTTCTGGGATGATTCCGGTGCCGGCCCGGACGACAACCATGACGACATGCTGATCAAGGCGGTCTTCACGCCCAGCAACGTGGTGCCGGAGCCCGGCACACTGGCTCTGTTCGGCCTCGGCGTTCTCGGCCTCGGCTTCGGCGCCCGGCGCCGGCAGCGCAAGGCCAGCCAGATCTGAAGCACTTCACCGGCGGCTGCCGTTCTGGCGGCCGCCCTCTCTTCGGTATCTTGAACGCCGCGCTAGACCCGACAGGTCATAAGTGCTATTGAGCGTCCGCCCCCAAACCGAAGATCGTTTCTCAATCACGAGCAGATCCACAGGAGGCTGGCAGGTGTCCAGGCTCATTCAGCAATGCTTCGCCGCGCGACGCGCGTTCGTAGCAGTCGTCTTGCTGCCTCTATTGATGACGGTCGCCTCCTGCGGCAAGCAGGGCGGCGAGCAGGAGAGTGACATGTCCGTTCCGTTGACCGATGCCGAGATCGCCGCAGTGGCGAGCCAACGGATCGTCTTCGCCCATCAGTCCGTGGGTAACAACATCCTCGAGGGGGTGCAAAGCCTCACCGGGCAGCACGGCAAGCCGTTAACGGTGGTCGAAAGCCGCCAGGCCCCGGAAGAATGGCAAGGCATCGCGCATTTCAAAGTGGGGGAGAATGGCAAACCCCTGGGAAAGATCGAGCAGTTCGCGCAGATCATGAACGCCGACGGGTTCGCGCAAGCCGACGTGGCCATGCTCAAGCTGTGCTATATCGACTTCGATGGCGGCGCCACCGATCCGGAGAAACTAGCCGCGAGCTATGGCGACACGCTCGCGCAGCTGCAATCGCGGTATCCCCAGACCCGCTTCGTGGCGATGACCGTGCCGCTCACGACCATTCAGACGGGCCCGAAAGCCTGGGTGAAGAAGCTTCTGGGCAGGGCACCGGCCGGCTACGAGGACAACCTGCGCCGTCAACAATTCAACGAGCGTCTCCGCGCTCGGTTCAGCGGCGACAGCTTGTTCGATGTCGCCCGGCTGGAAGCCTCCGCTGGCACGCAGACCTTCGAGTATCAGTCGCGGCAAGTCGAAGCATTGAATCCGTCCTATACTTATGATGGCGGCCATCTCAACGAGCAGGGCAAGGCTGTGATCGCGGCCGAGTTCGTAAAATTCCTCGCATCGCAATCAGGAACGTAGAGTCACCTATGTGGTCCGCCCTGCGGGCTGACATCCGGTTGTATTGGGAGTTGCAGCGCCAGCGGCTGTCTGCGCCGCTCGCATTCATGCGTCTGCTCACTTCGCGTGGGTTGCTGATGCTCGCCGTCCATCGGTTGTCGCGGCATCTGATGCAGCTGCGCGAGCACCGGCGCTGGTCGCTGCAGATCATCTTGATACGCGTGCTGGTGGGCATCGGCCACGAATTGGCGGTAGTGCTCGCCAAAGCCGATCTACAGGCTTCGACTTTGATCGAGCCCGGCGTCTACCTCTCCGATCGCGGCAATCTGGTCATCGGTGCGACCCGTATCGGCAGCGGCAGCGTGCTTCATCATTGCGTGACCATCGGTATGGACCTGACGAAAGCGGGTCGGCCTTCGATCGGCAACGATGTATGGATCGGTCCGGACTGCGTGATCTATGGCGCTATCCAGGTGGGCGACGGCGCGACCATCCTGCCTGGTACCGTAGTCACCAGGAATGTGCCGCCGCGCGCTGTGATATCCGGCAATCCGGCACGAGTGCTGCGTCTGGACTACGACAATCGGCAGCTGCGCAGCTCGGTGTTACCCGTGGTACAAGAAGAGCTGGTGACTCAGCCCGCGTCCTCATGAGCTTCGTGCAGACGATCAAAGCCGATATCGCGCGCTACGCGAGGGAGCGACCGGTGCGCTTCGATGTGGCCACGCTGCTCCTGGTGAAGGAGCACTACGGGTTGCAAGCGGTGCTCGTCTATCGCCTGGGGCAGGCATTGCTCAGCAAGAAGGACAAGGTCCTTTGGTGGCCGCTGGTCGCCATAGGCAGTGTCCCCTACGTGTTGCTTGCCGCGTGGATGCGTTTCGGCTACGGCATCGACTTGCGCCCCTCGGCGCAGATCGGCGCGGGTTTGTACATCGGCCATTTGGGCGGGATTCGCGTCGCCAACTGCCGCATCGGATCGGGCTGCTCGATTGCACAACGCTGTCAGATCGGGGCACCGGATGGTCCTGGACCGCTGATCGGCGACCGCGTTTGGGTCGGGGCCCATGCTCGCATTCTCGGCGCGATCAATATCGCCGATGGCGTGACCATTTCTGCCGGTTGCCACATTGCGCGCGATCTGCCGGCTCGCGTCCTCGTCGCTGGCAACCCAGGGCGAATCACGCTGCGCGACTACGACAACAGCAGGCTGCTCTGATCGAGCTCCGCTGCGGGCCTCGGCCGAGGCCCGCAAAACTCATCTCACCGCTGCTTGAAATCTTCCGGCGTCAACTGATGCCGAGCCAGCAGCTTGTAAAAGTCCGTGCGATTGCGCTTCGCCAGACGCGCCGCCTGACTCACGTTTCCACCGGTGATCTGCAGAATCTGCGACAGATAGTTGCGTGTGAACTCGTCGCGCGCTTCGTCGAATGACGGCAGGCGAGTGGGGCCACCGCCCAGCGCCGCTTGCACCAGCTCCGCGCTGATGATGGGGCTGGTGGCGAGCGCCACGTTCTGACGCACGACGTTTTCCAACTGCCGCACGTTGCCGGGCCATTCGGCGCTGACCAACAGCTCGACCGCTTCCGGTGCATAGATGTGACGCTGCTCGCCAGTCTCCTGCGAGACCTTTTCGAGGAAGTGCGATACCAGCAGGGGCACATCTTCGCGACGCTTGGCGAGCGACGGCATCTCGATGTGCACGACGTTCAAGCGATAGTAGAGATCCTCGCGGAAGTGGCCGCCCATGATGAGCTGCTTCAGATCGCGATGGGTCGCCGAGATGATGCGCACGTTGACGGTCTTGGCTTCGGTGCTGCCCACCGGGCGCACCTGATTCTCCTGCAGCACGCGCAGCAGCTTGACCTGTAGACGCATCGGCATGTCGCCAATTTCGTCGAGCAGCAAGGTGCCGCCATCGGCCGCCTGGAACAGTCCGCCGTGTTCGCGGATCGCGCCGGTGAAGGCGCCTTTCACGTGACCGAACAACTCGCTTTCCAGCAGGTTCTCCGCCATGGCGCTGCAGTTGATGGCGACGAACGGACGATTGCGACGGTTGCTGGCTTTGTGGATCGCGCGAGCCAGCAGCTCTTTGCCCGTACCGCTTTCACCCGTGATCATGACGCGCGCATCGGTGCCGGCGACCATGTGCGCCTGGGCCAGGCGCTCTTCCATCACGGCGCTGCGCGTGATGATTTCGCTGCGCCAGTCTTCGGTGGTGTCGGCGAAGCCGGAAACCTTCAGCGCCTTCTGCACCTGATCGAGCAGCTCTTGCTTGTCGACCGGCTTGGTGAGGAACGCGAACGCGCCGCTCTGGGTCGCCTGGACGGCGTCCGGGATGGTGCCATGGGCGGTGAGGATGATGACCCTCAGACCCGGCGCGCGGCTCTGGATCTCCTTGAGCAGGCCGATGCCGTCCATCTGGTCCATGCGCAGATCGGTAATGACCAGATCCGGGCGGACGCGGGCCAAAGCGGCGAGGGCGGCGGCGGCGCTTTCGACCGCGTCGACTTCGTAGTTCTCGGCGCGCAGACGAATGGTGAGCAGCCGGAGCAGCCCCGGATCGTCGTCAACGACTAGCAGACGGGCTTTGCGTTTCACTGTTTGGTGACCCGGGGGCGACATCGCGATTGCCAGGGGGCGTGGGACTGCGTTCAATGATAGACCTCTCGATTTCTTTGATCGCGTCCAGCTTCTGCTGGGCTTCGGCGAGGGCACGGCGCAAACGTGCGTTCTCTTCGATCTGCGCCTGAATGCGCTTGTCCGAGTTTGCCTGTGTACGACTACGGTCGTCGAGTGTCGCAAGCAACCGACGATTTTCGGCCTCCAGTTTCAATCTAACATCGGTTTCGTGCAGCAACACGGCGGCAAGCGTTCGCTCATCCTGAGTGAGCCGCTCTGGGGTGGCCAGCAGTGTTTCCAGCAAACGTTTGCCCTCGGAGGGACTACTCGCGGGATGGCCGGGTGTCACCAGTGCGACCGCGTATCGCAGGGTGCTCGCCGTGGTCGGAGCGCGCGTGTATTCGCGCTCCACTTCATAAAACAAATCCGCCTGGCGTGCCGGATCGGGCATGCTCAGGTCCCTCATGATGTCGAGATAGGCGGGCGCGTTGCCGCCGGCCGGGACGGTGCTGGCCGGATCGTTGGCCGCGGCGGCATTGGCTTTCGCCTCCGCGCGCAGGTGCTCGACGACCTGGCAGCCTTGCAGCAGCAGCGCCGCGAGGCAGACGAGCAAGGAGCCGATGGTGCGATTGAGTTGCATCATGACCCGTTATGCCGGCTCGCCTTCGAGCACCGGCGCCAGCGGCAGGCGGATACGGAAATGGGCGCCCGGGAACATGCCATCGAGAATCTCGATGGAGCCACCATGGGCCTGCACGAATTCGGAGACCACCGACAGGCCGATGCCGGTGCCCTTGAGATGGCCGGCGACGGGTGCGCGGCCCGAATAGAAGGCGTCGAAGATCGCGGCGCGTTCGTCCTTGGAGATGCCGGGGCCGGTATCGGCCACATCCAGCACCAGTTGTTCCTTGTCCGCTTTGGCATGAATGAATATGGTCCCACCCCGAGGGCTGTATTTGAGCGCGTTCGACAGCAAGTTATCCAGGATCAATTTCAACTTGGCGCGATCGGCGTGCAGCTCGATGTCTTGTACTTTCAGGTCCAGGTGCACTCGCTGCGCCAGCAATGTCAGCTGGTGCGTCTCCAGTGCCGACTTGACCAGCGGCCGCAGCCGGAACTCGCTGATCTCCAGCCCCGAATGCCGCGCCTGCCAGGCGCTGAACTCCAGCAGATTCTCGATCAGCTGCTGTAGCTTGATGCCGTTGTCGCGAAGAATCGTCGTGACTTCGCGCTGCGCGCTGTCCAGTTCACCGACCGCGCCGTCCATCAGCAGTTCCGTGCCCTCGCGAATACTGGCAAGCGGCGTTTTCAACTCATGCGACATGTGCCGCAGGAATCGATTGCGCTCCTGCGCCAGATCCAGCAGCCGCACGCGCAGCCATTCCAGCTGACGTCCCAGGTTGACCAGGTCGGTGGGCCCGCGCACCGCGATGGCGCGCGAGAATGTGCCCTTGCCGAGCTGGCTGATCGCCGCGTCGATCTGGCGGATCGGGCGCATCAGCAGGAACGTGAACATGCCCACCAGCATGGCCGTCAGCAGGATCAGGACCGCCGACTGCCAGAACAGATATTTCTGCGTGTCCGCGGTCGACTGCTGCAAGCGTGACAGTCCGGTCTCGACCTGTTGGCCGGTCACCGCGGACAACGCGAATGCCGCCTGCCACATGGGCTGGATCGCCTCCACCGCGTCTTTCACCACTTCCGGCGACGCCGGCACGGGCGAGAGCAGGGCGGCATCGACGCGCCGTAACGAGGTCCGCAGCGCTCGCAACTGGGCGCTGTGGTCCGGGTCGTCGGCCACCGTCTCGATACTTTCCAGCGTTGCCAGCAAGCGCTCGCGGCTGTCGCTGTATACATCGAGCAGACCTGGATCGTTCAGCACCTGATACAGCTTGGCGCTGCGCTCGATCGGTGCGATCTGCTGGAACAGCTGCTGCGTATAGTGCGTGGTCTGCACGCCGCTGCGGACCAGGGTCGCGCTTTCTTCCGAGAGATTGCGGACCTTGGTCGCGGCAATCACCACGCCCAGCAGCAGCGGGATGGAAACCAGCGCGAAACCGGTCAGCATCAGGCTGTTGAGTGAGCTCGGGCGGGGCAGACGCATGGGGGCGGATTCTAGCGCTCGAAGCGGCCGCAATGCGCGATTGTGCAGTGATCAGCCGTGGCTTGCCCGAACTGCGGGGGACGGCTCAGGGGCTGCTTGCGAGCCGGTCTGATGCTCGATTCGGTAGCCGTCCACCGCGACCCGCAGGCGTGATCGGTGCTCATCCTTAAGGCGACCTCCGCTGCAGTGACTTCGGCCTTCAGTTCTTCTGCAGGCCTGGTTCTTGCTGCAGGCGGCGTTCCCAGGCCAGCTGCGACCGAACGATGGTGTCGAGGTCGTCATGTTGGGGAACCCAGCCCAGCAATTCGCGGACCCGCTGCGCCCTGGCCACGAGCGAGGGCGGATCGCCGGCTCGGCGGGGCTCTTCGACAGTCTTCAATGGCTGGCCATTCACGCGATTCACGGCTGCGATCACTTCGCGCACGCTGTAGCCGTGACCGTAACCGCAATTGAGTGTGACGGATGCGCCATTGCCGCGCAGGTAGTCGAGAGCTTTCAGGTGCGCGCTGGCCAGATCTTCGACGTGGATGTAGTCGCGCACGCCGGTGCCATCCGGCGTCGGATAGTCGGTGCCGAAAATCGAAATGTGCGGCCGTTTGCCCACCGCCGTTTCGGCGGCCACCTTGGTGAGCAGCGTCGCCTTGAGCGTGGATTGACCGATGCGCCCGCCGGGATCGCAGCCGGCGACGTTGAAGTACCGCAGCACGACGTAGCGCAGGGCGGTGGCGGCGGCGAGATCTCGCAGCATCCACTCGCTCATCAACTTGGAGGTGCCATAGGGGTTGATCGGCACGGTCGGGCTGTCCTCGGCGGCGACGCCACCTTCGGGAATGCCGTAGACCGCGGCGGTCGAGGAGAACACGAAATGTTTTACGCCGGTGTCCTGGCAGCTCTGCAGCAGGTTGCGTGTGCAGCAGGTGTTGTTGCCGTAAAACTTGAGCGGGTTCGATACCGACTCCGGCACGACGGTATTCGCGGCGAAATGCATCACCGTCTCGATGCGATGCTCGCGCAGCACGCGAGTGACCAGCTCGCGGTCGCCCGTGTCGCCCACCACCAGCTCACCGTGCAACACCGCCGAACGGAAGCCGGTGGACAGATTGTCCAGCACCACGACCTTTTCCTGGCGCTCGCCGAGCTGCCGAACCACGTGACTGCCGATGTAGCCGGCGCCGCCGGTGACGAGGATGGTCATAGTGTGTGATCGCTGTCCGAAAAAACGTGCGCCGATTCTAGCAGTAGTCCGCCGGCTCGCTGTCCGGTAGTTCATACATGGCACGGCGCGGCCAGGGGCACGGCACGGCGGGATGTCCGGTCCTATCGCCTGCCCTATTGTGGCATGCGTCGCAGGACCGAGACGGCACCCGGAACAATCTGCAATGGACGCGGATCGTGCCGGCCAGTCACCATTGGCAGGCTGGCGCTCGTGCCAGAGCTCAAGTGTTCCAGTCTTCACGTTCCATGCCCAGACCCGATCCGCATCCATACGACCGATTGACTCCCGACGTGATCATTGCCGCAGTGGAGTCGCTCGGCCGCGATTCCGACCGCCGCATCCTTGCGCTCAACAGCTACGAAAACCGCGTCTATCAAGTGGGCATGGAGCAGGGGCCGCCGCTGATCGCGAAGTTCTACCGGCCGGGCCGCTGGACCGATGCCGCCATCCAGGAGGAGCACGGTTTTGCGCTCGAGCTGGCCGCGGCCGAAGTGCCGGTGGTGCCGCCGCTGGTGCGCGATGGCCGCACCCTGTTCGAGTACGAAGGCTTCCGCTTCGCGCTGTTCGAGCGCCGCGGCGGCCGCTGGCCCGAGCTGGGCTCGGCCACCGAGCGCGAATGGATGGGCCGGTTCCTGGGGCGCATACACATGGTGGGACGCAGGCAGCGTTTTCGTCATCGCGAGCGCATCGACATCGAGCGCATGGGCGAACAGTCACGTGACTTTCTGTTGCTGAACGGCTGGATTCCGCAGCATCTGGAGCATGCCTACGACTCGTTGACGCGCGATCTGCTCGATGCGGTCCGCGAAACGTTCGAAGCGGCGCAAGGTGTGAAAGAGCTGCGGCTGCATGGCGATTGTCACCGCGGCAACGTGCTATGGACCGATGAAGGACCGCACTTCGTCGATCTGGACGACTGCGTCATGGGGCCGGCCATCCAGGATCTATGGATGCTGCTGTCGGGCGACCGGGCCGAAATGGCCGAGCAGTTGTCACAATTGCTGGAGGGTTATTCGCAGTTCTCGGACTTCGATTATCGCGAATTGGTGCTGGTGGAGAGCCTGCGCACGTTGCGCATGATTCACTACTCCGCGTGGCTTGCACGGCGCTGGTCCGATCCTGCGTTTCCCGCGGCTTTTCCGTGGTTCGTGGAGCCGCGCTATTGGGAGAATCAGGTGTTGTCGTTGCGGGAGCAGCTCAGCGCCATCGCCGAAGGGCCGCTGGACTTGCGCTGAGAATTACGCTGAATGCGTGCTGAACGAGGCGCTTCGCGTCGAGCGGCGGCGCCGCCGTTCCATCGGGAGAATGAGACCGCATCGACTTTTTGTAGTTTTGTCACTGTGATAGCGTGCCGCGCGATTCGACAGCGCGTGTGCTTTCGAGCACAAGACGACCGCCGTCACGGACACGGAAGAAGCATTGCTAACATCGCCCGTCGTGGGCGCTCGGGTACTGAACACATGGCGCAGGAACTGTCTCGTCTGGCTCGCTTGATCATCACCCTCGGCGGCTTCACGGTGCTGGCCGCCTGCGGCGGCGGTGGCGGATCGATCGATACCGGCACCGATCCAGGGAGTCCAGGCACTCCGCCGCCCAGCGGCGGTGGCGAGCAGATCACGGTGAGCGGCCGAGTCACGTTCGATCGACTGCAATTCAATGCAACGCTGGGTAGTGGTCTGAATGGAGCGAACCCGGTCGTTTCGCCGGCGCGCGAGGTGGTGGTTCAAGCCGTTTCCAACAACAGTACGTTGGCAACCACGACCACGGACGCCGATGGCAATTATTCCTTGAGCGTGCCCGCTAACAGGAGCATGTTCATTCGCGTGCGCTCGCAGATGCAAAAGAGCGGTACGCCCAGTTGGACTTTCACGGTGCGTGACAACACGCAGTCGGATGCGATTTACACGCTCGATGGCGCAAGCTTCAACAGCGGCACGGCGAACCAGACTCGTGATCTGCACGCTCCTTCGGGATGGGGCGGCAATGGCTATACCAGTAAGCGCCGCGCGGCTCCGTTTGCGATTCTAGATACCGTATATCTCACTAAACAACTCATTCTCGACGCCGCGCCGACGGCAACCTTCGATCCGCTGGATTTGTATTGGAGTGAAGACAATCGCACCGCTAGCGATCCGTTCTGTCCCGATAAGGGCGATATCGGCACGTCTTTCTACTTCAGCGGCGTGGCCAACGATAATTGCACCCAACGGCGCCCACTGCCTGAAGGCATCTATATTCTCGGCGACTACGCCAATGGCAACGGCGACACTGACGAGTTCGACGCACACGTGATCGCGCACGAGTTCGGTCACTACTTCGAGGATCGTTTCAGCCGTTCCGATTCGATCGGAGGCTCGCATTTCTTTGGCGAGCGTCTCGATATGCGCGTCGCGTTCGGAGAAGGTTGGGGTAACGCGTTCGGCGCGATGGCGTTGAATGAGCCTGTTTACCGCGATTCCGCGTCAGGCATCAGTCGAGATGGCGGATTCAATCTGGAGACGGGGGAGGATGGGGAGGCCCAAGGTTGGTTCTCGGAAGCTTCCGTGGGAAAGATCCTGTGGGACATCTTCGATACCACGTCCGAGTCTGGGGACAATGTCCCATTGGGCTTTACCCCGATCTATAACGTCATGCGGGGTCCGCAGGTGGACACCGACGCGTTCACCAGCATCTTCACATTTGCAGACGCATTGATCGAAGCGAATGGCAGCTTTGCAAGCGACATCCGCAATCTGCTCAGCAAAGAGAACATCAACGGCACCGGTGAATTCGGCATGGGCGAAACCAACCCTGGCGGTGACCCCGGCTTCATGGGGGTGTATCGGGAAATCATCGGAACAGGCACGGTCACCGATATATGCAGCACGTCGAACGCTAGCGGCAACGTGGACGGCAACAAACTCGGCAACGTCCGATTCGTGCGCTTCGTGAAAAACAATTCCGGTCCCGTGACCATCCAAGCTACGGGTACTGCGTCATCGGTGGGGTTAGATCTGGCGGAAGATCCGGACATCGTGGTTTACCGCCGCGGCGTGTCGCAATCCTTTGGACTCGGCTCGGATGGGCTGCCGATCGGCCAGAGCGCTGCGGTCAGGCAGGAGACGATGAACGTGACCCTCGATGCCGGCACCTACGTCCTGGAAGTCTACGACTACCAAGTGATCGATCCCGATGTCGACCCGGCAAACAGGCCATCCACGCCGCGTTGCATGTCCTTGAGCATTACCGGTACTACTTGAGCGCATTGCCCAGTGAGTAGACTCGAAGCGCGTCATAATAGAGGCATGATCAGGATGAACCTTTCACCCCGGCGGTTGCTGCTTTGTGTTCCGATGGCCACCCTGGCTCTGCTGGGTGCCTGCAGTTCAGAGCCCGATACCGCGGCCGCGGCACCTGCGCCGGTGCGGCCGAAGCCCGCGGTGAAGGCGCCGGCGGATGAAACGGCGGCCTTCGCCAAGGCCGTCAGCGACGGCAAGCCCGGGGCGGCCGTGACCATTCGCTATGAATTCAGCGGTAAGCCGACGCTGGGCACGCCCACCGAGCTGGACGTGGCTTTCATTCCGAGTGCCGGGGTGGACTCGCTCGAAGCCACGCTCACCGGCATGGACGGCATCACCCTGGCCGGCCCGCTGACCGTCAGTTTCAACTCGGTGGAGTCGGGCAAGCCCTACCGGCACAGAATCTCGGTGCTGCCGGACCGCACCGGCGTGTTCTATATCACCGCCTCGGTGAACACCAAGATCGCCGGCTCCAGCCTGAACCGCACGTTCTCGATTCCGTTCGTGGTCGGTCAGCAGACTGCCCGAGTGCAGCAGAAGCCCGAGCCCGCCCGGGATGCCGAGGGCGAGGCCATCCATCCGATGCAGGCGGAGGAGACGACCGGGCCGAAACAGGAGTAACGGCAATGCCCCGAAATGGCACACTTTGGGTAGGCGGGCCCCGTCGGGCAAAGACGTAGGGCTCACCGGGGGCGGGACCGAAATAAATATATTGAGCCGGAGGTGGTCGGGACCCCCGCCGGCCCTCTACAATGCGCGCCTTTTTTGCCCTGTCACAATCCCTGCGTGTCAACCTCCCAGCTCCGTAACATCGCCATCATCGCCCACGTCGATCATGGCAAGACCACCCTGGTCGATAAGCTCCTCACGCAGTCGGGTACCCTCGACATGCGCAAGGCCATGCCGGAACGCGTCATGGACTCCAATGCGCTCGAAAAGGAGCGGGGCATCACCATCCTGGCGAAGAACACCGCCATTCGCTGGCGCGACTATCGCATCAACATCGTCGACACCCCCGGTCACGCCGACTTCGGCGGTGAAGTGGAGCGCGTGCTGTCGATGGTGGACTCGGTGCTGCTGCTGGTCGACGCGGTCGACGGCCCGATGCCGCAGACCCGCTTCGTTACGCAAAAGGCGTTTTCGCACGGCCTGCATCCCATCGTCGTGATCAACAAGATCGACCGGCCCGAAGCGCGGCCGAGCTGGGTGCTGGATCAGACGTTCGATCTGTTCGACAAGCTCGGCGCATCCGAATCGCAGCTGGACTTCCCGGTGGTGTACGCCTCGGCGTTGCGAGGTATAGCCGGCAACGCGCCCGACCAGATGGGCACCGACATGACGGCGCTGTATGAAGCCATCGTGAAGCACTGTCCGCCGCCGGATGTGAACGAGAACGGTCCGCTGCAGTTGCAGGTCAGCCAGCTCGACTACTCGAACTACGTCGGCGCCATCGGCATCGGCCGTATCAAGCGCGGCAAGATCCGGAAGAACATGCCAGTGACGGTGGTAGATGCCCAAGGCAAGGCCCGCAACGAGCGCATCATGCAGGTGCTGGGCTTCCTCGGCCTGGATCGCATCGAAGTGGAAGAGGCGAGCGCAGGCGACATCGTGGCCTTCGCGGGCATCGAACATCCGCAGATCTCGGACACGATCTGCGATCCGGCCAAGCCCGAGGCGCTGCCCGCGCTGGTGGTCGACGAGCCGACCATCAGCATGACGTTCGAAGTGAATACGTCGCCGTTCTGCGGTCGGGAAGGTAAGTTCGTCACGAGCCGCCAGATTCGCGAGCGTCTGCTGCGCGAAGTGCGCCATAACGTCGCGCTGCGTGTGGAAGAGACGGACGATCCGGATAAGTTCCGCGTCTATGGCCGCGGCGAGTTGCACCTGGGCGTGCTGCTCGAAAACATGCGGCGTGAAGGCTATGAGCTTGCCGTATCGCGCCCGCGTGTTGTCACGAAAGAAATCGATGGTCAGATGTGCGAGCCATACGAAACGCTCGCGGTCGACCTCGAAGAAAGCTCGCAAGGCGCTGTCATGCAGGCTCTTGGCGAGCGTGGCGGACAGCTGACCGGCATGGTTCCGGACGGCAAGGGCCGTGTGCGTTTGGACTACAAAATTCCTTCGCGCGGGCTGATCGGTTTCCAGACCGAATTCCGCACCATGACGTCCGGTCTCGGTCTCATGCATCACATCTTCGATCACTTCGGTCCGGTGCTCGACAAGGAAGTGGGGCAGCGGCAGAACGGCGTGCTGATTTCCAACGGGCAGGGCAAGGCGCTGGCCTATGCGCTGTTCAGCTTGCAGGAGCGTGGCAAGCTCATGGCCTCGCATGGCGACGAGGTGTACGAAGGCCAGATCATCGGCATTCACAGCCGCGACAACGATCTGGTGGTGAATCCGCTCAAGGCCAAGAAGCTCACCAACATGCGCGCCGCCGGCCGCGACGAAAACATCATCCTGGTGCCGCCGATTCGTTATTCGCTGGAACAGGCGATGGAGTTCATCGCGGATGACGAGTTGGTTGAAGTGACGCCGTCCAACATTCGGGTGCGCAAGCGCTTGCTGAAGGAGAATGATCGCAAGCGCGCCGGCTACAAGTCGTCCTCGGAGGACGCGGACGAGTAGTCTGGTTCTCGTTGCCTGATCGGCCGGAAGACCACTCCTGACCAGGGGTGGATCGTTCCGGCTGAACCAAGCCGACAAAGGACGTCAGTTATTGCCGACCTTCCGCACCCCGCACACCTCCATAGGACATAACCCGCGTTCATCCCTAGGTAGGATGCCGTGCTTTCACATAAATCCGGGAGCTGTTTCACACCGCCTTGAGCGTCAACGTCTTACGATGCTTCACAATCGGTACTACTTCACAACCAACAAAGCGGGGACGGTGACGGCGCGGACCAGGCGCCGCGCGGCGTCGAGTAGACGACATGCATCGACTACTAGATCGGCAGATCAGGGAAGCGACGCGCTCGGACGGCGAGCTCGATCTCGGCAAGCTGCTTGCCGCAATCAGCTGTACCTATGGCAAAACCGATGAGGAACGCCGCGGCATCGTGCGTTCCATGCAGCTCATGTCCGATGAGGCCACTGCGCTGACTCGGGAGCTGCGCGAAAGCACCGCCAGTCAACTGCAGGCCGTACTCGATCACGTGAAGGACGTGATCATGACCGTCGACGATGCTGGTCACATTGCCTCCATGAACGTCACCGGTCAGCGCGTGTTCGGCCACGCCGAAGCCGATGCGATCGGCCGGCCGCTGAGTTTCCTCTTGCCGCAACTCGCGTCCCAACAATCCATCATCACCGCGCTGGAACAACTCGCCGCTCGCCTCGACGACACGCAAGTAGATCTGGCTCCGCACGAGACACTGGGCCAGCGCAGCGACAACACGCAGTTCTCCGCAGAAATAGCGGTCAGCAAGACGAAGATGAATCGTCGCGAAGTGTTCGTCGTCTGCTTGCGTGACACGACGGATCGAAAGATGGCCGAAGCGGCGTTGCGCGACAGCGAGGCACGCTATCGCACGCTCGTCGAGCACGCGCCGGAAATCATCGTGGTCGTCGATCTGGACGACAATCGGCTGATCGATGTGAACGAGAACGCGGTCCGCTTCTTCAAGATGGATCGCGAGGCGCTGCTCAAGAGCAGTCCGGACACGCTGTGTCCGCCCCATCAACCGGACGGCTCGTTGTCATCCCACTCCCACCGCGCGCAGTTCGATCGCACGCTGGCCGGCGAA
This sequence comes from Steroidobacter sp., assembly GCF_036406195.1. GTDB lineage: Bacteria > Pseudomonadota > Gammaproteobacteria > Steroidobacterales > Steroidobacteraceae > Steroidobacter. The sequence continues at coordinate 521,549 of NZ_DASWVW010000027.1, forward strand.
GCGCCGGTGCTCGAATGGGTGTTCCGGGACAGTTTCGGCAACGACATTCCTTGTGAAGTACGTTGGGTACGCCTGCAGTCGCACGGCCAACGCCTGGTTCGCGGCAGCATCACCGACATCACCGAGCGCAAGCGCGCTGAATTGCTGGCTGCCGGTGAGCGGCGCGTGTTCGAGCGCCTCGCGGCAAATGTCGATCTGCGTATCACGTTGCAAGCGATTACCGATGTCGTCGAGCGTGTCGCGCCGGACTGTGTTTGCGCCATCCGCATGCTGGATGATGAAGGCAAGCATCTTACGTTGTGTTCCGGCCCGCGCTTGCCTGCCGTGTATGCGCAGGCGATGGAAGGAGTCACCGTCGCTGCCCGCAACGGGTCGTGTGCGGCAGCCGTCTATTTGCAACGCCAGGTCATCGTCGCGGATATCGCGCGCGATGCGCTGTGGGAGAACGCACGGGACGCAGTGCTGGCTGCAGGATTGCGCAGTTGCTGGTCCACATTGATCCATTCGTCCGACGGCCGGGTTCTGGGCACGTTGGCTTTGTACTTCCGTGCGCCGAAGAGCCCGATGCGGCGGGACTTCGAACTGATGTCGCGCATGACGCAGCTGGCTGGCATTGCCATCGAGCGCCGCTTCGCCGAGAACGCGCTGCGCGACAGCGAGGCTCGTTACCGTCGCCTGTTCGATAACGTCATGGAAGGTGTGTATAGCTCCACCAGCGATGGCCGTTTCGTTTCGGTAAATCCGGCGCTGGCGCGAATGGTGGGCTATTCCACGCCGGCCGAACTGCTGGCGCAGCCATCGACGCGGCTGTATGCCGATCCCGCCGAACGTGATGCAATCGTCGCCACCATCGAACGCGATGGCGAAGTCCGCAATGCCGAGTTTCAGATGCGCCGCGTGGACGGCACCGTGCTCACGGTGATCGAGAACGCACGGGCCGTGCGAGACAAGAGCGGCCAATTGATCGGCTACGAAGGAACGATATCGGACATCAGCGAGCGCAAGCGCGCCGAGACGGCGGTGTTCGAGGAAAAAGAAAAAGCTCAGGTGACGTTGCAGTCCATCGGCGATGGCGTCATCACCACCGACGCGGCGGGTTGCATCGAAACGTTGAATCCCGTTGCCGAGAATCTCACCGGCTGGGAGGCGAGCGAGGTATGTGGCCGGAAGCTGCACGAAGTCTTCAACATCCTCAATGAAGGCACTCGCGAGCCTCTGGAAGATCCGGTCAGTCGCGCGCTACGCGAAGGCCGTGTCATCGCCGTGGCGGATCAGACCGTGCTGATCAATCGGCGGGGCCAGGAAATCGCCATCCAGGATTCGGCGGCGCCGATTCGCGACCGCTCTGGCAAGATCATCGGTGCGGTCATGGTGTTTCATGACGTGAGCAAGGAGCGCCGCCTGCGCCGCGCGCTCGCGTATCAAGCCAGCCACGATGCCTTGACCGGCCTCATCAATCGCCGCGAGTTCGAGAACCGGCTCAACGAAGCGCTGCTGACCGCGCGCTCCGATGAGGGCACGACGCATGGCTTGCTGTATCTGGACCTGGATCAGTTCAAGCTCGTCAACGACACCTGCGGCCATCAGGCCGGCGACCGCCTGCTGAAGCAGATCACAGGGCTGTTGCAGACACGCATCCGAGCCAGCGACACGATCGCGCGCCTGGGCGGCGATGAGTTCGGCGTGCTGCTGCAGGACTGCACTGCCGATCGCGCCGCCAAGATCGCCGACAATCTTCGCCAGGCCATTCTCGAGTATCGATTCGAGTGGCAGGACGGCGCGATGAACGTCGGCGTCAGCATCGGCATCGTCGAGATCAACAGCGCCAGCGAGAGCATCGGCAGCGTCATGGCCGCTGCGGACGTGGCCTGCTATGCGGCCAAGGATTCAGGGCGCAATCGCGTGCACATGTACCAGGACGGTTCGGCACCCGAACGGCATCGCGAGATGCAGTGGGTGTCGCGACTGACTCGGGCTTGCGAGGAGAATCGGCTCGAGCTCTATTACCAACCCATCGTGCCCATCGGTACGACTCGCGATACGCGCGGCCACTATGAGTTGCTGGTGCGGATGCGCGGCGAGCACGGCGAGTTGGTGCAGCCGGCGGAGTTCATTCCTGCGGCGGAACGATACAACGTGATGCCCATGATCGACCGGTGGGTCGTCAGGCAGGCGCTGGGCGCGCTGGCGCATTACCGCGCGGATGGTGATCCGAAGCATGGCTATACACTGTCGATCAATCTCTCCGGCACCTCGTTGAACGACGATCGCTTCCTCGAGTTCTTGATCAACGAGCTGCAGACCTACGACTTGAGCCCCGGCGCGGTGTGCTTCGAAATCACCGAGACCGCGGCCATTTCCAATCTGGCCAACGTCGTGCATTTCATGCGCGAGTTCCGGGCGCGCGGCTGTTTGTTCTCCCTGGACGACTTCGGCAGCGGCTTGTCGTCCTTCATGTACTTGAAGAATCTGCCGGTGGATTTCCTGAAGATCGACGGCTCGTTCATCCAGAACGTGACCACGGACCATGTCGATCGCAGCATGGTGGAGGCGATCACCCAGATCGGCCGCGCCATGGGATTGAAGACCATCGCCGAACGGGTCGAAAGCGCCGAGGTGCTGAAGTGCCTGGCCGACATTGGCGTCGAGTATGCGCAGGGTATCTATATCGCCACGCCCGAGTCGGTGGAAGCGTTGAGCCGCATCACCCGGACGCATCCGCAGCTGCGACTGGTGCACTCGGCTTAGTTGCTGCGGGTGGGGATGTGATCCTCCACGGCGCTACCTGAGCGACCGACTATGGCTACGCCGCGGCTGCCGGTCGATTGGCATCTCGCAGTGCCGCCTTCGCTACGGCAGGCTCGATCGTTTCCCCGGCCTCCCGGGCGATCGCGCACAGCAGACGCACCGCATCGCCGGGTTTCTTGTCGCTGCCGGCGGCGAGCTTCAGTTTGTGGTGCTCGAAAGTGGCTCGCAGTCCCTCGGCGGCGATCTTCAATGCGTCCTCAGCGCCCCCTTGTTTCATTTCCGTGATGGTGTCCTCCGCGGCTTTGCTGGCGCGCGTGAGCCATTCAAGCGTCTGGGTGCTTTGGGGGCGGGCGAGGACAGGGGAGCCGAACAGCTTCGTGCCCAGAGCATCGAACGCCTTGCGCTCTATCGCCGTGGCCTTGCCGGTGTTGGCTTGCTGCAGCCACTCGGCCAGCGCGCTGGCATGTTTGTGGAACGTGCGCAGTGACTGGCGCAAGTCCGTTTGCGCGTCGCCGGCCCTGAGGGCATGTTCGCGACGATAACGCTTGGCCAGGCCAGAGACATGCTCGACGAATTCGTCGGCGTCCTTGATCTCACGTGCCACCGCTTCCAGGCGCTTGCCGATCTTGACGACCTTGGCCGGAGGGCTCTTGTTCGCAGGCGAGGACGACGACTTGGCTTTGGCGGACTTGGCGGACTTGGCGGACTTGGCGGACCGGGCGGACTGGGCAGGCATGGCGATATTACGGCTCATTTGGAGGGCCGCTATTCTGCACCAAGCCAGTGGTTGGTGGTTGGCGGTTAGGGGTTAGTTCGGAACTGTAGCCATATGGCTCTTCTCTGGCTAACCACTAACCACCAACCGCTAATCACTGCGGCAGTAGCCGTTGATGAAGTCCTGATGCCGGGGCAGCCGCGCCACCGTCTGGGCGACGTTGGCTTTCAAGCTGTGCAGGACACGCGAGAGCTCGTGATCCTGCATGCCGCGCGGCGAGGCGTGATAGTGTTTGGGCACGATGCCCTGGCCGAGCAGCACCTGTACCCAGGAGTCGACGCGGAACAGCTCGTCTGCAGCCTGATAGGCGTGGCCGCCTTCCTTGAACAACTCGACGCGCCGCGCCAGTGATTCCGGAATCGTCATGTTCCTGCAGTAGCGCCAGAACGGCGAATCGTCCCGGTCGGTGGTGTGATAGTGCAGGATGATGAAGTCTCGAATCCGCTCCATCTCCAGGCGCGACTCTTCATTGAACTGATCGACGAACGGCTGGCGCACGCCATCGAACGGAAACAGCTGCATCAAGCGCGTCGCCGCGGTGATGATCACGTGAATGGCGGTGGACTCCAGCGGCTCGACAAAGCCCGCGGCCAGGCCCATGGCGACCACGTTCTTGTTCCAGGTCAGGCGCCGCTGGCCGGGCTTGAACTTCAGCAGCATCGGCGGCCGCACCGGATTGCCGCTGACCGCTTGCATCAACTTCTGTTTGGCGTCGTCGTCGGACAGGTAGCGGCTGCAGAAAACGAAGCCGTTGCCCATGCGATGCTGCAGCGGAATCAACCAGCGCCAGCCGACTTCATGCGCGATGGCGCAGGTGTACGGATTGGGCGAGCCGGTGATTTCGGTTTGCACCGCGACCGCGCTGTCGCACGGCAGCCAGTGCGACCAGTCCTCGAACCCGGTATGCAGGGTCTGCTCGATCAACAGCGCCCGGAAGCCGGTGCAATCGATGAACAGGTCGCCGGGCACAACGCGCTCCGATTCCAGCGTCAGCGACTCGACGAAGCCGGTCGTGGGATGCTGCTGCACAGACTTGATCTTGCCCTCGACGCGCTTGACGCCCCGAGCCTCGGCAAAGCGCCGCAGGAACCTGGCGTATGCCGACGCGTCGATATGGAACGCATAGTTGATATCGGATTGAGGCGACGTGCCGAAACGGCCTTCCTTCGCCGCCAGCCATTCGACGCAGTATTCGCCCAGCTCGGAATTCAACCCGGCGCGCAGGCCGTGCAACCAGAAGTGATGAAACTCGCACAGCCAGGTCGGCTTGCCATGGCGGCCGAACGGGTGGATGTAGCGATCGCCGATCTGGCCCCAGTTCTCGAACCAGATACCCAGCTTGAAGGTCGCCGAGACGCTGCGCATGAACTCCTGTTCGTCGATGCCGAGCAGTTGATGAAAGATGCGGATCGGCGGCACGGTCGATTCGCCGACGCCGATCGTGCCGATCTCCTCGGACTCCACCAGCGTGATATCGAGCAAAGGCCCGAGCTGATGGGCGAGGGCGGCGGCCGTGATCCAACCGGCGGTGCCTCCACCGGCAATGACGACTTTCTTGACGGCACTGGCGCTCATGGTTGCTCCGGGTCGCTCCGCATTCAACGATTCAAGTTGTTGAGCAGCATGGCCCGGATGCGGCGCGCGCTGCTGTCGTCCAACGGTCCGAGCGCCCCGCGGGCCTGCTCGGGAAGATGCTCGCCGGCGCGCTCCGCCGGGCCGAACACGTAGAAGTCGAATATTTCCTTCCAGGCGCGCTTCTCGCGCTCGGGCCGGTCACGCAAGGTCCACATCGCGTGATACAGCGCGTTCATCGGCGACGGGATGAACTTCGGCGAAGTGCTCCACCAATAGTTGATGAGCGTATTGAACGGACTGAGTGCTTCCACGTGATGCCACCACAGGCTCGGCACGAACACGGCATCGCCCGGCTCGAGCTCGGCGGCCTGGCCAACGGCCAGTGCGTCCCGGAAGCGGGGAAAGCGCTCGAAGTCGGGATTCGTAAAGTCCACCAGGCTCACGGCCTGGCCACCCGGCGTCGGCTCCAGCGGTCCCGGATACAGATTCACGATCTGATCCGGAGGAAACATCGTAAAGCGGCGCCGCCCGACGGCACAGCAGGCGAGGTTGTTGGGTGCATCGTAGTGGCACGACGCGATGGTGCGATTGCCGATCCAGATGCTCGCGAGCGCATCGAAGCCGTGCGCAGCCAACGGCACGTCGTTCTCGCGCCGGAAGCCGGGCAGGCAGGCGTCGATGGTGGTGGAGCCGATGTAGTTGGTGGGCGGCAGCTCGTCTTCGAGATGTTTCTCGATATCCATCAGCACCTGATCCAGCGCTGCGCGCTCACCACGAAAATTCAGCTCGGTGTAGTCGTCGTTATAAAACAGGCGTCCTTTGATCCGTGGCCCGCCGCGCGAGGTGCCGACTGTCTTGCCGTTGTAGAACGTTCGCAGATAACTCATGGCCTCGTGATGCGAGCGCAAGCCTGCCTGCACCAGCGGCCATTGAGCGACCAATCCCTTCAGAACCACCGGCTCATCGCCGGCCAGCAGCTCCGCCAGTGGCAACGTCTCGGCGGTATAGCCGTGCAGCTCACGCGTTCGCTGAGTGATGCCGGTCATGATGCTTCAGGCCACCCCCGCGAGCTTGCGCCGCTGGCGATGTTTCATGTCGATGAGCTTTTTCATGTTGTTGAGCGAGGCGATCACCAGGAAGGCGCCTTGCAGAAATCCCGCGCTGTTCAGCCGGTACAAGGCGTCGCCGTCCAGCCGACGCAGCTTTTCTTCGCTGATGGTATACAGGCCGCGCAGGTCGAACTGCTCCTCGGCATTGAACTTCACCTCGACGTTCACCGGCTCGATCAGCTCGTGGGCGGTGAAGGCCTCGAACATGGCCTTGCTGACGGCGAGGCCCTGATGAATTCCCTGCAGGATGTTGCCGATTCGTTCCAGGTAACGCGTGTTACCTCCCTGCGGCAAGAATACCGGCTCGCCTTCGCTGCGGCTGATGCGTGGATTGTCCAGATCGACGTGGATGACCGGTTCCCTGCGCAATTCGCCATTCACGTCCTGGTTCTGAAAGCCGATGAGAAAAGGCCCGCGGGCCACGATGCCCGGGATGTAGGCGGCTTGCCAGGCGCCGTCTTCGAGAAACAGATTCTCGTCGGGCTGCAAGCCCAGCAGCGCGATCGATTGGAATTCGCCGCTCTGGGCATCTTTGCGAAAGAAGATCGGATACTCGCGCTGCACGTCCCCGTACTCGGTGGGGAAGGTCAGCACGGTGCCGATGTTGTCGCCAAACTCGGCGCCATACCGAGTGATCACCCGCAAATCGTGATGGGCGACGTTGTTGAGCATGACGTGCCTGGCCACCAGACCTCCTGAAGCGTCAGCGGACCAACACAACGGGCCACCGTGGGAGCGGTGGCCCGTTGCGTTCCGGCCAGCTTCGGCTAGAACCTGTACCGCGCTCCGAGAGCGTAGCGCGCACCCTGGTCTTCGACATACCAGGGCTGCAGTACGGAGCGGCCGTGCCAGCGTACATCCTCTTCCGTGAGGTTCAAACCTTCGAACGACAGCGACAGCTTGTCGTTCACGTCGTAGCCGATGCTCAAGTCGACCTGGTAGTACTCCTCCACGTACTCGGGATTGCGGAAGTTGCCGCGGTTGGTGTTCTGCAGGAACTCGTCGCGCCAGTTGTAGGCCAGACGCACCTGGAAGCCGTACTTCTCGTACATCAGGATGACGTTGGCCGAGTCGCTCAGGCCGAGCAGGGCGAACTGGTTGATGTTCGGATCGCCGGCGTCGTTGAAGCTCACGTCACCCTTGACGATGGTGTAGTTCGCCTGGATGCCGAAGCCGGTGTCGCCGAAGAAGTGCTGACCGCCCAGCTCCCAGCCGTGGATCTTCGCGTCCTTGTTGTTGACCGGGCGCGTGACGTTGAACAGGTACTCCGGGTCTTCCGGATTCGGGAACAGGTCGTACTGCGTTGCGAACGCCAGGTGCTGCGCTTCGGAGCCGTCGAAATTCTCGGCGCCGCCTGCCCACGTAACACCGCTGGCGGTAGTGAAGGTTTCCGGGTGTTCCATCATGGCCATCATCACGAACAGATTGGTGTCATCCGTGCCGTAACCGCGTGCGATCAGCTCGGCCCGTGCCGCCTGCGCGCGCGGGCCCGAAGTCTGGTCCGTGATATTGAACAAGCCGTGCGTGTTCACTTCCTGGCCGATGAAGTTCGCGACCTTCTTGTGGAAGAAGCCGGCCGAGACATAGCTGGCATCGCCCAGATACCACTCCAACGATACGTCGATGTTGTCGGACTCCAGCGGTTCCAGTTGAGTGTTGGACGCGTTGGCCGTGGGGCGCATGCCGTTGATGGTCGTGCCCTGCGAGCCACCGATGTCCACGCCAGCGCGCAGCTGGTTGTATTGCGCGCGTGCGATGGTCTTGCTGTAGGAGAAGCGGGCCTTGACGTCCTGTACCACTTCGATGTCGAAGTCGAAGTTCGGCAGCACATGGTCGTAGTCGGTCTGGTCTCTCAGCGCCTGCCACTCGACGCCCTGCCACTCGGAGAAGTCGTTGTTGTCCTGCCAGATCAGGCCGCGGGGAATGAGCATGTTGGAGACGGCTTCAACGTCGGTCCGCTCGTAGCGCACACCCAGCAGGATGTTGGCGGGCCGCGAGAAGATATCGCGACTCATGCCGAACTGGAGATAAGCGCCGACCGTGTCTTCCGACACGGTGTGGTCCTGGTCGAAAGCGGGATTGAAAGACAGCACACCATTGGTCTGGCTGGCATCGCGCCAGGTGCCGTAGTTGGCCACCGCCCACTGTGCCAGGGCATTCGCATTGCCTTTCCAGCCGGACTGCGGCACGCCCGCGGTCCCAAAGTCGTCGAACTGGCCGACCAGACTGAACGGCTGCAGCAGATCCCGCGGCAACTCGCCAGGGCTGGCGACACCCCAGTCGCCCAAGGTCATCTGCGCATTCGAAGCGCGCTGGCGCGATTCCATCACGCGCGTCTCCACGCCGAATTGCAGGCGATTGCCATTGTCGAACTTCAGATCGTGGTTGAGGCGCGCCTCGGTAATGTCGCTGACCTGCTCCTGGAAGTTGATACGCAGGTATTGGCTGCCCAGGTGGTCCGGGGTGAAGGCGAAGTTGGCATCGCCGCCGGAAGTCGGTGCGGTCGCGGTCGGGTCGGTGAAGATTGTGCGCTGAGCCAGCGGCAAGCCGCTGTTGAACAGGAACGTCTGCACGAAGCGGTTGGTGCAGACGCCTGGAGAAACGCAGGTGCTCGGCACGCGCGCCGCGAAGCTGAACAGCGTTTCGCCGCCGCCGGTGAGGGAATCGCTGGGCAAGCTCTCCATCTTCGAGTCGTGTATGTCGAAGCCGATCGAGAAGTTGTCGGACACCTGCCACTGGGCGTTGAAGCCGATGGACTTCAACTCGTTGGTCTGCTCGCGATGCTGCTGCTCGAAGCCGAAGTCCTTGGCGGTGCCTTCGTCCTCCTCGATCAGCAGCGGCGTCGCGACCGAGCGGCCGGTGTCGAACTCCACGCGGCGGAAGCGGTTGGCGTTCATCCACAGCGTCTGGTCGCCGCGATCCTCGATGAGCTCCATTTCCGCGTAGGTGTAGTCGGCGGTCAGTGTCAGCGTGTCGGTGGGAGCGAACTGCACCGTCAGTTGCGCGTTGGTGCGCTCGCGTTCGCGATCCGAGAAGTGATAGCGAATGTCGTTCGGAATGGCGTACAGCGAACCCACCGCGGGTGCGTTGACGATCGTGGCGCCCGGAGCGAACTGGGTGGTCTGGTTGGCGGGATCCCAGGTGCGGATGTTCCAGTCGTTGACCGTCGAGCTGGAGGAGCCGCTGTCGCGCTTCTGATAGCTGGCGGACAGGCCGACGCCCCAGGTCTTGTCGTCGTTGGCATAGCTGAAGATGCCGGAAACTTCCGGAGTCACATCGTCGCCGGTGCGATTGGTGGTGTCGTTGACGGCCTTGAGGCCGACGTTCATCACCGGCTCGTCGTTGTCGAACGGCCGCGCCGTGCGCACGTTCACCGTGGCGCCGATGCCGCCGGTCGCAATGTTTGCACGGCCGGTCTTGTAGACCTCGATGGCGCTGATGCTCTCGCTCGCCAGGTTGGCGAAATTGAAGGCACGCGACTGACCGGCGATGCCGCCGTCGCCAGTGTTGCCGCCGGCGAATGCATCGGCTGCGGGCATGGTGCGTCCGTTCAATGTCACCATGTTGTAGCGGCCGTCGAAGCCGCGAGCCGTCACACGAGCGCCTTCGCCGTTGCGACGGTCGATGGAAATGCCGGTGATGCGCTGGAGCGACTCGGACAGGTTGCTGTCCGGAAACTTGCCGATGTCTTCCGCGCTGATGGCGTCGACCACGCCGATCGCGTCGCGCTTGATGTCCATGGCGGTTTCCAGGCTGGCCCTGAGGCCGGTCACCACGACTTCCTCCAGGTTGCCTTGTCCTGGCGTGGTGGAGCTCTGCTCCTCCGGAGCGGCCTGAGCGAATGCACCCTTCATGGGTGCAGCCGAGGCGAGCGCCGCGGCAATGGCTATCGCGAGCCTGCTGTGCTTCATCATGATTCCCCCTGATTTAGCGGACGTCGATCAATTCAGTTGTCGAAACTTCTCCAACGATGCCGGCGAGGGTAGGGAGATACCGCTACCATCGCCGCCGGATATCGCGCTTGCGAAAGCCTGACCTCAGCGGTGTTGCCGCAGGCAGCAGGAATCGAAACGACGATGGATTGCGAGCTGGCTGAAGTGACGAGCCAGCCATGAAATATCGATACGGTTGCATGCGCCCGAACAAGGGCGATAGCGGTCTGCAGCGCGGGCCCTGCCTGACATCGCTGTCAATTCGCGGTGCTCAAAATGTCGTTCCACCCTGTACGACACGTGTATCCCCTCGTGATACCGCTATCATTCTTGGGCCATAAGATGATCCAGTCCGCGGCTGTTTGCAACACCTATTGCCACATTGCCGTTTTCACCGGATGAGCAGGCGGGCCGGACTGCTGCTGGCAGGCACTGCTCATGCGACGCAAGTCCGCAGGATCAGATGTTTTTTTCCGTGTCCACGACGTGTGACACAGCTCGCGGCGTGCCCGATCCATGACGCGATCGTCATCAATTCAGCGTTGCCGTGCGCGTTCGGGCGGGACAAAATCGCGCGCCTTCAATGAAACGGAAAACCCATGACTGACGCCGCTCCCGCGCCCGACGCACCCGCTCCCTTGCCGATGTTCTATAAGCAGCCCATGCCGCTGGAGCCACAGCGCCATGCGACGGCGGGCTTGAAGTCGGATGCGACGTACCTCTTTGCAGCCACCACCAACGCGCTACCGCTGACTGCATCGGAAATGCTGCTGGCCGCGCGAACCTATCCCATCGTGTTCTCCACCAGCACTCCGACTGTGCCGTTCGCGGTGGTCGGTTTGAGGGATCACGAGAACCTGTTCGTGAACGAGGCGGGCGCTTGGCGCGAAGACAGCTATATTCCGGCCTATGTACGCCGCTATCCGTTCATTTTCTCGGAGGTGCCGGAACAGCAGCGCCTCGTGTTGTGCATCGACGAAGCCGCCGACAGTTTCGAGAGCGCGTCAGCGGCGCGGCCGCTGTTCGCCGATGGCAAACCCACTGACGCCCTACAGCGTGCTCTGCAGTTCAGCGAGACCTTTCAGGCTCACTACATGGACACGCGTCGCTTCGGCGAATGGCTGGACAAGAACAACATGCTCGAGGATCGCGTCGCGCGCGCCGATCTCGGCGGCGGTCAGACATTCACGTTGCGTGGCTTCAAACTGATGAACCCCGAGCGCTTGCAGACACTGGAAGACTCGCAGGTGCTCGAGTTGCACAGGAAGGGCTGGTTGCCACTGCTGCATTTCCATTTGCAGTCGTTGAACAACTGGGCATTGCTCGGCTCGCTGGTTCGCTCGCGGGGCGGCTTGAAGCCGTCTTGATTTGGCTCGCCTGGACTCTCCGGGCCGGGCGTTGAATCGCCCGGCCGCACGCGCCGATTCGAGCACCATCCAGCATTTTTTTGATGGGCGCGTCCAGCCCGGCGAAACTTTGTCGCTCGCGCCGAGCGCACCCGAGAAGAAGGACCACGAGCCCGCTTGGTTGCCTGTGCTGGCCGGGCAGAGTGTTGCTCGCGAGTCGAGGCGGTTTGAAACTGGAACCGGGATGTTCGACAGGCGTTGCTGAAGCATGAAAACGGTCAGCGGGACATTGATCACGTCCAAGGGCGCCGACAGCGCCGAGCGCATCAGACGGCTGCGCGCGCTGGCCTGGCTGATGGATAATTCCATCCCGCTACCGGGCGGACTCCGCATCGGCATCGATCCGCTGATCGGCCTGATTCCCGGTATTGGCGACGCCATCGCTGCTGTCATCTCCACCTACATCATCAATGAAGCGCGCGATCTGGGCGCGCCGCGCAGCGTGCTGTTGAGGATGATGAGCAACGTGGTGATCGATACCGTCATCGGCGCGATTCCATTTGCCGGCGATCTGTTCGACGCCGGCTTCAAGGCAAACACCCGGAATCTCGCGTTACTCGCTCAGTATCAGCTGGACCCCGTGAAGAGCCGGCGCGGCAGCCGGTTGTTCGTCGCGGGCTTTTTCCTGCTGCTGGTGTTGCTGATTGCCGTGCTGGTCGCGATTCCTGTGATGATCGTGCTCGGTATTGCACAGCTCTTCTGAAATCGGCGCCTGAGGTCAGACCAGCCGCACGTCGACGCCTTTTGCCCGAATCGCCTCGATACAGGCCGCGTCGGCGTTGGTATCGGTGATCAGTACGTCCATCTGATCCACCGGCGCGATCACCGAGAGATTCCGTCGCAACAACTTCGAAGAGTCCGTAACCGCGACCACGCGTTGTGAGATACGGATCATCTGCGCGTTCAATTGCGCTTCCAGCACATAAGGAGTCATCAAGCCGATCTCCGGGTCGAGGCTGTCCACGCCCAGGAACAGCACATCGGCATGCAGCGTGCTCAGGGCCTGCTCAGCCTGCGGGCCCGACAGGGAAAAGGATTTCTGGCGCAGCACGCCGCCGGGGATGATGACGTTCACGTGCGACGAGTTCGCCAGCAGCACGGCAATGTTGAGGGCGTTCGTAATTACATTGATTGAGCCCAGCTTCAGAGTACGAATCTGCTTGGCGATCTCCGCGGTGGTCGTGCCCGAGTCGAGAATCACCGTTTCGCCATCGCGGATCAGCTCGGCCGCGGCGGTGGCGATTCTCACTTTCTCGGCGCGACGCAATGTTTGTTTGACGTCGATCGGCAGCTCGTCGCTGTCGCCACGCGGTAGGGCGCCGCCATGCGTTCGGACCACCACTCCCAGTTGTTCCAGCGCCGACAAATCGGTGCGAATGGTGACCGCGGAGACGCCGAAGCTCCGTGCGAGCTCGGACACCGTGCCCTGAGTGTTCGTCTCGATCAGCTGGCGAATGCGCCGCCGGCGTTCCTCCATCGAAACCGCGCCGTTGCCGCCTGCGGTGCCGTTCTTGAGTCTGGCCATGGGTCTGCGTCCTTCGAAAAAATAGACTTTCGTTTTCCAGCGTAGCGAAAGCATAGCCCATTAGTTAACCGGTTCCAAGTCAATACGAAAGTAAACGAAAGTTTCTTGTGCTTTCGATTTCCGTGGCATAGGATCGCCGCACCTGGCCAGAAAGCATGAGCCACGCACGGTGGATGCCCATGTCATACACATATAAAGCAGTCTCCCTAGCTGTCCTCGGCGTCACGCTCGGTGCTTCGGCACTGGCCCAAGAAGCGCATCAGGACGCGTCGGCATCGGAGCGACTCGAAGAGATCGTGGTGACCGGAACGCGCGCCGCGCTGGTCGAGTCGCTGGAGCGCAAGCGCGAAGCGCAACTCGTGCAGGATTCGATCGTCGCCGAGGATCTGGGCCGCTTCCCGGACGACAACGTCGCCGACTCGCTATCTCACATCACCGGCATCACGTTGCAGCGAACCCGGGGCGGCGAGGGCCAGTACGTGAACGTTCGCGGACTCGGGCCCGAGTTCAGTATCGTGACGTTGAACGGCCGCATCCTCGCTACCGATGGCGATGGCCGTGAGTTCGCGTTCGACGTGTTGCCTTCGGAGGTGATCTCGGGTGCGGACGTGTCCAAGTCGGCCGATGCCGCGAACCTCGAAGGCAGCATTGGCGGTCTCATCAACTTGAGCTCGGCCCGGCCATTGGATCGTCCCGGCCTGCGGACTTCGCTGTCGGTCGAAGGGGACTACAACGATCTTTCCGAGAACACCGGCTATAAAGTCAGTGGTGTCCTCAGCAATACCTTCGCCGAAAATCGCATGGGCGTGATGCTTACCGCGGTGTATCAGGACAGCGAAGTGCGCTCGGATGCCGTGGAAGAGTTTCTGATTACGCCGGATTCGCCGGGCGCGTTCGACGCCAATGGCGACGGTGTGATTTCCGCTGACGAGAGCGATTTGCTCGGCCTGTGCTGTACCAGCTTCGGCGCTCGTATCCAGGAGAAGAAGCGCAGCGGCGTCACCGCGGTGTGGCAATGGCAGGTCAACGACAGTCTGCGAATGACGGTCGACGGCATGTTCACTCGCCTGGACGCGCCTACTGTCGGCTATCACCAGTCCTACTATGTCGAGGACGCCATCCTCGATGAGGATGCGGGACTGCATCGCTGGAGCGACGTGAGCATCCGCGATCATTGGGTCACGGGCATGTCCGTTGCGGAATTGGTCCCGGAAATCTCCACCATCACCGAACACCGCGTGGTCGACACCACGCAGTTCGGTTGGAACGCCACCTGGCAGACCACGGACAACTTGAAATTCACATTCGACGCGTATCGTTCCAAGGCCGAGCGCGATTCCGGCGGCAAGGACACGTGGATCGTCTCGGGCATCGGCGGAAATCACTCCAGCCGTGTCGACATGAACAACGGTCGCATACCGAACATCAGCGTGACTCTGGAAGATGGCCGCGATCTAGCGACGGCATTGCAGAGCGGCGCGCTCGGCAATGCCGACTATGGCTTGCACTACACGGGCTTGTCGGGTACCGACGTAACGGACGAGGTCACAGGCTTGTCCATCGCCGGCGAGCTGAAGCTGGAATTCGGCTCGCTGCAGGCATTGCAGTTCGGCATCGCCAGCACCGATCGCAGCAAGGTGCGCAACACCATCGAGAACGATACCAACGGCGGCTCGTGCCAGTACTGCAACATGTACGACACGACTTTCGAAAGCCTCGGCGCCAATGTGGTCCGGCCGGTGTCGCTGCCGAACTTCATGCGCAACGCCGGCGGGCGCTATCCGCGCCGCTTCGTGCAGTTCGATGCCAGCGCCTATTTCAATGCGCTGCGCGCGCTCGACGGCCAGCCCATCCTCGATGAGGACGGCAATCCCACCGGGCAGGTCTACGATTCCTCGCTGACGGCGGCGACGTTGAATCCGGTGCAGTCGTACGACGTTGACGAGGAGACGGTCGCGTTGTACTTGAATGCAAACTTCCGTGGCGATGCATGGTTCGCCTCCGCAGGTGTGCGATGGGTCAGCACCGACACGACCGCCAGGACGGCGGTGGACAGCATCGTGTTCGTCGACGATCCCACGCCGGGCATTCCCACCTCCAGCCCGGACGTGACTTACAGTCCGGCGGACCCGCTCACTCAGAAGGGGAGCTATGACGAGTTCCTGCCGTCCCTCAACGTCGGATACTGGCTGCGCGACGATCTGTTGCTGCGCGTGGCCGCCGCCAAGGTGATGGCGCGTCCATCGCTGAATCAACTGGCGCCCACGCGCGTCGATCAGACGCTGGACCGCAATTACCTCATCGAATATGACGGCAATGCGGACCTCAAGCCGGTGGAGGCGGACCAGGCGGACCTCTCGGTCGAATGGTACTTCGCCGGCAAGTCGGTGCTGAGCGGCGCGGTGTTCTGGAAGGACCTCAGCAACTTCATCACGCATCAGCTCGAAGAGAACGTCGACATCGGCGTGGTCGGCAACATCGGGGGCGGCGGCGAGGTCCCGGTGCTGTACGACATCAGCCGCCCCATCAATGGCGACAAGGCCAAGGTGCTGGGCGCCGAGCTGGGGTTGCAGCACTTCTTCGACAACGGCTTTGGCGTGCGCGCCAACTACACGTATACCGATACCAAGGCTTATGTCGGCGGCGTGCATGTCGGACCGCTGGAGAATGTCTCCGAGTCCGCGTATTCGCTGGCGCTGATGTTCGAGAACGATCGCTGGGATGTGCAACTCGCCGCCGACTACAGCGGTGAGTACACCGCAGCCAACGACGCTGTCAGCAGCCTGTCGGAGCAGGTGGAGCCCATCACGTGGGTGACGGCATCGGTGGCCTACAAGGTCACCGATGGGCTGAGCGTGTCGCTCGAGGGCCGCAATCTGCTCGACGAGTACTACATCTCCTATCTCGGCCGCCGCGACATGCTGGCCGGCTTCGAGACCTGGGGTCGTTCGTACCTGCTCGGCGCCAGCGCCAAGTTCTAACAAGCATTGCTGACGAGAGTCGTGGTGGAAAAAAATGCGATCGGTACAGTGGGGAAAGAGCCGGCCTGAATGAAAACAAAACCATGGTTGTTATATGCCCTGACCACACTGTTACTGTGGGGCGTGTGGGGTGCGTTGGCGGGGCTGCCGAGTGCCAACGGCGTGCCTGAAACGCTCAATTACGTCGTGTGGTCGCTGACCATGATTCCGCCGGCCATCTTCGTGCTGAGCCGCAGTGACCAGCCGTTGCAGCGTGACCCGCGGTCGCTGATGCTCGGTTTGTGCATCGGCCTGCTGGGCGCAGGTGGACAGTTGCTGTTGTTCCATGCGGTGCGCGTCGGTCCGCCGTATCTCATCTTCCCGATCATCTCGTTGTCGCCGGCGCTGACCATCGCGCTGTCATTCGCGCTACTGCGCGAGCGAACCGGGTTGCTCGGCCTGGTGGGCATCGTGCTCGCCCTGATAGCGCTGCCGCTGTTCGACTATAGCGGCGATGGCCAACCCAGTGGCTATGGCAGCTGGTTTGCCATGGCGCTGGCCATCCTGGCGGCGTGGGGATTGCAGGCCTATGTGATCAAGCTGGCGAACGCCAGCATGGATGCGGCCAGCATCTTTTTCTACATGATGTTGAGCGGGCTGTTGCTCAGCCCGGTGGCGCTGGCGATGACGGACTTCTCGCAGCCCATCAACTATTCGCTCAGCGGTCCCGGGCTGGCCGCAGCCATTCAAGTGTTGAACGCCATTGGCGCGCTGACGTTGGTGTTCGCGTTCCGCTATGGCAAGGCGATCATCGTTTCGCCGCTGATCAATGCGGGAGCGCCGCTGCTGACCGCGTTGTTGTCGCTGGCACTCGTGGGAGCCGTGCCCGGGCCGTACAAGATTGCCGGCATCGCGCTGGCCCTCACCGCAGCGCTGCTGTTGGCCGCGCAGCCCGAGGAGTCGCCGCAGCGATGAGGCAGTTGCTCGACATCGTGGCGCGACACAAGCGGGGAGAGCAGGCCGGCGTCTACTCCTTGTGCTCGGCGCATCCGCAGGTCATTGAAAGCGCCATGCGGGAGGCGCGCGCATACGATGCGCCACTCCTCGTCGAGGCCACGTCGAATCAAGTCAATCAATTCGGCGGCTATACCGGCATGACGCCGGCGGACTTCCGCAGGTTCGTATTGAAGATCGCGCGGCAGTCGGGATTTCGCGAAGCAAACCTGTGGCTGGGCGGAGATCATCTCGGTCCCAATGCCTGGCGGCACGAGCCCGCGGATGAGGCGATGGACAAAGCGGCGGAAATGATTCGGCAGTATGTCGTGGCCGGTTTTCGCAAGATTCATTTGGATTGTTCGATGGCCTGTGGCGGCGACCCAGAGCCGGTGCCAGAGGATGTCATCGCGCGCCGCGCGGCGCGGCTATGCGCTGTCGCCGAGAAGGCATGGCGGGACGTCGGTGGCGAGCCACCGGTCTATGTCATAGGAACCGAAGTGCCCGTCCCAGGTGGAGCCACGGAATCGCTTGGCGAGCTAGAAGTCACCAGCCCGGAAGCGGCGCGCGCCACCATCAAAGCGCATCAGGATGCGTTCGCGCAGCTTGGGCTGGATGCCGCGTGGCCGCGCGTGATTGCACTCGTCGTGCAGCCTGGCGTCGAGTTCGATCATCACAAGGTCATCGACTATCGTCCGAACCGGGCTCGCGATTTGAGCGCATTCATCGCCGACGATGCACAGTTCATCTTCGAGGCGCACTCGACTGACTATCAGGCCCCAGTGAATCTGGAGGCGTTGGTGCGAGATCACTTCGCCATTCTCAAAGTCGGGCCCGGCGCGACTTATGCCCTGCGAGAAACATTGTGGTCGCTGGCGGCGATTGCCCGGGAATTGCCCGGTGGTGCAGATCAAGAGGATCTGCGAGCCATCGCGCTCGAAGTGATGCGGAGCGATCCGCGTTACTGGCGCAACTACTATCACGATCCGAAGCGCGAATCGCTCGATCTGCAGTTCAGCCTGAGCGATCGAATCAGATATTACTGGCCGCATCCGCGGATCAAGCAAGCATACGAGTCGTTGCTGACGAGACTGCGCGGCAGCTCCGTGCCGCTTACACTGTTGAGCCAGTTCATGCCGCGACAGTACGAGGCCGTTCGCGACGGTCGTTTGCAGGCAAACGTCGACGAGTTGCTCCAGGAAGGCATCGCGGCGTCGTTACGCCCCTACATGCGCGCTTGCGGCGTGGCTGGTTCTCAGAGGTAAGGATTGATGTCGACTGATTTTCCCGGCGTGGGGCAAGCGGAGCTGCAGGCTCGCGGCGCCGAATGGACGGCGCGCGAGATCGCGCAACAGCCGTCCGTGTGGCCGCAGATCGAGCGGCTGGTTCGCGAGCAACGAGCACAACTCGACAGCTTTCTGATTCCGTTGCTGGCGAAGCCCGAGCTACGCGTGGTGTTGAGCGGTGCGGGCACGTCTTCATTCATCGGCGATTGCCTGCTGCCGGCCTTGACGGCGCGGTTGCATCGGCGCGTCGAATCCATTGCCACCACCGATCTGGTCAGTGGTCCGCATCTGTTCCTGCAAAGGGATGTGCCGACGCTCCTGGTGTCGTTCGCGCGTTCGGGCAACAGCCCGGAGAGCGTCGCGGCCGTGGATTTCGCGGAGCGTGGACTGGATGACGTGCACCATCTCATCGTGACCTGCAACGTCGAAGGTGAATTGGTCAAGCGGTCGCGTCAGCTGCGTAGCGCGCACGCGCTCGTATTGCCGGATGTGACCCATGATCGCGGATTCGCGATGACCTCGAGCTTTACCTCGATGCTGCTGACGGCGGGGCTTGCATTCTGGGTGTTTCGACCCGAAGCCGTCTCGGCCTTGGCTACAGCAGCGAGTTCGGTCCTGCAGCAGGCGTGGCCTTTGGCGCAGCGTCTCGTCGCGCGAGAATTTCAACGCGTGGTCTATCTTGGCAGCAACGAGTTGCGTGGCCTGGCCTCTGAAGCGGCACTCAAGCTGCTGGAGCTGACCGACGGCAGAGTCGTGGCGCTCGGCGAGTCCACGCTCGGCTTTCGGCATGGGCCCAAGACGGTCATCAATGATCGAACGCTGGTGGTCGTGCTGCTCGCCAACGATGCTTATACACGCGCCTATGACTTGGAGCTGTTGGCGGAATTGCGGCGGGACGCGCGTGCCGGCGCTATCCTTGCGCTCAGTGGCAAGCCGGACGGTTTGCCGGAGGGCGACAATGTGATTTACCAGGACCTGCGCGATGCGGGCGATTTGGAACTGGCCTGCGCCCACGTCATGGTTGCACAGACCTATGCGCTGCTGCAGTCGCTCGCGCTGGGCTTGACGCCGGATCGCCCGAATGCGGCCGGCGTGGTCAATCGCGTGGTGCAGGGAGTGAACATTCATCCTTGGCCGGAACAGCACGAGCATGTTTCTCGGCGTTGATGGCGGCGGCACCAAGACAGCCTACGCACTGATCGATGCTGCGGGGCGCATCCGTGCCCGGCACGTCGGCCCGAGTGTGAGTCACCTGGCCGAAGGCTTTGTGCGGTCCACCGAGCTGTTGATCGGCGGCATCGGCGCGACACTAGCCAAAGCCGCTTGCCCGCCTGCCAGTGTGACATTTGCCTTCATTGGATTGCCCGCGTATGGCGAGGACAGCGCGACGACTGCCACCATGGATGCGATGCCATCGGCACTGCTCGATGTCTCCAGCTATCGCTGCGGCAACGACACTGTTTGCAGCTGGGCCGGTTCGCTAGCGTGCGAGGATGGCATCAGCGTAATCGCAGGGACCGGCTCGGTAGCTTATGGCCAGTATGCTGGTCGCGAGGCGAGGGCGGGCGGTTGGGGTGAGCTCATCGGCGACGAAGGTTCCGCCTATTGGATTGCTCGCGAAGGCTTGAACCTATTCTCACGCATGAGTGATGGACGCACCGGGCGCGGTCCATTGTATGAGTTGGTGCGTGCTCGCTTCGGCATTGCCGCCGATCTCGATCTTTGCGCCCGGATCTATGGGGAGTCGGGCAGCGTGCGCAGTGTGTTTGCACAGTTTGCGGTGCTCGTTCACGAGGCCGCCCAGGCGGGCGATGCCCGGGCCGCGGCTATCTTCGACAGGGCGGCGCAGGAACTGGTTGAATGCGTGATCGCGGTGCGGCGTTCGTTGGCGGTCCCGGAAAGTGTGGTGCTGCCTGTGTCGCACAGTGGCGGAGTCTTTAACGGAGCCGCACTGACCTGCAACGCTTTTCGTGCTGCGTTGGAGGCTGCGAACCATGGGTTCGAGTATCGAACGCCACTGTACTCCCCGGAACTTGGCGCAGCATTGTACGCGGCGCGACTCGCGAAGCAGCCACTCGACGAAACCGCTTTGGCCACCCTGAGAGAACAATGCTCGACCCCATGAAATCGATCAGGCTTTGGCTTGCAGCAGCGTTGCTGGCGGGATCATTGGTCGCGTCGGCCGAGCAGCCGCCATATCGCATCGACGATTTTGCGCGAGTTGAAAAGATCGATGCACATATTCACTTGCATGGGTCGTTGCCGACATTGATGGCTCGCGCGGCGGCGGACAACTTCCGCCTGCTCACGATCAACGTCAACTACGGTGATTTTCCGCCGCTGCCACAACAGCGCAGCGCCGCTTTGGCACTGCGCAAGGGCTACCCGGGTCGTGTGGAGCTCGCTACGACCTTTGATGCTGCGGGGAGCGAACGCGCGGGGTGGGCGCAAGAAGTGGAGCGGCAGCTTGCGGATGACCTCGATGCCGGCGCCGTCGGGGTCAAGGTGTGGAAAGACATTGGCATGCAGCAGCGTGACCCGGATGGCCACGTCGTAATGATCGACGATCCGCGTTTCACTCCAATCTTTCGCATGTTGGAGGAGCGTCGCACGGTACTCCTCAGCCATGTGGGCGAGCCTCGCAACGCCTGGTTGCCGCTGCCCGAGATGACGATCCGCAGTGACCGCGAGTACTTCACTGCGCATCCTCAATATCACATGTACTCACAATCGCAATGGCCGACGTATGAACAGCAGATTGCCGCACGCGATCGCTTGCTCGACCGCCATCCGAAGCTGGCGTTTGTCGGGGTGCATCTGGCCTCGCTCGAATGGAATCTCGATCGCGTCGCCAAATTCCTACGGCGTTATCCGAATGCGTCCGTCGATCTCGGGGCGCGCCTGTCGCACGTGCAACTGCAGGCCAGCCTGGATCGCGACAAGGTGCGGAGGTTCTTCATCGAGTTCCAGGATCGAATCCTGTACGCCACCGACATCGCCTGCGCGGGGCCTCAGGAAGATAGTGCATGTGCGGCCACGGCCCACGACACGTGGCTCGACGACTGGCGCTTCCTGAGCAGCGCCGAGACCATGCAGTCAGAGGAGTTTGCGGCGCCACTGCGTGGCTTGTCGCTGCCCCGAGACGTCATCGACAAGATCTACAGCGGCAACGCACGGCGCCTGTTCCCAACGGCGTGGCAAGCACGCACTGAATAGACGCAGCCTCCTGCTCGCCAATCGCAGCGCCATAACAATGCGGTATCGTGCCGGATGCCGATATCCCGGCGCACAGCGAGGGAGTGGCCAGCAATGCGCAACTTCTGCGCCACGATCCGCGTTTGGTGACGTTGTTGTCGGTGAACTTTCTCGCCAGCCAATGCGTTCAGGCCAGACAGCGCCAGGGGAGGACGACCATGCCGATGTCGAGCTGCCATCGTTCGCAAGCGCGGTCGCGCGCTGGGGCTTTCCGTTCGGGCGCCCTTTGGGGATTGAGTTGGGGCGCACTAGTGATATTTGGCATGGCGCGGGCCGATGCCCAGAGCGCCACCCAGGGCGTGCCAATCCCCAGTGACCAGAGCTCGCGGGCGGCGTGCGAGAAAACCTTCAAACCCTCCACCGGTCAGCCGGGCAAGGACGTGGTCTGGGTGCCGACCAACGATGCACTGGTCACGCGCATGCTCGACATGGCCAAAGTTACCAAGAACGACCTGGTGTACGACCTCGGTGCCGGCGACGGCAAGATCGCCATCGCTGCGGCCAAGCAATTCGGCGCACGCGCGGTGGGTGTCGAATACAACCCGGACATGGCCCGGCTGGCGCAATGTCTGGTGCGCGCCGAAGGCGTCGCCGACAAAGTAAGAGTGATCCAGGGCGACATTTTCGAGACCGACTTCAGCGATGCCTCGGTGCTCACGCTGTATCTGCTGCCGGAGCTGAACCTGCGACTGCGGCCCATCATTTTGAAAATGAAACCCGGCACGCGGGTCGTGTCGCATTCCTTCCTCATGGACAATTGGCAGCCTGATGAGAGCACGGTGTCCGGTGACGGTTCGGCGTACTTGTGGATCGTTCCGGCGGACGCGAAGGGTAAGTGGACATTCAAGCAGCAGCGCGGCAAGGACAGATTCGATGTCGAGCTGGTGCAGACATTTCAGAAGCTCAATGGCACCGCCGGACCCGGCAAGAAGCCACTCACCGAGGGCGAGCTGCGCGGCACGCAGATCGCGATGACGTTCTCCGAAGGCGACGTACACACCCGGCTCAAGGGAGAGCTGAAGGGCAATCGGATCGAGGCGGAGGTCACTCGCAACGACCAGACCTCCACCTACATCGGCACTCGTCGGTGAGCTCCACCTTCGATCGCGAGCGAGCAGCACAGGAGGTGGCATCGAGTTGGGGCGCTGCTGGCGTACCCACGCCGACACTGAGCGTCTTCGATGCGACCATGATCACGGTCGGCATCGTCATCGGCGCCGGCATATTCGAGACGCCCTCGCTGGTCGCAGGGATTGCCGGTTCGCCGACGGCGATGATGGCAGCGTGGGTGTTGGGAGGCGTGCTCTCGCTGATCGGTGCGCTGACCTACGCAGAGTTGGCCACCGCCTATCCAAGCGCGGGCGGCGACTACACATTTCTCACTCGCGCGTATGGCAAGCAGGTCAGTTTCTTGTTTGCATGGGCGCGCAGCACGGTCATCTGCACCGGTTCGATTGCGTTGCTGGGTTTTATTCTTGGTGACTACCTGAGCCGTCTGCATAACCTCGGCGCCTACTCGTCGGCGATCTATGCAGCGACGGCGGTGATCGTGCTGACCCTGATCAATCTTGTCGGTCTGCGCAGCTCATCACGAATGCAGAATGCGTTGACGCTGCTGGAGATTACGGGCGTTCTAGTGGTCGCGGTCGCGGGCATGACTTTGGAACCTGCACCGGTTGCTGCGGCGGCAAGTTCTTCGGAAGGCGAGGGTGCTTTCGGTCTTGCGATGGTGTTCGTGCTGTTGACCTTCGGCGGTTGGAATGAAGCCGCCTATGTCTCGGCCGAGGTTCGTGGTGGCCATCGAGCTGTCGTCCGGACGCTGGTCATCTCCATCGGTGTCATCACGTTCGCGTATCTCATCTTCGTCGGTGGTGTGTTGCATGGACTCGGCTTCGAGCAACTGAAGGCGAGCCGGGCTATCGGCGTCGACGTCATCGAGCGTGCGCTAGGGCCCATCGGTGGCCAGCTGATCGGCGTTGCTGTCGCTGTCGCGGCATTGACCTCAATGAACTCCACCATGCTCGTGGGAGCGCGCAGCAACTACTCGGTGGCTCAGGACTGGCAGGCGCTGCGTTTCATGGGCCGATGGCAAGGCGAGCGTCACGCGCCGGTGGTAGGTTTCATTGTCCAGGCGGCGATTGCGTTGGCGCTGATCGCGTTTGGGGCGCTGGAGAAGGACGGGTTCGCCACCATGGTGGAATTCACGGCGCCGGTGTTCTGGTTCTTCTTCATGCTCAGCGGCATTGCGCTGTTGGTCTTGCGCCGGCGCGACCCGCAACGGCCGCGGCCGTTCCGCGTGCCCTGGTATCCCGTACTCCCACTGATCTTTGTCGCGATGTGCGCCTATCTGCTTTATTCGAGCATCACATACGCACAGTCGCAGAACGCCAGCTATGTCGCGCTGGCGGTCATGATCAGTGGTGCAGTGGTACTACTCGCGATGCACCTTCGCGATCTGAAGGGGAGTTGAGGCCCTTGCCTGTGGCGGCCCAATAGATGCCGCCATACAAGTGGTGCATGAATAGCGCGTCGGAGTAAGTTTCCGGCAGATGCCCCAATGCCGTGTAGAACGCGCGACCGCCATCATAGGGCTGATACCAGCTTCCTTGAAGCAACGCTCAATGGATGCCGAGCGTGCGTTCCACGAAGGTGGTGATTTTACGAACCAGGCGGGCGCTGTTCACTTTCGCGCCTTCGGCTGTGTCATGAGTCCAAATAGTGACTGGCGGTCAGTCAGCCGTCAACACAGAACGAATCGCATCTCATGCTCGGCCGAAAATTCGTGTTGAGGCTAGGTAGCAAGCTTCGCCGCGGCTTTCTGGCAGCGTTCCAGCAGCCGCTTGTCGCCGGATTGCTCGGCGTATGTAGTGAACTCAGGCGTCGGGCCGCGCCACTGAAGCGCATCGACGTTGTCGAACAGTGGTGCGTCGATGCGTAGCGTTGCGAGTTGCTTGAACAGCAGCGCAAGCGCCAGGCGGTCGCCGCTCAGCGATTCGGGTGGAAAGTCCTCGATGCGGCCGTATTTGTTGACCAGACGGGCGGCACTCACCTTGCCGATGCCCTCGATGCCCGGATATCCGTCGGCGGTGTCGCCGACCAGCGCGAGGAAGTCCGGGATCAACGCAGGAGGCACGCCAAACTTTTCCTGCACCGCCTGGGCATTGCGCAGCTGTTTGCTCTTGCGGTCCATCTGCACGACGCGATCGTCGACCACGCATTGGCCAAGATCCTTATCCGGCGTCCAGATGCACACTTTCTCGACGCGCGCGTCATTTACTGCGAGGTAAGCGGCCGAGGCGAGCGCATCGTCCGCTTCAAGCTCCACCATGGGCCAGGTTGCTACACCCATGGCTACCAGCGCGCGCTCCAACGGATGAAATTGCGCCCACAGCGCGGGCTCGATGCCGTCACCGGTCTTGTAGCCCGGCCACATCTGATTCCGGAAGGATTCGATGACGTGATCGGTGGCGACGCCAATGTGAGTGGCACCTTGTTCGATCAGCTCGAGTACCGTGTGCAGCACGCCGTTGGCCGCGCCCAGCGGCTTGTCCTTGTTGAAGCGGCGCAAGCCATAGAAGTGACGAAACAGCTCGTAAGTGCCGTCGACCAGGTGGATGATCATGCGGGGGCCTGCCGGAATTGAACGCGTAGTCTGACACGAGCTCCGCCGGCGTCGCCAGGTGGAGCCAGAACACACCTCGGACAGGGGGAACCCCGGACAGGCGGGCCCGTTTCCGGATAGTCGCCGGAAGCGCACCTGGCGGTGTGTTACTTTACCGCGCGCCAAGCGGAGATCCAGGCTGGATGACTCAACTCGATGATCTGTTCGACGGCCGTTCGTTCGCGGCCATCCTGTTCGACATGGACGGCACGCTGCTCAGCTCCATCGCCGCGGCGGAAAGAGTCTGGACCCGCTGGGCCGCTCGGTTCGATATCGATGCCAGGACGTTCTTGCACGACATCCACGGGCGTCGCGCGGTGGATTCGGTGCGCCGGCTGAATATTCCGGGCGTGGACCCGGTGGCTGAGGCCGAAGCGATCACACTGGCAGAGATCGAGGATGTCGAGGGCGTCCACGCTATTCCAGGCGCGAAGGAATTTGTCGCGACGTTGCCCGGAGAGCAGTGGGCCATCGTGACCTCCGCGCCGCGCGCGTTGGCCGTTCGCCGTTTGGCGGCGGCGTGCCTTCCGACGCCGCGCGTCTTCATCACGGCAGAAGATATTCCGAGAGGCAAGCCCGATCCGGCATGCTATCAGCTGGCGGCAGGCAGGCTTGGATTCAGCGCCAATGATTGCCTGATTTTCGAAGATGCGGCGGCAGGCATCCGCGCCGGAGAGGCGGCGGGCGCGGCGGTAGCTGTTATCACGGCCACGCATCAGCATTCCATCGAGACATCGCATCCGATGCTCGCGGATTTCAAGAGCCTGCGTACGCTGGTCCGTGCGGACGGGCGCTTACAGATCGCGCACGACGCGCGATCCAGGAAAATCTGACATGACACTTATTCCGTCAAGCGGCTGCATACCAGCGTGTCGATAGTGCGACAATAGCGCCTCCAGCAGGAGGACCGTCATGGCAGCAGATTTTTCCGCCTTTCCCGTCACCAAGAAGTGGGCGCCCCGGCATCCGGATCGGTTGCAGCTGTATTCGTTGAACACGCCGAACGGCGTGAAGGTGTCCATCGCGCTGGAGGAAACGGGCCTGCCATACGAAGCGCATCGCGTGAGCTTCGACACCAACGATCAGCTGTCGCCGGAATTCCTGTCATTGAATCCGAACAACAAGATTCCGGCCATCATCGATCCCAACGGCCCGGGCGGCAAACCGCTGCCGCTGTTCGAGTCGGGCGCCATTCTGATCTATCTGGCGGAGAAAACCGGCAAGCTGATGCCGCAGGAGGCGGCGCTGCGCTACCAGGTCATTCAGTGGGTGATGTTCCAGATGGGCGGCATCGGCCCGATGTTCGGCCAGTTGGGGTTCTTCCACAAATTCGCCGGCAAGGAGATCGAGGACAAGCGTCCGCGGGATCGCTACGTAAACGAGTCGAAGCGCCTGCTCGGCGTGCTCGAGAAGCACCTCGAAGGCAGAACCTGGATGGTCGCCGACCAATTCAGCATCGCGGACATTGCCATATTCCCGTGGGTGCGCAACCTCGTGACGTTCTACGAAGCGGGTGATCTGGTGGGCTTCAAGAATTTCCCGAATGTGCAGCGGGTGCTCAATGCCTTTTTGGATCGGCCGGCGGTGCAGGCCGGCCTGAATATTCCGCCGCCGCCCAAGAGCTGACATTCGCTCATGAAGCGGCGCTGGCTGCGATGGCGGCGCTATTCAGAGGTCCGCTAGTGGATGTGTGGAGCCCGGCCATGCCGGCTCGACGAAGTGTTGCGCGACCCATTCGTCGGTGACTTCGGCCTGCGTGGCGGGCTGCCATCGTGGCTTGCGGTCCTTGTCGATCAGCAGCGCGCGCACACCTTCGCTGAAATCCGGGTGAGCACAGCATTGCATGGTGACGGTCAGCTCGAGGCGGAAGGTGTCGGCCAGATCGAGCGTCTTCGCCCGCCGCTGCAGTTCGAAACTGAGCGCAGCGGATGTTGGCGAGCCTGTGGCCAATGTCGCAGCCGCGCGTTTCAGCCATTCGTCCTCACCCTCGTAGCGTGTGATCCGCGCAACGATATCCTTCACGGACTCGCCGCGACAGAATGAGTCGATGAGCTCGCGATGCTGCTGCAAGTGTGAAGCTGGCAACAGACTCGCTGCGGGACCAGTAAATTCCTGCAGCAGGGCAGTCAGCA
Organism: Steroidobacter sp.; assembly: GCF_036406195.1. Classification (GTDB taxonomy): domain Bacteria; phylum Pseudomonadota; class Gammaproteobacteria; order Steroidobacterales; family Steroidobacteraceae; genus Steroidobacter. The sequence continues at coordinate 548,906 of NZ_DASWVW010000027.1, forward strand.
CTTCGCGATTGGCGCTCGCGTCCGACGACCAGGGGGCATCCGACAAGTGAGCAAACAACGCGTCGCGATCGGTCGAGCGAATGAAATAATCTGCGAGCCCGCCCATGATCGCATCGTGTCCATTGATCTGCGCGCCAGTCAACGCCAGGAACAGTCCCGTGCGCCCGGGCATTCGCTGCAGAAACCAGCTGCCGCCAACATCGGGAAAGAAGCCGATGCTGATTTCGGGCATGCCGACGCGCGATGTCTCGGTGACGACGCGATGGCTCGCACCCACCATCAATCCGAGCCCGCCGCCGAGCACGATGCCGCTGCCCCAGACCAGCAGCGGTTTGGGATATCGATGCAGAAAGTAGTCGAATCGATACTCGTCGCGGAACAGCTCCAGCGCCGTCGGGTTCGGCGGCGGACCGGAATATGCCTGGATGGCGTGGTACACGCTGCGAATGTCGCCGCCGGCACAGAATGCCTTGTCGCCCGCGCCGTGCAGGATCACGCAGGCGATCCGCGGATCGTCGGCCCAGCGGCGCAATTGCGGATGCAATAGACGAAACATGTCGATCGACAGCGCATTCAACGCCTTCTCTCTATTGAGCCGGGCAAAGCCCAGGCGCTGACCGCCACGCAGGGCAACTTCATTGAACAATACAGGCGAGTCTTCGGCCGCGGGGCGGAGGCTGTGGTTCATCGGCGCTGTTACTGCAGGCCCTTGTTGGGATTGATCAGGTACTTCTCTCCGGTCGCTCGCCGGTTGTATGCATTGATCACATCGGGGCGCAGGGCCTCTGCCAGTGAAAGCTCCGCCGTGTAATGGCTCGAAAACGTGGTCTTCAACTCGGCCGCGATCCGCTCGCGCAGTTTTTGTGTGGCTTGCGGGCCAATCTTCTCCAGGAACCAGGTCAGCAGCCAGCCGCCGACGCCCCACGCCATGCCGACGTTGGTCCGATCGATCTCGATGGGACGCGTGTCGAGCACGCCATAGCAGTACACCTGCTTGTGGACTGGCGAGCCGTAGCGGTTGTAAGTGGTGCTCTTGCGATTGATGGCAGCCTCCATGCAGATCAGGATTTGATTGGCCAGCTTGCCGCCACCCACGGCATCGAAGGCGAGCGTGGCGCCCGTTGCGGCGATCGCATCAGTGAGCTCATCCATGAAGTTGGCCGAGGTGCTGTTGCAAACGTACCTGGCACCGAGCTTTCTAAGTGTGTCCGCCTGCTCGGCGTTGCGCACGATATTCACCAGCGGGATTCCGTCCTTCTGGCAGATCTTGTTGAGCATCTGCCCGAGGTTGGAGGCTGCGGCCGTGTGGACGAGTGCGGTGTGATTCTCGCGGCGCATGGTTTCGACCATGCCGAGCGCGGTGAGCGGATTGATGAAGCACGAGGCGCCTTCGGCCGCTGTGGTGCCTGCCGGTAGCGCCAGGCATGCAGCGGCTTTCGCGACGCGATACTGCGCGTACATGCCGCCGCCAAGAACCGCAACCGTTTTTCCCAAGAGGCTCTGCGCATCGGCGCCAGCTTTCACGACGACTCCAGCACCTTCATTGCCGACGATCATGGACTGGTCGATGCGCGCAGCGATGCCCTTCATGAGGTTCGCAGGCACTTTCGCGGTGAACGTCGGACTCTCTGCCGTGCCGCCCGCGCGGGCGGTCGATAAGTCGGCCGGTCCTAGCAGCAGGGCCAGGTCCGAGGGATTGATGGGGGAGGCGAGCACCCGGATCAGCACCTCGTCCGCCCCCGGCTCGGGAATCTTCGTCTCGCGTAGTGATAGCTGCAGCTCGCCGCCGGCCGTGATCAGCGATCGCAGTTGCAGATAGGTGGACTCGCTCATGAATGTGCTCGGGGATCGATTGGGATGTCGCAGATTACACTACGCCAGGCCGCGCAACGGCGGCCGGGCGCGAACTCATCATTCTTCGCCGGCGAGTCCGCCGCCCAGCACGCGGTACAACGTCACGATATTGTCGCTCGCAGTCAATCGAGCCGATACCAGCGACTTCTCGGCGTTATACAAAACGCGCTGCGCATCCAGCGCATTCAAGAACGTATCTACACCCTTGGAATAGCGTGCTTCCGCGAGCTGGTAGCTATCGGCCGCGGCATCGACCAGCGCGCGTTGTGCATCCAGCTGATCCTGGATCGTGCCGCGAACGGCGAGGGCGTCGGCCACTTCCTTGAATGCCGTTTGGATGGCCAGCTCGTATTGCGAAACATATAAATCGCGCTGCGCGTTGGCGTACTGCAGGTTTGCGACGTTGGCGCCGCCGTTGAAGATGGGCAGCGTGAGGCTCGGACCCACCGACCAGATCGAGGCGCCATCGCTGAACAGGTCCGACAGCTCCGTGCTTGCCAGTCCGGTGCTCGCGGTCAACGACAGTCTCGGGAAGAACGCAGCGCGTGCCGCGCCGATGTTCGCGTTGGCCGATTTGAGTTGATGCTCCGCCTGCAACACATCGGGGCGCGACAACAGCACTGATGACGACAGTCCAGCCGGCACATCGGCCAGCCATTGGTGATGGTCCGGCAGCTCGGCCGGCAGCAGTTCGTCGGGAAGGCGACCGCCCACCAGCAGTTCCAGAGCGTTGCGGTCCTGTGCGATCAGCGCGGTCGTGCTTGCGAGGTCCGCACGAGCTTGCTGATAAATGGTCTCGGCTTGCCGCACATCCAACCGCGACGAGACGCCGGCTTCCAAACGTTTGCGGGTCACTTCCATGGTGCGCTGTGCGCTTTCCACGGTTCGGCGGGACAGTTCGAGCTGGCTGCTGTCCGCGGCCAATGTCAGATAGGCGCTCGCGGTCTCGGCGATCAAGCTGATGCGTGTGGCGCGCGCCGCTTGCTCGGTGGCGAGATACGATTCCAACGCGGCTCGGGACAAGCTACGCACGCGGCCGAACAGATCGATCTCGAACGCGCTCAAGCCGACATTGGCCGTGTAGAACTCGGTCTCGATGGGGGTGCCGGTGCTGCTGAACTGGTTGACGTTCTTGGCGCGGGTAGCGTTGATGTCACCATCGATCCGCGGGAGCAGATCAGCGCGTTGTATTCGGTACTGCGCTCGCGCTGCCTGGATATTGGCCAGAGCGCTGCGCAGATCGCGGTTGCTGGCGAGCGCCAGCTCGATCACTTGTTGTAACTTCGGTTCTCGGATGAACTCGCGCCACGGCAAATCCGCCGCAGTTGTTTCTCCGGCCTGCGCAGGGTCGTAGGCCGCGCCGGTGGGCCACGTATCTGCCACGGGTGCCGCTGGCCTCTCGTAGCGAGGAGCCATGGTGCAACCCGCCAGGGCTACCGCAACGGCTGTGCTCAGAGCGAACGTTAGAGCTTGCTTACGCATGCTGTGCTCCTTCGCCGCTGGCGCCGGGGTTTACTGCGAGCTCCTGAGCTTCCTGCGGACGTTCCTTGAACAGCTTGCGCACCAGGACGAAGAACAGGGGAACCAGGAAGATCGCGAGCGCCGTTGCGGTCAACGTGCCGCCGACCACGCCAGTACCGATGGAGATACGGCTGTTCGCGCCCGCTCCGGAGGACACGGCCAAGGGCGTCACGCCGGCGACGAACGCCAGCGAAGTCATGATGATGGGTCGCAGACGCAAGCGCGCGGCTTCGATCGCTGCATCCATCAAGCTCGCGCCGCGCATGTAGGCCGACTCGGCGAACTCCACGATCAGGATGGCGTTCTTCGCCGACAGACCCATGGTGGTCAGCAGCGCCACCTGGAAATAGACATCGTTCTCCAGGCCTCGCAACGTGGCAGCGAGCACGGCACCCACGATACCGAGCGGGATGACGAGCATGACGGAGAATGGCACCGACCAGCTTTCGTACAGCGCCGCCAGACACAGGAACACGACCAGGATGGAAATGCTGTAGAGCAGGGCCTTCTGGCCGCCCGCCAATCGTTCCTGATACGACAGTCCGCTCCAATCGAAGCCTGCACCGGCAGGCAGCTGTCCAGCCAGTTCCTCCATCTTGTCCATCGCGGTGCCCGAGCTCACGCCCGGAGCCGCCGCGCCTTGAATCGAATACGAGGCGAGGCCGTTGTAACGGCTCAGGTTCTCGGGACCATACGTCCATCTCGTGGTCGCGAATGCGGAGAAGGGCGTCATCGTTCCGTTCTCGCCGCGCACGTACCAACGCCCCAGATCTTCCGGCGCAGACCGGAATGGCGCGTCGGCTTGCATATACACTCGCTTGACGCGGGCACGATCGATGAAGTCGTTCACGTAGATGCCGGCCCAGGCGGCGCTCAGCGAAGTGTTCACATCCGCCAGTGACAAGCCCAGCGAGCTGGCCTTGGCTTGATCGATCTCCACATGAAGCTGCGGTGTATCCGGCAAGCTGCCGAGGCGCACCGAAGTGAGCGTGGCGTCGGCCCGGGCACTCGCGAGCAATTGGTCGCGCATTTCTCGCAACGTTTCCCGACTCACGCCGGCGTTGGCCTGCAGTTGGAACTCGAAGCCACCGGATTGGCCGAGGCCAGAGATGGACGGCGGGTTCAGCGAGAACACCTGCGCATCGCGGATCGTCGATAGCGCCATGGTGGCACGACGCGCGATGTTGTCGGCGCGGTTCTCGGCGCCTTTGCGTTCGCTCCAATTCTTCAGGTTCACGAACGCCATGCCGGCGTTCTGGCCGCTGCCGCTGAAGTTGAAGCCGGACAGCGTGAATATGGTGGTGAAGTTGTTCTTCTCGTGCTCCATGAAATATTTCTCGATGGCCTTGGCGACCTCGAGCGTGCGTGAAATGGAGGCGCCCGGCGGCAGCGTGAACTGCACCATCACCGTTCCCTGGTCCTCATCGGGCAGGAAGCTGGTCGGCAGGCGTAGCAGCAACAGGCCCATCAGCCCCACGATGGCGCCGAACACCAACATGCCTTGCAGTGGCCGTTTCAACACTTTGACCACGCCGTGTTCATAGCGTGCTACCGCGCGATCGAATGTGCGGTTGAACCAGCCGAAGAAACCGCGCTGCGTGGGTTCGGCGTGCACGGGCTTGAGCAGTTGCGCGCACAGCGCCGGTGTCAGCACCAACGCTACGACCACCGACAGCAGCATCGATGACACGATGGTGATGGAGAACTGCCGATAGATCACGCCCGTGGAGCCACTGAAGAACGCCATCGGCAGGAACACCGCCGAGAGCACGGTGGCGATGCCGATCAGGGCGGGCGTGATCTCGCTCATCGACTGCATGGTTGCCGCGCGCGGGTCGAGACCTTCCTCGCGCATGATGCGTTCGACGTTCTCCACGACCACGATGGCGTCGTCCACCAGCAGGCCGATGGACAGCACCATGGCGAACATGGTCAGGGTGTTGATGGAGTAGCCGAACACCTGCAGCACGCCGAACGTGCCGAGCAGCACCACCGGCACCGCGATCGCCGGAATCAATGTGGCGCGCCAGTTCTGCAGGAACACGAACATCACGATGACCACCAGCACGATGGCCTCGATCAGCGTCTTCACCACTTCTTCAATGGAGATCTTGATGAAGGCTGTGCTGTCGCGCGGGTAGGTGATTACATAGCCTTGCGGCAGCGAGGGGCGCAGCTCGTCGATGACTTTGCGCACATCCTCGGCAGTTGTGAGCGCATTCGCGCCCGGCGCGAGTTTGACGGCCAGGCCGGTGGCTGGGTGTCCATTCGAGCGCGGCACGGCGTCGTAGCTCTCACTACCCAGCTCCACGCGGGCAACGTCGCCGAGACGAACCGTGGCGCCGCTCGAATCGTGCTTCACGATGATGGCGCGGAACTGCTCCGGGGTCTGCAGCTTGGATTGCGCGGTGACGGTGGCATTGAGTTGTTGATTGTCCAGACTCGGCATGCCGCCGATCTTGCCGGCGGAGACCTGGGTGTTCTGCGATTCGATTGCCGCGCGTATGTCGCTCGGCATCAGGTTATAGGAAAGCAACTTGGCGGGATCGAGCCATATGCGCATCGCATATTGCGAGCCGAACACTTGCACACCGCCCACGCCGTGCACGCGCGCAATCGGATCTTGCATGTTGCTGACCATGTAGTCGGCCAGGTCGCTCTCGGTGGCGCGATCGTTCGTATCGGATATGGCTACGATCATGAGGAAGTCGTTTTGGGACTTCACCACGGTCACGCCTTGCTGCTGCACGGAGTTGGGCAAGCGTGGCAGTGCCTGCTGCACCTTGTTCTGGACCTGCACCTGGGCAGTATCGGGATTGGTGCCCTGGTCGAATGTGACTTGAATGCTGGCGCGACCGTCGGAGCTGCTCGAAGAAGAGAAGTACAGCAAGCCGTCGAGGCCGGTGAGCTGCTGCTCGATGATCTGCGTCACGCTGTTCTCGACGGTTTCCGCCGAGGCACCCGTGTAGCTGGCGCTGATCGCAATGGTAGGCGGCGCGACGTCGGGATACTGCGCGATCGGCAGCGACGTGATTGCCGCGCTGCCGGCCAACATGATGACGATGGCGATAACCCAGGCGAAGATGGGACGCCCGACAAAAAATTTGGCGAGCATGGTCAGCCTTCCGTCGTGGTCGCAGGCGGTTCGGCGGCAGCTGCTCGCCGGCCGGATCCCAGGTCCACAGGAGTGACAGCATCGCCGACGCGGACCTTGCTGGTGCCTTCAATGATCAGCCGATCGCCCTCGGCGAGACCCTCGCTGATCAACCAGCGATCGCCAATGGCGCGCTCGGCCACCAACGTGCGCTGCTCCACTTTGTTGTCGGCCGTGAGCACGAGCGCAGTAGCGTTACCTTTCAAGTCCCTCGTAATGCCTTGCTGAGGTGCGAGAATCGCGGAGGTTTTCACCGCTTGATCAAGCACGGCGCGGACATACATTCCCGGCAGCAGCACGTTATCGGGATTGGGGAATTCTGCACGCAACGTGACGGAGCCCGTGGAGATGTCGACCGCCACTTCCGCGAACTTCATGGAGCCGTGGTGGGAGTATTCAGACCCGTCCTCGAGCTTGAGACTGACGGTGGCGCGGCCCGACTTCATGCCGCTCTCGCCAATCAACCGGCGCAGCTTCAACAGCTCGGCGCTCGATTGCGTCATGTCGACGTAGATGGGATCGAGCGTGCGAATGGTCGCCAGGGCCGTTTCTTGATTGGCGGTTACCAACGCGCCTGGAGTCACTGAGGATTTGCCGATGCGGCCCGAGATGGGAGCGCGCACTTTGGTGTAGTCGAGGTTGATCTGCGCGCTCGCAAGCGTCGCCTGCATCTGCGCGACAGAGGCTACCGCCTGCTGATGGGCCACCTTCGCATCGTCGGCTTCCTGCTGGGATACGCCTTCGATAGCGAGCAGCTCGCTATAGCGTTGATCTTTCAAGCGGGCCGCTTCGACTGCGGCCTGGGCGTTCGCAAGCGAGGCCTTGGCCTGCGCGACGGCGGCTTCATAGGGCGCCGGATCGATTTCATAAAGCACCTGGCCGGCCTTGACCTGCGTGCCTTCTTCGAAGCGGCGCGATTTGATGATCCCCGAGACTTGTGGCCTCACATCCGAGACCAGATAAGAAGTCGTGCGACCCGCCAGCTCCGACTGCAATACCAGCGGCTCGGCCTGCACGGTGATGAAACCTACCTCAGGCGCCTGCCGCTGCGGACCGCCGGCCTGCTTCTGTCCGCAGCCGGCCAGGATCGCGGTCAGCGCCAGGCTGGCAAACAGCAGCACGAGCCGGGTCAAGGTTGGACTCCCAAAAGGCTGAGGATGCAGCTGGACACCCATCGGATGGCAAGTCGATGAGGCTGGACGGCCACGCAGCGGACTATAGGCGGCGGATGGGTATCCCGTGGAGCGGGCCACCGGACTGGACAGGGGAAAAGCCATTGGACTAATCTGCGACAAATTGAGTATGAACGTTCATTCTCAATATTATGCCGGGCCCGCGGGCAAACGCCCAGAGGCCGCTTGTAAAACATTGTGACCATGTCCGCAGTCAAGGAAAAAAAGCGTCCTGACAAAGAGTTACGGGATCAGCGCCGCCGCGACGAAATCGTCTCGGCGGCGCTCGCCTGCGTCGTGCGTCACGGTTTTCACGCGGCCAGCATGGGTCAGATCGCCGCTGAAGCCCGCATGAGCGTCGGTCAGATCTACCGCTATTTCGCCAGCAAAGAGGCCATCGTTCACGCCATCGTCGAGCGCATCGTCGCGCGCCGCCTGGAGTGGATGATGGACACCCACAAGCAGGTGGATTTCGCGGCACGCTTCGCCCATCGCAACTATTTTTCCTCCGAGGACGAGCGCAGCGAACGCGTTCTGTTGCTCGAAATCACTGCCGAGGCCACTCGCAATCCGGCGGTCGCCGAAATCGTTCGGTCCGCGGACCGGCGCTTGCGCGACCAGGCCGTGGCACTGGTTTGTGCCAAAAATCCCGAGCTGACTCCGGACGAAGCCGCCGCCCGTGTGGAATTCGTCGCAGTGCTGTCGGAGGGTAGCGCTTTTCGCAGCGTCACCGAACAGATTGCGGCGCCGGAGTTGCTAGTAAGCATCTATCGCGATGTTCTACAGCGGCTGCTTCCGAGCATGAGTTAGGGACGGCTGCTTCGCTAACTCGAATCCCCCGCGACCCGAGCATGCGCGGACGCTACAATTCCGCTTCGATAATCCTTAAGCACGCCGGTCCACGACCGGTCCGGAGGACGTGGACGAATGATCCCGGCTCAAGAAGCGCTGCAGCGGCTGCGCGATGGTAATCGTCGCTTCGTTGCCAGCGTCAGCAGCGGCGAAATGCACCTGGCTCGCAAGGTCGAGCTCACCCAGCAGCAGGAGCCAATCGCCATCATCCTCGGCTGTTCCGACGCGCGCGTTCCCGCCGAGCTGGTCTTCGATCAGGGCCTGGGCGACCTGTTTGTCATTCGCGTTGCAGGCAATGTCGTGGCGCCTTCACAAGTCGGCAGTGTCGAGTTCGCGGCTTCGCGCTTCAACACGCGGCTGGTGGTTGTGTTGGGGCATTCTCGTTGTGGCGCGGTGCTCGCCACGGTCGAGGAATTGCAGCGGCCCGCGGAGAATCAGTCGATCAATCTGCGTTCGATCGTCGACCGCGTGCGGCCGTCCGTGCAAGAGCTCATGAGAACTGAATTGAAGGACGACATGCCCAGCTTGATTGGTCGCGCGGTGCGCGCCAACGTGCGCGCATCGGTCGATCATCTGAGACATGGCTCGGCAGTGCTCGAGCAGTTGATTCGACACGAAGGCTTGCTGGTGGTCGGCGCGGAATATTCCCTCGAAACGGGAGTGGTCGATTTCTTCGATGGCGTCTGAAGCTGACGTAATGTTCATGGCGCGCGCCGCGGAGCTGGCGCGCGAGGCCGAACGTGCGGGAGAAGTGCCGGTTGGCGCGGTGATCGTCAAGGACGGCGTCATCATCGGGGAAGGCTGGAACCGGCCGATCAGCACCAACGATCCCACGGCTCACGCCGAGATCATTGCGCTGCGCGCGGCGGCTCTGAACCTCTCGACCTACCGTTTGTTGGACACGACGCTGTACGTCACGCTCGAACCGTGCGCCATGTGCGCCGGCGCTATGGTTCATGCTCGCGTAAAACGGTTGGTTTACGCCGCGAGCGATCCTCGTGCCGGCGCGTCCGGCTCTGTCTTCAACGTCACTCAGAATTCAGCACTGAACCATAGATTGGAGTGCGAGTCGGGCGTGCTGGGGGAAGAGTGTGCGGCCATGCTGAGAGCGTTTTTCGTCGCTCGGCGATGACGCCGTTCGCGCCGTTCGTTCGCATGTAGCAGTTGCTATCGCCGAGGCTGGATCGCCAGATATTCAGTGCGTGGCGGTCAAACTTCGGAGGATGGCCAGCAGGCGCGCTTGCGCTTGCGTGGGGCGCCAGTCGTCGCGGACCGTCAGGCCGATGCTGCGCAGGACTTTTCCTGCCGGGTGGGGCAGGCACACCAACATTCCCGCTTGCAACTCGTAGTGAACCTGGTTGGTTGACGACAGCATCATGTGATCGCCTTCCATCAGGAAGGCGCGCGCTGCGCCGGGGGAGTTGCATTCGATGAAGCGCTGCGGCGGCTCGAGTCCCAGGTCGTTGAACAGCGCGTCGAAGTGGGCGTGCAGCGGTGAGCTGGCGCGAGGTGCGATCCAGGGGTAGGCGTCCAAATCCCTCGCTGTGAGTTTGCGCTTGTGAGCCAGGGGATGGCCGGCGCGGACGACGATGGACAATGGGTCGTTGAACAAGTGTTCCTGGACGATGCCGGCGCTCGGGCGTGATTCGCGCAGCGCGCCGATCAGGAAGTCGACCTGGCCGGATTGCAAGCCGGCGAGCAGATTTTCGTATGTGCCTTCCATGATGGAGACGGCATGCTCCGGGTGTTCCCGTGTAAAGGCGATCAGTGCGCTCGGCAGAATGAAGCTGCGGGCCAGCGCCATGGCGCCAATCACAGTGCGTCCGGATTCGCGTCCGCGCAGTGCGTCGATATCCGCCCGAGCCTGCGTGATCTCGACGAAGGCTAGGTGTGCACGACGCGACAGCTTCTCTGCTTCGCGCGTGGGCACGACGCCATAGCTGGTCTTCTCGAACAGTGTTGCACCCAGAGTCTGTTCCAACGTCCGGGCGGCGCGATGCATGGTTGGTTGCGAAACACCGCTGGCCCGGGCAGCGTGGGTGAAGTTGCGGAACTCCACCAGCTTGACCAGCGAGCTGAGCTGGGCTCCAGTGATCCGCCGAAACAGCTGTTCGCGTTCGGCCGCGCCAAGCTCGGAGCCGGCCAGTTCCTGGAGCCCGTCGCGCAGTTGAGTCAGGGCTCGCTGGACGCGCTCGTCACAGATCCGGCCGGCAGCGGTGGGCTGCATCCCCGTTGGATGCCGCGTGAACAATGAAACGCCGAAATGCCGTTCGATCGCAGCAATGGCCTGCGTCACCGCCGATTGAGTCAAATGCATCCGCAGCGCCGCCGCGCTGATGCTTCCAGTCGCGACAACCTCGTGAAAGGCTTGCAGATGGCGTAGATTCGGCAGCGTCATGGGCGTGGCACGGCTTGCCGATGCGACTATAGCAATTCCTGATACCCCGACGCGACATTGAATAGGCGGGAGCCGCCTCGTTGCCACAGAATGCTGGAATAAACGAGGTTTGTCGCCGGCGAGCCCATCTAGCCGGCATCGGGGGATTGCAATGCTTGAACAGCGGACCGCGGCCGCGGTGGCAGCACCCAGCGTGGGCATCACGGTGGCTCTGTGCTTCCTGGTCGCCGTAGTCGAGGGATTCGATATCCAGGCGATGGGCGTCGCGGCGCCACGCCTGGTACCCGAGTTCGGTTTCAAGCCGGAGCAACTCGGCTGGGTCTTCTCGATCAGCAATATCGGACTGGTGATCGGCGCCAGCTTCGGCGGTTGGCTGGCCGACGTGGTCGGACGCAAACCAGTGTTCATTGGCGCGGTCGTCTCCTTCGGCATCTTCACATTGTTGACCTCGCTGGTCGGCACGTTCGAAGCGATGTTTGTGGTGCGGTTGTGCGCCGGCCTGGGGTTTGGCGCTGCGCTGCCGAACATGATGGCGCTGGCCGCCGAGGTGAGCGCACCGGAGAAGCGAGCATCGACGGCTGCCGCTGTGTTCTGTGGCATGCCCGTGGGCGGCGGTACATCGGCGCTGCTCACGCAGTTGCTGCCGGAGGGTTTCGATTGGCGAGTGCTGTTCGAGATCGGCGGAATTCTGCCGTTGCTGCTTGCACCGACCATTTATTTTCTCATGCCCGAGACGCTGACCAAGTCCGCGGGCGAGGCTCCACGAACCAACGTCGTCGACGCATTGACGGCCGAGGGGCGCACGCCGGTCACGCTATTGCTCTGGCTGGCATTCCTGCCGACCTTGCTGATTCTTTATCTCATCTTGAATTGGCTACCCACGCTGGTTACGGCGAACGGGTTGGATAAAGCCGTGGCGCCGCAGGCATCGTTGGCGTTCAACTGGGCCAGCGTCGCCGGCGCACTGGTCTTCGGCAAGCTGGTGGATCGCATGGATGTCCGCTGGCCGATGGCGGCGGCCTACGCCGGTTTGATCGTATCTCTGATCGCCCTGAGCGCAGCGAAAGGTTTGGCAGCAACGGTGGTATTGAGCGCCGCGGCGGGCTTCTTCCTGCTCGGCGCGAATTACGCACTCTATGGAGTCGCGGCCACTTATTACCCAAAGAGCGTAAGAGGCACTGGCTCGGGTGCGAGCGTCGCGGTGGGGCGTGTCGGTTCGATCGTCGGACCGCTGCTGGCTGGCATTCTGCTGGGCTCGGGCACGAGCGCGAGCGGTGTCGTTCAGTACATGGTGCCCGTCGCGGTACTCGCCGGCGCAGCCGTGGTGGGTCTGAGTTTCTTTCGCCGACCGGCCGAGTGATCGTTGCGCATGGCAAGACAGCCAGGCTTATCAGCGCAACGGATCTATAGCGTTCGCTAATAGCTCGACTGGAAATTGAATTGGCTCGGTAAGCAGGCCCGCTGCAGACTGCAGGATGAGGCGGAGGATCGAATGTCGATAGTCGTCACCAAATTTCAGCGTGCCGATCGTAGCGTGATCGATGGACTGGCCGAGTGCGGCGTCGCGACCGTGCACGAGGCGCAGGGCCGCACGGGTTTGCTGGCTTCGTACATGCGCCCCATTTATTCCGGCGCGCGCATCGCAGGCTCGGCCGTGACGGTGAGCATTCCTCCTGGCGACAACTGGATGATCCACGTCGCGGTGGAGCAGTGCTCTGACGGCGACATTCTGGTCGTCGCGCCAACATCGGCGTGTGACACCGGATATTTTGGAGAGCTACTGGCGTGCTCGCTGATGGCCCGCGGAGTGCGCGGCTTGATCATCGAAGCCGGCGTGCGAGATGTGAAAGACCTGGCGGCCATCGGTTTCCCGGTGTGGTCTCGCTATGTCTCGGCGCAAGGGACCGTGAAAGAAACATTGGGCAGCGTGAACGTCCCTATCGTGTGTGCCGGCGCTGCCATCAAGCCCGGCGACGTGATCGTAGCCGATGACGATGGCGTGTGCGTGGTCCCGCGCGAGAAGGCGGCGAGCGTACTGGAGCAATCCAGAGCGCGCGAGAAGAAGGAAGCGACGGTTCGGGCTCGCTTGAAAGCTGGCGAGCTGGGTCTGGATATCTACGGAATGCGTCAGCGCCTTGCGGAGAAGGGGCTGAAGTACGTGGAGTCCCTCGAATGAGGCTGCGACTGCTTTGGCGCGGAGCCGGGCCTCATGCTTAAGGGCATTCCTTGCACCTTGATGCGGGGTGGCACGTCGAAGGGCCTGTACTTTCACGAACGCGATCTCCCCGCCGACCAGGCGCTGCGAAATCGCGTGCTGCTCGCCGCAATGGGCTCTCCCGATGTGCGGCAGATCGATGGCGTGGGCGGCGCGCATCCGCTGACCAGCAAGGTTGCCGTGATCCGTCCAGCCACCGTTGCGCATGCCGATGTCGACTATCTATTCCTTCAGGTGGTCGTCGACAAAGCCGAGGTCAGCGACAGCCAGAACTGCGGCAACATTCTGGCGGGCGTCGGGCCTTGGGCGATCGAGAACGGGTTGGTGCCCATTGCCGGGGATGTAACGCCAGTGCGCATTCACATGCTGAACACGGCAAGCATCGCGGTGGCCTACGTACCCACACCCAACGGTGCCGTCGAGTACGAAGGCGATGCACGCATTGACGGCGTACCTGGAACGGCCGCGGCCATTCCGCTGGAATTCCTGGACGTTGCCGGATCGAGTTGCGGCTCGCTGTTGCCCACCGGTTCGGTGAAGGATGAAATCAACGGGGTGTCGGTGACGTGCATCGACAACGGGATGCCGGTGGTCGTGCTTCGAGCCGAGGACTTCGACATCTCCGGCGATGAAACGCCGGAGCAACTGGAAAACAACGCCACGCTGAAGTCGCGCATCGAGGCCATTCGTCTGGCTATCGGCCCGCGCATGAACCTGGGCGATGTGACCAAGAAGACGGTCCCGAAAATGTGCCTGGTGTCGCCGCCCCGACAAGGCGGGGCCATCTCCACCCGCACTTTCATTCCGCACCGGGTACACGAATCCATCGGCGTGCTGGGCGCCGTCAGTGTGGCCACCGCTTGCGTGACGCCGGGTTCGGTGGCGGCTCAGATCGCGAAACTTGCCGGAAACCAGGCGGCGCAACGCGTCGAGGTAGAACATCCGACGGGTTTTTTCACGGTCGACATCGAGGTTGCGGTCGAGGACGGCAAGGTGAACGTACGTCGCTCGGCCTTGTTGCGCACGGCCCGGAAGCTCATGAGCGGCGAAGTGTTCGTACCCGGCCGTGTATGGAGCGGATCATGAGCGGCATGCAGCGGATCTGTCTGCTGGGCTTTGGCGAAGTAGGGCAGATACTTGCGGCCGACTTCCAGTCGGCCGGCAACGCGCAACTCACTGCATTCGATCTGTTGTTCAAGAATCCGGAGAGCGCCTGCTTACGTGCTGCCAGGAGCGCTGGCGTGCGAGTCGCCAGCAATGCCCATGAAGCGGTCGCTGACGCGGACCTCATCGTCAGCGCAGTGACTGCCGCACAGGCTGTTGCCGCTGCTCGCTCCGTCGCCGGAGCATTGAAGGGCAAGGCCTATTTCCTGGACGTGAACTCCGTGTCGCCCGGCATCAAGAAGCAGGCATCGGAACTGATCGACGCGGCCGGTGGTCGTTATGTCGAGGCAGCCATCATGTCGCCGATTTCGCCCGAGCGCGTTGCGTCGCCGATGCTGTTTGGTGGCAGGCATGCCGCGACGTTTTTACCACTGGCGCAACAATACGGCTTCTCCGGCGCAGAGCTGTTCTCGGATCAAGTGGGCCGCGCATCGGCCGCCAAGATGTGCCGCAGCGTGATGATCAAAGGCATGGAGTCGCTGCTCACCGAATCGCTGCTGGCCGCGCGTCACTATGGCGTGGAGTCGACCGTTATCGATTCGTTGCGGAACTTGTTCCCCGGGACGGATTGGCCATCGCTGGCGCGCTACATGATTTCTCGCTCACTCATACATGGGCGTCGTCGCGCCGAGGAGATGCGGGAGGTGGCGCAAACGGTGAGCGAGGCGGGTTTGCAGCCGCACATGAGCGCGGCTTCAGCGCAACGTCAGGATTGGGCGGCGGCCTTCCGCGAATCGGCCTCGATAGAAGAACTGGAAGCAATGTTGGATGCGGTACTGGCACGTGCACAGGAGCGTGACCAGGTGGAGAAGGTTTCATGATCATCGATTGTCACGGCCACTACACGACGGCACCGGACGCTCACCAGAAGTTTCGGGACCAGCAGCTTGCGCGTCTGAAGGATCCCCTGGCGCCGCAGCCGACGCCTGCCCGCATCAGCGATGACGAGATTCGCGAAACCATCGAGAAGAATCAGCTCAAGCTGCAGAAGGAGCGCGGCGCCGACATCACGATCTTCTCGCCACGCGCCTCGGCCATGGCGCATCACGTCGGCGATGAGCAGGTGTCGCAACAGTGGACTCGCGCCTGCAACGATCTGATCAAGCGAGTAGTGGACCTGTACCCGGAGAATTTCGTTGGCGTGTGCCAGCTGCCGCAATCGCCCGGCGTGCCGGTCTCACGTTCGGTCAGCGAACTGGAGCGGTGCGTGAAGGAGCTGGGGTTCGTCGGTTGCAACCTGAATCCCGACCCCTCGGGCGGGCATTGGACGGCACCGCCGCTGACGGACAAGCACTGGTATCCGTTCTACGAGAAGATGGTCGAGCTGGACGTGCCGGCCATGATTCACGTCTCTGCATCCTGCAACCCGAATTTCCATGCCACCGGCGCGCACTACATCAACGCCGACACGACGGCGTTCATGCAATTCATCGAGGGCAATCTGTTCAAGGATTTTCCGACCCTGCGTTTCATCATTCCGCACGGCGGTGGAGCGGTGCCTTATCATTGGGGCCGCTATCGCGGCCTGGCCGACATGCTGAAGCGTCCGCCGCTGGATCAGCACGTCATGAAGAACGTGTTCTTCGACACTTGCGTGTATCACCAGCCGGGCATCGACCTGCTGGTGAAGGTCATCGACATCGATAACATCCTGTTCGGCTCGGAAATGGTCGGGGCGGTGCGAGGCATCGATCCCGAGACCGGTCACTACTTCGACGACACCAAGCGCTACATCGACGCTTTGAGCATTTCCGAGGCCGACAAGCTTCGTATCTTCGAAGGCAATGCTCGCAGGGTGTTCCCACGGCTGGATGCGATCCTCGAGGCCCGTGGTCTTTGATGGAGGCCACGCACACATGACGGCATTTCAGATGGATCGCGACTGGCTGGTGTTTCATCCGTCGCCCAGCAAGCCCACCTTCCGCCCGCCGCCGGGCGCGGTGGACGCACACTGTCACGTCTTCGGTCCCGGCGATGTGTTTCCGTATGCGCCGGAGCGCAAGTACACGCCATGCGACGCGCCGAAAGAGAAGCTGTGGGAGTTGCGTGACTATCTCGGCTTCGAGCGCAATGTGATTGTGCAGGCCACCTGCCACGGCGCCGATAACCGGGCGCTGGTAGATGCTCTCAGAGCCTCCAATGGTCGGGCTCGCGGCGTGGCGACGGTCAAACCGGACGTGACCGATGAGGAGTTGCAGGCACTCGATGCTGCCGGCGTGCGCGGCGTGCGATTCAACTTCGTCAAACGGCTCGTCGACACGACGCCCCGCGAAGTGCTGATCTCCATCGCCGAGCGCATCCAGCCGCTGGGCTGGCACATCGTCATCTATTTCGAGGGGCAGGAGCTGCCGGAGCTGTACGACTTCTTCACCTCCTTGCCCACGACGGTGGTCGTCGATCACATGGGGCGGCCCGACGTTTCCAAGCCGGTCGACGGCCCCGAGTTCGAGCTGTTCATCCGATTGCTGCGAGAACATCCGAACTTCTGGTCGAAAGTGAGCTGTCCGGAACGCCTGTCGAACAGCGGACCGGATGCTTATGACGACGTGGTGCCCTTTGCACGGCGTGTCGTGGAAACATTTCCCGAGCGCGTGTTGTGGGGCACCGACTGGCCGCACCCGAACATGAAATCGCACATGCCGGATGACGGCAAGCTGGTTGACTTCATCCCGCGTATCGCACCCACCGCCGAGCTGCAGCGCAAGCTGCTGGTCGACAATCCCCTGGCCCTTTACTGGAGTCGCTGAATCATGGCTCTGGACAAACCCTATAAAGACCTTCCCGGTACCACCATTTTCGATGCCGAGCAATCGCGCAAAGGCTATCACCTGAATCAGTTCTGCATGTCGCTGATGAAGGCGGAGAACCGCGCGCGCTTCAAGGAGAACGAAGTCGCCTATCTCGACGAGTGGCCCATGACCGAAGAGCAGAAGCAGGCGGTGCTGGCCCGCGATCTGAATCGCTGTATCGAGCTGGGCGGCAACATCTACTTCCTCGCCAAGATCGGCGCCACCGACGGCAAGAGCTTTCAATACATGGCCGCCAGCATGACGGGCCTGACGCAAGAGGAATACGCGAAAATGATGCTACAAGGCGGACGCAAAGTCGGCAGCCCGCTGCTCGACCCACGGGGGAAACGCTAATGGCCGCGATCACCGCAAGTGTCTACACATCGCACGTGCCGGCCATCGGCGCCGCGATCGACCTGGGCAAGACCCGTGACGATTACTGGAAGCCGGTGTTCGCAGGTTACGAGCCTTCCAAGGCGTGGTTCAAGGAGAATACGCCCGATGTGATTTTCCTGGTCTACAACGATCACGCCACCGCTTTCAGCCTGGAATGCATTCCCACCTTCGCGATCGGCTGTGCCGCCGAGTACCAGCCGGCCGACGAGGGCTGGGGGCCGCGGCCGGTGCCGGTAGTGAAAGGCCATCCCGAGCTGGCGGCGCACATCGCGCAGTCCGTGATCCAGGATGATTTCGATCTCACCATCGTCAATCGCATGGACGTGGATCATGGCTTGACGGTGCCTATGTCGCTGATGTGCGGCCAGGTCGAGCAGTGGCCGTGTGCCGTCATTCCGTTCGCGGTCAATGTGGTGCAGTACCCGGTGCCTTCCGGGCGGCGCTGCTTCAATCTCGGCCGTGCGATTCGCAAGGCGGTGTCGCTGTACGACGAGCCGCTGAAGATTCAGATCTGGGGCACGGGCGGCATGAGCCATCAACTGCAGGGCCCACGCGCCGGCTTGATCAACAAGCCCTGGGACAATGCATTCCTGGATCGTTTGATCGCCGAGCCGGACAAGCTGGCGGACATGCCGCACATTGAATATGTGCGGGAGGCCGGCTCGGAGGGCATCGAATTGGTGATGTGGCTGATCGCTCGCGGCGCAATGAGCGACAACCCGCCGCGAGTTGCGCATCGTTTCTACCACGTGCCGGCCAGTAACACCGCGGTCGGGCACTTGATCCTGGAGAATTCGTAATGAGCACCCTGCGAGTCGCCATTGCCGGTGCGGGTGCCTTCGGTGTCAAACATCTGGAAGGCATTCAGAACATTCCGGACGTGCAAGTCACGTCGCTGGTGGGGCGCGAGCTGGCGAAGACGCGCGAAGTGGCGAAGAAGTTCTCGATCGAGCATGTGACGACCGAGCTTTCAGAGAGCCTGGCGCGTCCCGATGTCGACGCGGTGATTCTTTGCACGCCGACGCAGATGCATGCATCGCAGGCGCTCGCCTGCATGAAGGCGGGCAAGCACGTGCAGGTGGAGATTCCGCTGGCGGACAGCTGGGCTGACGCGCAGGCGGTGGCCAATCTGCAAAAGCAGACCGGGCTGGTGTGCATGGTCGGTCATACGCGTCGCTTCAATCCTTCGCATCAGTGGTTGAACAGGCGGTTGCGCGCCGGCGAGCTGAAGATTCAGCAGATGGATGTGCAGACCTTCTTCTTCCGCCGCACCAACACCAACGCACTCGGCGAGCCGCGGTCGTGGACCGATCATCTGCTGTGGCATCACGCGGCGCATACGGTGGATCTGTTCCGCTATCAGACGGGCGAGGAGATCACCGTTGCCAACGCCATCCAGGGACCGATTCATCCGCAGCTGGGCATTGCCATGGACATGTCGATCCAGTTGAAGACCGCGTCTGGCGCAATCTGCACGCTGTCGCTGTCGTTCAACAACGATGGGCCGCTGGGCACGTTCTTCCGTTACATCTGTGACAACGGCACCTACATCGCGCGCTATGACGATCTGGTCAATGGCCGCGACGAAAAGATCGATGTGTCCAAGGTGGCCGTTTCGATGAACGGCATCGAGCTGCAGGATCGCGAGTTCTTCGCCGCGATTCGCGACAAGCGCGAGCCAAACTCGAGCGTGGACCAGGTGTTGCCGTGCTATCGCACGCTGCACGAGCTGGAGTTGCAGTTGCAGGCACAAGGTTGATTGCCGGCGCTTTCCATCCGTCGTGCCAGGGCTTTTTTCCGAGCGATCGCATGGCGTATCCGCTGTACGAGGTCATCGCCGGGCACCAGCTGCCGGCGATCCTCCACAGCGGACATTCCGGCATCGACACCGGCATGCCCGGTGGTGGTGGAATGCGTCTGTGGAATGCGTCTAAAGTATTCCAATCCCATCCGTCTCGACGAGGTCGCCGCGGACTTTCCGGACATGACCGCCATCATCGCGCTTCCTTCCCGGCCCAAGCAGGTGCACGAGCTGATCCTGAAGCAGAACGCGATCGCGGCACTCGAGCTCGAGTTGCGGCCACTCGCAGCTCCCGCTAATAGAAACAACGCTGTCCGGCAAGCAGTCACGCCTCGCCGTCTCCGTTCTTGTACGTAAAACTGCTGAGCTTGTCACGGCTGTATTAAGTCGTGCTACGTGCCACTCTTCGCGCGGGTCAACATCACTGCGAGGCTCAAGCGTCATGCCTGATCAACAGAGAGGCGGGATGAGGTCGTCGAGCACGGGTCATGACTGGGCCCTGGTTCTGGCAGGTGGCGAGGGCAGTCGCTTGCACTCGCTCACGATGACCGCCTCCGGTGTGGCCGTGCCCAAGCAGTTCTGTTCTTTTGGCAGTGACGCCTCGCTGTTACACGACGCCATGCGCCGAGCGCAGGCCGTGAGCGAGGCCGAGCGCACCTGCGTGGTCGTCTCGGAGCACCATCGGTTGTGGTGGGAGGCCTTGGACCTGAACATTCCCCCCGGAAACGTGATCCAGCAGCCGCGCAATCGCGGCACCGCCACGGGCATCCTGTTGCCATTGTTGGAGATCTTGCGTCGAGATCCAGACGCGGCTCTGCTGGTCCTGCCGTCCGATCATTTCGTGCGCGACGAGTCGCTACTGGCGCCGTGCCTGCGAGCCGCGATATTAAGTGTCCGGCGGCAGCCCGGGCAGATCGTGATCCTCGGCATCACTCCAGACGAGCCGGATCCCGAGTTGGGCTACATCGTGGCCGAGGACGCTGTGGCCACGAATCTGCGTTCTGTCAGCGAATTCGTGGAGAAGCCCAGCATGGCCGCTGCTCGCGTGCTCATCGCGCGGGGCGGTGTGTGGAATTCCTTCATATTCGCCGCGCATGGCAAGACGTTGTTGGACGCATTCGAGCAACGCTCGCCGGAGTTGGTGGCCGACATGCGGCAGATAATCAGCATCACCGAGCCTCATGCGCGGCAAGCCGAGCTTGCCGAACTTTATGAGCGCGCGCCGGCTTTGGATTTCTCTCGCGACATCCTGCAACGGTTTCCATCGCTGTTGCGTGTACTTACGGTGCCGGCTTGTGGATGGAGCGATCTCGGCACGCCGCATCGGGTCACCGAGGCACTGAGTCGCTTTCCCCCTCGGCGCGAGAGCGCTCGACGTGCCAATGCCAGCAGCCGCACATCGTTCCTGGATCTGGCGCAGCTGCCTTTGTCGCGCCCGGTCGACCGGGAGATCGCCGGGCGGCGTGTGGGCTGAAGGCAGCGCATGTGGCGCGTAACCGCGGCCCAGTAAGCCGGGCGCGCTATTTGATGTCGTCTTCGGCGGGGCCTCTTTCTTCCTGACCGTCGAAGTCCGATTCATCGTGCGTTTCGTCTTCGATCTGCAACTCGCCGCGTTCGTACGCGGCGAGGATGCGCTTTGCAGCGACACGATCCTCCTCATCGACCATGATGGTCAGGTGTCCGAGCGCGGGTAGGTCGCCAATTCCGCCTTGTAACAACGCGCCCTGCAGGAACACCTTGATTCCGCGCTGCCTCAGCAAGCCCGTGAGCAGATGCGCTTCGATGTAATCGCTGCCGCGATAGATGGGGACCACGGTGTCACCATGCACAGTAGGGCCGGGAAATGCAAGATTTTCTCGGCAGTGGAGGTGGGCGCTCGAGCGGCGCTACTCTTGTCGCCAGGCGTGCGAGCGACGTCCGGCCGATGAGGAGCACGACATGCTGTTCGTAGTGTATTGCAAAGATAAACCCGGCGATCTTCGCGCCAGGCTCCGCGCCGATCACCTCCGGTATGCCATGGCGAATGCCAGGCCCTACAAATTCGGTGGGCCGCTGATCGGTGAGGACGGCCGGGTCGTCGGCAGCATCATCCTGTTCGAAGTCGAGGATCGCGCCCATCTCGATAAGCTCCTGGCGGCAGATCCCTACTTTCGCGACGGTCTCTATCAGTCGGTGGAAGTGCACGCCACGCGCCAGGTCATTCCGGAGTTGGAGCCGGGCTCGTTGCAGCAGGAACTGGCGAAGGAACTGGAGCAGCGCCGGTAGTTGTCGCGGGTTCGTCGGCAGGCGACATCCTTGGAAAGTCGGCGAGCGCTGCTACACTTCGGGCTGGTTACGCACAGGACGCGTCATGCTGCCCACGCTCAGTCAGATCGAATCGACCGCGCCACTCGTCTATTCGGTGGTGCCTGCCACTCCCCAGTATTGCTGGCCCCTGCTCGGCGAGCGGCTGGGGGCAGAGGTGTGGCTGAAGCACGAAAATCATACGCCGGTGGGAGCATTCAAAGTGCGCGGCGGCCTGGTGTATTTTGCCGATCTCGCCAAGGCGGGCAAAGTTCGCGAGGTGATCACCGCTACTCGCGGTAACCACGGTCAATCCGTGGCGCTCGGAGCCAGGCGATACGGTCTGGATGCAACGATCGTCGTTCCCTTTGGTAACGGCGTGGAAAAGAACAATGCCATGCGGGCGCTTGGAGCAAAGTTGATCGAGCATGGCGAAGATTTCCAGGAGGCGCGGCAGCACGCGATCCAAATGGCTGAAACGTCCGGCGCGCACATGGTGCCGTCGTTCCATCCGTTGCTGATCCAAGGAGTGGCCAGCTACGGCGTGGAATTGTTCCGCGCGGTTCCCAACTTGAACACCCTCTATGTTCCGATCGGTCTGGGTTCGGGCATTTGTGCGTGCACAGCCGTGAGGAATGCGCTGAGTCCGGAGACCAAGATCGTTGGAGTGGTGTCGGCGCACGCTCGGGCATATGCATTGTCGTTTGCGTCGAAGCAGCCGATCGATTCGCCAGTGTCGACGCAACTGGCCGACGGCATGGCGTGCCGCACGCCTCAACCCGAAGCACTCGAGCTGATCTGGAAGTATGTGGATCGTATTGTCGAAGTCAGCGACGACGAGATCGCGGCAGCGATGCGTGCCATTTTCGAGTGCACACACAACGTCGCCGAAGGTGCTGGCGCTGCCGCCGTCGCGGCGATCGCCAAGGAACGCGAGCAAGTCAAAGGCAAGAAAGTCGCGGCGGTGCTTTCCGGCGGCAACGTCGATAGAGAGGTATTCGCGAAGGTGCTGGGAGCAAGCGACGCTCGTTGATCGGGCGTCCAGGCGCCGCACGATTCACGGCTGATGAGCTCGGTCGACAACAAATAAAAAGCCCCGCAAGGGGGCTTTTTCATTTTCTGGCGGAGAGGGTGGGATGGCACTCGGCACATCCATGTGCCTCGCCCCTTCGGGGCGACCTTCGGTCGTGCAAAACTGCTTTCCTGCAGTTTTGTCGAACCCTCCAGTTTGCGTTCGCATCGCCACCTTGCCTGCAGAAAATAAAAAAGCCCCGCAAGGGGGGCTTTTTCATTTTCTGGCGGAGAGGGTGGGATTCGAACCCACGTACACCTGTGAGGATGTAACTGGAATTCCAGTCCAGCGCCTTCGACCACTCGGCCACCTCTCCAGCAAGGCGCGAAGGTTACACGTCGACGCCGTTTCCTGGCAAACCGACACGCACCCTTTATGAAGAAATCAGGCGAACGCGATACCGGCCGCCTGCATGGCCTCCAGGATGGGGGCCTGGTACTGGCGCGACAGCGGCACCAGCGGCAGGCGCACGGCGTCGGTAATCAGGCCCAAGCGGGCGGCCGCCCATTTGACCGGGATGGGATTGCTCTCCAGGAACATGGCCTTGTGCAGCGGCTGCAGCTTCCGGTCGAGCTGGCGAGCTTCATCCCGCTTGCCGGCGAGGGCGGCGTCGATGACGGCGCGGACCTGGCGCGGCGCGATGTTGGCGGTCACCGAAATCACGCCCTGGAACCCTGCCAGCACTGCTTCGCAGGCCAGATCGTCGTCGCCCGAGAACAGCGCCAGACGGCCGCCGACGCGGTTCAGTAACTCGCGGTTGCGCTCCAGCGAGCAGGCTTCCTTCAGACCGACGATGTTGGGGAATTCCGCCAGGCGTTCCACGGTCTCCGGCTTCATGTCGACTACCGTGCGACCCGGCACGTTGTACAGCACGATGGGCACGTCCACGGCCTGCGCGATGGCCTTGAAATGCTGGTACATCCCTTCCTGGGTCGGCTTGTTGTAATAGGGCACGACCGAAAGGCAGGCGTCCACGCCGGTGTCTTTCGCCAGCCGGGTGAGCTCGATCGCCTCGACGGTGGAATTGGCGCCGGTGCCGGCAATCACGGGGATGCGCTTGGCGGCGCGCTCGACCACGCGTTTCACCACGCCGATGTGCTCCTCGACGCTCAGCGTCGGCGATTCGCCGGTGGTGCCCACGGCCACGATGGCGTTGGTGCCATTGGACACGTGGAAATCGACCAGGCGGTCCAGGGCGCTGTGATCCACAGAGCCATCCGCCTGCATCGGCGTGACGATCGCCACGATGCTGCCGCTAAACATGATCATCCTCGCTGGGGAAGGACGAGGATGCTACCAAAGTTGCCGGCATTTACGCACGTGAACTGCCGACGGGCGGGCCGGCCGGCATGTTGGGCAATCAGGGACAATCGTGGCCGGCCAGCGGCAGAAGCGGACCGGGAGGATGGGAATTTCGCGTTCCGACAGCCGCGCCGGTCCGTGTAAACTTACGTCCCGCCCCGGCATAGCAAAATCATTCAGGCTCTCGATGCAGTTCATCGTCATTTCCGCTCTCGGCAGCGACCGCACCGGTCTCGTCTACGATCTGACCCGTGTGGTGCTCGATTGCTCCGGCAACATCATCGACAGCCGGATGAGCGCGCTCGGCAGCGAGTTCGCCATGTTGCTGCTGGTCTCGGGCAACTGGCATACGCTGGCCAAGCTCGAGACCGAGCTGAAGAAGCTCAGCGATGCCTCCGGGATCACCGTCAGCTTGCGCCGCACCGACCAGCGCCCGCCGCGCAAGGACGTGGTGACGTACTCGGTGGATGTGGTGTGCCTCGATCAACCTGGCGTCGTGCACAATCTGGCCGGCTTCTTCAGCGCGCGGGGCATCGACATCAACGAGCTGAACACGCGCAGCTACGCGGCCGCGCACACCGGCGCGCCGATGTTTTCCGTACAGATGGTCGTCCACGTCCCTGGCAAGATCCACATCGCGGCATTGCGCGAGGAATTCATGGACCTGTGCGACCAGCTCAACCTCGACGCCATCCTCGAACCCGTCAAGTCCTAACGTAGTCCCCAAGAGATGCCTGGAAAAAAAGCGTCGCCCGCCAGCAAAAGGACGGCCACCAAAGCGCCCGCGAAACGGCCGAGCGCCAGGGTCGCCAAGAAAGCCTCTAGTGCGACCAAGTCACGCGCTGTGACCGCGCCGAGCAGGACGTCCGGCGGCGGCAAGGTAGCGGTTGGCAAGAAAGTCCCCGCGTTCTCCAGCCCGATCACCGGCGGCGGCACTTGGAAGTCGAGCGAGGCGGCCGGCAAGAACCTGGTGATCTACTTCTATCCACGCGACAACACCACCGGTTGCACCATGGAAGGGGAGGCGTTTCGCGATCTCGCACCGGCCTTCAAGAAGGCCAACACGCTGATCCTGGGCGTGTCCACCGACAGCATCGCCTCGCACGAGAAGTTCAAGGCGAAGTATGGATTTCCGTTCGAGCTGCTCTCCGACGAGAGTCAGGCGCTGTGCAAGCTGTTCGACGTGATCAAGGAAAAGAGCCTGTACGGACGCAAGTTCATGGGCGTGGAGCGCAGCACTTTCCTGATCGACTCCGTTGGCGTGCTGCGCCAGGAGTGGCGCAAGGTCAAAGTGCCGGGCCATGCCGAAGCCGTGCTCGCTGCCGCCCGCTCTCTGTAACCCCGTCCTCGACGCTGCTGCGATCCTTTCCATAGGAGCGACGACCCCTCTCATGACCCGAGCCGAATCGAGCGATCACAAAGCCGGCGACAAGCGCGCTCGCGCTGCCAGGCGCGGCCAGCGCCGTATCTTCGTGCTGGACACCAATGTCCTGATGCACGATCCGACCGCGATCTTTCGCTTCGATGAGCACGACGTGTACATCCCGATGATCGTGCTGGAAGAGCTCGATGCGGGTAAGAAAGGTTTGTCCGAAGCCGCGCGCAACGTGCGCCAGGTCAGCCGCTTTCTCGACGAGCTGATGGCGGACACCAATAAGTCCAACATCGATGCGGGCATCGAGCTGCCGAGCGGCAAGTACATCAACGGCGCCAAGAAACAAGTCGCGGGCCGGCTGTTCTTCCAGACCAAGGCGTTGAGCGGCGGCCTGCCGGACAACTTGCCCGGCCACGGCGCGGACAATGCCATCCTCGGCCAGACGCTGGCCCTGCAGAAGGAATTTCCGGAGGCGCGCGTCACGCTGGTGTCCAAGGACATCAACCTGCGCATCAAGGCCTCGATCATCGGCGTCTACGCCGAGGACTATTACAACGACAAGACCATCGAAGACGCCGACCTGCTGTACACGGGCCTGCAGGAGTTGCCGGCGAACTTCTGGGAGAAGCATGGCAAGAACATGCACTCCTGGCAGGAGCAGGCGCGCACTTACTATCGCGTGCACGGGCCGATGGTGCGTGACTGGCACGTCAACCAGTTCCTGTATCAGCAGGACGCCAATGCGCTCGAGGCGCTGGTGCGCAAGATCGAGGGCAACGAGGCGGTGCTGGAGCTGGTTCGTGACTATCGCAACGAGCGGCACAGCGTCTGGGGCATCACCGCGCGCAATCGCGAACAGAATTTCGCGTTGAACCTGCTGCTCGACCCGGAGGTCGATTTCGTGACCATCCTCGGTCCGGCCGGCACGGGCAAGACGCTGCTGACGCTGGCCGCCGGCCTGGCGCAGACGCTGGAGAGCAATCGCTACAGCGAGATCATCATGACGCGCGTGACCATTCCGCTCGGCGAAGACATCGGCTTCCTGCCGGGCACCGAGGAAGAGAAGATGGAGCCGTGGATGGGCGCGCTCATGGACAACCTGGAGGTGTTGACGCAAAGTCAGGAAGGCGGCAACTGGGGCCGGGCCGCGACCAATGACTTGCTGCGCAATCGCATCAAGATCCGCTCGCTGAATTTCATGCGCGGCCGCACGTTCCTGAATCGCTTCCTGATCCTGGACGAGGCGCAGAACCTCACGGCCAAGCAGATGAAGGCGCTCGTAACGCGCTCGGGTCCAGGCACCAAGGTGGTCTGTCTGGGCAACATCGCGCAGATCGATACGCCGTATCTGACCGAGACCACGTCGGGGTTGACCTATGTCGTCAATCGTTTCCGGGATTGGCCGCACGCCGGGCACATCACGCTGATGCGTGGCGAGCGCTCGCGTTTGGCCGATTACGCCTCGGAGATCTTGTAACCAGGGTGAACGTGCGGTGGCGTTCGGATCGGCTTCATAATTCGTGGCGGCCGTCAGGCCGCCACAAACCCGAAAAAATCTTTATCCGGGCCGGCCCGAAGGGCCCGGCCTGAAGTCAGAGGTTGAAGTTGGCGAAGGTCTCGAAAAGGAATCAGAGCAGCGACGTCGCCCGGCACGTGAGTCAGCTGGGTGCGAAGGTCGCCTGGCCGGCGTCGCCGGAGGAGGCGGTGCTCGAGCGCGTGCCGAATCCGCATCCCGACAAGCAGTACGTCGCTCGCTTCACCGCGCCCGAGTTCACTTCGCTGTGCCCGGTGACCGGGCAGCCGGACTTCGCGCACATCGTGATCGACTACGTGCCCAAGCAGTGGCTGGTCGAGAGCAAGTCGCTGAAGCTCTACCTGGGCTCGTTCCGCAATCATGGGGCGTTTCACGAAGACTGCACCGTCGCCATCGGCGCACGGCTGGTGGACTTCCTGAAGCCGCGCTGGCTGCGGATCGGCGGGTACTGGTATCCGCGCGGCGGCATCCCCATAGACGTGTTCTGGCAGACCGGCAAGCCCCCGGCAGGGCTGTGGCTGCCGGACCAGGGCGTGCCGGGCTACCGCGGCCGGGGCTAAGTGGGTCTATTCATTGGACATTGGTCACTAGCCACTGCCACTCTGGTATATTCCGCCGCCGCATTTGACTGCCGATTTTCGTGGGCTTCTATGGCGGCTCGCGTCGGTTTCTCCGCGACGATCAGCCGCGAACCCCGCCAGGCCCGGAAGGGAGCAACGGTAACGGTGATATCGGGCGCCGGAGAAGCGCCGGCGCGGGCCGTCTCCATCCAGGAAATGAAGTGACTAGTGACTCGTGACTAGTGACTGGTGGGAGGGGAAGCCTGTGCTGTAATGCTGCCCGTGAGCCGGTTTTCTCTGACCATTCACCAGTCACTAGTCACCAGTCACTTCCATGTCTTATCTAGCTCTCGCTCGAAAATGGCGGCCGCGCAGTTTCACCGAGCTGGCTGGCCAGGATCACGTCATGCGCGCGCTCGTCAACGCGCTGCAGTCCGGGCGGGTGCACCACGCGTTTCTGTTCACCGGCACGCGGGGTGTCGGCAAAACCACCATCGCCCGCATCCTGGCGAAGTCGCTGAATTGCGAAACCGGCATGACGCCGACGCCGTGCGGCACGTGTAGCGCCTGCCGGGAGATCGACGAAGGCCGGTTCGTCGACTTGATCGAAGTCGACGCCGCCTCGCGCACCAAAGTCGACGACACCCGCGAGTTGCTCGACAACGTGCAGTACGCGCCCGCGCGCGGCCGCTACAAGGTCTACCTGATCGACGAAGTGCACATGCTCTCGACGCACTCGTTCAATGCGCTGCTGAAGACCCTCGAAGAGCCGCCGCCGCACGTCAAGTTCCTGCTCGCGACCACCGATCCGCAGAAGTTGCCGGTGACGGTGCTGTCGCGCTGCCTGCAGTTCAATCTGAAGCGCTTCCCGCCAGCGATGATTCTCAAGCGGCTGCAGTTCATCTGCGAACAGGAGAGCATGCAGTTCGAGCCCGAAGCGCTGCGCCTGGTCGCGCGTGCCGCGGAAGGCAGCATGCGCGATGCGTTGAGTCTGCTCGATCAAGTGATCGCGTTCGGTGGCGGCAAGCTCACGGCCGAAGATACTCGCACCATGCTCGGCACGTTGGATCGGGCGCAGGTGTTCGGCATCGTCGAGGCGCTGATTGCCCGCGATGCGCGCAAGGTGATCGAATGCGTCAATGAACTGGACGAGCACGCGCCGGACTATCGCGAAGTGCTCGCCGAGCTCGCCGCGCTGTTGCAGAAGCTTGCGTTGCTGCAGGCCGTGCCTGATCTGCAGATCGACGAATCGGAAGACGTCGAGGCTTACAAGAAGCTCGCCGCCGCCATTACTCCCGAAGATGCACAGCTGTTCTATCAGATCGCCATCATCGGCCGGCGCGATCTGGAGCTGGCGCCGGACGCGCGTGGTGGATTCGAAATGGTGCTGTTGCGCATGTTGGCGTTCAGCGTGCAGGACGCTGTAGCAACGGCTGGCGGTGGATCGGCGCCTGCCCCGGCAGCTCGTCCGGCCAGTGCTCCGGCGGGCCGCGTGCCAGCGTCGGTGCGTGCGGCCGCAGCGGCGCCAGTACAGCCGCCTCCGGCCAGCGTTGCACCTGCCACCATTAACGTCGCGGCACCCGCGCCGGCGGCTGCCGGTACAGATGGCGATTGGACTGCGATGGTCGCGCAGATGAACCTCGGTGGCATCACGCGTCAGCTCGCAGTGAACTGCGCCTTCCTGGGTCGGCAAGGAAACAAAGTGCGTCTGTCGCTCGATCCCGAAGGCGCGCACTACCGCACGGCCATGATGGAAGAAAAGCTCAAGCAGGCGCTGAGCACGTACTACGGCGAGGCCGTGGTGCTGGAATTCATCGAAGGCGAGCCCGAGGCGTTGAATACGCCGGCTCGCCAGCTCAAGGCCGCCGCGGACGACCGTCTGCAGAATGCGCGAGCCGCCATCGAAAACGATCCCAACATCCGCGCCATGAAAGAAATGTTTGGCGCGACCGTGACGCCGGAGTCGATCCGGCCGATCGACAACTGACAGTCATTCCGGTCGCCCGGCGGCCGAGCAGAGAGACGGAGTAGCTATGAAAGGCAATATCGGCAACCTGATGAAACAGGCGCAGCAGATGCAGGCCAACATGCAGCGCGCCCAGGCCGAGCTCGCCCAGCTCGAAGTGACCGGCGAGGCCGGCGGCGGCATGGCCAAGGTGGTGATGACCGGCAAGCACGAAGTGCGCCGCGTGACGCTCGATCCTTCGATCGTGAGCAGCGACGACAAGGACATGCTGGAAGACCTGATTGCCGCGGCCGTCAACGACGCCGTGCAGAAGGTCGAACGCACCACCCAGGAGCGCATGGCCAGCCTGGTGGGGGGTATGAACCTGCCGCCGGGATTCAAGCTGCCGTTCTGACGAACCAGCGGTTGGCGGCTGGCGGCTTGCGGTTCGAGAAGAACGGTGCCCGAAGGGCATGCTCTCCGGACCAGCCGCCAACCGCCAACCGCCAACCGCCGCCATGATCTATCCGCCTTCCCTGATTCGGTTGATCGAAGCGCTGCGCTGCCTGCCCGGAGTCGGGCCCAAGTCGGCGCAGCGCATGGCGTTTCATTTGCTGGAGAAGGACCGCAATGCCGCCGGCCTGCTGGCCGACGCGTTGCAGAAGGCGGTCGTGGGGGTTGGCCGCTGCCAGCGTTGCCGCATGTTTGCCGATGCCGATCTGTGTCCCATCTGTGCTTCGCCCGCCCGTGATCGCGCGATGCTGTGCGTCGTGGAATCGCCAGCCGATGTGGCTGCGATCGAGCAATCCGGCAGCTATCGCGGCACGTACTTCGTATTGATGGGGCATCTCTCGCCGCTCGATGGCATCGGCCCGGATGAGCTGGGCTTTGCGCAATTGGAAACATTGCTCGCTGACGGCACTGTGAGCGAGGCCATTCTCGCCACCAGCACCACGGTGGAAGGCGATGCCACCGCGCACGTGATTGCGGAGATCGCGGCTCGTCACAACGTGAAATCGAGCCGCATTGCGCACGGCGTTCCTATCGGCGGCGAGCTCGAATACGTCGATGGGGGCACGCTTGCTCACGCGTTGGCAGGACGCCGCACGTTGAGTTGATTGCGCGTCGTCTAGCCACGCGGCGTTGATCGCGCGTCGGCCCTAGGCCACGCTTTTTTTCCGGCGCGGTTTCGTTTTGTCGGACTGCGGCGTACCTTCCGGCTCCGTGGGACGCGACAGACGCACATGGTCGTCGCCGTGCAATTCCAGCAGCGATTCCATCAGGTCTTCCTCGGCGCTCGAGCACACGCCGAGCGCGATCGCTTCATCACAACCTTCGCCGGCCACATAGGCGTGGCCCATGTTCGAATCGATGTACAGCGATTCCCCGGCTTCCAGCACGATGGGATCGTAGAACTCGGTGTGTACCTCGATCCTGCCCGAGAGCACGTAGATATATTCCTCGCCCGAGTGATGCACGAGATCGCCGAATTCCTCGATGCTCTTGGCGCGGATGTGCGTGAGGATGGGAATCATCCTTTTACGGCGCAGCTCGGCGCACAAATAGTAGTAGTCGTAGTTGGAGGTCTTGACGCGGATCGCCCGGTCCATGCGTCCGATGCTGCGGCGGGCGGTGACCGGTTGCGCCGTCGGCTCGGAGGGCTCGGCGAACAGGTCCGACATCCGGATCTTCAAGCGCTCGCTCAATTGCAGCAGCTTGTCATAGGTCAGGGTGAGCCGGTCGTGCTCGACCTTGGCCAGGGTCGACAGCGGGATCCCGGTGCGGTCGCTCATTTCCTTCAGCGTCCAATCATTGCGGGTCCGCAAGGCCCGCAGCACCCGGCCCAGAGTGGGGCGGTCGGCGTGACGGTCGGTTCGCTGCTCGGTCTCGGCTTTCGCGGCTGGCTTGGTGGTTTTCATCGCGGCTCATTCTAACGGATGCCGGTTCAGGCTCAGCCAGGGCCTCGGCGTCAGTCTCTTACCAAATCAGGTTGACGATTCTCCATTCAGGACTATTATTCCAAATACGAGAAAACGCCGGGGCCACTCGCAAACGGCAACTCGAACAAGAGTGAGGGATGAAATGCGCGCACGCGGGACGACGTTGATGGGGGTGACGACGTTGGTGGGTGTCCTCGGTCTGCTCGGCCTGGCGGGCGGCGCTTGGGCACAGGAGGGGGCGCAGTTGCCGCCGCCCACACCCACGGCGGACGCGAGTGTTCCAGCCGCGGAAACGGCTCCCGGAACAACACCGCTGACGAGACAGGACGTCGAAGCGTGGCTCGACGGCTACTTGCCCTACGCGCTGCAAACCGGCGGCATCGCCGGCGCGGTGGTCGTGGTGGTGAAGGACGGCGAGGTCTTGCTGCAAAAGGGCTACGGCTATTCGGACGTGGCCGAACGCAAGCCGGTCGATCCGGAGCGCACTTTGTTCCGTCCCGGTTCGGTGTCCAAGCTGTTCACCTGGACAGCGGTGATGCAGCAGGTGGAGCGGGGCAAGCTCGACCTGGACGCCGACGTCAATCAGTACCTCGATTTCGAGATCCCGCCGCGCGACGGTCAGCCCATCACCTTGCGCAACATCATGACCCACACCGCTGGCTTCGAAGAGCAGCTCAAGGGTTTGATAGGCAAGGAGGGCGAGCCCACCCCGGTGCTCGCCGAACGCATGAAGGAGTGGGTCCCGACTCGCATCTTCCCGCCGGGCACCACGCCTGCATATTCGAACTACGCAACGGCCCTGGCGGGCTACATCGTCGAGCGCGTGTCTGGCATGCCGTTCGACGATTACATCGACCAGCACATCTTCGGGCCACTCGGCATGGAGCATTCCTCCTTCCGTCAGCCGCTGCCCGATCGATTGAAGCCGCTCATGTCCAACGGCTATGAAGTGGCCTCCGGCGAGCCGAAGCCGTTCGAGATCGTCGGCGTCGCGCCCGCGGGCAGTTTGTCCGCGACCGGTGCCGACATGGCGAAGTTCATGATCGCGCACCTGCAGAAGGGCGCTTTCGGGTCCGCGCGCATTCTGCAGGAAAGCACGGCTGAGCAGATGCATACGACCGCGCTGACGATCCTGCCGCGAGTGCATCGAATGGTGCTCGGCTTCTACGAGCAGAACTACAACGGTCGCCGCGCGGTGGGTCACGGTGGCGACACCATCTGGTTCCATAGCGACCTGCATTTGTTTATTGACGATGGCGTGGGCATGTTCGTCAGCCTGAACAGCTCCGGTGTCGGTCCTGCTTCGCACAACATTCGCAGCGCCTTGTTCGATCAGTTCGCCGAGCGATATCTGCCGGGCCAGACGCTCGACGGCAAAGTCGATGAGCAGACCGCAGCGGAGCATGCGCGCATGATCGCCGGTATCTACGAGAACTCGCGTCGCGCCGATTCGAGCTTCTTCCGTCTGCTCGGTCTGGTCGGTCCGGTCAAAGTGATTGCCAACCCGGATAACACCATCACTGTGTCGATGGCCCGCAACCTTGCCGGCGCGCCGATCAAGTGGCGCGAGATCGAGCCCTTCGTGTGGCGCGACGTGGATGGCGAGGCGCTGCTGGCGGCCGAGGCAAAGGATGGTCAGGTCACTCGTTTCAGCTGGGACGGCCTGTCGCCCTTCATGATGTTCGAGCGGACGCCCGCATCGCGGTCACCGGGCTGGCTGCTGCCGGCGCTCGTTGTTGGATTGATCTCGCTGCTGCTGACCAGTCTCGCGTGGCCAGTCTCCGCGCTCGTGCGCAGACACTATGGCGTGCCTTATCGACTGGCAGGCGACGATGCCAGGGCGCATCGCTGGATTCGTATCGCGGCCACTGCCGCGGTCGTGTTGTTCATCGCCTGGGCCACCACGACCGGCATGATGATCAGCAATCTCAACCTGCTCAGCCCGAGCATGGATCCCTGGTTGTGGCTGCTGCAATTGTCGTCACCCATCGTCTTCGTCGGTGGCGCGGCGCTCGGCTTGTGGAACGCGGCGGTGGTCTTGCGTAGCAACCGAAGCTGGTACGCGAAGCTGTGGGCGGTCGTGCTCGCCTTGTCCCTGCTGGTGCTGCTGTGGGTGGCGTTCACGTTCCATCTGATCGCCTTCGACGTGAATTACTGATCCTCGTCCCTCGCCACCGCAAGATCGAGAGTGACAGATTGAAAACGCTATGAGCACCGCGATTCCCGTAAAAATGCAGGTCGAAGTGGAATGCCTGCGCCTGCGCTCGCCATTCCGCATCTCCGGTTACACTTTCACTGAAGTGCCGGTGGCTGTGGTGACTCTGAAGAGCGAGCAGGCGTGCGGCCGCGGCGAGGCGGCGGGTGTTTATTACTTGAACGACACGCCTGAGCAGATCGTCGATACGCTCGAGGCGCATCGCTCCACCATCGAAAGCGGCGTGGATCGCCAACAGCTGACACAGTTGCTGCCGTTGGGTGGCGCACGCAACGCGCTGGATTGCGCGCTGTGGGATCTGGAAGCGAAGCATGTCGGCAAGCCGGTGTGGGAACTGTCAGGCGTGGAGCATGTCGTGCCACGCATCACCACATTCACTTTGAGCGCCGATGGGCCACCGGCAGTGGTGCGCGCCGCGGAGGCTTTGCCTCATGCTGTCGCGCTCAAGCTCAAGCTCGACGGGGATGTCGAGATGGATAAAGAACGCGTGCGCGCCGTGCGCAAATTGCGGCCTGACGCATGGATCGGCGTCGACGCCAATCAGGGTTACAACTTGCAGACGCTCAATGAGGTCATGCCGACGTTTATCGAGGCCGGCGTCAAACTGGTGGAGCAGCCGCTGCCGCGCGGCCGTGAGGCGGAGCTCGAAGGTTTCGACAGCCCCATTCCCCTCGCGGCGGACGAGAGCGTGCAAGGCGTGGCCGACGTGGCCGGCCTGGTCGGCCGCTTCCAGGTGGTGAATATCAAACTCGATAAGTGTGGCGGGCTCACCGAAGCATTGGCCATGGTGAACGAGGCGCGGCGTCTCGGACTGCACGTCATGGTGGGCAACATGGTGGGCAGCAGCCTGGCCATGGCGCCCGCCTTCGTGATCGCGCAGCTGTGCGATTACGTGGATCTCGACGGGCCTGTTTTTCTGGCACAGGACCGAACCCCCAGTGTCGTCTATCGAGGCGGCAGCGTGTACTGCGCGAGCAGTATCTGGGGCGACGTCCACTAGTCCGCAACGGCGATTCAAGTACCAAATCGTGAGCTCAGCAAATCTCTCCATCAGACTGGATCTGCCGCAACCGTATCTGCTGTTCCTCGGCGATACGGTCGACGCGGGCTACGCCAAGACCGCGTTCGGTCTCCGGGACTGGGCGCCGGAGCTGTGCATCGGCGAGCTGGCCTGCTCAGCGGACGCTATCTCACTCGGGCTGCCCAAACTCTCGCCGGCGGAAGCGCGGGCGCGAGGTGCCCGCTCCATGATCATCGGCGTAGCGAACATCGGTGGACGTATCCTCGACAGCTGGATGCCTTCGCTGCTGGATGCGCTGGCGGCGGGACTCGATCTGGTGGCGGGTATGCACACGCGTCTGGCGGACACGCCGGAGTTGGTTGAAGCGGCCAAGCATCATCAGCGTCGTCTCATCGACGTCCGCACGCCGCTGGCAGGCATTCCGACCGCCACGGGCCGCAAGCGCAGCGGCAAGCGGCTGCTGGCGGTGGGAACCGATTGTGCCTTGGGCAAGAAATACACCGCGCTGTCCATCGCACGCGCGTTCAAGCAACGCGGGGTCGATGCCGATTTTCGTGCCACCGGCCAGACGGGTATCATGATTGCCGGCAGCGGCATGCCCATGGATGCAGTGATCTCTGACTTCGAGGCCGGCGCGGCGGAAGTGTTGTCGCCGGATGCGGCGCCGGGTCATTGGGACGTGATCGAAGGGCAGGGCTCGTTGTTTCATCCCGCTTATGCGGCCGTCTCGCTCGGCTTGTTACATGGCAGCCAGCCCGACGTGATCGTGGTCTGTCACGAGCCGGGCCGCACGCACGTGCTCGGTTTGGATGGCTACCCGCTGCCCAGCATCGAGGAGACCATCGACTTGAACCTGCGGCTCGGCCGGCGCACCAATCCGAACATTCGTTGCGGCGGCGTCAGCCTCAACACCTCCAAGATGCCGGAAGATGCAGCTCGCCAGCTGTTCGCGGCCGAGAGCAAGCGTCTGGGTGTGCCGGTCGCCGATCCCATTCGCGGCGGTGCCGAGTTCGAGCGCCTGATCGATCACTGCCTGAGCGGCGAGCGCTAGCCCGCATGTCGGCTCCCACCTGGTTTCAGCGCTTCCTGCTGCCGGGCTTCGCGTTCAAAGCCGTCGTCATCGGCGGCGGTTACGCGACCGGGCGCGAGCTGGTCGAATTCTTCCTGCCGACCGGCCCTCACGGCGGCTTACTGGCAATGTCCTTCGCGGCGGTGATCTGGAGTGTGGTCTGCGTGGCCACATTCCTGTTCGCGCGAGCAACCTACAGTGAGGACTATCGGACCTTCTTCCGGCATTTGCTGGGGCGCGGCTGGCTCGTCTTCGAGATCGCGTACTGTTTGTTCATCGTGCTGATTCTCGCAGTGTTCGGAGCCGCGGCGGGCGCGATTGGCGCCTCCGTGCTCGGCTGGCCGGAACTGGCGGGCACGTTGTGCCTGATGATCGGTATCGCGGCGTTCGTGGCGTTCGGCAACACCTCCGTCGAGCAGCTGTTCAAGTGGGTGTCGTTCTTTCTGTACGGCGTCTATGCGTTGTTCGTGATCCTGTCGCTCAACGCCTTCGGCGATCGCATCTCGGCCAACTTTGTGCTGGATGTGCCCACCGACGGTTGGTTGCTCGCCGGCGTGACCTATGCGGGCTACAACATCGTTGGCGCGGTGGTGATTCTGCCGGTGCTGCGGCATCTCACCAGCAACCGTGACGCGATCATTGCGGGCGCGTTGTCGGGGCCGCTGGCCATGATTCCGGCATTCCTGTTTTTCATTTGCATGGTGGCCTACTACCCCGAGATCGAAGCGCAGGCGCTGCCGTCGGATTTCATGCTGAAGCAGTTGGAAGTGCCGCTGTTCCACGGCGTATTCCAGCTCATGATCTTCGCCGCGCTGCTGGAAAGCGGTACTGGCAGCGTCCACGCGGTGAATCAACGCATCGCGCAGGCGTGGCAGGCTCGATTCGGCGGCGATCTTTCCGTGCGCGCGCGCTTCGTCGCTGCCGGCATTCTGCTGATCGTCGCGATGTTGCTGGCCGATCGCTTCGGCCTGGTCACCTTGATCGCTCGTGGCTACCGCGGCCTTGCCTATGTGTTGATCGCGGTCTACGTCGTGCCGGTGCTGACCTACGGGGTGTGGCAGCTGTGGCAGCGTCGTCGCGCTCAGCCAGCCCTCTCTACGCCTTGAGAGCCGCCAAGGGGCGACGATGGCTGCCCTTGGTGAGCCGATGGTTCGACTCAGCGCCGTCGCTCGTATTCCGGCGCCAGGCCACGCATGATGTTGAGTAGCCGTTTATAACTTTCATAACGGCGCGGCGAGAGGCTCTTCTCGGCGACCGCAGCGGTCACGGCGCAACCGGGCTCGCGAATGTGCAGGCAATTGTTGAAACGGCATTCCGGCGCCAGAGCGAGAATTTCCGGCCAGCCTACCTGGACCATCGCATCTTCCACCGGCGGAGGAGCGTAGTCGCGCACGCCGGGCGAGTCGATCAACTCACCGCCGCTGGCCAGACGAAACAAAGCGGTCGATACGGTGGTGTGACGGCCTTCGCCTGTTGCGTCCGACAAGGATCGAGTCGCGCGCTCGGATTCGGGAGCCAGACGATTGGTGAGCGTGGACTTGCCGACGCCGGACTGACCTACCAGCATGGCGCTCGCACCAGCGAGCAGCGCGCGCACCGGAGCAACCGATTGCTCATCATGCTTTGCCGAGATTCGTAGCACGCGATAGCCAGCGCGCTCGTAGTCGTTCACACGCGCTTGGAACTCGGGTTCCTGCGCGCCGGCCAGTTCCGATTTGTTGACGATCAGTGCGCCAGCAATGTTGGCGAGCGCCGCGCCCGCCAGGTAGCGATCGGCGATGAACAGGTCCGGCTCGGGCTCGGGCGCGATGATCACGACGAGCAACGACAGGTTCGCCGCCAGAGGCTCGGTGCGACCGCGGCTATCGGTGCGAGCAAACAACGATCGGCGCGGCAAAACGCGGACGACCTTCGCTACGTCGCCGCTGCCTTGCGGGCCGCGAATCATCACCTCGTCGCCGCACACGCAGTTCAAGCGCTTGCCAAACAACTCGGCGGGCATGCGCACGCCGGCCTGGCTTTCGACGATGACGCGCCGGCCGAAAGACTCGATGACGCGGGCCGGCGTCTCGGCCGCTTCGCTCATGACCGCTGCGTAGCCAGGGATTGCAGGCGCGCGATGCGCACCAGCGCGGGCGGGTGCGAATCGTAGAAGGCCGAGTGCAGATGGTCGGGCGTCAGCGTGGTCGCGTTGTCGCGATAGAGCTTGACCAGCGCATCGGCGAGTTGGCGCGCATCGGCGTGTTGCGCGGCGAATTCGTCGGCTTCGAATTCGTGCTTGCGCGACCACCAGGAACCCAGCGGTGTCAGGAAATAGGTGAAGGAGGGCAGCACGAACATGAAAAGCAGCAAAGCTGCGTGGGCCGAGGGCGTGCTCACGCCGAGCGATGTGTAGAACTCCGGCCACCTCGCCAACGCGCCCAGCAACGCCAGTCCGAGCAGGCCCATGCCGAGCGAGAGGATCAATCGCGAACGCACGTGATGCAGCCGGAAGTGGCCCAGCTCGTGCGCCAGCACGGCTTCGACCTCGGGTATCTGCAGCCGCTCGATCAACGTATCGAAAAAGACAATGCGCTTGTTTCGGCCGACGCCGGTGAAGTAGGCATTGCCATGCACCGAACGACGCGAGCCGTCCATGACGAACACGCCTTTGGAGGCGAAGCCACAGCGCTGCAACAACGCTTCGGTGCGCTGCTTCAGCGCTTCATCGGCGAGCGGGGTGAACTTGTTGAACATCGGCGCGAACAGCGTCGGCCACGCCCAAGTGATGAACACTGTGAATGCGACCCACACCAGCCAGGCGTACAGCCACCACAGATCGCCCGCCTGCTGCATCAGGTACAGGATCACGAAAATCAGCGGACCGCCGAGCAGCAGGCTGAGCACCAGGCTCTTGAGCAGATCGGCGGTATACAACGCGGGCGTGGTGCGATTGAAGCCGAAGCGCGCCTCGATCCCAAAAGTCCGCCACAACGACAGGGGCAGCCCGACGGCGCCAACTATCAAGAAAGTCGACAGTACCACCGCCGTGCCGTGCCACGCGGGCGATAGGCCCGCTGCCTGCCACGCACGATCGATCGCGTCGATGCCGCCGCCCAGCGTCAACACCAGCGCGATCACGGCATCCAGCAGCACATCCCAGCGATTCAGCGCGGCGCCCGCGACGGTATAGTCGGCCGCCTTCTGGTGAGCGGCCAGGTCGATCTGCTGTGCAAAGGCCTCGGGCACCTGCGCGCGGTGCCGGAGCACCGCCGCTACCTGGCGCCGATTGAGCCAGCTGCGCATGGCGGTGGAGGCCAGCAGCAGCAATACAAACAATGCGGTAAACCAGTGCATTCAACCATTCACTTTAGAGCTTGGGATCGGGCATCGTGCCACGGCCCTCGTGCGAGCGACAAAGGCGCGACTCTTGCCGCTCGCTCGCCACCTGCGGCGGCGGGGTACATCCTTGCACCCGGGGCGGCGCTTTATAGGCTAGCTGTTATGATGGCCTATCGAAACTCCTGACGCAGAGCTTATCGTGACCGACCGCGACCCCACCCGACTCATCTGGATCGATCTGGAAATGACGGGCTTGAAGCCCGACACCGACCACATCATCGAAATCGCCACGGTGGTTACCGATAAGCACCTGAACACCCTGGCCGAGGGCCCGGTGCTGGCCATCCACCAGTCGGACGAGATCCTGAACGCCATGGATGACTGGAATCGCCGTCAGCACGGCGCCTCCGGCCTCGCGGCCCGCGTGCGCGCCAGCACGATCACTGTGCAGGAGGCGGAGCGGCAGACCATCGAATTCCTGAGCCGTTGGATCGAGCCGGGTGTGTCACCGATGTGCGGCAACAGCATCTGCCAGGACCGCCGTTTCATGGCACGCGAGATGCCGGACCTGGAGCGGTATTTCCACTACCGCAACCTGGATGTGAGCACGCTCAAGGAGCTGGCGCGCCGGTGGGCGCCGGAGGTGTACAGCAGCTTTCAGAAGAGCTCCACGCACCTGGCGCTGGACGACATCAGGGACTCGATCCGCGAGCTGCAGCACTACAGGACGAATCTCCTGCGCGTCTGATCCAGAAGCGGTTGGCGGTTAGTGGTTAGTGGTTAGTCAGAAGGGTAAGAGCCGGCGACTAGCGGTATGGTCTTTTCCGAACCAACCGCTAACCGCCAACCGCTACTTGGCCGCGGCGGCTCCACCGGCCAGGAACAGCCAGGTTTCGACCACAGTGTCCGGATTGAGCGAGATGCTCTCGATGCCTTGCTCGACCAGCCAGCGCGCCAGGTCCGGATGATCGGACGGCCCCTGGCCGCAAATGCCCACGTACTTGCCATTCCTGCGGCACGCGTCGATGGCCAGCTTCAGCAGTGCCTTGACCGCCTCGTCACGCTCGTCGAACAGCTTGGCGATGATGGCCGAATCGCGATCCAGGCCCAGCGTCAGCTGCGTCATGTCGTTGGAGCCGATGGACATGCCGTCGAAGAACTGCAGGTACTTGTCGGCGAGCAGCGCGTTGGTCGGCAGCTCGCACATCATGATGACCTTCAGGCCGTTCTCGCCGCGCTTCAAGCCGTTCTCGGCCAGCAACTGCGTGACTTGCTCGGCTTCCTTCACCGTACGTACGAAGGGCACCATCACCTGCACGTTGGTCAAGCCCATCTCTTCGCGCACGCGCTTCAACGCGCGGCACTCGAGCTCGAAGCACGGACGGAACGTTTCGTCCACGTAACGCGCCGCGCCCCGGAAGCCGATCATCGGGTTCTCTTCATGCGGCTCGTACTGACGGCCGCCGATCAGGTTGGCGTACTCGTTCGATTTGAAGTCGGACATGCGCACGATCACCGGCTCGGGCGCGAACGCCGCGGCGATGGTGCCGATGCCTTCGCACAGCTTCTCGATATAGAAGCTGACCGGATCCTTGTAGCCATTCATCTGGCGGCGAATGGTCTGCTGCAGGTCCTTCGGCAGCTGATCGAATTCGAGCAGCGCGCGCGGATGCACGCCGATCATGCGATTGATGATGAACTCCAGGCGGGCAAGTCCCACGCCCTTGTTCGGAATGCCGGCGAAGTCGAAGGCGCGGTCCGGATTGCCGACATTCATCATGATCTTGGTCTTGATGGCCGGCAGCGAATCGAGCTCGATGACTTTCTGTTCGAACGGCAGGGCGCCTTCGTACACGTAGCCGGTGTCGCCTTCGGCGCAGGACACCGTGACTTCGGTGCCTTCCTTGATGGATTCGGTGGCGTTACCGCAGCCTACGACCGCGGGAATGCCGAGCTCACGCGCGATGATGGCAGCGTGACACGTGCGTCCGCCGCGATTGGTGACGATGGCCGAGGCGCGCTTCATTACCGGCTCCCAATCGGGATCGGTCATGTCGGCGAC
Source organism: Steroidobacter sp. (assembly GCF_036406195.1). Classification (GTDB taxonomy): domain Bacteria; phylum Pseudomonadota; class Gammaproteobacteria; order Steroidobacterales; family Steroidobacteraceae; genus Steroidobacter. The sequence continues at coordinate 589,921 of NZ_DASWVW010000027.1, forward strand.
CAGCACATCGCCACTCTGCACGCGCGTCATCTCCTTCACGTCGCGAATGATGCGGGCCGGACCCGCGCCAATGCGCTGACCGATGGAGCGGCCGCTGGAGAGCACCTTGGATTTCTTCTTCAGCGAGTAGCGCTGCACCGTGCGGCCGACGCGGCTCTGCACGGTTTCCGGCCGTGCCTGCAGGATATAGAGCTTGCCGGTCTCGCCATCCTTGCCCCACTCGATGTCCATCGGACAGCCGTAGTGCTCCTCGATGATCAGCGCCTGCCTGGCCAGCTCCAGAATGTCGGCGTCGTCGATGCAGAACCGGTTGCGCTCCTCGACAGGCACATCCACGGTCTTGACGCGCTCGCCGCTGCCGGGCTCGCCGTAGACCATCTTGATGGCCTTGGCGCCGAGCGTGCGACGCAGGATGGGCGCATGGCCGGATTTCAGCGTCGGCTTGTAGACATAGAATTCATCCGGGTTCACCGCGCCCTGCACGACGGTTTCGCCCAGGCCATACGAGGCAGTGATGAACACGACATTGCGGAAGCCCGAGTCGGTGTCGAGCGTGAACATCACGCCGCTGGCGCCGATATCGGAACGGCACATGTACTGAATGCCGGCGGACAGCGCGACCACGTCGTGCTTGAAGCCTTGATGGACGCGATAGGCGATGGCGCGGTCGTTGAACAGCGACGCGAACACTTCGTGCACGCACTTCAGCAGCGCTTCCTTGCCGCTCACGTTGAGGAATGTTTCCTGTTGACCGGCGAACGACGCGTCCGGGAGGTCTTCGGCGGTGGCCGATGAACGCACCGCAACCGCGACATCGCGTCCGCCGCCCATGCGTTCGTAACCGGCGAGGATCTCCTGCTCCAGCTGCGGCGGGAACGGCGTTGACAGAATCCACTGACGGATCTTCGCGCCGACTTCGGCCAGCTTCTCGACATCGTCGACGTCGAGCGCGGCCAGTTCCTTGGAGATGCGGTCGGCGAGGCCTTCGTGCTTGAGGAAGTCGCGATAGGCCTGCGCGGTGGTGGCGTAGCCGGTGGGCACACTCACGCCCAGCTTGGCCAGATGGCTGATCATCTCGCCGAGCGAGGAATTCTTGCCGCCGACGGTGTCGACGTCATGGCGCCCAAGCTTTTCGAAGGGTACTGTGTAAGCGGTCAAGGCCTTTCCTCATGGAACCCGCGCTTGTGCCGCGGGCCGTACAATGAAACACTGAAGCGGAAGCGAGTTAGCCCGAAGATTTTAACCTCAACGCGCCATGCCGCGTGAGTGTTGGCGACAGAAGAATGGAAAGACGAACGGTTTTTTTCGTGTCGGACCAGACCGGCGTGACCGCCGAGACCATGGGACACAGTCTGCTGACGCAGTTCGATGGGCAGGCTTTTCGGCAAGTGACTCTGCCATTTATCTCCACTGTTGACAAGGCGGAGGAGGCCGTCCGGCGCATCAACGCGACCGCCGAGGCCGAGGGCGTCCGGCCCGTGATTTTCAGTACTTTGGTGCAGGAGGACATGCGCGAGATCATCAAGCGCGCCAACGGCCTGTTCCTGGATTTCTTCGACGCCTTCCTCGGGCCGCTGGAGATGGAGCTGCAGCTCAAGTCTTCGCGTGCCCAGGGCAAGGCGCATGGCATGTCGGACATCGGTGCCTACACCACGCGCATCAACGCCACCAACTTCGCGTTGGCCAACGATGACGGCGCTGTCACCCGGGACTACGAACGCGCCGACCTGATCCTGGTCGGCGTGTCGCGCACCGGCAAGACGCCCACCTGCCTGTACCTGGCCTTGCAATACGGCGTGTTCGCCGCCAATTATCCACTTGCTGACGAAGACCTCGAGACCGGCCGGCTGCCGGCGGCGCTGATCAAGCACCAACGCAAGCTGTACGGGCTCACCATCGCGCCGGAACGTTTGCAACAGATCCGCAACGAGCGCCGGCCCAATAGCAAGTATTCCTCGCCCTCGCAAGTCGATTTCGAGGTGCGCACCGCCGAGGCCCTGTTCCGTCGCTACGATATTCCGTACATCGACACCACGGAATGTTCCATCGAAGAGATCGCCAGCCGGATTCTCGACCGGACCGGCGTGGAGCGTCGGCTACGCCCTTAGAGTTCCACCGCTTTTTTCAGGGTTTCGCGCATGCCAGGCACGCGTCGTGCAGGCGCGCGGCCTGCCTGCAAACGGGCCGTGACGCAAGTCACACACTACTGGCAGGAGCGCGAAATTGCTGTGCTATATTCGGCTCATGTCGATAGCCGTTACAGCAAGCGATGTGAATTGCCCGGTCAGCTGGCGTGCCCGTCCGGGCAGCTTCGTCAGTCTGATGTCTCTGTACGAGAGCAATTACATTCGCCTCGCCTGGCTGGTGCCGGATCTCGAAGCGGCCGCGGCCACGCAGATTTCCGTGGTCGAAGGCGATTGTCCGTTGCACCTGGCCATCGAAGAGCGCAGCCGCTACACCACCACGCTGCGCCTCACTTACGTGTTCGATGACGAGGCCGGCTCGCTGGCCGATCCGGATCTGCTGATCCGTGTCTATCGCGATGCACGCCTGGCGGAAGTGCAGGCTTGTGCCCGCTGGCATCGGCACGCGTTGCTGGAGTCACTGCGTTCGCATCTGGCGCGCGATCTGGGCGATCGCTGGCTGCGCAACGTCATGCTCAACAAGTGGCTCGATTATTGCGTCGAGCGCGGCCATCATTTCCCGGCCCTCGCCACTGCCTGATCAGGTTGCCCGTCCAGGGCTCGCGGCATGGAATTCTCCGATCGGCTGAGCAACCTCCGCCAGTTCCTCGCGCCCGGCGCGCGGCAGCCCGCCGACGATGAACGGCTGTTGCAGCTGTATTGGAATCGCGCCGAGCTCAAGAAGGAGCTGTCGCGGCTGCAGGACGAGCGTCACAAGCTGTTCGAGCAACTGCGCAATCACGAAGCCACCTTGCTTCGTCACAACGAGCAACTGCTGCAGCTGGAGGAGTTTCTCGGCAATCCGGAGACCGGCGCGCATGCGCTGGTGTATTTCCAGTTGCGTTCGTTGTGGCGCGCGACGTCGGCGAAAGTCGCACGCTTCGCGCAGCAGTTGCAACAGCAGCAGGCCGATCGCGAGCAGCGCCGTCTGCAGCTCGAGTTCGATCGCACGCGTCGACAACAGCTTGCCGATTTCGATCAGCGTATCGCGACGGTTCGAGCGCACGCCGACACGTTGGAGGCGCAGCTGAAGTTACAGGAAAGCGAGCTGGCCGCGATGCGCGGCTTCTGGAACTACTCGCGCCGGCGCCGGCTCGCGGAAGAAATCGCTTCCGACCGTGAACAATGGGATCTCGCCGTCACCGAAGTGACCGACCTCAGTGACGATCGCGCGGCGCTGGAACAGAAGCAAGCGCCGCCGTTCACGGGAATTTCCATCGACGGTCGCCGCATCGTCAATACCGCCGTTATCGCCTATGCGCAGCAACTGGTCGTGCAGCTGTCCAGCGGCGGGCTCGCGGTGCTGGCGAAAGAAACAATGACCAAGCGCGTGTTCGACATGAAATACGGCAGTCGCGACGAATGCTCGCGGCTTATGTTGTTGCTGCGAGAAGCGCTGGCGGAGGTCAAGAACGAGCAAGACGATCTGGCCGGCCTCAAGGAGCGGACCGATGCGTTACGCGCGGTGGCGACTTATCGCAGCGACGCGGACACCATTCCGCTGACCGATTCGATCGGCACCTTGCCGCTGCCCTCAGCGCCGGTCTCCGGGCTGGAGACCGGCAACAAGAGCGGCGTGAATGTGCTGGTGGACGATTACTGGGACTTGTATCAAGCCCTACTACAGTGATCAGCGGTTGGCGGTTAGTGGTTAGCAAGGAAGTAAGAATCGGGGCTCCTCCGACCAACCACTAACCGCCAACCGCTATCCGCTGCTCAGGGCGTCGCGGGACGGTCGCTATTGGCCTTCAGGCGCGACAGATACAGATGGCTCATGCCGCTCAAGTCCGCGGCGATCTGCACCGTCTCGTCCAACACCGCGTCTGGCGGCTCCTGGCCTGTCAGGTCGGTGAGCTTGGCCACCGGCGGTTGGCCGCGCAACTTGCGCCGCTCGTTCTCGCGAGCCAGGCGCTCTTGCTCCAGTCGCTCGCGTTCGGCGATGCGCGCCTGAAGGTTCAAGGACAGTTGCTTCTGCGTGCGCACCTTCTCGAAGGATTCGAGATCGGCCAGCAGCGAGCGGAAGTTCGGATCGACGGCGACGCGCTGCTCGTGCGCTTGCTCGAGTGCCGCGATGGTCTGCGCCAGCTGACCTTCCTTATTGAAGTCCGCCGGACGGATGCGATCCCAGGGCAGGGCGCTCTCGCGAGTGCTCTCGCCAACTTCCTCGGGGCTGATCGCCGTCGGCATGGAAATGTCGGGCTGCACGCCGCGATGCTGCGTGCTCTCGCCCGTAACACGATAGTACTTGCCGATGGTGACAGTGAGTTGACCGAAGCCCGGGTCGGGGCCCAGGGCATAGCGATCCAGGGGATACAGGTTCTGCACCGAGCCTTTGCCGTAGGTCTGCTGGCCGACGACGATGCCGCGGCCGTAGTCCTGAATGGCAGCGGCGAAGATCTCGGATGCCGAGGCGCTGTAACGATCGACCAGCACGATCATCGGGCCGTCCCACGCCGTGTTGGGTTCGGGATCGTCGAGCACTTCGACGCGTCCACCCGTTTCGCGCAGTTGCACGATCGGACCGTCGGGAATGAACAAGCCGGAGAGGGCCGTCGCCTCGGTGAGGTGACCGCCGCCGTTGCCGCGCAGGTCCATGACTAGCGCATCGACTTTCTCGGCCTTCAACTCGTCGATCAGCTTGCGCACGTCGCGCGTGGTGCTGCGATAGTCCTTTGCGCCCGAGGATTTCGCTTCGAAATCCTGATAGAAGCTCGGCACGTTGATCACGCCGACCTTCATGTCACGATCGCCACGCTTGATGGTGTGCACCTTCTTTTGCGCGGCCTGGGCGTCCAGCGACACCTTGTTGCGAACCAGCTCCAGAGTCTTTTCCGGTGAGCCGGGCGCGGCCCCCGCGGGCAGGATGCTCAGGCGCACGGTGGTGCCGACCTTGCCACGAATGATCTGCACGACGTCGTCCAAACGCCAGCCGACCACATCGACCATCTTGCCGCTCTTGCCTTCGCCGACCGCGATGATGCGATCGTTGGCGCCGAGGGTGCCGTTGATCGCGGCCGGGCCGCCCGGCAGCACATTGAGCACGGTCACGTAGTCGTCGACGAGCTGCAGGGAAGCGCCGATGCCCTCGTAGGACAGGCTCATCTGAATGCGGTACTCCTCGGAGTTGCGCGGCGAGAAGTAGCTCGAGTGCGGATCGAAGACATGGGCGAAGGAGTTCATGAACACTTCGAAGATGTCGTCGCTGGTGACCTGCTCGGTGCGCTTGACCACGCGCTCATAGCGCTTCTGCAGGATGTCGCGCGTTTCCGGCCAGGTCTTTTCGGTGAGCATCAGCGACACGGCATCGTTCTTCACGCGCCGGCGCCAGATGTCGTTCAGCTCCTCGGGCGTCTTGGCCCACGGCGCCTTGGCACGGTCGAACTCGAATGTTTCGTCGACGGTGAAGTCGGGCTCGGTCTTCAGCAGCTCCAGCGCGTAGTTGACCCGCTCCTTGTTACGCACCTGGAAGCGGTTGAAAATGGCGAATACCGGCTCGAGCTGGCCGTTGACCACGGCGTCGTCGAGTTGATAGCGATAGCGTTCGAACTCGGCGATGTCGGAAGCGAGGAAGTAGCTGCGCGAGCCGTCGAGTTGCTCGATGAAGCGGTCCAGCACCAGCGACGACACCGGATCGTTGATCGGCGACTGACGGTAGTGCGAGCGCTCGATGACGTTGCTCACCAGCTTGCTGACGCGGCGCTGGCGCTCGGTCGGGGAGAGGTCCTGCGAGTTGACGGTCGCGACCGCCTTGGCGACTGGCGCCTGCGCCGTCCCGGCCAGCAACGCACAGACCACGAGCAGCGCGGGCAAGCTGAAGATCAACGTACTGCGCCGCTGCTTGGCGGGTGGGTGCGAGGGCGACTGATACACTGTTTCACATCCTCATCAGGGGGACCTGGGCCCAACTCGACATGAACCCAACTCGACTTGACGCAAAGCTAGGCCAAAAGCCACGCCAAAGCTACGCAGGACTTGAGCATTCTATGGTCAAGGCTAGAGAGACGCTGCACTCCGATCAAGTACGGGCCGCTGGCCGGTCCCGTGCGCCTGTCGTTCAGCAAGAAACCGTCCGGCCAGGCACCTTGCCAGGCCGCTTTCAGGAGAGCTGCTAATGCGCCCCCTCGCGGTCCTCAATGCCATCATTTTCGGCTCCGCGGCCGCTATCACTTTCGGCCTGCTAGGTGTGGTGGTCATTTTCCTAGTCCTCAAGGGGAGCAACCCGGCGCTTGGCAGCGAGTTCCCGGCGCTGCTGCGTAATAGCGCGATCTTCCTGGCGCTGGCGGCGGTTTCCGGTGCGAGCCTGTTGGGGCTGCTCAAGACCTTGAAGTGGAGATGGTGGGCGCAGGCGGCCATGTGGGGCGCGGTGGCTGGCGCCGTCGCGTTGTATTGGCCGGAATAGCCGGCGCCGGCAACGCGCGGTGGGAACGGGGCGGTGAACCGTCGCTTAGCGGCGGATGACCCGTTCCCAGGCGTTGTTGCGCTCGAATGAACCGCTGTTGTACGGATCGAAGCCACTTTTGACCTTGTCGGCCACCTTATCGGCATGAATTCCGCGTCTGGCGGATGCTGCCGGTGCCGGGCGTTTCATGGGCCGGACAGGTCGAGCGGGTGGCGCAAAGCGCGCCGGCTCATCATCCGCTTCCGCCTTCCGGCCGCCAAAGAGTCGGGCGAGCCACATGCGAATTCTTCCCAAACTGTAAAAAAAACCAACAGAATCTTTGTGTTATTCAACGAGGTCAGAGTACACGGACCACTTCACGCTGTGGCGAATCTTCCGACAGAAGTGTGATCTTCGTCACGCTGCTGCGAGAGAGATTTCGCGCGCTCGCTGCGCGTGGATTCGATCTTGAGTCAGTCACTGCCCATCCGCGGTTCGACGCGCGCGGGGCGAGTCGGAGCGCGCTTGGCAGGCTCTTTCTTCGGGGGCGCACGGCGCACAGGGCTCGGAATCTCGTCGTCCCCATCCGCCTGCGCAGCCGGCGCCGATTTCACTCCGATGAAGATGGCGCGCAATACATAAATCAGTAGCAGCGGACCGAGCGCAAGCGTCCAGGCCCGGCCGGAGCCATCGGCCAGGTCGCCGAAGAAATCGACATAGAAGGTGCTCAGGCCGGCATTCTCGCCGTAGGCCTCGAGCAGCGAGCTGCCCACCCAGAAGATCAGCGCGGGCAGCACGAACAAGCCGAAGGCCAGCCACAGGCTGGCGAAAATCAGCTCGAAACGCAGGCGATTGCTGCGAGGCGGCTCGTCGGAAACATCCTCGAGCGTCTCCTCGGGCAGGTGGCGGGAATGGCGGGCTGCGTTCATGCGGTCATGAGACGAACTTATGAGACCTTAACTGGGCAGTCGGCTGGTCGGTCAAAGTGGCGCGCATCTTGGCGGCTGCGACCGCCGACCGCAACTGACTACGATGAATGGTCGCCGGCGGTCGACCATCGTCTATGATCGCGCCCTTTCTCCACGAGCTAAGGGGGCTCGGAGCGCATGTCAGACGCAACCCACTCGGCGACTCCGCTGCGCACCGCTGTTATCGGTGTCGGCTATCTCGGCAGGTTTCACGCGCAGAAGTACGCTCAGGTCGAGGGTTCGACGCTGGTGGCGGTAGTGGATGCAAACGCCGAGGCCTGCGCCAAGGTGGCCGCAGAGTTGGGCACGCGTGCCGTGCATGATTATCGCGAGCTGTTCGGGGCCGTCGATGCCGTGAGCCTGGCGGTGCCGACGCCGTTACATCACAAAATCGGTCGCGAGTTGCTCGAACAGGGCATCGACGTGCTGATCGAAAAACCGATCGCGACGACCGTGGCCGAAGCCCGCGAGCTCGTGGATCTCGCCCGCGCCAACAAGCGCATCCTGCAGGTGGGCCATCTCGAACGTTTCAATCCCGCCGTGCTGGCCGCCGCAGAGCGTCTGCGCACGCCGCGCTTTGTTGAATCCCATCGTCTGGCGCCATTCAAGCAGCGCGGTACCGATGTCAGCGTGGTGCTGGACCTGATGATCCACGACATCGACCTGATCCAGGAGCTGGTGGGCACGCCCATCGAGAGCATCGATGCGGTCGGCGCCACCGTGTTCTCCGGGGAGATCGACATCGTCAACGCCCGCTTGCGCTTCCAGGGCGGCTGCGTGGCCAACACGACGGCGAGCCGCATCAGTCTGAAACAGGAGCGCAAGATCCGCATCTTCCAGGACGACGCCTACCTGTCGGTGGACATGCAGCAGAAGATCCTCACCGTCATTCGCAAGAAAGATGCGGCGCCGGTGGAGTCGCCCGCGCAAGTGTCCATCGAGGAGGAGAATTTCGATCAGGGCGATGCGTTGCGCGCCGAGATCGAAGCGTTTCTGAAAGCGGTGCGTGAGCGCAGCACGCCGGTAGTTACCGGAGAAGACGGCCTGCGCGCGCTGGAAACGGCGATGAAGATTACGGCCCTGGTTCAGCCCAAGACTTCATGATGGGGCTTCATGAGTCCGATTTCATGAGCCGCTCCCGCTGCAACGATTGCAGCGGCTTGCCGGCCACCTGCTGCGCGATTTCCTGCAGGTCGATCAAGCTGATTTCGCCACGCTTCGCGGCGAGCTTGCGGGCGACATCGTCGAGGCTGGCGGCATTGCCGGTGATGCTGCGAATCTCCGCGTCCACTTGCTGAAACACGAGCACGGCGCGCGCGGTCGTCGCTCCCGAGGAGCTCTTGGCGAACAGAGTAGGCGAGCGGCGCGCCCACTTCTTCAGATTTTCCATCGCCTGCTCGTAACGCTTCTTGCTGATGCCGCGCGAGCGGCGCAGAGTCTGGATGGAATAAAACTCCGCCAGGCCTTCGACGATCCAGTCGCTTTCCTTGTCGCCCCGAATGCCGAGCGCCACGTGCGCCAGCTCGTGCAGCAGCGGACTGGTGCGGTTCTCGCTGATCAGCGGCCGGTCCGAATGCAGGAAGATCGAGCCCGGTCCCGACAGGCCGCCGCGCCACATCGGATCGCCGGCGGACACGATCAGCACGCGCCTGGGAAAGTCGGGAAACACTTCCAGCAGCTTGGGCAGGTTCCAGTTCATGAAGGCCAGCACATCCTGGCGGCGCGCCTTGTCTCCTTCGGGCGCGGCGATCACCGCGGTCACGTGCCGGATGCGTTCGCTGCGCACCCCGATCTTGCCGACCAGCATCCAGCCGTTGGGCTCGTCGAAACGGCGTTTCGGATCGTCGATGCGAAAGCGCAGCTCGCCGGCAGAGGAATAGGGCGTGACGGCCGACCAGCCCTGGGGCAGGTCGAATTCCAGTGTGGTGCGCGAATGCAGGTTGCTTTCGGCGGTGACTCGCGTGGGCGGCGTCAGCTTGTCGCCTCGGAACAGCGCCCAATTATCGGTGATGTACGAGTCGTAACTGCCCGAGGAGCGCTGATTGTTCACCTTGAACTCGTAGCGCAATGTCGACTGCTTGCCTCGCGGGTGCCACACCACTTCCTTGTCTCTGACCTGCAGCGGATCGTCGGAGCGGAACTGACGATAGCGCTGCGAATCCGTGCGCAATACCACCTTGCTGGGCAGTAGATCGCCGGCGAGCTTGAGCTCGACCTGGGCGTACTCGACGCCGGGCTTGAAGCTGGCGCGATAGGTCGCGTCGTAGTAGTCGATGTCGGCCGCGGACGCGGGGCTGATCAGCGTCGACGCCCAGAATGCAAACGCGGATGCAAGCGCGCGAAGTACCGCGCCTGCGCTACGACGACGGCGACTCCCCGCCGGGTGCGCCGGCAAGAACGCGATCGCGGTCGTCATTGTGCTCATCATCTTGGTCATCAATGGACTGTGCACCCGTCCAGGTCGATCTCTTCGAGCCTGCTTCCGGCATCAAGTTTAGCGGAACGAGCTGAACCGCCCCGAAGTTTGGGCCCCGTTTTGGCAGCGAGTTTGGCCCCTAGTTTGGCTTTGGCTCCACAATGTCGGTAGGATGCGACGCCAAGCAAATGTCTTTACGCACTTTCCGCCGCGCTCGAGCGCGGCGTCAACTGCGTGACAAGCCCTGACCGTCTTGCCGAAAGAGATGGACTGCCCAGCGTCGAGGTGCGCGGCTCGGAGGCAGCGACGAAAGGGCACGACCGACCAGGAGGAACTACGGACGATGTCCGCGACTCTGTCCGCCGCTTTCAGAACGCTACTGGTGAGCACTTCGGATTCCAGCCGAACGCTGCTCGGCCGCCTGCTCGACGGCTCCGATATCGTCATTGACGACATGGTCGAGCCGGAGCATGTCATTGCCAGCGTCGCGCGCCGCGCGCCAGATCTCATCGTCATCGATGTCGAAGCCGAGCCCGCCACGCTGACTCGCGTGTGCGGCGTGCTCAAGGCCAATCCCACCACGTTGCTGGTGCCGTTGGTGGGACTGGCGAAGTCGGCCAGGCAACGCTTGCTGGCATTCGAGGCGGGGGTCGATGACTTCCTCACCCATCAAGTGCGTCGCGACGAGTTCCTGGTGCGCGTGCGCTCGCTACTCAAAGTCAGCGCGGCGCGCCGGCAGTTGGCGGCCGAGCAACTGGCCGAGGAAGTGAAACGCCGCGAAACCATCCGTGCCGCCTTCCGCCGCTACATCTCGCCCAAGCTCGCCGATCAGATTCTCGCCAGCCCGGAGCTGCTGGACTCCATGTTCGGCGGCACCAACAAGCGCGCGCAGGTGGCGGTGATGTTCGCCGACATGCGTGGCTTCACCGCGCTGTCCGAGCGTCTCAATCCCGAGCACGTGGTCGAGCTGCTGAACGAATTCTTCAAGCTGCTGACCGACATCACGTTCGAATACGAAGGCACCGTGTTCAGCATGGCGGGCGACAGCTTGCTGGTCGGCTTCGGGGTGCCGGTGGCGCAGGAGGATGGGGCGGAGCGCGCCATTCTTGCCGCCAAGCGCATGCTGGAGCAGTTCGCGTCGCTGGCGCATCGCTGGGTGGAACGCTATGGCGTCGAGACCGGCCTGGGCATCGGCATCAACGTGGGTGAAGTGATCGCGGGTAACGTCGGCTCGCCTTCATACATGAACTACACCATCATCGGCGACACGGTGAACGTCGCTTCGCGACTGGGTCAGCGGGCGCGTGCCGGCGAAATGCTGTTCTCGGACGCGGTGAAGAAGCTGCTCGATATGCGGGGCATGGACGTGGGCGCGATGCCGTTGCCGTCACTGGTGTTGCGAGGCCGGTCCAGCCCCATCGGCATCTTCTGCGTGCCGAGCGGCACGGGCGAGCGGCTCGACCTGCGGCCCAACTAGGCCCAGCCCGCGTTCACGCTGGCGCATACTTTCTTGCGAGTTTGAGGTCGGCGACAAATTGGTCGAACGCCGCGTGCCGGTCCTCGTCGCGCACTCTCAACAGGTATGACGGATGCACCGTGACGATCACGTCCGCGGTGATTTCGTTCACCAGCGCGGCATCCTTGATGACGTGACCGCGATTCTTGCCGATCGCCGTCGTCCGTCCGAACACGGCACGCGCGGCGGTCGCGCCCATCGCGACGACCAGCGCCGGCTCGATCAAGCGCAGCTCCTGCTCCAGCCACTCGTGCGTGCAGGCGGAGATCTCCTGGTCGTTCGGTTTCTTGTGAATGCGCCGCTTGCCGCGCAGCTCGAACTTGAAATGTTTGACGGCGTTGGTGACGTAAGTCGCCTCGCGTTCGACGCCGGCTTGCTCCAGGGCACGGTCGAGCAGTTTGCCTGCCGGTCCGACAAAGGGCTTGCCCGAGAGGTCTTCACGGTCACCGGGTTGTTCACCGATCAGCACGATTCGCGCGGTCACCCGCCCTTCGCCGAACACGACCTGGGTCGCGTTCCGGTATAGCGGACAGGCACGGCAGTGTTGGGCTTGCTCACGCAGCGCGGCGATGGAGCGGCTCGTGCGTCGCATACCGCAGCAAACGGCTGCGCGATCCAGCCGGTTCCGGCAGGCGTGTGGTCAGTCTTCTTCGTCCAGGGCGGTGTCGTCGGCGCCATCGCCGTCCAAGCCGATCTCGTAGTCGTCGAAATCGGACAGTTGCGCGGCCGTCTCGCGCTCTTCGCGGATGCGTTCCAGGCGGCGCCAGGCGGGCTCGCCGGCCTTGGTCACATTCTTCTTGCGTTTGTCGATGTCCGCGATCAAATGGTCGACATCGAGGTCCTCGGATTCGACGGAACCAACGTCGTCCTCTTCGTCTTCGAACTCTTCGGATTCCGGCTTCTCGCTCATCGTGTGCGATCTCGCACGTTGCCGCAGCGCCCCAGGTCGGTACGGCGCGAGTATATAGAGGGAACGCCAGCGTCTCGCAATAGCGTCTTTGCCAATTCGCTGAACCCGTCGGCGAGGCGGTCCGCACCGCCCTGCGGCGGCCTCGGCCGCCGGCTCAGCGAATCAACTGATTGAGCTCGAAAATCGGCAACAGCATGGCCAGCACGATCAGTAACACCATGCCGCCCATGAACAGGATCATCAAGGGCCCGAGCAGGCCCACGGCGGCGCTCAGGATCGAATCCATTTCGCGTTCCTGGTTGGTCGCCGCGCGGTCCAGCATGGTTTCCAGCTCGCCGCTGCTCTCGCCGCTGGAGATGAGGTGAATCATCATCGGCGGGAATATTTTCGACGCCCCGAGCGACTTGCCGATGGGGGCGCCTTCGCGGACCCGGGTGGCGGCATCCTGAACGGCGTCGCGCATCGGCAGGTTCGTGACCACTTCGCCGGAGATGCGCAACGCTTCCAGCACAGGCACGGCACTCGAGGTCAAGGTGGCAAAGGTGCGCGCGAAGCGCGCGGTGTTCGAGCCCCGGACCACTTTGCCGAACAACGGCAGACGCAGCAGAAAGGCGTGGAAACGCCGCTTCGCGTTGGGATCGCGCAACCAGCGCCTGAAGCCCCACACTGCCAGCACGATCGCGATCACCAGCAACCAGCCCCAGTCGCGCAGGAAGTCGGAGATCGCGATCAGCACCTGCGTCAACATGGGCAGCTCGGCCTTGGAATTCTCGAACTGCTTGACGATCTTCGGCACCACGAACGTCAGCAGCAGGGCCACGATCGAAATGCAGACGACGAACAGCAGCACAGGATACAACATGGCGTTGATGGTGCGGCTGCGCATCTGCTCGCGGTTCTCGGTGTAGTCGGCAAGCCGCTCCAGCACCGTATCGAGATGGCCGGACTGTTCGCCAGCTGCGACCGTGGCGACATACAACTCGTCGAAGACCGTGGGGAAGTCCGACAAGCCGTCGGCGAGCGTATGACCTTCCATCACTTTGGCGCGCACGCCCATCACGATGCTGCGAACTCGCGGCTTCTCGGTTTGCTCCGAGACCGCGGCCAATGCTTCCTCCAGCGGCAGGCCGGAGCGGACCAGCGTAGCAATCTGCCGTGTCAGCAGAGAGACATCGGCGGCGGACACCCCGCGCCTGAGGCTGAAACGGCTCTCGCTCTGCTTCTGCTCGCTTTGTGACACTTCGTTGACGGCGAGCGGCAGCAGTGCCTGATCGCGAAGCAGCTGGCGAACCTGCCGGGCAGTATCGCCTTCCAGTACGCCTTTGCGTTCGCGTCCCGCGGCATCGACGGCTGTATATTCGAAAGCGCCCAAGACGACCCCTAATCTTCGCGAGTGACGCGCATCACTTCTTCGATGGTGGTGACGCCGGCCAGCACGGCGGCGCGGCCGTCATCACGAATGCTCGGCGTCAACGTGCGCGCATAGCGCTCCAACTCCTGTTCGCTGGCGCCGTCGTGGATCATGGTGCGCATGGTGTCGTCGACCAGCACCAGTTCGTAGATGCCGGTGCGGCCTTTGAAGCCTAGCGCCGCGTCGGCGCCGGGACGATACAAAGTGGGCGAGGGCGCGCCTTCCGGCACGTTGAGCAAGCGGCGCTCGTATTCGCCGGCTTGATACGCTTCCTTGGTGTCGGGATTGAGCACGCGCACCAGGCGCTGCGCCAGCACGCCGATCAAGCTCGATGACAACAGAAACGGCTCGACGCCCATGTCGCGTAGACGCGTGACCGCACCAACGGCAGTGTTGGTGTGCAACGTCGACAACACCAGGTGGCCCGTCAGTGACGCTTGCACGGCGATGTGTGCCGTCTCCAAGTCGCGAATTTCGCCGATCATCACCACGTCCGGGTCTTGACGCAGGATGGCGCGCAGCCCGCGTGCGAAGGTCATCTCGACCTTGGTGTTCACCTGCGTCTGGCCGATGCCGTCGATGTAATACTCGATTGGATCTTCGACGGTCAGAATATTGCGCGTGTTATCGTTGATGCGCTCCAGCGCCGAATACAGCGTCGTGGTCTTACCGGAGCCGGTGGGGCCGGTGACCAGGATGATGCCGTGCGGTTTGTGAATCAGCTCGTCGATGAGCTTCTGCGTGCGCGGGTCCATGCCCAGCGCATTCAGTTCGAGCCGTCCGGCCTGTTTGTCCAGCAAACGCAAGACGACGCGCTCGCCGTGACCGGCGGGAATCGTGGACACACGAACGTCGACCGCGCGTCCGGCGACACGCAGCGAGATACGGCCGTCTTGAGGCAAACGCTTTTCGGCGATGTCGAGCTTCGACATGACCTTGATACGTGACACGACCAGCTGCGCCACCGCGCGCTTGGATTGCAACACTTCACGCAACACACCGTCGACTCGGAAGCGCACCACCAGGCGGTTCTCGAACGGTTCGATGTGAATATCGGACGCGTTGTCCTTCACCGCCTGGGTCAGGATGGCGTTGATCAATTTGATGATGGGCGCCTGGTCGTCGCTTTCCAGCAGGTCCGAAGGCTCGGGCAGGTCCTGGGCGAGGTGCGCCAGATCGGTATCTTCTTCGACGCCGGCACCGGCCATTTGCATGGCCGAATTGCCGCCTTCGTACTTCTGACGCAGCAGCTGATCGAAGGCTTCTGTGTCCACGCGCCGCAACTGCAATGGCATGCCAAGCACCCGGCGCAGCTCCGCGATCGCCGCGGGCTGAGCGCCAGTGCGATAGACAACTTCCGCAGAGCGCTCGCCCACGCTTTGCACCACCACGCCATGGCGCTTGCAGAATGCAAACGACAGCGCCGACGCCGGACCTGCTGTCGCCATGCCCGTCGTCGCCGGCGCGGCCGCGGCGCTACGCGCGGCGGCGGAAGAATCGATTTGTGCGCTCATGATTTCACCTGAACATCACTCGAGCTCGAAGTGAATCACAGCCTCGGCTCTTGCGGAGGCGGTGACTGCTCCGGCAGCGGTTGCGTTTCAACGGGCGCGGATTGCTCGCGATCGGTGCCGGGTGCCGGTGCCTGCGCGCCCGCGGTCGGGTCTGCGTACTTCGACAGCTCCTCGATGGGCGGGAGCAAAGGCTGCCGTTCGCCAGGCAGCAAGTTCACCTTGCCCCGCTTGCGTTGCAGCTGCTGATCCCGCAGCACGTTGTACTTGGCGTTGGTCTCGATGGCCGCGGCGACTCCGTCACGCAGGATGGTGGGACGGATGAACACCATCAGATTGCGTTTCTCTTTGGAGCCGCTGCGCGTCTTGAACAATTCGCCGATGATGGGAATGTTGCCGAGGATCGGCACACGCGACTCGCCTTCGAGCGCCGTGTCGCTGATCAGCCCGCCGAGCACGATCATGCCGCCGTCCTCGACCAGCACGGTCGTGGAGATGGTGCGCTTGTTGGTCACCAGGTCGACAGCGCCGGCCGGGCCCTGCGTGACGCCGGAGTTCTCCTGCTCGATCTTCAACTGCACCGCGGTGCCTTCGTTGATCTGCGGCGTGATCTTGAGGATGTTGCCGACCTCTTCGCGCTGGATGGTCTGGAACGGATTGACCACGCCCTGATTGGTGTTGCCGGTATTGGTGTACTGGCCGGTGATGAACGGCACCTCCTGCGCGACCTTGATCTCGGCCTCCTCATTGTCGAGGGTGGTGATCGAAGGCGTCTGCAGGATGTTGCTGGTGCCGTCATTGCGCAGCGCGCGCAACAGCACGGCGAAGTTCAATCCGCCGTCCTTGATCATGCCGGCGCCAAGTGTCAGGCCATTCGGCAAGCCGGTCGTGGCGAGATTGTCCGGATCGATGATGGCGGAGGCGAGGCTGCCGATACTGGTGTTGCCGACCGGCTGGTTGAAGGTGCCGATCGGAATGGTGCTGCCTTCTTCTTCGCTGAAGACGGCCCAGTTCACACCGAGCTCGGCGGCGCGTGTGGTGGTGATCTCGACCAGGATGGCCTCGAGGTGCACCTGCGCGCGGCGGATGTCGAGCTTGTCTACCACCGACATGATCTGCCGCATCATCTTGGGGGCGGCGGTGACCACGAGGGCATTGGTTTGTTTGTCCGCCCAGATGGTGGTGTTGCGATCCTGCGCAGCGGCAGGACTGGCGGCGCCGCCGCCGGGCGCACCAGGCGCCGCCTGCGTGATGCCGGTGACCTGTTCCTTCAACTTGCCCGCGATCTGTTCGGCGTCGGCGTAGTTGAGATAGCGAACCTGCGTATCGCCGCCGGCTTCCAGCGGCGTGTCCAGATGCATCACCAGGCCTTTCAAGCGCAGGCGCTGACCTTTCTCGCCGGAGATCAGCACGCTGTTGGTGCGATCGTCGGCCACGAGCTTGGCGGCCATGCCGGGCGCTTCGCCTTGTTGTTGAGCGCCCTGTGACAGCGCGTTCACCACGCGGACGATCTCCGCTGCGCTGGCGTTCTCCAGGCGCACGATCTCGATCTCTTCGTCGCCGCCCTGATCCAGGCGCTGCACGATGCGCATGATGCGCGAGATGTTGTTGGCGCGGTCGGAGATGATCAGCATGTTCGATGCAGGGTAGGCCACCAGGTGGCCGTTCTGCGGAATCAACGGACGCAGCACCGGCACCAGCTGGGCGGCGTTGATGTTGCGCACCGAAATGACTTGCGTGACCACTTCATCCGAATCGGGATTGACCCTGCTCGGCAGGTCGTTGGCAGGCACCTGGCGAGCGTTGGCGTCGGGCAGGATCTTGATGTTGTCGCCGGCGGGCACCGCGATGAAGCCGTGCACCTGCAGGATCGACAGGAACGTCTGATAGAACGCATCCGGCGTCATCGGCGTCGAGGAGCGGATGGTCACCTGGGCGCGCACCCGCGGGTCGACGATGAACGTCTTGCCGGTGATGGTGGCGACCGCGTCGATGATTTCGGTCAGCTCCGCGTCACGGAACGCAGGCGTGATGGTCGCCTGTTGCGCAGGCTGTTGCTGCTGCTGTGCCGATGCGGACATGCAGGTCAGCAGACACGTCATGGTCAACGCAAGGATGCCGGAGCGTTTGCCGCTGAGCGCGCTGGCCGGCTGCCCTGCTTTGTTGGTTGCAGAAATCGTCATGGACGGTCCTTGACTATGCACAGGCGTATGTTCGTTGTTCGAGGCGCGGCGCCGCTCATTCGACGGGCGGCTGCTGCGGAGAGTTGCGCTGTCGCGGTGGCGTGGCGCCGGCGTCGGGGACGCTCACCTGCGCCATGTTCAACGTCAGTTCCTGCGACTGCCCGTTGCGCTCGACCGTCACCGAGACCCGATCGGCATTGCCGATGGTGTTGAAAATTTCCATGCCGCGCTGGGGATCGTCGAGCGGCGTGCCGTTGATCGCCAGCACCAGGTCGCCGGGCACCAGCCCCAGCCTGGAGAACTGCGCGCGATTGCGGCCGGGATAGACGCGATAGCCGCGCTGCACGCCGTTGGCGAACACCGGTTGCGGCCGGATGATTTCGGCAAAAGCACTCGGATTGCTCTCGGCCAGGCGCCGGAGGTTGTCGGTCACGCCGCTGGCGGGCGGTGTCGGCGGGCGATTGATCGATACCAGCGCGCCCGAGGTGCGCTTGGGCAGCGCCAGTGCTTCCAGGTTGCCGGCGCGATCGAGGATCACGCGATCGATGTACACCGCGTGCAACTTGGTGCCGGGGCGGACCGTGCTGCCGACGGCGAAGACTTTCGCCGACTGCGAGGACTCGCCGATGATGGCCAGGCCCTTGGAGGGATCTTCGGAGGCGAATACCGCCGACAGCACCAGGTTCATCTGGGTTTCCGGCGCGGAGGCCGCATCCTGGGCCTGCGGAGCCTCGGGGACGTCGAACAGGTGTGCATTCACGATTGCCTGAATGTCCACGCTGCTGCGGACCGGAGCAATGTTCATCGGCGGAGGCGCGGCGGCCGGCAACGGTTGCGGGCCGCGATCGAGCAGCAGCCAGGTGAGCTGAACCAGCTGCCAGGCAAGGGCGATCACCAGCACTGCCATGACCAGCGGTGGCGCCGTCCGTGACGCGCGGTCGAGCCATTGCTGCGGCGTCAGGTTCTGAAATTCGTGCAATTTGGCGGACAGCGGCATCGTTTGAATCAGCGACCAAGTTGTGCGAGCGGCAGTGAGCGGCCTTTCCTGAAGTAACCCGTCAGCCTGCGCGGGTCGATCCCTCCAGGCCGGTCATTCACGATCCATCCACCTATTCGCGGCCGGAGGCGGATCAGTGCTGGTCCGGCGCACAGGCAGATTGCCGTCGGCTGGCGATGGCGACCCGGCGCGACATGATACGGAGTCACCTCAGTTTGTCACAAGAGATTGTTCCGATTGATGAAAACACTGTCGCAAATGCCCGAATTCCGGCCCGTTGTGACGGTGTTGGCCGACACCCGCGGGCGGCCACCGATCATAGTCCCCGGTGGTGGCGCCGTCGTGACGCGGC
>NZ_DASWVW010000028.1:0-70262 GCF_036406195.1 Steroidobacter sp.
CGATTGGACCGGGCGGCGACGCCGTGCTGACAAGCGCGGGGCTATGGAGCGGGATCTGCCACCCATGTTCACTCGATTGCAGATCGATCCGGATGCGTGGCTGCGAATGATGCGGCCGGGCGGCAATCTCTTTGGACGCGCCATCGGTCGGCTGGATCACTTGCACTCTTACGCCAGAAGATTGGGGCAGTGCTGGATTCGAGGGTTGCAGGCGGCGCGAAGGTTGCAGCAGGCGTGAGCTCAGCGCAAGCGGTCGATTCAGCACTGCCTGTCCTTTCTATTTTCTGATCTGCGTGGGTGTGTTGTTCTTTCAACCCGACGGATGACAACAGGTCGAGCCTCGGGATTGTTGGCGACAGCTTGTATGTGGATGTCCAGAGGAGGCGATGGCTTGTATGTGGATGTCCAGAGGAGGCGCAGAGGAGGCGGAGGAGGCGCCGCGGCAGCTGCCGAAAGAATAATGGCTTACTCACTCATTTCGGGCTTGGCTCGCGCATCCTGTTTCATCCTGCGGTAGTCGACCGGACGGATCTCGGTGATCATGCAGCGTTGATTGCGGCCGACGATGACCGAGTCGCCGCGATCGAGCGTGGGCCCGCGGCTCTTGATGGCGATGCGATTGACGAACGGCAGGTCGTTGCAGGGGCCGGCGATGGACAGCAAATAGGCATCGTTGATGCCGGTCCAGATCACGAGATGGTCCCGGCCCAACGGACGCCAGCTATCGTAGCGGCCGAAAGACGTAATCGAGCTGACCGGCTCGCCGGCGTACTGCCGGTACCTTTCCAAGACCTCCTTGTCGCTGGTCCGCTGCGGGATGCCCGCGCAGGCGGTCAGGAAAAGTGACAAGAGCACGGCAACAGCTGATTTGTTCATGTTTGCTCTCCGGTGCGAGGTTTCATCACCCGCAAATCGCGTCTGCAAGCCCCAATTTCAAGCGAATCGCCCAGTTAATCAACCATTTCGCCCCATCCAAGGGTGCCACTCTGCCATCCGACCTTGCAGCTCGGTGTTGGTTGCAAGCGCGGGTTGTCATTTGACAACCTTCACATCACTGGCTACTCTACAGGTGCGCGAAATGTGGCGAGCGAAGCATCCGAAGAAGGAAGTGGAGCGGGCTCTGCAATATGCGGAAATTTCTGGTTGGCGCGTCGAGCCTGGAGGCAGTCACGCCTGGGGTCGGATGTACTGTCCATACAATCGCATCGAGTGTCGCAAGGGCAGGCACTGCATCGCGAGCATATGGAGTACGCCGGCGAGCGCTGGAGATCACGCGCGAGATCTGGCGCGTGTGATCGACAACTGCGTGTTCCGCGAACAAAGCAACTGACGTGCCGAGCGAGCTGCGATGAAATATCACTTTGAGCTGGACTTCAAACTCAGCGCCGGCCAGGACCTCGAAGAGGTCGTGGGGCGGCTTGGCGAAGCGGGCTGCACGGATGCAACGCCGGGCATTGGCGTGGCGGGGGAGATTGCATTGACGTTCACCCGCGAAGCGCCATCGGCGCAGCAGGCGATCACTAGCGCGATCGCGGACGTGAAACGAGCGGTTCCGGATGCCGAGCTGATCGAGGCCGGCCCGGACCTGGTCGGTCTTACCGATATTGCGCAGTTCGTCAGCGTCACTCGGCAGAACATGCGCAAGCTGATGCTGAATAACAGAAACGATTTTCCCGCGCCCGTTCACGGCGGCACCACCATGATCTGGCATCTCGCTCCCGTGCTGGAGTGGCTGCTCGCGCGAGGTTACTCGATTGAACCTGGGCTGATCGATGTGGCGCGCATGACGAGGCAGGTCAACCTGGTGAAGGAGTTACAGAACCTGGAGCCAACCTTGGAGAATCGACTGCGCGCGCTGCTCGCTCCGCCGAAGCATGTGCGTGAATCAAAGGAGTCGGCGCCGGCGGCGCGCAGAAGCGATGTGCCGCGAGCCGCGCAAGCACGATGATGACACGGCGTTGCAGGCGTGCCGAATGCCGCCGAGGTCTGGCCTCGGCGGTGTCGAAGATGGTATAGCAAGACCAATGGCAACACTCACCGGTCGCACAATCGCTGTTCCCGAAACCCGGGAACTGGATGTCTTTTCCTCGATGCTGGAACGTCGCGGCGCGTCGGTATTGCGCTGTCCTCTCGTAGCCATCCTCGACGCACCCGATCCGCAGCCCGTTCTTCAATGGCTGCGTGCCTTCAACGAGGGTTCGTGCGACGACCTGATTCTTTTGACCGGTGAAGGCTTGCGACGGCTGCTGAGCTGCATCGAAAGAAACGATCCAGGATTGCGCGAGCCGTTCGTGCAGCGTCTGGGTGCGGTGAGAAAGATCACGCGCGGTCCGAAACCGGCGCGCGCCCTTCGAGAGCTCGGGCTCAAACCAGACATCACCGCCGAATCGCCCACGACGCCGGGCGTGATCGATTCGTTACGAGCGGAGAATCTGCAGGGGCGCAGAGTAGGTGTGCAACTGTATGGCACCGAACCCAATCGCCCATTGATGGAATTCCTGCAATCGGCTGGCGCCCAAGTGCTGACCGTCGCTCCCTATGTATATGCAGACAAAGCCGCGGACGACGCCGTGCGCGAGCTGTTGCAACGAATGGCCGCCGGTCAGGTAGATATCATTGCGTTCACCAGCACGCCGCAGGTCGAGCGATTGTTTGCGGTCGGGCCCATCGACCTGGTGAAGGCGGCGTTCGAGAAGACCGAGGTCGCTGCCGTCGGTCCGGTCGTCGCCGACGCATTGAAACGGCACGACATCGCCGTGCGCCTGATGCCGGAAGAATCGTTCTTCATGAAGCCGCTGACCAGTGCCATCGAGCAAGGCATCGGCACGCGCGACTCGAACGGGGAATCCTGACAGCGCGCGAGCCAGGGTACGCGCGCCGAGCTCAATCTTCCAGCGTCCAGCCTTTCTCCCACGGCGGCTCGGGACCAAACGTCGTCGCAACGAAGTCCACGAACGCGCGCACTTTGGGCATCAGATTGCGCCGCTCCGGATAGACCGCGTGCACGGCAATCTCGGGTGGCCTGAACTTGCAAAGCACTGGCTTGAGCTCTCCCGAGCGCAACTGGTCGCCGATGTAGAACGTCGGCAGTTGAATGATGCCGCCACCGGCGATGGCAGCGGCGCGGTTCACCAGGCCATTGTTCGAGTGCAGGGTCCCTTTGACTGGCACCACGTGCTCCTGTCCGTCGCTGTCGATGAAGCGCCATTCGCGCGGCGCGCTCAGCAACGAATAAAGAATGCAGTTGTGCTCGAGCAGATCCTCCGGCCGCTCCGGTGTGCCGTGTTTCGCGAGGTATGCCGGTGAGGCGCAGAGCACCTGGCGCGTCGGCGCAATCTTGCGGGCGATGAGATTCGAGTCGCGCAACCGGCCGATGCGAATCGCCACGTCGAAACCTTCTTCCACCAGATCGACCTGCCGATCGTCCATGGTCAGCTCGACGGTGACGCCGGGATAGCGCTCCATGAATGTTTGTATGGCTGGCCCGAGCTGCAGGATGCTGAAAGACATCGGTGCCGACACGCGCAACGTTCCGCGAGGCTCCGTTTGAAAGCGAGCGACTTCCAGCTCGGCATCTTCGATCTCGCGAAGTGCACTGCCGGAACGTCGATACAGCTCCGAGCCTGCTTCCGTCAGGCTGAGCCGGCGCGTCGTGCGGTTCAAAAGCCGCGCGCCGAGCTTCTCTTCAAGGCGCGTAACTGCCTTGCTGACAACGGGTTGTGACATCTCCAGCGCCTCCGCGGCGGCCGTAAAGCTGGAGAGCTCGACTACTTTCACGAAGATGGCGATGTCGGTGAGGTGCTGCATTTGGGGCGCTTCACGGAATAAATCCCATGCCGCCGAGGCCAATGATCCGGCGCCGGCGCATGACTAACGTAGCACCCCATCGGCCGGTCGTCCCGACCGTCTCAACGAGGTGCTGCCATGTTTACTCAAGATACCCGCCAGGCGCGCGACTATTTCGCGCAGAAGCTGGCTTTTCTCACCGGGCCGCACGAGCTGCACGGCCAGATGCTTCGTAACGAGCCCGTGACCATCGTCGATGTCCGGCTGCCGAGCGACTATCAAGCCGGCCACATCCCGGGTGCCATCAATCTGCCGCAAGGCAAGTGGCACACGCTCGCCGGCCTCCGCAAGGACCGTACCGCCGTCCTCTATTGCTACAGCCAGACCTGCAAATTGGCCGCCGCCGCTGCCGTGGAGCTTGCCTCGGCGGGTATTCCCGTCGTCGAGATGGAAGGCGGATTCGAGGCCTGGGTCAAGAGCGAATTCCCGGTGGAGCGCTGATGCGCGCGCCATGAAGTGTCAGTGCAACAGATGAGTCGAAGAGTCGTCGATCAACCCATTATCAACAGGAGCTGTCATGTCATTCTTCAATAGTTCTCAGCAGGCGGGCAATGCGTTATTGCGAGTTTCGCTCGGCATCATGTTCATTGCGCATGGTCTGATTTTGAAGTTCTTCATGTTCACGTTGGCGGGCACGGCGCAGTTCTTCGCGTCGATCGGCTTGCCCGGAGTGCTGGCGTACGTCGTGTTTGCGTTGGAAACGGTGGGTGGAATACTGCTGTTGATCAACTATCGGACGCGTTGGGTCGCCCTCGGGTTGATTCCCGTGCTGCTGGGGGCGCTGTGGGTTCACATCGGCAACGGCTGGGTGTTCAGCAATCCCAACGGCGGTTGGGAGTATCCGCTGTACTTGATCGTGATCAGCGTGGTCGTGGCGCTGCAGGCCGAGCCAGTGCAGGCGAAGAACACGCTCGGATCGGCGCAGCCGACGCTCGCATGAGCCATGCGATATCGAGCGGCGTCGCGCTATTGAGGCTCGAGCCGCTCGCCTTCCGGCGGCGGAAACTGGCTGCAGACCTCGCGCAGCCAGTCCCGGAAGCGGATGACCTTGGGGACTTCGAAGTTGTGGGCCGGTGCTACGAAGTAATAGGAGTGATGCTGTCGCACACTCTGGTCGGACGGCCGCACCAGTCTGCCCGACGCCAAATCTCCAGCGACCAGCGACCATCGCGCCAATGCCAGGCCGTGACCTTGTTCAGCTGCCGCGAGCACCGATGCAGAGTCGTCGAGAATCGGCCCGCGTTCGACGCGCGTTGTATCGCCGCCGACCCGGCGCAACCAGTCCACCCAGGGCTCGCTCGCGCTGTGCAGCAGCGGATACTTGTTCAGATCGCCGAGCGTCGAGATCGGTCCGAGCTGCGCGAACAAACTGGGGCTCGCCACGGGAAACACCCAATCGTCCAGCATCTTCTCCGCTTGCAGCTGCGGCCAGTTGCCCGAGCCGTAACGAACGGCGGCGTGGAAATCGGTTTGCATGAAGTCGACCAGCTCGCGACTGGCGCTGAAGCGCAGGTCCACCTCGGGATGCTTCTGGTAGAAGTCGCCGAGCCGCGGCAGCAGCCACTTCTGCAGGAACGAGCCGAGCAAGCTGATGTTGAGCAGGCCGCTGCTGCGATCGAGGCGCAATTGATCGACGGCACGGGTCAGCTCGCCCATGCCTCGTTGCACGCCAGGCAGCAAGCGTGCACCCTGCGGTGTGAGTCGTACCGAGCGGCTGTGGCGCACGAACAGAGGAGTCTCCAGAAACTCTTCCAGGGACTTGATGTGCGAGCTGACCGCCGCGGTGGTGACGTTCAGGGACTGAGCCGCGCCAGTGAAGCTCAAATGGGCGGCCACGGCTTCGAAAGCGCGAAGCGCGTTGAGAGGCAATTTGGTGGCATCGCTCATCACTCGCCCGCTTCGTTCAAAATTCTTTGATTCCGTGAACTCGAACGCCACACGAATTCTTGTATAAGTCACGAAAATATATCGATTCCCTTAATGATGCAAGGTACGATGCCGCGCCCTGGTCAAGCGGTAGGAGAGCGCCATGACCCGCCTGCATATTGAGCCGGCCACCCCGGCCGACGTGCCAATGATCCTGCAGTTGATTCGCGAGCTGGCCGAGTTCGAGAAGTTGCTGCACGAGGTGACTGCCACCGAAGCTCAGCTGCATGAGGGACTGTTCGGTCCGAAGCCGAGCGCCGAAGTAATCATGGGCCGGCTGGCGCCTGGCGGCGAAGTCGCGTGTTTCGCGCTGTTCTTCCACAACTTCTCGACCTTCCTCGCCAAGCCGGGCATCTACCTCGAGGACCTGTACGTGCGTCCGCAGTTTCGCGGCCGCGGCTTCGGTGAAGAGATGCTGCGTCATCTGGCTCGGCTGGCCCTGCAACGCGATTGTGGCCGCCTGGAGTGGTCGGTGCTCGACTGGAACCAGCGCGCGATCGCTTTCTATAAGAGTCTCGGCGCCGTGCCCATGAATGAATGGACGATGTACCGGGTCACTGGCGCAGCCCTGCAAAACCTGGGCACGCCCAATGCAAGCGATCCTGTCGATGGGGCCGATCGAAAATAACTACCGATATACCGCCAGGCGCTGCGTTTGGTGTGCTGACAGGCTGTCAGCACGCAGTGTATTTTCGGACGCGCATCTATGGCAGCGAGTGGACGGGATGTCCGAGCGCCTCGATGAACGGGTTTACTAATAAATCTAGCGCCGCGCTTGCGCGCACCGGCCCGTTGCGGGAACGCAAGCGTGCTGGACCAACGAGGGTCGCATGTCCATTCGCGCATTACGCTACCTCATCGCTCTCGCAGACTGTCTCAACTTCACTCGTGCGGCCGAGCGCTGCTCCGTCACTCAATCGACACTCAGCATCCAGGTGCGCAAGTTCGAGGAGTATCTCGGCGTGCGCTTGTTCGAGCGTGATCGATCGCATGTCGCGATCACTGAAGAGGGCCGCAAAGTGCTGCGCTTCGCTCGCGTCGCTGTGCGTGCCGCCGATCGCATCGTCACTGTGAGCCGCAATGGTCGCACTCGCTCGACCGCAGCCACTGCGGAGGCGCTTATTGAGGAGATCAATTGTCAGCGCGCGCCCATTGATTAGACTTTGTCTAAATTAGCCAGGATCGGCGCACAGTGGCCGGACCTCACAGGGGAGACTTCCAGCATGGGACCGCCGATTCACACCGTGCGCGTGGCGACGTGCGCCAGTATTTTGTCCGGCCTCATCATGATGAGCGCGGCACTGGCGCAGCCATTGGGTCTGCCTCCGGTGCCCATCCCGCCCGACAATCCGCAAACGCCCGAGAAGATCGCGCTCGGCGACAAGCTGTTCAACGACAATCGTTTCAGCAGCACCGGCGATGTGAGTTGCGCGAAGTGCCACGATCCCAAGAAGGGGTTCACGGATAGCCCGCTGGTGACGTCAGAGGGCATCAACAAGCTCACCGGCACGCGCAATTCGCCCACGGTCATCAACGCCGCCTATTTCAAGACGCTCTTCTGGGATGGCCGTTCGATCGATCTGGAAGACCAGGCGCAGCATCCCATCGTCAATCCGGTGGAGATGGGTCTGCTCAACCACGATCCGGTGTTGCAGATCGTGCGCACCGATCCCGACTACGTGGCGCGCTTCAAGAAAGTGTTCGGCAAGGAAGGCGAGCAGATCACGATGAACGAAGTGCAGCAGGCTATCGCCAGCTTCGAGCGCACCATCATCGCCGGCGATTCGCCATGGGACCGCTGGTACTACGGCGGCGATGAAAAAGCGGTGAGCGAGCAGGTGAAGCGCGGCTTCGACGTGTTCCTGACCAAGGGCCGCTGCGTGTCGTGCCACACCATCGAGCAGGACTACGCGTTGTTCACCGACAACCGCTTCCACAACATCGGCGTCGGTGTGAATCGCATCCAGAATGAAATCCCGCAATTCGCGCCAGCCTTCCTGACCGCGAAGGCGGCCGGCACGGATGTGGACAAGGCCGTGCTCACCAATCCGAAAGTCTCCGAGCTGGGACGCTTCGCGGTCACCGAGACGCTGGACGAGATCGGCGCGTTCAAGACTTCGACCTTGCGCAATGTCGCGGTCACCGCGCCGTTCATGCACGACGGCAGCCTGAAGACGCTGCGCGATGTCGTCGAGCACTACAACAACGGTGGCATTACCAAGAAGGATGATCCGGTCAACGATTTCTTGAGCGGCGGTATCCGTCCGCTGAACCTCACTGAGGAAGAAATCACCGACCTGGTGGCGTTCATGGAATCGCTCACCAGTCCGCAGTTCGCCGAACAGAAAGCTGCATCGGCCAACCCGGTGTCGTGCAATGTGAAGACGCCTGCTGTCGCGGCCACCAGCCCCGCGGCTCCGAGCTCGAGCTCCGTCAGCGGCGGAGCGGGGATGTAATCATGGACATCAAATACGATCGCCGCAGCTTCCTCAAAACCTCGACGGTGAGCCTGGGCGCCACGGTGCTGCCGCTCACCATGGTCGAGCTGGCGTTCGCGAAGCCCGATGAGAGCTTTACGTTCGCGTACATCTCCGACTCGCACATCCAGCACATCAAGGGCACGCAGTTCGTTCGCAACTGGGATCGCGGCTTGATCCGCGCAGTCGCCGAGACCAACCTGCTCACGCCCAAGCCGGACTTCATCATGTATGGCGGTGACCTGGCGCAGATGGGCACCAAGGCCGAGCTGGATCACGGCGCGGAGATGCTCTCCAAGCTCAATGGCAAGGTCTACCACGTCATGGGCGAGCACGATTACTACCTCGACCTGGGCGCCTACTGGTCGAAGCTGTTCGGCAAGCAGTACTACAGCTTCAACCACAAGGGCGTGCACTTCGTAGTGTTGAACAGCATCCTCACCTACGACGACTGGACCTTCAATCGCTGGCCCAGCGCCGAGCAGCGCATGGCCGAAATGGCCGGCCTCGACAATCCGAACGGCTCGCCCTTCATGGTGGGCGAGAAGCAGCGTGAGTGGTTGAGGAAAGATCTGGCGAAGGTGAAGAAGGACAGGCCGATCGTGGTGTTCTCGCATTCGCCGCTGCAGAAGATCTACAAGGGCTGGAACTTCTGGACCGAGGACGCCGAGCAAGTCCAGGCCTTGCTCGCGCCGTTCGACAAGGTCACTGTGTTCTACGGGCACGTGCACCAGATCCAATACAACCAGGTTGGCAACATCTCGTTCACCTCCGCCATGGCGACGGCTTGGCCCTGGCCGTATCCGCAGAGCTATGCGCAGGCCGAGCAGCTGCTGCCGAAGCTGACCGTGCAGATGAACCGCGCCGATCCGTTCTTCGAGCGCGACGCGACGGGTTGGCAGTTCATTGACGTTCACAGCGGCCGCGCCGCCGCGACGTTCAATCTGTACAACAACACCACGCGCACCGTCGCGTTCGATCCGCAGTCAGGTCATCCGCAGGACAAGACCTATCAGGATCCGGACAGCCGCATTCCGCCTCAAGTGCACTACTGAGCCGCGCCCACATCGACGCCAGGGTTATCAACATGAAAATCGCATCTGTCATTGCCTGCGCCGTGCTGACGTTGGGCGCCGCTGGTGTAGCCAGCGCCGATGAGTTCACCAAGGAAGACCTGGCGCGTTGGCAGGAGCAGTTCGACGGCGTGGTGAAAGAAGGCCGCGCCCTGTGGACCGATGCCAAGCTCGGCACAAACGGCGTGGTGTGCGCGCAGTGCCATCCCAATGCCGCGAACACTCATCCGGAAACCTATCCCAAGTTCCAGAAGCAGCTGGGCAAGGTGGCCAACCTGTGGGAGATGGTGAACTGGTGCCTGCGCAATCCGCTCGAAGGCAGCGAGCTGGCCGCGAATGATCCGAAGATGACGGCCATGCTGGCGTACATCACCTGGGAGCGCCGTGGCGTGAAGCTGGAGCCGGGTAAACACTGATGCGCTTCGTCGCACGCTCCGTACTAGCGATCGCGGCTTTATCGCTCGCCTCGATCGCTATTGCGGACGATGCTGAACAGACAACACCGCGCATCGATCAAGCTTTGCTGCTGAAACGCATCGATGACAGGGATTCGTCGGTGGTCATCCTCGACGTGCGCACACCGGAAGAATACGCGGCGGGCCACGTTCCAGGTGCCATCAATATGCCCTACACCCACCTACCCGCACGCATTTCCGAGATCGCCGATGCCGCCGACAAGGACATCGTCGTGTACTGCGAGGTCGGTGTTCGGGCAGAGGAGGGCGCCGCCCGCCTTCGCGAGAGCGGCTTCACTCGTCTCCTGCATCTCGACGGGGACATGAAGGCCTGGCAAGAGAGCAAGCGGCCGCTGGCGAAGTGATCTGCCCTGAAGCTCCGCAGATTACGGCTGCGGAGCTGCAAGAGCGGCTGTGTGTTCCCGGCGAGGAGAAATCTCGCCAGCCGCCGGCTTCACTTCAATCGCCGGCGGAATGAGCTTGTACATCACTGGCGTCACGATGCGTGCAACCAGCGTCGACGAAATCAAGCCGCCGATGATGACCCATGCCAGCGGCGAGTACATGCCCGCGTTCTGTACCGCCAGCGGCAACAGACCGCCGATGGCTGTCGCGCTGGTCAGCAGGATGGGCAGGAATCGAATCTCGCCCGCGCGCTCGATGGCTTCATCCAGCGGCATGCCTTCGGCTCTGAGTTGATTCGTGAAGTCCACCAGCAAGATCGAGTTCTTGGTCTCGATGCCGATCAGCGCGATGAAGCCGATCGTCGCGGTGAACGAAATGCTGTAGCCGGCGAGGCCCAATGCAAGGATGCCGCCTGCGATGCCGAATGGCACGACACTGAGCACGATGAGCGTGCTCTTGAAGCTGCCGAACTCGAGCACCAGCACCGCGATGATGCCGAGCAGTGCGACGATCGTTGCAGCCTGCAGACCGCCGAAGCTCTCGGTGCGGCTTTCGAGCTCACCGCCAGGTACATAGGAATAGCCGCGCGGCCACTGCATCTCGTCCAGCCTGCGCAATACTTCGGTCGTCACGCGATCCGTGTTGTAGCCGTGCTGCACTTCCGCGTTGATGGTGACAGCGCGCGAACGGTTGTAGCGATCGATCTGCGTCGGTGCCGTCGCGAACTCAATGTCGGCCAGCTGGCTTAGGGGCAAAGTCGCGCCGCTCAGCGTGGTCACGCGCACTTGATCGAGTGCATGAATGTCGGCGCGCTCGGCGATCGGTGTGCGGACCACGATGTCGTATTGCTCGCCGTCCGTATCCTTGTAACGGCTGGCAGGAATGCCTGCGACCGCGAGCCGCACGGCGCGATCGAACTCGATTGCAGGCACGCCGAACAGCGCGGCCTTCTGCGAATCGATCTTCAGCTGCAGGTTGGTGCGCTTGATGCGCACGGGATTCTCGACGTCACGGGCTCCTGGAGTTTCCCGAATGATTTGCTCCACGCGCGCGGCTAGCCGATCGAGCTCCTCCAGCTCCGGCCCGATGACGCGGATCGCAATCGGCGCAGTGATCGTCGGACCGTTCTGGAACTCCTTCACATAGATATGCGCGTTCGGATATCGCTTGAGCTTCTGCCGTAACTGCTCCAGCTTCCTCGGGGTCTCGCTGGTGTCGTATTCGTTGAGCTTGACGAACAGGTCGCCGTAGTTGCTGGCGCCCTCGTTGCCGAACTCGTTGTAGTAGATCCTGGGATTGGCGCGGCCCAGGTTGGTGAAGTACGAAGCCACTTCCGGCATCTCTTCGAGCCGCGCTTCGACGAACTTCAAGGCACGATCGGTCTCCGCCAGGCTGCTGCCATCGGGCGTTTCGACCGTGATGATGAAGTTGGGAGTATCCGCCTTGGGAAACAGGCTGAACCCGATCAAGGCGCCGACGCCGATCATGATGACGAAGCATGCGGCGAGCGAGCCCCACACGGTGAGCTTCGGCTTGATCAGCGCCCGGTGCAGCAGCGGCTGATAGAAACGATGAATGCTCCTCTGCACCCATTGCAGCAGGCGATTGCCTTCCGGGTTCTCGTGCTTGCTCAGGATGCGGCTGGCGAGGAAGGGAATGATGGTCAGCGCGATCAGCAGCGAGGCCAGCACGGTGGACAGCACCGCCGTCGGCAGCACGCGAATGAACTTGCCCGAGGGGCCGGACAACATCATCAGGGGCAGGAAGGCGAAGATGATGGTTGCCGTACAGCCGAGGATGGCCAGGAAGATCTGCCGTGTCGCGAGAATCGCTGCTTGCGTGCGCGAGTGTCCCTCGCGCAGGAAGCGCGAGATGTTCTCGACCACCACGATCGAATCGTCCACCAACAAGCCCAGCGCCACCACGAAGCCGGCGATGGAGATCTGGTTCAGCGAATAGCCCATCAGGTGCAGGGTGGAGACACCGATGGCGAGCGATAGCGGGATGGAGATCATCACGATGCTGGCGGCGCGCAGGCCCAGCGGCAGCAGCGTGATGGCCACCAGGGCGATGGCGATGGCGAAGTCGGTGGTCAACCGGTTCAGCCGCGACGCGACGTTCTGCGATTGATCGAAGCCCAGCTCCAGCTTGATGCGCTTGGGCAGCTGCTGCTCGAATTTCTTTGCAGCCGCGAGAATGCGCTCACGGACTTCGAAGATGTTGTAGCCGTCTTTCTGGTTCGCCGTGACGAACACGGCGCGTTGCCCGTTGAACCGGCCGATGTAGGTATGCTCCTGCGTGTCCCAACTTACTTCGGCAACATCACGGATGCGCACGGTGCGGCCATCGACCGCCGCAATGACTGTATTGCGCACTTCATCCAAAGACTCGTAACTTCCCGAAGTCTTGACGCTGAAGCTGCGGCTGCCAACGTCGATGGCACCGCCCGGCACCGTGGTGTTCTCGCTTTGCAGGGCCTCGATGACCCTGCTCGGCGCCAGCTTGAGCTCGGCCATGCGAGGCAGATCGAGCGCGACCCGCAGCTCGCGCGCCGGATATGCCCACGTTTCGGCGGTCCGCACACCGTCAACCGCCTTCAGAATGTCCTTCAGATCGCGCGCCTGATCCTCCAGCTCGCGGTAGGGAGCATCCGGCGACACGAGCGCGAACTGCACGATGTTCACGAGGCCGGGACTGGTCTTGCGAATATCGAGCCGTGCGATCTCCGCCGGCAGGGAAGGCCGCAGTGCGTTGATCTCGCGCACCACCTCGTCATATTTCTTTTCGGCGTCGGTCGTGCTGTAGAACTCGGCGATCAGCGTCGCCAGGCCATCGTTGCTGAACGACTCGATCTTCTTGAGGTCGTCCAGCTCGCTGAGCCGGTCCTCGATCGGTTTGACCACCAGGCGCTCGACATCGCGCGGCTCGGCGCCGGGATACGCGACGATGATCTGATAGAAGGGGATCGCAAAGTACGGGTCTTCCTGGCGCGGAATGCTCAGGAACGACGAAACGCCGAGCGCCACCAGCATGGCGAACGCCACCAGCGTGAACTGGTAACGCTTGATGGGAAATTCCAGGAAGCTCATGCGCTACTCCCGGTTGGCGGCCACTGGCTCGGCGAGCGTGACCTCTTCGCCATCTTCCAGATACTGAGCGCCATCGGTGATGACCTGCTCGCCCGCTTGCAGGCCGGCGTGCAACGCGACGGACTCTCCTTCAATGAACGCGACTTCAATGTCGCGCCGCCGCGCATGTTTCTGGTCCAACACGAACACGCGCGCGGTACGGCCACTGCCTTCGACGATCGCGCTGATGGGAACGTAGACGCGCTCGCCAGCTTTGGCCGTGGACGGGATGATGGTGAGCTTGGCAACCAGGCCGCTTTTCAACGGCAGATCCGTCGGATCGAGCGCCACCTCGATGCCGAACATGCCGCTGGCGGTATCCGCGGCTCCCGATACTTCCGTGACCTTGCCCGTCAGTGTCTTGCCGGGGAGGGCGTCGAGCCGGATCTGTGCCTCATCGCCAAGCTTCACCTGCACGATCTCGCGATCGGCCAGCCCGGCGCGCACCACAAAGCCTTTGTCTTTGGCGCCTAGCACCAGAATCGGAGCACCCGCTTGCACCAACTCGCGTTCTTCCGCGAGCCGGCGCAACACAGTACCGTCGTGTGGAGCAACGATTGCCGCATAACTCCAATTGAACTTCGCGGAGCTCAACGCGGCTTCATTCACAGCCAGTTGCGTGCGCAGGTCCTGCAACTGTTCGAGGCTGATGACCTTGTCGGCATACAAGCGATCGCCACGCTCCAGGTCACGACGAGCCTTCTCGTAGGCTTGCGAGGCCTGCTCCACCTGGGCATCGATCTCCGCCTGCTCGATCTCCGCCAGCTTCTGGCCTTTGCGGACCTGCTCTCCCTCGGTCACCGACAAGCGACGGATGACGCCGCCGACTTTGAATGACAGGCGAATCTCGTCTTCATTGGCGAGCAAGCCGTTGGTGCGAATCGAAGGAGCCGCCGGTCCCATAACGGCCTCGGCAACGCGGACTCGTGCCAACTCGACGGGCTGCTGGTTGTCTGCGGTGCTGTCGCAACCTGCGATGACCAACAAGCTCGCGGACAACAGCAGCGAGGATAGAACGCTGGACAGGCGCGTCATCATCAGACTCCAGGATCGAGCGGGAGGTCTCCCGTCGAGGTCGCATATTCCAGCTCGGCGCGGCGCGCGAGCACATTGAATCGGGTGAGGTTGTGATTCAGCTCGGCGCTCGTCAGCGCGCTGCGCGCGTCGATGAACTCGACCTGGCTGATGACGCCTTCGTCACGTTTGCGGCTGGCGATTCGGAACGCCGCACGCGCTGCATCCGCGCGTGCCTCGGCTGTCGCAAGCGAATCGCGGGCGGTGATGAGGCGATCATAAGCCTGCTGCACTTCGAGTCGAATCTGTTGCGCAATCTCTTCCTGCTGCAACACCAGTTGTTTCTCGACAGCACGCGCTTGATGAATGCGGGCGGTATCGCCGCCACCATCGAAGATGCGCCAGGTGAAGATCAGCGACGCGGCGCCGAAGTTGTAGCCCGGGCCGAAACGATGGTCCTCGCCCTGCGTGCCGGCATCGATGCCGAGCGAAAGGGTCGGCCATTTCTGCTTGCGGGCAATGCGAACCTGCTCTTCGCTCGCGCGCCGCAACTGTTCCAGCTGGGCGATCTCCGGTCGTCGATCCAGTGCCATCGACCACAGCTGCTCGAGCGCGGCTTCGCTGGCGGCGCTCGGGTTGGGAGGCGAGGTGACTTCGATGGCCGTTTGCAGCTGCCGGTTGAGCAGGAAGTTGAAGTAGCTCTGCGCTTGCGTGGCGAGATTGGCCGCTTCGCGCTTCTGTTGTTCGACGTCGAGCAGCTCGGCCTTGGCGCGCAGCACCAGGTCTTCGGTGATCTTGCCGTTGCTGAACAGCGATTCGTTCACGCGGAGGTTTTCACGCAGCAGTGCTTCACTCGCCGCCACGATTTCGACCGAGCTGCGCGCCTTCAACCAATCCACATAAGCGACCGTGATGTCACGACGCAGGGCGCGGGCGATTGCCATCCGGTTGAAGCTGCTGGCATCCAGAAGAGCGCGTTGGGCGCGAACGGCAGCGGGTATCGCCGGTGCATATAAAGGCTGGCGAAGCATCAGCCGCGTGTCCTGCTCCTCCCTGCGCAGGAAAGGAATGGTCGTATCGGAAATCTGTGGGAAGCGTTCGGGCTGGCCTTGTGCCACCAGCAACTCATTCAATGTGGAATACACGGGATTGAGCGCTGTACCGAGCGGCACATCGATGACGCGTCCACCGTCGGCTCGCGTGTAGCGCGCTTCGAGCGAGAGTTGCGGAAAGAAATTGGCGCGCGCTTCGGCCAAAGCCTGCGCCGCTTTTTCGACCTCGAGCGATTCACCCTGCAGAGCGAGATTGCTGCGCAAGCCCTCAACCACGTAATTCGCTACGACACTTTTGAAGTCGCTCGCCGCAGGCGTCTGCGCGCCAGCGGTGCACGCCATCAGGCTCAGCGCCGCGCCAATCGTCGACAAATACCGAAGCGTTCGCATGCCTAGTCCCCGTGGAGCAATGGCCGCGTCGACGCGAAATACCTGGTTCGGTGCATGGCGGCTTCCACAGTTGTTCAGTAGTTAGACAAGTGTCAAAAATTGCTCAAATAAAAACCAGACCTATTCAGTCAGCGACGAGCCCGAACCGGCCCCCGAACCGGCCAATGTGTAGCGGATCAGGGCGATCGCCTGCTGGGTGAGCTGCGTGACACTGATGCCTGCCTGGGCCAGCGGCCCAGCCTTGGTGATCGCGATCTGCATCAGTCCGTGCGTAAAGCCCCACAGCACGCGCGACGTTACTTCGAGGTCGCCGAGATCCGCCCGGACGCTGCCGTCCGCCTGGCCAGCCTTGAGGGAGGCGACCACGACTTCGTGGACCCGAACGCCCATCTGGAACACAGCCTCCTCGATCGAACCCTTCTCCGGGGTCTCGCTCGCGCGCTGTTCGAGACGCGCGCAGGCGTCAAAATAGTGATTGAATTCAACGCCGAAGGCCATGTATGCCCGACCCATGGCTTCGATCTGGTCGAGGCCGGTCCGGGCACGGGAGCGGGCCTCTTCGAAGCGCGCGCGGAGCACCATGAAAGCGCGCTCGGTGATGGCCAGGAGCAACTCGCGCTTGTCCTTGAAATACACGTACACCAGCGCCCGGCTCAGCCGGGCCTTCTTGGCCACGCTGTCCATGGTGACCGCGTCCCAGCCGAGCTCTTGATACAAGCTCTCCGCCGCCTCGACGATTTCGCTGCGGCGACGGTCCTTCTCTTCCTGGCGGCGATCGGCAATGTAGGACATGGCGCGATGGTGCGCGCACGTTGACACGGTGTCAATAAATAAATGAGCGTCTAATAACTTGGATGGGTGTCCGATCAGGGAGTGGGAGACGGAGATGGCCGATCAAGGACCTCGGAGATGGCTGGACACCCACCACGAGCGTGCCCGGCCCGCCGTGAACGCTGAGGGCGCTGCCGACCGGTATCACGAATGAGCTCTCCACCAGCGGATGTGCACGGCGCAACTCTTCGAGCAGCCGTTGTGCTTCAGCTTCCGCATTGGCGTGACCGATGCCGATTCGATACGACCGACCCTTGTCCAATCGAGACGTAATGAAGCGAACGAGCTTATCGCGCCGATGGCGACGCCCGAACAACATGCCGGCCGGCGCCACGCGGCCATCGACGTGAGTCGCCAGTACAGGTGAAAGCCTCAGCGCGCTCGCAATAGTTTTCACCGCAGGTTTCACGCGCCCGCCGCGCACCGCGTAGTCCATGGAGCCGACCAATGCATATGTGCGCGTCAGCGGAATCATTTTGCGAAGGGCCGAAACGATCTGCTTCGAATCCCATCCTTGCGCGGCCAGCTCGCCTGCGTAGATTGCAAGCAGACCTTGCCCGATGGAGGCATTGAACGAATCGACCACTGCGATGCTGCTAGATTTCTGCACCCGCTGCGCGGCCGACAAGGCTGCATTGCACGTGCCGCTGACTTTGCCGGTGACATGAATCGACACCACGCCTTCGAAATGCGATGCCAGGAACTCGTACTGTCGCCTGAAGTCGCCGGCCGGCGGCTGCGATGTCTGCGGATGTTTCGGGTTGCGCACCAGCTCGGCGAGGAATTCTTCGGGCGACAGCCCTACCTTGTCCAGATAACTCTGCTCGCCGAACTGAATGCGCAACGGCACCACGTGAATGCCGAGCGAATCGAGTAGATCCTCAGGAATGTCGGCGACGGAATCCGTCACGACGGCCACACGCCGCTGTCGATCATGAGCCGCTTGCTGCTGGCGCTGCATGTCGTCGGCCTTTTGCGCGGTCACTTCGCCGAATTCATTGGCGATGCGAAAGACTTCGGCAGGATCGTTCACGTGAATATGAACTTTGGACTTGCGCGTGGTTCCAGCCAGCACCAGAGAGGAGCCGAGCGCGGCCATTCGCTCACGCAACTTGCGTCGATCGATGTTTGTATTCGTGATCGTGCACTCGGTGCAGAACCGATGTGACAAATCGTGAGTCTCGCCGACGCTCACTTCGCTATCGGCCGATTGCACGGCCGGTTCGGCCGGCTCGGCGTCCACGTCCCAGTGCAGGTGCGCCGTCATGCCTTCGAGCAGGTCGACGAAGCCCTGCGCGCCGGCGTCGACGACGCGAGCTGCACGCAATTCTTCCAGTTGTTGGGCCGTGAGCTGCAGCGAGGCTCGTGCCTTGCCGAGAGCCTGCGAGAATAGCGTGAGAAAATCATGCAAGCCGGTCGCTGCCAAGCGAGCCGTCTCCGCAGCGAAGTCGGTGATGACGGTGAGCACCGTGCCTTCGCGCGGATCCGAAAGACTATCGCGCGCGTATGTGGCGCCCGTTGTAACCGCGATGGCAAATTGTTTGGTCGACAGCGCTGCGTGTGATGCGGCGCTATCACCCATCCCAAGCAGGAACTGCGCAAGGATCGCACCGGAGTTGCCGCGAGCACCGTCGAGTGCGGCGTCGGCTGCGCGAGTCAACGTGGTGCCGGCATGCTCATCTGCGGCACGTCGCAGGCTTGCCAGCACCGCGCCCATGGTGAGCGCCATGTTGGTGCCAGTGTCGCCATCAGGCACGGGGAATACGTTGATACGATTCAAATGCTCTCGATCGGCGAGCAGCCGGTGGATGCCGGCACGCAGCAGCCGGCTAAGGCGCGCGCCGTTCAGCTCGAGGACGGGGGCGGGCATGTTGCCTTGGTTCGAGAGCCACGCTTGCGAGGATTCACACCCGGTTCATTGTCGAGGTAACAAGAACCGCAGCCCGCGTTGATTCAGGATCACGCCCTCGGTGGTAATGCGCTCTACGCTCGGCCCTTCCTTGAGCGTCTCGCCCTCCAGGTACTTGCGCATGTTCACGAACACGAAGCGCTCGGCCGGATTCTGCGAAGCCACGTGAATGTCCAGGTGCAACTCGGGCAAGTTGGTGCCGCTCGCGGACAGATCCTCCAGCGTCGGCAATGTTTCATCGCCGACCAGCGCGCCGCGCGGTGGCGCATTCGCGGCGGTTTTGGCAGCGAGCACGGCACCCGACGGCAGCGGTGCTACCGCGGGAGGTTCGATCTGCCGAACCATGGGCGCGCCTTCGGGCACTCTCGCAGCGCCGGCCAGATGAGGGCTCAGCGATTCATCGGGATAAGGTTCCTGGTAAGCGCCTGCCTCGTCGGCCAGGGATCGAACCGATGGATCGGTGGGCACGGGGTTCGGTTGGTAAGCCTGGCGCGCGGGCGGCTGCTGATATTGCCGAGCCGGCTGGCCAGCATAGTTCGGCGCGTATTGCGGCCCGGCGTTGTAACTTTGTTGAGGCGCCTGCGTCGGAGGCGGCCCGTTATAACCTGGTTGACTATAACTTTGCTGAGCCGCCGCCGCTTGCTGAATCGTCGTGTCCGGCTTCGCACTCCAGCCGCGGATCAGCACGACAAGTAATACGCCTAGATTGACGACGAGCAACGCCGCAACGGCGATGACCCACCAGGGCCGCTCGGAGTTGCTGCGCCTGACCACGCGCACGTCGGCCAATGAAGGCCCGACCTGACGCTGACGCTCGCTCTCGGATTTTTTCAGCGCGTCGAGGATGAAACTCATCAGATCGTTCCCCGCGCCTGCGCCACCAGCAGGGGCGAACCGGGCTTGCTGCCGAGCGCGTCCAGCACGATCTGCGTCTGCACGCCGGCGATGCCGTCGACGTTCAAGCGATACTGACGCTGGAAGTCCTCGACCATCTTCACCAGGCTCTCATCGTAGTAGTCGCTGGCCGGTTCGGTCTCTTCCTTGCCCGCGACAGAGTTGAGGCTGCTGCGCAGCCAGCGAACGCCGTCGCCCTTCATGCCGGGCGACAGCGCACGCGACGGCCCGACTTGTGGCCGCCACATCACCAGATAATCGCCGAACCAAAGCCGTGACAGCGAGGCGATCGACACCAGCCGGGTTTCGTCGGGCAGGTTGACCTTGGCGGTATCGTTGACCAGGCCGGACACCACCACCTGGTGCGCGTTGCCCTCGTCATCGATCAGCGTGAGGATGGCCGGGCGATTCAAGGTTCGCAGCTGACCCCACGAGCCTTGCTGATAAACACATTCGAGCCCTTGTTTCAGCGCCTGGTCGCACGGCCGGCCGGCGCCCGGAACGAACTTCCCGCCCCACAGCGCGAACAGCTGACCGAAAGCACTCTCCGTGTTGGTCATGCCGACCTTTTCCGCCAGGATATCGGCGACATCCTCCGCCCGGGGCAAGATCGGCAGCACCGGACTTGCTTGCGCCAGCTGCACGGTTGGCGGTACCTCTTCGGCCGCAGCCTCCGCGACTGGCTCCACGGATTCAGTCGCCCGAGTGAAGTGCCAGGCACTCAGCCCCAGGCCCAACGCGATAACGCCGGCGGCGGTGCCCGCCAATAGTTTCATCCACGGCGGACTGACTGAACGGCCCGACACCTCGCTGGCCGCTTCGCGCACCATGCCCGGTCCGATTCGATGCTGCTCCTGGGTGAAGGCGCCGAGCAGCGCGCGATCGCAAATCACATTGATGACGCGGGGAATGCCGCCACTCAGGCGATGTACTTCACGCAGCGCTGCTCTGCTGAAGATTTCGCCACTCGCGCCCGCGACTTTGAGTCGGTGATTCACATACGCAACCGCTTCGCCGCGCGACAGCGGCGCCAGGTGATAGCGGCCCGTGATTCGTTGCGCCAGCTGCCGCAGCTCGACCCGATCCAGCACTTCGCGCAGCTCCGGCTGCCCGATGAGGATGATCTGCAGCAGTTTCTGCGAAGCGGTCTCGAGATTGGTCAGCAGCCGCACCTGTTCGAGCGTGGCCGGCATCAGGTTCTGCGCTTCGTCGACGATGACCACGATGCGCCGACCCTTGGCATGGGCCTCCAGCAGGCGGCGATTGAGCAGGTCCACCAGGTCCTTGAGGCTGGTGCTGTCATCATCGCGCATGAAGATGCCCAGCTCCTCGCAGATCGTCAGTACGAATTCAACCGGTGTTAATTGGGGGTTGAGGATCACCGCCACGTCGGCGTGGCCGGGCATGCGCTCCAGCAGCGAGCGCACGATGGTGGTCTTGCCCGTGCCGACTTCGCCGGTAAGCTGAATGAAGCCGCCGGCCTCGGTGATGCCATATAAAAGATGCGCGAGCGCCTCCGCATGCCGCTCGCTCATGAAGAGGTATCGCGGGTCCGGCGTGATTGCGAAGGGCTTCTCGCCCAGGCCAAAAAAGCTCGTGTACATGCTGGGTTGCGCTCAACAGGCCGTCATGATGCGCCCTGGAATCCCGCCGTCAAGCCACTCCGGCGGGGAACCATCCCCGCCTGTCGGTGAACCGACACGCTGGCGTCACATCGCTGCCACATACGCCTCATTCGCCCGAACAGCTCGGATGGTGGCAGTGGCCCGCGCCCGCGGCAGCAGGTCTTTTCAGGCACGACATTGATGACTCAGGCCGCCTTGCTGGCGCCCGCCCGGACCGATACGCTTCGCGCCACTTTTTTCCACTCCGATCAATGCCATCGCCGCCGCCCGAAGCGGCGCCCGCGGACGCCATGAAAGCACTGACTTTCCAGAAGCTGACCAAGACCTACAAGAACGGCGTTCAGGCTCTCAAGGGCATCGATCTGGCGGTGGAGGAGGGCGATTTCTTCGCGCTGCTGGGCCCCAACGGCGCCGGCAAGACCACGGCCATCGGCATTGTCACCTCATTGGTCAACAAGACCAGCGGCAAAGTTCACGTGTTCGGCCATGACATCGACACCGAGCTGGCTGCGGCCAAGTCGTGCATCGGCCTGGTCCCCCAGGAAGTCAATTTCAACCAGTTCGAGACGGTCACCACCATCTTGCTGAACCAGGCGGGCTTCTATGGCATTCCGCGCCACCAGGCCTCCAAGCGCCTGGAGAAATATCTGACCGCACTGCAGTTGTGGGACAAGCGAAACGCTGTGTCGCGTACCCTGTCCGGCGGCATGAAGCGCCGCTTGATGATTGCACGCGCGCTGATGCATGAACCACGGCTGCTGATTCTCGACGAGCCCACCGCGGGCGTGGACATCGAAGTACGCCGGTCGATGTGGACGTTCATGCGGGACATCAATGCCGCCGGCACCACCATCATTCTCACCACGCACTATCTGGAAGAGGCGGAGAACCTGTGCCGCCACGTGGCCATCATCGACAAGGGCCGCATCATCGAGAACGACCGGATGAGCCGCGTGTTGCGCAAGCTGCAGACCGAGGTGTTCGTGTTCAACCTGCGCAATCCGCTGGCCGCCGCGCCGGTGCTGCCGGGCTACTCGGTCAGCATGCCGGACGATCATTCGTTGGAAATCGAAGTCTCCAAGGATCAAAGCTTGAACGACATTTTTTCGCAGCTGACCGCCTCCGGCATCGAAGTGCTGTCGATGCGCAACAAGACCAATCGGCTCGAAGAGCTGTTCATGCGACTGGTGGGCCAGGAAGAAACGAACCAAGAGGCCCGCAAAGAGGTTCAGCCCGCTCATGGATAAAGCCATTCAAGACCAACGCACTCTCGCGCCTTCGATGAGCGAACCCAGTCTGTTGAAGACGAACATCGTCGGCTTCAACACCATCGTCATTCGCGAATTCAGCCGCATCGTCCGCATCTGGGGCCAGACCATCGTCCCGCCGGCCATCACGGCGACTTTGTATTTCATCATCTTCGGCACGCTGATCGGGCGCCGCCTGGGCGACATGGGCGGCTACTCGTACATCCAGTACATCGCACCCGGCTTGATCATGATGTCGGTGATCACCAACTCGTACGGCAACGTGGTCTCGTCGTTCTTCGGCGCCAAGTTCGGCAAGCACATCGAGGAATTATTGGTGTCGCCGCTGCCGGATTGGCTGATCGTCGGCGGCTATGTGGTCGGCGGCCTGCTGCGCGGCCTGATCGTCGGTGGCGTCGTCACGGCCGTCACCCTGGCCTTCACTCACCTGAAGATCCACAACATCGGTGTGGTGGTTTCGGCGGTGCTGCTGAGCTCGATGGTGTTCGCGCT
Source organism: Steroidobacter sp. (assembly GCF_036406195.1). Classification (GTDB taxonomy): domain Bacteria; phylum Pseudomonadota; class Gammaproteobacteria; order Steroidobacterales; family Steroidobacteraceae; genus Steroidobacter. The sequence goes on from NZ_DASWVW010000028.1 coordinate 22,786, forward strand.
GGCCGGCATGATCAATGCCATCTTTGCCAAGAACTTCGATCAGATCACCTTCATTCCGACCTTCGTGCTGACGCCGCTGACCTACCTGGGCGGCGTGTTCTACAGCATCCAGATGCTGCCGGAGTGGGCCCAGCACCTGTCGCACGCCAATCCCATTCTTTATATGGTGAACGCATTCCGGTTCGGCTTCCTCGGCGTTTCGGACGTGGACGTGCGATTGGCGTACGGCATCATGATCGGCGCCGCTGCGGTTCTATATGTAAGCTGTGTGTGGCTGCTGCACCGGGGCGTCGGCACGCGAGAGTAAGGTTCGTCAGCTGGTGCTGATGACGATGGCGTTGCCTTCGCTGTCGCGCAGCTGCGCGAAACGTTGCCCGCCGTTCCAGGGCGCGGTGGTGGGCTCCTTGGTGAACACGACGCCGTTCGCGCTCAATTTGCGATAGGCGGCGTCCACGTCGTCGCAAATGAAAACCAGGTGCGGCGTGTCGGATTTCTCGTCGCCTCGCTGCGCCGTCAGCAAAATGTGAGTTTGGGCGCCGGGCACGGCCAGCTCGATCCAGCGCCAATCGTCTTTGTATGGTTCGTCCTGAGCCACTTGCAGGCCGAGCTTCTCGGTGTAGAAGCTCACCGCCCGGTCCTGATCGGCCACGGGCAGCTCGGTGAACTTGACGAACTTCAACATGCCGACGTCCCTCGCCGTTCCCCCGGGCCAGTTATAGACCGTCTCGAACCTGCAATCCAGATCGCGGTTTCGTGTAGGCGTTTGCTGATGAACTGAATGAAGACAGGATAGAGCCGGGCGTCCATCCTTTCAGGATTGGACCAATGCGCCGGAACGGCTTCATCGACATCTGTTTCGCTCGGAGAGCGACGAAGACGGCTACGAGTAGAGAACTGCCGTCCGCACGGATGGTTACCGTGACGGTCTGCGATTGTCGGTACTGCTTGGGTTTCGCTGCTGTTGCTTTCGAGGCGCAGGTCTTTCGACATCCAGGCCCCTGTGACACTCGGCCGAATCCTGCATCGCTCGCGCGATCTGTCCAGCCTTGACCAAGCCTTGCGCGCCGAGCACGCACAGGTAGGTGATGAACATCGCCGGTATGAGTGCGAATGCGACGGCTTGCCAACCTCTCTTCACTTTGACGCGGCGGTAGACCTTCCTGCCCGGCGGCGGGTACTGGCGAGTCGCGATCGTTTCGATGGACCAGCGTGCCGTCAGCGCGACGATCAGAACAGCCGCCGCGAGCGGCGCGCCCACGAAAGCAGCGTAAACCAGCACAGTGGACGCGGGCACTCCAAAGATGGCTTCGCACGGTGCATCAGCGGAGAAAACGCGAAAACGCGGCAGCACCCACCAATACACGGCGCCAGCCATCAGCGCGCACAGCACTCCGTGCAGGAGCAGTCGCTGCCGGCGCTCCTTGGGCGAATACCGAGGGGCAAACTCGGGCGGCTTCTCATCAATAGCCATTGTTCCGTTGCGGCTTCGCCGGGCGAAGCATTTCGATCAGTTGCAAGCTTGCTAAAGTAAGACGCTATTGAAGTGCCAGAGCAAGACCCGTTCTCCCCACCCCGCAGTCCACAATCCCAAGCCGAAGACCGAGTGAGTGATGAAGCTCTGAAGTCTTGCGGAGCCCGGGTTCGGTGTGCGCGAGGCGGCTATGCCAGCACCCATCCCTGGTTGCATGATAAAGAACGGTGCGGCCACCGTCGCGATGCCGAACGCCAGTGCGGGCGCGAGTGTCGGATGACGCAGCCATTCGAATCCAACCATGGAAAGAAACCCGGCCGCGAACGCGATGCCGGTAGTGTAGTGGATGGTCCAGCCGAGCAGTCGCTCTGCCGGAATCGGCGCAGCTGCAGCGATCCGGTCATGGCGGAACCTGCCGCGCGCCATGTGACCGAGCCAGCGTCCGACCATGCCATAGTCAGCTGGCGGGACGCCAAGCAGCCGTTTACGGATTGCGCCCCAAACGTCCATGAGCACGGTGGCACCCACCCCGGTGAGAAGCAACGCAAGCAAGTCGCTCATGAAGTGCTCTTTGGTATGCCCGATCGTTGCGATGCAGGCAGAGTGCCACTTCAAGTCGACTTGAGGTCAAGAGCCAACGGACATTGCGAGTCAGTGTGACGTGCGTCGGTGGGCGTTTACACCGAGCGCCGACGAATATCCGCAAACTCATCCCCTTCCAGACACCCCGAGTAGTCGCCACGCTCGATCGCTGCAAGGCGTTGCCGCATCATTTCCGACCATCTCTTTCTTCTGGCCTCGGGCGAGGGTCGACGCAGAGATTTCAACACGGCTTCGGCGAGCTTCACCCGATCCGCCATACTCAGGGCGAGAACCTGCGCTTCGATCTGCTTCAGGGAAGTCGGCATGGTGCACCTCAAAGGTTCGCCCAGAGTGTGCGAGGGTGGGCGGGGATCAGCAAGGATCCCCGCCGCTAGTCATCGAAATTCAGGGAAGCTCTGTAGTTCCCATCAACGCGCTGGGTCTACGACGATACGTTGATGCCACGATCCGTCGCGTCGCCGTCAGGCGCGGAATTCCTCTGCAGATGGCCGCGGTCAGCGGCTTCGGCGGCGCCGGCGAGGCAAAGATGCCGGCGGAAGTCAATGAGACTGAAGCTTGCAGTCGCTGTTGTACCGGCGGGTGGCATCATGGGCTCGTGATTCCGGCCCGGCCAACGGAGGCACGGCAAATGATTTCTACCCAACGCTTCCTCGATGTGCGCGACGGACTTCTGCGGGCGCGTGATGACCTCGCGACCGCGAGCCAGGAGTTTCACTGGCCGCAGTTCGAGCATTTCAACTGGGCCTGGGACTACTTCGACAGCATCGCGGCGGGTAATGAGCAGATCGCCCTGCGCGTCTGTGACGATTCAGGTCACGAGCAGTCACTGACCTTCGAGCAGCTCGCGCAACGCTCGCGGCAGGTTGCGGCGTTCCTGTCCGAACTGGGCGTGGGGCAGGGCGACCGCGTGCTGATCATGCTCGGCAACGTCGTGCCGCTGTGGGAGGTCATGCTGGCCGCGATCCGGCTCGGTGCCGTCATGATTCCGGCATCGACCCTGATCCAGCACGACGACCTGCGCGACCGCATCGACCGGGGCGCGGTCAAGGCGGTGATCACTCACGACACGCTCACCGGGCGCTTTGCCGGCATCCCGGGTGCGCCGGTGAGAATCAGTGTCGGCGCCGCAGTTCAGGGTTGGGCCGGATACGAGCAGTCGGCGGCGGCGTCCGAGCGCTCCGCGCCCCGGGTTCGCACTCGCGCAGACGATCTGTTGCTGCTCTATTTCACTTCCGGCACCACCGCCAAGCCGAAACTGGTCGCGCACACGCACGCCAGTTATCCCATCGGGCACTTGTCGACGATGTACTGGCTGGGGCTGCAGCCGGGCGACGTTCATCTCAATCTGAGCTCGCCGGGGTGGGCCAAGCACGCGTGGTCCTGCTTCTTCGCACCGTGGAATGCCCAGGCGACGGTGCTCGCGTACCAGTACGAGCGCTTCAGTGCCGAGGCGCTGCTGGACCGGCTGGTACAATATGAAGTCACCACGTTCTGTGCCCCCCCCACCGTCTGGCGCATGCTGATCCAACAGGATCTCGCCAAATGGCACGTGCGCCTGCGCGAAGCGATCAGTGCCGGCGAGCCGCTCAATCCGGAAGTGATTTCCTGTGTGCGCGAGGCCTGGGGTCTGACCATCCGCGACGGCTTCGGCCAGACGGAAACCACCGCGCAGGTAGGCAACTCGCCCGGCCAGCCGCTGAAGCCGGGCTCGATGGGCAGGGCCTTGCCCGGCTATCGCGTCGTGCTGCTCGATAACGAGGGCCAGCCTGCCGACGAAGGCGAGCTGTGCCTGGATCTGCGCGCGCGCCCGCTCGGCCTCATGCAGGGATATCTCGACGATCCGGAGCGCACGGCGGCCGTGATGAAGGACGGCTATTACCACACTGGCGATGTAGCATCGCGCGACGCCGACGGTTACTTCACGTACATCGGACGCGCCGACGACGTCTTCAAATCGTCCGACTACCGCATCAGCCCCTTTGAGCTCGAAAGCGTGCTGGTCGAGCATGAATCCGTCGCGGAAGCCGCAGTGGTCCCGAGCCCGGACCCGGTGCGACTCGCCGTGCCGAAGGCGTTTGTGGTACTCGTCGAAGGCTGCGAGCCGAGTGCTGAGACTGCTCGCTCGATCTTCGAGCATGTGCGGGCGCGAGTATCGGCCTATAAACGCATTCGCCGGATCGAATTCGCATCTCTGCCGAAAACGATCTCTGGCAAGATCCGTCGTGTGGAACTGCGTCAGGGTGAGGCGGCCCACTGCGCGAGCGGGAAGCGCAACCCGTGCGAATTCTGGGAAGAGGACCTGTACGGAGCCAGTACTTCATCCGGGCGATGACCAGCCTGTCGTAGCGATGGCCAGGGCACCACATCAAGCCGCGCCGGCTCGCGCCGGTCGCGCGTCGATCCTGCGACTGTCGACGGCCGCCGCTGATGATCGCGCCGCCGTGCAGGAGATCCTGCGTCAGTGTCCGGGCGGTGTCCCGGGCTTCGCGATGATCTTCTGTTCGACCTCCCATGATCTGGCATCGATCGGTGCGGCGCTGAAAGCTGCCGGATGCACGCGCGTCGTTGGCGCCGCAACCGGGCGTGCCATCGGTGCCCAGGGCTTTCTTCCCCAGGGACTCACGGGATTTCATCTTCCGGCACGCCGGTTCCAGGTGGCGGACACTGTCATCGAGGATGCAGCGAAGTTCGGCCTGCCCGACGCGCGGGATTTCGTCAGGGCGCTGCGTGGACGGTTGGAACGCAACGGCGGTGCGCAGCTGCCGCATCTTTTCGGCTTGCTGCTGGTCGATGCAGAGGCACGCTGCGAGGAAAAGCTGATCGCCGCGATCGGCACGCAGCTCGGCGGAGTACCGATCGTGGGCGGGTCAGCGGGCGACCTGTACTTCAACCCTTTCGGCCACCCGCCCGGATCGACGCGCATTCTCCACCACGGCCGCGCGCTGCGCGGAGCGGCGGTGCTGTGCCTGGTGGCATCCGAGTCGCCAGTGATAGCAGTCAGCCACAACCATTTTTCCGCTGGTACGCGCCGTGTGGTGATCACGGATGCGGATCCGGAGAAGCGTCTCGTACGCGAGATCAACGGCCGCAAGGCATTGACCGAGTATGCGGCGGCCTGCGGCCTGCGCAGGCGTGCGAAATGCACGCAGGACTTCGCGCCGTATCCCCTCATGATCCGGGTCGGCGGACAATTCTTTCCGCGCGGCGTGCAGCGCTGCTACGACGATGGCACGCTCGAATTCGCCTGCGCGATGGAACCGGGGATCGTCGCGACGGTCGCTCGTCCGGGCGACTACGTCGCGCGCCTGCGTGATATGTTCGAAGGCATGAGGGCGGCGATCGGGCCTCCCGAGCTGGTCATCGCATTCGAGTGCTCGGCGCGCACGGCCTACATGGAGCAGCATGGGCTGACTTCCGACGTCGAAGGGCTGTATCGCGACAACGGGGTGGTTGGGTTCTCCACGCTCGGCGAGCAGTTCAACACAGTGCACGTCAACAACTCGCTGACCTGCCTGGGCATCGGAGCGGCGCGCTGACGTGGCGGGCCGGTCGCGCAAGGCTCCCGCAAAGCGCAGCCGCTCGGCTGCGCAGACCATCGCGCGCCTCAAGCGCCAGAATGCCGAGATGCGCAAGACGGTGCGAGCGTTGATGGCGCGCGTCGAACGATCGATCGACGATCAGGGTGCGTTCTCGTGGTTCCAGGCAGCGGCCAAGCTCGAAGAAACGGTGCGCGTGCGCACTGCGGAGTACGAATCGCTCAACCTGAGGCTGACGCGTGAACTGGACTCCCGCCGCGAGATCGAGCTGGCGCTGAAGCAGGCCAAACTGCAGGCGGAACTCGCCGACCAGAGCAAGACGCGGTTCCTGGCGGCCGCGAGCCACGATCTGCGCCAGCCGCTCAACTCGGCGTTGCTGTTTCTGGAGTCGATCAACGAGCAGGCGCTGCAGGAGAACGATAGTGCACTGCTGCAGCGTGCGCGGGTGGCGCTCGCCTCGCTCAACAATCTGCTCGGTACGCTACTGGATGTGGCGCGCCTGGATTCCGGCGCCATCGAGCCTCAGCCGATGAGCTTTCCGGTCATGGCACTGCTCAACGGCATCGGGCCGGAGTTCGAGGGCGTGGCGCGCTCGGCCGGCATCTCACTCAAGTTCATGCCGTGCAGCGCACACGTGCATACGGACATGCACCTGCTTGAAACGATGCTGCGCAACCTCATCAGCAATGCGATCCGCTACACACCGAGCGGACGGGTGCTGGTCGGTTGCCGGCGCCGGCGCGACGGACTGCTGATCTGTGTCTACGATACCGGCATCGGCATCGGCCGCGAGCATCTCGAAGCGATCTTCGAGGCCTACTATCAGGTGCCTACTCGGGACCGGCCGCACACCGCGGGGATCGGCCTGGGATTGTCCATCGTCAGCCGCCTGGCACAGCTGCTTTCGATCGAGACCCTCGTGCGTTCCGAACCGGGCAGAGGTTCGATGTTCGCACTGCTGGTGCCGTATGCTCCCTCCACCGCAGTCGTGGAAAGTCCCGCTCCACGTACGCGCACGATGAAGCGTGGCCATGGCCCCCGGCAGCTCAATGTCGTGGTGATCGACGACAACGCCGATGTGTTGTCGGGCATGAAATCGCTGCTGGAGAAATGGGGACACCGGGCCATCACGGCCGCGACGGCGACCGATGCAGTCGTGCAGCTCATCGGCGCCGATGCGGAGCCGGACCTCGTGGTGTCCGACTATCACTTGGCGAACGGCGTGAAGGGCCACGAGGCGATCGCCGAGGTGAGGCGCGAATTCGATGGTGTGGCGCCTGCCGTCATCCTCACCAGCGACCCCGACCCCGCGCTAAGTAAGCGCCTCGCGCGCCGCGGGCTACCGGTGCTCGCCAAACCGCTAAATCTCGCGGAGTTCCGCGCGATGCTGGAGCGGTTGTAGAGACGTACCAATACGCGTCTGCTCCCCCGCTAACCGCTTCCATTCTGCTCAGCGTGCAGCAGCTTGCGCGCATCCATCGCTGCCTGCACGCGGTTCTCGACGCCGAGTTTCTTCAGGATGGCCGAGACGTGTGCCTTGACGGTGATCTCGGCAATGCCGAGCTCGCGCGCGATGCGCTTGTTCGACATGCCCTGAGAGAGCAGGTCGAGTACGCGCAGCTGGCGAGAGGTGAGATCGTACTGCGTTGCGACCTGATCGCGATGCTGCTTCCTGGCATCTGCGCTGCGCAACGCGACAACGGCGGAGGCCGGCAGATAGGTGCCGCCCGCGATGGTGGTGCGGATTGCATCCAACAGTATGCCTCGCGAAGAGGACTTCGGAACGTAAGCGGTCGCGCCGGCGAGCACTGCCTCGCTGATCGTGGCCGGATCTTCGAGCGCTGAAACCACCAGGATCGGCGTGTGCAGCACTCGCTCGCGCACCTGCTTCAGGCACGACAAGCCGGTGGCGCCCGGCAGATTCAGGTCGAGCACGATGAGATCGAAAGCGGCATCCGAGGTCGCCTGTGCCAGCACTTCGGATTCGCAGCAGGCATCGTGCATTTCCGCGGCCGGGCAGACTTGCGGCACGACGGCACGCAATGCTTCACGATAAAGCGGGTGATCATCCGCGATCAGCACGCGCTGGACGTCGGTTCGATCGGACGGGTCGGGCATGTGCTAAGACGCTCCATGCAGGAAATCCGGCTGTCAAGCGCTACCTAAGTATAGAGGTGACGTGCTGCGATGGTTCAATACTGCTACCGGTACGACCTTGAGGATACTCGCGTTCGTGGCCCGATTGCACGGGTCCGCCAGGCAGCTCGATTCCAACGAACGTCGGCGAGACGGGGGGTCTCATGTCAGCAGCACAGTCAGGGCGAGCACCGGCCGGGGCCGACGCGCTTGCCAACAACCTGTCCAATCTGCATCCGGCGAACGCCGCGTTCCTGCGCGCATCGCGCCAGATGCTCATCGATGGGCAGTGGGTGGATGCCGCGAGCGGCAAGTCCTTCGAAGTGAAGGATCCGTCGAGTGACCGTGTCATCGCGCGCTGCGCGCAGGCTGAGGCAGCCGATGTTGATCGCGCCGTCGCGGCTGCCCGCCGCGCCTTCGATGACTCGCAGTGGTCGCGCATGAAGCCGGTGGATCGCGAACGGCTGCTGCACCGACTTGCGGATCTGATCGAGCAGCACGCCGACGAGCTCGCCGAGCTCGAGGCGCTCGACAATGGCAAGTCGGTCGTCATGGCGCGCCACGTCGACATCAAGCACGCCATCGAAGTGTGGCGCTACATGGCGGGCTGGCCGAGCAAGCTCGAAGGCCAGACGTTGCCGATCTCCGGCACCCTCGTGCCAGACCATCAGTACGCGGCGTTCTCGCAGCGCGAGCCGATCGGCGTGGTGGGCGCGATCATCGCTTGGAATTTTCCCTTCCTGCTTGCCACATGGAAGCTTGCACCGGCGCTCGCCGCCGGCTGTACCGTCGTTCTCAAGCCGGCGGAGGAAACGCCGCTGACGGCGCTGCGGCTCGGCGAGCTGGCGCTGGAAGCGGGTTTCCCCCAGGGTGTGCTGAACATCGTCACGGGTTTCGGTCCGACCGCAGGCGCGGCGCTCGCGGAGCACCCGGACGTGGACAAGATCACATTTACCGGCTCTACCGAAGTGGGCCGGCTGATCGTGCGCGCAGCCGCCGGCAACATGAAGAAGGTCACGGTCGAGCTCGGCGGCAAGTCGCCGGCGATCGTGTTCGAGGACGCGGACATGAATGTCGCGATCCCCGGCGCGGCGAGCGCCATCTTCTTCAATCACGGCCAGACGTGCTGCGCGGGCTCGCGCCTGTACGTCGCCAGACGCAACTACGAGCAGGTGCTGGAAGGCGTGGCGGCGCAGGCCAAGGCGCTGAAAGTGGGGCCCGGTCTCGACCCCGCTTCGCAACTCGGACCGCTCGTCTCCCAGACGCAGCGTGAGCGGGTCACGAGATATATGAAAGAAGGCCTCGCGAGCGGCGCACGCGCAGTGCAGGGCGGCAACGCGCTGAACACGCCCGGATACTACGTCGAGCCAACGGTCTTCGCAGATGTTGCGGACGACATGTCGATCGTGCGCGAGGAGATCTTCGGGCCGGTCGTCGTCGTCAAGGCGTTCGACGACCTGGATGAAGTGGCGCGGCTTGCCAACGATTCGATCTACGGGCTCGGCGCCAGCATCTGGACGCGCGATCTGAGCCGGGTGTTCCGACTCGCGCCGAGGCTGCGTGCCGGCACGGTGTGGGTCAACTGTCACAACATTCTGGATCCGACGATGCCGTTCGGTGGCTACAAGCAATCCGGCTGGGGGCGGGAGCTGGGCCGCGAAGCGGTGTACTCCTACCTGGAAAGCAAGTCACTGTGCATCAACTACGCGGTATGAAGGCTGTGCACCGGGTACACGCGTCAATACTGATGCGGTCGGTGTAGCCGCTCTGCTTCGTTCCATTTTCGAGGGGGGATCATGCGTTCGATACTGATGGGATTATTAGGTCTATCGGTGGGCGGCGTGGCCCAGGCGCAGCAAAGCGACACCGCGGCTGCGACCAATGACAATGTGACGCTCGAGGAGGTCATCGTCACCTCGCAGAAACGCGAGGAGAGCATCCAGAGCGTGCCGGTGTCCGTGAGCGTGATGACCGGTGCCCAGCTCGATGCTCTCAAGCTCGACGATGCCTCATCGCTGGTCACGCAGGTTCCGAACCTGCAGGTCAACGGCATCGTCGGCGAAGCCTCGCCCGTGTTCTCGCTGCGCGGCGTATCGATGTTCGATTACAGCCTGAATCAGTCGAGCCCCGTCGCTGCCTACGTGGACGAAGTGTACAAAGGCAACTTCGCGATCTTCGGCGTCGAGCTGTTCGACCTGGAGCGCGTCGAGGTGCTGCGCGGTCCGCAGGGCACTCTGTACGGCAAGAACACCACCGGCGGCGCGATCAATTTCATCACCAGGAAACCGGGCTTCACCACCGAAGGGTACGCCAGGCTCGGCACGGGCAACTACGGCCGAATGGATGCCGAGGGCGCGGTGCAGGGAGCGTTGGTCCCCGACCGGCTGGCGGTTCGCATCGCCGCCACTTATGCCAGCGCCGATGGTTGGTTCAATGGCGTGAACGGCACGCCGGACATGAATGCCGTCGACCAGTACGGGGTGCGCCTGGGCATGCTGTTTCAGCCCACCGATTCACTGGACCTGCTGCTGCGTTACTCCACCAGCCGGCAGAACCCGCGCAACTACGGCATCCTGGCGCGGCCAGGGCCGGACGGCGTCGGTGCCGGCGTGTACGCCGCCTTCAATGCGCTCGATCCGGTCGCCAATCCGCACCTCGACTATTTCCGTGCCGGCCTGGCGAACGATGAGATCGAGACCAGTTACCACCCCAAGCGCAAGCAGGATACGGATGCGGTTTCGCTGACCCTGAACTGGTCGCTGAGCGATACGGTCGAGCTGACCTCCATCAGCTCCTGGGACAAGGGCAAGCTGCACAACCTGGAAGATACCGACGGCAGCCCGCTGCGCGCGGCGGAGATTCCATACATCGGCGAGACCGAGCAGTTCGCCCAGGATCTGCGGCTCACGTCCACCGGTGAGAGCCGGTTCAACTACATCGTCGGGGTGTACTACAGCAACGAGCAGATCTTCAATTCCACCGAGCTGCGCCTGTTCAACGACATCGACGTGAACCTCGACGGGCAGCTCAATGCCCTCGATTGCCTGGAAGGCGGGCTCGACCTGGGCGGCGTCTCGTGCCGCTTCGCCAACCAGTTCGACCAGCAGCGCGACAGCTGGGCGATCTACACCGACACGAGTTATCAGATCAGCGAGCCGTTGACGTTCCGCCTGGGCTTGCGTTACACCGCTGACGAAGGCAGACAGAAGAACTTCTCAGCGCAGTTGCGGGGCAACGACGGCGTGCCGCTAGCCAACCTGATTCCCGGCGACCCGGACAATCTCGATGCCACGGCGCGCCGCTCGCTCAGCGACAGCAAAGTCACCGGCCGCGTCGGCTTCGACTACGTGACCGCGAGCGACAATCTGCTGTACGTCAGCTACAGCAGCGGGTATCGCTCGGGGGCGTTCAACGCACAGGCCTTCTTCGACTCCTCGGAGCTCACGGTGGTCGAGCCCGAATCGGTCGATTCGTACGAAGTCGGCATGAAGTCGCAGTGGTTCGGCAACCGGTTGCAGGCGAACCTGGCGATCTTCCACTTCACCTACGAGAATCAGCAGGTGATCGACATCGACCCGATCACTCTCGCGCAGCCGCTGCGCAATCTGGGTAAAGCGGAAGTGGATGGAGCCGAGCTCGAATTCGTGCTGCGCGCGTCGCGCGATGTCACACTGCGCGGCGGCGTCGGCCTGATGGATGCGAAGTTGAAGCGTGCCACGATGCGCGGCGAAGACGTGAGCGGCAACAAGCTGCCCAACGCTCCGTCGGTGACCGCCACGCTGTCCGCTGACTGGCTGGCGGTGAGCTGGGGTGCAGCTGATCTCACCCTGCATGCAGATGCAGGCTACTCGGGTTCGCAGTACTTCGAGGCATTCAATGTCGACCGAATTCGTCAGGATGCCTATACGCTGCTCAACGCCAGGATCGCCGTCGGTGCGCCGGACCGGCAGTGGGAGATCGCCGGCTGGGCACGCAACCTGACCGATGAGTTCTACATTACTTCGGCGGCGGACCTGCTGAGCGGATTCGGTTTCGACTACACCCATCGCGGTGCGCCCCGGACTTACGGGATCGAGGCGACCTACCGCTTCTGACGGGGGAGGCGACGCGGCGAAAAGTCATGAGACAAGATGGGCGCGCCTCAATGGTCGATGTGGCCGTGCTTGGCGCCGGGCCGGCGGGCGTGGCCACTGCCTGCGCGCTGGCACGGCTCGGCTACTCGGTGGCGTTGCTGGGTCAACCTCGCGGTGAGGCGCTCGAGGGGTTCTCGCAAAGGACACTCGTGCAACTGCGCAATGACGGCCTGCATGCTGCCGCGGCAGCAGTCCGCGTGGCTTGCCCCCGTGGCAGTCGCTGGGGTGGGGTTCAGTCCACGAGCGGCACGGAGTTCATCGTGGAACGCGCGAGCTTCGATCGCGGGCTCCACGAGGACGCCCGGCGGCTCGGGATCGCTGTGCAGGCGACACACGTCGAGTCGGCGCAGCGACAAGGGGATGTGTGGCATGTGCGCACACGCAATGGAGATCTCCGCAGCCGCGCCGTAGTCGAAGCGCGCGGTCGGCGCGTGCGCGGCGCTTCGTGCGTCGGGCCGCAACTCCTTGCTATTTCGCAGCACTACCGCAGCCCACAGGCGCGGCCAGCAGGAGCTTCGGTCTTTTCGCTTCACGACTGCTGGTGCTGGCTCGTGCAGGACGGTGAGGAGAGCTGGCTGCAAGTGGTCGGCGCACCGCGTAACCGAGGTGCGGCAAGCGACCTGAGTGGGCAGATCGAGAGCGTCCGTTCGGCAGTTCCGGAGATTTCGCTCGCGCTGCAAGGCGCCGAACCTGTCGGAGCCCTGCGCGCGCGGGCGGCTACAGCGCGGATGGTCCTGCCTGCGGATGAGCCTGGTCGCGTGCGAGTGGGCGACGCGGCGTTCGCCATGGATCCGTTGACTGGTCATGGAATCTACGAAGCCCTTGCGAGCGCCGGCGTGGGTGTCGCTGCGATACACACCTGGCTCGGCGGCGGCGACTGGTCGATCGTGCAACGCTACGTGAACGAGCGCTGCCAGGACTTGTGGCAAAAGAAGATGGCGGCCGCCGCCGGCTTTTACGAGCAGGCCTCGGGCGCGCAGACGCACAGTTTCTGGCGGCAGCATGCAGCCGCCTACGCCACGCTCGCGGCTGATTGGTCACGGCACGATCCGGGTCCGGTGCGCGTCGAGATGCGCCCGGTCCTGAACGAACAACGCATCGAGCTGCAGCGCGTGGTCGTTATGCCCGATCGTCCGCGTGGTGTGTGGCAGATGGATTCGGTGGATCTCGCGGTGCTGGTCGACTGGCTGCGGACCGGGCCGGATGCCGGCGGGCCGCGGGTGCCGCCAAAGTTGAACAGGCCGCGTGCATCCGTCGCACGCGCGATCCGCTGGCTCGCGACGCATGGCCTGATCACGGCGGGACCGGGTCGGGCAGACCACACGACATTCTTTTCGACGAGCCTGGGAGGTTGAGGATCGTGCGTACTTCATGTCGCGGTTTCGCGCGTCGATCGCGAATGGTGAGGCTCCATGCGGCGGCTGTGATCGCGTTCCTCGGGTTGCTGATAGCCGCTAGCCCGCTCGCACAGGCGCAAACCGCGGACAGCGGGCCGGGACTGATTCGTGCCTATTGCGCGGGATGCCATCGTGAGACGACGCCCGATCACTTCGAGCGCATCAGCACCATTCGCAAGACGCCCGAAGGCTGGATGATGACGCTGTTCCGCATGAGTCACGTGCACGGCAGCCGTCCGCCCGAAGAGCACTACAGCGTCATCCTGCGCTATCTGTCCGACGTGCAGGGCCTCGCTCCCTCCGAAGCGGCGCCAGCGCGCTTCGCGCTCGAGCGGCGGCCGAATGTTCCGGATCTGCAGCTCGAAGACGATCTGCAACCGATGTGTGCCCGATGTCATACGGCTGCGCGAGTGGTTCTGCAACGCCGCGATGCCGGTGAATGGCTGAAGCTGGTGCACTTCCACGCCGGCCAGTTCCCCACGATCGAGTATCACGCTTCCGCCCGCGACCGCTTCTGGTGGCAGAAGGCGACCACGGAGCTGCCGGTCAAGCTCGGATCGCAGTATCCCTTCGACACCGATGCATGGCGGGCATGGCAGACACGTCCGCGCAGCGATCTTGCCGGCGAATGGCTGGTGACCGGACACACGCCCGGCCGCGGCGCCTACCAGGGCACGGCGAGGATTTCGCAAGGCGACGGCAGCGACTATGTGGCGCGCTACTCGCTTGTCTATGCCGATGGCAAGCAGGTCGAGGGTTCGTCCAAGGCCTTCCTTTATACGGGATACGAGTGGCGCGGCTCGGGACAGCTCGGCGACGGCGAGGTGCGCGAGGTTTACGCAGTGTCCGAGGACGGCGCGAGCATCAAGGGCCGATGGTTCCTTGCCGATCACAACGAAGTCGGCGGCGATTGGCTGGCAGTGCGCGCCGGCAGTGCGGCGCGGATTCTGGCGATCAGCCCTGCTGCCTTGCGCGTTGGCACCACGCAGACCGTAACCATCTTCGGCACCGGGTTGGACGGACGGGTCGGCTTCGGCCCGGGCACGCGCGTCAAAGTGCAGGAACGCGGCGCGAATACGCTGATCGCCCAGGTCAGCGTCGATGCCGATGCTGCGCCCGGTTATCGCACGGTAACCGCGGGGCGTGCGAGCAGCGCCGACGCACTAGCGATCTACGATCGAATCGATCGCGTCGCTGTCGAGCCCGGCTACGGCATCGCGCGCGTGGGCGGCGGCAAGATCGCACCGGTCAGCGCGCAGTTCGAGGTGGTCGGATATCTCGACATGCCGGCGACCGCGAACCGCGCGGCCGGCACGATTCGTCTCGGCGTGCTGCCGGCGAGCTGGAGCATCGAGCCGTTCGACGCACAGGCCGCCGCCGCGCAGGACGTCCGGTTCGCAGGCAGCATCGACCAGAGCGGACGCTTCATGCCGGCAGAAGCCGGCCCGAATCCGCAGCGCAAGTACTCCGGCAACAACGTCGGCAACCTCTCGGTGGTCGCGCGAGTGAAGGACGGCGAGCGCGAAGTGCAGGGCAAGTCGCACCTGATAGTGACTGTGCAGCGCTGGAATACGCCGCCCATTTATTGAGAAGTGAATGGCGACTGATGACTGGTCAATGGCATCGGGGCTACTTTCACGTTTCGGGGTCGGCCGTCGGCCGATGAGAAACTACGAAATGGCCGCAGGGGAGAGGGTCTCATGCACGTGAAGCAGACCGAGCTGGTGTTCAACCCCGCGAACGGCCACGTCGTGCGCTTCGACGGGCGGGCGATGCTGTTTCATGTGCCCACCTCCGCGCTTTTCGAGCTTGACGCACTCGGCGCAGCCGTCATCGACGTCGTGCAGGAGCAAGAGCGGATCGATGGCGATGCGCTGGCGGAGAATCTGTCGTCGCGGTTTGCACGCGCCGACGTCGTGCAGCTCATCGAGCAGCTCACGCAGCTGGAAGTCCTGCAGGATCACCATGCGCCACGGGCCGTCAATCCGCGACGGGTCGACATCCAGTCCTACCCGCTCAGCACCATCGTGCTGAACGTCAACACCGGCTGCAATCTCGGCTGCACCTACTGTTACAAGGAGGATCTGGCGGTTCCGGCCAAAGGCGAGCGCATGTCGTTCGAAATCGCCGCGCGCAGCGTCGACCTGTTGTTCGAACAGGCGGCCACGCGGGACAAGGTGAACATCATCTTCTTCGGCGGCGAGCCGCTCACCAACATGCCGCTCATCCGGCAGGTGGTCGAGTACGCCGAGACGCGCGGCGCGCAGTCTGCGAAGGCGGTCGATTTCTCGCTGACCACCAATGCGACGCTGCTGACGCCCGAGCTGGTCGACTATTTTGATGCGCATCGCTTCGGTATTTCCGTCAGCATCGATGGACCGAAGGCGATTCACGACCGCAACCGCCGCACAGTGGGCGGCCACGGCACTTACGATGTCGTGACCCGCAAGGCACGCATGTTACTGGCGCGCTATCGCTCGAGGGCCGTGGGCGCGCGGGTCACGCTCAGCAGCGGCACCACGGAAGTCGAAGCGATACACGAGCATCTGCGCGAGGGGTTCGGATTCCACGAGGTGGGCTATGCACCGGTGACGTCCGCGCCGAATGTGCCGCACGGATTGACGCAGCAAGAGCTGCTCGAAGTGCACGAGGGATTCGAGCGCCTTGGCGAACGCTATCTGGCGGCGGCGCTGCGCGGGTACAACACCGGCTTCTCCAACATGCATCAGCTGATGACGGATCTGCACGAGGGCCGGCGCAAGTCGCTGCCTTGCGGGGCCGGTGTCGGGCTGCTCGCCGTGGACAGGCAGGGTGGGTTGAATCTCTGCCACCGCTTCACGGGTTCCGACCTGGCGCCGTTCGGCAACGTGGCGAGCGGCATCGACAGCACGCGCCTTGGCGAATTCCTGGGCCGGGCTTCCGATCGCGATGGCACGCATTGCGCGACCTGCCGTATACGCAATCTCTGCGCGGGCGGCTGCTACCACGAATCCTGGGTGCGCTACGGCGATCCGCACCACCGCACCTATCACTACTGCAACCTGCTGCGTCGCTGGGTCGACTTCGGCATCCGCATCTACGCGCAGCTGTCAGCACGCAACCCCGATTTCTTCCGCGCGCACATCGAACCGAGGAGAGCCGCATGAGTGGCATGAAACCGACGAACCAGAAGGCGCAATTGCTGCTGCAGGCCGCCGCCGAGGGGCACGTCAGCGAAGTGGTGACGATGGAGAGCGTCGCCGGCTGCGCGACTACCTACGATCCGGGCTGGGAGGTCGATGCCTTCGGCGGCGTTGCATCGCTGTGCCAGCCGATGGAGGCGGACCTCTACGGCTGTTCCGATCCCTGCTGGTGGCCGGCACAGGTGCCGGACACGATGAGCACCTATCCGTCGTGGGATGCCTCGGCACCCTCCGCGCAGGATGACTGGCGCGAGCTCGACGCGGTGTTCCCCAAGAAGTAACCCTGTACCCGACAGAAATCAGGAGAGACGTGTGAAGCTGAGTCATCTCGCCGTGCTCGTGACGACCCTGGTCGGGATCGTGGGCTGCGCCGCGCCGGTGGCCGGCACGGCCGCCCGCCAGAATTCCGGCCAGGACTTTATCCTCACGGCGACCAAACCGGATCGCCTGTTCGTGATCGACGCGCGTGCGCGCACCGTGAAGTCGGAGTTCCGCATTCCCGGCGCGAACAATCTGGTGAGCACGATCGTGCCCTCGCCCGATGGCCGGATCGCGTATGTGCTCGTCAACAAGATGGAGAGCATCGTCGGCATGGATCTGGAGACCGGCCAGGCGGTGTTCCGCGCCGACTTTTCCACGCCCGGCGAGCGCGTGAGGTCGATCATGTCATTCGACGTGACGCCGGACGGCAGGGAAATCATCGTTCACCAGCTGCCCGTGCGCGTGGAGCTGAACGAGTACAAGGTTCAGGAGCCGCGTTTCGCGGTGTACCGCACCGACGCTGGCCTGCAGGCGAAGCCCGTGCGGACCTTCCCGGCGCCGCGGCGCGTGCACATGGTGCTATCGCGCAAGGACGGCCGAAGCTTTTACGCCATGGGGTTCGACCTGTACGAATACGATCGCCAGACCGGCAAGTTGATTGCGCAACAGGGCATACGCGACTGGCAGCGGCCTGATTACAGCCTCCCGGATCTGCTCGCGCTCTGGCCGGTGACCGAACCGACCGGCATCTTCTCGAGCCCCGTGTTCGGCGTGGTCACACCGCCGGGCGGGCCCGAGGACGGCGTGGCGAAGACGGCATTGATGACGCTCGATACCGCCTCGGGCAAGCTCGAGTATCACGACTTCGAGGAGACGACGGCGGTGATCTTCTCCACGGTCATGAGCCCGTCGCGGCCGGAAGCCTTCGGTGTCTACACGCAGCTGAGCAAGATCGACACGGCGAATCACACGCTGGCCAAGCGCATCGATCTGCCACACACGTTCTATTCGATCAACATCTCCTCGGACGGCTCGGAAATCTACATCGGTGGAGCCATGTGCGACGTTGCCATCCATGACGCGGCGACGCTGGACCCGAAGGCAAACATCCGGTTGCCCGGCTGCGGGGATCAGAGCCTGGCGACACTGCGTGTGGTTCGGCGCTGACAAGGCGCAGCCGCGGGCCGGCTGGCGCGGCTTCGGCTGGCTATGGCCGTATGTGCGGCCGCACCTGCGCGCGCTCGCGAGCGTGCTGACGGTCGCGTTGTTCATCTCGGTACTGTCCACTCTCCAGCCATACCTGTCCAAGTTGATCATCGACGACGCGCTGCTCGGCCGGAATTTCCCCTTGCTGGTGCAGCTGTCCGGTCTCATCGTCGGACTGGCGGTCGTGGCATTCGCGGCCGGCGCGGTGAATCGCTGGCACTACACCCGTGTATCGGGCCGGATTCTGTTCGCGCTGCGCGAAGACGTGTACGCGCATCTGCTCGCGCTGCCGCCCGGATTTTTCCGGCGGCGGCCGGTCGGCGATCTGGTCGCGCGCCTGGACGGTGATGTGGCGGAGGTGCAGCGGTTCAGCACCGACACGCTGTTGTCCGCCTTCAACAGCATCCTGCTGCTGGCGGTGACTGCCGTCATCATGGCGCTGCTCAGCTGGCGGCTGGCGCTGGTGGCGGCAACGGTTCTGCCGCTGCAACTGCTGCTGCGTCACAAGGCCCGGCCGTGGATCAGCAGCACGACACGCTCGGTGCGCGAGCAGGCGAGTGAAGTGACTCACTTTCTGGTCGAGACGCTGGGAGCGGTGAAGGCCGTGCAGGGCGCCGCGACCGAAGAATGGGAGCGGCAGCGGCTCGCGGATCTCAATCGCAGTTATCTGCGCCGCGTATTGCGGCAGCAGCTGGTGGGTTACGCGAGCGGGGGACTGTCAAACGTGCTCTCGCACTGTGCGACGGCTGCGGTGTTCATCGCCGGCGGATACGGGGTCATGCAAGGTTCGCTCACTGTGGGGACACTCGTTGCGTTCGTTGCGTACATGGCTCGCGGCACGAACTCGGCGCTGTCACTCCTCAACATATACACGGCTTACCAGCGGGCCGCCGTGAGTCTCGAGCGGGTCGAGCAACTGCGTGCGGCGCCATCGCATGCCAGGATCGGCACGGCAGTGCCGGTGGCCGATGGCGACGATCCCGCAGGACATCTGGTTCTCGATCATGTGACCGTGCGCCACGACACGGGTGGTCGCGCGGTGCTCGATGACGCCTGCTTGGATATCGCCGCGGGATCGAAGATAGTCATTTGCGGCGATTCCGGCGTCGGCAAGACCACGCTGGCGGATGCACTGCGTGGGTTCGTGGAGATCGAGTCCGGGAACATCCGCCTCGATGGACAGGATATCGCCGCCTGTCCCTTGCAGGCTTTGCGGCGCCGGATCGTGACGATCGAAGCGGAACCGGTGATGTTTCGCGGCAGCATCCTGCATAACCTACGGTACGGAAACTTCCATGCCGCGGAAGCCGATCTGCTCGATGCAGCCCGCCGTGCCGGAGTCGATGAAGTCGTGAGTGATCTGCCTGAAGGCTATGGGACGCAGATCGGCGGCGGCAACGGCATCTCGGCGGGCCAGAGACAGCGTATCGCGCTCGCGCGTGCGCTGCTGGCCGACCCGCTCGTGCTGGTCCTGGACGAGGCGACCAGCCATCTGGATCCCGCAGCGACGGCATCGTTGCACGCGCTGATCGACGACCACTTCGCGCAGCGCACACGCATCGTGATCACGCATGCGCCGCAGGCTGTGCCGCGGGCCGATGCCGTTTACGAACTGATCGCGGGCAGGTTTCATCTGCGGTCGCATGTGCCTGTGCATGTCTGAGAACAGATGGACAGTCGCGGTAATCGACAGCGGCTTGCAGGATACGAGCCGACTGTCGCCGCTCGCTTGCCGCCGCTTTGTCGACGATGGCAATGCGGTGCAGGAGCTCGATGCCGTTCCGGCCCTGACAGATCACGGCAGCGCGGTGGCGGAGATCATCGCGAGCGGTGGTGCTGACCTGCTGATCGCGCAAGTGACCGATGCGTCCGGCCGGACGACTCCAGCATGTGTGGCGGCGGCGATCCAGTGGGCGCAATCACAGGACGCGCGGCTGATTCACATGAGTCTCGGGCTGAGCAACGCTCGGGCGGTACTCGCGGCGGCAGTGCGCGAATCGATCGATGCCGGCATCATCATCGTGGCATCGACGCCCGCGCGCGGCGTGACAACGTATCCGGCAAACCATGAAGGCGTCATTCGCGCTACCGGCGATGCGCGCTGCATGGAAGACGAAGTGTCATGGCTCGGTACGCCGCAGGCCGATTTCGGTGGTTGCGTCGTTCGTTCCATCGCAGGGCGAGCGGCTCGTGGAGCGAGCATCGGGGCGGCGCACGTGAGCCGGTTCATCGTATCGCGATTGCCGCCGCTGCCGGATCACCGTGCGGTGCGCGCGGCGCTCGCGAGCCTGGCGGCCCATCGGGGATGCGAAAGAAGAACGAGTTGACGGTTGCACCTCAAAGGTTCGCCCGGAGTGTGCGAGGGCGGGCGGGATCAGCAAGGATCCCGCCGCTGGTCATGGAAATTCAGGGAAGGCCCGTAGTCCCCATCAAATAGCGATCGCATTCGCGAGCGGCGCCGCGGCCCTCGTTGATGGCCCACACGATCAGGCTCTGACCGCGACGGCAGTCGCCGGCGGCGAACACACCCTTGAGGCTGGTGGCGAACTTGCCGTGCTCGGCCTTCACGTTGCTGCGCGCATCGGTCTCGACAGCGAGGTCCTTCAACAGCATCTGTTCGGGACCGAGGAAGCCCATGGCCAATAGAACGAGCTGAGCGGGATGGACCTTCTCAGTGCCCGGCACTTCGACCGGTGCGAAGCCACCCTTGTCGTTCTTTTTCCATTCGATCTGCACAGTGACCACTTCCTTCACCGCACCCTGATCGTCGGCGTTGAAGCGCTTCACCGTCGTGAGATACGTGCGCGGATCGGCGCCGAACTTCGCCGCGGCTTCTTCCTGACCGTAGTCCATCTTGTAGACCTTGGGCCACTCCGGCCACGGATTGTCAGGGGCGCGGTCCATCGGCGGCTGCGCCATGATTTCGATTTGAGTGACCGACTTGCAGCCGTGGCGCATGGCGGTGCCGACGCAGTCGGTGCCAGTGTCGCCGCCGCCGATGACGATCACGTCCTTGCCGCGAGCATGAATGGGGCTTTGATCCGGGCCGCCGTTCAGCAACGACTGCGTGCTGGCGGTGAGATATTCCATCGCGAAATGAACGCCCTTCGACGAACGGCCCTCGACCGGAAGATCGCGAGGCTGCGTCGCGCCGGTGGCGATCACGATGGCGTCGAAGTCCTTGCGCAACAGCTGCGGCTCGACGTTGTCGCCCACATTGGCGTTGCAGATGAACCTGATGCCTTCCTGTTCCATCAACTTCAAACGCCGCTCGACCACGTCCTTCTTGTCGAGCTTCATGTTCGGAATGCCGTACATCAGCAGACCGCCCGGACGATCGGCACGCTCCAGCACCGTCACGTTGTGACCGGCCTTGTTCAACTGAGCCGCGGCCGCCAGACCCGCGGGCCCGGAACCGATGATCGCGACCTTCTTGCCGGTGCGAACCTTGGGCGGCTCGGGCAACACCCAGCCTTCCTCCCAACCGCGATCGACAATGGCGGCCTCGATGGTCTTGATGGTGACCGGCGGATTGTTGATGCCGAGCACGCATGAACCTTCACAAGGCGCCGGACACACGCGTCCGGTGAACTCGGGAAAGTTGTTGGTCATGTGCAGGCGCTCGAGCGCTTCGCGCCACAGCCCGCGATAGACCAGGTCGTTCCATTCCGGAATCACATTGTTCACCGGACAGCCCGACGCCATGCCGCTGATCAATTTGCCGGTATGGCAGAACGGCACGCCGCAATCCATGCAGCGGGCGGCCTGGTGGCGCAGCCGCTTCTCTTCCATGTGGTGATGGAATTCCTTCCAGTCCTTGATGCGCTCCTTGGGCGTGCGGTCGACCGGCAGCTCGCGTAGATATTCGATGAATCCTGTTGGCTTACCCATGGTTTTAGCGGTTGGCGGTTAGCGGTTGGCGGTTAGTCGGAATCAGATGCATCTGCAGCGGCAGAGGTTTGCGCCAGTGCTGTTTCCGCACCAACCGCCAACCGCCAACCGCTATCCGCTTCAACTTCCTCATCAGTTGCCTCCCACGCGCGCCGTGTCCTTGGCGTTTTCTTCGAACGCCACCATGATGGCGTCGTCGCCCGTGAGGCCTTGTTCATGGGCGCGCGCAATGCATGCCAGCATGCGGCTGTAGTCACGCGGCAGCACGCGCACGAACTTCTTCACGAACTCGTTCCAGTTGTCGAGCACCTGCCGGGCCCGGCCGCTCTTGGTGTAGCCGTAGTGGCGCTCGATCATCGCACCGACGGCCGCGATCTCTTCCGGCTCTTCCAGCGGGCCGACATCGACCATCTCTTTGTTGACCTTGGTGTCGAAATCGCCGTGCTCATCGAGCACATACGCCACGCCACCGGACATGCCCGCGCCGAAGTTACGGCCGGCGGGGCCGAGCACGATGACGCGTCCACCGGTCATGTATTCGCAGCCGTGATCGCCGACGGCTTCCACGACAGCGTGCACGCCGCTGTTACGAACGCAGAAGCGCTCGCCGGCCATGCCGCCGATATATGCCTCACCGCTGGTCGCGCCGTACAACGCGACGTTGCCGATGATGATGTTCTCGTGCGACGTGAACGTCGAGCCGGCAGGCGGGAACAGGATCAGCTTGCCGCCCGACAGGCCCTTGCCGAGATAGTCGTTGGCATCGCCTTCCAGATAGAAGGTCATGCCTCGCGGCAGGAATGCACCGAAGCTCTGGCCGGCAGAACCCTTGAAGTGGATCTTGATCGTGTCCTCGGGCAGGCCCGCGGCACCATACTTGCGAGTGACCTCGCTGCCGGTGATGGTGCCGACCACGCGATTCACATTGCGAATCGGCAGCTCGGCGTCGACTTTCTCGCCGCGCTCGATGGCAGGCTTGCAGATCTCCAGCAGCTGGGTCATGTCGAGCGACTTCTCCAGGCCGTGATCCTGCTCCATCTGCTTGAAGCGCGGCGTGTTCTCGCTGGAATCCGGCTGATACAGCAGATTGCTGAAGTCCAGACCGCGTGCCTTCCAGTGATCCACGGCCTTGCGCGGCTCGAGTCGATCGACGCGACCGATCATTTCGTCGACGGTGCGGAAGCCGAGCTGAGCCATGAGCTCGCGCATCTCCATCGCAATGAAGCGCATGAAGTTCACGACGTGCTCCGGCTTGCCCGCGAATCTCTCGCGCAGGCGCGGATCCTGAGTCGCGATGCCGGCTGGGCAGGTGTTCAAGTGACACACGCGCATCATGATGCAGCCGGTCGCAACCAGCGGCGCCGTCGCGAAGCCGAACTCTTCGGCGCCGAGCAGAGCGGCGACCACAACGTCGCGTCCCGTCTTCAGCTGACCGTCGGTCTCCACAGCGATGCGGCTGCGAAGGTCGTTCATCACCAATGTCTGATGAGTCTCGGCGAGACCCAACTCCCACGGCAGACCCGCGTGAGTCAGTGACGTTTGCGGAGACGCACCGGTGCCACCGTCGTGACCGCTGACGAGCACGACATCCGCATGCGCCTTCGCGACGCCCGCGGCGACGGTGCCGACGCCAACTTCCGCCACCAGCTTGACGCTGATGCGAGCGTGACGATTGGCGTTCTTCAGGTCATGAATCAGCTCGGCGAGATCTTCGATCGAGTAGATGTCATGGTGCGGCGGCGGCGAAATCAAGCCGACGCCCGCGGTGGTGTGACGAGTCTTGGCGATCCACGGATACACCTTGCTGCCAGGCAGCTGACCGCCTTCACCGGGCTTTGCGCCCTGCGCCATCTTGATCTGGATCTCGCTGGCGCTGACCAGATATTCGCTGGTGACGCCGAAGCGTCCCGAGGCGACCTGCTTGATCGCCGAGTTCTTCGAATCGCCATTCGGCAGCGGCTTGAAACGCGCCGGGTCCTCGCCGCCTTCGCCGGTGTTGCTCTTGCCGCCGATGCGGTTCATGGCGATGGCCAGCGTTTCGTGCGCTTCCTGGCTGATCGAGCCGTAGGACATCGCGCCCGTCTTGAAGCGCTTCATGATGCTCTCGATCGGCTCGACTTCCTCGAGCGGCACCGGATCGCCGAGCTTGAAGTCCAGCAAGCCGCGCAGCGTGCACAGGTTGGTGGCCTGATCGTTGATCAGCTTCGAGTATTCCTTGAACTGCTCGAAGTTGCCGTTGCGCACGGACTTCTGCAGCCGATGGATCGACTCGGGATTGAACAGGTGATATTCGCCATCGGCGCGCCACTGGTACTGACCGCCAACCGGCAACGTGTGGCTGTTGGTCGGACGCTCCGGGAACGCGGCGCGGTGACGCACCAGCACTTCCTGCGCTATCACATCCATGCCGATGCCGCCGACGCGCGATGCCGTCCAGGTGAAGTACTCGTCGATCACGTCCTGACGCAGACCGACTGCCTCGAACACCTGCGCGCCGCGATAGCTCTGGATGGCCGAGATGCCCATCTTCGCCATCACCTTGATGACGCCCTTGGTCGCGGCCTTCACCAGGTTCTTGCAGGCGGTCTTGTGGTCGATATTGGTGAGGCGCTCGTCGCGGATCATGGCGTCGATGGTCTCGAACGCCACATACGGATTGATGGCGCTCACGCCGTAGCCGATCAGCAGCGCGAAGTGATGAACCTCACGCGCTTCGCCGGTTTCGATCACGAGGCTGACGCGAGTGCGCAGACCTTCGCGGATCAAGTAGTGATGCAGGCCGGCGACCGCGAGCAGCGCCGGGATGGGCGCGAACTCTTTGTTCACGCCGCGATCGCTGAGGATGAGGACGTTCACTTCCTCTTCCTCGATCATGCGGCGGGCCATCAGCCGGATCTCTTCCATCGACTTCACCAGGCCCTTCTCGCCGCGAGTCACACGGAACAGGCTGGGCAACACACCAACGCGCAGACCGGGCAGGTCCAGGCGGCGCACCTTGGCGAATTCCTCGTTGGTGAGGATCGGCCACTTCAGCTCCAGTCGACGGCAGTCCGACGGCTGCGGGTTCAGCAGGTTGCCTTCCGAGCCCAGGCGCGTCTCCGCGGAGGTGATGATTTCCTCGCGAATGCAGTCGATGGGCGGATTGGTGACTTGCGCGAACAACTGCTTGAAATAGTCGTACAGCAGGCGCGGCTTGTTCGACAGCACCGCCAGCGGCGTGTCGTTGCCCATCGAACCAATGGCCTCCACGCCGTTTTGAGCCATCGGCGTCAGGATGATGCGCTCGTCTTCGAACGTGTAACCGAACGCGATCTGCCGTTGCAGCAGCGTGTCGTGATCCGGCGCCGGCACTTCGGGCGCGGGCGGCAGATCGTTGACGTGCACCAGGTGATCGTTCAGCCATTGCCGGTACGGGCGCTCGCTGGTGATCGCCTGCTTGATCTCCTCGTCTTCGATGATGCGGCCCTGCTCGGTGTCCACCAGGAACATGCGGCCGGGCTGCAAGCGGCCCTTCAGCAACACGTTCTCCGGCGCGATGTCGAGCACGCCGGCCTCGGAGGCCATCACGACCAGGTCATCCTTGGTCACGTAGTAGCGCGAGGGGCGCAGGCCGTTGCGATCGAGTACGGCGCCAATCTGTTTGCCGTCGGTGAAGGCGATTGCGGCGGGGCCGTCCCATGGCTCCATCAGCGATGAGTGGTACTGATAGAAAGCTCGCTTGTTGTCATCCATGGTTTGATGATTCGACCAGGGCTCGGGAATCATCATCATCATTGCGTGGGGGAGTGAACGGCCGGCTAGAACCAGCAGCTCGAGCGTGTTGTCGAACATCGCCGAGTCGCTGCCGTTCGGATTGATGATGGGCAAGATCTGCTCCATGTCGTCTCCGAACGCCTCGGACTGGAACAGCGCTTCTCGTGCGTGCATCCAGTTGGCGTTGCCCCGCACGGTGTTGATCTCGCCGTTGTGAGCAACGTAGCGATACGGGTGAGCGCGATCCCAGCTCGGGAACGTGTTGGTGCTGAAACGCGAATGGACCAGCGCGATCGCCGTTTCCATCAACGGGTCCTGCAGGTCCGGGAAGTAGGGGCCGAGTTGCTCGGTGAGCAGCATGCCTTTATAGACGAGCGTCTTATAAGAGAGGCTCGCGACATACCAGGACGCCGCGCCTTCCATCGTCGAGGTGCGGATCTCGCTGTAGGCGCGCTTGCGGATCACATACAGCTTGCGCTCGAACGCCAGCGCGTCGGGCAGACTGGGATTGCGTCCGATGAACACCTGCCGCATGTACGGCTCGCAGGACTTCGCAGTGTCGCCCAGCGAGGAGTTGTTGGTGGGCACGGTGCGCCAGCCCAGCACCGTCTGGCCCTCGGACTGCACGATCTGCTCGAAGCGCTCTTCGATGCGCCGGCGCAGGGTGGGATTGCGCGGCAGGAATACGATGCCGCAGCCGTAATGCTCCGGCTCGGGCAGATCGATGCGCGACTTCTTCGCCACCGCCGCCAGGAACTGGTGCGGCATCTGGATCAGCACGCCGGCGCCGTCGCCAGTGTTGGTCTCGGCGCCACAGGCGCCACGATGATCCAGATTGGTCAGAACCTGCAGGCCCTGCTGCAGGATCTTGTGCGATTTCCGGCCTTTGATGTCAACGACGAAGCCGACGCCGCAAGCGTCGTGCTCATGAGCGGGGTCGTACAGACCCTGCTTGTCCGGGCGGGTGGTTCGCAAGCTCCTCGCGGTACCAGCCGCGTGGCTGGCCTCTGCCTTGGAGGCCCCTTCAGTGCCGTTTGTCATGTTGGCCTACCGTTATATCGTCGGGAAATCCGGCCTGGCCATGCCTTCGATGCAAGCGACGCGCATGGCCAGGGCCGCGCAGCGGACGGCCCCCGCGGGAGCGGCAGCGACATTACTGCATCCCAGGAGGAGCCCGGCGCGGGACCGTAGCCGCGGGCGCGCGGCTTGGATTGGCGGCTTCCATACACCGCAATCCCGGTCTAAGTCTTTGATTCAGTAGGGTCGATTCGCGAAGGTTGGCGGCGCGTAAGGCCGGCAGGGCCTCGACGCGGACAAGCGCGTTGAATACAACCCGAAGGAATGTCATCCATATTACAGAGGTCGGTCCCTGCGTCAATGCGGTGCCAAAAACAAGGCCCGCCAGTTATTTCTGTATCACGCGCGCGAAAATCACTTTCCAGGCGCCGTCCTCGCGTCGCAGGGCGATATCGAAAGCCTGCAGGTCGGCGGCGAGGTCCCACTGATTGGTTGCCGCGGCATCCCGGCTCACCATGCCGACCAGCACTTGCGCGCGTGCTTCGTCGTCGGCCGGGAATTCCAGCTGCTCGATCCGGGTGAGCAACTGGATGGACTGGTTGGCGATGAAGTAGCCACGCAGATAGCGAGCGATCTCTTCGCGCCCGTTGCCATTGGAGTCGCCGAAGTCCTCGGACAGGTGCTCTGTGAGCTCGCCCACATCCCGGTTTTCGGCGGCTCGCTCCATCTGATCGATGACGGTACGCACCTGCTGCTCGGGCGAATCGCTGTTGCCACAGGCGGCGAGCATCCCAAGCGCAAGAATCATCCAGGTTCGGTGCAGGGCGCGAATGAGCATGGGGGCAGTGTACTGAAGTTGCATTTACCGGCCCGGCTGCCGGCTGGAATGATGCCGGGCCTATGCGGGCCGCCTCCAGATCCAGCGATGCTGGCGAGCGGCCTCGCGGAGTGCGAGCTGTCCGCTTGACCGTCCTCGGGCCGCGTGCTCAGAATCGGCCGGAAACGGCCGACGGTCCAACTGGCCCCAACAAGTATTCATTACCGTTGGCGCATTCAGGGCGCCTGCCTGCTCAGCCGTTGTGGAGACATCTAATATGAAGTCCATCTCGTCCCATGTTTCAGGCGTGAAGACCGTGGGCGTGCGTGCCGCTGTCGCGGCCGCGCTTGCGCTGTTTTGTCTGCCGCTGGCAGCGGGTGCTCAGGGCCTGCTGGGCCAGAAGAAGGGCGAGGGTGGCAGTGAGATCCAGGGCTCGGCCGGGCCGGGCGGCTCGCAGGGTGACAATGGCCTCGAGCATTGTGACAAGCCCATGGGGGCGCTCGCGGTGGTCGAGCCGCAAGATTATGTTTCACAGTCGCTGTCGCGTTACGGCCTGCAGTCTCCCACCGGTTTGATCCGCATGATGGTGCAGCAGTCGAACTGCTTCATCGTCGTCGAGCGTGGCATCGGCATGCAGAACATGATGCAGGAACGCGCGCTGCAGGAGTCGGGCGAGTTGCGCCAGGGCTCGAACATGGGCGGCGGCCAGATGGTCAGCGCGGATTTCGTGCTCACTCCGGCCGTGGTGTTTTCCGAGAACGATTCGGGCGGCGTCGGCGGCGCGTTGGGTGGGCTGATCGGCGGCAGCAAAGGGCGCGTACTCGGCGCGGTTGCGGGCGGACTGAAGTTCAAAGAGGCGCAGACCAGCATGCTAGTGACCGATGCTCGCTCGGGCGTGCAGGTCGCGGCCGCCGAAGGCAGCTCGAAAAAGGCTGATTTGAAGCTCGGCGGTGCGTTGTTCGGCAGCAGCGCCGCGGGTGCGCTGGGCGGTTACACCAAGACCAACGAAGGCAAGGTGATCGCGGCCAGCCTCATGGACAACTACAACAACATCGTTCGCTCGGTGCGCGGCCAGCCCGCCCTGCAGCGCGACGTGGGCACGCTGGCGGAAGAGGCCGGCAAGAAGACCAAGGGCGGCGCGGTGTTCAACGAAGGCGACACCATCGTGCCGAAGATCGGCAACCTCAAGGTATATGCATCGCCAAGCGAGTCGTCCAAGACGGTCGCAACCCTGAGCAAGGGCGAAGAGATGATCTTCATGGGCGAGGAGCAGGACGGCTACCTGAAGATCGAGTCCGGCTCCGGCGGCGGCTGGGTGAGAAAGGTTCTGGTGACGCGCTGACACGCGCGCGACGGAGCGAAGCCGGGCCAGGCGCGAGCCTCGCCCGGCTTTTTTATTCGCGGGGCCGCGGTTGGATCAGGACCGGTCCTCGTCGGACAGCTCTTTTCTAAAACAACGTATCACGCCAACTTCGACAAAGCCGCATTCGCGGTGTGCGGCAGCGCTGACGTCGTTGTCGATCTCCGTGTCCGAGGCGAATTCGGTACACCCATTGCTCGTGGCCCATTCTTCGGCGGCGGCGACGAGTGCGCGAGCAATCCCACGCCGGCGGAATTCCGGCGCGACGTACCAACCTTCGAGGAACGCCACGCGATCGGTGTGACAGCCTTCGGCGTAGGCTCTGATCGACAGCTCCGCGAAACCGATGAGTGCGCCACTGTGTTCGTCGCATGCGACCAGCACCGCTTGCGGCTCGCGCGCGGAGCCGGAGAGAAACCGCTGGATCTCGGCCCGATGCTCCTGCTCCGAAGCATCGGGCCACAATGCATGTCTCAGACGCAGCCAAGACGTTAGATCCTTCTGTTCGACGTGCCGAATGCTTGTCATGCCTCGTGCTTCCAGCGCTTCATGAACCTCGAGGCCGCGTCAGGGCGGCACCAGCTCTCGTCGACAGAATCTTCTCCATCGTTGCCCTTGGCAAGCTCCTCGATCGGTTTGGCCCGACAACCACTTCGGCGCGCGAACCCAAGCGAGGCAATCGTCCGGTTGCTTCTCAATCGACCGGTTGCTTCTTCGGAGACGCGCTGACCCAATTCGCCTCGTCGTTCACATCGCCCTTGCCCATGTACTTCGTATACGCAGTTGCGCAGTCCGGTAGAGCAGCCGCGAAAATACGAGCACGCCGGCCGCTTGCCGTAGTAACGTTCGGTCAGTGCCCTTGCCAGCAACGGACAGCAAATGCGTGGAACGGCCGGCGTAGTCTTCGCGCAGCGAAGGATCGCTTCCCCAAACAGGATCCTTGGTGACCCATCCGGCGTGGCCATGTTGTGAGCGGCCACGACGTAGCCGCTCGCGAGCGCATGCAGGTTGCCTGCGTCAATCGCAGTCTCGAACGTTGGGGTGGGGTTCGATGCCCGCACGGATTGCTTAACTCTGAGGAGCGTGCATGAGAGTCATGAATAGCCGGTTCGCTGGCAGGATGGGCCATGCGGTTACACTCGCGGCAACGGCCGCCGTAACGGTCGCCAATGCTCAGGAGCTGGTGGTGGAGGAACTCATCGTCACCGCCACCAAGCGCGAGACGACCATGAAGGACATTCCCGCGGCCATCGGCGCGGTGAGCGGCGATGCGATCCGGGAGAGCCAGGCGTTTTCGCTGGAAAATTTCTCGCGCCTCGATCCCTCCATTCAGGTGAACAATCGTGGCGTAGGTGACAACCAGATCATCGTTCGCGGCATCTCCTCATCGGGCAAGCCCACAGTCGGCTTGTACTTCGACGAAGCTGTCATCACCGGTCTCGGCCTGGACGGCGGCAGCGACAATCAGCCCAATATCCAGCTGCACGACATGGAGCGCGTGGAAATTCTCAAAGGCCCGCAAGGCACGCTCTTCGGTGCGGGTTCCATGAGCGGCACAGTGCGTTTCATCACCAACAAGCCCGACTTGTCGAAAGCCTCGTTCGCTTTCACCGGCGCGGCGGCCGGCGTCAAGGACGGCAACGAATTGTTTCAGGGCGAGGCGGTGGCCAACGTGCCTCTGATCCAGGACAAACTCGGTGCACGCGCCGTGGTGTGGGGCGACACGGGTGGCGGTTACATCGATCAGAATCGCGATAGCCGCCGCTTCGAAGATGTCAACGATCAAACCGTGTGGGGCGGCCGTCTGTCGCTGACCTCGCACGTCACCGACGCGTTCAAAGTCACGGTGATGGGCTTGTATCAGGAAAGCGAAGCGGACGGTTCGCAGTACTTCGAATTCGGCCAGCCCGAATACCAGAACGTATCGCCCACGCAGGAGCCGTTCGAGGACGAGATCAAGCTGTTCAGCGTGATCGCCGACTACGACGCGGGCTTCGGCATTTTCACCGGCACGGCTTCCTACATGGACCGCCAGCTGTTCTTCTCGCGCGATAGCACGCCGACCGCCGACCGCTTCAATCTCGGTGTGGATCTCGCGTATCACCAGGCGCAGGATATT
Organism: Steroidobacter sp.; assembly: GCF_036406195.1. Taxonomy (GTDB): domain Bacteria; phylum Pseudomonadota; class Gammaproteobacteria; order Steroidobacterales; family Steroidobacteraceae; genus Steroidobacter. The sequence continues at coordinate 53,668 of NZ_DASWVW010000028.1, forward strand.
TCCAACCTCTCCTCGGAACTGCGTTTCGCTTCATCCTTCGAGGGCCCGCTGCAGTTCGTGACCGGCGTGTTCTACGCGGAGCAGGAATCCGAGTCGCAGAACGCCGCGCTGGTGGCCGATTCAGTAACCGGCCTTGCACCCTGCAATTTCCACTACGACTGCGTGGCCGCGGGTTTCGCGCGTGACGACGTCAACTCCTGGACGAGTCTGGTCACTATCGATCAGTTCGCCGCCTTCGGCGAGCTCGAGTACAAGCTGACCGAGCAGCTGACGGCGATGGTGGGGTTGCGCTATTACGAGGCCGACATCGGCCAGCGCAACATCACCCACCAGGGCCTGCGCCATCCGGTGGTCATGCCGGTGCAGACCGCGGACATCCTGTCGCTCGATGTGGTTACAACGCAAGACGAGCTGAGCTACAACTTTGCGCTGGCCTATGCGGTGACCAACGACACGACGTTGTACGCGCGTGTTGCTTCCGGCTTCCGTCCCGGCGGCGCGAACAATTCCGATGCAGCGGCTGAACAGCGCATCACCGTCCCGGATGCATACGATTCGGACACTTTGTGGAGCTATGAAGTCGGCGCCAAGAGTTACTTCTTCAATCGCGCGATGTACACCGAGCTGGCCATCTATCGCATCGACTGGACCGATCAGCAGATTTCACTGACCGATCCGGGCGGCACATTCGTGTACATCGGCAATGCCGGCAAGAGCTACGTCAACGGTTTCGAGCTCACGGTGAACGCGCAGCCCACCAACCGGCTGTCGTTGTCGTTGGGTGCGACCTACACCGACTCGCGCCTGTCGGAAGACATGCCCGTGCCGCCGCCGCCGACCGATCCGGACGAAGACCCGATGCCGTATGGCTTCGACGGCGACCGGATTCCCTACACGCCGAAGTGGTCGTTCGCTGGCCAGGCGCAGTATGAATTGCCGCTCTCGGCATCGCTCACTGGCTACGCCAACACCAACTTCAACTATCGCGGCGCTTCGTACACCAACTTCAACAGCACCTTCGATGACTATCAGGAGGCCGGCGACTATTTCCTGGTCGGCCTGCGTCTGGGCGTGCACTGGGAGGCTTGGGATACCAGCCTGTTTGTCGACAACGTGACAGATGAAGTGCCGGAGATCGGCTTGCGTGTGACGGGCGACGGTTATCGCGTCTACACCACGCGGCCACGTACCATCGGCGTGCGTGTTTCGACGCGCTTCTAAGACCATTGCGAGTTGCGGCGGCCGTTCCCAAACGGCTGGCGCGATTTGCCGGGCCCTTCATGACTGAGCAGAGAACTTTCTGGCGTGGCTGGTCCACCGTCGTGGTGTGCCTGCTAGGCATCTCCACCGGGCCGGCGGCGTTCGGGCTGGCTTCGCTGTTTCTATTGGGTGGCCCGATCGGTGAGGAGTTTGGCTGGAGCCGCACGGCGATCAGCGCGGCTGTGTCGGTGATGATGTTGTGTACGGCCCTGTCGCTGCCGTTCATGGGGCGACTGGTCGACCGCTGCGGCGCGAAGCAGGTGCTGGTGCCATCCATCATCATCTTCGGCCTGTGTTTCATTGCGGCCTCGATGATCGATTCGTATTGGCAGTTCATCGCACTATACGTCGCGATGGGCACCATCGCCGTCGGCACGAACAGTGTGCCCTACATGCGCGTGTTGACCGCGTGGTTCGATCGCAGGCGTGGGCTGGCCATCGGCATCGCCGGCAGCGGCACGGGCCTGGGGTTTGGCTATGTGCCGCTGGTGACGGAGCAACTCGTGTCGCACTTCGGCTGGCGCGGCGGCTACTTCGGCCTCGGCCTGATCATGCTGCTGTTCACGCTGCCGATGGTCTTGTTTCTATTGCACGAGAAACCGCAGTCATTGGGCTTGCACCCGGACGGCGCGGCGTCCGACGCAGTCGTCGCTCATCCTGTGGCGCGCGGCGATTCGCTGAGCGAAGCCATACAGCGACGCGACTTCTGGAGTTTGATCACGATGTTCTCGGGTCTGGCGTTCGTGCTGTACGGCCTGATCGCGCACATGGTGCCCATGCTGCAGGATCGCGGTGTTCCGGTGAGCCAGGCATCGTGGCTGGCGTCCGGGTTTGGCTGGTCGGCTTTCGGCGGGCGTTTGTTGATTGGCTTCCTGGTGGACCGTTACGACGCGCGCCACATCGCTTTCCTGTTCTTTTTGCTGTCGGCGGTCGGGCTTGCGTTGCTGTCCCTGCAGATGCCGATCTGGGTGTTCACGGTGGCAGCCATCATATTGGGCGTGAGCCTCGGTGCCGAGGTCGACATGCTCGCGTATCTAACCAGTCGTTACTTCGGCCTGAAGCACTTCGCGCAAATTTTCGGTGCGATGTTTTCGGCAGTGATGGTGGCGATGAGCTTGGGTCCGCTGGCCTTCGGTGCGGTGTATGACTCCACCGGCTCGTATCGAGCCATTCTGGTGCTGGGAGTGCCGCTGTGCGTGCTGGCGATCGTGCTGGTACTGCTGCTTCGGCCCTACGGCGAGCGCGCTCGCGGTGGCCCCGTTTCGGTGACGTGACCGGCCCAAAAAAAGCCCGGGAGCGATGACGCGACCCGGGCATGCCTCGATAAGTCGGGGGGGCTGGCTCAAGCCGATTCCTTCGGACCGCCTTTGTCGGCGATCTGCACGCGGAAGCCGGAGCGCAACTGCGGGTAGTAGTCCCAGATCGCCAGATGTTGCGTGCAACGGTTGTCCCAGAACGCCACCGAATGCGGCTCCCAGCGGAAGCGCACTTGGAAGTACGCGTTCTCGCAATGGTGGAACAAGAACTGTAGAAGCGCGGCGCTCTCGGTTTCAGGCAGGTCGTTGATGCGTGCCGTGAAGCCCTTGTTCACGAACAGCACTTTGCGACCTGTCACCGGATGCGTGCGAATGACCGGATGAACCGCAACCGGAAATTTGCCGTCAGGATTGAAGCGACCGAAGGCGAGCTTGCCATCGTGGGTCGCAGTGAGGCCCTCGAGATAGGCCTTCATGCGATCGGACAATGCGTCGTAGGCGGCATACATGCTCGCGAACACCGTATCGCCCCCCAACGTCGGCAGCGTGTGCAGATACAGGATGCTGCCCATCGGAGGAATCGTCGCGCACGACATGTCGGTGTGCCATTCCTCGCCAGCGACATGCTTCGAGTCTGCATCCGCTTGCAACTTGCGCACTTCGGGATGATCCGGCAGGCCCTGCAATGCATGGATCTGCAGCTCGCCGAAGTATCGGCCGACGCGCTTCAATGACGCCGGATCGAGCCGCTGCTCACGGAAGAAAATCACCTGATGGTCGGCAAGCGCCTGATTCAGGTCGGCGACCTGCCGCTCGCTCAGAGGTTGAGTGAGATCGATGCCGGAGACGATGGCACCGATGGTCGGCGTAAGCCGGTTGGCCCTGAGGGTCTGGTAGCTCTGGCTGGGCGAAATGGCTGGCTGCGGGTTGACGGCCATGAGTATCTCGATGTCGCGAACGATCTTTATCAACGAATTTGCAACGGCAAATCTAACGAACCCTGAGCGAACGTGGCGATGATCGCTGCCGGGACGCGCTTTGGGACGGCCACGGCCTGGGGACTTTACGGATAAAGATGCGGCACAAAGGTAGTATGGTCATACGATATTATCAAATACACATGACGCATTCCGCGGGCGGCAGCAGTGAGGCAGTTGATGTTCAGGCCCTGATCGAGGCGCGTCCACAGACCGTGCTGGAAGTGCGCAGGCCATTCAGCTGTTGAAGAGCTCGCTGCGCCGTTGCTGCGAGCGGGAATCGACGTAGTGATCTGCTGCGTCGGCGTGCTCGCGGACGACGCAATCAGAAATGAAGGCGGCTTTGATTTATCCCAAGAACGTCAATGTGGCCCTGGCAATAGCATTGGTGTGCGTGGGAATGGACGCGACCCGGGTGCGGCGGGTGTCGTCGCGCAACGTCACCGAATCCGCTCGGGCGGATCGAGGCACGAGGCTCGTTCGGTCATTTCCGCTTGAATATTTTCGCGCGTGCAGCGGCCGATAATCCGAAAATTTCGGCGCTGACAGCGTACAGTATCCTGCAATGCGCCCGCCTCGGCGGTGCCTTGCCCATCTCGGGCATTTGCTAGCGGTCGACGCCAGCATCTTTCTGCAATTGAGTCGCTGCTCCGGACCGTCGCGTTTGGTTCGAGCGCAGCGTGGTCGCGTAGGATCTCCGGCAAGCAAGTTTGAGGAAGGACCTTGGAATACCAGGATCTGCGAATCGTCGAAAACCCCACGCTGGTGCGTGAACACGCGCTGGACAAGCTCCGCAGCGCTATCAGCCGCGGGCTGTATCCGCCGGGTATGAGGTTGGTAGAGCGCGAGTTGTGCGAGGCGCTTGGCGTCAGCCGCACCTCGGTGCGTGAAGCGCTGCGCCAGTTGCAAGCGGAGAACCTGATTGAAGTTGGCAAGCGCCGCAATATCACTGTTGCGGTGGTCTCGTCGAAAGACGCCGAAGACATTTATCTGTTGCGCGAAATGCTGGAGACGTCGGCAGTCGAGCGTTTCGTGGCGATTGCCGACGAGAACGCCATCAAGAAGCTGGTGCGCATCCACGAGGATTTGCGCAAGGTGCTCAACAAGGGCGACGTGCGAGAGCTGGCCATCATGGCTGGCGAGTTCTACGAGACCATCCTGAATGGCTCGGGCAGCAAGGTGATCTCGGATATGGCGCGCCAGCTGTTGACGCGCGTCAATTATCTGCGCATGCGATCGATGGCTGAACCGCATCGTCTCGAAGATGGCATGCAGGAGTGGGATCGCTTGATCGAAGCCATCGTCGAGCGCAATCCCGAGGCTGCGGCCAAGGCGATGGCCACTCATCTGGCGAATGCGCGCAAGGCGATCGTGGCCAAGCTCAAGCAGGAAGAAGAGGAAGCGGCTGCGGCTGCTGGTTCGTCGGAGCAGGCGGCGGCGCGGCGATCGGGGTGAGTTCTTGAGCTTCTCGGGCCGGCGCGCCTGCGTCCCGATCATGGTGTGATGATCCCGGTCGGCATCGTCGCGTCCCAAACGCGAGTTGCCGATCGTGCCTTTGTATGTAAATACGGTGTACACGTCTGCGCCGACGCCTGCAGAGAGCTGGCGGCTCGGTGAGTTACTGCGCACACACATCGCCGACGTCTGCGCAGCGGACACGCGAGTAGACCTGCTTGCCGGTGGTGGGTTATCACTTATCACACTGGCTTGGCGTGTCGGACGAAGGGCGCGTGAACGAGACCTGGGACCGATAATTCATCGGCACAACAACACGAGGCAGGCTTTCTTTGATGACTTCCTGGGATCTGGCGATTGCCGCGCTCGCGGCGATCGGGGCGGGTGCGGTCAACGCATTGGCGGGCGGCGGCACGTTGATCAGCTTTCCGGTGCTAGTTGCGCTGGGTGTACCGCCGGTGGCGGCGAATGTTACCAATGCGGTGGCGCTGTGCCCGGGCTACTTCGGCGCGACCATCGCGCAGCTGCGCAATCTAAGAGGCCAGCGCGGACAGCTGCTGTTGCTGGTGCCGGTCGCGGTGCTGGGTGGTCTCGTGGGCGGCATGATCCTTCTGCGCACAGGTGAGCGGACATTCACTGCCCTCGTGCCGTGGATGATTCTGGCCGCGTCGCTATTGCTGGCGGTTCAGGAGCCAGTGAAGAAATTCGTGGTCAAGCGACTCTCGAACCCCGACCACAAGCATCACACCATGGCGTTGTCGGCCGTGCCGATCGCGGCGGCGGCAATCTATGGAGGATTCTTCAGTGCCGGCATGAGCGTGCTGCTGCTCGCCGTGTTGGGATTGGTGCTCGATGACACACTCACGCGTCTGAATGCGCTGAAGCAGGTTCTGGCATTCAGCGTGAACGTCGCTGCCGCCATATTTTTTCTGTTCTCGGATAAGGTGATCTGGCTGGCCGCGGCAATGATGGCCGTCGGTGCGCTCTTGGGCGGCGCACTCGGCGGCAAGCTGGCCGGAAGACTGCCGCCGGCCGTGCTGCGCTGGGTGGTGGTCGTCGCGGGCGTTTCGATCGCCATCATCTACTGGGTGAAATCCGCCTAGTCATCCCCATCTGGCAGTGATCCCGCCGGGGGCGAGCCGAGCTCGCGCCGGCGGGTGTCATTGGCCTGCCGAGGTCTCTAGAATCGGCGGTCCGCTCACGCCTGCCGTATCCGGGGTTCACATGACTGCTGCCAGCGCTGCCGATTTTTCACTCGATCTGCCGGTATTTTCCGCGATCAAGCCCGCCGAAGTGGAAGGGAATCTGCGCGCCCTGCTGGACAGCAACCGCGCCGAGCTGGAGCGCCTGCTGGCCACCGACAATCCGACGTGGCAGTCGGTCATTGTCCCCCTGGAAGAAATGCAGCATCGCCTGTCGCGCACGTGGTCGCCCATCGGGCACATGAACGGCGTGGTGAACAGCGACGAGCTGCGCGCCGCCTACAACGCCTGCCTGCCCTTGCTGACCGCCTGGAACACCGATCTGGCGCAGAACGAGCGTCTTTACAAGGCTTACGAAACGGTACTGAAGAACGAAGGTGCACAGCTCACCTCGGGACAGCGCAAGCTGGTCGAGAACGCCTTGCGCGATTTTCGTCTGGCCGGCGTAGCGCTGCCGCCGGACAAGAAGCAGCGTTACAAGGCGCTGGTCGAACAGCTGGCCACGCTGCAATCGAAGTTCGACGAGAACGTGATGGATGCGACCAACGCCTGGTCGCGTCACCTCACCGAGCAGCAGGAAATTGCCGGGCTGCCCAAGCCCATCGTCGAGCGTGCCCGGGCCGCCGCTGAAGCGAAGCAGTTGAGCGGCTGGTTGTTCACTCTGGATGCGCCGAACTATCAGGCCGTGATGATGCATGCCGCGCACGAGCCATTGCGTCGTGACTTCTACCATGGCTGGAGCACCCGAGCGTCGGATCAGGATGGCAATGAGGGCCGATGGGACAACACTGCGCTCATGGAGCAGATCCTCGCCGTGCGGCATGAAGTCGCCGGGCTGGTGGGCTTCCCGAACTATGCCGAATATTCGCTGGCGACCAAGATGGCGTCGTCGGTGCCAGAGGTGCGCTCTTTCCTGGAGCAGCTGGCTGCCAAGAGCAAGCCCATTGCTCAGCAGGAGTTCGAGCAGCTCACCAAATTTGCCGGCCGCGAGCTGAATGCGTGGGATGTCGCGTTCTATGCCGAGAAGCTCAAGCGCGAGCGCTTCGATCTGTCCGAAGAGGCCTTGCGCCCATACTTCCCATTGCCTCGCGTGCTGTCCGGGATGTTCTCGGTCGCCGAGAAATTGTATGGAGTGAAGATCGTCGAGCGCGGCGGCGTCGATATCTATCATCCCGACGTTCGCTTCTACGACATCCTCAACGCGGATGGCTCACTGCGCGGCGGCTTCTTCGTCGATCTGTATGCTCGCCCCAAGAAGCGCGGCGGCGCATGGATGGATGAGTGCGTGGGGCGCAAGCGGCTGGGCGGGCCGACGTCGCTGCCGGTCGCCTACCTGGTTTGCAACTTCATGCCGCCGGTCGGTTCACAACCGTCGCTGCTGACTCATTCCGAAGTGGTGACGATGTTCCATGAGTTCGGTCATGGCTTGCATCACATGCTGACGCGCGTCGACTATCCGAGCATTGCGGGCATCAATGGCGTTGCCTGGGATGCCGTGGAGCTGCCGAGTCAGTTCATGGAGAATTTTGCGTGGCGTGCCGAAGTGATTCCGATGATCTCGGCGCACGTCGAAACCGGCGAGCCACTGCCCGAGGCGGAGCTGAATCGTCTGCTTGGCACTCGCACCTTCCAGGCGGCCATGCAGACCGTTCGTCAGCTGGAGTTCGCGCTGTTCGATCTGCGCATTCACAGCGAGCTCGTGCCGGGTGCTCCGAGCAGGATCATGGAGATCCTGCAGGAGGTGCGTGCGCAGGTCGCCGTGGTGAAGCCGCCGGAGTTCAACCGGTTTGCGCATAGCTTCCAGCATATTTTTTCGGGCGGCTATGCCGCGGGGTACTACAGCTACAAGTGGGCGGAAGTGCTGGCGGCGGATGCATTCAGTGCGTTCGAGGAGGGCGGCATCTTCAATCCCGCAGTGTCGAACAAGTTCTTGTCGTCGATCCTGGAGCAGGGCGGAAGTCGGGATGCGATGGAGGCCTTCGTCGAATTCCGCGGCAGGAAGCCGAAGATCGAACCGTTGCTGAAGCAGCTGGGGCTCGCCGCGTGACGCTCCGAACCTACCGGAATATCGCGCCTGCATTGGGCGCGCGGGTCTATGTCGATCCGGCGGCGGTCGTGATTGGCAAGGTCACGATTGGTGACGACTCGTCGGTGTGGCCTACGGCCGTCATTCGCGGCGATGTGCATTCCATCGAGATCGGTGCTCGCACGAGCATTCAAGATGGGTCCGTACTGCACGTCACGCATGATGGACCATATGCGCCGGGCGGACGTGCGCTCATCATCGGCTCCGATGTTACGGTCGGCCATCGAGTCACGTTGCACGCGTGCACGATCGGCAACGCATGCCTGATCGGCATGGGCTCGATCCTGCTCGACAACGTGGTGACCGAGGATTTCGTGATGATCGGCGCGGGCAGCCTGGTCACGCCGGGCAAAGTCTTGCAGTCACGCGGGCTCTACGTCGGCAGCCCGGCGCGGCGCATGCGTGATCTTACGGACAAGGAGATCGAGTTCCTCACATACTCGGCCGCGCACTACGTCAAGATCAAGAACGAGTATCTGCAGGCTGGCGCCTGACTGGCTGTCGGGCGCGGCGAGTTTCAAACCTGCGCTTTGAGCGCTTCCAGCACCGGCTTGGTATCGGGCTTGATGCCGCGCCAGAGCAGGAACGATTCGGCGGCTTGCTCTACCAACATGCCCCAACCGGTCTCCGCGCGTCCCGCGCCCACGGTTTTGGCCCAGCGCGTAAAGGATGTGTCGCCCTTGCCGTACGCCATGTCGTAGCACAGTGTCGCCGGGCCGATGGCGCCGCGAGGAATGGGTGGAATGTCATCTTGCAGGCTGGCCGACGTGGCATTGATGACCAGGTCGAATACCCCGTCGCTGATTTCTTCGAAGGCGCAGCCGCGCACCGTGCCGAGCCGCTCGAACTCTTCGGCGAGATCGACTGCGCGTTTCGGGGTTCGATTCGCGATTTCGATGCACTCGGGCCCCTCGGCCAGCAAAGGACCGATGGCACCGCGAGCCGCACCACCCGCGCCGAGTAACAGAATGCGCGTGCCAGCGATGTCGAAACCGAGATTGCGTGTGAGGTCGGTGACCAGCCCCGCGCCATCGGTGTTGTCACCGAGCAGACCATCGTCCCGCATCGCCAGTGTGTTTACGGCTCGAGCAATTTCCGCGCGCGGCGTCCGGTAGCGCGTGACGATATTCGCCGCCTGCTTGTGCGGCACCGTGATGTTCAATCCTTTGCCGCCAGTGGCGAAGAATGCCGCCACCTCACGCTCGAAATTCTCCGGCGTCACGGACATGCGCGTGTAGCTCATGGCCTGATTGGTCTGCTTGGCGAACATTCCGTGAATGAATGGCGACCAGCTGTGCTGGATGGGATAACCCACCACGGCGTAGCGATCCACGGCATTATCGTTCATGGCGTCATCTCGCTTCTTTGAGCCACGCCGCCGCCTTCTTGGCGAAATAGGTGAGAATCCCGTCCGCGCCGGCGCGGCGAATGGACATCAATGTTTCCAATACGATGGCGCGCTCGTCCAGCCAGCCGTTGCGAAACGCCGCCATCTGCATGGCGTATTCGCCGCTCACCTGATAGACGAACGTGGGCGCGCCGAAAGTGTCTTTCACCCGGCGCACGATATCCAGATAGGGCAGGCCGGGCTTGATCATCACCATGTCCGCGCCTTCCTGCAGGTCGAGCGCCACTTCGCGCAGCGCCTCGTCCGAGTTGGCGGGGTCCATCTGGTAGTTGTACTTGTTGCCCTTGCCGAGATTGCCGGCCGAACCGACGGCATCGCGGAACGGGCTGTAGAAATTCGAAGCATATTTCGCCGCATAGGCCAGGATGCGGGTGTTGATGTGCCCGCCCAGCTCCAGCGCTTCGCGAATGGCGCCAATGCGGCCATCCATCATGTCGCTCGGTGCGACCACGTCGGCTCCCGCTTCGGCATGCGACAACGCCTGTTTGACCAACGCTTCGACAGTAATGTCGTTGACCACGTAACCACTAGCATCGGTGATGCCGTCCTGGCCATGCGTGGTATACGGATCCAGGGCCACGTCGGTAATGACGCCCAGCTCCGGCACGGCTTTCTTGACGGCGCGCACCGCGCGCTGGGCCAGGCCTTCGGGATTCCAGGCTTCCTTGCCATCGTTGCTCTTGGCCGAGGGCTCGGTCACCGGGAACAAGGCCAGCGCCGGAATGCCCAGCTCGACCAGAGATTCGGCCTCGCGCACCAGCTCATCGATGCTGACCCGCTCGATCCCCGGCATGCTGTCGACGCTCTGGCGGCGCGACTGGCCGTCGATCACGAACATGGGGTAGATGAGGTTGTCGGTGCCGAGCGAGGTTTCGCGCATGAGACGGCGCGAAAAATCGCTGTAGCGCATGCGGCGCAGGCGCGTGCGGGGGAATTCTCCTGATTGCAAATTAAACATGACGGCTTCCGGCGTGCGTGACTGCCAAACTTCGCGGCTCGATCTATCAGACAGCCAAAGTCTACACCCGTTGCATAATAAGCCATGCCATCAGCCACCCGTGAACCCACCCGTTGCACCTGGCCGCTCGGCGGCAACGCGCTGTACATCGAGTATCACGACAAGGAATGGGGCGTGCCGGCCTGGGACGACCGCACCCAGTTCGAGTTCCTGATCCTGGAAGGCGCGCAGGCCGGGCTGTCCTGGTCGACCATTCTCAACAAGCGCGAGGGCTATCGGGCCGCCTTCGCCGGCTTCGATCCTGAACGTATCGCCAGGTTCGGCAAGCGCGACGTGGCGCGGCTGATGAAGGACCCGGGCATCGTGCGCAACCGGCTCAAGATCGAGGCCGCCATCGGCAATGCCAAGGCATTCCTGGCCTTCCAGGGCGACTTTGCCCGGCACTTGTGGAGCTTCGTGGGCGGCAAGCCCATCCAGAACAATATCGCCGAGCACGGCCAGGTTCCCGCCACCAGCCCGGAGTCGGATGCGCTCAGCAAGGACCTGAAGAAGCGCGGCTTTCGCTTCGTCGGCAGCACCATCATCTACGCGCACATGCAGGCTACCGGGATGGTGAACGATCATCTCACCAGCTGCTTCCGGCACAAGCAGTGCAAGGCTTTGGCTAAGCAGCGGTTGGCGGTTAGCGGTTAGTGGTTAGTAGTAGCCACTAACTGCCAACCGCCAAGGTCAGTAGTTCTGACTAGCCACTAACCGCCAACCGCCAACCGCCAAGGTCAGTAGTTCTGACCAGCCACTAACCGCCAACCGCCAACCGCTGCTATTCCGGCACGAGCCAGCGAACGCTCACGCCACCGGCGCCATCCTCGGCGAGCGCCGCGTGCGCTTCTTGAAGCGCGGGTGCGATCTCTTCGTCGAACTGCCACGGCGGATTTGCGATCACGAGGCCGGACCCATTCAGCCCCAGCGGCGAATCGGCGGGTCGGACGCTGAGCTCGACCAGCAACAGCTTGCGCAGTCCGGAGGTTTGCAGCGACAAGTGCAATCGCTGTGTTTCGCGGCCCGCCTTGATGGGATACCACACCGCGAACATGCCGTTCGGCCAGCGACTCAATCCCAGCAGCAGCGCGCGCTCGACCTGGGTGAACTCGTGCTCCGATTCATAAGGAGGATCGATCAGCACCAGCCCGCGATTTTCACGCGGCGGCAAATAGGTTTTCAGCGCGGCATAACCGTCGCCGCACACCACCGACACGCCGCGTCGGCCGCGAGTGGCCTGTTCGAGCGCCTGCGCTTCCGCGATCTGCTTTTCCACGAGCACGATGCGATCGCCGGTGCGCAACTCCCGAGCGGCGAGCACCGGAGAGCCTGGATAACGCCGCGTCGTGAGTGCCGAAATCTCTTCCGGGGAACTAACCGCGTCCAGATAGCGCCGAAGATCTGGACTGGCGCGACTGATGCCTGTCACGCGCCCCACGCCGTCCTGCCATTCGTTGCCGCGTAAGGCGTCGTGGGACAATAAGTCGTACCAGCCGCGGCCGGCATGAGTGTCGAGATAGAACAGGGGCTTGGGCTTGCGCTTGAGCCGTTCGAGCAGGGCCAGCAGCACGATGTGCTTGTGGACATCGGCGAAGTTGCCGGCGTGGAACACATGACGATAATTCACAGTCGAGACTTCGAGGCTCTATCGGGAGATGCCATGATCGTACTGAATTCTCCAGCGCGAGGCTCTTCGATGAGAGCTGCGGTGCGTTGCCGCCGTACCGTTCTCGCTGTATTGGCGCTGACGGCGCTGAGTGCGGGCTGCAGCAGCGGTGCCCGCGAGGATGCAGGTGACCGTGATGCTGCGCAGCCCGCATCGGTCGAGGACAGAAGGGCGATCGTGGAGAAGGAAGGCAAACCAGCCTCGCCGCAGCGCGCGCCGAGCACCGAGGCGGTGACTCAGGGCAGCGGCGAAGTGCCGCCGCAAATACTCGCAATCTTTCAGGACGATCTGGCACGCCGCGCACTGGTGAAGCACGATGCGATTACCGTCGTCAGCGCGACCGAACAGGAATGGCCGAACGGTGCGATGGGCTGTCCGCAGCCTGGCGAGATGTATACGCAGATGATCGTGCCCGGCTACCGCGTCGTCATGCAGGCCGCTGGCAACCGCTACGCGTATCACTCCGACCGGCGCGGCAACTTCATCGTGTGCGCCAACGGCTTGTCGTTTCCTCCAGTGAAGGAACAGGTCAGGAATCCGGCGCCGGCCGAATGAGCGGGCCGCGACGGTTCGCGGTCCCGCGCATCGAAGTCCCGCGCATCAAATAAAAAGGCCCCGGGCATTGCTGCCCGAGGCCAGAAGTCGATCGTCCAATGATCAGAACTTGATCTTGCCACCCGGCGGTGCGACGAACAGCACCTCGGTGTCGCGGGTCGCACCACCACAGTTGCTCGCGGTGACGCAACGATCGCCATCGGTCTGGATCATCACGCCCAGCTCCTTGGTGGTGCCGGGAATCTGGCCGAAATCATGCACCGTGAGGTTGCCGCTGGCGCCGCCCGCCAGATCGCCGCTCGTTTCCGCGAAGTAACGTTCGCCGAAGGGCACGATCTTCAGGCCCTCGATGGCATCGCCAGGACCGCCGAAGTAGAAGTCGTCGGCATACACGGAGACCCCGATCAGGCGGCGCGCTGCCACGTCGTCGGCAGTCAACCCGAACTGCTCCAGGCACGCATTCAACACCGTCGTGCTGGAGTTGGTCGGATGCTCGACGAACCAGAACGCTTCCGCATCGCCGCTGGCGAGATTCACCGACCACGCCAGTTGCCGGCCATCATCCAGCGCGTTCAACGACACGTCGCGATTGAGCAGCCAGTAGTCCTCGGCGCCGTCGTTGTCGATGTCCAGCGAGATGCGATGATCCACCGCCACCGGCAGCGTCTCGCGTTCCCACATGTTCACCGCGAACGACCACAGATAGCCCGAGGTGCAGATATCGGTCGGCACCGGGAAGGTTTTCACACCCACCGCGCGCAGATCGGGGCGCGGCGCGTTCTCGCCACGTCCGCCCGGCGGCGTATTCGGGCTCGTCGCCAGCAACGAGTAGGTGTTCAGCTGCGCGGCACCGACGCCACGGTTCTTCAGCTTGATGGTGCCCGTGCCGTCCCGGCCTGCCGTCCAGTTCTTGCCGCTCAGCACCTGGGTATTCGCCGATCTACGCGGCAACACGTGCCAGGGCAGCGAGAATTTCTCCGGCTTGCCGCCGAACAACGAGACCTTCTCGAACACCAGGTAGCCGTCGTACTCCTGCAGCGTCAGCGGCACCGGATTCGGGCCGTCCGCGCCCGCGTTCATCAGGTTGTTGCGCAGCTTGCTGCCTTCAATGGTCATGAATACATCGAGGGTGCGATCGCCCTTGCCGGGCACCGCGATCAGCGGCAACGCATGGATCTTCACCGCGCCGTTGTTGCGATCGTTGGCGAAGCGATAGGTGGGCTGCACCTTGAATATCGCCGGCTGCTTGGAGCGATTGAAGACGCGCACGCGCTGCTTGACCAGCACTGCCTTGTCGGCCACGTCGACGAAGCCGAAGCTCACGCCGCCGCCGCGAGTGCCTTTCTTCACGAGGTCGAAGCCGTAAGCGCCGGCTGTCGCCCTGGCGGCGCGGTCGACACGAACTTCACCGCCACCGATGCGAGCGATCGGTGCCAGCGAATCCGGAATCACACCGGACGGATTGCTCGGCTGCTCGATATCCACCTCGGCGTTGTTGATCAGCAATTGTTTCAAGCGCTGCGGAGCCAAAGTCGGATACAGCTCCATCAGCAACGCCGCCGCGCCCGCCACCATCGGAGTCGCGCCGGAAGTACCGCCGAAGGCATCGGACTGATTGCCGGTGCCCGACATCGCCGATACCGACGCACCCGGCGCGCCGATCTCGGGCTTGATGCGGAAGTCTTCGAACATCGGTCCGCGCGAGGACGTGGACGTGACCGAGCTGATCAACGGGAAGTTGTGGTCGGGGTCGAAGCGCACGGTCGCGCCGCTGCGGATCGCGTTGGCGTCGGCCAGGCTGATCATGTAACCCGGAATGGTGATGGGCACGCCATCCGCGAAGGCACCGTCGAATGGCGCCGTGCCGTCGACCATGCCGATCACACCTAGCAATGCGCCGCCTGCCTGAATGTTGCGGATCTTGTCGGCGAATGTGCAGCTGCCGCGATTCACCAGCGCGATCACGCCAGTCAACGAGTTTGCCGGGAAGGGCGTGCAACCGAGCGCATTCGATGGCGTGTACACCACCGGAGCCTGCACGGCCGACGTGAGCGCGGTCGACCAGGATTGATGAATCGCACCACGATCAGCCGGTGTCACCGCAGGCGAGACGATCGTCAAGAGGTCGACGACTGCAGACGGCACGGCAGTCTGAGCAACTGACAGTGCGGTGACGGCGGCAGCAGGCGAGCCCGTGATGAAAGGCTTGTCCGAGCCATTGCCTGCCGCTGCGACTGTGAACGCGCCGAGCTTGGTGGCGCGATCCACCGCCGCAGACAGGTCGTCGTCGAACGGTTGGCCGTAATCGGAGCCGAGTGACATGTTGATGATGTCGGCGCGATCTCTGGGATCGCCGTCGCCATTGGGATCGACGGCGAACTCCATCGATTGCATCAGTGCGATGCCGCTGCATCTCGATGTGGGCACTGCGCAGGCCTTGATTGCGTACAACTTCGCATCGGGGGCGACACCGTTCTTGCCGGCGATGATGTCGGCCACGTGCGTGCCGTGACCGCCGAACGTGCTTTGATCGGGAGCCGCGATCGGATCCGGATCGGGCGCGAGCGGCGGGCTGCCAGCCTGACCGTTCCAGGCTTCACCGACGAAATCGTAACCGCCAATGACTTTCGCCGTAGGAAACAAGCCATCCGTCGTAGTGTTGCGCGGATCGGCCGCCGAGGTGCCCCAAGCATTTGCGTAAGCTTCGGCGGTGCCTGCGCCGCCCAATGCCGCATGCGTGTAATCGATGCCGCTATCGATCACCGCGATGCGCACGCCTTTGCCGGTCACTCCCAGACCTTGCATCGTTTCGGCGCCGATGTATGGAACGGTTTCGGTGAGGTTGCGCTTGTAGTTGCCGGTGGGCGCGACGCGAGTAACCGCGCGGTCGTTGGACAACGCCGCTACTTCGTCGGCATCGATTTCCAGGAACACCGTATTCGCCACCAGCTGCACCGAGCCGATCACCGTGGCGCTCGGCGCGCTTTGTGCGATACGGCCGATGAACGCGGTTTGCTCGACCAGCACATCGGCTTTCGAATTGCCGGTGCCATCGCCGACCGCTGGAGTATTCAACGAAACGGCAACCTGAACACGAGCCTGTGCATCGGACCTGCGCAACAGCTGTGCGACATCATTCAACTGCGAACGTGCTGGCGCCTGCATGCGCGACTCCAGTCGTTTGGAGCTGGTTTCTCGAGCGCGCTGAGCCGCGCTGGCATCGGCTGCCACCACCGTCAGCACGGTAGTGACGATCAGCGACAGTGATCCTACTGCCGTCCTCCTGCGAGAGCTTCTTTCCATGATGGTCCCCTAAGGTTCTTGAACCCGCGGACGCAAAAACCGGGCAAACGGCCACCCGGCATCACGCCGGCGAGCGTGCTGCTTACGTCACGAACAGAACGAGAAAAGAGACACGATCACGCGGCGCTTGCCATTTGGACGCGGCACGTTCTTGGAATCGAAAGTGCGCGGGCCGCTTTCGAAACATCCGTAAAAGACGTGACTTTTATCGGACTGGTTGCAGATCCGTGGCCAGACGGGTTACGTCGTATGCGCAATCGTTGCAGCCGACGCTACTCCTGACGCGCGGCTATTGAGAATCACTTAAATGGGTGACAGCTCAGAACAGCTCGGCCTGTTTCCAGAACGCAGTGACCAGCGTGCAGCGACGCTGCATCGATCGCAGTCTGGAACTGGCGTGTTGCTTCAGATGGGTGAGATCTTTGGCGCA
>NZ_DASWVW010000029.1:0-30746 GCF_036406195.1 Steroidobacter sp.
AAAGATGTGAAGGATCTGAAACGCACGATGCTCAGTCACTCGCGCCGGATCCAGAAGTCGCCAACCCGCGTGCGGGCATACTTCAAGAATAAGAACATTCGCTACGCCGCGTGAGTCCACTTCAATTACGCCGGGTTAATAAGCACCATTGATCCTAAGGGACGGCGCAAAAAAAATAGCGCAGAAGATGTAGAGATGTACCACATATAGAAGTACATCTGGATCGCTGCGGGTTGGCAGCGCAGTCGGCGTTGCCCACATTTCGGCTGTTTCTTCGTTCGGTCCGAGGCCTGCAACGCGTGCTGCGGCAGTGGACCGTGTGCACGTTCGAACAGTTGGCGGCGCTCGGAACGCAGTCCGCATGTCCGTGTTCCGGAAATTGACAGCATTGCCGTACCTGACCAGCTACTCTCATCGCGGCAAGTACTACGCGCTGCGATCCTCCGCCAGTTTGAAGCCAGTGGTCTGTGGTCTCACCGTGCATCTGGTGCTCTACCGACGGCACGCTGTTGGATACGAGCAAAGGGTTTGTGGAGCAGGTGCCGGCTGGATGTTCGGCCAGCGAACTGGACAACGCGCTGCACGCGCAGACACGACAGGGCTTGTTGCACTTGGTCCATCGGCACCTGAGCGAGCGACACGATATGAGGGCACGAATCTCCCAGGAGATGCGGAAGCTGCATCTGAAGCTATCCAAAGCGGGACTCGACCTGTGTGCTCGGCCGACCATCCTTCTGACGGAAGACTTCTTCGCATTTCGCTACACGCCCGATCCCCGAGGAGCGGAGGCGCTTGCGCAGGTGTCGTGCTACGTGTGTGGCGTGCCGGAGATTCGGCTGCGGGTGATGACCATTGCGAACGACGTTGAGGCCGAAATAGCGAATGCAGCTGTGCGCTACGCGAACGAGGGGGCGGTCGTCAATTAGTCGCTCGATGTTCGCTCAGCAAAGCTGGTGATCGTCCGAGTCAGGCAGGGGCTGCTCGGTAATGTGAAGCTGTTGAGCGCCGAGATGTTGAGGCATGTCGTTCTGCTGGCGCTGAAGCAGAAGTATCGAGTGCCTCTGGGTAAGCTGAACAGAACCTGGTTGCTGGTCGATCTGGCGTCAGTGTATCTAGGTTGCGGCGTGATCGCCGCCAACGGAGCCTTCGAATTCATCAGATCTCGCTCGGGATGGACAGCGAAAAGCGCTGGGGTGGTGCAGCTGAGCCGGAGATGATGCATGCCAGATACTTGCACAGCCGACGCGAATGCGAAATCGGCGTGCAATGTGTGTAGCGAAGCCTGTCGGAACTTGATCGAGACGAACCAGCATACGGGTTGACCGAGAGTCATGACGATCCGCCAAGTGTTCTCGCACATTATGCGCTCGAAGTGGCGTCGTGCTATTCCTGGGCGCGTTGCTGGTCGGGTGCGGGCAGAATGACGGCAATATAGGGAACAACGATCAAGTGCTGACGGTCTTGTGGGGGCAAGAGGCAGGGAAACAAAGCAGGATCGAGCAAACGTTACTGCCCCTCCATATGACAGATGAGCAGATCCGCGACGTTTTAAAACGCGAGGACTCGAACGATATGCGCAACGGCATCGCGCAACTGCCCGGTCGTGGTCCTTTCGTGCAGCAGCTCGTGTCGGCGGTGTGGAAACAGGAGCGCGAACAGTATGAGGACTTGAACTGGTCGGTGCTGTCGCGGGCCGAGGTTCGGCTGGTGGCCGGACAGGTATTGTTCCAAATGGGTGAGCGGGACAATCCCGCGTTCCGACAACTCGCGCTCGATTCGCTCGATGCGGCCAACCGCGAGGTTCGCTGTCAGGCCGCGGCGACGCTGGGTGTCGTGGGGCAATCAGAGGATGTGCCGCATCTCGTATCGCTCGTCAAAAATGACGACGACTATGTTGCGCTCTGTGCGCTGCCGGCGCTGATGAAGATCCCGGGCGAGGACGGGCTTCGGGCTCTGGAATCGCTGCTGGACGAGCCGGCTCTCTCCGAGCGCCGACGGCAGCAGATCGGAAAAATTCTGAATAGCCCGCTGCGAGCGACGCCACGCGGCTGAGGTTCCGGTGCTGGATCCATTGCGGACGACGATACGGCCAACGTGTCAGCGTGCTTGGGTTGAGTGCTCCCGCGCAGATGCGCACGGAGGCAGCGCTCGATTGCTTCGGGCCAGCGGCTTTTCGTCTGCCCGAGCCGTTCCTGCCGATCGAGGACATCGCTGCGTCCATGGCTTCAAATCCATCTCCTCCCTGGCACTGACAAGCGGGTAACGCTCACACGTATTCGCCGCCATCATGTCTCTCGACGGGCGATGAACTGTCGTAGTGTGACAGGACCGCCCGCCGCCCAAGGGGCCCGGAGGCACTCGCAGGTGCGTCGCATTTCGGGCAGCGGTAAGTTGTTGAATTCGGATAGTCCGCAAAGACCCGGCTCAGGGGTGATCACGAAATGGCGCACTCCGGGATCCAAGCTGGCGCCAGGCGCCGCAAGGGCCGAGGAGGTCGGGTCGTTCAACGTGCTGGACTCGTGCCGGTGCCGTGTCTGGCCGGCCGTTTTGTGGTATCACTGCTGCGTTCGGAGCAAGCTAGCACTCAGCCACTGGTGTGCCATCGCCGATGGAGCAACATTCATCTCGTCCGGGCCAGCGCCGCGGCGCTTCCAGAGCCACTCTCGATCGCCTGCTCGCGTCCAGCGAAGGGACCGTAGCGCCGCGCAGCACGCTGAGCGTCGATTATCAGGACGTGCCGCGTCCAGTGGCCGCACTGGCGGATGAGTACGAGTCCGGCTCGATTCAACCGAGGCACTCGCATAAGCGCGCCCAGGTGCTGTACTCGATTTGTGGCGTGGCTTCAATCACCACCGATCACGCCAGCTACATCCTGCCGCCGCATCGAGCGTTATGGATTCCGAGCGGGGTCGCTCATGAGATGGCCTGCCGCGGCCACGTGTCGGTACGCACGCTGTATATCGACGAGCGTGTGCGGGGCGATCTTCCGGAAGCCTGCCGCGTCTTCGAAGTCTCCGACCTGTTGCGTGAACTGATTCTTGCGGCCGTGCGCATGCCCATCGAATACGACGAGCAGGGGCGCGACGGCCGTGTCATGCGGCTGATCCTGGACGAGATCGCCAGCGCACCCAGCATTCCGCTGGACATCTCGATGCCGCAGGACGCCCGTTTGTTGAAAGTTTGCCGTGCGATTCTCGACGATCCGGCGCACGCCGATACGCTGGACGATTGGGCTCGCGTGGCAGGCATGGGGCGCCGCACGTTCACACGGATGTTTCGCCGTGAGACCCAGATGAGCTTTGCCACCTGGCGGCAGCACGTGCGGCTGATGGAGGCGATGTCCCGGCTCGCCATTGGCGAGCCGGTGACAGCGGTTGCCTTCGATGTCGGCTACAACAGTCCGAGTGCCTTCACCGCCATGTTCCGCAAGGCGTTCGGAGCGGCCCCCACCCGCTATATCAACGAGCAGAGCTGACTGCCAGCCGCCGCAGAAACGTCTGTCGTGATATCACCTTGTCGACTGTGAAGTTGATGCCAACGCCGGTGTCCGGCCTCGATAGTGTTTCGCGTGGCTATCGTTTCTATGTGCTGGCGCTGCTGACGCTGGTCTTCATCATCAACTTCATCGACCGGCAGGTGCTGTCGGTGCTGATCGAGCCCATCAAGCGCGATCTGCAGCTGAGCGATACGCAACTCGGGCTGCTGAGCGGGCTGGCCTTCGCGTTGTTCTATGTGACTGCAGGTGTGCCGGTGGCACGTCTGGCCGACCAGCGATCGCGCCGCAACTTGATTGCGGTGTGCATGATCGTGTGGTCATCGATGACCGCGTTATGTGGGATCGCCGCCAACTTTGCGCAGCTCTTGCTGGCACGCGTCGGTGTGGCCATTGGCGAGGCGGGCTGTGTCGCACCGTCCCATTCCATTCTGTCGGACTACTATCGGCCGGAGGATCGACCTGCGGCGCTGTCCATCTATTCGGCCGGCGCGTCGGTGGGCGTGTTCCTCGGCCTGCTCGGTGGCGGTTGGTTGGCCGAAGCTCATGGATGGCGCGCAGCGCTGGTGATCATCGGTCTGCCAGGCGTCGTGGTCGCATTGCTCGTGCTGGTCACACTTCGCGAGCCGACACGTGGGATGTCATTGCCATCGCATGTTGCGCCGGCCGCGTCGACTCCCGCGCGTTTCTGGTCGGACCTCGGCCAGTTGTTACGCAGACGCACATTGATCTTCATTGCGCTCGCTGGCGGATTCCAATCCATGGTGACCTATGGCGTGGCCACGTGGTTGCCGGCATTCTTCATGAGAGTGCATGACATGAGCGCTTCGCACGCGGGCACCACGCTGGCGATCATCAATGGTTTGATCGCCGGAACCGGAGCGATCGTGGCCGGCGTGATCACCGCTCGCTTGTCGCGGGACGAGCGACGCTGGCTGTTGTGGGCGCCAGCCATCGCCACCGTTGTTTCTACGCCGCTATATGCATTCGCGGTTCTGGCGCAGTCCGCCTTGGCGAGTCTGCTGCTGCTCACGCCTGCTGCATTCCTGAGCATGATGTATGTGGGCCCCGCGCTGGCGGCCACGCACGGTGTGGCTGGTGTGCATTTGCGAGCCACCGGCGTCGCGTTGACCTTGTTCGTCAGCAATCTGCTCGGCATGGGCGGTGGCGCGGTGCTGGTGGGCATCGTGAGCGACGCATTCGCTGCTGTCGAGCCGACCGTTTCGCTGCGCTATGGATTGCTCGCCGTGTTGCTCGCAAACATTCCTGCCGCTATCGGATACCTGCTGGCCGCCAAGCGCGTGCGCGATGACTGGCACGAATAAATTCGCGTCTGGCATCTGTGGAAAATCCCATGTAACAACCATTGTACGGCGACGCCTACCAGTCCTATAGTCGCAGCCCGCGGGGGTGCCGTGCTGAAGGAGCTCACGATGGTTTGCAGGACAATGGTGTTTTCTCCCCGCGTTGCAGTGTTGCCCTTACTCCTCATGTTCGTCCCGCCCGTTTGGGCAGCGGCTGAGAACGCGCCGACGCGCGCCGAAGCGAACAACGATTCCCCGATCGAAGAAGTGCTGGTGAGCGCCCGCCGTAGAGGCGAGGAGCGCTTGCAGGATGTTCCGGTCGCGGTGAGCGTGCTGTCCGATGAAGCTTTGCGCAAAGCCGGCATCACGGACCTGTCCGAAGTGGCGACGCGCACGCCGAGCTTCACCTTCGGACAACAGATCGGCAATCAACACGAAATCGTGATTCGTGGCATTGGCACGCTGCGATTGACCGGTTCGGCGGCCGAGCCGTCGGTGGGTCTGTTCATCGATGAGGTGTATGTCGGTCGGCGGGGCACTGCAACACCCCCGTTGTTCGATCTGGAGCGCGTCGAAGTCGTGCGTGGTCCGCAGGGAACGTTGTATGGAAAGAACGTTGTCGGCGGTGCCGTAAACCTGCTCACCGCGCGGCCGAGAACTGAAGCGGAGGCGCGAGTGGCTGTTTCCTACGGTCAGTTCGATGTCTTCAGTGGCCGCGATCTCTGGGAAGGAACCGGCTATGTCACCGGCCAGTTGGCCGACACGGTCACGGGCCGCCTGGCGGCGTACTACCGCACGCATGATGGATATTCCCAAAACGTCCTGCTCGATGAAGCATTGGACGATCAAGACAACTACGCGATGCGAGGCTCGCTGCTGTTTCAGCCGACCGCGGCCCTCGACATCCATCTGATCGCCGACTTCAGTCACAACGAGAGCAATGGCCAGTCGCGCCGCGCGGTGGACGATCTGTCCATTCCCGGCTTGGGGGCCGTGGTCGGATCTGGGCTGCTGAGCAACAACGTGCGGGAGAGCGATGCTCCCTGGACCCAATGGGAGGATCACGACACGGCGGGGCTGACCGCGCGCATCGACTATCGTCTCGGCAGTGGCCACATGCTCACATATCTCTCCGCTGTACGTTACGGCAACTTCAATGGGCGCTATTCGCTCGTGGGCACGCAATCGCCGCCATCGTTGACCGACGCGGCCAATGGCCAGCGAGAGAAGTACACGGGCTTCACCCAGGATTTGCGGCTGAGCTCCGCCGCCGAGGGCAGTGCCGTGCGTTGGGTTGCCGGTCTCTACTTCCTTCGCGAAGACACCGACATCATCGACAACAGCATCGCGACGACATTTCTTTCCGCACTCGGGCCGGGCAGCGTGGGCGATATTCTCGACGGCGAGTTCATCTACGATCAGCAGAACATTACCAAGAGCTCGGCCATCTACGGCGAGTTGACTTGGGCGATGACGGATGCGGTGTCTCTGACGGCGGGTGGCCGCTACACCTATGACGACAAGAGCTACCGCAATCGCTCCGAGTGTCTGGATTTCGGCGCGCAGCCCGATTTCATCTTCTGCGTGGCCCCGTTAGGCGCGGAATTCTGGAACATTCGTACCAGCAAGAGCTGGAGTGAGCTCACACCCAGGGTGAGCCTGGATTGGCGGAGGAGCGACAGCGTACTGTTGTATGCAAGCGCGGCGCGTGGCTTCAAAGGCGGAGGCTGGCAGGGCAAGCCGGGCACGAGGGCGGCGGCATTGTTTCCGTACGATCCCGAGATCGCGTGGACATACGAGATCGGGGCCAAGACCGATTGGGCCGATGGCCGCGTCCGTGCCAATCTGGCGGTATTTCATACTGATTTCGATGATCTGCAAGTGGAACAACTCGACGATGCAGGGCTGTCGCTGATCATCGATAATGCAGCCTCTGCTCGTATCAAGGGGGTCGAGCTGGAAATGCAGCTGCGGCCCCTGGCGCAGTTGCAGCTGTGGTTGAGCGGTTCCTATCTCGACTCGGAGTACCGGGATTTCATCGATTCGGCGGGCAACGATCTCTCCGGCAATCGGCTGGCGCGCACGCCGGAGTTTCGCTTCACCGGTGGCGTAGACTACGCTCTGTACATCAACGATGCCTTCTCGCTGGATACGCGCGTGGAGTACCAATGGCAGGACGATATGCCCTGGCTGGTCGAGAACACGGTCCTGGAGGATTCGTTCGGGCTGCTGGATGCGCGCGTGGCACTGCAGTCTCTCGATGCCCAGTGGGAGCTGGCGCTGTTCGGCAAGAACCTGACCGATGAGCTGTATCGCGTCGATGCCATTCCTTTCCTGGGCGATGTGTTCTCCCGCTTTGGCGCGCCGCGCAGCTACGGCGTGCAGTTCACCAAAACCTTTTGATCGTGGCTGAAGAGTTTTCGGAGACATTGGAAGCCGACTATGTGATCGTCGGTGGGGGTTCGGCAGGTTGCGTCGCTGCGCGTCGACTCGTTGATGCGGGTCACAGCGTAATTCTGCTGGAAGCCGGCGGAGATGATCGTAGTGCTGCCGTGTATGTGCCGGCCGGCTCCGCGAAATTGGTCGGCAATGCGCAGTACGACTGGAAGTACGAGACCGAGCCCGACTCCTCTCGCAACGGTCGTGTGGACAGCTGGCCCTCGGGCAAGGTTCTCGGTGGTGGCGGCTCCATCAACGGCATGATCTATTTGCGTGGCAATCCCGCCGATTACGAGCGCTGGGTGCAGCAGGGGGCGTGGGGCTGGAGCTTTCCCGAAGTGCTGCCGTACTTTCTGCGCGCCGAGCGCAACGAGAGCGGTTCCAGCGAGTTTCACTCCGACAAGGGCCTGCTGGGTGTGGCGAATCTTCGGGTCCAACATCCGTTCAATCGCTTGTTTGTCGACGCCTGCGTCGCTGCGGGTATTCCGCGCAACGAAGATTTCAATGGCGTGGCGCAAGAGGGCGTTGGTTACTATCAGGCCACGCAATGGGGCGGTATGCGATGCAGCGCCGCGCGTGGTTATCTGCGTCCGATTCGCGGGCACAAGAATCTAATAGTGATGATGCGCGCGTTCGTTGGTCGCGTTCGCGTGCGAGCTGGCGCGGCGGAGGCGGTGGAGTTCCAGCATCACGGAGTCGGCAAGCTCGCAAAAGCGCGCCGCGAAGTGTTGTTGGCTGCTGGGACGATCGGCTCGCCCAAGATTCTTATGCTTTCTGGCATCGGGCCGCGCGAGGAGTTGGCGCGTCACGGCATTGCTTGCCTGCAAGACCTGCCCGGCGTGGGACGCAATCTGCAAGAGCATCCCGGCATCATGCTCAGCTATGACGTCAACATGCGCACCATGAACGTCGATGCGCATTCGAAGTGGCGCTATGGTATGCGGGCCCTGCAGTTTGCGATTCTGCGGCAAGGCCCCGGCACTACGCCCATCTCCCATGTCGGCGTGTTCTTCAGGACGCGGCCCGAATTGCCCGCGTTCGATGCGCAGATTCACTTTCAGCCGTTGGGGTATGAGGTCACCGCCGATAAAGTGATATTGGCCGAAGCCAATCGCGTCAGCCTGGCGGTGAATGTCAGTCGCCCGCAGGCGCGCGGAGTGATCCGGCTGCGTTCATCCAATCCTCAGGATGCACCGATCATCGATCATCCCTTGCTGGCGTCCGAGGCCGACGTCCGGACGTTGATCGATGGCGCTCGGGTCATGCGAGGGATCTTCCATTCGCCGCTGCTGCGTGAGCACGTTCGAAAGGAATACCTGCCGGGCGAGGCCGTGGGCACCGATGAGCAATGGGAAGCCTATGTGCGCGCGGGATCGTTTGCGATGTATCACCCGGTTGGGACGTGTCGCATGGGGGCTGACGCCGACCCGCAAGCCGTCGTCGACAGTCATTTGCGTGTGAAGAACATTCGAAACCTGCGCGTGATCGACGCGGCCGTCATGCCGAGCCTGCCTTCCTGCAACACCAATGGCCCGACCATCATGATCGCCGAGCGAGCCGCGGACACGATCAACCGTGCGAAGGGCAACTAGGGCCCACGCAATGTTCGGCAGGGGTATTTGTCGGATGGTATGACGCGCAGTCAGGAGCGTGTTTTAGCATGCGCCGCATCGCATTGTGCGGCTGGATTGGAGCGAGCGCTACGCGAGTTACATCGACCCGGTCGTACGAGCTTTGCGGCCCACCATGCGCTCGACGTTGCGGATCATGTGCATGACCACATCGGTCTGCGACCAGCGGCCCATGGCCGGGCGCCACCACAATGCCGACCAGGTGATCAAGCCGGCGATCGACAGCGCCGTGAAATCCGGATCGTCGAAGGTGAATTCACCCCGCTTGGCGCCTTCCTGAAGCAGCCCGGACAGCTTGCGATCGAACTCCTGCTTCAGCTCCGCCAGCACCTGGGCTTCTTCGGGCTCCAGGTTCATTTCTTCGCGGCGGTACACCACGATGCACTGCTGATTTGCCAGGGCGGTTGTGGTTACGCGCTCGATCGCGAGCCGTAGTTTTTCCCCGGGCGGCAGCTTGGTGGCCAGCGCATCATCGAGCGCGGCCAGCGGCGCGCGGATGCCGATCTCGCAAATGGCGTTGAGGATCTCGCTCTTGTTGCGGAAGTAGGAATACAGAAACGGCTTGGTGACCTTGAGCTCGGCAGCGATGGTGTCGAGCGTGGTCGCTTCATAGCCCTGCGCAAAGAACAGCTCGCGGGATTGCTCGAGAATCCGCCTGCGTTTGAATTCCTGAACCTCGGTTCGCAGTTCTTGTTTGTGCGACTGCACTTCGGTTTTCTTATTTGCCTTCGAGGCGCTTACCCGCGCAGCCATAATCTTCCCTCAAGCAATCTCGTGCAAAAAAGCCCGTGAATGATGAGGCAGAACGACAGGCATCGCAATCAAATCACTGGCGTGCATCTCGTGTCGGGAAACTCGCCTGGCGCAGTACCTATACATTCGCACGTGCAACGACTGTACAGCGAATCGACACTCGGTGCGCTCACGAAACGAGTGTGCGCGGAGTGAGCCAGGGCCTTGCCGGCCGGCGACCGTGCTCCGGGCGGCTCCAAGGACAGGGGCAGTGAATTTGCTGCCAGCCAACACAGGACTAGCGGCATTCCGCGAATGTTGTGGTAGGATGCGCGCCCCTGCAGCGACAGGCGATTCCCGGAGTCCTCCGGCGGCGCCAGAGTCCTCGCAGGGATTTGTCAGCGGATGGTGTGGCAAGAGGCTTGATCGGATCAGTAAGCTACTGATCTACAAGGGAAAAATCCTCAGCCTTCGAGACGGTCCTCCAGACCCTCGGCACCCCTTCCGCCAGCAACACGGCCTCGCTACCCCGTATCGGCCCTCACACGAGCGGCCCACGGCTGTGGCGACCGGATGGGCGGCCCAGCCGCCGGCCGAGTTGCAGTGCTGCGCCCGTAGCTCAGTTGGATAGAGCGCATGGCTACGAACCATGAGGTCGGAGGTTCGAATCCTTCCGGGCGCGCCATCTCTCCTCGGGTCCATTCTGGACAGATGGGTAACGGATTATTCCGGAGACATGGGTAACACTTTAGCTCCGAACGGATTCGGTGCGCACTCGACCCGGCAACTCTGATCGTCGAAGAACCCCAGGTCGTAATGCATGAAGCTGATCAGCCAGACGTGATCGGCCACTTCCCGCACTCCCACGTTGTGACCAGCGAACACGGCGCTGAGATTGATCTTGCGCCCGCCAAAGCAGAGCCGGCCGCACTGCGTAACGGTGACGGTTTGATCGTGCAGCGGATATTCCAATGGCGGCAGTCCTCGATAGAGCCGCAATGAGGGGCAATACAACTCCGCCGGGTAGCGCATGCCCAAGGCCTGATGCGGGCGTTCCTGGTTGTACTCATGGATGAAGTGGTCGAACTTCGCCTGCTGCTGAAGGAAGTTCTTGCCCGGCGGCTTGGTAGCTTCCTTCTTCAAGGTCAGGTGCATACGCTCATGCCTGCCATTTTGCTGCGGCTGTCCGGGCTGAATGCGTTCTAGCGTGATTCCCAGGCGCAGCCACCACACCGAAAGCTTGCTCAGGCCGAAGAACGCGGTGGTGCTGGCGAAGGGGACGCCGTTGTCGGTGCGAATTGCTTTAGGCAAGCCGAAATCCATGAACGCACGCTCGAACACGCTGAAAGCATAGATTTCCTTGGTAGCTTCCAACGCGTCACAGCACAGCAGATACCGACTCCAGCAATCCGTAATGGTGAGCGGATAGCAGTAGCGCCGATCGGCGAGCATGAACTCGCCCTTATAGTCGGCGCACCACAAATCGTTGGGCCGCGTCGGCGTGGAGAGACTCGTGCCCTCCGCCTTGTAGACGCTGCGCTTGCGTCCGTGCGTGACCAGGCCATGCCGATCGAGCACTGCATGCACGGTGCTGATGGCGGGCAGGAGGATATCGCTGCAACGCCGTCGCAGCTTCTCGCGGATCTTTGGTGCGCCCCAGCTGGGATGCTCGCGCTTGAGCTGAACGATCAGCGCCTCGATCTGGAATGGCAGGCGATTAGCCTGTCGATACGGCCGACGCGATCGATCGGTCAACCCCTCCAGACCACAGTCCTTGAAGCGATTGAAGATCTTGTAGCCGGTCTTACGCGAGATATCGAACTCCCGGCAAAGTTCGGCCATCTTCTCGCCTTCCAGGAGGCGAGCCACAAAGCGTAGGCGTTCGTCCACTTTGGAACACTCCTGCCACGGCATTTGCGTCTCCTGCAAATGCCAGAAGTGTTACCCATGTGTCCGGAATGACCTGTAACCTATGTGCCCGAACGCACACTCAAGCATCTGTCACTTTCGCACGATCGTGCTGCCAAATGGTTGCGTGAGTTTGCGGGACTTTCGTTTGCAAACGTCTCCGTGGCCCGCGATTCCTGAGCTTCGGCTTGAGTCCAATTCCTGGATAAAGTCGGCCGCGTCTTCCAAGTCCATTCGATCCTGTCCAATCTCCGTGTCCCAAAACACATCGGAGGTGGCCCATCAGGGCGTAAGTTCGAATCCCTCCCTCGCCAGCATATTTCAATGAGTTACCGCCGTTGCCGACCACCCCCGTTTTGCGGAGTGACCGGAGAGTGACCAACTGCGGTGGAGCGAACTCTGCCGATCAGGCGATGGGCCGCGGATTCGGCGCGGGGCAAACAGCTGCGCTGATCGGACTCGGCTCGTTCTTGCCCTTGTTGCCGGCGTCCGCGACTTACCTGTCCATGGCGAAATGCTGATCACGCGGTAATCGGCGTGTGGAAGAGGCCGGAAAAGTCCGATCGCCATGCATAGTCATTGAGATTCGCCGGCTGACCGCCAGTCGTGCTGCATCGTTCGGTGGGCGTCCGGCTACCGAGCCCGGCGTGGACGCGTTGCTGGTTGATCCTCGTCGGAACGAGCGCTCGTGCACTATTTGGCGCGTGGTGAAGAAGAAAGTAATCCATCACGGGGCTGCAGGATCCGCTGCTTAAGTGCTTCGTTGGCCAGGTCAACCACGAAGTCGAGTACGCGCCGGAAGCGACTTGGTGGGAATGCAGAGCTTCTACCATCGAGCCGTTGCCTCACCGGAGAAGTTGTTCAGTAGGGCAGCACGAGGTGCCGCTCAGGTCAGTAGCCGCTGCTGTCGCCGCACCGAATCAATGATTCTTGGTCATCTCGAGGCAATGCTCGGACCGAATTGCACCATGAGTATTCGTTGATGCGCGCGCGATGAGAATTGACCGCTCGCCTATGGGCCTCACCGAACCTGCGACTACAGTAGTCCAAGTCGCAGGTCGCGAGGACTCTTGCGGCGAAGCCGGTTCTGCTCCTGGCGGGCATTGCGACCACGTGGCAGGCATGGAACTGAAGCTGCATGCGCAAGGGCAGGGCTGACGCGTCTTTCAAGTTACTGATCGTTCAGTTGACGATTACTAAGCAGTCACTTAGTATGGATTGACTGGAGCTTATTCGTTGTGCGTGGCTGCGGAATTGGCCTTCCTTTGCAAGTAAGCGAGTGCGACCAACAGGTCCGTGTAGCGGGTGCGTTCCTTTGAGCGTCCCCGAGTTGCTTGGCTACCGATCAGGCTCAGGGCTGACTACCGCCTGTGAGCGCAACCAGTTCTGGCGCCAGACGATTTGAGAAATCTTTGATCTCATGGATATATACATTGCCGGAGTGGCGGAAACGCCGCTCGGAAAAGTCAACGATCACAATGAGCTTTCGATGGCGGCGATCGCCGCGCGGGAGGCGTTGGCCGAGGCGGGCATGGGGTTTGCCGACGTGGATGCGCTGTTCACCAACTATATGCCGGAGGTGGGCGGAGATTGTGCATCGGTCCGGGTTGGCGAGTATCTGGGAATCTACCCCAAGTACTCCGATGCGAGCGATTTGGGGGGCGCGGCCTTCGAGAGCTTCGTGCACCACGCGCTGGTGGCGCTAAGGGAAGGCAGGTGCGAATGTGCGCTGATCGTGTATGCGTCCCGACAGCGCTCCCGGCGCAATCGCCCCCGTACGGGTGTCGAGAATCACTATTCCATCACCGGGCAGTTCGAGCAGCCGTATGGCCTGGCGTCGCCGATCTCTCAATACGCATTGCAGGCGGCACGCCATATGTACGAGTACGGAGTCACCAGCGAGCAGCTTGCGAGCGTGGCGGTGTCGGCGAGGAGCTGGGCGGCTCTGAATCCCAAGGCCTGGCATCGTACCCCGCTCACCATAGCCGAGGTTCTCGATTCTCCATTGATCAGCGACCCGCTGCGCCAGTTGGATTGTTGTCTCGTAACGGACGGCGGCGGTGCTGTCGTGGTCACTACGGCGAGCAGGGCGCGCGATGCTGCCAAACGCCCGATCAAGGTGCTTGGCGTGGGAGAAGCGCAATGTGCCTATCATGTCGCGCAGGTCCCGGATCTGGCCGTGACGCCAGGCAGGCAATCGGCCAGAACCGCCTTTGCGATGGCGGGCGTCACTCCGCGGGACGTAGATGTCTTCGAGCCTTACGACAACTTCACCAGCGCGGTGATTTCCCAGCTGGAGGACGTCGGTTTCTGTGAGCCTGGGCAAGGCGGGGCATTTGTCGAGGCCGGGCACACGCTGCCTGGCGGCTCGTTGCCGATGTCAACGATGGGCGGCGGGCTGTCCTACTGCCATCCCGGCGCGCTTGGATTGCTGCTGCTCGTGGAGTCCGTGCGTCAGCTTCGCTGGGAAGCCGGCGAACGGCAGGTGCCCGGTGCCGGTATCGCCGTGGCTCACGGCATCGGCGGGCCGGCTTTTTCCACGTCGGCCACGGTGGTGCTCGCCCGTGAGTGAGTTCAATTGGCAAATGGAAGGCGATCCGACTCATCGCCCTTTCTGGGACGCGGCGACACGCGGAGTGTTGGTCATCCAACGTTGCGCGGGCTGCGGCAGGCATCAGTTCTATGGTCGGCCATTCTGCATTCGGTGCAAGTCCGACGCAGTCTCGTGGTCTGCAGCGAGGGGCACGGGTACGGTGTACTCCATCACCACCGTTCGCAAGCAGTGGGTGCCCGGATTTGCTCCGCCCTATACGGTAGCCATCGTCGAACTGGACGAAGGTCCGCGCTTGCTGACCAACATCGTCAATGGCGCGGCCAGCATCGGGACAAAAGTCCGGGTGACGTGGCGGGATCGTTCCGGACTGCCGCCTGTTCCGGTGTTCGAACCGCTGCCGTGCGAACAGAGCGAGGCGTAGAGGCGTGCGAATTCATCCCGCTCTGAGGCAGTGGCATGAGCAGATGAAGGCGTGGCGCCGTGACCTGCACACCCATCCCGAACTTGGATTCGAAGAGCACAGGACGTCGCAGTTCGTAGCGTCCAAGTTGGAGAGTTGGGGGCTCGAGGTCGAGCGCGGGATCGCCGGGACGGGTGTCGTTGGGACGCTGCGCGGTTCGGATCCGACGAGAAAGCCGATTGCGCTTCGTGCAGACATGGATGCGCTGCCGATGCGCGAGGAAAACCAGTTCGCGCACGCATCGGGCTCGCCGGGGCGGATGCACGGCTGCGGGCATGATGGTCACACCGTGATGCTGCTCGGCGCGGCGAAGTACCTGGCGACAGTCGCGCCGCCGGCCGGCTCCGTTCACTTCATCTTTCAGCCGGCGGAAGAGGGGCTCGGCGGCGCGCAGCGCATGTTGGATGACCGGCTGTTCAGTCGCTTCGAATGTTCCTCGGTCTACGGACTGCACAACTGGCCGGGGTTGCCGCTCGGCACGGTCGGCATCCGGCAGGGCCCGATGATGGCGTCGATGGATCGGGTCACGATCGACATCGTTGGCAAGGGTGGGCATGGCGGGCTGCCGCACCTTACGGTCGATCCAGTAGTTGTGACGGCGCACGCCATCACCGCATTACAGACGTTGGTGAGTCGCTCGATCGATCCGCTGCAGGCGGCGGCACTCAGCATCACCTGCGTGACGGCTGGCACATCACACAACGTCATCCCCGAGAGCGCGCGGCTCACCGGAACGATAAGGAGCTTGATCCCTGAAGTCAGAGATCAGCTCGAAGCGGGCATTCATCGGATCGTCAATGGCGTGGCGCAGGCGTTCGGGGCGACTGCGAAGATCGAGTACGAGCGGCAGTTGCCTGCCTTGAGCAACACGCCGCGCGAGACGCAGTTGGCACGGCGTGCCGCCGCGAACGTCGTGGGCGAGGGCAATGTGGACGAGGCGATCGATCCCGTCCTCGGGTCCGAGGATTTCGCCTGCATGTTGCAGCAGAAGCCGGGCGCCTATGCCTTTCTGGGACAAGCCGACGCCGGCCATCGCCCGATGATTCACAGCCCGCGCTACGACTTCAATGACGAGCTACTGCCGATTGGCAGCAGCTACTGGATCGCCGTGGTGGAGCAAGAAATGGCGCGCAGCGACTAGCGCCGATTGCTGCGCAGGTCGGTTCGGGTGCGGTTTGTAGGGCTGGGACAGTCGGGAATCGATATGAAACATTGGCAGGTCCTGCTTCAGGTATTGCTGATGGCGCTCGCCGGAGAGGCCAAGGCGGAAGCCGTTGAGGAATGCGTCGGCGGCGGGCGCTATACGATGGTCGATGCGATCTTTGAGTCCTTCATGCGGGATCAGCACGTGCCGGGCATGGTGTACGGGATCGTGCAAGGAGGGCGCCTGGTGCACTGTCGAGCGCTGGGTGTTCGTGACATCGAGAGCGGCGAGCCCGTAACGTTCGACTCCTTGTTTCGCATAGCGTCCATGAGCAAGGCTTTCACGGCGCTTGCGATACTCAAATTGCGTGATGAGGGGAAGCTGCAGCTCGATGCGCCTGCCGAACGTTGGGTTCCGCAGCTCGCCGAGGTGCGTTACCCCGACGTGGAGGCACGACGGATACGCGTGCGAGACCTGCTGGCTCATACGGCGGGCTTCGTGACGGACGACCCCTGGGGCGATCGCCAGCTGGACATGCCGGAGGCACGGTTCACGCAGTTGATCGCGCAGGGCGTCCCGTTGGTATACGAGCCGGGATCGGCGTACGAGTATTCCAATTATGGGTACGCGCTACTTGGTCGTATCGTGACGGCGGCATCCAAAACCCAGTATCAGCGGTACGTACAGCGAGAGATTCTTCAGGCGCTTGGCATGCGATCCTCGGGATGGCAATTGTCCGAACTGGATTCGCGCCATCGAGCCATCGGGTATCGCTACGAAGATGCGGCTTGGCATGAGGAACCGGTACTGGCCGACGGAGCGTTCGCGTCCATGGGAGGGTTGCACACGAGTGCTCGCGATTACACCCGGTTCGTGAGCTTCCTGCTCGACGCATGGGCAGATCGGGACGAGCAGCACACGCGGATCGCTGCCAGGTCCACGCGAAAGGAGATGGTTCAAGCTGCATCGTTCCTTCAGCCCGTGCCGCCCGAACCGGGCGATCCTGCCACGTGCGCTGCGACTCGAATATATGGGTTCGGGCTGCAGGCTTACACCGACTGCCGATTCAAGTCGTTCTTCGGGCATTCCGGCGGCTTGCCGGGGTATGGGTCCAACGTCCTGTTCTTTCCCGAGTACGATCTCGGCATCTTCGCCTTTGCCAATCGGACCTATGCTCGTGCCGAGATTGCGGTGAAGAAGGCCGCCGCGACGCTGTACGACTCGGGCACATTGCAGGCGCGGACAGTGCATGCGAGCGAGGCGTTGAGGGCAGCCGACAGCCTCGTGACTCAGATCTATGCGGCGGGCTCCGTCACAGTCGTTCCGCATTCGCTGGCGAACAATCTGCTGCTCGATCGTTCCGCGCGGAAGCGCGACGCGGAGCTTCAGGCTGTACGCGTGAAGCTCGGTGAGTGCCAGCGAGAGAGTCGCATGAATGTCAGAAACGTGCTCGCGGCGGTAATGAATTATCGCTGCGAACGAGGCACGCTGGCGGTAAATGTGTTACTTGCCCCGCTGCCGTCGCCGTCTTTCCAAAGGCTGGAATTTTCGGCGCAGGATTGAAAGACGCGACTGCCGCACGGCCTTCGCCGAAACTCAAGTGATGTTTTCGTCGAGTGTCGCCGCTGCGGTCAGGTTCAGTAACTGCGCGCGATTGCGGATCGGGTCGGCGCCGACGATGCGCAGCGCAAAGTCGGCGTACATCGTGGAAAGCTTGTTCATATCGAGGCTTTCGTTGGGTTGGTACCAGTAGTTGATCTGCTGGCTCATTCCGAAGATGGCATACGTGGTGGCGGTGGGGTCCACTTTATCGAAGGATTTGTCCCGTACGCCCGCGACGATGATGTTCCGCAGGCGGTCTCGGATGTTTCTCATCAGTTCGATCAGAGGCGCGGCGGTGTCTGCGGGCACGCTGGTGATCAACTGGGATGCGCCATACGGCTGGCGGTCGGTCACCGACTCGGCGCGCTGCATTCGAGTGTGAAGGTGGACGAAGGTCCAAAGGCGCTCGCGCGGGGAGAGCTCGGCACTGACGCTATCGTGGGCCATCTGCAGGTTTTCCAAGCTGCGCTTGAAGGCTGCCACCAGCAGTTCGTCCTTCGAACGGAAGTAATAGTACGTGGCTGCCACGGTGATGCCGAGTTCCTCGGTGATCATGCGCAGGCTGGTGGCCTCGTATCCGACTCTTTTATAGAGACGCAGCCCGACTCGCATCAGCGCCTCCTTGGTGAGTTGCCCGTCCCGGACCGCCAGCGGGGGGGCGGCTGATTTGGTCGGAGCGGCGGCTCTGGTGGCTTGCATGGGCGGGTTCCTTGGTTGATACGTCCGGCGCTCGCACGATCTTGCAGGTGCGGGCGCAAGACCTCCCGCCCGTAGGTGGGCGAGCGTCCTCGAGCAGCGCCGCATACTACAACTAAATGACAATCTAATAAATAACTGGTCGTCCAGTAATTGAACCGTCATGCATGGGGCATGCGCTGCAGGTGGACGCCAGCGGCAAATCGGCGTTGCGTGGCACTTTACTAAGTGATAGCTTAGTAAGCACTGAATGATCGATAAGTAGAAGATTCGATCGTGATGAAGAGACAGGGAGAAAGGCCGCCGCAACGGCGAATGTTCGCCGCCGGCGCTTCTGTCCTGGCCGGTCCGGTGCGGTGCGGGCGAGGCGGCCGGTTGAGACTGCACGTGGGGTATGCCGAGCTACTCGGCTGTTTCGAACAACTTTGGGTGCGTGGAGAGTCCTCGTGATGAAGACAAATAATTTTTCCGGACCGACGCGAGCGTTGGCCGCCGTGGTGGTCGGGGCTCTGGGCAGTGCCGGCGCCATTGCAGAAGAGAGCGAGACGAATCAGCTCGCGGCTCGCAACCTGGAAGAGATCGTCGTCTCGGCGCAGAAGCGCGAAACCTCGCTGCTCGATACGCCGATCAGCATCTCTGCGATCGGCATGGAGGATATCGCCGAGAGAAATCTGGTCAGCATGGAAGACTATCTGAGCGCCATGCCGAGCGTCACTCACAACAACGCCGTCAGCGTCCTGAACGATATTACCTTCCGAGGCCTGGGAGGATTCTGGGGCGGCGATTCGACGGTCGGTGTGTACTTCGGCGAGGTGCCGATGGTCAGCCCCCAGTACAGCATCTTCAGCGCCGACATGAAGCTCGTCGATATGGCGCGAGTGGAAGTGCTGCGCGGCCCGCAAGGCTCGCTATATGGCTCCAGCTCGCTGGGAGGAACCTTGCGGAGCATTCCCAATGCGCCCGATCTGAAAGACAGGGCAGCCAACGTCACGGTGGGGCGCTCGCTCACCGGCAGAGGCGGCGATGCCAACACCTCGCTCACCGGCATGGTCAACATTCCACTGGCCGAGGATCGGCTGGCTCTGCGCATCGCGGCGTACGACATGCACAACGGTGGCTACGTCGACAACATCGCGCCGGAAGTGCCCTGGATGATCGCGGAGAACGAGCGGTACGGCGGGCCGATCAAGTATGAGGGGAACAATGGCTCTGTCGACTTCACAGGCGTCCGAGCATCGCTGCGCTGGGAACCTAACGATCAGTGGCGTGCGACGTTCATGTACGCCTTTCAGGAGGTGTACCAGGATGGCGATAACCGGCCCGATGCGAGACTTTCGCCTTACAAAGGGGCGTTCTGGCCCGTGACCGGCGGTTATAGCAAGAACGACCGCACGTTCTTCCAGGAAACACTGGATCTGGCGAACCTGGTGGTCGAGTACGACATGGGATGGGCGAGCTTGATGTCCTCCACCTCGTGGTACGAGGGAGGCTACAAAACCGCGCAGGTCTTCGTGCCGCCGCTCAATCAGGGGAAGATCGCTCGCGTCAAGAAGGGCCCCGACGAGCGCGAGGCGTTTTTCGAGGAGCTGCGGCTGGTTTCCGATTTCGGAGGCGCGGTCGAGTTCACCGCCGGATACTTTTATCAGCACTCCGAAGATGGCGACAGTTACAACTGGGTTTGGATGGGCGATCCGGCGCAGTTTCCGGCCGACTTCAGGTTCCGCGGCTTGCCAGTCTCGAATGTCAACAGCGTGCTCGCCTATACGCATGCCTCGGCGGAGTTGACGCAGCACGCTCTGTACGGCGAGTTCTACTACAAGTTCCTCGACAACTGGACCTTGACGCTGGGCGGGCGGTACTTCGACTACGAGCGCACCAGCGGTAGCGGCGTCATACCCGATCCGGTCGGGCCTATCGACGAATCGGCGCTCACGTTCCGTACGGCCAAGGAAAGCGATTTCGTGAGGAAGGTCAATCTCAGCTATAAGCCCTCGGACGGTGCGACGTACTATCTGGAGTGGGGCGAAGGATTCAGAATCGGTCGGCCGGGAGCGCTGCCGGCGGTGCCTACGATCTGCGATGCCGACGGCGATGGCGTGCTCGACGGTACCAACGCCCGCATCGGTCAGAATTTGAAGTCCGACACCACGGACAACCTCGAGCTGGGTGCGAAGATGCGATTCCTCGACAACCGGATATCGCTGAATACCGCGCTCTACCGAATCGATTGGAAGAACCTGCCGACGCAGGTATTCAGTCCGGTGCAGGGCTGCACCACGACGGTGGCGATGAATGCGTCGGAGGCAACTTCCTATGGCGTCGAAGCCGAAGCGCAGATTCAGTTGACCGAGGGCCTGCGATTGGATATCAGCGGTTCCTACAACGATGCGACCCTGGCCAAGGACGATCCTGGAGTCCGCGCGCGCAAGGGTGATCGGATTCCACGCGCGGCGGAGGTCAACGCCAGAGCCGCGCTGGAGTACGAGACGTACATCGGCGACTATCGGGGATTCTTGGGCGCCGACTACTCCTATATCAGCGGCTTCTATACGGACATCGCCAAATCCCTGCAGGAAATGGGCAATTACGGCTCTCTCGGCATTCGGGCCGGCTTGGATTTCGATCGTGTAAGAGTGCAGCTGTACGGTAAGAATCTGACCAATGAGGATGCCTACGTGCAGGTCTATTCGTACGGCGTCGTACCGTTGCGTCCGCGAGTGATCGGCATCGACCTGAGCTTCGATTTC
Organism: Steroidobacter sp.; assembly: GCF_036406195.1. GTDB lineage: Bacteria > Pseudomonadota > Gammaproteobacteria > Steroidobacterales > Steroidobacteraceae > Steroidobacter. Next base: position 20,711 of record NZ_DASWVW010000029.1, read on the forward strand.
CTCTGATAGGGCGAACCAGCCCAAGGGAAGCAGGGGCGGTGCCGGGCCGCCTCTGCTCTGCACGGTGACACCGACGGTGTACCGGCCTGGACTTGGTGAATGACAGATCGGATGCGTTTGGTCGGTCGTAGGCGTCGCACAGTTGCGCGTAAGCACAGGGGACCTTTGAGCAGTGGGCAATATCGAGCAGATCAGATTCGACGGCCGAGTCGCGCTGGTCACAGGAGCTGGCACGGGTCTGGGGCGTGACTATGCCTTGGCGTTGGCTCAGCGCGGCGCGAGGGTAGTCGTCAACGACCTGGGTGCGAACCTGGACGGCCGCGGCCGTTCCAGTCAGAGCGCGCAGTCGGTGGTCGCCGAGATCGTCGCCTCGGGCGGCGAGGCGCTGGCAAGCGGCGCCAATGTCGCCGATGAGGAAGAAGTGGCGCAGATGGTGGCGGCAGTGCGCGAGCGCTGGGGTCGCATCGACGTACTGATCAACAATGCCGGCATCATCCGGGACAGATCCTTTCAGAAGATGACCCGCTCCGAGTTCTCCTCGGTGCTGGACGTTCACTTGCTGGGAAGTGTCAACACTACCGCCGCTGTGTGGCCCCTCATGCGGGAACAGGCGTACGGTCGGGTAGTGATGACGACGTCGATCTCCGGTCTGTATGGGAACTTCGGTCAAGCCAACTACTCGGCGGCCAAGATGGCGCTGATCGGCCTGATGAATACCCTGCAGATCGAGGGCAGGAAACACGGCATTCACGTCAACACGATCTCCCCAGGCGCCTACACGCGGATGGCGGACAGCGTCATCGATGAGACCCAGGCGCAGCTGATGGCACAGAACATGAAGTGCCAGCACGTGACGCCGGCGGTGATCTATCTCTGCGCCGAGCACGCGCCGCAGGCGGCGGTGCTGCTGGCCAGCGGTCGAGTCGTTTCCAGAGCATATATCGCCGAGACGGAAGGCGTGTTGATGAAAGAGGAGCAACTTACGCCCGAATCCATCGGCGAGCACTTTCAAGAAATCTCCGACCCCGATTCGTTGCGGCTTTATGGATCGATCGAGGAGCGCGATCGCATTCGCTTCTCGCACCTGAAGCGCTCGTAGAGCGAATCTTGCGACGGTGCCGATGCCAGCGATCCCGACGATCGGCCCTGCAGATGAGACGATGCGCCTGGATCGGTTTGGCTGAAACTGCGGAGGAATAGATGCGTGCAATTCATAGGCTGGCTGCGGTGCCGGCATTGCTTGTCTCATCGATGGTTGCCGCGCTCTTGCCTGCCGCAGCCGCGGAGCCCATCGCCTTGCAAAGCTTCCCGCCGACGGCGCGCGGATTCCAGGTGTTGGCCGTCGATCTGCACGTACACACGATATTCTCGGACGCCTATGTGTGGCCGAACCTGCGTGTCGAGGAAGCGCTGAATGAAGGGCTCGCGGCCATCGCAATCACCGATCACGCCGAAACCACGCTTGCGACTCAGCTGATTACGCAACCGGACACCGGCTTGTTGGACAAGAATCAGGCGTTCGTTCTGGCGGATCGGCAAGTGCGCGATGGCGGACTGCCGCTGACGGTCATTCCCGGAGCCGAGCTGACTCGCGGCATCGGGCACATGAATTGCGTGTTCATCCAGGATGCAAACCAGATGCGCAGCGCGTCTCATCCGGATGCCCGGTCCAGTCAGGACGTGTATGAGCACTTTCATACCGTGGGGCCAAAAACAGAGGCGGAAGTGGAGGCGGCGCTGCGCCGGGCCGAGCAGCAAGGAGGAATCTGCTTCCAGAATCATCCGTACTGGCCGGGCTTCCCCAGCTATGTCGCCCATCCCGAGCCGGTGCACCAGCGTTTCTTCGACCAGGGCTTGCTGCGAGGGATCGAAGTTGCCAATGGCGACAAGATGTTCCCGCAAGCCATCGATCTGGCCCTGAAGAACAGCCTGGCCATGCTCGGCAATTCGGACACCCACCGACAGATCAAGTGGGAGCTGGCGGCGAACGCTCTGCCGCATCGAACGGTCACGTTGTTCCTTGCGAAAAACCGGCAGGCCGAGTCGTTGAAGGAAGCACTGGCCAATGGCAGAACAGTGGCGTTGTATCGACAGACGCTGATCGGAAGGGAGGCGGACGTGGCCGACATTCTCGGCAGTGCTCTGACGATGACACCCGTGCAGGATACGACGCGCGATCCGGTGCGGCGGGTGCCGCGCTCGGTCATCGTGAAGATCGAGAACAAGGCGCCAGTGGAAGTCAATCTGGAATTGGTCGACGAGAGCATCGTGGTCAATCAGACGAAGTTCCTGCGCGTGCCCGCCGGCGGCAGCGTCTCTATGAGAGTGCTGGACGTCGATCCGGAGAAATTTGCCGGGCTCCGCTTCAGGGTTCTCAACAGCTACATCTCCAGCAACAGCCAGCTCTCCATCCCGTTGCCGCTGCAACGTGCCGGCTACTGAGCAGGATCAACGCGGAGCGAGGCGAATGCTGAGTTTCAGTCGTAGGCTTGCAGCGCTCGCCGCCGCGGAACCGGCCGCTGCGGCGGTTACTTGTGGTGCCCGAACGCTCTCGCGTAGCGAGCTGGACGTCTCCAGCAATCGCTGGGCAAGAGCGCTCTCCGCGATGGGTGTGCGCCAGGACCAGCTCGTGACGATTGCGCTGCCGAACAGCATCGAGTTCTATCAGATCACCGTTGCGTTGTGGAAAATCGGAGCGACGCCGTTGCCGGTGTCTTCCCGCCTGCCGCGCAAGGAACTGACTGAGATCATCCAGCTCAGCGGCACTCCCCTGGTGATTGGTGTCGAGCCGCAGTGGTTTCCCGACAAAAAAGTCCTGCCGCCGGATTTCACGCCGGATGACACGATCAGTGGCGAGCCCTTGCCGGATGCCGTCGCTGCACACTGGAAGGTCTGCACTTCCGGCGGCAGTACTGGGCGACCGAAGCTGATCGTCGACGCCCGCGGCACAGTCTTCGACGAGACTCTGGGAGCGTTCTTGCGTTTGCCCAGCGAGGAGGCGGTATGTTTGCCGGGGCCGCTGTATCACAACGCCGCATTCTCATGGTCACTGATCGCTCTGCTGCGGGGAAACCATGTCATCACCCTGCCCAAGTTCGATGCGCAGAGCACACTGCAGTCCATCGATGCACACGATGTTTCGTGGATCGGGCTGGTGCCGACGATGATGAACCGGATCTGGCGCCTGGAACCATCCATACGCGATGGCTACGACATTTCGACGTTGCGGACCGTGTTCCACAGCGGCGCGCCTTGCCCGGCGTGGTTGAAGGAGGCGTGGATCGGCTGGTTGGGGCCTGAGCGTATCGTCGAGGCCTATGGTGGGACCGAGGGCCAGGGCGTTACGCGAATCGACGGCGTGGAATGGCTGCGGCACAAAGGCTCGGTGGGCCGGGCATTCCCGGGCTGCCGCATGAAGATATGCGATGAGTCCGGCCAGGAAGTGGCGCCGGGCAGCCGTGGGGAAATCTACTTTCTGCCCGATGGCGGCCAGGGAAGCACCTATCGATACATTGGTGCCGAGCCCAAAGCCATCGAGGGTGGATGGGAGACGCTCGGCGACATCGGGTGTGTCGATGCCGAGGGCTATCTGTACGTCGCGGACCGCTCGAAGGATCTGATTCTCTGCGGTGGCGCCAACATCTATCCCGCCGAAGTCGAGGCGGCCATCGAGTCTCACCCCGCCGTCCGTTCGAGCATCGTGATCGGCTTGCCGGACGATGATCTTGGCCAGCGCGTGCACGCGATCGTCGATGCGCCTCACGGACTGAGCGAGGACGCGCTTAGAGCGCATCTCGCGGAGCAGATCGTTCGCTACAAGATTCCCAGGAGCTTCGAGTTCGTCAGTGAATCGCTGCGGGACGAGGCGGGCAAGGTTCGTCGATCCGGGTTCCTCCAAAGGCGCAGCGAATGACAGTGAACAGCGATGACCAGACGGTCGAGCCAGTGCCATCGCCGGTGGCCGCCTGGAGTGCGGTGGCGGTGCTCTCCGGGCTGTACATGTTCTCGTTTGTCGACCGGCAGATCCTGGTGTTGCTGATCGAGCCCATCAAGCACGATCTGGGGCTGTCGGATACCGGTGTCAGCCTGTTGACCGGGCTGGCGTTCGCCGCAGTCTACGCGGTGATGGGCGTGCCGATGGGCCGGGCGGCGGATCTCTGGTCGAGAAAGCGCGTGATTCTGCTCGGGGCGACACTGTGGAGTCTGCTCACGATGTTGTGTGGATTCGCGCGCGACTTCAAAGAAATGTTCGTGGCGAGAATGGGAGTGGGGCTGGGAGAAGCCGCCTTGACCCCGGCGGGTTACGCGATGGTGGCGGATCTGTTCGCGCCGGAGAAGCTGGCCAGAGGCATGAGCGTGTTCGTGATCGGCGGCGTGGTCGGTAGCGGCGTGTCGCTGATCCTGGGCGGCCTGGTCATCGATCTGGTGGAACGAGTGGGGGTGATCTCGTTGCCCATCTTCGGTGAGATGCGAGTGTGGCAACTGGCCTTGCTCACGGTCGGCACGTTGAGCCTGATGATGGTGATTCCGTTGATCTTCGTCACGGAGCCCGCCCGCAAGAAGTCAGCGGCCAGTGCGGAGTTGTCGACTCGATTCTCGGCGGTGCTCGGCTACATGGCAAGCGGCCGGAGTTTCTTCGTCTGCTATGTTCTCGGCATGTCGGTGGTCAGCCTGTACTTCTATGGCAGCTCCGCCTGGTTTCCGACGTATTTCATCCGAGTACACGAGTGGAGCGCGGGCACGATCGGCATGACGCTGGGCGCGATATCCGTCCCCTGTCTGTTGACGGGTGGGCTGACTGCGGGATGGTGCAGCGACTGGTTGGGCCGTCGAGGCGTCTCGGCGCCATCGATCCGGATTCTGGTGACGGTGGTGTTGTTGTCCCTGCCATTGCCGCTGGCGATCATCGCAGTGGCCTCCATCGAGGCCAAGTTCGTGTTGTTGGGCATCAGCTATCTGCTCTTCGGCGCCATCATCGTGATGGCGCCTGTGGCGATCCAGCTGGCCTCGCCCGTGCAGATCAGGGCGCAGGTCTCCGCGATCTATCTGTTGGTCGCCAACATGATCTCTATTGGCTGCGGGCCGACCGTGATCGCCGTGATCACGGATTACGGCTTCGCGGACGAGCTGCGCGTCGGCGCCTCGATCGCCATTGTCGGAACGATCTGTTTCGCGCTGGGCGCGGTGCTGCTGAATCGCAGCATCCATGGATTTCGCCAGACGCAGACCGCGCTGCGAGTCGCAGCCGTCGATGTCGGACTGCCGGCGTCTGCGAACGTCGAAGTGCAGCGCGCATGAGTGCTGGCACTCCTTGTGAAGAAGTCGGACTTCCCCCGAGAGATGCAATGAAGATCGAACAGACGCTCCGATACAAGAGCAGCATGGCGATTGTTTCTCTTGCGACGCTGCTGCTGACGCCGGCGTTCGCCACTGCCGACTGTCTCGATCTGGTGAACCATGAACTGCCCGGAGCCGAGATACTGCATGTGAATCTGGAATCCGCCGGTTCCTTCAACGCGCCCGATGGCACCACTCATACCGACTTGCCGTCGTTCTGCCGGGTGCACGGCGTGTCGCGACCCAGCGCGGATTCGCACATTCACTGGGAAGTTTGGCTGCCGGCCGCCAACTGGAGCGGCCGGTTCTATCAAGTCGGCAATGGTGCCTTCGCAGGTTCCATCCGCTATAGCGCGATGAGTTGGGGCATGAGAGGCGGCAACGCGGTGGCTGCGACCGACAATGGGCATCAAGCGCATCCCCTGGATGCCTCCTGGGCGTTGCGCCGACCGGAAAAGATCAAGGATTACGGCTATCGCTCGCTCGATGAGACCACCAGGAGCGCCAAAGCACTGATCCGGGCGTTCTACGGCGCCCCCGCCAAATACAGCTATTTTTCCGGCTGTTCCGACGGCGGGCGCGAAGCGCTGGTGCAGGTGCAGCGGTTCCCCCAGAGCTGGGATGGCGTCATCGTCGGCGGGCCTTTCTGGATCAAGCAACTGATCGGTTCGCTGTGGGCATCAAAAGTGATGTCCGACACGCCGGGCGGGGAATTGCCCCACTCACTGCTACCCTTGGTAGAAGCAGCGGCACTGAAGTCGTGCACGCCAGCGGCTGAAGTCGTGAATGGCATTGCCGGTGACCCGCGTCATTGTCCATTCGACCCTGCGACGCTCGTTTGCAGAGATGGTCAGTCTGAGGACTGCATCACCGCAGCTCAGGCGCAATCGCTCCGGAAGATATACGAAGGGGCCCGCAACCCGCGCACCGGCGAGGTCCTCCATCGGGGGCCGGCGACAACGCTGGAATCTCAGGCGACCAACGGCGAAGGCTGGGATGCGATCGTGGGTAGCGACCCTGCGCGGACGTTGGGTACTCGGTTCGCCGAACATTTCTTCAAGTACATGGTGTTCGACGATCCTGAATGGACATTCCGGCAGTTCGACTTCGACCGGGATGTGGAGCGGACCCACAACAAACTGATCGCGGGAGAGTCCCTGCAGTCAGTGATCGACCCTATTAAGACCGATCTGCGTGAGTTCCAGAACAAAGGCGGAAAGGTGATTTTCTACGCCGGTTGGGGCGAGCCGGCGGCGACGCCGGCGAACGTGATTCAGTACTACCAGGACGTGAGCCAACACAGTGGCGGGATGCAGCGGACACAGGAGTTCATGCGGTTGTTCCTGGTGCCCGGCATGCTTCATTGCTTCGGTGGCCCGGGTCCCAATGCCTTCGGCCAGCGGTTGCCTGCGTTACGCGAGGATGCGCAGCACGATATCCGACATGCGCTACAGGCGTGGGTCGAGGAGGGGCGTGCGCCGCAGAAGATCATCGGCACGAAGTATGTCGATGACAATCCGAACAAGGGAGTGGCGTTCACCCGGCCGCTGTGCCCCTTCCCCAAAGTCGCGCGCTACACCGGTAGAGGCAGCAAGAACCAAGCGGAGAACTTCCGCTGTGTGGATGGAACGCCGCCATGACGGTGGCGAATTGTAGCGGACGATTCATACAGCCCGGGGTGTGACGCCAAGTAGCCTCCTGATAGGTTTTCGATCAAGCGCGCGTAGGTGCGAAGTTCACGCTGTCGGATTTCCACGAAAGACTGTTGAAGGTCGGCAATATGCCGCCCGAGCTGATGCGCAAGGGACTCATGGCAACGTTGACGGAATAACGGGAGAGACTCATGAAGCGCTGGCGCTGGCTATTGCTCGCCGTTGTGGGGTGCGCTCAGGCCGTACTATCCAATAATTCGAACGGTATAGTTCCGAACCGAACGGGCTATAGTTGCTCGGATGTTTCGCTCCATCCAACCGCTCCAATTCCTCCTGACGCTGCTTGCCGGCTGGCTCAATGATGTGATCGAGCATCCGAGGGAAGATGCGCCATGAACGCATGAGACTGATCAAGCGATGCTATATCAAAGATGAGGGGCGGCTGTGGTCCGCAAAAATTGGATCGTGGCCTCGGGGCTGGCCAGCTTGTGTAACTATGGCATGATCCCGGCGTGCTGAGTGCGTTCTCCGTTAACGTTCGACTTGCCTGGGACCTGATCCAGTGGTGCCGGGCGCCTATTTCGGCCGCGCGAATCGTTGGAAGCGGAGATCCTATTTCTGCGCCGCCACCTGGCGCTCGTACTGTCCAATAATTCGAACGGCGTAGTTCTGAACCGAACAGGCTATCCTTGCTCGGATATTTCGCTCCATCCAGCCGCTGCAATTTCTCCTGACGCTGCTTGCTGGCTGGCTCAATCGTCGGCAGCTGGGATGTGATCGAGTTCTTGAGGGAAGAAAGTCGGTTGCTGAAGGAGCGCCTCGGCGGTCGACGCCTGCGATTCACGGATGCCGAACGCCGTCGACTTGCACGCAGAGCGTATGCGTTGGGGCGCAAGCCGCTCAGCGAACTCGATACGTTGGTCACGCCGGATACGCTGATGCGGTGGTATCGAACGTTGGTCGCACAGAAATGGGCCTACCCTCACGCCGTGGACCCGGCCGCCCCCGAACGATGTAGGTGAACGTCCAGCTCATTGTTCGCATGGCACTGGAGAATCGATCTTGGGGCACGTGAATTCAAGGCGCGCTGGCGAACTTAGCGCATGATTCTAGCCGCGGCACGATCGCGAACGTACTGAGCGAACATGGCATTGATCCGGCGCCCGAACGAGGAATGCGCACGTCGTGGTCGACCTTTCTCAAGGCGCACTTGGAGAGCATTGCGGCCACGGACTTCTTTACGGCCGAGGTTCTCACGCTGCGCGGCTTAGTGACGTACTACGTTCTGTTTGTGCTCAACCTGGCGAGCCGAACGGTGAAGATTGCGAGGATTACGCCTCATCCGCATGGGGCGTGGATGGTGCAGATGGCGCGCAATCTCACCGATGCCGAGGAGCCGTTCCTTCGGCACACGCGGTTCCTGATCATGGATCGAGATACGAAATATTCCGCAGCCTTCCGCGCGGCAGTCGGGAGCCAATCGAGCCGATCCGACTGCCGCCACGATCACCAAATTTGAACGCGTATGCGGAGAAATTTGTGCGCTCGGTAAAGGGAGAGTGCACCCAACGAATGGGCTTTCTTCGGCAGATCATCGCTCGAGCGCGCGCTGACGCAGTCCGTGGCGCACTACCACGAAGAGCGTAATCATCAGGGGGTGAGTAATCGTCTCCTGAAGGACTCCAATCGCCCTATCCATCGAGGTGGTCGAGTAGAGCGCCGGGAGAGACTCGGTGGTATGCTCAACTTCTACTATCGAGAAGCGGCGTGACGCCTGAAATTTCAGACATTACGCGGTGCACTTGACGCGGGCTATCTGGTAGCTTACGGGGGAGGACATCGACCGCTGGCCGGGGGGCTCCAGCTCGCCTACATTTTGCGCGTGCTGGCGTGCGGTGCATTTCGTGGCGAAGAAATCAGAGATGAAAGCAGAAGGCCGTCTGGACTCCGAGAGAGTCGTATCGGAGGCGGTGAGCCAGGACTTCAGCGCGTCCGGCCGCTCGCTTTCGTTCGAACAGATGAGCGAGCTCATCGGTGCGATCTATCAGGGACCGCTCGAGTCGGTTCCCTGGGGGGGCATGCTCGGACTGCTACGCCGGCATCTGCGAGCGAATTGGGCAACGCTGATTCTGCGACGAGCCTCTGTAGAGCGTCCGGCGCTGCTCATCCGCGACGTGGGGCGCGGTCCGGAAGTCGATCGCTCGCCCTACAATCATTACGAGGTGTTCTCGATGGATCCGTTCGTCGGCCTGCCGCCGGACCGGGTGGTGACCATCGATGAGATGATCGATACAGACAAGTGGATGCAAGGCGAGTTCTATAAGTCATTCATCCAGCCGATCAATATCCGTTTCATTCTTGGCGCCGACATCGTCGCCGACGACGGCGCGAACTGCCGACTGCGGATCACGCGGGCGCCAACCGAGCAGAATTTCTCCGACTGGGACAAGGCGCTGTGCCAGGCGTTGCTGCCCGTAATGTCCGAAAACTCCGTCGTCAGGCGGCTTCTCGATGATAGAAGTTGAGCATTCCACCCAATCGCTCCCGGCGCTTTACGCGACCAACTCGATGGGTAATCCCGTCAGAACGTTTCAGTAGGCGATTCTGTAGCCCCTGATGATTGCGCTCTTCGTGATAGTGTGTCACGTAGTGCGTCAGCGCGCGCTCGAGCGACGACCTGCCGAAGAAGACCATTCGTTGGGTGCACTCTCCCTTTACCGAGCGCACAAACCTCTCCGCGTATGCGTTCAAGTTTGGCGAGCGTGGCGGCAGTCTTATCGATTCGATCCGCTGTCGAGTCAGGGCGGCACGAAAGCTTGCGGAATACTTTGTATCTCGATCCATGATCAGGAATCGCTTGTGCCGAAGGAACGGCTCTTCGGCATCGGTGAGATTGCGCGCCATCTGCGTAAGCGTTAACTCCGAGGCGTTCTTCCGATCTATTCGCGCGTGCGGACAATGCCGCTCCAGGTCAACCACCACTGGAGTGAGCGATGCAGACGATGCAGACGATGAAGCGACGACGGCTGAGCGCGGATGCCTGGTCC
>NZ_DASWVW010000030.1:0-10779 GCF_036406195.1 Steroidobacter sp.
GCCGATTCGCCTGCCGGGCGGGGACAACAGCATGGCCCGCGGTTTCGTGCGCCTCGGGGATATCGCGAGCATTCAGTCGGCGCCCGGTCCCAATCAGATCAGTCGCGAAAACGGCAAGCGCCGTGTGGTCGTGACCGCGAACGTGCGGGGGCGCGATATCGGCTCATTTGTCGCGGAAGCGGAAGCCCGGATCACCGAGGCGGTGCAGGTGCCGACGGGTTACTGGACGACCTGGGGCGGCACTTTCGAGCAATTGCAGAGCGCGACGAAGCGCCTGCAGATTGTCGTACCGGTGGCACTGCTGCTGGTGTTCACGCTGCTCTTCGCCATGTTCGGCAACGTCAAGGACGGCCTTCTGGTGTTCACCGGCGTGCCGTTTGCGCTGACGGGCGGGATTCTCGCGCTGTGGCTGCGTGACATCCCGCTGTCGATCTCGGCCGGCGTCGGCTTCATCGCACTGTCCGGGGTCGCTGTGCTGAACGGACTGGTGATGATCTCGTACATCCGGAGCCTCCGCGACGACGGCCTCGCGCTGGATCACGCGATTCGCGAAGGCGCGCTTACGCGCCTGCGTCCGGTGCTGATGACGGCACTGGTGGCGTCGCTGGGCTTCGTGCCGATGGCCATCGCCATCGGGACCGGCGCCGAAGTGCAGCGGCCACTGGCGACGGTCGTGATCGGCGGAATCCTGTCCTCCACCGTCTTGACGCTGTTGGTGCTGCCCGCGCTGTACCGACTCGCGCATGGCCGCGATGAGCAAAGGCAGTTGTCGCGAATCGCGGTGGCCACGGCGACCGCCGCGCCCGCTACAAGCATCTGATTCAAATTGAAACGGGGTACGAACCAAGACGCACCGCCTGCCAGCGAAACGCGCTCGCGTTTGTACCCAATCGAGAGAGGTCCCAATGAAAGTACGTACCAAAATCGTTATTTGTGCAGCTCTTGCCGGCCTGACCGGATGTGCGAGCCCCACCGTGCTCGAAGGGAAATACTCCGAGGCGGACGGGTGGCGCAAAGGAACCGTCGTCGAGATCGGACCCGCGAAAAGTCTGAAGCGGTCCTCGTTCTATGACTGCAGGACCGAAGCGTCGGACATGGAAGGCAACGCCCCGTACGTGATGGTCGCGTTCTTGCGCAATGGACACCCGTATGCGCGCGCCGCCAAGTTGCCGACTGATGCGCAATTGCAGGTCGGTGACAAGGTCTACGTGAACTTCAAGGACTGCAACGCGCCGATCCCGAAACGCAGCTCATGAACATTCGACCGAAAGGAATTCAATTGATGCGCTTGTCGCGCGGGACGCGGGAGATGGTTGCGATTGATCAACGGTCGGCGAGACCTTGGTTGGTCTGGTCTGGTCAGGACCGACACGATGACTGACGACATCCATCACGCAGCCTGGCGCGACCGAGTCACCCCAGCACTGCTCGACGCGGTTCGCCACGGCAACGTCGCGGAAGTACTGAGGTGGCTGGATGACGGACTGCCGGCCAACTGGCAGGACACCGAGGGGTGCAGTCTGATCTTCCTCGCCGCCTATCACCGTCAGTGGGCCGTCATTGACAGCCTATTGGCGCGCGGTGCATCGGTCGACCTGCCCGATCGTCGAGGATGGACACCGCTGTTTTGGGCCGCTTTCAACGGCCATGCGGACATCGTCTCCTTCCTGATCGGCCGTGGCGCCAATCCCGACGCGCGGAACAAGGACGGGGAGTGGCCCTTATTCTGGGCCGTCTACAAGGGCCACACGCCAGTTGTCCGGCATCTCCTGATCGGTGGTGCGAAGCGGAACCAGCTTGATGCGGAAGGACATGACGAACTCTGGCTCGCGCAGACTTTGGGGCGACACGACATCGTTGCCATCCTGGAGGGACCACGGTCCCGGCGTACGAATCGCCCCGTCCCTGGAAATTCCGATGGGGCAATTTGATTCTGCCTTTCCGCTCCTGTCACGCCGAGCACATATCTTGGTGCCACGAACCTCACTGACGTCTGGTGAGGCCAAGGCGAGATCTCCCCGTTCAACCCACCCCGGCGCGGGCGGCAAAGTCAATGCGCGTGTCGGTGATGAATATCTGGGAAATGGGGGTGTTTGTGGGTCAACGGCGCGTGGCTGTGCCAATGTTCGTGCGGCTCCCTCCCGTCCCACTCGAAATCGTGTACATGCCGGTGGTGCTCGTCATGCACGTGAAGGTGGCGATGCGCAAGCGGTTCATGCGTGTGTTCGTGTTCGTGATGCTCCGTCAGATGCAGCCAAACACCCCAGCCCATCAGGCCAGCTGCGAGCCAGAACGCCGGAGAGGTTGATTCGCCGAGCAGGAGCAGCGCCACCGCCGCGCCGATAAAAGGGGCGGTGGAAAAGTAGGCGCCGGTCCGCGCCGTGCCGAGGCCGCGCAGAGCCAGCACGAACATGACCAGGCTGATGCCGTAGCCGAGCAGCCCCACCGCCATGGTTGCGAGAACCGTTGCCGGAGGCGGCATCGCGGCACCCAGCGACAGCGCGAGCACGCCATTGACGGTCCCGGCGATGATCCCCTTGCTACACGCGATGAACAGGGCGTCGGAGGCCGAGACACTGCGCGTCAGGTTATTGTCGATCGCCCAGCACAGGCAGGCTGCGGCCACCGCGACCGGACCAATCCAGGTCGTTGCGCCGCCATCCCCCGTCGCCCACGACAGCACGCCGCCGCCCGCGACAATGGCGAGCATGCCCAGCACGATGCGACGATCTGCGTTCTCCTTGAAAACGATCCAGGCGATCACGGCCGTGAGCACGGCTTCGAGGTTCAGCAACAGGGAGGCGGTCGAGCCGCTCGTATATCTCAGCCCGAACAGTAGAGCGACGGGGCCGAGCACGCCACCGAATAGAATCGCGCCCAGCAACCAGGGCCACTCCGCCCGGGCGAGGCCAGACGCCTTCCAGCCACGATCCCGAACGAGGCGGACCAGCGCAAGGCCGATGCCACTGCCGAGATACAGCAGACCACCGAGCAAGACTGGCGACAACTCGCCGATCAGCAACTTGGCGAACGGCGTGCTCGCGCCGAACAAGACAGCTGCCAAGAGGGCATAGAGGACGCTGCTACGCATCGTTCAGGCGGTTCGCTGCGGCGGCGTCGGTGACCGACGCCAGTGTCGCGGCTACTCGGGCGCTCTGACGCAGGGAACGACCAACAGCCTCCAAGGCCCACGCAGTTTTTCCCACGAAGTCTCTGCCCTCCTGTTCGATAGCGAGCGCGCTGCACAATTGTACGCCCGCTAGGCGACTAACCCGCTGGCCACCACATTAGGCGTGATAATTCGCGATTATCCCGGGTCCAAATTGGCGCCTCCATGCGCTTGTACTCATTGCAATTGGTATGTAATTACGTACCATGTAATACAGTACGTAAAAATCAGGGGGCGCCAATGGCCAGAAGCGGAATCTACAAGTCCGAGGTGGTGCGGGCACGTGACGCGCTGCGCGCGCAGGGCCGACATCCCTCGATCGACGCCATTCGGGTGGAACTCGGCAACACCGGCTCAAAGGCGACGATTCACCGCTATTTGAAGGAGATCGAAGAGGAAGAAGGCGGGGCCGGCGGCACCCAGGTCGCCCTGAGCGAGGCAATCCAGGACCTGATCGGGCGGCTGGCCGGTCGCTTGCACGAAGAGGCCGAAGCCCGGATCGCGGAGGCGAAAACACGCCACACCGCCATGCCCGCGAAACCTTGGACCATTTCCGGCAGGCGGCCAAGGAACAACGCGATCAGGAGCAGCGCCAACATGAACAGCAGGCTCAGCATCTGCAGGCGGAGTTGCGGCAGTTGAATCAGACGCTGGGAACCAAACAGGACCAACTGACCGGAGTCAGCCGGGACAATGCCCGCTTAGCAGCCGAGCTATCGCAGGCCCATCTCCACCTTCACCAGATTCAGACGGAGGCGCGATCGCTCCGCGACGAACTGGCGGTGGCCAAGGAAACCGGGCAACGCGCTGAGGCGCTGGGCCAGCGCTTGGCGGAGCGGGAGCTACAAGTTGAGGATCTGCTCCGCGACAAGAGTGCGCTCGAAGCCACGCTCGCCGGGCAGACCGAACGTCGCCAAGCCCTGGAAATCGAGCTCGCCGCCGCCCAGGCGTCGCTGGCAATCCAGGAGAAAGTGATGGCGGATTTGCACACACAGCTCCTGAGTTTGGGCAGTCGCAGGAAACGGAGCGGGCAACAGGCCGCGGGCGTCGGTGAGAAAACCGCAACGCCCGACGCTCCATAATTCTACTTTTAAAACATATGCTTACAGCTCGAAAGTCCTAATTTTTGCTTCATCCCGGCACCGCCGCAGCCATAATTGGTATTTAATAACAACGACTTGCGGTGGATATGTACAGTTTTCCCCTTTATCCCGGCCACACCCCCTTAGCGTACGATTCGTTCCGTTTCGTGAGCTGACCCCTCGAACATCTACATGAGGCGCTGGACGTTGCTTCCGAGCGCAACCTCGCGCTTGAGCGCAGCCTGGCAGCCGAACGTGCGGAAACCGCGTCGCTGCGCGCGCAGTCAGTGACGGGAAAGCAGCGGTTGGAGACACTCGAAACCGGGCTCGTCGAGGCACGGCAATCGTTCTCGATCGAACTCGAGAAACTGCGTGACGCCTTGAAGCGCTCCGAGGATCGCTACGATGCATCCGAAAAGCGGGCCTTGCTTGAGATCGACCGAGAACGCATGGCGGCCGCAAAGGCGCAGAAGGAACTGGCCCAAGTGCGGCAAATGAACGCCGATCTTGTCGAGCGTCAACGCAAAGAGTACGCCTCATTTCAGCGTGAGCTAGGGGACGTACGACAGAATTTGGGGGCTGCGGAGGGAGGTCTCGTCAAAATGCGGGAACTCGTGGATCTGCAAACAACGCGACTGGAGGCGATGCACGAGCAACTCGCGCACCGAGCGGCAGAAGCTGCGCTCCTGCGACGAGAGGTGGAACACCGCGATGAGCGAATTAAGGCCGTAGAGCAGCTCCTGCAAGAGACGACGCAAGCTGCGGGCGCGAGGGGCAGTTCCGTCACACCGAAAGGGCGAAAAAGGAAAGCCTCATCGGAGGGGCTGGCCACAAGTGCGTCGGTTGTCCGTTCAGTCCGGCGGCCACGCGAGTGATACTCTGCGAAGAGAACACCTACGTGTAGCGGCTCGCATTTGAAACCGGCTCGGCTCGCTTTCGATGCCCCTGCCAGCTCGGATTAGCTGCAACTGACCAGCGGTCTCAGCTCACAAACGCTGCGAACCAGCTTGCATTCAGCAGCGCCGGCTTGCTTTCCATTGCGGCAGGCTCACGCTTGCTGCAAATGATGAACTTAGGGACTGGGTGAGCCGATGTCGCCGTCGTCCAGGGTGGCGACCAGTTTCTGAACCTGGCGCTCCAAGCCAGGCAGATCGTTCTGGATTGTCTTCCAGACGATCTCCAGATCGACCTTGAAGTAGCCGTGCGCGAGGGCGTTGCGCATTTCATAGGCGAACGCCAACGGCACCTCCGGGTGAGCAGCGGCGAAGTCGGGGTAGTGGCGCTCGATGTTCCGACAGGCCTCGCCGATGATCTCGAAGTTGCGGATCACCGCGTCCTGCACCATCTCGTTCTGCAGGAATGCCCAGTCGGTGGTGTCTTCGGTGTAGCGCTGGATGCGCTCGATGGCTTGCAGGATATGGCCCAGATAATCAGGCAGGCGCTGGATGTCGCGGCTCATACCGGAATGGCCTCGGCCAGCACCGCGTCGCGGAACTTGTCTGGCAGCGCCTTGGGCGTCAGCACGTCCACCGGCACGCCCAACAGCTTGCGCAGCTCGTAGCGAATCGCGCCGATGTCGAACAGCGTCGTGTCCGGCGTCGGGTCGATTAGAAGGTCGAGGTCGCTGTCATCCGTATCATCGCCATGGGCAACCGAACCAAACACGCGAGCATTTCTGGCACGGTGCGCCGCAACCACGCGGCGAATATCGTCGCGATGGGCTTGCAGGGCGATGGATGGCTTCATGGTCGTTCTTCCAACTATTCGGTCGATGGCTGTCAGCTTGGGCTATACCCAAACTTTAGGTCAGGCCAGCCCAGCAAACAGCGTCAAACTAGAGTATCAATGTGCATTGATTGACACGCGCCGTCAAGGGTCTAAGATTTCAAGCTGACAAACCCATCGGAGAGACCCAGTGCAGGGGCAGCGCATCGGCTACGTCCGGGTTAGCACGTTCGAGCAGAACGCGCAGCGTCAGCTTGAGCAGGTCCAGGTCGATCGAACCTTCACCGACAGGGCCTCAGGCAAGGATGCCCAGCGTCCGCAACTGGAGGCGCTGATCACCTTTGCCCGCGAGGGCGACACGGTGGTCGTCCACAGCATGGATCGCCTGGCCCGCAATCTCGACGACCTGCGCCGCATCGTCCAGGGCTTGGTCAAGCGCGGTGTTCGCATCGAGTTCGTCAAGGAAGGCCTAACCTTCACCGGCGAGGACTCGCCGATGGCCACGCTGATGCTGTCGGTGATGGGTGCCTTCGCCGAGTTCGAGCGTGCCTTGATCCGCGAACGGCAACGCGAGGGTATCGCCTTGGCCAAGCAGCGCGGCGCCTACCGCGGCCGCAAGAAGTCTTTGCCGCCGGAGCGGATCGCCGAACTGCGCCAGCGGGTCGCCGCCGGCGAAACCAAGGCGCAGGTGGCGCGCGACTTCGGCATCAGCCGCGAGACGCTGTACAACTATCTGGCAGAGGCGGACAGCGATGCCGTCCGGGCGGCGTAAGCAAATACCGACCGATTCGCTGCTGCAATTGCGGCAGCGGCTTGATCGTCTGCCGCGCAAGAGCCCTGAGCGTGCCGGCCAGATCGCGGCCGTAGCCATGCTTTACGGCGTCTCCCCCACAACCGTCTATCGTGCGCTGCACACCTTCAACAGACCGCACGCAGCGCATCGCGCCGACCACGGCAAACCGCGCGTACTGCCGCAGGCTGAGCTGGAGCGCTACTGCAAGCTGGTCGCCGCGCTCAAACTACGGACCACCAACAAGAATGGCCGGCACTTGTCCACCCAGCGCGCCATCGAGCTGTTGGAAGACTATGGCGTGGAAACCAGCCACGGCCTAGTACAGGCGCCCAAGGGCTTGCTGAAACGGCCGACCGTGAATCGCTACTTGTCATTCTGGCACCTTGACCAGCCGCACCTCACCCGCGAGCCGGCCGCTGTGCGCTTCCAGGCTGAACACAGCAACGATTGCTGGCAGTTCGACATCTCGCCCTCCGACCTCAAGCATATCGACAAACCGGATTGGATCGACCCGTCCAAGGGCGAGCCGACGCTGGCCATCTTCAGCATCGTCGATGACCGCAGCGGCATGGCTTACCAGG
This sequence comes from Steroidobacter sp., assembly GCF_036406195.1. GTDB lineage: Bacteria > Pseudomonadota > Gammaproteobacteria > Steroidobacterales > Steroidobacteraceae > Steroidobacter. The sequence goes on from NZ_DASWVW010000030.1 coordinate 7,351, forward strand.
AATACCACTGCATCTACGGTGAGGACGTGGAGTCGGCGCTTCGCTTCCTGTTCAACGCGATGGCGCCGAAAGCAGATCCAGCCAATCCGTTGCAGGGCCGGCCGAAGATGATCTACCTGGACAACGGGCCGGTGGCGAAGAGCCGGGTATACCAGAACGTTATGCAGGCCCTTGGCGTCGAGTGGCAGACGCATATCCCAGCCGGCAAGGACGGAACCCGGACCACCGCCCGTTCCAAGGGCAAGGTCGAGCGGCCGTTCCGCACCGTCAAGGAGGCCCATGAAACCCTTTATCACTTCCACAAACCGGAAACCGAACAACAGGCCAACGAGTGGTTGACGCGCTACCTGTTGCGCTACAACGATCAGCGGCACCGTTCTGAACCGCACTCGCGCCGCGATGATTGGCTAGCCAACCTGCCGGCCGACGGCCTGCGCGAAATGTGCACCTGGGAACAGTTCTGCCGCTTCGCCCGCGAACCCGAGCGGCGCAAGGTCGACATCGACGCTCGCATCAATATCGACGGCACCCAGTACGAAGTCGAGCCCGATATGGCCGGCGACTGGGTGGTACTGCTGTGGGGGTTGTTCGACGACGAGTTGTTCGTCGAGTATGACGGCGAGCGGTTCGGTCCTTATCACCCTGTGTCCGGGCCGATCCCGCTGCATCGCTACCGTGCCTTCAAGCGCACCAAGGCTGATGAACGCGCCGACCGCATCCGCTCGCTGGCCGACCAGCTCGGGCTGCCGATTGCTGCGCTGTCGGGCGACGACATGCGCCTGACAGCATCCGCATCGACTCCGGCAACTATTCCCCGCCAGCCGTTCGACACCGAAGCGCACGAGTATCACTTTCCAACCGTGATCGCCGCCAAGCTGGCCATCGCAGACGATCTGGCCATGCCACTGGCCAAGCTGTCGGCGGAGGATGTGGCTTTCATCAACCAGGTGCTGGCCGAGACGTTGACGCGCCGGGTTGTCCTGACGCGGGTCCGAGAATACTTCCGACACACAACAGGGGAGCAGCATGCGGGTTGAAGTGATGCAGCATTTCAGGTTGACCATGCCGTTCAACCAAGCGGGCTACTACGAAACCGGCCACCACAAGGAGCTGATGAAGGATATTCGCGGCGCGATCACCGAGGGTCGGCTGATCGCCGTCTGCGGCGTTATCGGCAGCGGCAAGACAGTGCTGCTGCGGCGACTCCAGCAGGTGCTGGAAGACGAGAAGAAGGTGACCGTCTCCAAGTCTCTGGCAATCGAGAAGCACAGCATCAAGCTGGCCACCCTGATTGCGGCGCTGTTCTACGACCTGTCGCCCGACAAGCAGGTGCAGATTCCCAAGCAGGGCGAGCGCCGCGAGCGGCAGTTGCAGGAGCTGGTCAAGAAGGGCAAGCGGCCCATCGTCCTGTTCGTCGATGAGGCGCACGACCTGAACGGCCACACCTTGACCGGCCTGAAACGGCTGATGGAACTGGTCGAGGATGGCGACGGCCGCCTGTCGGTGGTGCTCGCTGGCCATCCCAAGCTGCGCAATGACCTGCGCCGGCCGACCATGGAAGAGATCGGCTACCGCACCGATGTCTTCTCGTTGGACGGTATCGCTGGCGCACAGCGCGAGTACATCTACTGGCTGCTCGGCGCCTGCACCGAAAGCCAGGTCGAAGTCGACTCAATCCTGACCGAAGAGGCTATCGACTTGTTGGCCACCAAGTTGCGCACCCCGCTGCAAGTCCAGCTACATCTGACCCTGGCGCTGGAGGCCGGCTACCAGGCCGGCGAGCAGCCTGTCTCGGCCGAGGTAGTCGAGTCGGTGTTGTCCCGACAGATCGACGACCTGGAGCCGACACTGACGCGGCACGGCTACCGCCTCAAAGACCTGGTGGAGCAGTTCGACGCCAAGCCAGCCGAGATCAAGGCGCTCTTTAACAACGCACTGGACCCGGCGCGGGCGACCGAGCTGCGGGAGAAAATGCTGCGGGCCGGGTTGCCCATATGAGGCAGCCACAACACGTGAAAGGTATGGCGATGAACGACTATTTCAGCGATCGCGAGATCGGGCAACGTCCGAGATCGGAGCAGACCATCTCGCCGGATGTTTGGAAGGCATTGGCGGCGATCATCACGACACGCCTCAATACTGGTGCCTTGGGTTATCGATTCCCGAGCATCTGTCCTGATGGCAACGCGGTCGTTGATGTGGACGTGCGAGCGCTGGCCGACGTTCTGCGGGCAGAAATCCCTGGTCTGGATTGGCCGCTGCAAACGACTCGTTTCAACGACGATAGCTTCGAAAGCGAGCCGTGGGCACCGGACACACTACAGGTTCTCGACCTCTTGGAGTTCGTGCATAAATCCGTCGCGAAGCCGCTCCAGGGTAGCTACCACGACTACTTCAAGCATCACCATCTGACCTTCGACGTTGACGCCGGGCAATCGGAATTCCGGGACGACGTGAACCGCATCTTCGCCCGGAACGGCTTGGCATACGAATTCACTCGATCCGGCCAGATTCAGCGAACGCTTCCGCCGGTACTCGACGAGAGCCTGCGCAACACTACCTTTCGCACAGGGGACCACCAACTCGACGTGATGCTGGAGGAGTGCCGAACGAAGTTCGCCAGCCCCGACGCGCGCCTCCGTCGGGAGGCCATCGAGCGGTTGTGGGACGCATGGGAACGCCTGAAAACAACGGACGGCGCGGACAAGAAACTGTCCATAGCAAAGATTCTAGATCGCGCGGCTGACGAGCAGACCTTCCGGAAGATGTTGGATGATGAGGCGAAGCAACTGACCAGCATCGGCAATACCTTCCATATCCGGCACTCGGAAACCACGCAGATTCATGTTACCGACCCCGACCAAGTTGACTATCTGTTCCACAGACTCTTTGCCATGATCCAGTTGCTGCTTCGTAAGAACAGAGCTGGTTAGTTGCAGGAAACGTGAGTCGGCGGCGATGGAATGCGAGCCGGCGTGGCTGAATGCAAGCTGGTTTGCAACGAATGTGAGCCGGAACCGCTGGTCAGCTGCAGCTAATCCGAGCCAGCGGCAGTGTCGAAAGCGAGCTGGGCCGGTTTCAAACGCGAGCCGCTACACCTACGCTGACTTGTGAGACGAGATTTCAACAATATTCTGTAGCCCAAGAATTCCGGGACACAAAATTGCGTACCTGCATGCATTCTGACGCAGTCGGGCAAATGCGTCTAAATTCGGCCTTGTAAGTCGCTGAATTCTGTCTTCTTGCTACTGATCGTGATTTCAGTACCTCGGGCGTAAAAGCACCCTTCCATTCACGATAACATGCCATGTCGTGAATGCAACCGCTAGAAATGTAAAAAACGGCGCGTATAAACGGAGCGAATTACATATAATACGAGAATCGTATGTCGTTGCGCTTCAAGTCTCTCGATGATCTTGGGCGTGGTGC
>NZ_DASWVW010000031.1:0-39560 GCF_036406195.1 Steroidobacter sp.
GAAGAGCGCATCGAGCATGCGGTCGCGGAGTTTGGCGCCGAGGCGGTGCCGATGTCACAGATCTACGACGTCGATGCGGACGTGTTCTCACCTTGCGCTTTGAGCGCCGTCATCAACGAAGACACTGTGCCTCGCTTGCGCTGTCGTATCGTCGCGGGCGGTGCCAACAATCAGCTCGAATCCGAAGAGCTCGGCACGGAGCTCGACCGCCGCGGCATCCTGTACGCGCCCGACTACGCCATCAACGCCGGCGGCCTGATGAACAGCGCCATCGAGCTGGAGGGATATAACGAGGATCGTGCCCTGCGCCGCGTCGCCCGCATCCACGGCATCATCGGCCGCATCCTCACCCTCGCCGCCCGCGAGAGCATCCCGACCTGGCAAGCCGCCCGGCGCCTGGCCGAGGAGCGCATCGCCGCCATCAGCCGCATTAAATTGCCTTACACCAGCGGTTAGTGGTTGGTGGTTAGTGGGTAGTCGGAAAACGACCAATCATGTTGCAGTGCATACAAAGTCGGCGTAGGCTAAGGTACTTGCAAGTAAATTAGGCGGCGCCATAACTGGCATTGCCTCTGAACCAACCGCTAACCACTAACCGCTAACCGCTTGCATCGCGGCCGGCGGTTTCGTACAAGGCCGCCCTTCACCGACCGAAGCGAACTACCAGCGAGCACTGCCATGAGCGATCAGGTTTACATCGTTGCCGCCCGCCGCACCCCCATCGGCGCCTTCCAGGGTGTACTCAGCCCGTTGACTGCGCCTCAGCTCGGCGCCGCCGCCGTGCAGGCGGCGATCAAAGACTCGGGCCTGTCGGCCGAGCAGATCGACGAGACCATCCTCGGCTGCGTGCTCCAGGCGGGAATCGGCCAGGCGCCCGCCCGCCAGGCCGCGCTCGCCGGCGGCGTGCCGCAGAAGGTGCCGGCGACCACCATCAACAAGATGTGCGGCTCGGCGCTCAAGTCGGTGATGATGGCCGCGGATCAGATCCGCGCCGGCTCTGCCAACGTGGTGCTCGCCGGTGGCATCGAGTCGATGACCAATGCGCCCTATTTGATTCCCAAGGCTCGTGGCGGCCTGCGCATGGGCCATTCGGAAATTCTGGATCACATGTTCTTCGACGGCCTGCAGAGCCCGTTCGACGGCAAGATGATGGGCACGTTCGCCGAAGCGACCGCGGGCAAGTATGGATTCACTCGCGAACAGCAGGATGCGTTTGCTTCCGAGTCGGTGCGTCGCGCGCTGGCCGCCGCCGAAGGCACCGCATTCAACAATGAAATCGCGCCAGTGACCGTCAAAGATCGCAAGGGCGAGCGCGTGGTCGCCAAGGACGAAACGCCGTTCACTTGTGACATCAAGAAGATTCCGACCTTGAAGCCGGCGTTCGCGAAGGACGGCACTGTCACCGCCGCCAGTTCTTCGTCGATCTCCGACGGCGCCGCTGCGCTGGTGCTCGCCAGCGCGAGCGCGGTTCGTCAGCACAACCTGAAGCCCCTGGCTCGCATCGTCGGTTACGCCAGCCATGCGCAGGCGCCGGAGTGGTTCACCACCGCGCCAGTCGGCGCGATTCAGGCGGTGCTCGCCAAGACCGGCTGGGCCGCGGGCGACGTCGATTTGTATGAAATCAACGAAGCATTCGCCGTCGTCGCCATGGCCGCCATCAAGGACGTGGGCATCGATCACGCCAAGGTCAACGTCAACGGCGGTGCTTGCGCCCTCGGCCACCCCATCGGTGCCACCGGCGGCCGCATCCTCACCACGCTGGTCCACGCCCTGCGCAATCGCAACCTGAAGCGTGGCATTGCCTCGCTCTGCATCGGCGGCGGCGAAGCCACCGCGCTGGCGGTCGAGATCGTCTAAGTTCCTCCAGGTTCGTCCGTTCGGACCGTTCCCGTTCGACAAGGGGGCCACGAATCGCAAGGTTCGTGGCCCCTTTTGCTTTTACTGGAACCCGGGCTGCATGGCGCCTCCTTTCCCATGCCAGCTTGGTCGGTGATCCTCATCCAAGCTTCTTGCACACGAAAGTGCCCGAGGGCGCGCTCTGAGCGTCTGACGCAGTCCGACTGTCAGGCAGCAGCGCGCGTCTGCAGGTCACCCTCCGGCGTAAGCAGGTAAGCCCGTGCCGATGGGTAAGCAGCGAGTAGCTTTTCCGCAGCCGACGGCGGCACGATGGACAGCGCGGTGGAAAGCCCATCGGCAACTGTCGCTCGCCCCGCCACGACCGAAACGGAGAGATAGTGGTTGGCGCTTCGACCAGTGTGCGGATCCAACAAATGATGATTGCGCGGATCGGAACCGAAGCGCGTCCCTTGCCCGGCGGAAGTGGCCAGCGCCGACGCTGTGCCGCCGCCGCTGTCCAGCGTCAGCTCGAATAGCGTGCGCGCTGGATCGCGTGGATCTTGCACGGCCGCTCGCCATGCACTGCCATCGGCATGCCTACCGAGAGCCCGCGTCTCGCCCAGATCGATGAGCACGTCCTCGAATCCGACAGCGCGCAGTCGATCAGCCACGCGATCGGTGATGTATCCCTGTGCAAGGCCATTCAGCGTGATCGCCATACCCGGCCGGCGCAACCGGATGCGATCGGACTGCAGCTCGACCTGCGTGAAGTCTACGAGTCGCATCGCCTGCGCGATCGCCTCCGATAGCGGCCCGCTCGTGGCCGCGTGCGGCGCGGCGAAGTGATCGGCATACAACCTGTAGAGAGGCTGCACTGTAGGATCGAAGGCGCCATTGCTTTGAGCTGAGAGCGCCAGCCCAAACGACAACAACTCGACGAGCTCGTGCGCAGGCGCTCGCAATTCGCCGTGAGTGTTGAGCCTCGAAATTTCCGAGTCCACACGATAAAGACTGAATATACCCTCGAGTCGAGTGATCTCCTCGATGCAATCATCGATCGCGGAACGCGCATAGGCACGGTCGGGGTGAACCAGCGTCATCGATGCGGCCGCGCCGAGCACCGCCCCTCTCCAAACGACACTCTCGGGCATCTGCCCTGCGCGAGCGCGTGACAGCGGAAGGAAGGCAGTGCTGCCGGCGGCAATGAGAGAAAGGAACCGGCGGCGAGCGATCATATGAATCCTCTCAATGCGACACATGCGACGCTTCAGCGGATGAGTCCACCGGCCCGATCACGTAGCCATCGGGGATGTCACCAAACCGGACCACACGGCCTCCATGCTCTTCTCGGAATGTTTCGGCGACCCGCTCCTCGGAGAACGGAACGGCCTCCGGCGCCCCCATTCCGCCGCGTACTTCGCTCTCGATTACAAACCATGCCTCGCGTGCATCGACCCACGCGCCCGCCTCTGGCTGTTCCCAGTTCGCAGCTCGCGCCATATCGTTTACATAGATCGCCGCGATGTCGCGCGGCTCCTCGGGCAGGCGCGTGAAAGCGATCGCGTCGCGCACCGAGGAGAACCACAGCGGCTCGCTGCGACTCGCAAGATGAATCTGGCCCTTCGGGCCGTCGTGCTCGACCAACAGCATTCCACAGTAATGCCCGGTCGCCTGGTCGTTCACTTCCGCCGGTGGCGGTGGCGGCGCCGAAGCGTCCTTCGTGCAACCGCCGAGCATGACGACGCCGAGCAATACAGCGAGCACTATCGGGAGCGACCGCATCACAGTGCCCTCCTGCGGAATGCCGCAATCGCAATTGCGAGCGGTATGGCGATCCACAGCGCAAGCACGCCGACATACGCAAGTGGCGGCAATGCAGCCGGATCGCCCGGACCCGCCATTCCGCTGTAGACCGACACGCTCTCGCTCGCGGTCATGTTGAAGAGACGATACGCGTCCGCGGGGTTGAGCAGCAGCAGCGCATCGAGTACCGACTTGCCGACGATTCGCCCCTGGTCAGCAACCAGCACGCCAAGCAATGCCGTGTCATAGAGCAACACGAAGAATAGCCAGATGCCCACAGCGAGTCCCGCGGCGGTTGCGCGTTCGCGCACCAGCACGCTTGCGAGGCAACCCATGGCGACAAACGTTGCGCCGAGCATGATCGAAGTGAGCACCATCGCCGCGTAAGCCTGCCACGCAGCTTCGGCGACCCCACTCTTGAGCCATAGTGCAATACCGGCTGCGCCATAGCCCAACACAGTGGCGATGGCGAGGATTGCGACCTGTCCGAGTCCCTTGCCAAGCACGATCTGCCAGCGCGACACCGGATATGACAACAGGAGCATCAGCGTGCCGCGCTCTTGCTCACCCACGATCGTATCGAACGACAGCAGTAGCGCGATCAGCGGCACGAGAAAGATGGTCAGGCTTGCGAGGCTTACCACCACCACCGCCAGCGGATCAGCCTTCACCGTACCCGTCGGCGCACTACCGAGCAACGTGAGTGACAGCGCCAGCGCGGCCATGACCACCGTCGTGGCGAGCACCCAGCGGTTGCGCAAGCCGACCCGGACTTCCTGGGCGGCAAGCGTGAGTACCTTCAACTCTCATCCTCCTCTGCAGCACCAGTAAGCTGCGCATAGAGCTCCGGCAGACCGGGCGAAACCATCTCGACATCGTCGACCCACTCTCCGGCTTCCACGACGACGCGCAGTGTTTGCATCTTGGCATGCGCCGAGACCAGGAGCGTGACTGCCGTATCGCTGCGCTCGGCACAGCGAACCGTTGGGGGCAGCATCTCGAGTAGCTTGCCAGTCGTGCCCGACCGCACACGCACCCGCATGCGAGCTTCTGCATCGAGACGGCTGCGCAGCGAGGCCAGTGTTCCAGCGGCGAGCAATCGTCCGCGATTCATGATCGCAATCCGATCCACGCGCGGCTCGATCTCACTCAAAGCATGCGTCGAGATCAGCACCGTCGCTCCGCCCTGGCGCAGCCGATCGATCATCTCATACACCTCGCGGCGCGAGTCGGGATCCAGTCCGCTGGTCGGCTCGTCGAACAGCAGCAAGCGCGGCTCGCCAATCAGCGCCTGAGCGATGCCGAGGCGCTGCCGCATACCTTTCGAATACGTCGCTACGCGGCGATCGGCCGCATGCGCGATGCCTACCTGCTCGAGCAACTCGGCATTTCGCTTCTCGGACTCGCCTTTGAGCCGCGCGTAGAAGGACATCAACTCGCTGCCTTTCATGGCGCCGTGGAATGCAACGTTCTCCGGCAGGAAACCGATCTTCCGCCGCGTCTGCGCACCTTGCGCTCCGGCGGGATCCACGCCACCGATGAGGACACTGCCTTCGCTCGGGCGAATCAATCCGAGCAACAGCTTGATCAATGTCGTCTTGCCGGCGCCGTTGTGCCCCACCAGCGCGATCGCCTCTCCCGCTTCGAGCCGAAGTGACACCTGTTCGACGGCTGTCACATCTTGATAGCGCTTGGTAACGGCGTGCCACTGCGCCACGGCAGTCATGTGGTGGGCGGCACGATGGCCGGCTGCATGAGCGGCGCGCTGTCGATAACGCCGCCGGGATAGAGCGCCGGGAAGCGCGCCTGCGCCCAGCGCACCAGCTGTACCGCCGGGCTGCTCACCAATGCCTTCGCGGTGGGCAGCTTCCATAGCAATACGTCCATCACGTCATTGGGCCGATAAGGCCGGTCCGCGATACCGTCGCCGTCGAGGTCGAAGGCAGGATTGTCGCTCCAGTAGTTGCCGCGGCCTTCGTGGGACCAGTCGACGTAGCGCGTGCCGACGTATTTCACCTGCATTCTATTGTTCACAAAGGCATTGCCGCTCATGACATTGCCCTCCGAGCCCGCCGTGAGGTGAATGCCGATGGGACAGCCTTCGAACCAATTGTCACGCAGCGTGTTTCGATTGGCGTTGTAAACGAACGTGCACTTCTCGCCCCCGCCCCGCACGATGTTCGCTTCCACGCGCGAGTAATTGGCGGAATTGAGCATGAGACCGTGGTCGCGGTCGCCTTCGGAAATGTTGTTTCGAATCTCCAGCCGATCTGAATACATGATGGCCCAGGCAACGTGGTTGTCGCGCGAGCGATTGCCGACGATTCGGGAATCGTGCGTCCACATGTAGTGGATGGCGAAGCGCAGGTTCGAAAAACGGTTTCGCTCGAACACGTTGGCCCGGCTGATCTTCACGAAAATCCCATCGCGCCCCTGACTGATGGTGTTGTTCACGACGGCTGCGCCCGGCGCGTTCCAGATCGAGACACCGTCACCGGCTTCGGCGAGCCGCAGGTCGTCCCGGCCGATGATGATGTTGTTCTCGACGCGTGAGCCTGCCGCGCCGTGGATGTAGACACCGAACAGATTGCCGTGCAGGCGATTCGAGCTCACCAGCGCATGCTCGGCCGTTTGACGCAGCAAAATGGCCGAATCCATCGCCGGTACGTCGATGCCCGAACCGGTAATCTCGAGATTCTCGATGCGTACGCCGGGCGCTTCGACCACGATGACGCTGCCGTTGCCACTTCCGACCACGACCGCCCCTGGTTCGCCCGTCAACGCGAGCGGGCGCGTGATGCGGACAGGGCCAGCGTGGCGCCCCGGGGCGAGCCGCAGCACCGCGCCGGCAGGCGCGGCATCGACGAGCCGTTGCAGCGGCTCGCCCTGGATAACGAGACGCTCGGAGTGCGCAGGCGCGGCGACTCTCTCTCCTTTCTCATGCGCGTGAGCTCTGCCGTCCGAAGCGGCCAGCGCGGGGATGACCGCCGCACTGGCCGCCAGCACGCAAAACGCAACGTGCATCGCTGAGTGCATCGTCACACTTTACGCGGCTCGACCAGCATGCGCCCCTTCATCTCCATGTGCAGCGCATGGCAGAACCACTGGCAGTAGTACCAGTACACGCCGGGACGGTCGGCGACGAACGTGACCGATGACGTCATCTGCGGACCGACCTCCATTGCCACACCATAGTTGACGATGGTGAAGCCGTGAGTCAGGTCCTCCACCGTGTCGATGTTGGTCACGTAGACGGTGACCTCGTCCCCCTGGCGGACGGTGAAGTCCGTGAGACTGAAGGTGGGCGCGGCCGAAAACATGTAAACGCGCACTTTGTTTCCATCTCGCACCACATTGCTGGCGGATTCGAGCACCACTCCGTCCGCCTTCGCCTGGTTGCGTGCGTCCTCCCACATCGGATCGTCGCGCTTCCAGACGTTGATCGGATTGACCTTGGAGCGGTGGACGATGGTTGCGTCGTGTGGTTCGGCGAAGGACGGCGAGTCGTGCACCAGCCGCATCTGCTCTCCGGAGATATCGATGAGCTGGTCGCACTCGGGCTTCAACGGGCCGACGTTCAGGAAGCGATCCTTGGAGAACTTGTTGAGCGACAGCAGCCATTTGCCGTCGGCTTCCTTGGTCTGGCCCATCGAGGTGTGGTTGTGCCCCGGCTGATAGTGCACGTCCAGCTTCTGGATGATCGGATCGACGTCCTCGCCCTGAAATTTCCTGATGGCCCGCTCGATCGACCACTTGCAGATCTGGCTGTCGATGAAGAGCGTGGTGTAGGCGTTGCCGCGCCCATCGAACGCCGTGTGCAGGGGGCCCAGGCCAAGCTCCGGCTCCGCGACGACCGTGTCGCGTGGCTGGATCTTGTCCTCGAACAGGTCGTCGAACTTGCGTACGTCGAACACTGTGACCGTGGGGGAAAGCTTGCCATTCGCCACGACGTGAATACCGTCCGGGGCGGTGTTGATACCGTGCGGGCTGTTGGGAATCGGGACGTAGCGCGTGAACGGCGAGCCCTTGCGGCCGTCCAGCACCGGCACGCCGCCGATCATCTTCGCCTGGCCGTTGGCGACCGCCTCCTCGATGCGCTTCAAATTGAAGATTACAACCCAGTCTTGCTCGGCCGCGGAGTACTCCGCGAGCGTCACGCCCTCTTCGGAGTTGTAGCAGGTCGAGAAGCAATACTTGCCCTGGTAGTCGCAGTCGACGTTGTCGAGGTTGCCGTCAACGAGCACTTGCCAGGCGACTTTCATGGTTTCGCCGTCGACGGCTGTGAACACGCATTGGTATTTCTTGTGATCGGCGAGGATCCTGCCGTCGTTCGGGATCGGCGTGCGGTCCTCGCCGTTGCAGAACACGTAGCCCGTCTTCGGATACTTCTGCACGCGCAGTCCGTGCACCGTATGCTGGTTGGGCAGCTCTATGATCTTGTCGCACTTCATGACGTCACACCGCACCCGCGCCACGCGCGTGTTCGCCTTGTCGTTCATGAACACATATCGGCCGTCGTAGGTCCCATCTGTGAACGACATGTGCGGATGGTGCAGGTCGCCATTGGCATACGTGCCGCCACGCGATGCGAGAAATTTCCGTGTCTCGGGAGTGAGTCCCTCGGTCAGAATCTTGCGGCTCTCGTTGGTCTGGCCCCAGCCGGTAGCGCTGCAGCGGTTGAATACGGGCACCCGCATCAACTCGCGCATCGATGGCAGCCCCATGATCCGCAGCTCCCCGCTCTGACCACTCGAGAAGAAAACATAGTACTCGTCCAACTCGCCGGGGCCCACATGCGCATTGGCGCCCTCGGTTTTACTCGCGGGCGTTCCCGACGAGTCTTCGCCGCGGCCGCAGGCACTCAGCAGTCCGGCGCCCGCCGCGACTGCCATCGCCTTGGCGCTGCTGCCCAGAACTGCGCGCCGGCTCGGATCGGCCGGTTCGTTCGACATGTTCTTCTTCATCTCGCCTCCTCAACTCGTGCCACTTTCGATTTGCTCAGTCAATGGGTTGTATTGAACGACGCTCATCCGGCTTTGCGGTTGATCAAGATCAACTGCTGCTATTGACCCGCCGCGTCGCTGCCGGCGGCGGCCTGCATGGCGCCGGCTCCTGTGCCAATGGGCGGCGCCGCGGTTGCGGTGCGCCTTTTGCGTTTGAGCGTGCGTTGAATGAGGACCGGGCATTTCTGTTCGTGGTGGTAGAGCACCTGGCAATGCAGGCAGGAGATGCACTCGTTGGGATTGATATGCCCCTCCGGGTGAATTGCCTCCACCGGACACTCCTTGAAGCAACGCATGCAGGGATTGCCGCACTCGCGATAACGTTTCAACCAATCGAACATGCGCAGGCGCCCCGGAATGGCGAGCGCCGCCCCGAGTGGACACAGATAGCGACAGAAAAATCGCTCGATGAACAGGCCGGCTACGAGCAGCGCAAGCGCGAAAGCGACGAACCACCACTCGCGTACGAATCGCAGCACGATGGCGGTCTTGAAAGGCTCGATCTCCGAGAGCATCTCGGCGTAGGCGAGCGATCCGAGCGACACGCCGAACAGCGCCAGAAAAATAATGTACTTGATCGGCCACAGCCGCTCGTGCACGCGCCAGGGAATCTTCAGCTGCGGCACCTTCAGCCTGCGCGCGGCTTTGTTCGTTAGTTCCTGCAAGGCGCCGAACGGGCACAACCATCCACAGAACGGTCCGCGGCCCCAGAACAACAGGGCCACTGCCACCGCCGACCAAAGAATGAAAATCAGCGGATCGACCAAGAATGATTTCCACTCGAAACCCTCGCGCAGCGCCGTCGTGAAGGTTAGCACGTTAACCACCGAGAGTTGGGCTTGAGCGACCCAGCCGAGCCACACCAGGGTGATAGCGAGGTACGCCAGCCGGATTCGATCGAACAGCCGCTCGCGCTTCACCAGCAAGTCCTGGAAGAAAAAGATCAGCGTGAGCGCCATGAGCATCAGGCCCAGCACAGCGATCGCCGCTGCCTTGCTGTACCACAGCCGTTGCCACAAAGGTCGATCCGAAAGCACGCCGTTCTCCTCACCAGCCTGCAAGCCCGCCGCGTCGGGCGGGACAGGCTTGCCGTCGGGTGTAACGACGTGCGTGTACCGTGATGGAAGCTCGTAAGGCAGCTCGAAGCTCACGAAGGTCTTGTCGAGCGCGCCGATCGCCCGTTGCACGAGCAACTGCAGACGCCAGGGCGCGACAGGATCGAACTCCGCGCCGGCGGGAACGATAAAGACATCGACCTCTTTGAAAGTCGGCGCTCCCTTGGCAGCGAGCCCCCCGATGCGTCGATGCTCGCGGTCGCGAAAGCGGATCGTCTCCGCACCCTGGATGAGCTGGATCCGATCGAAGATGCCACCGCGCACATACCCCGATCCCTTGAAGGAATACATCCCTTCGCCCGCAACCAGAATCGCGTGCTGCCCCGGCTGGAGCATGCGGGTGACGCTCTCGAATTCGGCCTCACCGAGCAGAGTGCGGCCGATCGAAGGATGCGAGACGAGGGCCACGTAGAGCTCGATGAAAGTTGCGCCGGGCGGACCGGGCTCGGGTCGCTTCATGGCCGCCGCGTTGCCGGAATTCTCGAAAGCCGCATTGACCTCGCCGACCGTGATCCGCAGGTTGCGCACTGCGCCCTGCTGGACCAGGGATTTCCAGTCGGCTGTCCGGTCCACTGTCGAATTGAGCACACGCATCGTCTGGATCGGCGCTGCCTGCGTTGCTTGCACCTGCGAACCGCCCGCCTGCAATGCACGCGTTACACGTAGCGCGGAACGAACTACGCTTTCGCCCATGACCAACACGGTTACCGTGGCTCCGCTCACGATGTCCGGTCGAGGCGGCGACTGATTCGTCTGCGCGCTCTTCAGCGGGTTGTAACCGATGAACGATTGCAAGTACGTGACGATCTTTCGCTCGGGAATACCGATCAATACGATCGGCTCGCTGTGCGCCACGAGCTTGGCGCCTACGATCGTGCCTTCCAGATCGAGGCCGACGACGATATGAATCGGTTTGCTGGAATAGCCGTTCGTATCCACGAACTGCGAAGTGAGGTACGCATGGCCAAGGAGATCGTCGCCTCGATAGACGGGCGCGACGGCAGGTGACTCGCGGACCGGACCGAAGCGATCCGCACCGGGAATGACCTCGGCGGGCTGGACCTTGGAAAGATACGCGCCGAGGCTTGACGCGCGGGTTCCTGGCTCGGATTGGGCGCTCACGTGCGCGGACCATGTCAGGACTACCAGCGCCAGTACTGCCAGTGCGGCTCGCGAGCTACAAACGGTCAACACGCCCTCCTTTGTGTCATCATCATCTTTTCATCATCTTTTCGGCTTGTTCGCAGGCCGACTCACGCGAAGGAGCTTTCGATGGTGCGCGGACCGCTACTCGAGCGCAACCCCGAATTTGGCGCAGTCACCCTGCCGCTGCTCGTCGGCATCGCGAGCGCGATCGAACACGAAGCCGTCGCTCGCTATACCACCCTCGTCGATGCGATGGAACGCAGAGGCGAAACCGACATGGCGGATGCGTTCCGGCGCATGCTCGAGGAGGAGCGCCTGCATGTCGATGCGGTGGAGCGATGGGCGGCGTCGCTCGGCCAGCCGGCACCGGACCCGACACATTTCAGTTGGAGACTGCCGAGCGAACTGTTCAAGTCCTGGGACGAAGTCGCACGCAGCGCGCGTCTGACGCCCTATCGTGCATTCGCTATCGCCGTCGACAACGAACAACGCGCGTTCGCTCTCTATAGCTACCTTGCCGCGAATGCTGAAGACCGCCAGATTGCTGCACAAGCCGAGCAACTGGCACTCGAAGAACTGCGCCACGCGGCGCTGATGCGGCGCTGGCGACGCGATGCCTGGCGCCGCGAACGGCATGCCGTGCAAGAGGAAACCCCCATCGGGACATCGATTGAGTCGCTGCATACGCTGCTGGAACAGGGCGAACATGCGATCGCCGCCCGACATCAATCTGTCATCGCAAAGCTGCGGTCGATCGGCGACGAGGAGAGCGCGTGCCTGCTAGAAGAACTACGTGGCACATTGTCGCGATCGACGGATACGAGCATCGCCCCGGTCGACGCCGAGCCGCAGATGAACAGCTCGGTGCGCCTGCTCATAGCGGCACAGGAACCGTTAGAGGCACTTGGAGAGAAACTCGAAGCCTTCTTGCCGCGTGTCGAGGGAGATCTGTTCGCCGAAGCCGAGCGGGCGCTCACCAACGTGATCTCCCGGATCTCACGGATCTCCCTACAAGCGGAACGTCGCATGAAATAGATGGGAAGTGCGGTCCTGCAAAACTGCGCGATGGCGGATTGCCTCAGAATGTCTCAACCGAACGTGAGCTTGCCCTTCATGACCGCCCAATGTCCCGGAAAGGAACAAAAGAACGTGTAGTCACCGCCCTTCTTCAGCTTCGAAGTCGCAAAACGAACCGTCGTCGTCTCTCCGCCGCCAATCAACTTGGTGTGCGCGATCACTCGATTGTCGTCCTTCGGCAAATAAGCTGCCGAAGGACCCGCGCTCGCTCCTGCGCTCGCCACAGGCTGGAAATCCGGTGTCGCCGTCAGCACCCAGTTGTGACCCATGGCGGTCACGGGCAGTTTACCAACGTGTTTCAGTGTGACCTCCACCTCGGTACAGTCGGCTGCGATCGCGATCTGGCTCGTGTTGAACTTCATCGCATCGGTGCCTTCGACCTCCACATTGCATGTCTTGGCGGAAGCAGCCGCGCTCATCGCACCCAGCGCCAGCATCATCGAGAGCATCAACATTCGAGCCATGGGGTTACCTTGTGTGTCCAACTGCCGATACGATGACCGGCAGTGTCGACTCTCTTGAACATGGCTTCATTGATCCACGTCAAGGCGCGCGCAGATTTCGGTGGATCGGGAGTCCTTGCGAGCTCGCGAACTACATGCCTGCACGTGCATCCACACGAGGCGCCGTGGCCCAGCGACGCCGATGCCTTCCACGTCGTCGCTGAGAAAGCGGCATCTGAAGACTTGAAATAGCCTTCGTCAGTACTCTTTGCCCGAAGCTGCTGTCATTTGTTCTCGATGCGCTCGACCGTGAGCGCCCTGCTATCGGCGCACCCCCTACGCCTACACCGAAACCGGCGTATCCGGCGAAATGCCTGCGACTTCATAGCCGCGCTTGAAGTCGCGAACGTGCTTCGACATCCACTTTCTCGCCTCTTCCGCATTCTTGTCTCGTACGGCAATGATGATGCGCCGTTGAGCGTCGGTGATGCGCGCGCGCGCTTGCGGGACGGTGTCGATCATTCGGGCCAGCGAAGGCGCCAGCACCTGGGCGAGTGATTGCTTCGCCAGCACCAGCACTTTGTTGCGTGCGGCGGCGCCGAGCTGCTCGAAGAAGGCGCCGACGATGTTCACCGCATCCGGATCGCCTTCCGGGGAATCACGAAACGCCTCGCTCGTCTGCGTGAGCGCGGCCAGGTCGGCTTGAGTGCGGCGCATCGCGGCCAGCGCCGCGACTTCCGGCTCGATCACCATCATCGCTTCCCAGACATCCACGAAGGACACTTCGTGCAGCACCAGCGCTTGGCGCATGCCCGAGGCGACTTTCGATGCCTGCGGGCGGCTGACGATCATGCGCTTCGCTCCGGGCGGGCGAGCCACCAGCCCGGCGCTCTCCAGCTGACGCAGCGCCTCGCGCACCGTCGATCGATGTACGCGAAATTGTTGTGCCAGCTCCAGCTCGGCCGGCAATACATCGCCATCGCGCAGCGCGCGCGACAGGATCTTATGTTCGATGGCTGAAGATACCTTGGTGTAGGCCGGCGAACGCTCCACCGGGTCGAACAATGACGCGGTGTCGGCGGATTCAGCAACGGCCTCGGCAACTGCGCCTGCACGGCGCGACCGGGATGCTATCGTCTTTTTTCTCATGACCATGATGACCAACGAGCGTGAGGGTTATTGACTAAAAGACGGACTGTCGGACAATAGGGCAATTGGTCCACTGGCGCCATCCCACGGGTTGCCGGCGGCCCGGCAACATACCTGAAGGGGGGCGGCGTGGAAGACTTCGATTTCGGTTTGGGTGAAGATCTGGACGCATTGCGCGCCACGGTAGCGAAGTTTGCGAGCGAACGCATCGCCCCGCTGGCCGAAAGCATGGATCGGGAGAACAAATTCCCCCGCCAGCTGTGGCCCGAGCTGGGCGAGCTGGGTCTGCTGGGCATCACCGTCGAGGACGAATACGGCGGCAGCGGCCTCGGTTATCTGGCCCACGTGATCGCCATGGAGGAGATCAGCCGCGCTTCGGCGTCCCTTGGCCTGTCATACGGCGCACACTCCAACCTGTGCGTGAACCAGCTCCGCCGCTGGGGCACTCCGGCGCAGAAGGAGCGCTACCTCCCCCGCCTGATTTCCGGTGAGCACCTGGGCGCACTGGCCATGAGCGAGCCCGGCGCCGGCTCCGACGTGGTCGGCATGAGCACCCGGGCCGTGAAGAAAGGCGACAAGTACGTGCTCAACGGCAACAAGATGTGGATCACCAACGGTCCCACCGCCGACACCCTGGTCGTCTACGCGACGCTCGACCCCGAGCTGGGCGCCCGTGGCCTGACCGCGTTCATCATCGAACGCGGCATGAAAGGTTTCTCCAGCGCGCAGAAGCTCGACAAGCTCGGCATGCGCGGCTCGGACACTTGCGAGCTGGTGTTCCAGGATTGCGAAGTCCCGGCCGAAAACGTCCTGCACCAGGAAGGCAAGGGCGCGCAGGTCCTGATGAGCGGCCTGGATTACGAGCGCGTGGTGCTCGCGGGCGGCCCGCTCGGCATCATGCGCGCCTGCATGGATATCGTGATTCCGTATGTCCACGAGCGACGCCAGTTCGGTCGCGCCATCGGCACGTTCCAGCTCATGCAGGGCAAGATCGCCGATATGTACACCACCATGAACGCCTGCCGCGCCTACGTTTACTCGGTGGCAGCGGCCTGCGATCGCGGCCGGGTCACGCGCTTCGATGCGGCGGGCTGCATTCTGCAGGCCTCCGAGAAGGCGACCTGGATGGCGCTGGAAGCCATTCAATCGCTCGGCGGCAATGGCTACATCAACGACTATCCCACGGGCCGGCTGCTGCGCGACGCCAAGCTGTACGAGATTGGCGCCGGCACCAGCGAGATCCGTCGCATGCTCATCGGGCGCGAGATTTTCGAGGCGACGGCTTGAAGCCGTCGCACGCGCCCTGCCATCACGCCCAGCCATCACGCATGTAGTCATACATTGCATGGATCACCATTGGTAACGTATTAACGTCGCGCCATTGCCGGCACGAGAGCCAACATCATGTCGACCGTTACTACCAGCATCGATTCCCGCGGCGTCGTCACGCTCAGCCTCAATCGCCCCGAGAAACACAACGCGCTCGACGGCGTGATGATGGGCGAGCTGACCGACGCGTTGACCAAAATCAACAGCGATCCGAATGCGCGCGTGGTCGTGCTCACTGGCGCCGGCGCCAGCTTCTGCGCCGGCGGCGACATCGGGCACATGCGCTCGATGTTGAATTTCAGCGAGCAGGAGAACGTCGCCGACGCTCTCGTGCTGGCCCGACTGCTGCGCAAGCTCGATGAGCTCGAGCTGCCTCTCATCGCTCGCGTGAACGGCAATGCGTTCGGCGGCGGCGTCGGCGTCGTGGCCTGCGCGGACATCGCCATCGGCGTGGAGTCGGCCAAGTTCGCGCTCACCGAGGTGCGCCTCGGCATCGTCCCGGCGGCGATTTCTCCATACGTCGTCGAAGCCATTGGCAGCCGCCAGGCGCGACGTTTGTTTCTCACGGCGGCGCCGTTCACCGCAGCCGAAGCGCAGACGCTGGGACTACTGCACTTCACCGCGTCGGCAGAGCAACTCGATCAGCTCATCAACGAGCAAGTGGATCACTTGCTGCGCGGAGGGCCACAGGCGCTGCGTGCGGCAAAACAGCTGGTCCGGCGCGTCGCTCACTTCCACGACCGCGATGTGCTCGCCGAGGAGACCGCGCGTCTGCTGGCGCGCTTGCGGGTCACCCCCGAGGGCAAGGAAGGACTGTCGGCGTTCCTGGAACGGCGCAAGTCGTCCTGGGTGCCGCAGACCTAGACCCAATGGTGCTTAGTTAACCGTCTTGGTCGCAGCGGTTCGCGGATAGCGGTTAGCGGTTAGCCAGAAATGAGCTAAATCCTGGCCTCCGTTCTGCCCCAACCGCTAACCGCCAACCACTGCAGGGCGCTAACTAAGTGCCATTGGACCTAGACCCGTACTAATTCCCCGAAGCGCACTGACAGCGGCGGTCAAGGACCGGCTGGCAGAACTGCGCCGCGAGGCCGGAAAACATCGCACTCGCCCTCTTCTTGCATCGCAAAATTACGGGTAGTATCGCACGCCTTTGAGCCCACACCTTTGGGCCTGGGTTCGTGGGCCTGGGTTTCGCACATCTTCAGGAGTGCACATGCAGTTGGACGGAAAGCTCGTCGCCATCACCGGCAGCGGCCGCGGCATCGGCCGGGCCATGGCGCTGGCCTTCGCGAAGAAGCGCGCCAATCTCGCGCTGATCGACCTCAAGGCCGAGGACCTCGCTGCGACCAAAGCGCTGTGCGAAGCCGAAGGCGTGCGCGCCGGCACCTACATTTGCAGTGTCACGAACGAGCAGGAAGTCGAGCGCACGCTCGACCAGGTCGTCGGCGACTTCGGCCGGCTCGATGTGATGATCAACAATGCCGGCATCACCAAGGATGCGCTGCTGGTGAAGGTGCAGGACGGCAAGGTCATCAACAAGATGTCCATGGACCAGTGGCGCGCCGTCATCGATGTCAATCTCACCGGCGTCTTTCTCGGCGCGCGCGAAGCCGCGACACGCATGATCGCCCTGGGCAATGGCGGCGTCATCATCAGCACTTCGAGCATTTCGCGAGCCGGTAATATGGGCCAGTCGAACTACTCCGCCACCAAGGCCGGCGTAGCGGCGATGACTGTGGTGTGGGCCAAGGAGCTCGCGCGCTATGGCATTCGCACTGGCGCAATCGCTCCGGGATTCACGCGCACGGAAATTCTCGACGCGATGAAACCCGAGATGATCGAGCGCGCCATCAGCGCGGTACCGTTGCGACGCATGGCGGAACCGGCCGAAATGGCGCACGCCGCCGTTTTCATCGCCGAGAACGACTATTTTTCCGGCCGCGTCGTCGAAGTGGACGGCGGCCAGCGACTGTAGGAAAGAAGTGACTAATGAATAGTGACTAATGAGTAGTCAGAAGAGGCTCCTTCATGGCACGGGGTCGACCGTGGCCGCAGCAACCCAGCGGGTTTCCAGCGCGGTGCGCGTCGCCAAGGCATGCCAGAGCCCCTTCTGACCATTCACAAGTCACTAGTCACTAGTCACTTCTGTATGATAAGGGGTAGTCATGAAGTTGAATGAAGTGCGGGCCGTCATCACTGGCGGTGCCTCCGGTCTCGGTCATGCAGTGGCCCAGCGCCTGGTCGGCGCGGGTGCCAAAGTCACGTTGCTCGATGTGAACGAAGCCGCTGGCCAGGCCGCGGCGCAGGCGCTCGGCAACGCCGCTTTCTTTCAAACCGTCGATGTCACCAACGAAGCCGGTGTCGACGCCGCCATCGCCAAGGCCAAAGCCGACATGGGCGGGCTGAATCTCGCCGTCAATTGCGCCGGCGTGGCCTGGCCCCGTCGCATCGTCAACAAGGAAGGCCCCATGCCGGGCGACTTCTTCCGCAAG
This sequence comes from Steroidobacter sp., assembly GCF_036406195.1. Lineage (GTDB taxonomy): Bacteria > Pseudomonadota > Gammaproteobacteria > Steroidobacterales > Steroidobacteraceae > Steroidobacter. The sequence continues at coordinate 17,394 of NZ_DASWVW010000031.1, forward strand.
GTGGTCGAGATCAACCTGGTCGGCACGCTGCTGGTCGCGAAGTCCGCTGCAGCCGCGATGGGCAGCAACACGCCGAACGAGGAAGGCGAGCGCGGCGCGATCATCATGACCGCCTCGGTCGCGGCATTCGACGGCCAGATCGGCCAGGTCGCCTACTCCGCTTCCAAGGCTGCCGTTGCGGGCATGACGCTGCCGATGGCGCGAGACCTCTCGACCGCGGGCATCCGCGTGATGACCATTGCTCCGGGCATTTTCAAAACGCCGATGATGGCCTCGCTGCCGCAGGAAGCGCAGGACTCGCTGGGACGGCAAGTGCCATTCCCGCCGCGCCTGGGCCGCCCGGAGGAATATGCAGCGCTGGTCGCGCACATCTGCGAGAACACGATGTTGAACGGCGAGGTCATCCGCCTCGACGGCGCGATTCGCATGGCGCCGAAATAACGCCATTGCTCCTGGAAAAAACCGACCGACGCGAGCGGACACAGCCGAAGAGATCCAGCCATGACCGAACGTGAAGTGATGGAGTATGACGTCGTGATCGTCGGCGCCGGCCCAGCGGGCCTGGCGTGTGCGATCCGGCTCAAACAGCTCAAGCCCGACCTGAATATCTGCGTGCTGGAAAAAGGCTCCGCGGTCGGCGCGCATTCGCTTTCGGGCGCGGTGCTCGAGCCCGGCCCGCTGGAACAGCTGCTGCCGAATTGGCGCAGCGAATACACCGGTATGAAAGTGCCGGCGGCCGAAGACGACGTGCGGCTGATGACGCGCACCGGTTCGTTCAAGCTGCCGAACTGGGCGGTGAATCTGTCGCCCATGAACAATCATGGCAACTTCATCATCTCGCTCGGCCAGCTCACGCCGTGGATGGCGACTCAGGCCGAAGGCTTGGGCATCGATATCTTTCCGGGCTTCGCGGCCGCCGAAGCGGTGTTCGACGAGAACGGCGCCCTCAAGGGCGTGCGCATCGGCGACATGGGCCTGGAGAAGAACGGCGAGCCGGGCCCGAACTACACGCCGGGCGTGGAAATCCACGCCGGCACGACGATACTCGCCGAAGGCTCGCGCGGCTCGATCTCCAAGCAGCTCATCGCCAGGTACAACCTGCGCGACGGCATCGATCCGCCGACGTTCGGGTTGGGCTTCAAGGAGCTGTGGCAGCTGCCGCCCGGCCGCGTGAAGCCGGGACGCATCGAGCACGCGTTCGGCTGGCCGCTCGATCCCGCCACCTACGGCGGCAGTTTCCTGTACCACCTGGACAACGATCGCGTGTACGTCGGCTACGTCGTCGGCCTGAACTACAAAGACCCGCGCTTGAAGCCGTTCGAAGCATTCCAGCAGTTCAAGCATCATCCGCGCATCAAGCCGCTGCTGGAAGGCGGCGAGATTCTTGCGGCTGGTGCGCGCACCATCGCGGCCGGCGGGTATCAGTCGCTGCCGCGCCTCGACATGCCGGGCGCCATGCTGATCGGCGATGCCGGCGGCACGCTGAACGTGTTCAAGATCAAGGGCATTCACCAGGCAATCCGTTCGGGCGCGCTGGCGGCGGAGCACCTGGCGGAACAGGGCAAGAGCGCCGGTTTCGATGCGCGCTGGCGGAACTCCGACGGGCACCGGGAATTGCATTCGGTGCGCAACTTCAAGCCGGCGTTCAAGCGCGGGCTGTACTTTGCGATGTTCAATGCCGGTATTGAAGCGCTGCTGAAGGGCAAGACGCCGTGGACCCTGCGCAATACCGCCGATTGGTCGGCGCTGGAGAAGCTGGACGACTACGTGTCACCGGATCGCGGCTGGGGCGATCGCTCGCTGCCGCCGCGCGACCGGCTGGCGTCAGTGTTCTTTGCGGGCAACGTCCATGACGAAGCGCAACCGGTGCACCTCAAGGTGCTAGACACGTCGATCTGCGTGAACCGCTGCACGAAGGAATATGGCAACCCCTGTCAGAACTTCTGTCCGGCCGGCGTGTACGAGATGGTGGATGACGGCCAGGGTGGCCGGCGGCTGCAGATCAACGCGGCCAATTGCGTTCACTGCAAGGCCTGCGACATCAAAGACCCATACGAGATCATCACCTGGACGACACCGGAAGGCGGCTCCGGGCCGAACTACCAGAACCTCTGACCGATATGCGGCGGGCGCGTGATCATGGAGCCCGCCGCACAGCCCCTCTGGACCCCTTCTGCCGAGCGAGCGCGCCACTGCGCGCTCGCCCGCTTCTCGCACTACGTGCAGGAGCGCTTCAAGGCACCGGTGCACGACTACCCGTCGCTGCACAAATGGTCGGTCGAGTTTCCAGAGCACTTCTGGAGCGCGGTCTGGGACTTCTGCGAAGTGCGCTGCTCGCGCGGCTCGCAGCAAATCATTGCAGACGCCACTCACCTTCCAGGCGCCCAATGGTTTGTCGGCGCACAGCTCAATTACGCCGAGAACCTGCTTCACAATGGCCACGACACCCTCGCCCTCATCTTTCGCAACGAAAGCGGTGAACGACGAGAGCTCACGCGGCAGCAGTTGCGATCGGAAGTTGCGCGCATCGCCGATGGGCTGAAGCAAGCCGGCGTCAAAGCCGGTGATCGCGTCGCGGGTTACCTGCCGAACATTCCAGAGGCCGTCATTGCAATGCTCGCGACCACGAGCATCGGCGCGATCTGGTCGTCCTGCTCGCCGGACTGCGACGCAAGCGCCGTGGTCGATCGTTTCGTTCAGATTACGCCGCGCGTGTTGTTCGCAGCCGATGGCCATCGATACGCCGGCAAGAGCATCGATTGCCTCCCCTCCATAGCAGAGTTGTGCGAAGAGGTTCCCAGCATCGAGCGCGTGGTACTCGTTCCATATCTGAATGCCGGCGTGACGGCGGAACGGGTTCCGGACGGCGTGCTGTTCGACTCTTTCGGGCGCACCGGCCAGACACTAGCGTTCGCTCAGCTGCCATTCGAGCAACCGGCGTTCATTCTGTACTCGTCCGACGGCACGGATGCTCCGAAGTGCATCGTGCACAGCGCGGGCGGCGCGCTGATCCAGCAGTTGAAAGAGAACATCCTGCACACCGACATGGGGGCCGAGGACCGATGTTTCTATTTCACCGCGTGCGACTCGGTAATGTGGAACGCGCTCGTCAGCGGGCTCGCGACCGGGGCCACCATCGTGTTGTTCGATGGCGCCCCGCTGCAACCTGATCCGACCATTCTGTGGCGGATGGCTGCCGAGGAACGCATCACCCTATTCGGCACCAACCCGCAATTCCTCGCCACCTGCGAGCAGCTTGGCCTGCGGCCGCGCGAAACATTCGATCTGAGTGCATTGCGCACCGTCCTTTCAGCCGGCGGGCCGCTCAGTCCGGCGAGCTATCGATATGTTTATCGGGATGTGCATCCCGACGTGCAACTCTCGTCGCTCGCCGCCGCCCCCGACATCATGGGCTGCTTCGGCGCGGCGTGTCCGTTGCTGCCGGTGTACGAGGGCGAGATCCAGGCGCTGGGCCTCGGCCTGAAAGTCGAAGTATTCGATGCAGCCGGCCGGCCGCTGATCGGGCAGCAAGGCGAACTGGTGTGCACGCGGCCCTTCCCTTCCGTACCGGTCGGATTCTGGGGCGACACCGAGGCCGAGCGCTTCACCGCCGCCTATTTCGCGCGCTATCCGCACGTTTGGTGGCAGGGTGACCGGGCGACTCTCACGCCGCACGGCGGCTTGATCGTGCACAGCCGGCAATGAACAGCTGGCTGTAGGGTGGACCCGGCTTCGCCCTGCGCTCGACCTGTGCCCCGGTCATGACGCGCCGAGCCCCCGAGCTTTCCGGCTCTTCGGTTACCATTGGCGCCGACACGATCTTCCAAAAGCCCCGCAGTGCCCGACAACGCTACGCCCGCTACCACCGTCACCGCCCTTTACGAACGCGAATGCACCCGCCTCGGGTATCAGCGTGATCCCGTGCAGGAGCGCGTCGTTGCCCACCTGGACGAGCTGCGCGAGCGGCTGCTGGCGCCGCAACCCAAGGTCGGGCTGCTCAAGGGCCTGCTGGCGCGCAAGGAACATCGGCTGGAAAAAGGGCTGTACCTGTGGGGTGGCGTGGGCCGCGGCAAGACCTGGCTGATGGATCTGTTCTATCAAAGCCTGCCTTTCAAGGAGCGCCAGCGCAGCCACTTCCATCGCTTCATGCAGTCGGTGCACGATGAGCTGAAGAAACATCGCGACCGGGCCGATCCGCTGGAGCTGGTGGCCGAGAAGATCGCGCGCAAGACCCGTATCATCTGTTTCGACGAATTTTTCGTTGCCGATATCGCCGACGCGATGCTGCTGGGCAATTTGTTCCGTGGCTTGTTCGATCGCGGCGTGACGTTGGTTGCGACGTCCAACGTCGCACCGGACGATCTCTACAAGGACGGTTTGCAGCGCGCCCGCTTCCTGCCGGCCATCAAGCTGCTCAAAGAACACACCCGGGTCGTGCACGTCGACAGCAATACGGACTACCGTCTGCGTCTGCTGGAGCGAGCGACGACCTGGTTCGCTGCGCGCGATCCAGGTACGACGGCGGCGCTGATCGGTCTATTCGAGGCCATGGCCGGCGAACCCGGCGCGGCGGACGCGACGCTGACGTTGAACCATCGCAAGCTGCACGCGAAGCGACACGCCGGCGATGTCATCTGGTTCACGTTCAAGGAACTGTGCGACGGACCCCGCGGCCAGGCCGACTACATCGAGATCGCGCGTTGCTATCACACCGTATTTCTCAGCGACGTGCCGGCGCTCGGCGTGGAATCGGAGAACCAGACGCGCCGTTTCATCTCGATGGTGGATGAGTTCTACGATCGCGCCGTCAAGCTGATCATCTCCGCCGAGCGGCCGGTGACCGAGCTGTACCACGGCGCCAAGCTCACCTTCGAGTTCGAGCGCACGCAAAGCCGCCTGATCGAAATGCAGTCACAGGAGTATCTGGCCCGGCCGCATCAGCCCTGATCACGGAACGATGGGCAAGGTGGCGCCCTGCTCGAGCCGCCGCAGGGGGGAACTGCTGCGACTCGAGCACGGACGCCGGGATCGGCAGGCAAACGTGTCGACGGACGATCCAATTAACAGGACCGCCCATCGACTGCCGATGGACCGGCGGCTCATGGACCGATCCCTCTCACCCCGACAGCGCCATGGTCCGTTGCGGCATGAACTGCGCCTTGCGACGTGTTTCCGCGCTCTCCATGGCACGAGCAGCCGCGCTGGAATCGCCGCCGAGCTCCATCACACGCGCCATCAGCTGCCAGTTGGCCGGGCTCGAAGGCTTCAACTGAGTGCGTTCGGCGACCAGCGCCCGCGCCAGGCGCACTTGATTGGCGCGCAGCGCCGACTCGACCAGCGTCAGATGAATCAGATCGCGCTGCGCATTGCTGCCACCGAAGCGGTTCGCGATGGTGCGGATCGGCAGCAGCCGCTGCACCACGTCGGCATAGTCGCCCCTGGCAAATGACATCAAGGCTTGCGCCATGGGCAGCCCCACGTCGCGCGTCATCATGGCGTTGGTGTCCAAGGCATCGAGCTTCTGCTCCATGCTCGCGATCACACGCTTCGCCAGGTCCAGACGGTTCGCACCGATGAAGGCCATCACCGCATGTGCGTCGTTGAATGCGTAGTACGCATGGTCCGCGAACGGCTCCCAGCAGGCCGCCAGGGTCTGCCAGCGATCGCCCACGTCGATGCCACGCAGGTGCAGGCGCCACAACATCGCCGAGCCGTCGATCATTTCCAGCGGCACCTGCGAGGGCGTCGGCCGGATGCGGCGGTCGAACAGGTCCAGCACCTGAGCGACGTTGCCGGCGTCCAGATGAAACAGCGCCAGGTGCCACCAGTTGTGGAAGGCCAGGCCATTGTTGTCGGCCCAGTCGTGTTCCCGCGAGGTGAGGAAATCGATGCCCTCTCGAATGCGGCCCTGCATCTCCATCACGTGGGTGACGGCGTGCACGCCCCAGGCATCCACCGGATTGATCTCCAATGCGCGGCGGCCGACGTCCTCGGCGCGTGAATACAACCCGGTCTCCTCCAGGCCGAACGCATACATTCCGAGCACATAGTTGTAACCGGGCGCGCTCGTGTCCCATTCAGGCAACACTTGCGCAACGCGATCCCGTAGCATGGTGCTGGCGCCGAGGTAGAAATCCCCCACGTGCGCCACCTGCAGGGCCAGCAGGTCGCGCGGGTAATCGAGCAGGATCTCGCCATAGCGGCGGATTGAACCGGCGAAATCGCCATGCAGCCAGCTGCGGGCCGCCGCGGCGTGCGCCCGCTCACGATCGTTAGCCCGCCGACCCAACGATTCTATGGCCTCGATACTCTCGTTCAGCAGTGGCTCCGTCATCCGGTCGGTCGCCATGATCATCAACCCGGCGCGCAAACAATGCCCCATCGCGAAGTCGGGATCGGCCTGTAACGCGGCCTGGATGGTGGCCAAAGGGTCGAGGCGATAGCTGACGGACAGTTCCAACGCCTGTTCGAACTGACTCAGGGATGTGGCGCTGCGGGTCGAAACCAGGCAGCCGCGCGAATCGCGAAGTGACATTTCTTCCTCCTTACGGGGCTCAAAAAAAGGGTGCAACCGCTCCTGCTGCGTCTTTGTACGCAGCGCTCGTGAGTTGAAAGTCTCGACAGGCGTGAAAAATGCGTGAAAATGGCGGGCCTGGCACAGCGAGAGCCGCACGGACTCCGTCCATTGCGGCCCGATCATCAACTGCGGACCTGCCGTGAGTGCATTGACACTTCAAGTTTTGGGCGCCTTTCACGTCCGCGACGCTACCGGCGGCGAGGTGCGCATCGCCTCGCGCAAGGGCCGGGCCCTGCTCGCCTATCTGGCCCTGCGCCCGGGGGAATCTCACAGCCGGGACCGGCTGGCCAATCTCTTGTGGGAAGACGCGGACGAGGAACTGGCGCGCACCAGCCTGCGCCAGGCTCTGGCCGCGCTCAGAAAATCATTGCCGCGCGGCGCCCAGGCCGCGTTGCTTGCCGATACCGAATCGGTGGGTGTCGATGCCGAGTTGTTGAACAGCGATATTGAAACGTTCAGGCGCTCGCTGCAGTTGGGCACCCGCACCTCGTTGCAGGAAGCGATCAATCATTATCGCGGCGATCTGCTGGATGGCTTCGACGCACGCTCGACCGCGTTCGATGAATGGTTGAGCAGCGAGCGCAGCTCATTGCGCAAACAAGTGAGCGATGCCCTGCAGCGGCTCACAGATCTGTGCATGGCCGCTGAAGACAACGATGGCGCGCTGACCGCTTGCATCCGGCTCGTGTCCCTGGAGCCGCTGAATGAAGCCGCGCACCGTCGCATCATGGAGCTGCAAGCCAGGCGCAATTCTTATGCGGAAGCCTTGCGCCAATATCGCGTGTGCCGCGACGTGCTACGCCGCGAGTTGGACGTTGCGCCCGAAGTGGCCACCGAGCAGTTGTATCGAGAGCTGATGCGCAAACGCCGGGCTGCGGTAGTCCCCTCCAGCGACGGCGATTCTCCGGTCGCAGACCAGGAAGAAACATCGCCCGCCCCGGCGCCGCGCCAGGAACTTCGCCCCAGCCTGCGCGATGCGACCATCTTCGTGGCCCGGCTCGAAGGGTTATTGGAAACGGAGGCGCGACTCGATCCCGAGGAAGTGCACCTGCTCTCCAACGAATTTCAAAGCCGCGTGCAAAACGCCGTCCAGGAATTCGGCGGCATCGCGGATCGACGCGTGGGTTCCAACGTGCTCGCCGTCTTCGGCATTCCGCACTCCTACGGCAATGAAGCCGAGCGAGCCGCGCGCGCCGCGCTGATGTTGCGTGATCTGGCCGCCGCGAAACCCTGGCCGGTGTCCGGCTCGTTGGCACTGCGTATCGGCATTGCGCAGGGTCAGGTTCTCTGTGGCGGCGAAGTGTTTCCTCTGAGCGGACGGCCGACTCATGAGGCGCACACGCTGGCGGCACAGGCGCAGGACGGCGAGGTATTGATCTCCGAGGACATTCGCCAATCGCTGGGCGAACGCGTCAGCACTCAGCGCGTCGGCGCGGCCTTGCAGGCGCACTCCGAGCCGGTGAATGCGTGGTCGCTGAACGCTATTGGCACTGATGCCGCAGCCACGACACAACCGTTCGTGGGCCGGCGTCCCGAGCTTGCGATGATCCTTGCGTCGCTTGATCGCTGCATGTCGAGCCGGCATGGCCGCGCCATCGTGGTTCGTGGCGAAGCGGGTATCGGCAAGACGCGGCTGGTCGATGCAGTTCGTAGCGCCGCCCTTGAGCGCGGCGTCGGCGTGCATTCGGCGCAGATCTTCGATTTCGGTCAGTCGCCCGGACGACGGCCCATCACCATGCTGGCATTGAGCCTGCTCGGTATCGGTGCAGACGCACCCGCCGCCGAACGCAAGGCTGCCGTGCACCGCATGGCCGCTTTGCGCGGAGGAAACATCGACCAGATCATCTTCCTCAGCGACCTGATCAACGCACCGCTGGACCCGGAGCTCGCCGCGTTGGAAAAAGCCATGGAAGCGGCCACGCGTCAGCGAGGCCGCACGCTGGCGTTGGCGCAGATCATCGAAACAGCGGCGCAACGCTCGCCGCAGATGTTGGTTGTCGAGGACGTGCACTGGGCGGATACGGACGAGCTGGCTCGCCTGGGCGAGATCGCGGCCGTGGTCGCGAACTGTCAGATCTTGTTCATCATGACCACGCGTCCCGAAGGCGATCCCATCAGTGCCAGCTGGCGCGCACGCGCGCGCGGTTGCCCGGTGACGACGGTGGATCTTGCTCCCCTGGCGGAAGACGAAGCCCAGGAACTGGCGGCGCACTATCCCGAGCTGTCGAGCGAAACGATTCAGGAATGCATCACACGCGCCGATGGCTATCCCTTGTTCCTGGATCAGCTGTTGCGCTCCGCCAGCGCCGGACAGCACACGCTGCCTGGATCGGTGCGATCGCTGGTATTGTCCCGTGCCGACAGTCTGTCCGAGCAGGATCATCTCGCGCTCGAAGCTGCTGCCGTGCTGGGCCAGCGTACCGAGCTGGCCATCGTGCGCAGAATGATCCAGGACGACAGCTACGAGCCGGACAAGCTGGTCGCCACCACGCTGGTGCGCAGCGACGGCGTCGAGTTGGAATTCGCACACGCTCTCTTCAGAGACGCGATCTACGAATCCACCTTGAAATCGCAACGGCGCGCCCTGCATCGCACGGCGGCGGAATGGTTCGCTGATCGCGATCTATCGCTGCACGCCGAGCATCTGGCAGCCGCCGATGACGATCGCGCGGCCGAGGCTTACATCAACGCAGCCGAAGCGGAGCGCACCGCTCTTCGTTACGAAAGTGCGCTGAACCTGGCCAACAAGGCCAGCTCGGTGGCGCGCGAACCCGTGATGCTGCACAGGACGAGCGTGCTGCTCGGCGAACTGCTGTTGCATCTCGGCCGGACGCACGATGCGTTGTCGGCATATCGAGAAGCGCTGGACTTCGCGATCGATCAAGCCGGACATGGCGCCGCGTGGTTTGGTATTGCCTCCGCCCTGCGAGTGATGGACCGGTACGAAGAGGCAGTGGATGCACTGGAGCGCGCGCAGAGCGCTTTAGGCGAATCCGCCGATGCACAAACCCGCGCTCGCATGAGCGCGCTGCACGGCAATCTCTGTTTTCCTCTTGGCCGTTTCGACGCGTGCCTGGCGGCCCATCAGCAGGCTCATCAGTACGCGCAGCAAGCCAACACGCCACTGGAACTGGCCCGAGCCCTGGGCGGATTGGGCGACGCTCACTATCAGCGCGGCAACCTGCTCACCGCGCGCAAGCACTTTGCGCAGTGTGTGAAGGAAGCGCGTCAGCATGGCCTGATCAGCGTGCTGCTGGCCAACTTGCCGATGCTAGGCATTACGCAGGTCTATTGCGGTGAAGTAGCGGCCGGGCGTGCGAGCCTGCAGGAAGCGCTGGAAATCGCACGCCGCGTCGGCGATCTGCGCAGCGAGCTGATCTCGGTGCTCTGCCTCACCTCGGGATTGATCCTCCAGGGCAAGACCGACGAGCGCCGCACGCTGGCCAACCAGGCGCTGCAACTGGCCAAACAATTGGGCGCGCGGCGGTTCCATGCCGAATGCCTGGGCATTCTGGCGAGCTGCCTGACGAGCCCCGAGCATCGCGCCGAAGGCTTGCGCCTGGTCGAGGAAGGGCTGCAGCTGAGCCGCGAAATGGGCATGTCCTACTGTGGCGCCTCGCTGCTTGGCATCCTGGCCCGGCTCACATCGGACCCTGCCCAGCGCGCCGCGGCGCTGGCCGAAGGTGAAGCATTGCTGGCCTCGGGCTGCGTGAGCCACAGCTATTTCGAGTTCTACCACCACGCGATGGAGGTCAGCATCGAGCAGAACGCATGGCAGGCGCTGCGCCGTTATGCGAATGATCTCGCCGCATACACGACGAATGAACCGTTGGCGCCGACCGATCTGCAAGCGCAGCGCGCCAGGTTACTGGCGGACGTGGGCGAGAACATCATCACTTCGCAGACACATGCGGAGCTGGAGGCTTTGAAACATCGCTGTCTGCGCATGGATGCGATCGCGCTCATCCCGGCGATCGACGCCGCGCTGGCGCTGGTGGAACGCACGCCTACGGCATGATGGCAGCGGTTGGCGGTTAGCGGTTGTTTGCAATGGGCGCCAAATTCGCACTTCCCTTCTGAACTAACCGCTAACCGCCAACCGCCAACCGCTGTTACGACTGATACGTCGCGCCAGTCTTCGCCCTCACCTCCTCGGCCGTCACGCCCGGCGCGAGCTCGATGAGCTTGAACGGCGACTTGCGATCCGGGCGCGCAAACACGGCGAGGTCCGTGATGAGCATGTCCACCACGTTCGCGCCCGTCAGCGGCAGATCGCACTTCTCCTTGAACTTCGGCGAGCCGTCCTTCGAGGTGTGCTCCATCACCACCACCACGCGCTTGACGCCCGCGACCAGGTCCATCGCGCCGCCCATGCCTTTGACCATCTTGCCCGGCACCATCCAGTTGGCGAGATCGCCATTGGCGGCCACTTCCATGCCGCCCAGGATGGACAGGTCGATGTGGCCGCCGCGAATCATGCCGAAGCTGTCCGCCGAGGAAAAATACGACGAGATCGGCAGCTCGGTGATGGTCTGCTTGCCGGCGTTGATCAGGTCCGGGTCCTCTTCGCCTTCATAGGGAAACGGCCCCATGCCGAGCATGCCGTTCTCCGACTGCAGCACCACTTTCATTCCCTCGGGAATGTAGTTCGCCACCAGCGTCGGAATACCGATGCCGAGATTCACATAGAAACCGTCTTTGAGCTCGAGCGCCGCGCGGGCGGCCATTTGATCGCGAGTCCAGGGCATGGGAATCACCTGAATGAATTCGTTGGATGATTGGCGTGAGACTCAGGCCGGGCGCTTGCGCACCGTGCGATGCTCGATGGACTTCAGATACTCCGCGCCCTTGATGATTCGCTGCACGAAGATGCCCGGCGTGTGGATGCAGTCCGGATTCAGCTGCCCGGGTTCGACCAGTTCCTCGACCTCGGCGATAGTCACCCGGCCTGCGGTCGCCATCATCGGATTGAAATTGCGCGCGGTCTTGCGATACACGAGATTGCCTTCGGTGTCGCCCTTCCACGCTTTGACCAGCGACACATCCGCAGTCAGCCCCGTTTCCAGAATGTACGTCTCGCCGTTGACGACGCGCGACTCCTTGCCTTCGGCTACCAGCGTGCCCGCGCCGGTGCGCGTGTAGAAGCCATAAATGCCCGCGCCGCCGGCGCGAATGCGCTCGGCCAAGGTGCCCTGCGGATTGAACTCCAGCTCCAGCTCGCCGGCCAGGTACTGCCGCTCGAACTCCTTGTTCTCGCCGACGTAGGAGGAAATCATTTTCTTGATCTGGCGCGTCTTGAGCAGCTTGCCCAGTCCGAACTCGTCGACGCCGGCATTGTTGGAAACCACCGTCAGGTTCTTAACGCCCGAGTCGCGCAACGCGACGATCAGGTTCTCCGGGATGCCGCACAGGCCAAACCCGCCGGCCATGACGGTGATTCCATCACGCACCACCCCTTCGAGCGCGGCCTGGGCGCTCGGATACACCTTCGAGACATTTGTCATGGAACTAGCTCTGCGATCGCCTTGAGGTTATCGGCCGGTATTGTAATGCGGTCACCGAGCTCAGGCCGCGTCGGCGTCCGAATCGGGGTCGTAACCCAGATTCGGCGACAGCCAGCGCTGCGCCTCTTCCAGCGAGATCTTCTTGCGTGCGGCGTAGTTCTGCACCTGATCGAAATCGATCTTGCCGAGCGCGAAGTAGTGCGAGCCCGGATGCGAGAAGTACCAGCCGCTGACCGCCGCGGTCGGATACATCGCGAACGACTCGGTGATCTTGATGCCCGCATTCGCTGCGGGATCGAGCAGGCGCCACAGCGTCGCTTTCTCGGTGTGATCCGGACAGGCCGGATATCCGGGCGCCGGGCGGATGCCGCGATACTCTTCCTTGATCAGCTGATCGTTGGTGAAGCGCTCTTCAGGCGCATAGCCCCAGAACTCGCGGCGCACGCGCTCGTGCATGCGCTCCGCAAAGGCTTCGGCAAAGCGGTCGGCGAGCGCCTTGAGCATGATGCTGGAATAGTCGTCGTGTGCCTTCTTGAAGCGCTCCAGATGCGGCTCGATGCCCAGGCCCGCGGTCACCGCGAACGCACCGATGTAGTCGGGCCTGCCCGAGGACTTCGGTGCGATGAAATCAGCCAGCGCGCTGTGCGGCTGGCCCGCTGGCTTGCCCTTTTGCTGGCGCAGGAAATGCAGCCTGGTCAGCACGCGAGTGCGTGACTCGTCGGCGTACACCTCGACATCGTCGTCATCGACGCTGTTCGCGGGGAACAGGCCAATGACGCCGCGCGCCGTCAGCCAACGCTCACGGATGATCTGTTTCATCATGCGACGAGCGTCGGCATACAGGTTGCTGACCTGCTCGCCCACCACCGGGTCGGTGAGGATGTCCGGGAACGTGCCACGGAACTCCCAGGCGTTGAAGAACGGCATCCAATCGATGTAGCGCGTCAGGTCCTCGAGCGAGAAATCGTCGAAGGTGCGAATACCGAGGAACTTCGGCACCGGCGGCACATAAGAATCCCAGCCACCGTTGAACTTGTTGGCGCGCGCCTGGGCAATGGTCAGCTGCGGGCTCTTGACCTTCTTGCCCGCGTGTTGCTCACGACGGACCGCGTGCTCGGCCTTGGTCTTCTCGACAAACTCGCGCCGCAGCGCGGCCGTGACCAGTTGCTGACACACGCCGACCGAGCGCGACGCGTCCTTCACGTACACCACCGGACCTTTGTACTGCGGATCGATCTTCACCGAGGTGTGTGCGGGCGACGTGGTCGCGCCACCGATCAACAACGGCTGCTCGAAACCTTGCCGCTGCATCTCGCGCGCCACGTGCACCATCTCGTCGAGCGACGGCGTGATGAGACCCGACAGGCCAATCATGTCCGCGTTCTCGCGCCGGGCGGTTTCGAGAATGCGCTCACAGGGCACCATGACGCCAAGGTCGATGACCTCGAAGTTGTTGCACTGGAGCACCACTCCGACGATGTTCTTGCCGATGTCGTGCACGTCACCCTTGACCGTGGCGAGAATGATCTTGCCGTTGGACTTGGAGACCGTGCCCGACTTCGCCTTCTCTTCCTCGATGTACGGAATCAGGTGCGCGACCGCCTTCTTCATGACGCGCGCCGACTTCACTACCTGCGGCAGGAACATCTTGCCGCTGCCGAACAAGTCGCCGACCACGTTCATGCCGTCCATCAACGGACCTTCGATCACGTGCAACGGATGCTGAGCCTGTTGCCGCGCCTCCTCGGTATCCACGACGATGAACTCGTCGATACCTTTCACCAGCGCGTGCTCCAGGCGCTTCTCCACTGGCAGGCTGCGCCACGCCAGGTCTTCGGCCTTCTTCGCGCCAGCCTCGCCCTTGAAGCGTCCGGCGATTTCGAGCAAGCGCTCGGTCGCATCCGGGCGGCGATTGAGGATCACATCCTCGACACGCTCGCGCAGCTCGGGATTGATGTCCTCGTAGATCGCCAGCTGGCCGGCGTTGACGATGCCCATCGTCATGCCCGCCTTGATGGCGTGATACAGGAACACCGAGTGCATGGCTTCGCGCACCGGGTCGTTGCCGCGGAACGAGAAGGAAACGTTGCTCACGCCGCCACTGACGTGTGCGTGCGGGCACGTCTTGCGAATCTCCGCGGTCGCCTGGATGAAGTCGACGGAGTAGTTGTTGTGCTCCTCGATGCCGGTGGCCACCGCGAAAATGTTCGGGTCGAAAATGATGTCCTCGGGCGGGAAGCCAACCTGCTCGGTGAGGATGCGATAGGAGCGCTGACAGATCTCGACCTTGCGCTGGACGGTGTCGGCCTGGCCGGTTTCGTCGAACGCCATCACGACCACGGCGGCGCCGTACGCAAACACCTTCTTGGCGTGTTCGATGAACGCCGCCTCGCCTTCCTTCAAGCTGATGGAATTGACGATGCCCTTGCCCTGCAGGCGCTTCAGCCCGGCCTCGATCACCGTCCACTTGGACGAGTCGATCATGATGGGCACGCGCGAAATGTCGGGCTCCGAGGCGATCAGGTTCAGGAAGCGCACCATGGCGGCTTCCGAATCCAGCATGCCCTCGTCCATGTTGATATCGATCACCTGCGCGCCGTTCGCCACCTGTTGGCGGGCGATGTCGAGCGCGGCATTGTAGTCGTCCGCTTCGATGAGCTTGCGGAACTTCGCCGAACCGGTGACGTTGGTACGCTCGCCGACGTTGACGAACAGGCTGTCAGGGCCGATGTTGCACGGCTCGAGACCGGACAGGCGGCAGCGCTTCTCCAGCACCGGCGGCTTGCGTGGCTTGATGCCTTCCACCGCCTCGCGAATGTGACGAATGTGATCGGGCGTTGTGCCACAACAGCCGCCGACGATGTTCACGAAGCCGCTGCTGGCGAATTCCTTGACGAGCTCGGCCGTCTGGCACGCATGTTCGTCGTATTCGCCGAAGGCGTTCGGCAGGCCCGCGTTCGGATATGCGCTGACGTAAACATCGGCGATGCGCGACATTTCCTCGATATATGGACGCAGCTGCTTCGCACCGAGCGCGCAGTTGAGGCCGACGGCCAGCGGCCGCGCATGCCGCACGGAATTCCAGAACGCTTCGGTGGTCTGGCCGGACAGCGTGCGGCCGGAAGCATCGGTAATCGTGCCGGAGATGATGATCGGCAGATCCACACCGGCTTCGTCCAACGCCTGACGCGCGGCGAAGATTGCCGCCTTGGCGTTCAGTGTGTCGAAGATGGTTTCGATCAGCACGATGTCCACGCCACCTTCGATCAGCGCACGTGCGCCGATGAGATACGTGTCCGTCAACTGATCGAAATCGATGTTGCGGAACGCGGGGTCATTGACGTTCGGCGACAGCGACGCCGTCCGATTGGTGGGACCCAGCGCACCGGCAACGAACTTCACCTGCCCGGTCTTGGCGTAGAACTCGTCCGCGGCAGCCCGTGCCACCTTGGCGCCGGCCAGATTGAGCTCACGCACCAGATGTTCCATCTGATAGTCGGCCTGCGACGAGTAGTTGGCCGTGAAGGTATTGGTTTCGACGATATCGGCGCCCGATTCCAGATACTTCGTGTGGATGGCCTTGATGATCTCCGGCCGCGTCAGCACCAGGACGTCGCTGTTGCCTTTCAGATCGCACGGCCAGTCCTTGAACTGCTCACCCCGATAGTCCGCTTCGGTGAGCTTGTAGCCCTGAATCATGGTACCCATGCCGCCATCGAGCAGCACGATGCGCTCGGTCAACAGGCGATGCAGGGCGGCAACTCGTTCAGTGCGATTCATGTCGTTCACTCTTGGAGATATTTTTTTGTCGACAGCGGCGGACTCGCCCGGCTCAGCCGGCCGCGGCCTGCGGCAACATCGGCCGCACGCCGAGGGCGTGGCAGATGGCGTAGCTCAGCTCGGCGCGATTCAGCGTGTAGAAATGAAATTCTTCGACGCCGTGCTTCTGCAGCTCCTGCACCTGTTCGATTGCCACTGCCGCCGCGATCAGCCGGCGCGTGTCGGCGTCATCGTCCAGTCCGTCGAAGCGATGCGCCAGCCAATCCGGCACGCTCGCGCCACAGCGCTGCGCCATGCGCAGCATTTGTGGAAAGCGCGTGATCGGCAGGATGCCGGGCACGATGCTGGCCTTGATGCCGGCGGCCGCGCACTTGTCGCGAAATCTCAGGAACGTTGCCGTGTCGAAGAAGAATTGCGTGATGGCGCGGTCGGCGCCGGCATCGATTTTCGACTTCAGATTGATCAGCTCGAAATCGGGGCTCGGCGATTCCGGGTGCGGCTCGGGATAGGTCGCCACCGAGATCTCGAAATTCGCCACGGTCCGCAATCCTTTCACAAGATCGACGGCGTATGCGAAGCCTTCCGGATGCGCCACGTAGTTGCCCGTGCCCTGCGGCGGATCGCCGCGCAGCGCCACGATGTGACGAATGCCGTTGGCCCAGTAGTCGCGTGCGATATCCAATATTTCTTCGCGCGGCGCGCCGACGCAGGTCAGATGCGGAGCCGCGGTCAAAGACGTGTTCTTCTGAACCTTGGTCACGATGTTGTGAGTTCGCGCACGCGTCGAGCCATCCGCACCGTAGGTGACGGACACGAAGCGAGGCTGTAACGGAGCAAGGCGCTCGACTGACTCCCACAGCGTCTGCTCCATCGCCTCGTCCTTGGGCGGAAAGAACTCGAACGACACCGTGGGTCGGCTGCGGAATCGGTTCAGGCCGTTGCCGATCTGGTCCTTGAGTTTTTCTAACGACATGACTTCCTCGAAATTGATCGGTCAGAGCGGCCTCACGCCGCCGCGGTGCTGCGGATCACGCGCCGGCCGACTGCCACCAGCAGATGACCCGCTTCGGTATCGACCGGACGCACACGGGAAACTTCCAACCCTGCTTTGGCGAACCAGTCGCGCAGCGTGGAGATGGGATTGGCGGACGATGCCGCGCTCAACGAATCGAAGTCCTCGATGAGGACGGCACGGCCGCCGTGCTTGAGCGTTCGCGAAATTTCCGAGAGTGCTGCCAACGGGCGCTCTGCGTTTGCCAGCACTCGATCCGCAACGACCGTGTCGAACAGTGGCGCGGCGAAGGGCAGGTCATACATGTCGCCTCGCTGCAGCTCGCAGTGGCTCAGGCCGGCGCCGTGTACCTTCGTTCTCGCAAGGCGCAGCGCTTCACTCGAAATATCGACACCGACCGCGCGCGTCGCTTTGGCACCGAGCAACTTGAGCATGTGGCCCGAGCCGGTGCCCACATCGAGCAAGGCTCCAATCGGCTCGCTCGCCAGTTCCTCGACCACCGTCGAGTCGATAACCTCGGAAGTCTTCGGCGCTTCTGTCACCGCCAAGTGATCGGCAGCACGGCGACCGCGCTCGGCGATCACTTCTTCCATGCGGCGACGATCACGGCAGAGCACGTCGTCTTGTTCGTCGACCATCGCCAGCAGCTGCCGGACGATGTCACGAGCTTCGCCAGAAGCCGGCGCCCGGTAATACACCCACAACTGCTCGCGGAATCGATCCAGCAGCCCGGCGTCGCACAGCAGCTTCAGATGCCGCGACACCCGCGGCTGACTCTGGCCCAGCACCTCGCAGATCTCCCCCACCGTCAGCTCCGCCCGCGCCAATAGCGCCAGCAACCGCAGCCGGGTCGGCTCGGCGACAGCCCTCAGGGCGGAAACGGCGGACAGGAAGCTCGACATGCTCTGGCTAACGACTTAAGGATATAAAGATATCTTTATATAGACGGCCAGCACTATACGCGAGCTACACCGCCCTTGTCACCCGGGACACGCCCCGGGCATTGGCGAATGAGACGCTTATCTCGGAATAACAGGCACTTGTGCCGCATCAAGGCGGCGGGACAGTACTGGGAAATTGGCGGGCCGCCAGGGCTTCAGAAGGCCCTAGCGCAGCTTGAACGCCGCGACCGCCTGCTGCAGTTTTTCGGCCTGGGAGTGGAGGCTTTCCGCGGCGGCGGCGGCTTGCTCGACGAGGGCGGCGTTCTGTTGGGTCATTTGATCCATCTGGCTGATGGCGACGTTGACCTGGCCGATGCCGCTGCCCTGTTCTTCGCTGGCCGCGCTGATCTCGCCCATGATGTCGACGACCCGTTTCACCGAGGTGACGATCTCATCCATGGTCTCGCGCGCTTGTTGGGCGAGCGCGCTGCCGGCATCCACCTGACCGGAGGACTCGGTGGTGAGCGCCTTGATCTGTTTGGCCGCCACATCGCAGCGCTGAGCGAGATTTCTCACGTCAGCAGCGACCACAGTGAAGCTGCGCCCTTGTTCGCCGGCGCGAGCGGCCTCGACTGCGGCGTTCAAGGCCAGGATATTGGTCTGGAACGCGATGTCCTCGATCTCGTCGACGAACCCGCTGATCTGTCGCGAGCCGGCCTTGATGGTACCCATGGTGGAAACCACCTGCGATATCACTTCGCCACCCTTGCTCGCCTGGCGCGAAGCGGCCAGCACCAGCTGATTCGCTTGCTGTGCGTTGGCCGAGGTCTGGCCGACAGTCGCCGTGAGCTGCTCCATCGACGACGCGGTCTGCTCCAACGCCGCGGCTTGCGACGACGTGCGCGAAGAAAGATCCGCGTTGCCCGTGGCGATTTCGCGTGAAGCCTCGGTGATCCGATTCGAGCCGTCGCGAACCTCACCTACGATCTCCGAGAGCCCCTGGCTGACGCCGTTGATCGCCTGCATCAACTCGCCAATCTCATCGGCGCGATCGACATGCAACTGCGCGGTGAGATCACCCGCGGCCAACCTCTTTGCAGCATCGCGTGCCAGGCGTAGTGGCGTCGTAATCGTGCGATCGATCACGTAATAAACCACGCCGGCGAGAATCAACGCCGCCACGAGTGCCAATCCGACATTGCCGTCGAAGCGGCGCACGATCGCAAACAACACTCCGGCAAGCACGACAACCAGCAGCGACAACTTGACCGCCATGCTCAGCCGCTTCTGTTTGCTCACATCGATGCCGACATACAAGGCGCCAATCACCTGGCCACGCGCATCCTTGATAGGGTCGTACTGGGTCAGGTACTGCGTACCGAACAACATGGCATAGCCGACATACGACTGCCCGGCCATCAGCCGTGAGTAAGCGGGATGGGCGTGATTGAGCGCCGTGCCCAGAGCACGCTCGCCATTCTGTTTCTTGATCGACGTCGAGATCCGGACGAAGTCCGCATCGCTCTTGACGAAGATGGTGGCCGTGACGCCGGATTGCGCAGTGAAACGATCGGGGATGGCGCAGTCGAGATTCAGATCGGCGCCGCCGTTCTTCAATACCGGCGTGCTCCGGCCTGCGACCTGGATCTGGCGCTGGGTGTCGAGCGAAATGTTGTCCGCGAGGCAGCTTCTCAACTGCGTGGCAAAGCGGCCGATCCGGCGCTCATGTGGAACGAACACGTCGAACGCGAACGACATGCCACCTTCCCCCCTGTTTCGACCGCGAAGTCAAGCTCAACTTCGAAGTGTCCTAAGGGTTCCATGCCACCGCGTCGCGGTCAAATGCCAATCAGTGACGGCGCTCAGAACCATCCATTGCCGGAGCCGCCGCTTGCGAGAACAGCTGCTCGACGTCCACTGCGTCGAGCCGATAAGCCCGGTTGCAGAAATCGCAACGCACCTCGACATGCCCCTGCTCGGCGAGCACCGAGCGCACCTCCACCGGCCCCAGCGCACGCAGCATGCCCACGACTCGTTCGCGAGAACATCGGCAGCGGAAGAACACGGGCGCGGGCTCGAACAAGCGCACATCATCCTCGGCGAACAAGCGGCGCAGGATGTTCCGGTCGCTCAACGTCTGCAGTTCCTCGGGTTTCAAGGTGTCGCCGAGCAGTTGCACACGATGCCATGCGTCGTCGATCTCGCCGCGATCGATTTCGTGGAAACGCGAGCCGAGCGAGCGCGACTCCACCGAGTCATCCGGCAGTCGTTGCAACAACAATCCCGAAGCACCGTGCGTGTCGGCATGCAGCCACAAGCGCGTCGGCAGTTGCTCGGATGTTTCGAAGTAGTTGCGCAGGCAATCCACCAACCGCGCGCCCGCCAGCGGCACGATGCCTTGATAGCGTTGCGACAGGTCCTCGTTCTCGACCGTCACTGTCATGCTGCCCTCGCCGGACAGCGATGCCAGGTCCCGCTGATATCCGGCGTCCTTGTAGCGAGCCACCGCCCGCACACCCAGCGCATCGGAACACTGCGCGAGCATGAGATGCATGGGCCCCTGCCCCTTGAGCTGCAAGCTCAACGTCCCTTCGAATTTCAAGCTGGCCGCGAGCAGCACCGACGCGGCGACCGCCTCGCCCAAGGTGTCTCGAATCACGGCAGGATATTCGCGATGCTCGAGCAACGCGCGCCAGGATGCGTCCAGGTGGACGATGTGCCCGCGAATCGGAAAATGCTCGAACAAGAATCGGTGCAGGCAATCGCGATCGTGCATGAGCTGGCGGATGGCGGTTAGCGGTTAGTGGTTAGCGCGGAAGACGGGCGGTGGGTGGCGACACTCATTCTGTACCAGCCACCAACCGCTAACCGCCATCCGCCGTACATTAGCCCGCCAGGGCCGTTTTTCAACAGCCCGGCGGCTTTTCCGCATCGCCTACCCGGCCAGCTTCTTCTTCAACAGCTCGTTGACCTGCGCCGGATTGGCCTTGCCGCCGGTCAGCTTCATCACCTGGCCGACGAAGAAGCCGAACAGCTTGTCCTTGCCGGAGCGATAGTCGGCCAGCTGCTTGGGATTGGCCGCCATCACCTCGTCGATGGTCTTTTCGATGGCGCCGGTGTCGGTGATTTGCTTCAGGCCCCTGGCCTCGATGATCTCGTCGGCCTCCTTGCCTTCGGCCCACATCGACTCGAACACTTCCTTGGCGATCTTGCCGGAAATGGTCTCGTCGGCGATGCGTGCCAACAGGCCCGCGAGGCGATTGGCGTCGATGCGCGACGCGGTCACGTCCACACCGTCCTTGTTGAGTGCGGCCGACAGCTCGCCCATGGTCCAGTTCGCCGCGAGCTTCTCGTGGCCCGCGAGATTCCTCGACTGCAATGCCGCCAGCACGGCTTCGTAGTAGTCGCCCATCTCCCGGCTCGCGGTCAGCACGCCGGCGTCGTAGGCCGACAGCCCGAACTTCTCGATATAACGAGCCGCCTTCTGATCCGGCAACTCCGGCAGCGTGGCGCGCACGCTTTCGATGAAGTCCTTCGCGACCACCACCGGCAACAGGTCCGGATCGGGGAAGTAGCGATAGTCGTTGGCTTCCTCTTTGGAGCGCAGCGAGCGCGTGTCGCCCTTTTCCGGATCGAACAGGCGCGTTTCCTGTTTGATCGCCCGTCCCGACTCGATCTCCTCGATCTGGCGCGCCACTTCGTAGTTGATGGCCTTTTCGATGTAACGGAACGAGTTGAGATTCTTGATCTCGCAGCGCGTGCCGAACTTCTCGTGGCCGACCGGACGCACCGACACGTTGGCATCGCAACGGAACGAGCCTTCCTGCATGTTGCCGTCGCAGATCTCCAGATACCGCACCAGGGTGTGGATCTTCTTCATGTACGCCACGGCTTCCTTGGCCGAACGCATGTCGGGCTCGGAAACGATCTCCAGCAGCGGCGTGCCGGCGCGATTCAGATCGATGCCGGTCAAACCCTGGAAGTCTTCGTGCAGCGACTTGCCCGCATCCTCTTCCAGGTGCGCGCGCGTGATGCCAATGGTCTTGACCGTGCCGTCGTCGAGCAGGATCTGCAGCTTGCCTTTGCCGACGATCGGCGTTTCGTACTGGCTGATCTGATAGCCCTTGGGCAGGTCGGGATAGAAGTAGTGCTTGCGCGCGAACCGCGACCGCGCGCGGATCTGCGACGAGGTCGCCACGCCGAGCTTGAGCGCGAGCGAGAGCACCGCCTGGTTGAACGTCGGCAAGGTGCCGGGCAGGCCGAGCACCAGCGGATCGGTCAGCGAGTTGGGCGGCGCGCCGAACTGCGTCGACGACGGCGAGAACACCTTGGACTGCGTCGTGAGCTGGACGTGGACCTCGAGGCCGATCACCGGCTCCCACACCTCGAGCATGGCCGCGAGATCGCGATACT
>NZ_DASWVW010000032.1:0-43135 GCF_036406195.1 Steroidobacter sp.
GACGAATCGCTGTTCGCTCAAGTAGTTGTGCGTGCGCAGCCAGTCGATGACTGCGTCGACGCGGGCCATCTCGTCCTCGGCTGCCCCGTCTTGCTCATCCGAGGCGCCCGCACCGGCCTGCACGGCCTTGGCCGCCGCCTCGGAACGTGCATGGCGCAGCAGCTTGCGCCGCAGCTCGACCTCGCTGTGCTCACGTTGCGCCAGGAGGGCGAGCGCCCGGCCCTTGAGCGACAGCGGCTGCTTGCTGGTGGCCATCGGGACGCCGACGATCTGCGCGCCTTCGTGCCGGACCGAGGCACTTCGCTTCGGCCCGCCCAGCGCTGTTATTCCTTCGATTCCTTGGCGGCCTTGCCGCGCGCCGGCTTGGCGGCGGCGGACTCATCGACCGCGCCGGCTTCGTTCGGACGCAACGGGATGCCCAGCGCCTCGCGCACCTTGTTCTCGATCTCGACCGCCAGGTCGACGTTCTCGCGCAGGAACTCGCGTGCGTTGTCCTTGCCCTGGCCGATCTTTTCGCCCTGGTAGGCGTACCAGGCGCCGCTCTTTTCGAGCACCTTCGCTTCGACGCCCATGTCGATGATCTCGCCTTCGCGGCTGATGCCTTCGCCGTAGAGGATGTCGAACTCGGCGGTCTTGAACGGCGGCGAGACCTTGTTCTTGACGACCTTGACCTTGGTTTCGTTGCCGATGACCTCTTCGCCTTTCTTGATGCTGCCGATGCGGCGAATGTCGAGTCGCACCGAGGCGTAGAACTTGAGCGCATTGCCGCCGGTGGTGGTTTCGGGCGAGCCGAACATCACGCCGATCTTCATGCGGATCTGGTTGATGAAGATGACGATGGTGTTGGAGCGCTTGATGTTGCCGGTGAGCTTGCGCAGCGCCTGCGACATCAGGCGGGCCTGCAAGCCGACGTGCGCGTCGCCCATCTCGCCTTCGATTTCCGCCTTGGGCGTCAGCGCCGCCACCGAGTCGACCACGACCACGTCGACCGCGCTGGAGCGGACCAGCATGTCCGTGATTTCCAGGGCCTGCTCACCGGTGTCCGGCTGCGACACCAGCAACTCCTGGACATTCACACCGAGCTTGGCAGCGTACACCGGATCGAGCGCGTGCTCCGCGTCGACGAAGGCCGCCGTGCCGCCGGCGCGTTGCGCTTCGGCGATGACCTGCAAGGTCAGCGTGGTTTTACCCGAGGATTCCGGGCCATAGATCTCGATCACCCGGCCGCGCGGCAGACCGCCCACGCCGAGCGCAATATCCAGGCCCAGCGAGCCGGTGGAAATGGCCTCCACGTCGTAAGTGGCACTGGCATCGCCCAGGCGCATGACCGAGCCCTTGCCGAACTGCTTTTCGATCTGGCCGAGCGCGGCGACGAGCGCCTTCTTGCGATTTTCTTCCATCGGTTGACCCATATTGTCTGAAGAGTGGGTTGTCTGAAGCGTGGGTTGATGAGTGCTGGACGGCAGTATGCTATGAACCGGACGTCCGAAACTGCTGAATATCTGTATATTTGCACAGTTATTCGCAGTCCGCCACTGTCGCATTTGGTGTATGCGCTGGCGGCAATTGTACCGTTCAGGACAGGGGCCAGCGCGCCAGCAGCGAATACTGCGAGCCGGACGCGTCGCGCACCGATTCCACCAAGGCAAAATCAGCCACTTTCTGGCACAAGACGTCGATTTTTTCCGATCGCCGGCCGCGCGCCAGATCCCGGGCAAGCGTGATGTGCGGGCGAAATTCGTGCGCCTCCGGCCGCTGCACATAGCTGCTCAGGCTCGAGCGCAAGCCCGCCGCCAGATCGCTCGCGGCAGCGGGCGGCGTGGACGAGGTGAGACACAGCAGTTTCCGCCCCCACGCCTCGATGCAATCGAAGCGCAGCTCGAACGCCGGGCTGCCGGCGAGCCGGGCACTAGCTTCCTGAATAGCCCCGACGCTCTCGGCGGGAACCTCGCCAAGAAATAACAATGTGACGTGGTAATTCTGTGGAGGTATCAGCCGGCCACCGCTAGCTCGGGCGATCGCGAGTGTGCTCGCTTGGATTTGCGCGCGAAATTCATCGGTGGGCCAAAGCGCAAGGAACAGCCGCCGGCCAGCTCCCATTACGGCTTCCGTTGCAACTGACTCAGCTCGCGAAGCGCGCGCGCCACCGATTGACGGCGAATCGCCTCCCGATCTCCCGGGAATGTCTCCAGCGCCACGCGGGTCTCGATCTCGCCGCCCTCCTTCCAAGCCCACGCAAACCAGACCGTGCCGACGGGCTTGCCCGGTTGCGCGCCCGCCGGACCCGCAATACCGGTAACCGCGAGAGAAACATGGCCGCCGAGCACCTCCAACGCGCCGATGGCCATCTCGCGCGCCGTCGCCTCGCTGACCGCGCCGTGCGACGCCAGCGTCGAGGGGCGCACGCCGAGCAAGGATTGCTTGAGCGCGTTGCTGTAAACCACCACGCCGCCGTCGTACCAAGCCGAGCTGCCGGCGATATCGGTCAACAACTTGGCCACCCACCCACCCGTGCACGACTCCGCCGTGACCAGGCGCCGCTCGGCGTCCAGCAGATCCGCGCCCACATGGGTCGCCAGCCGCAACAACTCCTCGTCGCTGTTCATGCCTCGCATGCTTCTCGGTCCTGGGGATCAACGTCAAGCTGGGCATATCCGGATGCAAAGGCGGGGGCGCCTGCGCTCGGATGGCACGGTACCCAGCCTGCACCGATACACAATGGCTCTTTCGGCCAGCTTTGCTGGCAATGAGGTAACGGGTGGGACGGGCCGGCCGGATCAGTCCGGAGCACTACCGGGCGAAACGATCAGAAATGCTCCGCGAGCATGTACGAGGCCATACGACAAGAATATATATCCGTAGGCTTGATCGAACAGATCCACATCCTGATGAGCGTGGTGCTTCAACAGCCCGTGCGAAGTGCCATCTTCACTTCTCGCTCGCCGGCCGCCGCCATCCGGGGAAATGCACGAGTCGCACAATCTCGTCGACGTCGGCGACCACGAACAGATGCGCTGCGAACGAAAGCTACCCTATTCGCGCGAGAAGTCGTTCGGCCACGTCGCTGACCTGCCGCTGGCGCAGCGCTCTCGCTTCGCGCCGCTCTGGTTCGTCGCCTTCGCCCAGCTCGAACTTTGCTACCGCGACCGGTCCATCCTTGCGGTATCCCTCGGACTCAGTTCCCTGCGCGAAGCGGGTGCGGAGTATGGCGAGCGCGTTCTTCACGACATCGCCGTGCTTTCCGTCACGCTCCTGTCGAAATACCTGCGCTACCGCATCGGCACCTTCTGGCGCGTTTTCGAGGCAGTAGATCAGATCGTGAGCATCTTTGCGCTCGAAGCGCTGGTCAAACGCAAACGCCTTCAGGCAGGTGAAGCTGACCAGGTTTGCATGCTTGATCCTCTCGACTGCGATGCCATTGCCTCCCAACAGTTCCGCTTCGATCTCGATGACCTGATGCAGGTCGAAGACGATGGAGGAATGCGGGATGTTGAGTGCTTCCAAGGGCCGAGTCCGCGCAGCAAAGTCACGAGCAAACGTTCGCAGTCGTGCGTGTATTGATCGCTGTAGCCATCGAATGTGGCGGGCTTGGCCATCAGAAACCTATCTTCTCTTGACGCAGGTGCTCCGCCATCTCCTAATTCGCTGTTCAGCGAATTTAATAAGATTCGTAGCCTTGGTTTCCGGCGATAGATTGAAATGGCTGGAAATACCCGCACGCGCCGTTCAGTATCAACTTAACTATTTGATTTAAATTGGAAAATTTAAACGCCAGTGCGCAGACCGCGCATACACCCTCCATGCAGCAGTACCTGCGCCTCAAGGCGCAATACCCGAACGAGCTGCTGTTCTACCGCATGGGCGACTTCTACGAGTTGTTCTTCGATGATGCCAAGCGGGCTGCGCGCCTGCTGGATATCACCCTCACCGCGCGCGGGCAATCGGCCGGACAGCCCATACCCATGGCAGGCGTGCCATTCCACAGCGTCGAGGCCTACCTGGCGCGGCTGGTCCGGCGCGGCGAGTCCGTTGCCATTTGTGAACAGATCGGCGACCCCGCGAAGTCCAAAGGCCCCGTGGAGCGCGCGGTCGTGCGCGTGGTCACGCCGGGTACGGTGACCGACGACGCGTTCCTCGACGCGCGGCGCGACACGTTACTCGCCGCTTTGTATCGCGAGGGTTCACGGTTTGGTCTTGCGTGGCTGGAATTGTCGAGCGGTCGCTTTAGCGTGATGGAAGCTGCGGGTGACGAGGCCCTTGGCGCGGAGATCGAGCGACTGCGGCCTGCGGAGTTGTTGGTGCCTGAATCCGCGGCACCGGCCGGCATCACCACGTTTGTTCGCGAGCGCCCGCAGTGGCACTTTGATTTAGAAACATGCACGCGACTGCTATGTGAGCAGTTCGCGACGCGCGATCTCTCCGGCTTTGGTTGTGCGGACTATCCCCTCGCCATTCGGGCGGCTGGCACATTGCTTCAGTACGTTCGTGACACGCAGAAGGCAGCGATCCCTCACCTGCGCGGCTTGCGCACGGAAGAGCGCAGCGAAGCCGTGCTACTCGACGCGGCGACTCGACGCAATCTGGAATTGGACATCAGCCTCACCAACCGGCCGGAGTGCACCGTCGCCGCTGTGCTCGATGAAACAGCGACCGCCATGGGTGGTCGCGAGTTGCGACGGTGGTTGCATCGACCGTTGCGAGACCGCGGCGCAATTGAATTGCGGTTGCAAGCGATCGGGACGCTGATAGAGCGCGCGCTGTACACGCCGGTTCACGATGTTCTCAATCATGTCGGCGATATCGAGCGCGGACTGGCGCGTGTCGCCCTGAAGAGCGCCCGCCCTCGCGATCTGGCCCAACTGCGCGATGCGCTCGGGCGCTTGCCGGATCTTCAGCAACTGCTCGCGGACATCGATTCTCCGCTGCTGCGCGAGCTTGCTTCGCAGGCCAGCACGTATCCCGACCTCCACGACGTGCTGACGCGCGCGATTGTCGAAACGCCTCCGCCGATCTTGCGAGAAGGCGGTGTCATTGCAGCGGGTTATGACGCGGAGCTCGATGAACTGAAGCGGATCAGTGAGCACAGCGATCAATATCTGGTGGAGCTGGAAGCGCGCGAACGTGAGCGCACCGGCATCGCGAACCTGCGACTTGGCTATAACCGCGTGCAGGGCTACTACATCGAAATCAACCGCAGCTTGGCGGACAAGGTGCCGACGGACTATCACCGTCGGCAGACCGTGAAGAACGCCGAGCGTTACATCACGCCCGAGCTGAAGGAATTCGAAGACAAGGTGCTGGGCGCACGCGACCGGGCACTGGCGCGAGAGAAACAACTCTACGATGAGCTGCTCGATCAGCTGATCGCCCGACTCGCCGAACTGCAGGCCACTGCAGCGGCCCTCGCGGCGCTCGACGTGCTGTCGAATCTCGCAGAACGTGCGGTCAACTTGCGTTACGCGCAGCCGGAGCTCGTAGATGAGCCGGTGCTGCAGATCACGGAAGGCCGACATCCCGTGGTCGAGCGTTTCATCGACCAGCCGTTCGTTCCCAACGATCTGCAGCTTCACGACGAGCGACGCATGCTGGTCATCACCGGCCCGAACATGGGCGGTAAATCGACGTTCATGCGGCAGACCGCGCTGATCGTGATTCTGGCGCGCATCGGCAGCTACGTGCCCGCGAAGTCGGCGCGCATCGGCCCGATCGATCGCGTGTTCACCCGCATCGGTGCCTCGGACGATCTGGCCGGCGGACGCTCGACGTTCATGGTGGAGATGACCGAGGCCGCGAACATCCTCAACAACGCGACCAACAACAGCCTGGTGTTGATGGATGAAATCGGTCGCGGCACGAGCACCTACGACGGCCTGTCTCTTGCCTGGGCGTGCGCGAATCACATCGCTCGCACGGTGCGTGCCTTCACGTTGTTCGCCACACATTACTTCGAGCTCACGTCGCTGGCCCAGGAGTTGGACAATTGCGCCAACGTCCACCTCGATGCGACCGAGCACGGCGAGAAGCTCATCTTCCTGCACACCGTGAAGGAGGGCCCGGCCAATCAGAGTTACGGCCTGCAAGTGGCGGCGCTCGCTGGCGTTCCGCCGAAAGTCATCAGTGCTGCGCGCAAATATCTACACGAGTTGGAACGCCGATCCGCCGCCGCACAGCAAGTAAAGCCTCAGCAGGAACTGTTGCTTGAGTTTCCTGAAGAGGAAGAACCTGAGGAACACCAGGCCCTCGCCGTCCTCCGCGGCGTCGACCCGGACTCGATGACGCCTCGCGAAGCGCTGGACGCGCTTTACAGGCTGAAGAAGCTGGTCACGGAGTAGAGGATCGTTTGAATCTTCCCTCGCGAAGAAACCACCGAGTCTGCTCCGCGACTTCCGCCGACACGAGCATTCCGGTGTGGGTGGTGCGCAGGACGATGTGATCCCTGGCGCCGGGCAGCCGGGTTTCTTCGACGAGCACCGTGCCGTCGTGGTCCGCGTCCAGATCGGCGAACAAACGGCCGAGCCCGAAGCCGACCGAACCGGCGATGATGCCGATATCCCGATGACCGCGCCATTCACGCGGCTGGCAATCGATACATTCGGCATTGATCGCGGCACCGAGAATGGCCTTGCCGAAAGGCAGGACGCGCGCGACACCTTGTGCCGCTCTCGATCCTTGCAGCGGAGAGCCCAGTAGCACCGCGCGGCCTGGCGGCAGATCGTCCGTGAGCTCCAGTGCACGCAAGATCACCAGACCGCCCAGGCTGTGACCGACAAAATGCAACTTGGGAACATTCTGGGCGCGCGCGAACTCCAACAGATCGCGCACGTGATCGCTCATCGAGCCGCTGAGGGTGGGATAGGAGAACGGAACAGCGCGAAAGTCACCATCGGCTTCCAACCGATGCTGCAGTATCTTCAGCTGCAGGCCCGACATCCATAGCCCGTGGACCAGCACGATCGTGGCGGGCTCGGTGTCGTGCCGTTTCGATTCGTTGCTCAAATCGCCATTGCCCTCATCAGCGGTGACAGCTATGGTCGCAGCGTGCGCCGACCAGGCGCAATAGAGACCGGCGAGAAGACTTCGCGGGGGACACGATGCGGACAGGGACCATTCGCTCAGGCAACAGCTGCGCCTTGCTGGCGACGGCTTGCGTACTGTTCGCGACGTCTGCGTCGTCGACCGAGCCCGACGCCGATTCCAAAGTCGGTCCGGAAGCCGACCGGGAGGAATGGATCGAGCTGTTCAATGGCCGCGATCTCACCGGCTGGACACCGAAAATCTCACAGCACGCCCCCGGCGAGAATTTTGCCGATACCTTTCGGGTGGAGAACGGTGTGCTGCAGGTTCGCTACGACAAGTATCAGAATTTCGGCACGCAGTTCGGTCATCTCTTTTACAAGTCGCCGTATAGCTATTACCGGCTGATCATCGAATATCGTTTCGTCGGCGAGCAGGCCAGAGGCCATCCCGGCACCTGGGCGTTTCGCAACAGCGGCGTGATGGTCCACTCGCAGGACCCGCGCACCATGACGCGCGATCAGGACTTTCCCATCTCCATCGAAGCGCAGTTACTGGGCGGCAAGAGCGACGGCGAACCACGCCCCACGCTGAACATGTGCTCTCCCGGAACGGAAGTTGTCGTCGATGGCAAGCTGTATCCCGAGCATTGCCTGGACTCATCGTCACGGACCTACGATGGCGATCAGTGGGTGCGGGCCGAAATCCTGGTGCTCGGCGCGGGTCAGATCACGCACCTCATCGATGGCCAAGAAGTGATGGAATATGCCCTGCCGCAGTTCGGCGGCGGCGCGGTGCATCGGCATGATCCGGCGGCCCAGCCCACCGGCAAGCTGATCGAAGGCGGCTACATCGCCTTGCAGAGCGAGTCGCACCCCGTCGATTTTCGCAGGGTGTCGCTGCTGAACCTGGCCGGCTGCATGGACCCCCAGGCCCACAGCTATCGCAGCTACTACGTGAAATCGGAGCCGGCAACGTGTCAATATGCCGCTTCCGGCCGTACTCCCTGAAGGCCCTCTCGAACCCCTGAGTTTCCGGAAATCGCCATGTCCCACCCTCTTCGCGCGGCAGTTGTTGGAACCGGTTTCATCGGCAGCGTTCATGTACGTTCTGCCCGACTGGCGGGCGCCGAAGTCGTCGGTGTCGCCGCCTCCACGCCGGAGCGATCGGCACAGGCAGCCAAGGCGCTTGGCGTGCCTCGCGGTTATGCCTCGGGCATCGAAGCCGCACGCGACAAAGATATAGATGTCGTCCATATCTGCACCCCCAACTCCCTGCACATGGAAGTCGCCAAGGCGGCCTTGGAGTCGGGCAAGCACGTGGTCTGCGAAAAGCCGCTCGCCACGTCGCTGGAAGATGCTCGTGCATTGACCGATCTCGCCCAGCGCAAGGGCCTGGTCGGCACCGTCCCTTTCATCAATCGTTATCACCCGATGACACGCGAGGCCCGGGCACGCGTTCAGAGCGACGAAACCGGCAAGCTGTATCTGATCCAGGGCTCCTATCTGCAAGACTGGCTCATGCAGGCTGGCGACACGAACTGGCGCGTCGACGCCGGCGCCGGCGGCAGGTCTCGTGCCTTCGCCGACATCGGCTCGCATCTGTGCGATCTGATCGAATGGATCACCGGCGAGCGCTTCAGCTCTTTGATCGCCACACTGGGCACGCCGATCGCTCAGCGCTCCGCGGCGGCCAGTCGCGTAGCGTTCCAGGCGAGCGGTGAGGTGAAAGAAACAAAAGCCGTCGATACCGAAGACGTCGCCTGCCTGATTTTGCGCACCGATTGCGGCACGCTGGCATCGCTGACCATCAGCCAGGTTTCTGCAGGCCGCAAGAATCGCCTGTGGTTCGAGCTGGACGGCGCGCGGCAAAGCGTAATGTTCGATCTCGAAAGTCCCGAGCAACTATGGATCGGGCGGCGCGAAGGCACCACGTTGCTGGTGCGCGATCCGTCGCAAGGCTCGCCCGAACAGAAGCGCCTCGCCTGGCTCCCGGCCGGCCACGCGCAAGGCTGGGGGGATTGTTTCGAAGCGTTCGTGCGCGATTCGTATGCCGCCATGCGCGGCGAATCTCACATCGGACTGCCGACCTTCGCGGACGGCGCGCGTTCCATGAGCATCGTCGAAGCCGTGCTGCGCTCGTCCGCCAGCAATCAATGGACTGCCATCGACGAGTAGGCATTCAACAAAGATATTCAGGAAGCAGGAGGGATCATGTCCATCACACGTCGCAGTTTTCTCGAAGGCAGCTCGCTCGCGGTATTGGCAGCCATGACAGGAGCCAGAAGTTTCGCCGGCAGCACAGGCATCGGCCCTCTGGGGCGGCCCATCGGCCTGCAGCTATACACGGTGCGCGAAGCAGCGGGCCGCGACCTGCTCGGCACGCTGCAACAGCTGCAAACCATCGGCTATCGCGAAGTCGAAACGGCCGGCTTCTACGGCAAGTCCGGTAAGGAATTGCGCAAGATCCTGGCCGACCACGGCATGACGGCGCCCTCGGCTCATTCGAGCATGAGCGAGCTGCAGAAAGGCATGCAGAAGATCGTCGACGCCGCCGCTGAAGTCGGTGCGAAATACCTGGTCTGTGCCTTCCCTTCGCAGCCGCCCAACAAGCCTGCATATGCGGATATAGCCAGGGAAATCACGCTGGACGATTGGAAATGGAACGCCGAGCAGCTGAACAAGCTGGGCGAACTGGCCAGGCAGGCCGGCCTGCAGGCCGGCTATCACAATCACAACATGGAGTTCCGTTCCTATGACGGCGTGGTCGCGTTCGATGAGCTGTTGCAGCAGACCGATCCGAAGCTCATCACCATCGAGCTGGACCTCGCCTGGGTGGTGACCGCCGGCCTCGATCCCGTGAAGTACTTGAAGCAATATCCCGAGCGCATCTCGTTGCTGCACGTGAAGGATGTGTGGAAGGGTGCCAAGACCACGGTGACCGAGATCAACAAGCAGACCATCGAAGTCGGCCGAGGCCAGATCGACTGGCAGCGCGTGTTCGCCGCGTGTGACCCGAAGCATCTGAAGCACTATTTCGTCGAACAGGAAAACTTCACAGGCTCCACCATCGAAGCGGTGCGCTCCAGCTTCGAGTACTTGAGCACGCTCGAGTCGTAACCCGGCGACGGATCCCGCGTACTGCAATCACCACCTGCAATCATCGCCTGTAATCATCGCCTGTAATCATCGTTAGACGCTCAAAGGAGCCTCTGCATGTCATCCAGAACTTCCACTCTGATCGCGGCTTGCACCTTCGTGTTGGCGTCCGGCGCCGTGCTGAATGCCAATGCCGGCGAGCCCGCCAACCAACTGGCGGAGCCGACGATCGGCGTCAACGCCAGGTTCGAGCCATTGTTCAACGGCCGCAATCTCGATGGCTGGAAACACGTCGGCCCGGGCGAATTCGTGGTCGAGAACGGTGTGCTCAAGACCGTCGGCGGCATGGGCCTGCTGTGGTACACGGGCGAGAAATTCAGTAACGCCGTGATTCGCGTCGTCTACAAGGCGCCGGACCAGGACGGCGGCGGCAACTCCGGCGTGTTCATCCGCATTCCCGAGCAGCCCACCGAACCGTGGATGCCCGTGAACAAGGGCTACGAGGTGCAGATCGACGACAGCGACGACGACTGGCATCGCACCGGCGTGCTGTATTCCTTCACCAAGACGCTGGCGCAGCCCAAGACCGGCGAATGGAACACCATGGAGATCTTCCTGCAGGACGAGCGCACCACGGTGCTGGTGAACGGCGTCAAGGTCACCGACTATGTCGAAGGCTCGCCGGTGCCGGAAAAGAAAGCCAAATACGAGCCAGATCGCGGCAAGCGCGCGGCCAGCGGCTACATCGGTCTGCAGAACCACGGCGACAAGGACACGGTGTACTTCAAGGAAGTGAGCGTGGCGAAGCTGGACAAATAACGTTGCGGCCTTAATAGAACTGGATCACGCAAGCGACGCCGCTGTACGCCAGCCGGCGGTGTCGCGCCGAAGATGACTTGATTGCGAACCGATGGGCAGCGCTGTTTGACAGGCCGCGCGAGTTTCTGCAACCTTCGCGATGTAACCCGTTACAGAATCCAACTCGAAGCAGTCACAGCGCCAGACCTGACGCCGTCATGAGACCCGCGGCGAGCGGGTGACAGGGGGGGCATTTGAATCCGATCACCATTCGGCTCAGCGTCATGATGTTTCTCCAGTTCTTCATCTGGGGAGGCTGGTTCGTCACGCTGGGGACCTTCCTGGGAGCGGCCTTCTCGGCCAACGGCGGCGAGATCGGACAAGCCTTTTCCACCCAGAGCTGGGGCGCGATCATTGCCCCGTTCATCGTCGGATTGGTCGCCGACCGTTACTTCAATGCCGAGCGCATCCTCGGCGTGCTGCATCTGTTCGGCACCGTGCTCATGTACTTGATGTACAGCTCCGACAGCTTCGCAGCGTTCTATCCTTACGTGCTCGGCTACATGATCATCTACATGCCGACGCTGGCGTTGGTGAATTCCGTGTCGTTCCGTCAGCTCTCCGATCCGGCCGCCCAGTTCGGCAAGATTCGCGTCTGGGGCACGATCGGCTGGATCGTCGCCGGACTGTTCATCAGCACGTTGGGCTGGGACGCGCAGCAAGCGGTTGCAGCGGGCGCGCTACGCAATACCTTCCTCCTGTGCAGCATCACCTCGCTCATCCTGGGCCTGTATAGCTTCACCCTGCCGTCGACGCCGCCAGTGCAGACCGAGTCCCAGAACGTAATTTCGCAGGCACTGGGGTTGGATGCCTTGCGCCTGCTGAAGGACCGGAATTTCGCCGTGTTCTTCGTATCGTCGATCCTGATCTGCATTCCCCTGGCGTTCTATTACCAGAACACCAACCTGTTCCTCGCCGACATCGGCGTGACCAACCCCACCGGCAAGATGACCATCGGCCAGATGTCCGAAGTGTTGTTCATGCTGTTGCTGCCGGTGTTCCTGCATCGCTACGGCATCAAGAAGACGTTGCTCATCGGCATGGCCGCGTGGGTACTGCGCTATGTGCTGTTCGCCTTCGGCGCGGAAGATTCCGTGCTGGTGCTGCTGATCAGCGGCATTGCCCTGCACGGCGTCTGTTACGACTTCTTCTTCGTCTCCGGGCAGATCTACACCGACTCCAAGGCCGGCGAGCAGTACAAGAGCTCCGCGCAGGGCCTGATCACGCTGGCAACCTATGGCTTGGGAATGCTGGTGGGCTTCAAGGTGGCCGGCATCATCTATGACCAGTACGCAGTGATGAGCGGCCACGACTGGAAGGCGATCTGGCTGGTCCCGGCGGCATTGGCCGCCGGCGTGTTCGTGCTGTTCGCGCTGGCCTTCAAACCGGAACCGATTCAGCGCAGCGGTGGATGATCGAGGAGTTTGTTGAACGCATCGTGCGCGGGCGCGCCGCAAAGTCGTAATTGGGGCCATAATTGGCTGACCCGAGCCGTTCCGCGATAGCCGCCTTGAGCAAGAGCAAACACGTGTCCTCCAGCCGCGCCACTTCGATTCGCCAGGTTGCCCGTCAGGCCGGCGTGTCGATCGCAACCGTTTCCCGCGCCTTGACCACGCCCGAGAAGGTTTCGGACAAGACGCTCAAAAGAGTGCTCGCCCAGGTCGAGCGCAGCCGTTACAAGCCCAACCTGCTGGCGCGCAACTTTCGCAGTAAACGCGCCTATTCCGTGGTGGTGCTGGTGCCCAACATCGCCAACCCCTTCTTCGCCGAAATCATTCGCGGCATCGAGCAGGTCGCCCAACAACACGGCTATGCCGTGCTGCTCGGAGACACCGAAGGCCGTGAGGACCGCGAAGCCTACTACGTGGGCCTGGTCGAAACGCGACAAGCCGACGGGCTGATCCAACTGCACCCCCGACTGCCCAAGGCGGCGCGCGGCGTGAATGGCACGCTGGATATTCCGCTGGTCAACGCTTGCGAATACATCGAGGACGCGCCCTGCCCGCGCGTCGGCATCGACAACGCCGCCGCGGCCCGCGAGATGACTCAATATCTGCTGCAGCTGGGCCACCGGCGCATCGGCGTCGTTCTGGGACCCAATTCGAGTCCGCTGACGAGCGAGCGATTGCGAGGTTACAAGCTGGCGTTGCGCGCCGCGAAGATTGCACCGGACGTTGCCTTGATCGCGCAGGGCGATTTCACGATGAGCTCGGGCCGTGCCGCCGCCGAGCGATTGTTCTCCGCCAAGCAGCCGCCGAGCGCCATTTTCTGCTTCAACGATGAAATGGCGCTCGGCGTGATTCGTTTCCTGAAGAGCACCGGCCGATCGGTGCCGCAGGATGTTTCCGTGGTCGGCTTCGACGACATCGAGTTCGCCAGCTTCTGCGACCCGCCGCTCACCACCATCGAGCAGCCGACCCGCGAGATCGGCCACAAGGCCATGTCGCTGCTGTTCGAGCTGCTCAATGGTGCCAAGGCCGAGCCGAGCATGCACACGTTGCCGACCAAGTTGATCGTTCGGGACAGCGCCGCGCCACCGCCGCGGCGCTGACAGGATCCGCCCAACCCACCCAGGGCTCACCAAGGGAGGTAAGCCGTGCCGCTGATCGATATTGCAGGACTACAAAAGGAGTACGACGTGATCGTCGTCGGCTCCGGCGCCGCCGGCGGCCAAACGGCTTACACGCTGACGCTGGAGGGTGCCAAGGTGCTGATGCTCGAAGCAGGCCGCAATTACGTGCCCGAGATCGAGACCCCCATGTTCAACACGCCCGACCAGGCGCCGTTGCGCGGCACTTCGACCCCCGACAAGGAGTTCGGGTTCTACGACGCCACTGTCGACGGCGGCTGGCAGATTCCCGGCGAACCTTACTCGAGTGCGTCGACTGACGCAGAGAAAACATTCTGGTGGTGGCGCGCCCGCATGCTCGGCGGACGCACCAATCACTGGGGCCGCATTTCTCTGCGCAACGGCCCGTATGATTTCAAACCCAAGTCGCGAGATGGGCTGGGATTCGACTGGCCAATTTCCTATGAAGACGTCGCGCCTTACTACGATAAGGTCGAGATGCTCGTAGGCATCTATGGCGACAACAACGGCCTGGAGAACACGCCGGACTCGCCGGCCGGATGTTTGCAGCCGCCGCCCAAGCCTCGCGCCGGTGAAGCACTGATTCAGAAGCACGGCAGAGCCCTTGGCGTTCCCGTAATTCCGGCGCATCGCGCGGTCCTGACACAGCAGTTGGACTTCAAACGCGCGCCTGCTTTGCTCCATCCTGGCAACACTCGCGCGCAGGAGATCGTCGCGGACAGCATGCGCAGCCGCGCGCCGTGCTTCTGGGCAACTCCGTGTGGTCGCGGCTGCTCGATCAAGGCCAACTATCAATCGACCACGGTGCACCTGCCGCCGGCGTTGGCCACAGGCAATCTCGACATCCTTCCCAATGCGATGGTTCGCGAAGTCGAGATGAACAAGAACGGCCTCGCCTCGGGTGTGGTCTTCATCGACAAGACGACTGGTAAGGAACAGCGCGCCAAAGGCCGAATCGTCGTGCTCGCTGCGAGCGCGTGCGAAACAGTGCGCATCCTGCTCAACTCGAAGTCGGCGCAGTTTCCGCAGGGCCTGGCAAACTCCAGCGGCAAGGTCGGCAAGTATTTGATGGACACGGTCGGCGCCAGCGTCACCGGCCAGATCCCGGCGCTGGAAAACCTGCCGCCGCACAACGAAGACGGCGCCGGCGGCATGCACGTGTATGTGCCTTGGTGGCTGTACAAGGAACAACACGCCGGCAAACTGGACTTCGCTCGCGGTTATCACATCGAGATCGGCGCGGGACGCGACATGCCCAGCTTCGGCGCGGCCGCGGGTCTGGCCAACTTCGTCGGCGGCTACGGTAGGAAACTGAAAGAGGACATGCGTCGTTACTACGGCTCGTTCGTGAGCCTGGTCTGCCGCGGCGAGATGATTCCCAACGAAGATTCCTACTGCGAGATCGATCCGGAGAAGACGGACCGGTACGGCATTCCGACGCTGCGCTTCCACTGGCAATGGTCGGAGCACGAGAAGCGCCAGGCGCTGCACTCGCATAAAGCGTTCACCGAGATCATCCAGAGCATGGGTGGCCGCGTGACGCGCAAGCAGGACATCCTGCCCGGCGGGTTCATCATCCATGAAGTCGGCGGCGCCATCATGGGCAGCGATCCGAAGACGTCCGTGGTGAACCAGTGGGGCCAGAGCTGGGACGTGAAGAATCTGTTTCTCACCGACGGTGCGCCGTTCCCGTCGAACGCCGACAAGAACCCGACCTTGACCATCATGGCGCTGGCCTGGCGCGCCGCCGACTACATGCTGGCCGCCATGAAGCGGCGGGAGCTGTGACATGGAAACGTTCAACGAGCGCGACTCAGTGAGCGTCGATCGACGCACGGCGATCAAATGGGTGCTGGCCGCCAGCGCGGCCTTGCAGCTGCCGAACCCGGCTTTGGCGAACGATACAGCGCAGAGCATCGCCGGATACGGAACGGATCCGAACCTGCTAAAGATCTATCAAGCCGGCGATCTCTGGCCTCTTACGCTCACCGAAGCGCAGCGCGCGACTGCAACGGTTTTGTGCGATCTCATCATTCCCGCCGACGAGCGTGGCCCCGCCGCGTCCAAAGTCGGTGTCGTCGACTTCATCGACGAATGGATCAGCGGGCCCTATCCGGATAACCAGCGCGACAAGCCCGTGATCCTCGAGGGCCTCGCCTGGCTCGACACGGAATCGCAACGCCGCTTCAAGAACAATTTCTCCGCGCTCTCCGAAAAAGAGCGCACGGCCATCTGCGACGACATCAGCGCCGCCAAGCCCGCTGACCAATTCACGCAGGCCGCAGCCTTCTTCTCGCGCTATCGCGCGCTCACCGCCGGCGGTTACTACACAACTCCCGTCGGCATGAAGGACATTGGATATGTCGGCAACGTGGCATTGACTACTTTTGAGGGACCGCCGCTAGAGGTGCTGAAGAAGCTGGGGCTGGCGTAGCCGCTGGCGGATCTGCCGCCTCTGCCTTTTTTGGCGGCGGCGGCGCAGACGCCTCCTTCACCCCCGCTTTTGCTGGTACGGCCACCGCCGGCTCTACTGGCGGCACTCCCGTTGTCGTCGCTGGCGTGCGGCCGATAGTGGCGGGCGGCGCCTGGTCTTCTCGCCCATGAAGCTCGGCCAGGCGTCTCAACGTCCCAAAGTAGAAGAAATCAGCGACGAACACCCCGACCAGAGCAGCGAGCCAACGCGACGAAACCGAGTAGGCATCGCTTTGCGGGGGCCATCCGAAGGCTACGGCCAATAGAATCCCCATCGAAACGCCATTCACGATGAGCCAACCTATCCGACGCCCCTTTTCCTCGCCCTCGAACCCCGACATACACAGCCACAGCATGCCCGTAGCGAACACCAGGGCAAACGAGATAGCTGCCGCCTCACCGCGCTCGGTGGCCGCCATTGCGATGCTGACGGCAAGCAGCAGATAGACCAGCAAACTGAGATTCAGATCGAAATGCAGCTGGCTCTCGCCGCTTTTCTTCTTGACGTTCTGGAAGTGCAGATAGTCGTCGATCGCCAGCTTGAGCGCGAATATGCCCAGGGCCAGCAGCAGCACCCGGTAGTCTCCGGTCGCCTCGCCGATCTTCCCTCCCCAGATGGACACCGTGACGAACAGAATCGCCACGTAGATCACGGTGTACACCGCCAGCGGATGGTTCATGACGCCCCCTTGGTTCTTGTTTTGTATATTTATAGCGCCAACCCGGCGCCGGGCCAAATAGGCAGGGCTTCCCGCCCGCTCAGAGCAATCGATCGGCGGTCGCGTTTCCGGTCACGGCGGGATGGAATTCCCGCATGAGCGCTTCGAGTTTTTCTTTTTGGCGGGTCTCTTTATAGAAACGAACGACGCGTTCGCGAGCGGCCTCGCGGGTAGCGGGGTCGACGCCTTCGGCGGTGGCGAGAATGCGATAGCTGTCGACGAGTTTGCTCTCGGCTTCCTGAACTCTGCCTTCCTTGTACAGCACTTCGCCAAGAGCGCTTGCGGATCTCGCCGCACGCCATTCGGGAGCTTTGGTACGCGTCCAGCGGCCCGCGGCGGCGGTGAAGTGCGCTTCGGCGTCCGCGTAGTTGCCGGTGCCCGCGAGCGACTCACCCAGGTAATGCTCCGCCGACGCTACGTATTGGTGGTCGGGCGGCAAGCTCTTTGAGAACAGATCCAGCGCCTCGCGCAGGACAGGTTCGGCTTCGGCAAACCTGGACTGCTGCAAGAGCAGTGTGCCAAGCAGCGTTTGCAGAAAGCCGATCTTCGCGTAGGCCGTGCTGTGAGCATTGTGGTGAATCATCAGAGCTTCACGCACGAGACGCTCCGCTGCCGTGGCATCGCCTTGGGCCATGCGCACTTGCGCCAGCGACGACATGGTTTCCGCAACCGCAGCGTTCTCCTTGAACAGGATTCGCTGCGCCGTCAGCGTCCGCTCGTAGATGGGAGCCGCCTCCGCGAGCTTGCCCTGATAGAGCAATGTTTCCGCCAGGATGAAATCGCCTTTCACGCGATCGGGATGCAGCACATCCACCGATTGATAGATATCGACCGCCTGCCGAGCGACTGCTTCGGCGCGAGCGATGTCGTGATCCATCCAGGTATAGATGTTTGCAAGCTCGCTGAGGATGCTGCCCACTTCGGGATCGCGCGGGCCTTTCACACTGCGCATGAGCTCCAATGCGGCAGTGAACGCACGCAGCGCTTCCGCGGGGCGGCTACGGCTGGTTTCGAGCCGGCCGATCTCGACCAGCACTTTCGCTTTGGCCTCGGGATCGACATCGCCGAGGCTCGCCATCATTTCCTGCGCCTCGGTGAAGTGACGGTCGGATTGTTGAGCCTGACCGGCATCGCGCTGGGCGACGGCCAGCTCGATGAGGTTGGATACGACTGCGGGGTGCGCTTCCGGACTGAGCTCGCGGCGTATCCGCAGCGCAGCCTCGAGCTTCACGACGGCTTCATTCGGCACGCCGAGGCGGCGATACGAAATGCCCATGCTTTCGTAGATCGCCGCTTTCACATTGGGTTCTTTCTGCAGGTCTTCGTCGGTCTCGATCACGCGACTCGCCTGATCCAACAACTCCCGCGCCGTAAGCTCCCGGCCAAAATTCACATAGGGGTTGGCAGCCGCGAAGATGTCACGAAGGTATGCGGATACGCGTTCGGATGTTTTTTGTTTTTCCATCGCCAGCGCCAGCGCGTCCTCGACCGCAGCGCGTTGGATGGACACGGTGATCAATGACGCCACGATCAGCGCCGCCACCGTGGTGCCGGCCGCAACGGCCAAGCGATTGCGCCGGATGAAGCGCGAGGTGTAGTACGCCCAATTGCCCTGCCGCGCCTGCACCGGCTCGTTGGCGAGGAAATGACGAATGTCGCCAATGAACTGGTCGATCGAGCTGTAACGATGCTGCGGCTCCTTGCGAAGCGCGCGCATGATGATGGCATCGAGATCGCCGGCGAGACTGCGCTCCAGCTTCTCGGGCGTGGTGTCGCGAGCAGTGGCCAGCACGCCAATGGAAGGATCGTCGTTCGCCGGCTCCGAATTTCGTGCCGCATGCACGGCCGCACTGGGACGCAATGGATCGGTGACGCAGATCGAGCGCTCCAGCTCCAGTTGGCTCGCGGCCGAGGACGACAACGTGTAGGGACGTAGACCGGTGAGCAACTGGTAGAGCACGACGCCTAGCGAATAAACGTCGCTGGCCGTGGTGACTGGCCTGCCCAGAATCTGCTCGGGGCTCGCATACTCGGGCGTGAGCAGGCGATCGTTCATGCGCGTCAGCTCGGACGATTTGGTGATATCGCTGGCGTCCAGCAGCTTGGCGATGCCGAAGTCGAGCAGCTTGGGCAGACCCTCGCCGGTGACCAGGATGTTGGCCGGCTTGATGTCGCGATGGACGATCAGGTTCTGGTGCGCGTACTGCACCGCCTGGCAGATTTGTAAAAACAACTCGAGCCGCGCGCGCAGGTCCAGCTGTTGCTGGTCGCAGTACTGATCCACGGGATCGCCGTGGATGTACTCCATGACCAGGTACGGCTGATGATCTTCGGTCTCGCCCGCATCCAGCAGCCGGGCGATGTTCGCGTGATTCAGGCTCGCGAGGATCTGGCGCTCGGCACGGAATCGCTGGCCGAACGAGGCGGCGGCACCTTCATCGATGATCTTGACCGCGACCTGCGCCGAATATTGTTTGTCGGCGCGCTCGGCGAGATACACGGTGCCGGAGCCGCCATGGCCGAGAATGGAAACGATTCTGTAGCGCTCGGCGATGACCTGGCCGAGCAGGCTCTGCCGGCGAGCCTGGGTGGAACGCAAGAAAGCCGTGCCGACCGCGCGCGAGATGGGACCGGTCGCGATGCCATCCGGATAGACAGAGAGCAGCCCGAGAGCCTCTTCGAGCTCCCCCGGATCGTCAAGCCGTTTCCGCAGAAACGCAGCGCGATCCTGCGGCAGCAGCGGCGTGGCCTCTTCGAGCGCTCGCCCTATGCGCAGGTGCCGCTCATTTACGGCTCGCGAAGCTGTCATAGCCCATCAGGTTTCATGGACCCTCTTTGGGACCGTTATCCGGACACTTCCGATCTTCGTCGGCCCGTCAGGCGCGACCAGCAACGGGCAACTACCAACGTCGTAGCTCGATTGTGCAAGTGCGACAGCAAATGCGGCGCGCGCACCCACCACAGTCGGACGGCAGCGATTGTTCCTTAGATATTTGTTTCCTGGCGTGTGCCGGTTTCCACTTTCGCAGTCTGCCGTGATGATTACGTAAAATTCGCACCCCGCCGCCGCCTAAGCAATACCCTGAATTTGCAATCCATCTAACATAAGGCGAGTATTGGGGTGTGATGGGGGTCACAATCGACTGTCGCTTATGTCTATTATTGAAGCGTTGACCGACTTGCCTAACACATCTTTCCTAGGGAAACGTTGATATGCGTAGCAAAGTAATCGCGGCGT
Source organism: Steroidobacter sp. (assembly GCF_036406195.1). Taxonomy (GTDB): domain Bacteria; phylum Pseudomonadota; class Gammaproteobacteria; order Steroidobacterales; family Steroidobacteraceae; genus Steroidobacter. Next base: position 19,990 of record NZ_DASWVW010000032.1, read on the forward strand.
TCGCAGCAGTGTCCTGTGGTCTCCTGGGTAATGTCGCATTGGCGGATGGCACGGTCGGTGGCCGGCGGCCCCTCCTGACGGACAGCACGAATTCGCTGCTGGTGGACGGCACGGTAGGTGGTCGGCGTCCGCTCCTGGCGGATGGCACGGTCGGTGGCCGTCGCCCGCTTCTGGCGGACGGCACGGTCGGTGGTCGGCGCCCACTCCTGGCGGATGGCACGGTCGGTGGTCGTCGCCCGCTCCTGGCGGACGGCACGGTCGGAGGTCGTCGCCCGCTCCTGGCGGACGGTACGGTCGGCGGTCGTCGCCCCCTGCTCACTCTGGCTTAACCGTAGACACCGGACGGTACTGACATGAAAGCCTATTACCTTCTCTCGATCGTCGCCGCTGGCGTGATTTCCACCGTGGTGGGCACTGGCCTGGTGGCCGCCGGAACCGGCAGCGAAGTCCGGTCTGAAACGGTGACTGTGCAGTCCGAGTCCCTGGAGCTGTTGAAGGCTCAATCGGACACCAGCAACATGACCTGGCGGCGTCCGCTCTAACGACAATTGAACCGGTAGCCGGCGCGCTCACATCCTGAGCGCGCCGCATCCCTCCTCCAAGCCGGGCGTCTCACGCCTCGGCGACCGCGTCAGGCAGCCGCCCCTCGGCATCGACTCGACGCAAGAAAATCCAGTCGATCAGCCCTCGGCCTTCACCGGCAGCTTCACGCGAATGTGCAGCTCCTTGAGCTGCTCTTCGCTGACTGCCGTCGGAGCACTGGTCATCAAGTCCGCTGCGGTCTGTGTCTTGGGGAACGCAATCACGTCGCGGATGCTGTCAGTGCCCGCCATGAACATCACGATGCGGTCCAGTCCGAACGCGATGCCGCCGTGCGGCGGCGGGCCGAACTTGAGCGCTTCGAGCAGGAAGCCGAACTTGATCTGAGCTTCCTCCGGCGAGATGCCGAGCAGGTCGAACACGGTGGACTGCATTTCCTGGCGGTGGATACGCACCGAACCGCCGCCGATTTCCGAACCGTTGAGCACCATGTCATAGCCCTTCGACAGGGCATTCTTCGGATCGGCCCGCAATGCCGCCGCATCCTCCATGCGAGGCGCGGTGAAAGGGTGATGCAGCGCCGACCAGCGCTTGGTGTCCGGGTCCCACTCGAACATGGGGAAGTCGACCACCCACAGCGGGTGCCAGCCGGTCTTGGTCAGCTTCAGGTCGTGACCCACCTTGATGCGCAGCGCGCCGATGGCGTCGTTCACCACCTTGGCCGTGTCCGCGCCGAAGAAAATCAGGTCGCCATCCTGGGCGCCCGTACGCGACATGATGCCGTTGACCGCGTCGTCGCTGAGGAACTTCAGAATGGGCGACTGCAGGCCATCGCGGCCCTTGGCCTTCTCGTTGACCTTCACGTACGCGAGACCCTTCGCGCCATAGCGGCCGACGAAGGCTGTGTATTCGTCGATCTCCTTGCGTGACAGCCTGGCGCCGCCTTCCGGCACGCGTAGCGCAACCACCCGGCCATCCGGGTTCGCCGCCGGACCGGAGAACACCTTGAACTCCGAGCCTTTCACCAGGTCGGCCACATCGACCAGCTCCAGCGGAATTCGCAGGTCCGGCTTGTCCGACGCGAAACGACGCATGGCTTCGGCGTAGGTCATGCGCGGGAACGGGTTCGGCAGCTCATCGTCCAGCACCACCTTGAAGATGTGACGAATCAGCGCTTCCGTGAGCTGCATGATCTGCTCTTCGCTCAGGAACGACGTTTCGATATCGAGCTGCGTGAACTCCGGCTGCCGCTCGGCGCGCAGGTCCTCGTCGCGGAAGCAACGCACGATCTGGTAGTAACGATCGTAGCCGGCCATCATCAGCAGCTGCTTGAACAGCTGCGGCGACTGGGGCAGCGCGAAGAACTGGCCGGGATGGGTGCGGCTCGGCACCAGATAGTCGCGAGCGCCCTCCGGCGTGGCCTTGGTGAGCATCGGCGTTTCGATGTCGATGAAGCCGTTGTCGTCGAGATACTGGCGCATGGCGCGCGTCACCTGGTGACGCAGGCGGATGCGCTTCTGCATCACGTCGCGACGCAGATCGAGATAGCGATACTTCAATCGCAACTCTTCGTTGACCGGCTCGTCGTGATGGAACGGCGGAGTCTCCGAGCGGCTCAGGATCTCCAGCTCGCGCGCCAGCAGCTCCACCTGGCCAGACGCCAGGGTTGCGTTGGCCGTGCCCGCCGGGCGCGCCCGGACCAGGCCCTTGATACGAATGCAGAACTCGCTGCGCAGCCGCTCGGCATCGGCGAACACATCCCTGGCATCCGGATCGAACACGATCTGCAGCAGGCCTTCGCGGTCGCGCAGATCGACGAAGATCACGCCGCCATGGTCGCGACGGCGATGCACCCAGCCAGCAACGCTGACTTCCTTGCCGATGAGGGATTCGTTGACGTGGCCGCAATAATGGGAGCGCATGGAAAAGGCTCGGAACGTAGGGAGCGCGCGATGTTACGGAGCCCCCCGAGGCGGCGCAAGCAAGCGCCCGCCGCCATTGGAGTGGCCGCGGATGGCAGGGATTTTCATGGCAGCGGGGGGACGAGTGACGGGGCTCGTCCTCTGGCGCCGCATAGGACCAATACCTGCTTCAGGGTCGTCCTGAGGCAGGCCTGGCAGCGGGAGGATTGTCTTGGATTACCGCCGCTTGGCCTTTTTCTTGGCCGGGGCGGGTTTGCGAGCGGGCGGACGCTTGGCCGGCGCTTTGGCGGTCGGCTTCTTGCCCCTGGCCGCAGCGGCCTTGGTCGGGGCGGTCTTGCCCGGCGCCTGCTTGCCCGTGCCGGTCTTCACCACCGGCTTGGATTCGACTTTCTTTTCCTTGCCCTTGTCGGCGGCGCTGTCGCTCTTGGTGTCGCTCGACTTGTCCTCGGACTTCTCGGCCGGCTCCTCGCGGTCGGCGAGATTGCGCTTGTCCTCACCCTCGGACTTGAAGTCGGTCTCGTACCAGCCCGAACCCTTCAGGCGGAACACCGGCGCGGACACCAGCTTCTTCAGCGTCTTCTTCTTGCAGCTGGGGCACTCGCGCAGCGGCTCATCGGAAATCTTTTGCAGGGCCTCGACGTAGAACTTGCAGTTACTGCATTCGTATTCGTAAAACGGCATGGTTATTCTCGTCCAGAAATCTTCGGCGGCGCCGGCGTCGCCGCATCATAGTGGCGAACGCCGATTCTTCAAGTTGCCCACCTGCCTGTGGGCGATGAACGGCAGCGGGCCGCTGAACAGTCAACCTTTGTTCGGGGCCGCTGCGCCGCTCATCCCTTCTTGAACGCCAGCTCACCATCCTCGACGGTGACGAGCACCCGCGAGCCAGGACCGAACTCGCCGCGCAGAATCCGCTGAGCCAGCGGGTTCTCCAGCTGCTGCTGAATGGCGCGCTTCAACGGACGAGCGCCATACACGGGATCGAAGCCGGCTTCGGCCAGCCGATCGGTGGCCGCTTCATCCAGCACCAGCTCGATATCCCGATCGCGGAGCCGGCGCCGCAGATAGCCCAGCTGAATGTCCACGATGGCGCGCAGCTGATTGCGGCCGAGCGGATGGAACACCACCAGGTCGTCGACACGGTTGATGAACTCGGGCCGGAAGTGCTGCTGCACGATCTCCAGCACGGCGCTCTTCATCTTGGCGTAGTTGGCCTCGCCGCTGAGCTCCTGGATGACGTGCGAGCCTAGGTTCGACGTCATGATGATGACGGTGTTACGGAAATCGACCGTGCGCCCCTGGCCGTCGGTGAGGCGGCCATCGTCCAGGACCTGCAACAGGACGTTGAACACGTCCGGATGCGCCTTCTCCACTTCGTCCAGCAGCAACACCGAATACGGCCGGCGGCGCACCGCTTCGGTGAGATAGCCACCCTCCTCGTAGCCGACATAGCCCGGAGGGGCGCCGATGAGCCGGGCCACGGAGTGTTTCTCCATGAACTCCGACATGTCGATGCGGACCATGGCCTCTTCGGTGTCGAACAGGAACTCGGCCAGCGCCTTGCTCAACTCGGTCTTGCCGACGCCGGTCGGGCCGAGGAACAGGAACGAGCCGTTGGGCCGGTTGGGGTCGGACAGCCCGGCACGCGAGCGGCGGATCGCATCGGATACCGCGGACACCGCCTCGGCCTGGCCGACGACCCGCTTGCCCAGCTGTTCTTCCATACGCAGCAGCTTTTCTTTCTCGCCTTCGAGCATCTTGGAGACGGGAATGCCGGTCCACTTGGACACGACATCGGCGATCTCCTCGTCGGTCACCTTGTTTCGCAGCAGCTTGTTCTGCTCCTGCTGCTGCTCGGCGGCCGTGGCCTGCGCGAGCCGGCGCTCCAGCTCGGGAATGCGGCCATAGGCAAGCTCGGACATGCGCGCCAGGTCCTGCGCGCGGCGCGCCGTCTCGAGCTCGGTCTTGGTGCGTTCCAGCTCTTCCTTGATACCGGCAGCGCTTTGCACCGAGGCTTTCTCGGCCTTCCACACTTCCTCCAGATCGGAATATTCCTTTTCCAACGTGGCGAGCTGCTCCTCCAGCGCGCTCAGGCGCTTCTTGGAAGCCTCGTCGGTTTCTTTCTTCAGCGCCTCGCGCTCGATCTTCAGCTGGATGATGCGACGCTCGAGGCGGTCCATGACCTCGGGCTTGGAATCGATCTCCATGCGGATGCGCGAACCGGCCTCGTCGATCAGGTCGATGGCCTTGTCCGGCAGCTGACGATCGGTGATGTAACGATGGGACAGCGTGGCGGCGGCGACGATGGCCGGATCGGTGATCTCCACGCCGTGGTGAACTTCGTAACGCTCCTTCAAGCCACGCAGAATGGCGATGGTGTCCTCCACCGAAGGTTCGTTCACGAGCACCTTCTGGAAACGGCGCTCCAACGCGGCGTCCTTCTCGATGTACTTGCGATATTCATCCAGCGTGGTGGCGCCCACGCAATGCAGCTCGCCGCGCGCCAGCGCGGGCTTGAGCATGTTGCCTGCATCCATGGCGCCTTCGGCTTTGCCGGCGCCAACCATGGTGTGCAACTCATCGATAAACAGGATGACGCGGCCTTCCTGCTTGGCGAGATCGTTGAGCACGGCCTTCAGCCGCTCCTCGAACTCACCACGGAATTTCGCACCCGCGATCAACGCGCCCATGTCGAGCGCGAGGATGCGCTTGCCGCGCAACCCTTCGGGCACTTCGCCATTGACGATACGCTGCGCCAGGCCCTCGACGATGGCGGTCTTGCCGACACCGGGCTCGCCGATCAGCACCGGATTGTTCTTGGTTCGCCGCTGCAGCACCTGCACGGTGCGGCGGATCTCGTCGTCGCGGCCGATCACCGGATCGAGCTTGCCCTGCTCGGCGCGCTCGGTCAGATCGACCGTGTACTTCTCCAGCGCCTGGCGGCTCTCTTCGGCGTTGGCGTCGTTCACTTTCTCGCCGCCGCGCATGTCGTCGATCGCCTGCTCGATGGAGCCTTTCACGGCGCCGGCATTTCGCAGCAGCGTGCCGATCTGGCCTTTGTCCTCGAGCGCGGCCAGCACGAACAGCTCGCTGGCGATGAACTGGTCGTCGCGCTTCTGCGCGAGCTTGTCCATCACGTTCAACAGGCGGCCAAGATCGTTGGATATGTGCACTTCGCCGGCGTTGCCTTCGACCTTGGGCAGCCGATCCAGCGCCTCGCCCAGCTGCGAACGCAGCAGGTTGACCTTGACGCCCGCCTTGTCGAGCAAGTGGCGCACGGTACCGCCCTGCTGGTCGAGCAGCGCTACGAGCACGTGCGCCGGGTCGATGTACTGGTTGTCACGGCCCACGGCCAGGGACTGGGCATCGGCCAGCGCCTGCTGGAATTTGCTGGTGAATTTGTCCATTCGCATGTGAATTCTTCCCCCGGCGCAACTTGGGGCAGGCGCCGTTACTTGCCAGCGATCTGGGGTGAAAGGTAGGAAAATTCAACCGCTTTTCCGAACCGAAAGCGATCCGGGCTACCGGCGATAGACGCGACGCTCGCCGGGGCGGTTCCGGCCGGCCGCCGGGCTAGTGCGCCAGGCTATGGCTGATGGAGATCACCGCCACGCCCAGCACGATGAACCCCAGCTGCCAGGCCCCCGAGCCCGGATCGACCTTGCGGTGCAAGCCCGGGATCAGGTCGGCGACCGCAATGTAGAGAAAGCTCGATGCCGCGATGGCAATGACGTAGGGCAGCACTCCCTGGACCTGCGCCATGGCGAAGTAGGCCGCCACGCCGCCCAGCACCGAGGTGATGCTGGTGAGCAGGTTGAGCGTGAGGGCCTTCAGCCGGCCCATGCCGCCGTTGAGCAGAATGGCCAGGTCGCCGACCTCCTGCGGGATCTCGTGCGCGCACACCGCGATGGCCGTCACCACGCCCAGGTGCACATCGGTCATGAAGGCGGCGGCGATCAGCACGCCGTCCAACACGTTGTGGAAGCCATCGCCGATCAGGATCAGCATGGCGGAGGCATGGTCGCGGCCGCGCTCGTGCTTGTGAGCATGATGATGGTTGTGGCCGGCATGCACGTGCAGCGCATGCGCATGGATAGGAGCATGGCTGTGCGCGTGCGGCTCCGGGTTCAGGTGCACTTCGCACACGTCCTCATGGCAGTGCCGCCATAGCACCATCTTTTCCAGCACGAAGAACAGCAGCAGCCCGGCCAGCAAGGTCAGCCCGATCTCGTGCGTCCGGGAGATGCCAGCCGATTGGATGGCATGCGGCAGCAGGCCGAGCAGCGCCGCGCTCAACAACGCGCCGGTCGCAAAGCTCACCAGATGCGGCAGCACGCGCGTCCGGACCTGGTCCGAGACGGCCAGGAACAGCGAGGCGGCCAACGCGCTCAGCATGCCGCCGAGGGCCGTGAATAGAACAATCCAGCTGAGCAGATGCATGTCTTCAGGGATTCGTCGCCGCTCGAGTGCCTGGTCAGCAGGCAATCGCGGCGGCGCTAACGGTTGGCTCTGTTGGTATGCAGGTCAGCGTAGCATGCGTGTCAATAGTCACGAATGGGCCGTCCATGAAGCCGGGCCATCTGTGGCGGCGCCTATCGGTCGAGCCACACGAGCGTTGCCATACGGCCCGTGCGGCTCTCGCGACGATACGAAAAGAAACGTTTGTTATCGGCACAGCACCGGTAGCCGCCGCCGTAGACCGCAGTGACACCCAGCCTCGCCAGCTCATTGCGAGCCAATTGATACAAATCCGCCTGCCAACGTCCACGCGCGTTGCTCTGGAACGCCGCGGCATTGTCGGCACCGAGCTTCAGGAATCGTTCGCGCACTTCCTCGCCGACTTCGAATGCTTCCTGCTCGATGGCGGGCCCGAGCCAAGCCATCAACTGATCCGGCGGCACATCCAGCGCTCGAATGGTCTCACCCAGGACGCCACCTGCGAGCCCACGCCAACCGGCATGTGCCGCGGCAACGCCAGTGCCCTGTCGATCGCAAAACAGAACGGGCAAACAATCGGCGGTCATGACGACGCAAACCGCGCCCGGGCCCGTCGCGAAAGACGCGTCGGCCGTCGGCGGTTCCGCGGAACGCGGACCGGCAACAGCGGTAACGACATTGACGCCATGAACCTGATTCAGCCACGTGGGCTCGCTTGGTAGCTCGAGCGCGGCCGCGAGCAAGCGACGATTCTCGGCCACCGCGGCGGGATCATCACCAACATGAGTGCCGAGATTGAGGCTCGCAAACGGCCCTTTGCTCACTCCACCCGTGCGCAGTGTCGCCGCCGCTTTGACGCGCGGCGGAGCTGGCCAATCAGGTGTGAGCCACTCGGGCATGTCAGCTCTTTCGGGCCGACGCCGCATCACGCGCCAACACGGCCAGCAGCTCCTGCATGTCGGCAGGCAGCGCTGCTTCGTTCTCCACCGGCTTGCCGGTTATCGGATGCTCGAAAGCCAGGCGAGCCGCATGCAAAGCCTGGCGTTTGAAGCCGCGCAATGCTTCGATCAACTCAGGCGCGGCCCCTTTGGGAAGCAACATGCGTCCGCCGTAGACCCGATCGCCCACCAATGGATAGTGGATGTGCATCATGTGCACGCGAATCTGGTGCGTGCGCCCCGATTCGAGCTTGAGCCTCACATGCGTGTGACCGCGAAAGCGTTGCACGACGCGATAGTGCGTGACGGCGTCACGGCCATCTTCCCGGACCGCCATCTTCAATCGATCCACCGGATGACGACCTATCGGCGCATCGACCATCCCTCCGCCGGTCATGACGCCAACGCAAACGGCCTCGTATTCGCGTTCGACTTCTCGCGCCTCGATGGCACGAACCAACGCCGTATGCGCTTCGATGGTACGAGCCACGACCATCAGGCCGCTGGTGTCCTTATCCAGCCGGTGGACGATGCCTGCCCGCGGCACCTGCGCCAGGTTGGCGTCGAAATGCAGCAGCGCATTCTGCAACGTGCCGGCGGCGTTGCCGGCGCCTGGATGAACGACCAGCCCGGCGGGCTTGTTGATCACCAGCACGTGCGGGTCCTGGTAGACGATGTTCAGGGCGATCTGCTCGGGCTCGACGTTCACGGCATCGGGCAGGGTGGCCCGGATCTCGACGTGCTCGCCGCCCAGCACCTTGTCCTTGGGGCGTAGCTGCGCCCCGTTCACCAGCACCTGGCCGGCATCGATCCACTCCTTGATGCGGGTCCGGGAATAGCCCTCGAGCAGCTCCGCCAGCACCTGGTCGAGGCGCTGGCCGGCGTGATCGAACGGAACGGTCAGCTGGTGATGGACGGCTTGGGGCATTCTGGAAGGAACTAATGAGCGAAAAAGGGGACAGATTCAAAATCTGTCCCGCCACGGTGGCTAAAACTGTCCCCCGCGGCGGCGGTAAGACATTAAGATCTGTCCCCCGGCCACGGCGGTCAACCGCCGGGCACGAGTACTAGAATCGCTTGCAAAGGGCCTGAATTCTCGCATGCGGATCCTCTTCCTGACCACGGCAGCGCTGCTGGCGCTGAACCTTTCCGGCTGCGGCAACAAATCACGCGAGCAGATCGGCAACGCCGACCGCCTGTACGAGATGGCCAAGCGGGCCTCGGATAACGGCAATTATCGCGACGCCACGCAGTACTACGAGCAGCTCGAGGCGCGCTTTCCGTTCACCAACGCCGCCCGCCAGGGGCAGCTGGACCTGATGTACGCCTACTACAAGAACCGCGAGCCGGAAGCGGCCATCGACCAGGCGGACCAGTTCATCCGCGAGAATCCGGCCCATCCGCGCGTCGATTACGCCTACTACATCAAGGGCCTGGTGCAGTTCGAGCGCAACCCGAACTTCCTGGAACGCTGGTTCAAGGCCGACCTGTCGCAGCGGCCGCCCATCGACGCCCGCAAGTCGTTCCAGTCCTTCCAGACCCTGGTGGAGCGTTTCCCGAACAGCGAATACGCCGAGGATGCTCGCCAGCGCATGATCTTCCTGCGCAACCGCCTTGCGGCGTACGAGGTCTACGTGGCCGGCCATTACCTGGAGCGCGGTGCCTATGTGGGCGCCATCAACCGCGCCAAGTACACCATCGAGAACTACGACGGCTCGCCGCAGATTCGCCAGGCCCTGCTCATCATGGCCGAGTCATACCGCCGCCTGGGAATGAACGACCTCGCCGCGGACACCGAGAAAGTACTGGCCGAGAACTATGCCAGCCTGAACCAGCCGCAGGCCGAGCCGGAAGACAAGAAAGATCACTGGTGGAAGTTCTGGTGAGAGAAAGTGGCTGGCGGTTAGCGGTGAACCAACCACTAACCGCCAACGCTAACCGCTTTCCCTGGCCTTGTAGCCCGACGTGATCGGGTAGCGCCAGTCGCGACCGAACGCGCGGTCGCTGATCCTCACGCCCGGCGGAGCCTGGCGGCGCTTGTATTCGTTGCGCTTCACCATCTCGAGCACGCGGCCCACCGTGGCACGATCGAAGCCGCGCGCGGCGATCTCGTCCACTGACAGATTGTCTTCGATGAACAGCTCGAGAATGGCGTCGAGCACTTCGTACTCGGGCAGTGAATCCGAGTCTTTCTGGTCGTGACGCAACTCCGCCGACGGCGGCCGCTCGATGACGCGCTCAGGGATCACGCGCCCGATCGAGTTGCGGTACCGCGCCAGCCTGTACACCAGCATCTTGCTGCAGTCTTTGATGGGCGCGAAGCCGCCGGCCATGTCGCCGTATAAGGTGGCGTAGCCCACGGCCATTTCGCTCTTGTTGCCCGTGGTCAGGACCATCCGGCCGGTCTTGTTCGAAATCGCCATCAGCAACAGGCCACGGCTGCGGGCCTGGATGTTTTCCTCCGTGGTGTCCGCCTGGCGACCCGCGAAAACATCCTTGAGCGCGTCGAGCGCCGCGGCAAACATGCCCTCGATGGAAATCACGTCGTAGCGAACGCCCAGGATTTTCGCCTCGGCCGCGGCATCATCGAGACTCCATTGGGACGTATAGCGCGACGGCATCATCACGGCATGCACGCGCTCGGCCCCGAGCGCGTCAACCGCGATCGCCAGCGTCAGCGCCGAATCGATGCCACCAGACAATCCCAGCACGATACCGGGAAACCGATGTTTGTTGACGTAGTCGCGCACACCGAGCACAAGTGCGTTGTACACGCTCGCCTCTTCCGACAAAGGCGGCTCGATATGTCCCGGGCGCGGGACTGCGCGGCCATCGACCAGGTCCACGTCGACAGCAAACAAGCCCTCGACGAACGCCGTGACACGCTGAGTCACTTCGCCGCTGGCGTTCATCACGAACGATCCGCCGTCGAACACCAACTCGTCCTGGCCGCCGAGCAGATTCACATAAACAACCGGCAAGCCCGTATCTTTCACGCGCGCACGCACCACAGCTTCGCGCCGTTCCTGATAGAGCATCGAATAAGGCGAGCCGTTGATGACGACGATGAGCTGCGCGCCATTGGCCTTGGCGGCGCGAGCGGGATTCGGCTCCCAGATGTCTTCGCAGATCAGCAACGCGATGCGGATACCTTTCAGCTCGAAGATGCAGGTATCGCGGCCGTGTTCGAAATAGCGCTTCTCGTCGAAGACGCTGTAGTTCGGCAGCTCCTGCTTGCGATAGTTGGCCACCATCGCACCGTCTCGCAGCACTGCCGCAGCGTTGTAGATGCCTTCCTCGGCATACTCGGGATAGCCCGCGACAACTGTAATACCGCTGGTTTCAGTGCGGACCCGGTCGAGCGCGGTCTTCACCTGCCGCCGCAGGCCGTTGTGAAACAACAGGTCTTCCGGCGGATACCCGCTCAGGCCCAGCTCGGGAAACAAGACCAGGTCGGCACGAATATCGTCCCGCGCCTGCGCGGCGACATCGATCACTCGCTGCGCGTTGCCAGCGACATCGCCGACGAACAGGTTGAGCTGGGCGAGCGCGATGCGGAGAGAGGCGGACATGGCCGGATGATAGCGCTTGCGGAAAAGATCAATCGGCGGGGAGGAATCGACGATTGGGCGCTCACGGCGGCCAGGCAGCCGCCGTGAGCATGACTTGGGTTACTTCTTGCGAGCCGGGGCCTTCTTGGCCGGCGCCTTTTTCGCCGGAGCCTGCTTGCCGGCAGCCTTCTTTACGGGTGCCTTCTTTGCGGGCGCCTTCTTGGCCGCGGCCTTCTTGGTGGCCGGCCCCTTCTTCGCGGCAGCGGCGGCCTTCACCGGCTTCTTGCCAACGGGCTTCTTGCCAACGGGCTTCTTCGCGGCCGGAGCCGCCTTGGCGGCCGGCTTCTTGGCAGGCAACGACACGACCTTGCTCTTGCGGCCGGCCTTGCTCAGCTGCTCCGTGATCGCCTTGCCGAGATCGGCCGGGCTCTTCACGGTGCGCACACCGGCGCGTTCCAGCGCCGCGAACTTGTCCGCGGCCGTGCCCTTGCCGCCGGAAACGATGGCGCCAGCGTGGCCCATGCGCTTGCCCGGAGGCGCGGTCACGCCGGCGATGTATGCGACCACCGGCTTGGAAACATTCTCGCGAATGAACTCGGCAGCCGCCTCTTCATCGGCACCGCCGATCTCGCCCACCATGATGATGCCTTCGGTCTTCGGGTCTTCCTCGAAGCGCGCCAGCACGTCGATGAAGTTCATGCCGCGCACCGGGTCGCCGCCGATGCCGACGCAGGTGCTCTGGCCGAGCTTGGCGTTGGTGGTCTGGAACACCGCTTCGTAGGTCAGCGTGCCGGAGCGCGACACGATGCCGACCTTGCCCGGCTTGTGGATGAAGCCCGGCATGATGCCGATCTTGCACTCGCCCGGCGTGATGATGCCGGGGCAATTCGGGCCGATCAGCAGGCTGCCGTAAGAGGCCAGCGAGGCCTTCACCTTCACCATGTCGTTCACCGGAATGCCTTCGGTGATGCACACGATGAGCTCGATGCCGGCGTCGGCCGCTTCGATGATCGCATCGGCCGCAAACGGCGCCGGCACGTAGATCATGCTGACGGTCGCACCGGTTTCACGCACCGCTTCGCGCGTAGTGTTGAACACCGGCAGGTTCAGATGTTTTTCGCCGCCGCGGCCCGGCGTGACACCGCCGACCAGCTTGGTGCCGTAAGCAATGCATTGCTCGGAATGAAACGTGCCCTGCTTGCCGGTAAAGCCCTGGCAGATCACGCGCGTGTTCTTGTTGACGAGGATTGACATGGTAGTGCTGATATCTGTTGGCGGTTGTACGTAAGCGCTCGGCGGTCAGCCTTTGGCGGCGGCGACCACTTTCTTGGCCGCGTCCGTCAGGTCGCTGGCCGGCGTGATCGCCAACCCGCTGTCGGCCAGGATCTTACGGCCCAGCTCCGCGTTCGTGCCTTCGATGCGCACCACTACCGGCACGCTCACGCCCACGTCCTTCACCGCATGAATGATGCCTTCGGCGATCATGTCGCAGCGGACGATGCCGCCGAAGATGTTCACCAGAATGGCGCGCACGTTCTTGTTCGAAAGAATCAGGTTGAACGCTTCGGTGACGCGCTCGCGCGTCGCGCCGCCGCCCACGTCGAGGAAGTTGGCCGGCGAGCCGCCGTGCAACTGGATCAAGTCCATGGTCGCCATGGCGAGGCCGGCGCCGTTCACCATGCACGCGATATCGCCGTCGAGCGACACGTAGTTCAGCTCGTGCTCGGCGGCGGCACGCTCCATCGCGTCTTCCTGGCTGGTATCGCGCCACCTGGCGAGCTCCTTCTGACGGAACAGCGCGTTGTCCTCGATGTTGATCTTGGCATCGAGCGCCACGAGCTTGCCTTCGCCGGTGACGATCAGCGGATTGACCTCGAGCAGGCTGCAGTCCTTTTCCAGGTACAGCTTGTACAGCGCTTGCGCCAGCTTGCCGAACTCGGCGATCTGATCGCCTTCGAGCTCCAGGCCATAGGCGAGCGCGCGGGCATGCGAGGGCTGCAGGCCGGTCGCCGGATGGATGTCCACGCGAATGATCTTCTCCGGCGTGTGCTCCGCGACTTCCTCGATGTCCATGCCGCCGGCGGCGGACGCGATGAAGGCGATGTGGCCCTTGTCACGGTTGAGCACCAGGCTCAAGTACAGCTCGCGCGCGATCTTCGAGCCCTGTTCGACGTACACTTGGCGAATCGGCAGGCCCTCGGGGCCGGTCTGGTGCGTGACCAGGCGCTGGCCGATCATGGCCTCGGCCGCCTTATCCGCCGCTTCCGGGGAATCAACCAGCTTGACGCCGCCGGCCTTGCCGCGGCCACCGGCGTGGACCTGTGCCTTGACGACCCATTTCGATCCGCCGAGCTGGCGAGCAGCCTCGGCCGCCTCGCTGCCCGTGGCAGCGACAAGACCTTTCGGGACCGGGATACCGTAACTGGCAAACAATTCTTTGGACTGGTATTCGTGCAGGTTCATGGGGCTGGCTGAATCCGGCTCTGGGTAAAAAGCGACAGTCTAAAATAACGACGGTCAAAGGCCGCGTATTCTGGAGGAATTCGGCCTCGATGCAAAGGCGAACGCAGGAAATATCGAAGTGCCCTCGTTGAAAGCAGCTGAACCGGCGTTGGAATCATCGCGCGATGCTGCGTCTCAGACGCAGTCCGCGGAGCCGTCCTCGCCGGGCTCGGAGCCGCAATCCGCGCATGCGCCGCCCTGGGGTTCCTCGACCGAGCTCGCCTGGCGCGTGCTGGCGCTGGTCAATCTGTTTCGCTTGCTGGTCCCGTTGCTGTTGATGGTGCTGTTCTGGACGCTCAGTCCGCGGCTGGTCGGGCGGACGCAGCCGGAACTGTTCATCATCACCAGCGTCGCGTACTTCCTGTTCGCGGCGCTCTCGATACAAAGCTTGAAGCGGCGCTGGCCGGATCGCCTGGTGCAGACGGCGTTCAATGTCGGCGTCGACGTGCTCGCGATCTCGCTGCTCACCTATTCGAGCGGTGGCATGAACAGTGGCCTCGGCGCGCTGCTGGTGCTGCCTATCGGTGCGGCGAGCTTTGTCGTGGGGCAACGACTCGCGCTGATGTTCGCTGCCGTCGCGGCCATCGCGCTTTTGTTACAGCAAGCCTTCGCGACGCTGGCCTCCGGCACCAGCTCGGGGGATTTCGCCTCCGCCGGCATCGTTGGCGCGTTGATGTTCATCGTCACCTTGGGCGTGGCGCCGCTGGCTCGCAACTTGCGTGAAAGCGAAGAGCGCGTGCGCCAGCGCGAAGTCGATGTGGCCAACCTGGCCGAGCTCAATCAATTCATCGTGCAGCACCTGCGTGAGAGTATTCTGGTCGTGGATGACCAGGACGTGATTCGGCTGATCAACGAGTCGGCCGCATCGATGCTGCATGGGAATCCGGTGGCGGCGGGGACGCCGCTCGGCGATGTGTCGCCGCGGCTGCTCTATCTGCTGGATACCTGGCGTCGTCACTCTTATGACTGGCAGCTGAGCTCGCTGTCGCTGATGACTTGGGATGGCAGCAGCCTCGTGCAGCCGCACTTCGTGTCCTTGCGCAGCGGCGGCGGTGGCGGACCGACACTGATCTTCCTCGAAGACACCACGCTCATCGCCGAGCGCGTGCAGCAGTCGAAGCTCGCCGCACTCGGGCGCCTGAGCGCCAGCATCGCTCACGAGATTCGCAATCCGGTGGGCGCGATGAGCCATGCCGCGCAGCTCCTGGCCGAGGCTCCGCACCTCACGCCGCAGGAGCGGCGCCTGACCGACATCGTCACCAAGAACGGCGAGCGGGTCAGCTCCATCATCAACAACATCCTACAGCTGTCGCGGCGCGACTCGACGCGCCAGGAGCGCATCGAGCTCAACGGCTGGCTGGAAGACTTCGTGGGCGAATTCCGGCAGACCGCGCAGATCGACGCCACCAAGCTGTACATCACCACCTCGGCCCCGGAGCTGGATGTGCGGGTCGATCCGTCCCACCTGCATCAGCTTATGTGGAATTTGTGCGAGAACGCACTGAAGTACGGCCGCAACTTCGATTCCAATGACGCGATCGAGATCCGCACCGGCCGCATCGCCACCTCGGACCGGCCCATGCTGGAGGTGCTGGATCGCGGCCCCGGCATTCCGCAGCCCGATGCCGAGCGCATTTTCGAGCCGTTTTTCACGGCCGGCAAAGGCGGCACCGGACTCGGACTGTTCATCGCCAGGGAATTGGCCCAGTGCAACCGCGCTGTGTTGATTTATGAGCCCCGTCAGGGGGGTGGTAGTATTTTTCGTCTCGTGTTCGCCGATCCACAACGTTGGGAAACACAGTGAAGAAGCCCCGCGCGCTCGTCGTGGACGACGAGCCCGACATCCGCGAGCTGCTGGGTATCACGCTCGAGAGAATGAACCTCGAAGTGACCACGGCCGACACGATTGCCGCAGCCACGCGCGAGCTGCGCGCCAATCCTTTCGATCTTTGTCTCACCGACATGCGCCTGCCGGATGGCGATGGCCTCGGCCTGGTCGAGTGGATCCAGACCCACAAGCCGCAAACACCGGTCGCTGTCATCACCGCGCACGGCAATGTCGAGACGGCGGTGCGCGCGCTCAAACTCGGCGCGTTCGATTTCATTTCCAAGCCGCTGGACGTGGCTGCGTTGCGCAAGCTGATTGGCGCCACTCTCAAGCTGGGCGAATCCATCGAGAGCACGATGCAGTTGCCGCAGGTAAAACTGCTCGGCCGCTCGCGAACCATGGAGCAGTTGCGCGAAATGATCGAGCGCGTCGCTCGCAGCCAGGCGCCAGTGCACATCTACGGCGAATCGGGCACGGGCAAGGAACTGGTCGCGCACTTGATTCACGAAGCGGGACCGCGTCGCGAGGGGCCGTTCGTGCCCGTGAACTGCGGCGCCATTCCCAATGAGTTGATGGAAAGCGAGCTGTTCGGCCATCGCAAGGGCAGTTTCACCGGCGCGGTGTCCGACAAGCAGGGCCTCATTCAATCCGCCGAGGGCGGTACGCTGTTCCTGGACGAAATCGCCGACCTGCCGTTGCACATGCAGGTGAAGTTGTTGCGCGTCATCCAGGAGAAAAGCGTGCGGCCCGTGGGCGATTCGCGTGAGCAGCCGATCGATGTGCGCATTCTGTCGGCGACGCACAAGAACCTTGCCGCGCTGGTCGCTGAAGGCAAATTCCGCGAGGACTTGTTCTATCGCGTGAACGTCATCGAGATTCGCGTGCCGCCGCTGCGCGAGCGCCTGGAAGACATCGATGAGCTGGTCGATGCCATCATCAGCCGCCTCGGCCGGCAGATCGGCAACCGCTCGTTGCGCATCACTGAAGCGGCATCGAAGGCGCTGCGCGAATATCACTTTCCCGGCAATGTGCGCGAACTGGAAAACGTGCTCGAGCGCGCCGCCACGCTATGCGTGAACGGTGTGATCGACCTGGGCGATCTGCAGTTGCGGCCCAAAGTGGCAGCCACCGATGTCCCGATTCCGAACAGCGTCGCACCCGGCGAGCGGCTGGGCGATGCGCTGGAAGACATCGAACGCGACGCCATCGTGCGCGCTCTGGAACAGACGCGTTACAACAAGACCAAGGCGGCGCAACTGCTCGGGATGACGTTCCGGTCGTTGCGGTATCGGATCAAGAAGCTCGGCATCGAGTGAACAGCGCGCTCCGCGGCCATGACATCCACGCCCGCAACAGTGTCGCCCGATGTAACGCAGCGGACCGCCGCCGCGAATATCGCCGCGTTGGCGCCGCGAATCGCAGTGCTGATTCCTTGTTACAACGAGGCCGAAGCGATCGAAGGCGTGGTCAAGGATTTCGCGGCGGCATTGCCCACCGCAACGATCTACGTCTACGATAACAACTCGACCGATGAGACCAAGGCCCGCGCCGCCAGCGCCGGCGCCATCGTTCGCACCGAGACGTTTCAAGGCAAGGGCAATGTCGTTCGCCGCATGTTCGCCGACATCGAAGCCGAAGCGTACGTGCTCGTCGACGGCGATGGCACTTACGATGCCGCGAGCGCGGCAGTCATGGTCGACACGCTGCTTTCCAATTCGCTCGACATGGTCAACGGCGCTCGCGTGCCGGTCTCGTCCGCCGCATTCCGCCCGGGTCACGTGTTCGGCAACAAGCTGCTGACCGGCACTGTCGCGGCGATTTTCGGCAATCGCCTGCGAGACATGCTGTCCGGCTACCGCGTGTTCTCGCGCCGCTTCGTGAAATCGTTCCCTGCGCTTGCCAGCGGCTTCGAAACGGAAACGGAGTTGACCGTGCACGCGCTGGAACTGCGTTTGCCGTTGGCGGAGATTCAGACGCTCTATCGGGATCGTCCGCCAGGGTCCAAGAGCAAGCTCAATACCTTCCGCGACGGCTTTCGGATCCTGCGCACCATCGTCTATCTGGTGAGGGAAGAGCGGCCGATGCAGTTCTTCTCGCTGGTGGCGTTCGTACTGTTCGCCACGTCTTTGTTGCTTGGCTGGCCGGTGGTCGCAACCTTTATCGAGACCGGCCTGGTGCCGCGCCTGCCGACGGCGGTGCTGGCCGTGGGCACAATGATCCTGGCTGCGGTGAGTTTCGTCGCAGGACTGATCCTGGACACGGTGACGCTCAGCCGCCGCGAGATCAAGCGGCTGCACTACCTCGGGCTGCAGGGACCGACATTTCGAGAGCGGCGTCGATCCTCATGAACGCCAAAGCCGACACTGCATCGTCGATGGTGCCGAGCGCGCGCCGGCAACCCACGTTGCACGAGGTGTTGAGCTTTCTTGTGGTAGGCGGTGCTGGCTTCGTCGTCGAGGCCGTCATCCTTACCGGGCTTACGCTGTACGCTCAGTGGTCACCCTGGCAGGCACGAGTTCCGTCATTTCTTACCGCGGTGCTCGTGACCTGGGCGTTGAATCGCCGGCACACGTTCGCCAGTCGTGGCCTGCCCAGCCGATCGACCGAAGCGTTTCTTTATACCGCCATCCAGGGCGGCGGCGCGTTGATCAACCTCGGCATCTTCGGCGTCTGCCTGATGCTCCTGCCAGGGATCTCGCAAGTGCCGGTGGTTCCTCTGGCGATCGGTGCGGTGGGTGGTTTCGCGTTCAACTATCTGCTCAGCAGCAAGTGGCTGTATTCGCGGCTTCGCCCAGGCAGCGCCGGATGATCGACATGCAACAGCAGGCGTACACGGGCGTCGACAACCTGGAAGTGATGCAGGAGGCGGTGAACTACAACCGCTTCCTGCTCGACACCGTGCGCAAATACGCGCCATCCAAGGCAAGGGTGCTGGATTTCGGCGCCGGCAGCGGCCAGTTCGCGATCCCGCTGCGCGATCACGGCTTGGACATCGTCGCTCTCGAACCCGACCTGTCATTGCAACAAACATTGCGGGCCCGAGGTCTGCGCGTCACCGGCACGCCGCACGATCTGCCCGATGCAGGGTTCGACTACATTTATTCGCTCAACGTGCTGGAGCACATCGAGGACGACGCAGGCGCACTGCGCGCGCTGCACTCGAAGCTCACATCCGGCGGCAGGCTGTTGATCTACGTGCCAGCCTTTCCGGTGCTCTACACCAGCATGGATGCGAAGGTTGGCCACGTTCGACGCTATCGCAAGCAAGCGCTGCGCAAGGCGGCTGAAGCTGCCGGCTTTGCAGTCGACCGCGTCTGGTATGTCGATTCGCTCGGTTTTCCCGCCACGCTTGCTTTCAAGCTGTTGGGCAACGACTCCGGCAACGTGAACCGCACGGCGTTGAAGCTATACGATCGCGCGGTATTGCCGCTGAGTCTCGCGCTCGATCTGCTGACCGGACACTGGTTCGGCAAGAACCTGCTGCTGGTGGCTCGCAAGCCCTGACGCCGAGCGATGCAATCAACTACTCGCTGGATCCCGATCGCGATCTGGATGGCTGTCGGCCTGGTCGCGGTCTGCGTCTGCACTCTGACGCTCAGCGCAGCCCGCCTCGGTGCTGAGCAAGATTGCTCTGCCCATGGTTTCGGGGGTTGCATACGCGAAGCTGAACAAGATCGAACGCGAACCCACTACGTGAGCTCCTCGGCTCGATCTGCATAGGGCGAGTGAGAGAGAACGCACTGTCTGCACAGCTCTCGTGAGGCTATTCTGCGCGCGGCCCGCGGGTGGTGATCACACCAAAGACGCGTCTGCCGACACCCGCGCTTCAAGGACTCGCATGATCGCAAAAGCTCGCCTGACTACGTTGTTGCTTTGGCTGGTGGTCGGTGGTGTTGCCGCGCTGTCCGGCGCGCTGACGCGCCCTGCGGCCCACATCGGCGAGGAGTACTTCCCATTCGGCAACGATGGTTTCTATCACGCTGTCCGCATCCTCGATGCGGTGAAGGATCCATCCGCGTTCTACGAGTTCGATCCCAAGATCCACGCGCCCGAAGGCAGCCTGCTGGTCTGGCCTTGGGGTTACGACTACGCGATGGCCAGGATCGTGCGCGCGGCTTCGAATCTCGGCATCGGCGACGATCCGTTGATGATCCTGCTATGGATTCCGGTCGCCGCGACTTTGATCGGCGCCGGCCTGACGATGCTGGTGGCTCGCGCAGCGGGCTTGGGCACCTGGGCGACGGTGCTCGCCGGGCTGTGCATGGCGCTCGGGCCCAGCACTCAGCTGACCTATGGCTTCGGCAAGATCGATCACCACTACGTGGAGCACATCTTCGTACTCGCGTCGCTTGCCGCAGGTCTCAGGTGGTTCCGATCTCCGAGCAGCGCATCCGGAGCCGTACTTGGCAGCATTTTTGGCGTCGCCCTGGCAGTGCATAACGCGCTGTTCGTTCTGTTGCTGCCATTTCTGGGAACCGCGCTGCTGCTGTGGCTGCAGGGCAAGCAATCGCCTCTTCGTCCGAGCGTCGCTTTCGCCGCCGCGCTGGTCCTCACGACATTGGCCGTGCTGTTGCCGTCCGAGCCGTTCCGGCAAGGGCGCTTCGAGTTCTACCTGCTTTCCTGGTTCCACCTCTACATCGTCAGCTGCGCAGGGCTGGTCACAGTGCTGCTGTCGCGCCTGGCGCCGACTCGCCGCAACATGGGATTGATGATCCTGATCGCCACGGCGCTGCTGGCTCCGCTGATCGGCCAGATCATCCATGCTCGATCGTTCGTCAATGGCACGCTCGGCATGCTTGACCAGATCCAGGAAATGCGCTCGCCGCTGCAGGTGCTGAGCCAGGACGGCATTCGCATGCTCAGCATGTTCTACACCGTGCTGGTCCTCGCTGCACCACTGGCGTTCGCTTTTTGCGTGTTGCGGGCCTGGCGGGAGCGCACCAGCCCACGGCTGCTCTTCTGGGCCTGGTGCGTATTCGGACTGGCACTCATGGCCACCCAGATACGCATGCATTACTTCGGCACGTTTGCGCTGTACCTGCCCTGGCTGGTCCTCGTGCAGGAGTGGGCCGAGCGTTGGCCTGAACACGCCAAGCGCACATTGCTGCTCGCCTCGCTGGCGCTGGTACTGGCTTACGCGCCGACCATTCGCCTGCAGCTGGTCGCGCCCGCGCCAAAGAGCGGCGATCCGTGGTTCGCAGCACTGCATCCAATGTTCAAGCCATTGCGGGAACACTGCTCGAAGGATCCGGGCGTGGTACTGGCCGACACGAATGCCGGCCACTACATCCGCTACTTCAGCGACTGCTCCGTGATAGCCAACAACTTCCTGCTGACCGCGCAACAGTTCGACAAGGCGGATGAAGCGCTGCGCCTGCTATCGCTGCCGGCCGAACAGTTGCCCGCTGAAGCCCCGTACGTGAAGTACGTGCTGGTGCGACCAGTCAAGCTGACTGTCACGGAGGCCGGCAATTTCCGCTATGGTGTCTACGGCGGAGATCTGGCGAAGACGCTGCTGCTCACCGCCCCCGGCTCCGTACCGCCGCAGTACCAGCTGCTCTTCACAGTGAAACTTCCGATGCGCATGCCCGGCAGCGACCAGGTCCGGATGGCAACGTACGCCAAGCTCTACAAGGTCATTCGCCCGGAAGCTACGTCTGCGAACGACGTCAGCGAATGACGCGAATTGTCAGTTACTGCCACCGCCTGCTCATGGCCACTTTCGGCCGCTTGTCATAACGAGACCCGATTCTCAGATTAGATCTCGATTAAACAGTAACTTACACGTGCCCGAAGTCTTGGCACGCCACTTGCTGTTCCGGCAATGCCGACGCCTTTGTCGCAGCTTGAATTTGTTCTACCGAGGAGAGATCAAAAATGTCGAAGTCGCAAAAGGGTTTCACCCTGATTGAATTGATGATCGTTGTGGCGATCATCGGCATCCTGGCGGCGATCGCGCTGCCCGCCTATCAGGACTACACCATCCGCTCGAAGGTGTCCGAAGGCATCATCGCCGCGTCGTCGGCCAAAGCCTCGGTGAGCGAAGCCTTCCAGACGGACAGCCTGGCGGGCGTCGCGGCGGCTGCCGATGCCTGGAACAATGAAGTTGCCAACGGCGTGACCGCCAGCAAGTACGTCGAGAACGTCGTGATCGACAACTCCAACGGCGTCATCACCGTCACGTTCGAAGCCAACGCCAACAATGGTCTGCCGATCAACGACATGGACGGCAAGCAGTTGCAGTTCATCCCGAACGTGAATGGCGCGGCGCTGGGCACCGATTCCGTCGGTGCGATCGACTGGGCCTGCGTGTCGGAGACCAACACGACCGCCAGCAACCGCAACCTGGTGGGCACTGCGTTGTCGACCGCGGGCGTGAAGGCCAAGTGGGCCCCCTCCGAGTGCCGTTGATCCTTCGAGGAAAGTTGGCCTCGCGCTGACAAGGAAAAAGGGGGGCGCTGGTCGCCCCCTTTTTTTGGCGTAAAATTCCCACAACAGGTGATTTCACATGCGCCAAGACAAGGGGTTCATGCGTCAAACCAAAGGGTTTACCCTGATCGAGCTGATGATCGTGGTGGCCATCATCGGCATCCTCGCCGCGCTGGCCGTGCCGGCGTATCAGGACTACACCATCCGCGCCAAGATTTCCGAAGGTGTGCTCGGCGCCACTGCGGCGAAAATGCACGTGAGCGAGTCGTACCAGGCCAATTTCGAATCCGGCATCACCAGCGCCATCGCCTCGTGGAACCTCGACAGCACGCGGACCAAGTACGTGCAGAGCGTTGATATCCAGGAGGGCGGTGTCGTGGTCACGACGTTTGCTGCGGATGGCACCAATGGCCTGCCGCTCGAAGCGGAGGGCAAGACCCTGGTGCTGACGCCATCGGTGAATGGCCAGCCGCTCACCAGCGCGATGAACGGAACGCTGGAGTGGGCGTGCACTTCGCAGACCACCGCCACTGCCTCGGGCCGTGGCCTGTACTTCAGCACCGACGTGGTCGGCACCCTGCCTCCCAAGTGGGCGCCCTCGGAGTGCCGCTGAGTTCGCCTATATCTGTAGCAGGGCAGCGCTGCTGCCCTGCCCGAGGTGAGTCCGGTATCTTCGCCAACACCGGCCCCGTCCGTTCAGGCACCGGCTGTGAGATATGTCACGCAGTCCCGGACGCCGGATATGAGACCATCCGGGCAATTTGACAAATACCGCCCCTCCGGGCGGACGGCTCCATGCCCGCCTCGTGGCGGAACGCGTTAACCATCGGCACGCATTCAATGGCTGAGAACGTCTCGATAATCCAACAGCGCCTGGTGCTGCAGGGACTGCCCCAGCGGTTGATCCAGGACGGCCTGGTCGACGAGCAGACCATGACGCAGGCGATGACCGCCGCCAAGGAGGGCGATGGCAACCTGGTTTCGCACCTGGTCACCAAC
>NZ_DASWVW010000033.1:0-288929 GCF_036406195.1 Steroidobacter sp.
GCCGCTCGGCACCGGGCCCGTCAGTCCGAAGGCCGGCAGATCGAAGCGCACGACGCGATAGCTCTTGCTCAGAACCTTGACCCAGCCGTCCCAGTCCATGAGGTCGCCACCGGAGCTGTGCACCAGCAGGACGGCCGGACCGGAACCCTGATCCTTGTAGTGCACGCGGATGCCGTCAGCGCCTTCCAGAACGACGAACTTGGAGTGCTCGTCGGCGTACTTCGCGACGACCTCCTCGTAAGTCAGCGTGCCGGCCGAGGGTGGGTCGCAAGGCGACCCACCCTCCGGAGACTGCGCCAGCGCATTGAGCGAAACGACGCAACACAGGCCGAACGCGAGACAAGCTCGCAAGTAGCGCGTGGCGTCGTGGCGCCGCGCGAGCGCATTGCTAAACATGACTTCCACTCCTCCTCAGAACTCGTAAGACATCCGCACGCCGTACTCGCGAGGCTCGATCGGGCCCACAATGGCGCCGATGTGAGTGAAGTCGTTGCCCAGCGGCGCCATGTCGCGGTAATCAACGCCGCGGCGGCCCGTTCTCCATCCTTCCTTGTCGAAGCAGTTCCTGCAGAACAGCTCGACCTTGAACGAATCGCTCACCCGCGTCATGCCGAACCGGGCATTGAAGGTCGTGAAGTCCGGCACGTACGACATGTTCGTCTCATCCGTGAAGGTGTCGCCCGTGTAAACAACGTCGCCGCGCACATACCACTCCCAGTCGGCGTTCAAGTCGGCGGTCCACGTCGCCGATGCTGCAGCCGTTTCCTTCGGCGTGCGCGGCAGGCGATTGTCGTCCGCCTTGTAGTTCGTACCCGCAGGCAGGCTGAAAGTCCTGTTGTAGCGCGAGCTCTGGAAATCGGTGTAGGTTGCGTCCGCATATCCCACGCTCGCGTGCAGATTGAGCTGTGGCACGGGGAACCACTGGGCCTCGAGCTCGAAGCCACTGATTTCCGCCTCGCCAGGCACGCTCACAGATAGCGAAATGACCCTGTTCCGATCCGGGCTTTGGAAAGAGGCCTGCGCCGGCGCCGGGATGTTGGACCACTCCATGTAGTAGGCGGACAGCGAGAACCACGCGTTGATGCTGTCGAGGTTCTGTTTCCAGCCGAGCTCGTAGGCATCCAGCGTCTGCGCGTCGAGCTGGGTGGAGAGGCCCGGGATCATGTCCTCGACGATCACCTTCTCGTTCGGCGTCAGCGCGCGGAAAGCCGCATTGACCTGGCCCGGCAGGACGCCCTCTGAATAGCTCGCGTAGAACGTCCCGCCGTCATAGGGCTTGAACGTCGCCAGCACGCGCGGCAGGAAGTCCTTGTACTCTTCCTTGGGCGCCGTGCTGTAGGGCCCGGGGTACTGGCCAGTCGTCGCCTCGAGCTCGTCGATCTGGTAGCGGCCTTCGAAGGTAAGCGTCAGCCAATCGAAGGCGTCGAACTCGATGGAGCCGAAGACGCCGCGGTTGTCGATCTTGTTGTTGTCGACGGAGCCGCCGTTCGAGCCCAGCAGCGGGCTGCCGAAGGCGTTGGTCAGCACGACGATGCCGCCGTCGAAGTCGCCCCAGCTTTCCTGGGACGTGTAGCTGGCGCCGAGCATTCCGCGCCACCGCCCGCCGGCGTCGTAGTTCAGACGCAGCTCGGCGGAGATCCCCTCCAGATTGAGAAACGCCTTCGTGACGCGTCCCAGCGCGTCGAACATGTCGTCATCGCGAATCTGCGTCACCGCCCGCTCGTTGTAGCCGAAAAGCCCCGACAGCGTCAGCGAGTCGCTCAGGTCATAGGAGGAGGACAGGCTGACGAGCTGATAGATGGACTTCAGTCCGAACTCTTCGAGATGCGGCGTTCCGGTAGCCGGCAGGCCGAACGCGTTTACATGGTCGACGACGCTGCGCGTGTCGATCGGTCCCGCCGACGTCGGCGCCGTATAGAAAGACGTGTTGTTGCTCACGCGAACGAGGGGCACCGCGCCGCAGTGGAGATTCAGCGTCAGGACGCCGGTTTGCGGCCCGTTCGTCGTCTGCACAGGATATTCCGTGCCGACCGGACAGTTGCCATCCAGGTCGTACGACACGAACCCCGTGGCCGCCGGACCATCGTGGTCTTCGCCGTACACATAGTTGAGCTTGACCTTCAGGTCCGCGCTGGGCTTCCAGAGAAGCATGGCGTTCACCTGGTCGGTCGTTTCCTCGCCGAGCTTGCCGCCGTCCGTCGCCGTGAACATGGCGCCGCGGGTCTGAGACGACGCCGAAAGCCGGGCCGACAGAGAGTCGGTCAGCGGCCCCTGAACCATGAGGCCGTACGCGTTCGAACCGAACGTCGGGCTGTATTCGGCCGTCACCCGGCCGCTGAAGTCCGATGATGGTTCAGCCGTAACGTAGTTGATCGCGCCGCCGAACGTGCCGCGTCCGAAGAAGGCGGCCTGGGGACCGCGAATGATCTCGATGCGCTCGACGTCGTTGAACGCGAACGAACCGGCGCCGCCCATTACGCGCACGCCATCGACAAACAACGCGCCTGTCTGGGTCAGGGGGCCGGTCGCTAGCATCTCGAGTCCGCGAAATCGAATTACACTGTTGTAGCGACCGCCCTGAGAGTTGCCGAGCTTCTCGAAAGACACTCCAGAGGAGAAAGCCGCAACGTCCTCGAGGTTGCGAAGATTCGCGGACGCGATCTCGTCCGACGAAAATGCCTGAATCGAGAGTGGCGTCTCGAGCAACGACTCCTCCCGTTTGCGAGCCGTCACGACAACTTCCTCGAGTCCTGCCGCTCTTGCCGAGCGCTCCTGAGCCTGGACGGTGCTCGTCGTCAAGAGCATCGGGACTGCGGCGACTCCAAGCGCCGCGCCGACCAGGGTGGAGCGCACGGCGCGAGACAAGACAATACTGATCATTTTATATGACTCCCCTGGCGCCAGCGGCGCCGTTGACTCTATTGACTCAGATGCCGAGGATGCCTTCCGAGTCTCGGCTACTCGATCGATCGTTGACTTACTTCTATCCACTGCGATTTCTACTCGGTGTACTCGGATGCAAGGAGCCTTCCAGTGCTTCGTAGACCAACACGAAGCGTGCGCTACTTCGTCGACTTCGACGGCGCCGGCTTCTGTGTCCTCGCGTAGTCCTCCAGGCTGGACACGCTTGGCTCCTGCCAGGCCTCAGGCGCGGTCAGGTACAACGGGTAGCGAGTCCTGACACGCTCCGCCACATCCGCAGGTACCGCGTCCAGCCCACGCACGGTTGTGAACATTCCCGTATAAAAGATATGGCCCGGCGCGCCATCCATCAGCATCCACGGCAACCACGGCGTCACTCGAACCCACACGCCGGTGTACGGAATGTGAGTCAACTCCGGATTCTCGATATCCTCGCGGCGGATCACGTATCGGAATATTTCGGACACGCGATTCATGTATCCGGACGATTCGCGCGGCCATTTGTCAGGCGTCAGCACAGCGGGATAGTAGAGATGCACGTCACGCTCGAGCGTGACAGTTCGATCGCCAATCATCCCCCACTTCAGCAGCAGCGGCCTGCGCCGCGTGTTCTGCTCGGGCTTCTCGCTGCCGTGCTTCACCCGCTCGGGCACAAACTCGCTGATGATGAAGTTGTACGGATCATTCGCAACGTCAACGACCTTTACGCGCTCGCCTGTATAGACGTTGGTCCACTCATCGAGCAGCTTCCCGGTCTCGATGTCGCGATAGAAAATCAGCTCGCGGCACATCCGTTGATAGCTCTGGTCCGGCTGTCGCACGACGCGAGTCGAGCTCCAGGTCTCGAATCCGAACAGCGGCCGTACAGCTTCACCGTCGCGTACGCCATGTACGGTTCCGGACAGATAACCATGAACGAACTTCCCTGGCGCAACGTCTGCTTCCAGGCGCGCGACCATCTCGCGGTTCCAGATGGGGTCATTGAACGCCAGCGGGGAGCGCGCAACCAACCTGGTCGCTTCGGTCGCGCCCGCGACGACCGGGAGCGCCATCGAGGACGACAAAGCGCACAGCGCTTGACGCCGAGTGATTTGATTGTCACGACTGTTCATTCGCAAGGCTCGCAGTTTGGAACTCAAAAGAACGGACGGGTTTCCGGGTGCGCGATCGGGCTCGTGTTCACGATCGAACCTGGGTTGAGCATTGACTACGTGTCATGCTCGTGTGCTCCCCTCTTTCGTGCACTTCGCATTCGTGCATTTCGTTCATGCATTCCTTCTTCATGCTTCCCCCCTCTTTCCCGAAACGTCGCCGCATGCGTACGT
Organism: Steroidobacter sp.; assembly: GCF_036406195.1. Lineage (GTDB taxonomy): Bacteria > Pseudomonadota > Gammaproteobacteria > Steroidobacterales > Steroidobacteraceae > Steroidobacter. Next base: position 4,248 of record NZ_DASWVW010000033.1, read on the forward strand.
CGGAAGTGTGCTGGATCGCGACTGCGTCGATACTTCGCATGCTCCATGCGGTATCGCAGACCACCCGCTCGCGAGCGCTACTTAGCTTGTGCAAAGACCTTGCCATCTCACGTGGAGCATCGCTTGCGAAGCTGGTTGACAGAACTGAGCGGGCTGAATATGGCGATGCGCGCCCGATCACATGCTTGATTCCGTAGATTTTCGTTGCCTCGCTTCGCCAAGAGGCGCCGACGCAGCGCGCAGCGCGCAGCGCGCAGCGCGCAGCGCGACCATAGTGGTCGGGTGCATGCAACGAACGCTCCGAAACATTCGTGCGCCACGATGCAACACCATGAAACACGCGGAACTGGAAAGCAGCACGAGCAGGGACTTCCATCCGCAGGTGAACGCGTACAGGGAGAGCACGGATGGCTGCATCCGTCATCGAGGATGTCATGGGATGGATGAGCAAGCGCCAGGGCTTGCAATTGATCAATCTACAGTGCGCGAGGCGGTCAACTCAGAGCGCGCGAGGCGCTGGGCCAGGATGAAAAACACCGTCGGCAGCACCACCACCCCCAGCCCGAGCATCAGCTCGCGACCTTCACTCCAGCGGTCGACGGCGGGAAACGCCAGCTTCGCGATCCCGAAAGCCGCGACTAGCAGGCTCAGTCCACCCACGGCCGCGCCAAGGAGACGCGACGCAATGAGCGCGGTGGCATCGGCGCGGCGGAGAAGGCGTGCGATCCACAGACCGTTGGTGCCATCTGCCAGCCACATCCCCGATGTGAATACGAGACCCAGAAGCACGGCGTCCGACACTCCGTCGAAGCGCTGCGCCGTAAGCGCGAAAAGCGCGGCTAGACTTACGGTATCGAGGGACAGCGCGAACATCATGCCCACGCCGAGGATCAGCAGCGGATGCTCGGTACGCACAATCCGTCCCAGCCAGCGGCCCTTCAATCCGCGAAGTTCCACTGTTTGATGGGCTGGCGTGCGGAGTACGGCGTGGAGATTCATCACGCCGAGCAGCAACATGATGCCGATTGAGATGAATGCGCCGGACAACGACAGCGCATCTGGCGCCCGCCACTGACTGGCAGTCAATGTGGCGACGACTGCGATACCTATCACGATCATTCCATGACCAGCTGAGAACAAGCTGCCGAACCAGCCCGCCAGCTTGGTGCGACGTTGTACACCCCAGCGCGTAAGTCCGTCGATGGTCGCCAGATGATCGGCGTCGAAACCGTGCCTCACGCCGATGAGGAACGCCAGCAGAAAGATGCTGTTCCAGGAGGAGTGGTTCAGAGATTCCAAGTCAGCGCTCCCATCAGGAAAGAGGCCCTCCTTTACCCAGGTGCATCCATGGCCGCCGCTCTCGATCGCGCGCCTCAAAGGCCTCGATCTGGTCCTTGCGCCTCAAGGTCGCCTCCACAGCATCGATCCCTTGAAGCAGCATTTCACGGTCGCCCGGTGCAATGTCAAAGCGGTATTCGGATCCGTCTGGCGCGACAATCACACACCTCTCGAGATCCACGACCAAAGGGCCGCGATCAGCGACATCAGCCAGTCTACGCACCGATCCTTCATCCAGAACGGCCGGCAGCAGGCCGTTTCGGATACAGTTGTTCTGGAAGATGGCGCCAAAGCTCGGGGCAATGATTGCCCGGATCCCGAATTCCGCAAGCGCCCAGACTGCATGCTCGCGTGACGAGCCGCAGCCGAAGTTCGCCCCGGCGATCAGGATGGAAGCTTTCGCAAAATCCTCGTGATTCAGCACGAACGATGGATCAGGCGTGCGTGTATCTGGATTGAGGTAACGCCAACCGGCAAATAGGCCATCGGCCAGCCCGGTCTTGGAGACGTGCTTCATTTCGCGCGACGGAATGATCGCGTCTGTGTCGATATTGGCGCGCAGCAGTGGCGCGGCGACGCCTCGATGAACGACGAACTTTCTCATGAAACCGCGCTCAGCAGACGCCGAGGATCTGTGATGCTGCCTGTCACAGCGCTGGCGGCCACCGTAACGGGGCTCGCAAGATGTGTGCGAGTTTGCGGACCCTGGCGGCTCTCGAAGTTCCGGTTCGTGGTGCTTATGACGCGCTCACGCAGGCCGAAGCTCTCGCCACCAGCGTAGAAGCACATGGAACAGCCAGAGGCGCGCCACTCGAAACCAGCATCCAGGAACACGCGATCGAGCCCCTCGGCCTCGGCGTCGCGTTTGACTGTCATCGAGCCCGGCACGCATATCGCTCTTACGCCCTGTGCGACTTTGCGACCGCGCAGAACTCTGGCAGCAGCCCGCAGATCCGACAAGCGGCTGTTCGTGCATGAGCCGATGAACGCTGCATCGATCGGCGTACCTTCGATTCGCTGGCCAGGCTGCAGATCCATGTAGGTGAGAGCGCGTTCCATCCCCTGACGTGTGGCAGAGTCGCTAGCGGGCGCGGGAACGACATCATCAATACTCACTGCATGCTGCGGATTCACCCCCCACGTGACCATGGGGCCGAGCGCGGATACATCGAAATGAAACTCACGATCGAACACGGCATCATCGTCGCTGCGCAGCGTACGCCAGTGCTCGAGCGCTGCATCCCACATGGCGCCGCGAGGTGCGTATGGACGGCCCGCGAGATATTCGAACGTTACATCGTCCGGCGCCACAATGCCGGTGAATGCGGCGAACTCAACGGCCATGTTGCACAAGGTCAGCCGCGCCTCGATGTCCAGCGCGCGCACTGCATCGCCAGCGAACTCCAATGCGTGGCCCCTACCACCGCCCGCCGTCAAACGTGCGATCAGCCACAGGATGAGATCCTTTGCGGTAACGCCTTCACTGAGCACGCCGTTGAAGACGATGCGCATGGTCTGAGGCCGCTTCACCAGCAACGTCTGCGTGGCCAGCACATGTTCGGCCTCTGAAGATCCTATGCCCCAGGCGAGCGCGCCCAGCGCACCCTGCGTGCACGTGTGGCTGTCCGGGCAAACCACGGTCGCGCCGGGCAACACGATGCCCTGCTCGGGCGATATCACATGCACGATGCCTTGCGCCGGGTCGTCTATGTCGAACAGCCGCAATCTCGCGCGTCGAGCAGCCTCTCGAGTCGTCTGGATGAATGCCTTGCCGCCGGGCATGAGCGTCTCGTCGCTGCGGTTCGGGAAAGTGTCGACGATATGGTCCACTGTACAGAAGACGCGCTCCGGACAGCGCACACGCCGACCATCCTGCTCCAGAGTCTGCAGCGCGATGCCTCCCGTACGCTCGTGCAGGAACACGCGATCGATGTATAGCAGACTCGTCTCGCCATCGACGTCGGCGACGACGTGCTGGCTCCACAACTTGTCGAAGAGCGGGCTCGGCCTGCTCACTGCATATCTTCCAATCGAACGACGCCCTCGGTCGCGAGACGGTTGATCTCGGCGTCCGAATATCCCGCCTGGCGCAGCACCTCGCGGGCGTGCTCGGATTCTCGCGGCACGTCGTGGCGCACGTCGAAGCGCCCGCCCTGCATCTGAATTGGCAGGGCCGGCAATCGGGTTTCCTGGCCAGAGGGTAACCTGAGTCCGACCAGACCGCCCGCTGCGTTCAGATGTGGGTCATCGAAAAGGTCTTCCGGCCTCGCGACCGGTGCAAACGGCAGACCGATGTTCTCGAGCCGGGTCATGAGCTCAGCTTGTCCGAAGCGACGTATCCTGGCTCGGATCGGCTCGATAATGCGCTCGCGCTGCATGACACGATCACCATTCGCCGCTAGTGAACGGTCTGCCAGAAACTCGGGGAACTCGAAGGCCTCGCAGAACTTGCGCCACTGAGAGTCGGTGACCACACCGATGAACACCTGCTGCTCATCGCACGTATCGAAGACATCGTATATCGCCCAGGCGGAACGCCGCACCGTCATCGGCGGTGCGGGCGAGCCCGTCACTGCCAGCTGCGCCATGTGCTGACCAACGAGGAACACGCAGGTCTCGTACAGCGAGGCGCGTACTTCCTGGCCGAGGCCGGTATGCTCACGTTGCCACAGCGCTGCGAGAATTGCGATCACGCCGAACATTCCGCCAGTCACGTCGATCACTGACGCGCCCGCACGCATCGGCTTGCCAGGCAACCCGGTCATGTAGGCCAGACCGCCCATCATCTGCGCCACTTCGTCCAGAGCAGTGCGATGCTCGTAAGGCCCCTGCAGGAAGCCCTTCGCCGAGCAATAGATCAGGCGCGGGTACTTCTTGGACAACGTGGCGTAGTCCCAGCCGCTTTCGCTCATGGCGCCCGGGCGGAAGTTCTCGATGAAGACGTCGGATGCAGCGAGCAGCCGGTCGATCGCTTCCCGACCCGCGGTCGTCTTTGTGTCGATGCACACACTGCGCTTGTTGCGGTTGTACATTGGGAAGTAACCAGCGCCGGAGCCGAGAAGCCGGCGCGTATTGTCACCTTTGAGCGGCTCGACCTTGACCACGTCGGCACCCAAATCGGCGAGGATCAGGCCGATCGTAGGCCCCATAACCATGTGTGTGAACTCAATAACGCGAACGCCATCCAGAGGTCGTTGCGATGCCTTCATGCCAGTTCCTGCGACGTTTCTGCTCAACGGCTGCCCGATGCAACCGTTGCTGGACTTCGAGATTGCAAGATGCTTGCCACTGAACGCCCACAGAGGCGCACGCAGCAATCACGCATTCTGTCGGCGCCTGGGCCTCACGCCGGACCTATATTTCACCCGTTCTGCTCGACGGCGCGACATGCAACATGCGAACGGATTGAAACACGACCGAAACATCTTCACCTCGCGCAGCATCCCGGGTCGCAATCAGTAGCTGCAGGCAGGCGCGGGCCATGGGAGGCGGCGAATGACGGGATGGAACGGATCGTGCACACTGTCAACTTCGCCATGACATACAACATCCGCGCGATCGATACGGTCGTCAATATCTGGACCAGCGAGGCTCTCGCCAACCGCCCGCCTCGCAAGCAGTTCTACGTCGACAAGATGAACGTCGGCCAATCGACGTTCGACGGCGTCAGTCTCGAGGAAATGATCAGTCGCATGGATGCAGCTGGCATCGAACGCTCGTTTCTGATCGCCGCCAAGGTGGGCGTCAGTTATCACCCGGCTTGCTACCACGTGCCATACCGGCTGGTTGTGGACGCCGTGCAGAAATACCCCGAGCGGTTCTCTGGGCTTGCAGGGATCGACCCGACCGAGGGTATGGATGGCGTGCGAGAGCTTCAGATGCTGGTTCGCGAGTACGGTTTCATCGGCGCACACACCTACCCGCACTGGTTCGAACTGGCGCCCGATCACGCGCGCTACTACCCCTTTTACGCCAAGTGCGTCGAGCTTGACGTACCGATCCAGCTGCAGGTCGGGCAATCGATGGTGTACGACGCCCGGTATCCGCGTCGCAGTGTCGGACGGCCGATCACGCTGGATGCAGTGGCCTGTGACTTTCCCGAGCTCAAGCTGATCGGCATCCACGTGGGCATTCCATGGGCCGACGAAATGATCGCGATGGCCTGGAAACATGCGAACGTGTACATCGGGTGCGACGCGCACCGGCCCATCTACTGGCCCGAGTCGTTCGTCAGGTACATCAACAGCTATGGACAGGACAAGGTCCTTTTCGGCACCGACTTCCCCGTGCTGCCGTTCGAACAGACGCGCGTTGACATCGAGAAGCTGGGCCTGAAACCCGAAGTGCTTCGCAAATTGCTGCGCGATAATGCGTCGCGAGTGTATCGGATATAAGAAGAAGCGGTTGGCAAGCGAGCCCGGCCTCTACCTGTAGGCCGGACCCCATCGTCAAATTCGCGAAGTCGGGTCAGGAAACGGCGCTGGGCTGAAAGCCCAGCGGCAGTCCGGCGTCCGGCACAAAGCCGTAGAGCGACTCATCCGGCAGACCCTCGCGCAGCACGGCCCGGGCTTGGAGCAGTCGCTCGAGATCCACGCCCGTGTGGAGCCCCATGGCCTCGACCATGAATACCAGATCCTCGGTCACGATGTTGCCGCTCGCGCCCGGTGCGAACGGACAGCCGCCGATACCGCCCATCGAAGCATCGAGCGTGCGCAGGCCGACGTCCAACGCAGCCAGCGCGTTGGCAAGGCCCAGCCCTCGAGTATTGTGCAGGTGAATGCCGGTAAGACGATCTTCCCCCACCGCGGACCATACTGCTCGCGTGAGCCGGCGCACCTGCGCCGGGTTGGCATAGCCGGCGGTATCGGAGAGACCTACCTCATCACAACCGGCCTCGATCAACGCCTCGGCCAACGCGACGACCTTCGTCTCCGGCACAACGCCTTCCAGCGTGCACCCGAACGCCGTCGACAGCCCGCCCTCGAAATGCGGCCGCTGTTCCTGCGGCAGACTGCTGATCAGCGCAGCTATGCCGCGAACTTCATCGAGCATCTGCGCATGAGTACGCCGCACGTTTTTCAGGCTATGCGTTTCGCTGCACGATAGCGGAATCGTGATCTTGTGGGCGCCACACTCGATCGCGCGCTGAGCGCCCTTTAGATTGGGGACGAGTACCGCCACCGTGAGGCCAGCGATGCCACGCGCATGGCGTACGAGCTCTGCCGTGTCCGCCAGCTGCGGCAGCACACTGGCGGGCACGAAGGAGCCGACCTCGATCTCCGGCACGCCGGCCGACGCGAGGGCGGTGATCCATGCTTTCTTCGCGTCCGTTGGCAGGATCGTGCGGATGCTCTGCAGTCCGTCGCGTGGGCCTACTTCGCTGATCCAGACCTGCCGCGCTGCATGCGGCATGCTCATCGAGATTCCGGCCGGTGCAAGTACTGACCGCGAGGCGCACCGAGCACCTGCCCGTTCTCGTAGATCTTCATGCCGCGCAGGAAGGTGGCGTCGACGCGCGCCGACATCTCCAATCCTTCAAAAGGCGTGTAGCCCTGCGTGGACGGCGATTCGCTGGCGCGAATCGTCCAACTCGCGGCTGGATCGACGATTGCGATATCGGCATCGAAACCTTCGGCGATGTCGCCCTTGCGGTTCAAACCATAGCGCTGCGCTGGATTCCAGCTGGTCACGCGCGCCATGTGGTTGTAGCTCATGCCGCGCCGACTCCCTTCGCTGACCAGCGCCGGCAGCAGGTATTCGGTGCCGCCGAACCCGCTCTTCGCCATCCAGATATCACCGCGATGCTCCTTCGGGGTCTTCACCTCGTGACGGCAGCACGCATGGTCGCTGCACACCCAGTCCAGCTTGCTTTCGAGCAGCATCTCCCACAGGTATTCGACATCTTCGCGCGGGCGTATAGGCGGATTGACCTTGGCGAGTTCCGCGGCTTTCGAGTCGATGTCGAGCATCAGATGGCCGATCGTCACCTCGCGACGGAAATCGATGTGCGGAAAGACCTCGCTCATCATCAGCGCCGCCTGCACCGCCTTGCGAGAGGTCAGGTGCAGCAGATTGATGTTCGGCAGCGCCGTCTCGTTGGCGAGATACGATGCGATGAAGACCGCCAGGCCTTCGGAATGCGGCGGGCGCGAAGCGTGGTAGGCGGGCAGACCTTTCAGTGACTTGTCCTTTTCGACCAGCTTTGTATAAGCGGTCATCACCTCGGCAGTCTCGCAATGCAGGGATAGCGAGATCTGGCTTGCCTTGTCGGGCATGCGTTCGCGCGCGGCTTGCACGCCACGCATCACGAACTCGAAGTGGCCGTAATCGTAGCGATCGTCCTCGCCGATCATGAGGAAGTCCTTCTGCGAGCTGCTCTTGCCGTGCAGGCCGTGACTGCCGTAGAACATGAAGATCTTGAAGCTGGCGACGCCGAACTCTTCTACCAGCATCGGGATCTCCGCGATGTGCCTGGCGTCCATGGGCGCCAGGTGGTAGCCATAATCGACGTGGAATTTCCCCTTGGAGATATCCAGCACTTCCGGGAAGAACTCTCGGTACGGGCCGCCCTTGTTTAGATAGTATTGACCGGTGCGGAAGTAGTTGAGTGAGCTGGTCACGCCGCCCATGGCTGCCGCCCTGCTTTCGGAAACAGCATCCTCGGCGAGCGGCGCATAAATGCCCGAGTGCATGTGCGCATCGACCACGCCCGGAAAGGCAAGGCGACCGCGGCCGTCGTACACCTCCTTCGCCTGCGCCGCATCGATCGCGGGCGCCACCTTGACGATGCGCTCGTCCTTGATTGCTATGTCGGCTGTGTGCACGACTGCGCCCTTGGGACGAACCACGCCAACGTTCTTTATCAGCAGGTCGTATGCTGGCGTGTCGGTTCTCTTGCTCATATTCATTCAGGTCTCCTGTGCCCTCGCGGCTGCGAACCGCCACGGCGAGGGCACGCCGTAGTTGATGATGAACGCCTCGATGGTCATGTAGGTGGACCTCGGTGCGTCCAGGCAGGCTTCGGTGAGCCGTCAGCGATCGCGCACCAGCTCGACCAGCTCGTAGTGCGTCTGCATATAGCCGCCAACGCCGCCTTTCAAAAAGATGTAGTCCCCATCATCGGTACACCAGACATCGTACGGCGGATGTTCCGCAGGCAACTGTCCGGCGGTATCGACATAGCGGAAGTGCAGCGCATCGAAGCTGCCGGCGGGCACCGTGACACGGTCACGGCCGACAAACTCGAGTCCGAAACCCAAGCTGAACAGCATCGGTCCAGTGGCGCCGCGGTGATCTGGCGAGGTCAGCATCAGGTTCGGAAAAAAGCGCTTGCCAGGTCCGTCCGCCAGGTCGTAGATGCGCAGGCAAAGTGCGTCACCGCAGATTGGATGGGAGCCCAGCCAGCGCACGGGCTCGGACGTGTCGATGCGCTGACTGATGCGCCCATCACGCTGATTGACTGTCTGGCATTCGGCGTAAGTGGGCCTGAAATGCATCAGCCCGACGCCTTCATGCCTGTCCCCTACCGTCAGGCGTACCGAGCAGTCGATGGGGCGCCACTGTTCATCCAGCGCCATCACGACGTCGCGAATCACATTCGGCTCGTCGTCGATCTCGCAGTGGGCGTGCACGAGACGCACGCCGTCGGCCTGGTCCGTGATGATGAAGTACTCGCGGCCGCGCTCCTCGCCCAGCCGCTCTGGCTTCGCGCTGGTGTAACGAATGGTGCCACGAAGGGTTCGATGTTTTTTCATGCAGAGATCTCGGCAATCACTTTCGGCTTCACATCCTCACTGCGGCAGGTGCAAACCCAGCGCGGCGTTGAGCAGCAGCGCGCTCCAGATAAGAAACACATAGGGCCGGCGGTGGGCTGAGGATCGCTCCAGCACGCCGGCTCATTGTGGCCGTACCGACGCAGCGACGCTGCCCGATCAGAACGGCTTGGTTGCACCGAAGAACGCCGTCGTACCGATCAGTATCCAGTACAAAATGGCGATGCCGCGCCCGAAGCGGATCGAGCGCTCCAGGCGGCTCTCCACCGCAGCGTCCGGCCCCACAGCGAGCAGGCGAAACATCTCGGTCCATTCCCGCATGATGAAGCGCAGCTTCAGTCCGATCACCAGCGTCAGCGAATAGGCCAGCACTTTGGCTGAGAACCATTTCTGGCCGGGCTCCGCGGCGAACGGTCCGTTCCCGAGCAGCGAGGCGAGCGCAGAGATGAATAGCACCGGGATCACGACAAAGCGAATGGCTTCGTCGATCTTCGTCAGTCGCAATCCCTTGTCGGTGTCCCGATAGACGAAGGCCGACCAGCACAGGATCAGCCAGGCGACGGTGAGAATCCACACGGCTACGAGCGCCGCGCCGCCCCACGGCTGCACGCCCCATAGATAGCCCATGTGCAACCCAAGTGGCAGCAGCAGGATGATGCCGGTGCGCGCCAATATATCGATGCGGTAGGCCGTCTCCATATGGCGCCGTCGCTCCTCCAGCGACAGTTTGCGATTGATGACGTTGAAGGAGGTCTGAAAAACGCCCCATTCGCCGCCAAGCCAGTACACCATCGCAATAATATGCAGCCAGCGTAAGACGTGCAGTTCCTGGATCATCATACTTGCTCTCTCTATCTCTCTTTCGTTCGTTCTGCATCAGTGAGGGCGCAGTTCGCCGCCCCTGGCCGCTCAGTGCTCGTGGTCGTGGTCGTGGCTATGATCATTGCCATGATGGTGATGACCGTGCTCACCATGACTGTGGCTGAACGCCTTCTTCGGATCAGGCTCATCTGACTTGTGCACGCCCCCCACACGCGGCATGGTCTTCTCGAAGTCCTCCGGTCCGTGCGGGTGGTTGTGTCCATGTTGCACTATCCATTGATACAGATGCGGGTCGCGCTGCGCCGTGCGCGCTACTGCGCGCATCTGATTTTCCTCAACAGTGCTCCATGGGTTGTAGTGGAAGTGATTGAACAGCTTCGAATCCGTGCGGCCGATCGCGATACAGCCGTGCTCACTGGCGAACGCGCCATGATTCACGTAGGCCGGGCGCCAGAAGTAACCGCCAGTGGGCACATCACCGAACTGCATGATCCACGACGTACCCCAGAGGTGATACGACTCCTCTGCGCAGTCATGGTACGAGATGTTGTCCTGCCAATAGTGCGGGGTCATGCAGTACAGAAAGGTCAACGCGTGCGTGCGATCATTGAAGTTGAGCAACTTGATCAGGCAGCCGCTGGCGACCGTCGGTCTGGTGACGTTGCCGACCGCCCATGGGATATCGTTGTAGGCGTCCGTCTCGTGGTAACGATCGACGCGACACAGAGGATGATGCGTATCGGACTCGACCAGGCTGGGCTCGCCGGTGTTGTACATCATCAGCAGCAGGCAGCCGCGCGCACTCGCGATTGCCGGTTGTGAGTACCCGGCCGGAAAGAACCAGTAGTGGCCTTTGCCAACCGTCTTGTCGCCGATCTGCAGCTCGCCCTCCATCACCAGCACTTCCAGTTCGGACCAGCTGAAGCCCGGCTTCTGCTTGTAGCCACCGTCAAGCTGCACAGTCATCGTGCAGGCGCCGGTGTCAGTGTCGAGGCTCAGCATCTTGTAGTGCATGCCTCTACCGAAGCCCTTGAGCTTCATCGGCTTGAACGGAACGTCGCGATCGCAGAATGGTTCGATGTGGGGGCGTGCCATGACGTTGTACCTTGAAACTGGTGAAATGGATTGCGGCGATCAGTACACGACCTTGTGTGGGCGGTCGGGTCGCAACGGAATGTCTTCAGGGGGGATCTTCACGCGCTGGTCTCCGTCGACGTTGAAGCCGCGCGTCTGAATACGTTGCAGAAATTCTGCATACCAGCGCTCGCGCGTTGGCTCGAGCGCGTCCATCGCGCGCACGATTTCTTCATACCGCTTCTTCTGTTCTTCGATTTCCTCCGCCAGCCACCGCTCCTCTTCCTCGCGGCGCTCATGCGGGATGAACAAATTCTGAAAAGTCATATCGATTTCTCCGGAATGTCGCGAGACGACGCCCTGTGTTGACCGGTCCCTCAGATCTTGCGGCTCTGATCCTGCCAATAGGATTCGCGCAACTGCCGCCGCAGGATCTTGCCAGTCAGGTTACGCGGCAGCACGTCGATGAAGTCGATCGATTTCGGCTTCTTGTAGCCGGCGAGGTGACCATCGCAGTGGCGGATCAGTTCTTCGGCCGTCGCGGATTGGCCGGTCTTGAGGACGACGACCGCTTTGATCGATTCGCCCCACTCAGCCGACGGCACACCGATGACTGCGACCTCATATACCGCCGGATGCTGCTGGAGCACGCGCTCGACTTCCGAGGGGTACACGTTGTATGCGCCGGTGACGATCATGTCGTTCTTGCGATCGACGAGATAAAAATAGCCGTCCTCGTCGCGACGCGCCATGTCGCCGGTGAACACCCAGCCGTCGCGGATTGCCTTGGCGGTAGCGTCCGGGTTGTGCCAGAAGCTGCGGATGTTGGCCTCGCTGCGCACGCCGATCTCGCCGACCTCACCGGGCGGAAGCTCGCGTCCTTCCGAATCGAAGATTGCCACTTCGACTCCGGTCTGCGGCCGGCCGCAGGACAACAGTAGATGCTCGAAAGCGGGGTTCTCGAGCGCCAGATCGTGATCCTCCGGCTCGAGAACCGTGCCTGCGACGCCTGTCTCAGTCGACGCGAAAGTCTGCCGGAACCGACAACGCGGCAACCGGCGCTTGGCCTCGCGCAGCACCGGTGCAGGCATCGGGGAGCCGCCGTAAAGAATGGTGTTCAGACAGCTCAAGTCGTACCGTTCGAAGTCTTCCCGCGCCAGCAATCGCTGAATCGTCGTCGGCACGAGATTGGTAAACGTGATGCGCTCGCGCTCGAGAGTACGCAGCACGGTCTCCGCCTCGAAGTTGACGATCACGCTTGTCGAGCCCACGTAGACCGAGCAAATGATCCCCGCGATGCCCGCGGCCGAATACAGGGGCGATGGCAGCATTACCCGATGAGTGCTGCGACTGCCGATCGCATGCACGTGCACGAACATGCCGAGCAGCGTGCCGCCGTGCGTGTAGACGGCGCCTTTGGGGAAGCCCGTGGTGCCGCTGGTATAGAGCAGCATCGCGGGCTCGTCGGCGGCCAACGGCGGTTGGAGCTCCGGCTCGGTTGCGTCAGCCTGAGCGAGCAAGGCCTCATATCCGAACACATCGGATGCACCAGCATCGATATCGATAATAAACCGGCAGCTTCGCGCTTCGACTTGCGCCTTACGCGCGTTCGTCAGCTCCGTCTGCGCGGTAATCAGACCGACTGCATTGGCGTCATTGAGAATGTACGCGGCTTCGGGCGGCGACAATCGGCTGTTCACCGGTACCGCCACTGCGCCGATCTTCGTAATTGCGAATAAGGCTTCGACCCACTGATGGCTGTTGCGCGCATAGATGCCGACCCGGTCGCCACGACGCACGCCCAATGCGCGCAAGGAGTTGGCGAAACGGCAGCTGCGCTCGTCGACCTCAGCCCACGTAAGACGGGTGTTCTCGAACACCAGCCCGAGCTTCTTGGGCGACACGCGTGCATTGCGGGTGAGCAAATCGCCCAGGCCGGTGAGGCCGCCAAAAATCCCGGGCCCGCCGCTCACAATGCCTTCCTCGTACCTTGAATTCATGGCGGCCTTCAGAGACCGGCCCTGGCCGCTTTCATCCACTTGGTGAAGACGGGCGGCTTGGGCGGGTCAAGGTGTGTTTCTTCCTTGCAGCGCGCGCGGAGCTCCTCGACAGAGCCGCCGCGATCGAACAGTTGTAGCGGTGGGCGTTGCGCCTCGATCCGTGCGCGCAGCGCTTCGGTGGCTGCAGCATCGACGCTGAAATCTTCGTTGATGACGACGCCATAGCGTCGTGCGCCCTCGCGAGTGACCAGACCGCGTCGGCAGTCGAGCGCCACCAGATCTGCGGGCCGCTTGAGCGGGTCGCCCCAGCCGCCGCCGCCCCACGTGTTGAAGTACAAGATGTCGCCTTCAAATACCTTGACGCGATCGCACTTGGCCGGCAGCCACTCAATCGTGCCGTCCTTGCGCACCAGACGCTTGCTGCTGCGCGAGCCTGGTTGCCCGCCGTTCACGCCCCAGGGATGCGTCAGCCAGCGATCGTCGTGAACCGAGATCTCGCCATCGGCCAGGAACTCGTAGCCCGTACACACGCCGTTACCGCCACGATGCAGACCGGCGCCGCCTGAATCCGGAATCGACGAATACTCAACGATACGCAGCGGGAAATAGCTCTCCAGAAATTCGTTGGGTACGTTGGTGAACGAGGGCCACAGCGAATGCCCATCTGGCCCGTCGCCCACCGGGCGCCCGGGAATGCCGCCGAAGCCGATCTGAAATAGCTGATACCACTCACCTTTGGCGTCATAGCCGGAATACATCAGGTGCGGGCTGTCCGAGAAACCGGCGGCGTTCAGCGCCTCGGGCGCGCCCTGTCCCAGCAGGCCGCCCATGACGTCGAAAATGCGGCCCAGCAGATGCGTGCGGCACGACAGCGCTGCCGGACGCCTGGGCTTGAGGATGGTCGCTTCGGGGATGCGCACCTCGACCAGATCGTAGAAACCATCATTGAACAGGATTTGCGGATCGAACAGGTTGATGAAGAACGAGCCGAGAAACATCTTGAACATCTCTTCGTTCAAGAGGAAATTCACCGAGCTGATCGATTGCGGATCGGTGCCCGTGAAATCGAAGATCGCCTTCTCGCCTTCGCGCCACATGGCGCATGCGAGCTTGTAGGGCCCCATTCCGACGCCGTCGTCGTCGACGTAATCCTCGAACGACTGCTTCCTTTCCGGAATCACCATCTGGATGATGGATCGCATCGCGCGGCGGTTTCGATCGAGCATCTCGGACATTGCTGCAATGTACTCATCCACGCCAAAGCGGTCGATGATCTCGTGAACGCGCCTCTCGGCCAGGCGTAGCGCGGCGACGATCGCATCGAGATCTGCGCGGTTCCAGTGCGGCATGCGGCAGTTACGCAGGAGCAGCGAGTGGATCTCGCTGTTCAGCTCGCCCTTGCGAAAGATTTTCACCGGCGGAATCTGCAGTCCTTCCTCGAAGATTTGCGCGGCGTCGGTAGGGAGACTACCGGGCACCTTGCCGCCGATGTCGGTCATGTGACCGAACATCGCGGCCCAGCTGACCACGCGCCCCTCGCGATAGATTGGCATCAAGGTCAGCCAGTCGTTCAGATGGCTGACCGCGCCGTTGCATGAATAAGGGTCGTTGGTGAGGAAGATGTCGCCCTCCTCGATCATGCCGTCGTAGCCCTCGATAAAGCCATGGATGAACGAGCCGAACTGGCCGACGACCATCTTGCCAGTGTTACTGGCGATCATGGGGAAAGCGTCGTGCTGCTCGCGGATGCCGGGAGACATCGCTGTGCGAAACAGAACCGCGTCCATCTCACTGCGAGCGTTGCGAAGCGCATTCTCGATGATGTCGAGCGTGATCGAATCGAGTGCGACCGCCTGGAACGGCTGCGCATTGGGCTGGATGATCTTGGCGGGCATGAAGCGATTACTCCGTAGATGCGGCTCAGGCGTTCGGTCGGATCAGGATGTTGCCGACCGCATCGACCTCGCCGGTGTGTCCCGGCAGGATCAGGGTCGTCGTATCCATTTGGCGCACGATGGCCGGCCCGGCGATGCGATTGCCGACCCCCAGCCGGCTGCGGTCGTAAATGTGCGCCTCACGCCAGGCGCCCTCGACGAAGATCTGCGATGTATCAATCTGCGCGTGCGACGGGTCAGCCGATCCGGCGGGCATGCGCTCGGCGTGCACCATGGTTTCCGGTCCTTGCACGATGGCGCGCAGGCTGACCAGCTCGTGTTCGGTGTCGAGCGCGAACGTGTAGAGCTGCTTGTGCAGTTCATCGAAGCGTCGCGCCACTTCGGCGAGGCCGTCTTTCCGCAGGTCTTGTTCGGTCACGTCGATGGTCAGGCGCATACCCTGGCCCTGATAGCGCACGTCCAGCTGATAGCTGACGCTCTGCGCCTCGTTGGGCACACCCTCGGCCAGCAGTGTGCGCTGTGCGATGACGGTCAACTCGCTCAGGATGTCGCGCACCTCGACGTCCGATGTCTCCTGAAAACGGCGAATGAAGGTTCGCGAAGCCTCATCGCGCAGCCGAGTCGTGGCGTCGCCGTAGGCGCACAGCACACCCGGCGCGGGCGGGATCACTACCGGCCATGCACCGGTCAGCCGCCCGAGCGCATTTGCGTGCAGCGGACCCGCGCCACCGAAACCGACCAGCGCGAAGTCGCGCGGGTCGTGCCCCTGCTCGATCGAGACCAGCCGCAGCGCGCCGAACATGTTCTCGTTCACGATATTGATGATTCCCTCGGCCGCCTCTTCCACTGTCTTGCCCAGCGCGTCGGCAATGCTCTTGACCGCCTTGACGGCCCGATTGCGGTCGATCTGCATATCGCCGCCGAGCTTGGAAGACGCCGGCAGATAACCAAGCACGATGTTGGCGTCGGTCACAGTCGGCTTCTCGCCGCCTTTGCAATAGGCGGCCGGGCCCGGATCGGCGCCCGCGCTTTGCGGGCCCACGCGCAGCGCTTTGGTCAACTCGGGCACGTAAGCGATGGAACCGCCGCCAGCGCCCACGGTGCGCACGTCGATCGACGGCGCGCGCACAGTCACGTCGGCCACGCGCGTCTCGCGGCGCGTCTGCGCAACTTCGTTCTGGATCAAGGCCACGTCCGTCGACGTACCGCCCATGTCGAAGGTCAGCAGATTACGAAAGCCCGAATGCCGAGCAATCCAAAGCGCGCCAGTGACGCCTCCGGCCGGACCACTTAACAGCAGCGACACGGGGTGATCGAGTGCCGCGTCCACAGACGCCAGCCCGCCGTCCGAACGCAGCACGTGCAGCTTGACGCCGGGCATCTTGCGGTCTATCTCAGAGTGCAGATTGCGCAGATAACGCGACACGACGGGGCGCACGTAAGAGTTGACGACTGTCGTCTCAGTGCGTTCGTACTCATACATCTCCGGGATGACTTCGGAGGAAATCGATACCGCGATCCCCGGCAGGACCTCTTCGCAAATCTCGCGGACGCGCCGCTCATGCGCACCATTCGCATAGGCGTTGACCAACGACACCGTCATCGCCTCGATTCCCTCGTCCTTGAGCGCCTCGAGACTCTTGCGCAGCGCCGTTTCGTTGAGCGCCTTGATCACCTCGCCGCGCGCATCGATGCGCTCGTCCGCCTCGACGGTGAACTCGAGCGGCGCAAGCAAAGGCTTCTTCTTGTAAATCACCCAACCGCCCAGCCCGCCAGGCACGAACGAACGCGCCATCTGCAGCACCTGCCGGTAGCCCGCCGTCGTGACCAAGCCCACCCGCGCGCCTTTCCCCTCCAGCACCGTGTTCGTGGCCACCGTAGTGCCATGCATTACGTGGGTAATGCTGCGCGGATCGACGCCCTGCTGCTCGCACAGCTTCGCGATTCCGTTCAACACGCCGATAGAGGAATCCGACGGCGTCGACGGCACCTTGGCCGAATGGGTTTTTCCCGTACTCTCGTCGATGAGCAGCAGATCAGTGAACGTGCCGCCGATATCGACGCCGAGTCGGTAGGTGCGCGCGGGTGCGGATGACATCTGAATTTCCTCTCTGAATTCTGTGCGTCGTCGCCACAGGCGGCGCCTACTGGATCACCGCGGCCTGACGCAGCGCTGCTATCTGCGCGTTGTCGTAACCGAGCACCGTGCGCAAAACGCTCTCGGTGTGTTCTCCGACTGCGGGCGGTGCGTTGCAGGGATCCTTCGCCATCCCGGTGATCTTGACCGGGTTCCCCGGCATCTGGACGATCTGGCCGCTGGGCAACTTTACGTCGATGACCATATCGCGAGCGCGAACCTGCGGATCTGAAAGCGCTTGAGCGAAATCATTGACTGGCGCACACGGGATACGCGCTTCACGCAACTTCTCCAGCCAATGCTCCGCCGTGTCCTTGAGCAGCTCCTCCTGAATGATCGCGTCGATGCGCTCGCGATCCTCGTAACGGGCAGGTTGTTTCAGATACCGTGGATCGCGCAGCTCCTCGCACGGGAACACGTCTCGGAACCTCTCGTAAAAGGCATCGCCGATGCAGGCGATGATGATGTAGCCGGTCTTGGTGCGGTATGCGTTGTAGGGCACGTGCACGAAATGGCTGTTGCCGATGCGCTCCGGCGTCTTGCCCGACATCAAATACATGGTCGCCATGTAGTTGAGTAGCGAGATCTGCACATCGAGCATGGAGATATCGACGTGACTGCCCTTGCCCGTCCGCGTGCGCTGCTGGAGCGCCGCCAGCACGCCCATGGCGCCGAATACGCCTCCGCCCAGATCCCCGATCGGTATGCCCGAGCGCACAGGGTCTCCTTCTGCGAACCCCGTAATGGACATACCGCCGCCCATGCCCTGAACCACCTGATCGAAAGCCGGCCGGTCCGGCGCAGGCCCCGTCTCGCCAAAGCCAGAAACGGAGCAGGTGATGATGCGCGGATTGATCTTCGCGAGCGTTTCGTGATCGATCTTCAGCCGGCGGGTCACACCGACACTGAAGTTATCGAACACGATGTCGGCCTTGCGGACCAGATCGTAGAAAACCTCGCGGCCCGCATCGCTCTTCAGGTCGATGGCTACGCTTTGCTTGCCGCGGTTCAACGTCAGGAAATACGCACCCATTCCGTCGCGCGAAAAATCCTCGCTCGTCGCCAGCAACGCGCGTGTGCCCTCGCCGGCTCCAGGCGGCTCCACCTTGATGGTGTGCACACCCAGATCCGTCAGCAGCATGGCGCCGTACGGACCGGACAGCATGTGCGTGAGGTCAAGCATCACAATCCCTTCAAGCGGTCTCATGGTGCGTTTGGTGTGATTCCGTATTAGGGTTCCAGGTTTCAGGTTGCTGAGTCCGCGCTGCGCTTCGGCCTCAATGCTTCAGTTGCAATACTCTTGCCAATATCTCGTTTGCCTGCGTAACACAGGAATTGGCGCGCCTTCACGCCCCCATGCCTGCAACGCCTTCGTAACACCACAAAATCCCTGCAACAGGTGAAACACACGCAACATCATCTGAGCGACAGATGCCTCGGGCGCTTGAGTGACACTGTGTTTATGCATGCGCGCGCCCTGCCGACGGACTCGACTTGACGATGTTGCGACCGGCAGCTTGACCAGAAGCTACCGCGGTCAGGCAACTGCCGTTCCAGTACAGATCGTTGAACATCGAGCCCGGCTCACTGGCCTCGTACAGCAGCGGAATCGGTGCAGTCGCCGCGTGAGCACTCGTGATTTGATGTTGCGCTTCCTTGGAGCTGTAGGAGCTACGCGGACGTGCGCACCAGGCCGAGGGCGCCCGGGTTTATCAAGCCGACGGGATCGAGTTGCTGCTTGAGGGCGCGCACCAGCGCCGCGTAGGGCTGCGCCACCGTATCGAGATAAGGATAGGCGCGACCGATCTGGAAATTCACAGCGCCGTGCCGCGTGAGGATCCTGGCCGTGGTCAACCACAGATCATGAACGAACTCGCGTATATCGGGGCGATTCTTGCGCTCCATCCACTCCTTCGGCGCGGCCTCGAGCTCGGTAGCCTCGATGTGCAGCTCAGTCACCTCATCGAACCAGTAGAAGCAGGGCTCGTACAGCACGCCATTGGGCACGTTGGTCGTCAGCGGCGAGTACAGAACGCCGAAGCGATCCAACTCGCTCTGACGCGACTTGATCATCGCTTCGACTTCGGACACCGCGGCCGCAGCGCTGCCGAGCGGCAGAATGCCGTGCACGGGAACCCAACGCTGGCCGTCGCCGCCCAGCGCCGAGCGCAGCGGCGGGAACGGGCGCCCGCGCATCCCCTTCGGGACTACCGGCGGCAGCGGCGAGCCAGAATTGCGCTTGGCAATGGCCGCGATCTTCCTGATCTGGCCGTCGACGTTTGCATCATCGGCCCCCTCCACCGTCACATGCAGCGAGTACGGCGCGTTTTCCAGATCGCTCGTGCCGGCGAGCGCCATCCCGGCCACGTCCTTGACGCCGGCCAGAAGGCTTTTGCCGCTCTTGATCACGCCCAGCGCTATCTTGGCCGCTTCACCCAACTTCTTGCCGGTCTGCGCTGAGTTGCGCGCCTTGTAGGCGTCAATGCCGAACGCCTCGGCGCCCAACCCACAGCGCGCCAGATCGGCTTGCGCTGCAATCATGGACGCGAAATCCGGAAAGGCGAACGATGCATAGCCAACCGCTGCAGCTTGCTCAATCAACTTCAAACTGACTGCGATCTTGACGCCGAAAGCACCAGCGTCGCCGATGAACAAGCCTGTCAGGTCAGGCCCACCCCAACGCACAAATGGAATACCACTGCTGCGCGCCGCCGTCCCGGTCACTAGGCGCGAGCCATCGGCCAACACGACCTCCACGCTCAGTACGGACTCAGCCGCGCTGCCATGAGTAACAGAGCCGAAGAACACGCTGTTCTGCGAAACTGTGCCGCCAACGCTGGCGCGCTGCCCGGACAGCGGCCCCCAATACGGCGTGCGCAGACCCTTGGCTGCGAGCGCCTCGTGTAGCTTCGCCCACGTACAGCCAGCTTCGACAGTGACGTAACGGTTGACCTCATCGATCTGCAGTATGCGGTTCATCGCCCGCAGATCTAACAGCACCGCCTCCTCATCATCGGCGACATAGCCGCCGGTGTACGACATCCCGCCGCCGCGCGGCGTTACAGGGTGGCCCGCCGAGGTGGCGATACGCACCGCAGCCTGCACCTGCTCGGCGCTCGTCGGCGCCACTACACATGCAGGCGGTTTGCCGTACCAGAACAGATCGTGTGAGAAATGGGCGCGCACGGCCTCGTCGTCAAGCACCAGTTCGGCGCCCACCGCGGCACGCAACGCCGCCACGAGTTCAGTATGGTTCATTCGGCTCTCGGTCGTTTCATGTCAATGCTGAACAGGCGCCGCGCGAAGACGACTTCACTGCGCCAGTAATTCGATCCATTCGCCCGCCGCGCCTCGCAGCAACGCCACGTTGCGACCAGGCCAGTCCCGCTCGCCATGCGAGCGCCAGGTGACACCCAACGGCAACGGAGTGTCGGCTCTGGCGAGTAGGCTGACCATTGCAAGACCGGACGGCAGACGCGCATCGTCGGCGCGCAATGGCTCGTGTTCCGGTACCTCGTCGACTTCGATTAGAGAAGCGCCATCCAATTGCAGCGTACCCACCGCGCGCTTGCGCTCGGGATCGACGCCAAGCATCGAATTGAGCGCTGAGACCCGCGTCTCGAAGCGCAACCCGGCCACACCGTTGAGCTCCTCATAGAAACGTAGCGCGTCTTCCCTATCAGCAGCGCTGAGCACAGGGATAAACAAGCGCTGCGCGTCCAGTCGCGCGGGTTCAGGCAGTTGGAAGGGCGGCGCAGGCCCGCGCACCTCAGTCAGGTACAGCGTTTCGCCCGCAGGCCCCGCGACTTGCATCGCCCAAATGTTGTCGTTGACCTCCAGAGCCCGCGGCTCGCCAAGCACCTTGAACGCGCTGTTCCTGAGCCGCGCCGCCAAGGCCCGCACATCGCGCACCAGAATCTCCAGAGCCAGCCAGCCTGCGCGTTGCATTGGTCGCGGCGCCGTTGCGTCAGGATCGTGAAGTACCCGCAGCCAGTGGGTAGACGGATCGTGCACGTCAGCGCCCAGCAGTACGAGTCGACGCCCCGCTAACATCGGTTGACCCCACGCGGCGGCGATGGTCGACGGCATTACCCTATCGTGGACGACGACCAAGCCCAGGCCATCCTTGTAGGCGTCAACCACGGCGCCGACATCACGGGCCACCACAGTGCCGCACACAGCCGGGCCGAGCCGATGGGTCGTTCGGAGCATCGGGGAGTTCATCGCAGCGGACACTCACTGGCCGTAGCTGGCGCCTGTTGAAGTGATTCTCGAACGGCCGATGGCGCCACTGGCGATGCGATCGGAGCGAAACGACGATAGCGTCCCAGCGGCAGCAGCAGAGACGCACCGACCACAAACAGGACTCCCGCCGTCAAAAGGATCGAGCTGTAGCTGCCAGTCTTGTCGAACACCCTGCCGAAAACGACCGGGCCGGCGCCCGC
The DNA here is from genome assembly GCF_036406195.1 of Steroidobacter sp. Lineage (GTDB taxonomy): Bacteria > Pseudomonadota > Gammaproteobacteria > Steroidobacterales > Steroidobacteraceae > Steroidobacter. Next base: position 25,731 of record NZ_DASWVW010000033.1, read on the forward strand.
GCCGAGCGCGAAGAACGCGTACAGCGCGCCGTAAATCGCGCCGTAATTCTTCATGCCGAAATAGCGCGCCACCAGAAATGCGATCAGGTCGTACTCGACTCCAGCAGCGAAGCCGAACAGAAACACCGCAAGGCGCGCCGTATTCATGTCCATGGCGCCGGTGGCCAGCTGCCAACAGGCGAGCGCCGGCAGACTCAGCATCAGCCAAGCCACCCCCGGGGCCCAAAAACGGTCAATGAGCCAGCCGCCCAGAATGCGACCGACGATGACCGAAAGGCCGATCAGCGCCACGAGGCCGACGACGTCGCTGGGCGCGAAGCCTGCCACTCTCAGAATGTTCTCCATGTTGGGGATCGGGCCGCCGACGGCGAACGAGATCAGTACGCAGGCCACCGCGATGAGCCAGAACCGCCAGTCCCGAGCCGCCTCGGCCAAGCTCATTCCCGGTGTGGCCGCCCGACGCGCGGCGTCCGACGCCCGCCGTTCGAGGAGACTGGCGCCCCGCATGCCTGCATCATGAAAGCCGAAGTAGGCGATAGGCAGGGCGACCACGAGCGGCAGCGCGCCCACGACCACGTAGGCGGTGCGCCAGCCATGGGCGGCGATGAGCCATGCGGTAAGCGGTTTGATTGCAAAACCGAAGATACCCGTGCCCAGCAGCGACAGGCCCAGTGCCAGGCCTTTGCGTGTCTCGAATCGATTGGCTACTGCGCGCGTCCATGTCACAGGCAGCGTGCCCGCGCCGAACAGGGCCGTGACTCCCCAGGTGACATAGAAGAGCCGGATGTCACCGTTTCCAAGCGCGAAGGCCATGAAAGACAGTCCGAACAACAGCACCGAGATCAACGCGACGCGCCGGACTCCGTAACGATCGGCCAGCCAGCCCACGGCCGGGCTCGCCACAAGCACGATCGCTGTCATGATCGACACACCAACCATCATCGACCCGAACTGCCAGCCAAAGGCTTTGTTCAGCTCCGGCGCCAGCATTCCAATGGTGTAGAACGGCACAGGCGACAGGCCGAGCCCGATGCCGAACATGGCAGCCAACACGACCGGCCATGCATTGCGAAACTCCTGGTAACCGGCGCTGCCGACGTTCATCTTGGGGTCCATGGGTGCTCTCAGTGTTTGCGCGCCATCTTGAATCGCTGATCCGAGCCGAAGCAGGATCGAGTCGGGGCACTGGGATCGGTAAAGCCGCGCGTTGCGTCGATCACTAGCAGCGCAGGATGCGAACCTATTTTGACGGGTCGGTTTAGCAGGACCGTCATGCCCGGCACGGCCTTCGGGGAGACAAAGCTGGTCGCCTCGATCGAGCGTATTCCTGCACTTACCAGCACCTCGATGAGTCGCAGCTTGTCCGAGCAGGACACGAGTCGGGGCTGACTTTGCAGGCCGTCTCGCGGCCCGACTTCGTTGATAGGCAAGAGATCACTCATTTCGAACCGCATTTCGACGACGAGGCGCGTCCCAAGTGAAGCCTCAATCCGAAGCGAACGGGCGCCAGCATCTCCAAACTCCATGTGAGAACGTTTCGGAGCCGTACGCATGCAATCTACTTGCCAAGCTCAAAGCGGTCGCAAGCCTCTATCGCGACAGACGATTGGGATTTCACGAGCTAGGAAAGCTCGTGGAAAGATCGCAGCCACAGACCGCTCGCGATGGCAATGCAACGCTTGCAACATGCATCTGCAACATTGCAACCGAGCCAGACCCCCTAGGACGCGTCGCTTCTGGTTGGAATCTGCGTAGTGTCGACAACAGTCGACAACACCCTGCCATCTGCGTGCTCAGTTACCACGGTCTGAGGACCTTGTGCATCGCCTGGTCCCTGAATTCGAGCACCCGAGACTCTCGGTACGGTGCTGCTCGGCCCCAGCAGGATCACGGTTCGCGCCCCGGCTATAGGCACTCGCCGACATCGAGGCGGGCCGCGGCAACCCGACGCTCAGCACGCTGCGAGTTCTACTGTGTTCGGCTCGATTCGCTGGGTTGACCCGCCTCGGCAAGACCAGACCTATGGCCGCTGCTGGTAAAGTTGATCGAATCGCCGCTCAAGCCGCGCATTCACACCCCGGAGTTGATCGACAACCTCCCTGGCCCAGTCGAAGTACTCGCGTTGTCGATCGATCGACCAGTCGCTTGGCGGGCCTGCGATGATGTCCCGCAAGTTGGCAATCTTATCCGCCAGTTTTACCAGCTTGGCGGCTCTGCTCGCCCTGGCCGTCTTACTGACCTGCAGTCGTTTGCGAGATGTCTTCTTGAGCCACTTGGTATCGGTGACCTCTGCAACGATCTCTGCTATCTCCTCGCCGAACTGCCCTCGGAGCTCATCATAGGCGGTCTCCGTGTCCTCGATCGTATCGTGTAGCAATGCGGCAGCAATCACGACCGGATCCTCTACTTTGCCCTCTTCCCAAAGTATGTTGGCAAGGGCGAGCGGATGATTGATGTATGGGGAGGCGGCGGCATCCTTGCGGCGCTGATCCTTGTGCTTTCGGGCGGCGAACTGAGCCGCCTTGAGAATCAGCGTCACTGCGTTAGATGACTTGCTCACGCGCGAGCCTCCGACCCGTCGAAGAAGGCGCTGAAACTGAGGCTCCCCGGCTCATCCATTGTCAGGTCCACCGGCAGCTCATTTTCCCGATAAAGACACCGTGGGTCTCAGAAATCGCAACATGAAACAGTTTGGAAGCGATCAGGATCTGTTGCAACGTCTTCAGGCCGTAGGCCTGAACGGCCAGGTCTGGTGACCTGCTCTTAAGAAATTTCCCGCTCGCGAGAGCAACGTCATGCCGTTAACCTGCTGCGTGTGCTGCTCAGCCAGTCGTAGCAATTTCACGATTCGTGTCGTCGCCCAAGCGGTGCGATCGGGTGCGGATGGCACAACGAATTCCACCCAGGGTGATAGCTGCGCGACGAGTTACTCCCGGTGTTGGCCATACTCAGCTGCGAGCGCGGGCTTGGTCTCGATCGTGCGGGCTCCGGATCGGAGAATCCCGCGACTTCGCTGTGCGCGCGAGTCGCCGCTTCGACCTTCTCCATAACCAAGGGCACTAAAGTGACGGGACATGCAAATCATGCGCACCAAGCTCTCGCCGCATCGGCGAACGTCTCGGGCAACGCGATCGCCTTGCCCGCCGTCAGATCCAATCTGACCGTCGTCGTCTTTGCCGTTGCATGACGGACTCCTGCGTGGGAGGACAGTGAGTGAAAGTGCGTAAAGGAGGTCCGGCCGACTCGGACGATCTGGCTTTGGACACGCAGCACGGAGCCCGCAGCCACTTCGTGCTCGAATTCGACCTCCGCTCTCACATCCGCCCAGCCCTTGCCTTCACGGACTGACTGCACGCTGGAGAACCCTAGAAAATCGAGCAACGCGAACCCCGCGTCATCCAAAGCAGCGTAGATGTGTCGGGCATTCATATGCCCCATGGCATCACACAACCAGGGATGGGCCACCACGATTGCGGTATCGATCGCCATCATGCCGTCATCCTCTACCACCGGCGGCCGCCTTGCCAAAGCCTGGCGCCGCAACGCCCGGCGTTTTCAACTTGAGCATCTCTCGCGCCTCTTGCGGCGTCGCCGGTTCGCATCCCAGGTCTTGAATGATCCGGACCGCCCGCTCCACCAACTGTCCATTGGTGGCGAACACGCCCCGCTCCAGATACAGGTTGTCTTCGAGGCCCACGCGGACATGCCCGCCGAGCAGTATCGATTGCGCGGCGATCGGGAACTCGTCACGGGCAATCCCCATCGCGGTCCAACAGGCATCGGCGGCTTCGATCAGGTTCTTCATGTAAATAACCGTCTCCGGGTCCGCAGGCGCTCCCCACTTCACGCCCAATACAAACTGGAACATCGGCGGTCCGTCGACCAGTCCTTCCTTGATCAACTGGTTGGCGAACAGCACATCGCCGGCCTGGAAAGCCTCCAGCTCCGGCTTGACGCCCAACTCCTGGAAGCGCCGTGCCATGGCGCGCAGCGTGCGCGTCGTATTCAAGTAGACAAACTCCTGCGCGCCTTCCACCTGATTGCCGGTCGTCACATCGAGCGATGCGATTTCCGGCAAGTTGTCTTCCAGATGCGCAACCCGTTCGGCCACGCCGGCGACATCGCTGTGCGGTAACGCACGCCCTTCATCGTCAGGATCGGGATAGAACGTGGCGCCCATCCCGCCGGTGAGATTGATCACGATGTCCGTGCCTGCCTCCCGCACCCGGGAAACGACTTCGCGGAACAATCCGCGATCCCGGGAGCCGGCGCCCGTCCTGGGATCCCTGACGTGGAAATGAGCGATGGAAGCACCCGCCCGAGCAGCCTCGGCCGCCGCGGCCGCTATCTGAGCCGGGGTCACGGGGAACGCCGGGTGCTGGGGATTGAAGGGGGCGTTTCCCGTCACCGCACAGGTGACGATCACTTTGCGCTTGGCCAACTGACATACTCCTCATCTCTTGATTTCTCGCACGACGGACCGAACACACGCTCGTCGCCTTGCTCATTCTTCCCATTCGAGCCCACCGGACACCTCGATGAGTTGTCCGGTGACGTGTGGGGCGCGATCCGAACACAGGAACATCACCATGTCGGCCACTTCCTTCAGCTCGATCCGAGTCCGCATCGAAGTGAACTTGAGCATCTGCGCTTCAAAGGCTTCCGGTGTGATCCCTCGGGCCTTGGAGACACGCTGAATCACGAAGTCCATCCGCGCGTTCTTCAGCGCACCCGGCAGGACTGCATTGCATCGAACGTTGAACGGACCCAGTTCTCGCGCGGCATTCCGGACCAACCCTTCGATCGCGCACTTGCTGACGACATACGGGGAGCGTTCCGGAATTCCCGTTCGGGTCGAGGCGCTGGAAATATTCACGATGGCGCCCGAGCGTTGACGCTTCATCTCCGGTATCACCGCACGCATCGCATAGAAGGCACCGGTGAGATTGACCTGCATGCTCGCCTGCCAGTCTTCATCGGAGATATCTTCAACCGCCGCGCGCGGTCCGGCGATACCCACGAAATTGGCCATCACATCGATGCCGCCCATGACCTCTATCGCTTCCCGTGCGACGCGGTCGACGTCACCTCGCACTCCCACGTCACCGGCCGCGCCGGTCAACGCCGGATTCTCTGCCAGCGTCCTGGCCACCGCCTGCGCGTTGACATCGCAAACATGTACACGCGCACCCGCAGCCGCGTACATCTCGGCCGTCAGCCGGCCCACGCTATCGCCAGCGCCGAAAATCAGCACCCGCTGCTGCCCGGCCATTTACATGGCTCCTATGCGATAGGTGGCGGTCAACCCGTAAAGCCTGGGCGGGGAGAAGAACTCGAACACCGGGCTACCCAAGCTCTGGCCGCCGATGATGGCCCCTTCGGTAACCAGTTTGTTGCCGCCGTTCTTGATGAACGCGGCGAGCGTCCAGCGCCCATTCGCACTGTCGAAAGCGACGTTGGCATTCCAACGGCCGACGGCCGGCTGGTAGGCGTTGTTGCGATTGAACTCCGTGAAGTAGACGACGTCCTGCCAGTTGTATTCCCCGCGAATCGTGACACTGCCCGCGTCTCCCAAGGCGATGTTGTATTGCGCGGCCGTGCTGATGGTGAAGGCCGGCGCTTTGGGCAAGCGATTGCCAGACAAATCCTGACTGCCGAGCTCTGGGTAATCGATCTCCGTGTTGTGAAAAGAAGTGAACTTGGCATCGAGGTACGCCGCCGACACGTTCATTTGGAACGCAGAGGTCGGACGCGCCACGAATTCGAGCTCCGCCCCGCTGCTTCGAGCGGAGGCAGCGTTGATGACCTGCACGCCCGCGATGGGCAACACCTGGTTCACTTGGAGGTCGGAATATTTGCTGTAGAAGGCGGTGAGGTTCGCCTGCAGACGGTCGTCGGCGAAGCGGCTTTTCACACCCGCCTCGTAACTCCAGATCTCCTCCGGCTCGAACGCCCTGCCCTGCAATCCCCACACGTTGTAGCCGCCAGCCTTGAACCCCTTGGATACGCTGCCGTACACCAGGACGTCGTCATTGATCTGATATTCCAGCGCCGCACGCGGCGTGAAGTCATGCCACGAATCCTTCAGATCCTCCACCAGCGGCGGCCCGAAAATGGCAAGGCTGGCGTGTTCGCGCTTGTCGTCGGTGGTATAGCGCGCGCCCACTTTCAGCATCAGCGCTTCGGTGAACTTGTAACCTACCTGGCCGAACACCGCATAAGAGTGCACCTTGACCTGCGTCTGCCAGCCGCGCTGACTGAGCTGGGCGCAGCAGACAGTCTCACCGCCGAGAAACCCCAGATCGCCGAGTTGCGCGTCGTAATAGGTCTTGGCGGTCTCGCCGAAATAGAACAAACCCGCCAGCCATTGAAAACGGCCATCGCCATTGGAGGCGAGATTCACTTCGACCGTGCGCTGGTCCTGCTTTTCCGCCCAGAACTCATCGCCGGTAAAGAAGGACGTGCCGTCCAGATCGTCGGAGATATCGGAGGACAGATTCCAGGCTCCCACGGTCGTCTTCAACGTGGCCGCACCGAAGTCATGGGTCAGATTGAGGTTGAGGCCTTGAATCTCGCGCTTCAGACCGACCGGATCGGGCGAGTAGGTGTTCCGGCCCGTGCTCAGCAGGCCACCGTCTTGCTCCCAAATGATGCCCGGTCCCGTGGCCGAGCGACGCACCACACTCGCGGGCCCCGCGCCATTGTCGCGGCTGGAATTGATGGTCAAGCCCACTTCCGTCGTATCGGAAACGATGCCCCTGAGACTCAGCCGATAGGCGTGCTTGCTGAGATCGTCCAGGTCCCGACCGTTGCCCAGATTCTTGGTCCAGCCGTCGTGGGAATCGGAGAATACCGCGAGGCGCGCGAACACCCGTCCTTCGACCAGGGTGCCGCCGATGGCGGCGCTTTCCGTAATCGAGTTGTAATTGCCCGCGGAAATGGAGGCATGGGCATCGAAGTCCGCGCTGGGGCGCTGGGTGATGATGTTGATGGAGCCACCCGTGGCGTTTCTGCCGTAGATGGTTCCCTGAGGGCCGCGCAGCACCTCCACCCGATCCACATCGACCAATGCCAAAGAGGGATATTCGTTGCGCGCCAGGTAAACCCCATCCATGTGGACGGCGACGCCCTGATCGGAACCGGCGTTGAACAACTCGTTGCCGATGCCGCGCATATTGATGAACGTTTTGGCCTGGGTCTCTCCAATCTTCAGGCCCGGCGCGAGAAACTGCATGGCACGCAGCCCACCGATTCCCGAGCGCTGCAACTCCTCGCCACCAACCGCCGTGATGGCGATGCCGGTCTTCTGCAAATTCGTGTCGCGCTTTTCGGCGGTGACAACCACCACTTCCAGACTGTCGAGTGCCGATGAGCTGGCTTTGTCCATGCTCACCGCAGCGCCATCACGTGCGGTCTTCACGGGCGGCTTGCCTTTGCCCTTGGGTTCGGCGGTCGCTGCGCGGTGAAGAGTCACGGTATTGGTTCCGGTGAACTCGTACTCCAGTCCGGTCCCCTCCAACAACTCGCGGATCGATTCCTGCACCGACAACTTGCCGGAGACGCCGTGCGTTCGAATCCCCGCAGTCACATCGGGAGCGAAGATGATCGATAGTCCCGTTTGCTCGGCCAGGAGCTGGAATGCGCTGGCAACATCCTGCGCGGGGATATTCACGTCGACGACCGTTTCGGTATCCGCGCTCGCCGGGCCCGAACATGCCAGGCACAGACTCAACGTGGCGAGGGCGGCGATCCGATTCACAAAGTGTCTGCCGGTCTTGACGGCCGCGGCCGGCCCGGGCCGTTCGATCGATGTCGCTTGGCTATTCATCGCGTGCTCGCTCCCCATGAAATCTGGTAGTAAGTGGTGGGAGTCTTCGTCCCTTTCCTTAAGACGGGGACCACGCTCATCACAGTAATGCCGACATCAACACTTCATGCATTCGGCCGTCTTTTTTTGCACGTCGCGCCGACGACGGCGCTTGCAATCAGGCACCCGGACGGATGTCGGACTTTGCGCGCAGACGAATTTCGCCGCTGCTCAGGTATTCCGCCTCGACAGGGAAGCCGAGCAACAAGGCCGAAACGAAATCTTTCGACTGCTTGATATCGAAGTTCATGTTGACGGGCAGATCGCGGATGGCAGGATCCGCGATCACGATCGGACCGCTATCAATGTTCCGATTGACGGCCTTCACCACGCTGTGCAGTGGCTCGCTTTGAAACACCAGCCTTCCCGCCTGCCAGCCTTTGATGCGTGCTATGTCGGCGGTTGCGACCTCCACCTTCACGGCAGAGGTGGCTCGATCCATTTTCAAGACTCTGCCGAGGGGCAGCTGTTGGCGCCAGGGATGCTGATGAAGCAGATCGTTTGCCGAGCCCGTCACCTCCACCACGCCGTCGAGCACGGCGACCGTCAGGCTGTCGTGTTCCCGTCGCACGTTGAATTCCGTTCCCACTGCGCGCACGGATACCCCATCGACGATGACCAGAAAAGGCCGGGTGGCATCGTGCTCGACCCGAAAAGTAGCTTCGCCATCGATGAGTTTCACGTGTCGCTGCGCCGACGAATAATCCACCTGCACGGCCGAGCGCGCATTCAGGTGCATCGTCGACCCATCGGCGAGCAAGGCGATCGACTGTTCGGCCAATCGAGTCTGGTAGGTCTGCGACTGATTGCTCCTGCCGTTGGAGAACAAGGCGATCGATACGCCTACAAACATCAGCACGGAGGCTGCCACCAGATATTTCGTCCAACGGCGGGGCTCGGGATGTACCGCGTTGGATCCGTAGCGCGCGAGCGTATCCAATACTTCAGGGGAATTGCGGGCGAGATCCAGAGCACGCCACGCATCGGCCACCTCATTGAACTTGCGCTTGTTCTCAGCATCGTTCTCAAGCGCCTCCCGCACCTGGACTTCATGCTCCGGCGTCGACTCCGGCACGCCGAGCGACAGGAACTGATCGACTGCGCCCTGCAACTTGCCATCACGTCCGCGCCGTGGCCCTTTCATGGTTCCACCTTCAATTTTTGGGTCAGGTGCACCAAGGCACGGTTGATGTGCTTTTGCACCATACTGGTAGATAAACCCATCAGCTTTGCGATCTCGGGATAGGTCAGGTCTCGGAACCGATGCAAGATCAACGCATCCCGGCTCTTGGGGGCGAGATCCTTGAGTGCATCGATGACCAGGGCCAGGGTCTGCTGCGACTCGAGCTGCCGTTCCGGTGACGGGCGCGCACAGGGGAATTCGACGTCTTCGATGGGCGAGCCCCGATCGAGCGGATGTCTCGCCGCGGCGGCAAACCGATCCCGCAACAGGTTGGCGGCAGCCGTCATCACGAACGCCTGGGTATTGAGAATGGCACCCGGATCGGGGTACCGCGCGATGCGGACGTAGATCTCCTGAATCGTGTCATCGAGATCTGCCGCGGACCGAAGCCGTCGGCGCAGATAGCGCCTGAGCTCGCCGTCGTGACGATCATAGACCAGGCGGGCAAACGCACTGCCTTCCCGGGTGCGAAAGGGCACGACCGTCTGATCCTCCTCAGACCGCTCCGGATCGGCGATCGCCGTGGCCATTGCACGTCACCCCTTGAACCCGCTCATTCTGGCGCTGCCGCCCGGCACCTGCCGGCGAAGCCGGGTCGGTCATGGAGCCGGCCCACCTCTTATAGACGATGGAATCCTCCCATCGAGTAACCGAAGGCAGACAGTATTTCCTGCAACCCGCCTGCGCCATCAGCTGGTCACCTATTACAGCCGATTGCATTACTCGAATCGCGCAATCGGACGTCTTGATGGATGAGTCAACCAAGCCGGGGCTCAGCCCTCCCGCAAGCAGTCGAGCCCATGCACAGCCAAGGTCCAGCATCGCCGGTATTGGAAAGCCTGAGTCGGGAGGAGCGTCGCGCGTTCGATGGTGATCTGGGCGAGACGCAGCGCAAGCTGATGCAGACGATGGTGCTCTACGCCGAGGCGCTCCAGGCCGACCGTCTGGTCGACGTGCAGGGGCCGGGGCATCTGGTGATCAATGACTCGCGCGCCGGCTGGGGCGCTCGGGTCGAATTTCTCGAAGAGCTCGCCGACGCCGGACTGAAGGCGGCCTTCCCCTTCACCATCGACCCACCCGCGCCCTATCGCGACAGCGCGTTACAGCTCGACGCGGTTCAGACAAAGGCAATGGATGAGCGCTATGTCCACGAGGACCGCTACCAGTCCCTACTGTTCAAGCTGGGACTCAAGAAACGTCATGAGGCGACCTGTACGCCTTGGTTCACCCAGGTAGGCAACAAACCCGGCTTTGGTCAGATCCTGGCCTGGGCGGAGTCATCGGCCGTCGTCTACGTCAACTCCGTGCTGGGTGCGCGGACTCATCGCAATGCCGGCGTGATCGAGTTGATCTCCAACCTGGTGGGCAAGACGCCGCATGCCGGCCTGCTCACCGACGAGGGACGGCGCGCCGGGCATCTGATCCGAATCGAGACATCGCAACTTCCCGATCCGCAGGTGCTGGGCAATCTGATCGGCGAGGCCGTCTGGGATGGCGTGCCCTACGTTGCGGGGCTGGATCGCCACTTGAAGCCCATCCCCAACTCCGCCACGTTGCAGTTCCTGCACGACCTCGGCACCACCTGCGCCGTCGCCGGCGGAGTGGGCTTGTTTCATGTGGAAAACATCACACCCGAGGCCGTTCAGCGCGGCCGCGCGCTGCTGCGCCGGGAAGCGACGGAACTGATCATCGACGATCGAGCCTGCCAGGCGATCCGGCAGCGGATCCATTCCAACTCGAGCAGCGAGCAGATAAAGCCCGACATGTGTCTGGCAGGGTGTCCGCACCTGACCTTGGATCAACTGCATGATTGGACTCGCCGGATAGGCGAGCAGATGCAACGCCACGGTCGCACCCGATTGGCGGTGGACACCATTCTCGTGGCGGCCCCCGCCGTCATCAAGGCGTTCTCGCACAGCGGCGAGGACTATCAGCGCTTGACCGGCTGGGGCGTGCGATTGAGTTCCTTCTGCCTGGAAGGGCTGATGCAGGACCGGGCCATCGCGCCGGCAGCCGTCGTCACGAGTTCGAACAAACTCCGACACTACAACACCGGCGTGTATCTCTTCGACGATGAAGAGCTGGCCCGGATCGTCGTTACCGGCAGCGCCAGCCCGAGGTAGGCGAATGACAAAATCCTTCAAAGGCAGGATGGTTATCGGCGGCGCCACGACGGGAGCCGCGTTGGTCTCCTCGAGCGGATTCAATCCGCTGGCGGCCTACTGCAATGCCATCGTCGACAAGACCACCAACGCGCTCTGCGCAGACCGCCAGAATCCCGACCTACTTGGCAAAGACATGGCGGCGCGCGTGCTGTGCGTTCCCAGTTGCATCGGCTCAACCACGGCGGGCCCGGTTTGGGAATACGTGGCCAGCAATGGCATAGCCCCCAAGGCCCTGCTGCTCACCAAGCCGGTGGATTCCTTGACGGCCGGCGGCATGGTCCTGGCAAAGATCTGGATCGGCGAGCCGATCGTGCTGGTGGACGATCTGGGAGAAGAATTCCTGTCCAGCGTGCGCGATGGCGACATTCTGCGCATCGAGCCTGACGGCAGGGTGTGGATCGACAACGTCTGCTGACCCTTCACGCGAATCACCGATGCAATCGCAACCGACCCCCGCCTCGGACGGTCCGAAGGTAATTGCAGCCGTATCGAGCTGCTACTTCGTTGGCTTTCTGGGCATGAATTTCCTGCCGATGTGGCTGGGCGTGCTGGTGGACCATCTATCTGCCAGCGGCGCCACCGCCGGTTGGATGGGAACCGCCGAGATGTCAGCAATGGCGCTCGGCTCCATCGCGGTTTCCTCGCGCGTGAGCCGAATCGATCGGCTGCAGACGGCTTACCTCGGCATGGCCAGCGTCGCTCTGTGCAATGTGCTGGCCGCTACGACCTCCCATATCCCCGCGCTGTTCGTGCTCAGAGCGATCGCTGGTCTGGGGGAGGGATGCTTGATGGCCCTGGCCGCTGCCGGCGTCGGTGCCGCTCTTCAACCGGAGCGTGCCATGTCGGTCATCCTCATCATCCTGAATCTATCCATGGCCCTGCTGTTCCTGGCGGCCCCAGTGGCCATCAATGCCTACGGCAGCGCGGGGCTGCCGGGCCTGATGGCACTTCTAACATTCGGCGCTGCGCCCCTGGCCCGATGGCTTCCAAAAGCCGCGACGGCGCCGAGCCCGCCGGTCGCCAGCCCCGTGCAAATCTCTTTCTCGATTCGTCTTAATCTGCCGGCCATGATCGGCCTGAGCAGCATCGTCTTGCTGCTGGTGGCTCACGGCATGGTGTTTGCTTTCGTGGAGCGCATCGGCACCGCGCTCTCCTTGACTTTGCAACAGATCGGTTCCGTGCTCAGCGCCAGCATGCTGATCGACTGCTTGGCGCCGCTGCTGGTCATTGCATTGGGTTTGCGGTGGGGTCGCCTGACACCGATCGGCATCGGGCTGCTGGCTCTCACCGCGGCTACGCTCGCCGTCACGCAATCCCCCTTCCCGGCCGTTTTTGTCGGCGGCGTGTGGCTGCAGCTGTTCGCTTACACGTTTATCCTGCCCTTCTTTGCGGGCCTGCTGGCGTCGCTGGATCCCCACGGTCGGGTCGCAGCCGGCATGTCGGCCGCGATCATCGTGGGGTTCACGATCGCGCCTGCCATCGGCGGCTTGCTGCTCGCCCGCGTCGGTACTTTTCGTCTCATGGGATGGACCGCGGCTGGCCTGTACCTGACCATCCTGACGTTGCTGATTTTCAGCGCAGTCCGCGAACGCCGTTTCATCGCGCAGGTCCAGTCGTGAGCCAGGCAAAGTCGTCTCGAAGCGAAGATGCTGTCCGGCAACTCTTCTCCGACACATATTCGCAAGCCGACGAACGTTTCCACACGGCGGCCGTCGCTGCCGGCGCCGACATCGTCTCGTATCAGCACCCTTTGCAGGGTCCTCACGGCGAGAACCTGCGATTGACGGGCTGCCGGATCGGCGCCAAGGATGCTCGACATGTCGTGCTGGTAACCGCAGGCACGCATGGCGTGGAGGGTTACGCGGGGTCGGCCATCCAGACCGGAATCCTGAAACGACTCGCCGCGTACTCGCTCCCTAGCGATACCTCGGTCGTCATGTTTCATGTCGTCAATCCCTGGGGGATGGCATGGGATCGGCGCGAGGACCACGACAACATCGATCTGTTTCGCAATTTCATCTACTGCGAGCCGCCCTTTGCAGAGAATCTGCTCTACGATCGACTCGATGCTGCCATCAATCCCCTTGAATGGGCCGGCACGATCCGCGATGAAGCCGAGCGCGCGATAGCGCAATTCATCGACACATTCGGCGAAGACCGATTCATCGGCATAGTGCGCCGAGGCCAGCACGACCACCCCAAAGGGTTGACCTATCACGGGCAAGGTCCGAGCTGGTCGAAGCGCTGTGTGGACCAGATCGCCACACGATTCATCGGCGCAGGCGCCCGGGTCGCCAACCTGGAAATTCATACCTCCTGGGGCAAGCCGGATGAATGCCTGGCCATCAGCTATGCAGCGACGGGCTCGCCCAAGCTCGCCCGTACCAGGCGCTGGATCGAGACACCGCTGTACCTGCCCGGCGCCGACCCGCTGATTCCTGCGCACCCCTGCACTCCCTTCGAATCCCTGGAACGGTTGATTCCAGGGGTCGAAGTAACCGCCCTGGTCATGGAGTGCGGCACCTACGACGGTAAAATGCCTCTCGACTGCGATCGCCAGAACAATTTCGTTTTCACACACGGCGATCCTTGCTCCGCACTCGGGCTGCAGGCCCGCCAGAACATGCGTCGCTACTGCTACCCGGACTCCCTCGAATGGAAGGCGATGGTCTGGCAATGCGGCGAGCTGTTGTTCCGGTCCCTGGCGGAAGGGGTTCGAGACTGGTAGTGCCGGGCGTCCGGCGCGGCGAAGCCCGAAAAGAAAACCTGAATGAGGAGAGGTCCCGATGCCCTACATGAAAGTCAATGGAGTGAACCTTAGCTACGAAATTCATGGGCATGGGAACGTTCCTTTGTTGTTCGTGCATGGCTATTCCGGTCGCGCCTCGGTCTACCGTCCCTTGTATGCGCATCTCGCAAACTACTTTACGGTCTACGCCCTCGATCTTCGCAGCCACGGTGAATCCCGTAGCATTACCGAGAATTGCACCACTGCGCAGTGGGTCGATGACATTCTGGCATTCGCCGCAGGTCTCGACGTAGGAGCGCCAGTCTTTGCTGGCCACTCTCTCGGCGGCGCCCTGGGCCTGGCCGCCGCCAGTCAGCAACCGCACGCGTTCCGCGCGGTCTGCCTTCTGTGCACACTCCCCGCCAGTGGCGGAGCCAGCGTTCCTGAAGAGCTTGTCGCTGCCATCTTGAACGCCCACGGAAACCGACTGCAAATGCGTGAAAACTATCGTGGGATGTTCGTGCACCCGGTGACGGACGCTGAGGTGGACATCTATGTCGATGCCGCTTGCGCGGTTCCACCTGGGCCCTATCGGCTGTATCAGACGCAAGAGATGGTCAATTTCAATATCGCGGGCCTGCTGGGTGCGATCAAAGCACCGGTACTCGTCTTGTCCGGTGCCAAGGACGCAGTGTGCCCTACGGCTGAACAGCACCGCACCGCGATGGGCTTGCGCTGCTTCAAGGAGGTCATCTTCTCTGACGAAGGACACATGATGCCGATCGAGCGGCCTGCGCGCACGGCAGCGGAAATGATCGGATTCGTCACCGGAATGGACTCGACGTGAGTATCCGCTTGTCGATCTTCCCCCGTGCGACGCGCCCGATGGCGTATTCCGGACGAACTTGACCGCCGTTTCCATTTGAACGTGACTGTCTGGATCGCCGTCCCGAAGACGCGCAGGCAGCGTCGTCGATTATTGGCACATTTACATCGACATCTAATTATTGTAGATCTATACTTATTGCCAGCGCCGCCAATCCGTAACCATATCGGCGCGCCCTGCGGCGATCGCCGCTGCAGGGCGCGCCACGCATGTATCGATTGAACCTACGATGAGCACACTACGCATAAACTTTCCGAACGACAGGCCGCACTTTCTCGACATCACCAACCAGGCGCCCCCCGACAACGCGCCGTGGGCGCCTGTGATCTTCACGAAGGAGCAGATCGAGGAGCAGATCGAGAAGCTCGCGAGTCTTCCCCGTCCGGCCGACGGGCGCCGCGCGGCTCTGTTCGTACACCCAAGTGCCGCGCACTTCGCGCCGGCGCTCGCCCCGGGCGTGCAGGTCATGCTGACGGTCCTCAAGCCCGGCGAGGCTACCGCCCCGTTCCGTCATAACGCTACCGAGGTGAATTTCTGCATTCGCGGCTCCGGCCACAGCATGACTGCGGGACGCCGCATCGATTTCCAACGCTACGACGTGTGGAACACACCCTCGTATGCGACCCATTGGCGTGTGAACGACGGCAACGATCTGCAGGTGTGCCTCACGTACTCGAACGCGGCATTGCTGCGCTACATGCAGGTCTACTTGTGCGACGAGAATGCCGCGGCCGGCGAGCCGGAGCACGCGCCTGCGAAGGAAGCGCACGATCCGCGCCGCGAGAGCCCATTCGGCACGTTCACGATCGGCGCCGATGGGGCGATGCTGATGCCGTACGAGAGGCTCATCAATCCGCCCGCGGTGGAATCCAAGCCGCTGCACTGGCCCTGGCAGCAGGTGCAAGCCGAGCTGAAGAAACTCGAATCGCTCGGCGCCGAATACGTCGGGCGCCGCCTGTACCTGCTCTACAACCCGGTCACGGGCCGCACCAACGGCACCACACCCAACTTCTTCGCGACGATTACGATCCGTCCGCCGGGAATCATCGATCGTCCGCATCGGCACGTCTCTGCTGCAATCAACTATTACTTCCATGGGCGCGGCCGCAGTTCCGTGGCCGGCAACATCTATCCGTGGAAGGCTGGCGATCTGATGCTCTCCGCGCCCGGCTGGGCCGTTCACAACCACGCCTCGGAGGACGAGGTCGTGTACGAGCTCACGATTCAGGACCAGCCGCTCAACATCGTGATGGAGTCGCTCCTGTGGCAGGAGAACATGAAGGAGCCGTCCATCTTGCTCGGCACCCACACCGGCTTCGTCACCAATCGCGCGCAGGTCCCCTGAACCATGCTGGAACTGGACAGCACTTTCTTGCGCGGCTCCTATCCGCCGCTGATTACGCCGTTTACTGCCGCCGGCGACATCGACTACGACACTTACGCCTCGTTGGTGGAGTTTCAAATCACCGAGGGCAGCCACGGCATCGTCGTAAACGGCACGACGGCCGAGCCGAGCGTTCTGACCGTCGCCGAACGCCAGAAGATCCTCGAGGTGGCGGTGCAAGCCGCGAACAAAAGGGTGCCTGTCATGGCAGCGACCGGCTCGCAGAGCCACGCGGAGACAGTCGCGCTGACCGAGCACGCGCAGCGGGTAGGCGCGGACGCCGTGCTGATCGTCACCCCGTATTACATTCGTCCCTCGCAGGCGGGCCTTGCTGCTTACTACGCGGATCTCGGCCGCAGGACCGATCTGCCGATGCTCATGTACCACATACCAGGCCGCGCGTGCGTGCACGTCACGCTCGATACGCTCGCGCGCATTGCCGATGCAGTTCCGCACTTCGTCGGGATGAAACATGCATCGCCCGAGCTGACGCTCGTCACTGAGGCTCTGCAGCGCTTCGGGCCGCAGTTTCGAATCTTCGTCGGCCTCGAGGAGCTGAGCTTTCCGATGCTCGCGCTCGGCGCCTGTGGCATGGTCAACGCCGTGAGCAACATCGCGCCGCGAGCGATCAGGGATCTTTATGAAACGCTGGCGCGCGGCGACCTTGCAGAGGGCCGGCGCCTGCACTTCGAGTTGTTCGACTTGAATCGCGCGGTCTTCTTCGACACCAATCCTGTCCCGCTCAAGTACATGGCGAAACGCCTCGGCTTGCTGCGTGAAAATCATCATCGCCTGCCTTTGATCCCCGCCTCGGCGGAGGTCGAAGCACGCCTTGATCGCGTGCTGCGCGAAGCAGGCCTGCTCGCAACGGACAACCCGGCGCGTGATTCATAATCGACTTCCGGAAGAAACTCATGAACGGCGAATATATCTGCCTGCCCTGCTCCGACGGTCGCTCATTCCAGGCTTACCTTGCTCGTCCTGCGAATGGACCGGCTCCTGGCATCGTGCTGATCCAGGAAATCTTCGGCGTGAATGCACAGATGCGCGAAGTGGCGGATGATCTCGCCGCGAAGGGCTTCCTCGTGATCGCGCCGGATCTCTTCTGGCGCGCGCAGCCGGCCATACAGCTCGATCCGAGCAGTGAGCAGGATCGCACCAAAGCCATGAGCCTGCTGCAGCAACTCGATGTTGCGCTCGCGGTGAACGATTGCATCTCAGCCATGGACTACTTGCGCGCACTACCCGCGTCGAATGGCAAAGTCGGCGCCCTCGGGTACTGCCTCGGCGGCAAACTGGCCTACCTCATGGCCACACGCTCCAACGTCGATGCTTCGGTCGGCTACTACGGGATCGGCCTGCAGGAATTGCTCGGCGAAGCCACCAGCATTGGCAAGCCTCTCATGCTGCACATCGCGGGCAATGACCATCTGTGCCAACCGCCCGCGCGCGAAGCGATCATCAAAGGGTTGAGCGGCCTGCCGGTGCCTGTCGCGATCCACGTGTATCCAGAGGCCGGCCACGCCTTCGCACGCCGCCGCAGCGCTGCTTACCACGAAGCATCAGCACAAGCAGCGGACGCAAGGACGCTGGAGTTCCTGTCGCGCAATCTCTCTGCCGGCTGAAGTGACCCAAAGTCGCGCTCAGCCGAGCGCGACCGCAACCGTGCCCGCACTGCTGACAACCGAGCGTCGATAAGGCTGAATCGAAGCGTAGAACAACGCCGCTGACAGCATAAAGCTCACCGGCAAAGCGAGCGCCAGTGCGTATCGAATCGCATCCTGGCCCGAGAAAAACGACTGACCGAGGAACGCAATCGCGCTCGGACCGACGCTGCCGATCATACTGATCGCGAACAGATAGAGCGCCGACGTGAACCCCACCAGATGCGATGGAGTGATCTCCTGCAGCGCGGCGCCCGCGACGCCGACCGGCACGAGTGCGCATGCCATTATCATGCAGAAGAACACTGCGGCCGCGACCGGACTGTTCACCAGCGCGAACGCGCCAGCGGCCATCGCGCCGAGTAAAGCTGCACACATGCAGATCGTGAGCCGGACGTGAGCTCCACGCGCCCGCAGCCGATCGCTCACGAAGCCGGCGCCGACCATGCCGATCAGACCGCCGACGATATTTGCCACGCCTGCGAATAGCCCGATCCGACCGATCGGCCAACCGTGCACTCGGATGAAGAAAGACGCCACCCACGCCACTGCGCCATAGCAGACTACGTTCGAGAACCCGACGGCCAGATGGTGGCACAACAATGTTCTGCGATTCGCACTGAGAAACGCCCGCAGTTCGCGGCTCACCGACGAGAAGGTGCGCGATGGGCTGCGATCGCTGCGCGCCGGCTCCGGCACGCATGCAATCAGGAGTGCAACGACGAGCCCGGGCAGCCCAACGAATAGAAACGTCAGCTGCCATGCTTGCAGCACGCCTATGAACGGCAGACGCAGCGGCGCAATGACGTCCATCCATTGGATGAGGTAGCCGCCCACGACCAGCGCCAGACCCGCACCGAGCGCGCCGCCCATACTATAAATGCCCATCGCCAGACCAAGCCGGCGCTCGGGGAAGCTGTCGCGAATCAGGGAATACGCCGCCGGCCCGAGCGTCGCCTCACCGATGCCGACACCGATGCGGCCAAGAAACAAAGTCACGTACCGTGAGGCGAGCCCGCAAGCCGCAGTCATGAGGCTCCACAGCGAGATGCCGATCGCCACCAGCCGGATGCGCGGCCAGCGATCCACGATGTAGCCCATCGGCAACCCGGCCAGCGAGTACATGATGATGAACGCGAAGCCCTGCAGGTAACTTACCTCCAGGTCCGTCAGGCCCAGATCGCGCTTCAACGGCTCGACGAGCAGGCTCAGGATCACCCGATCGAGCATCGAGAACACGTAAGCCAGGCACAACAGGCCGAGCATGATCCAGGCAAGCAGCCGTGTGCCCGGCCTCATCGCCATCAGTGTCTCTCCCGCAGCGTAATTTCGATCATCACGCCGCCCTCACCAGCCGCGCGCTTTCTGCACCAGCCATTGCTCATACGTCTGCTGTGCGCGGAGGCTCAATTGGTCGAGCGCCTGCAGATTGTGATTCCATGCAAGCTCGATGCGATGCCCCGAGGGATCGAAGAAGTAGATGGACTTACAGAAGCCGTGATCGGCGGGACCGACGACCGCGATGCCCCGGCTCTGCAAGCGCTGCTTCGTAGCCAGCAGTTCCTCCTCGCTGTCAGCAACCAACGCGAGGTGCTGCACCCAACTCGGCGTATTCGGATCTTTCTGTGCGGCGGGCGACAGCGGCACTTCCACGAAGTCGAGCATGCTGCCGTCGCTCAAGCGCAGAAACAGATTGATGTGTGGGCTGAACTCTCCCGTGGACGGTACTGTGTCGCCGCTCACCGCGGCCGTGAGTGAAGCACCGAGCGTGTCCCTGTAGAACTCGATCGTTTCGCGCGCATCGTTACAGCGCAGTGCTACGTGATGAATGCCGGTGACCATGCGATGAGCCCCTACTGTTGGTAATACGAAGCGTTGGAGGTCGGGTTATTGCAGATCCGGCGGGATCGGCAGCAAGCCCTGCATGCCGCGCACGTGCTCGACCACGCGCTCGCCGGCAACGATTTTGAGTGTCATGGCACCGAGCCCTTCGATCCGGAACGTCACCTCCTGGCCGACGCGGAACCAATGATGGTGGTCCATCGAGCAGCCATAGCTGATCGTTCCAGTGGCGAGCAGGTCGCCCGGGTACAAGGTCTCGTTGTCGGAGGCATAGGCCACGAGTTGCGCCGGCGTGAAGCTGTGCGGGGCCGCGGTGGAGCCTGCGAAACATACCTTCCCGTCGGCCTCGATCGAGCACGCCAGGTTCTGGATATCGAGTTCCTCCGGCGTGACCAGCCATGGGCCGAGCGCCGTGTGGAAGTCCTTGCGCTTGGTCGGACCGAAGGGCTCGCGTCCGTAGCCGTCGCGGCAGCTGCTGTCGATCAGCATGGCGTAGCCGGCGATGCAGGACGGCACCTCGGCGACACTCAGATTGCGAGCTTCGCGTCCAATGACGATCGCGATCTCCAGCTCCAGATCGAGCTTTTCCGTGTAGTACGGGAACGGCACCGGATCATCCGGACCCGCGAAGCTGGTGCAGCTTCCCTTGTAGTAGGGCGGCGTTCGGAACCAGTGCACGCTCTTGCGATACGGGCGATCGCCGCCAGTCATCGGTGTCACCTGCGCGCGCGTCATATGTTCCTCATAGATTGAGAACGCGCGAAACGAGCTCGGGCGCGGCAGCGGCGCTAGCAGCCGCACTTCGCTACGGTCGTACAACAGTCGCGCGCCCTGGTGGCCGCAGCGATCCGCTTGCGATTGCGCATAGTCGATCGCAGCCATCGCGGCTCGCCGCCCTTCGGCGCCAGCGCGCAGCCAACCCACCATGTCCGGCGGAATACGCAGCGCAGCGTACTCGCGCGGAGTCGGCTCATCGGTACAAGTGATCAGATAGCTCGTGAATGCCGCGTTGAGATCTACCACGCGAGGTGCGCCATCGTGCTCGATCCACGCCCCGAGCCGAGTCACCTTGCCAAGCGGGGTCGCGACCTCGAAGGTGACGATCTTCATCGCGTCCCCTCCTGCTCCGCTGGTAGCGTTGGGAACATCGATGCTTTCGAGTTGCTGACGCTGAACGCACCGCGACCGAGCGCGTACGTAATGCCGTCGGCATCCCTGATGACGACATCCGCCGTCGCGATGCTGCGCCCGGCTTTCCACATCTTTGCATCCGCGATTAGATCGACGTTGCGAGGACTGCGCAGATAGTCGATCCGCAAATCCACTGTGGGCGTCGGTGTACCGGTCGCCATGACACAGCACATCGACGCGGCAATGTCCACGAACGCAGCAATCACGCCGCCGTGGTAGTGACCGAGATCCGAGACGATCGTGTAGCGATGGTCGAAAGGCAGCCGAAGACTGACGGTGCCGCGCTGTGCATCTTCGGCAACGACATCGAAACGCAGGAACTGCACGAAAGCGGATGTAAGGAACAAAGCGCGCACCGACTGCGCGGATATGCCACCCTGATCGAAACGCTTAACCACGGCGCACCCCAAGGATCGCGCGCGCTTGCGCTGGTGTTGCAGGCTCGCCATCGAGCGCCGTGATCAGATCGACGGCCTTGCGCACCATCGCCGCGTTGTCAGGTGCAAGCACACCGCGCTTCAAGTAGAGGTTGTCCTCGAGTCCGACGCGCACGTGGCCACCGAGCAGGAACGACTGCATCAGCATCGGATAGGAATGCCTGGCGATGCCGAATGCGCCCCACACAGCGTCGGGAGGCAACAGCTCGCGCATGTACATCAGCGTGCGGGTCGTCGCACTCGCGCCATAGTTCAGGCCGAGCACGATCTGGAAGTACCCGGGCCCCTGCAGCACGCCAGAGTCGATGAGCTTCCGCCCGAGATGGACGTCGCCACTGTCGAACACTTCGAGCTCGGGAATCACCCCAACCGAACGGATCAGCTGCGCCATCTCCGCGATATGCTCCGGCGGATTGATGATCGCCCGATCATTGATCCACATCGTGTTCAGATCGAGGCTGCAGATATCCGGCCGCAACTCGAGCACATGGCAGACCCGCTCGTAAGGCGAGCACATGCAAGTGCCCGGGCCGGGGACGCCTGGATCTTCCTTGCCCGGGAAGAAGAAGCAGCCGACGCCGGTGGTCAAATTGATCAGCACATCCGTGCCGCTGTCGCGAATGCGATTCACGACCTCTCGATAGAGATCGAGCGACATACTCCACGATCCGGTGGCAGGGTCGCGCACATGGATGTGCACGATCGCCGCACCGGCCCGCGCCGCGCCGATCGCAGCTTCGGCAATTTCAGCGGGCTTCACGGGAATGGCCGGATGCTTACCGACCGTATCGCCGCCGCCTGTCACTGCACACGAGATGATTGTTGGGGTCATGGCTGCGCTCGACTCGTTACGCTCGCTCGCCGAGCATCAGTCCACCATCGACGACGATCGTCTGGCCTGTGATCATCGCCGCGCGCTCGCAGAGAAACACAATCACGTCAGCAACTTCTTCCGCCGTACACGCGCGCTTCAGCAAAGTGGCTTCAACAGCGCTCGCAAGCTTTTCGGCGGGCCATGATCGAGTCCATGGCGTGGCGACGTAACCGGGAGCGACCGCGTTGACGCGCACATTCGGAGCAAGACCGCGCGCAAGATTCTTTGTGAGATTCACCAGCGCAGCTTTGCTTGCGCTGTACGCGATGCTGCTGCCTACCCCGTCGAGCCCGGCGATCGAGGCAACGTTCACGACCGCGCCGCGTGCTGCGCGCAACGCGGATGCAGCCGCGCGAGTGCACCAGAACGATCCCATGAGGTTGGTCGACAGCAGCTGGGTCCAGAAACTTTCGTCAAGCCGATCGAGATCGTGCGCTGGAATCGGCTCGCGCGTACCGGCGATGCCAGCATTGTTCACGAGGTAGTCGAGACGGCCCAGCTTCGCCACTGCGAGATCGACGACCGCCGTCGCCGCGTCAGCCACCGATATATCACCCGGCGCAGCAATGACGCTTGCGCCTGCGCGCTCTAGCTGCGTCACTGCTTCCTCGCCACCTGCATCGCCCGGAAGGAAGTTGATGGCCACGGCCGCACCGGCCGCGGTAAGCGCCTCGACGGTTGCCAGGCCAATACCGGAGGCGCCGCCGGTCACCAACGCCGCTTTGCGCGCGAGTCCGTTCATCAGAAATTGCCTTTCGGGTTCAATCCGAGTCGGTGCTGCCCGTAGAGCAGGCTCACGTCGCCCCAATGCAGACTCACATGGCGAGCGGCGGCATTGACGTCTCTCCAGTGACGCTGGATCGCCGAGCCGAGGGCCATCCCGCTCGCGCTCTGCGCAGCCAGCAACTGATCGACCGCGTGTGCGGCCAGCTTGCCCGCGTACGCCTGATCGCGCCGGTTGCGTACTCGCTCGTCGATGCTCACTGTTCCTTCGCCGACCGCTCGTTCCACTGCAGCGACGCGAGCCTCGATGACAGTGCGTGCTGTTTCCACCGCCGCGGACGCCTCCGCGATCGCCATCTGCACATAAGGCAGCGCAGCCTTCGGCCCGCGCGCCCAGGCGATCGACTCATTGACCGCCCCTTGCGCCATGCCGATGAGCGGCGAGACCAGAGAGAACGGCAGCGCGGCGTAGAACGGAGTTCGATACAGCGGATGAGTGTTGACCTGCGCACCGGGTGCACAGCCCTCGAGCATGTCCGAGCGCGGCAGCATTCGATGTTCGGGAACGAAGGTCTCTTCGGCGATCACGATGGTCTTGCTGCCGGTGCCTGCCAGACCAGCGACATGCCAGGTATCCTCGATGCGCGCCTGCTCCTTCGGCAGGAGCAGGATCGCGTGCTTCGGCGCCTCGCCCGTGGCGCGCGGCGGCACCATCACGCCGACCATGAGCCAATCCACGTTCTCGCAATTGCTTGCATACGGCCATTTGCCGCTGACGTAATAGCCGCCCGGCACCGCCTTGCATGTTCCATTCGGTGCATAGGCGCCGGCCAGAATCGTGTCTGGATTGGCCCAGACCTCTTCCTGCGCGAGCGAAGGAAACAATGCGAGGAACCACTGATGCACCATACCCAGGCTGGCGCACCAGGCAGCGCTGCCGCAGCCCTGACCGAGCTCGAAATTGATCCGGATCAGGTCCGAGAAGCCACGCTCCAAGCCACCGAATCGCGCAGGCTGCAGCAGCTTGAAGAATCCGGCAGCGCGAAAGGCTTCGATGGCTTGCGGCGCGACGCGCCGGTTACGCTCGGTCACCTCCGCCTGCGCACGCAATACCGGAATCATGGCGCGCGCGCGTCTGATGAGTTCCTCGGTTGTCGGAACCGCCGAAGGCGGCGGCTTGGCCGCCATGAGTTGCGACTCAGCCTCGTAGCTCACGATCGTCCTCCGCTAGCCTGCCTGTATTGCGCCAACCGGGCTCTTCGCGCAACTGATGCGCGCCTGATCGAAGTCGTCGAAGATGGAATGAGCGCGCGCGATCACCGTCGCCGGCCTCGACTCGTCACACAGCTGGAACGAAAGCGGCAAATGCAGCGCCCGCTCGACGAAGCGGCTCGCATCGCGCTCGCAGGCAAATCCGAAAGCGTCGATGACGTCGTAACCGGCGTCTGCGGCTGCCGCGCGCAATGGATAATTTTGGACATGCATGCTCATGCCGGCAGCCCGGCGGGCACTCACCAGCTCGCTGCCCTCTCGATACCAGGCAGCCCTGAAATCATCTGCACTACAGCCGCTGCGCCGTTTTACGAAGCTGAACAGCCGCACCACACCCGAAGCTCTGTCGCCAAAAATCGGCGCCTCGAACACGCGCAGGCGTAGCAAGCCGGCCATATCGACGAACGTCTGCAGATCCTCGCGCACGGCGAGTACGTCGTCTTCGCGCGGCGGTTCGACGAACTCGATGCTTTCGTCGTACCACGCTTCGACGATCCAGTCGCAAGCCAGCGTGACAGTCCCTGCCTCGATCACGGGGTTCTGCACATAGCGCTTGAGACTACGCCGCAGATTCGACGCTGCGCTGACCAACAGTGCGTGCCGATTGCGCAGATGATCCAACGCTTGCGTCCGCGACATCCCAACCTGCGCGCGCGCGACGATGAGGTGCTTCGTCAACAGCGCTCGTGCGGGTGTGGGGCAGCGATCGATCATGGA
The DNA here is from genome assembly GCF_036406195.1 of Steroidobacter sp. GTDB lineage: Bacteria > Pseudomonadota > Gammaproteobacteria > Steroidobacterales > Steroidobacteraceae > Steroidobacter. The sequence goes on from NZ_DASWVW010000033.1 coordinate 50,664, forward strand.
ATCAATGCTAGGAGTCGCAGCTCCGTGCGTCCAAGATGGAATGTGTATGCTAGGCAAACATGCGCTTTATGGTGCTGGCCGCGGCAAGGGACTCCACGCTGTAGCGACTGGCCCCGATCGCACTCGCCATGACCGGTTCGGAGCGCTCCGACAGCAAGGTTCGGATGATCTCCTGCACTGCGCCTAGCGGCGCGCTGAACGGTCGATCCGCGGACGAAACAAGCGCAGTCGTCACGCTGATCGTGGGCGCCACGATCCGTCGTGCGGTGATACTGCCGCCGCGCGCCAGGCGCGAAGCGACGCCGAACGGCAGGATCGAGCTCGCCAGTGATTGCTCGACGAGCCGCCGCACGATCGCGAGCGACTGCATCTCGAATGCGATGTTCACCTTGATGCCTTGCGCCTTCGCCGCCTCGCACACTTTGCGACGGATTACGCCGTTCGCCGCCGAGACCATTGCGAGCGGGTACTGCGTCACTTCGGCGACGGAGATGCAGTCGCCCTCCGGCGCGCTGCCGGACGTGACGAAATACAGGTCCTCCGTCAGCAACGGCTCGACCATCAGGCCACGCGTTTCGCTGGGTTGGAAAGCGAGCGTCATGTCGAGTCGTCCAAGCTCGACCCATTCGATCAGCACCGGGCTCAAGTCCTCGACCAGCCCGACATGCACATGCGGCAGCTCACGCGTGCAACGACGCACCAGCTCGGTGGCGAGCCAATCGCTGACGCTCGGCGGGATACCCACCGTCAGCTCGCCGTGCAGGCCCTGCGCACAGCTTCTGAGCTTGCGGACTGTCTCGGCGACCTTGTCGAGAACCTCGTTCGCGCCCTGCACCAGGATGGCACCCGCCGCAGTCGGCTCCACGCCGCGCGAGTGACGCAGCAGCAACTGTTGACCAAGCTCCTCCTCGAGCTTGCGCATCGCAAAGCTCAGCGCCGGCTGTGCGATGTGCAGCTGCTCGGCCGCTTTGGTGAAACTGCCAGCCTCCACGATTCGCACGAAATAGCGCAACTGGCGCACGTCCATCGATTCAGCCCCCGTGCCTGTTCGGTGGACGGCAAACGCGTTGGTATGCGCGTCGTCTCACCGGTCACCCTCTGTATCGCGCTTGCGCGCACCGCTGCGGCCCGCGCGCACCCCTTCCGACGTCAACCGCTCGCCGCCGCGGGACCACAAGCCACTGCGCACCTCTTCCATCAACACGATCAGGTGGGGACGAACGGCCTCGCCCACAACCTGCACGAAGGCTTCGTGGATCGCGTCTATCAACCGGTGCTGCTCATCCTCGGACAGCACGCGCTCGATGCATTTGATGGTGACGATCGGCATGACGATTCCCGCCGCGCTCAGGCACTCGTGCCGGAGCGCAGTTCCTCGAGTAGCCGCTGCCTGAGCTTGTACTTCTCGATCTTGTTCGTGGGCGTGAGCGGCAGTGCGTCGATGAACCGCACGTATTTCGGCACCATGTATCTGGGCATGATCTCGCGCGCGTGTTCCAGGAGCGCGTCCGCGCTCAAGCTCTCGCCTTCGATGAGCTGCACGAACACAGCGCAATCCTCTTCCTCGCCCACCGCCGCCGGCACGGCGACCGCTGCAGTGGCACGTATCTTCGGATGTTCATTCAGCAACGCCTCGATGGTGTAGGACGAAACCTTTTCTCCACGCACACGGAATACGTCTCCCATGCGGTCGACGAAGTGATACACCCCGTCTGCGTCGCGCGAGCACGCATCGCCCGTGTGAAACCACAGGTTGCTGCAAGCTTTCAACATTGCTTCCGACCGATTGAAGTAGGTCTTCAGCAGCAGCTCCGGGAAGCGCGGCCTGATGGCGAGCTGCCCGATCTCTCCATCTGGCAAAGCAGCGTCGGCATCATCGAGCAGGCACACATCGAACAAGGCACACGGCTTGCCCATGAAGCCCTTCTTGAGCGACGCGGTGCCATCGACACGCATCACACCATGCGCGGCAGCGCTGCTCAGAATGTCGCCGCGGGGGCGTCCCCGCCACTGTGCCGCGGCGGTACCCGTACCCTCGGGGCACTCTTCGATGAGACTCAGAAAGCCCAGCCCCGATTCAGTCTGTCCAAATCCGCACGTGACGAAATCGATGCCGAAGCGTCGCGCGACATCGTTGTGATTCGGGGGCAGCGGCTGCATGTGCACCATCTTCAAAGCGTTCTGCCGTTCGTGCGCCTCGTGCGGCGCACTCATCAGCCACGGCACCATCACGTCGAGCAGAATCGCGTGCGTCGCGCCCGAACGCTCGATGCGCTGCCAGAAGTGAGTGGAGCTGAACTTGTCGTAGAGCGCGACGGTGGCACCGAGCCACGCTGCTTTGGCGACTCTGAAGAACGCGCCACCGACGTGGTACATCGGCAGATCGCAGTAGAGCGTGTCATCGGCATTCAGCAGCTGCCGATAGAGGAACGTATATTGATTGATCCAGCGGAAGGGCTGCACGACACCTTTCGCGGGGCCGGTGGTGCCCGATGTGTAGACGATGTTCGCGACGTCGCCGTAGCCGCGAGCCACGGGTGTGAAATGACCCGAGGTGGCCATAACGTCATCGAGCCGATGGACCGTAGTGGCGCGAGCCAGGGATGGCGGCATACTGGCACCCGTGAAGTCATGGTCCGACTCGCGCGGCAGATGCATGACCAGCTTGGGCAGCCGCAACTCGCCGAGGATAGGGGCCAGGACGGAGCTCATATTCACATCCGTCAGCAGCACCTTCGGTGCGGTGTCGGCGAGTTGATGCGTGAGCAGTTTCCCCGTGTAGAGGAAATTGACCGGGCAGTAGACCGCGCCTGCTCGCCACGCCGCGAACATCGCCAGTGCCGCTATATAGGAATTGCGGGTGAATACGCTGATGCGATCGTCGGGTTGGACGCCGAGCGCGGCCAGGCCCGCGGCGAGCCGATCCGCCTCACGGCGAAACTCCGCGTAGCTGACTGGCCTGTCCTCCTCCCCGTAGTAGATGAAAGTCCTGTCCGGGGCGCGTGCGCTGATCTCATCGAGCTTGTCGGCTACGACATCACCGCTGGCAACCAGCGCTCGAAACAGCTGTTGGGGCGTCATGGCACCATCTCATACCGATGGGTATATATCAGCGCGCGCTGTATGCCGGCGCTTTGGTATGATCCGCACATAGCACCAGGAGACATGAATGTCACAGCAGGCCCTTGCGCAACGCGCCGCGCGCGGCAAGCTCGCCGGATCCGCCCAGCGCGTGCAGGCGTCCGCCGACCGCGTTGCCAAACGCGACCGGAACCGCCAGCGCATCCTGGACGCCGCCGCCGAGCTGTTCTTCGAGCGCGGCTATGCCGGCACCACCATGGATGCCCTGTGCGAACATCTCGGAGTCACCAAACCCTTCGTCTATTACTACTTCAAGGACAAGTCGCAGATCCTCGACACGCTCACGCTCGAATCCGCGAAGGTCACCCTGAGCTCGCTCAAGCCGGCCGCGGAGGCCAAGCAGAGCGCCGAGCAGCGGCTGCGGTTCGGCCTGCGCCAACTGCTCGACAATCACATCCGTCTGTTCAAGGCAGGTTCGCTCTATCATCGCGAGCAAGCGTTTCTCAGCCCCAAAGTGCGCACGCAGATGCGCGACATGTCGCGAGATTTTCACCGCGACCTCATGAAGCTGCTCGATGACGGAGTGGCCGCTGGCATCCTGCCGAAGCAGAACGTGCATCTCACGGCGCTCGCGATCGGCGGCATCCTCGGGTACATGTACACGTGGTACCAGCCGAAAGGCACTGTTGCGCCGGAGCAGGTCATCGAGCAGTTCCTGGTAATCATGCTGCGGGCAGCCGGGCAGGCACATGAGCGGGCTTCGCAGCCGGCGTAAGACCGAGCTGCATCGCGTGCTGCTCGAGGAAACGCGTGTCCACCTCGGCGGCGGCGAAGCTCGGGTGCGTGAGAATGGCGCGTAGCAGGCTCAGGTTCGTCGCCACCTGCTCCACGCGTGCGTGATCCAGCGCTTCCGCCATGCGACGCACGGCGCTGGCACGGTCAGGTGCCCACACGATGATCTTCGCGAGCAGCGAGTCGTAGTACATGCTGACGACATCGCCAGCCCGATAACCCGTCTCGATGCGCACGTCGTCCGACGGCGGCCCCAGGTCGAAGCGGCTGAGCCGCCCGGTCGAAGGCCGCAAGCCGGCCTTTGGATCCTCAGCGCAGACCCTGCACTCGATCGCATGACCGCGCACGCGAATGCCATCCTGCGCCGGCATGCTCGACTCGCCGTTCGCAAGCGCCAGCTGCATCGCGACGATGTCCAGGCCGGTGACCATCTCGGTGACGCAATGCTCGACCTGCACGCGCGTGTTCATCTCGAGGAAGTAGAACCGCCCGCCCGCTGCGTCGACGAGGAACTCGACCGTGCCCGGCCCCGCATAACGCTGGATCTCGGCCAGCCTCACGGCCGCCTCTGTGAGCGCGAGGCGCAGCGTGTCCGGCAAGTTCGGTACCGGACTCTCCTCGACGACCTTCTGGTACCGCCGCTGGATCGAGCAGTCGCGCTCGAACAGGTGCACGGCGCGCCCTTTGCCGTCGCCGAAGACCTGCACCTCGACGTGTCGCGCGCTGGCGATGAAGCGCTCGAAATAGACTGCGCCGTCGCCGAAAGATCGTTTGCACAACGATTGAGTAGCTGACACCACGCCTGGTAGCTCATCGGCACTGGTCACGAGCCTCATGCCGATACCACCGCCGCCAGCGGCCGCCTTCACTAGCAGTGGGTAGCCGACCTCAGTTGCCGCGGCATGCAACGCATCCACGGGCTCTTCGGCACGGAATGCACGGGAGCCGGGCAGTACCGGCACACCCGCTTGCAAGGCGATGTCGCGGGCGCGCTGCTTGTCGCCCATATCAGCAATCGTGCGCGGCTCAGGCCCTACCCAGATCAACCCAGCATCACGAACCGCCTGCGCGAAACACGGACTCTCAGCGAGAAAGCCATAGCCGGGATGCACCGCTTGCGCTCCCGAACGCAAGGCCGCTTCGATGAGGCGCTCAGCGCGCAGATAGCTCTCTCGTGCCGCGGCCTGACCTATTGAGATGCGATCATCCGCAAGCTCGGTGTGGAGCGCGCCCGCATCCGCCTCGGAGTAAACCGCAACGGCCTGCAGACCCAACTTGTGACACGCGCGAATCACGCGACAGGCGATCTCCCCGCGGTTGGCAACGAGAACGCGGCTAAACAGCGCCATGGTCGTGTGCCCGCAAGAAGTCTGCACGAATGACTGCATTGATCCTCATGCCGTGGCTCCGGCCCACAGCGGCCGACTGCAATCCACGCTCAGGCCGCCATCCACTGGAATGATCGAGCCGGTCACATACGCGCCGCCGCGGCCGCAAAGGAACAGGAGCGCGCCTGCAAGATCCTGCTCGCATCCGAGCCGCCGGGCGGGCACGTTCTGTGCGACGCGCTCGCGGCTGGACGCTTCTGTGGTTGCGAACGCAGTCATGCGCGTCACGAACAATCCCGGTGCGATCGCGTTCACTGTGATGCTGGAAGAGATCAGCTCCTTGGCGAGGATCCGAGTCAGATGATGTACCGCCGCTTTCGATGCCGCGTATGAGTACGCGCCCTCGCTGACTGGTTGGCTGCCCGCGATCGAGCCGATGTTCACGACGCGCGCGGGATCTTCGGCAGACGCTGCGTTTTTCAGCACTGGCAACAGCTCGCGTGTGAGCGTGAAGAGTCCCGCGACATTGACTGCGAACACGGACTGCCATGCATGGTGAGGAAAGCTGTCGAGCGCCGCGCCCCACGTCCGCCCCGCGTTGTTGACGAGAATGGACAAGCGATCGCAGCGCCCGCGCACCTGCTGTGCGAGCCCGACGACGCCTTCCTCGGTTGAAATGTCAGCAGCCAGCCCCATGGCAGCGCCGGTCGCATTCAGCGCGTTGAGACGCGCCGCCGCGTCGGTTGCCACCTGCTCTTCACGTGAGGTAATCAGAACCTGCGCTCCGGCTCTGAGCATCACTTCGGCCAGCATGCGGCCGATGCCCTGCGCGCCACCGGTGACGAGCGCGGTCTTGCCGTGCAGTGCGAACAGAGTCTCCAGACAAGCCGCTGCCATGGTCGCGCTACGGCCTGAAGGTGAATAGCGCGCGCCCGGGACGGCGCATCGGCGCCGCGAGGTTGGCGAATTCGCACAAGAGCGGACGCGTCTCGCGTGGCGCGATGATCTCTTCAATGAGGAATCGCTCAGCCGTGAGGAACGGCGAGCGGACGCGGTTCAGTCGCTCCGTGATTTCCTCTTTGAGCGCTTCCGGGTCAGCCGCTGCCGCGAGCTGCGCCTTGTACGCAGCCTCGATCCCGCCTTCGATCGGCAGCGAGCCCCAGTCGGCGCTCGGCCACGCGTAGCGATAACGATAGCGCGTGTGATTGCACATCGCGGCGCCCGCGACGCCGAAAGCCTTGCGCACGATGATCGTGCACCATGGAACGGTCGCCTGATACACGCTCGCGAGCGCGCGCGCACCATGGCGCATCGTGCCCGCCTTCTCCGCCTCGACGCCGACCAGCATGCCGGGGATGTCGACGAAGTGCACGACGGGCAGGTGAAATGTCTCGGCGAGCTCGATGAACCGCACCAGCTTCTGCGCCGAGTCCGCCGTCCATGCGCCGCCGTAGATCATCGGATCGCTCGCGATGATCGCGACCGGCCAGCCGTCCAGACGCGCAAGCCCGGTGATCGCCGAGCGCCCCCATCGCTTGCCGATCTCGAAGAAGCTGCCGCGGTCGAGCACGCCCTCGAGCACCTGACGCATCTTGTAGACCTGCCTTCGGTTGCGCGGCACGATCTCATCGAGCCACGGCTCGCAGCGCTCAGGTGTATCTTCCGGCGCAGCGCGCGGTGCAAGCTCATCGGTGTTCGAGGGCAGATACGAGAGGAAGCGCCGCGCTTTTTCGAACGCGTCCGCCTCGTTCTCCGCGATGTCGTCGATCGCGCCGCTGCGAGCGTGAACTTCCGCACCGCCAAGCTCATCCTTGGAGACGTTCTGGCCAAGCGCCGCAACGATGGCCGGCCCTGCTGCGAACATGTGGCCCACGTCGCGCAACAGCAGGGAATAGTGACTCGACACCAGCCGCGCTGCGCCGAGCCCGGCGATGGAGCCCAGGCCGAGGGAGATCACCGGCACGCGCGCGAGGTTGGCCACCACCCAGTTCCAGCCGGGATTCGCCGGCACGTAGGTGTAACCATTCGTCTCGAGCATCTTGACGGAGCCGCCGCCACCGCTGCCGTCGATGAGCCGCACCATCGGCAGACCGAGCTCATGCGCCATCTGCTCGGCTTGGATCTGCTTCTCGTGAATCGCTGCGTCCGCAGCGCCGCCGCGCACGGTGAAATCATCTGCGCACACCGCCACGACACGGCCATCGATCTTGCCGCGCCCGAACAGGGAATTGGCAGGCACGAAACTGCTCATCGTGCCGTCCTCGCGGTAGCTTGCCGCTCCGGTGATCGAGCCCAGCTCGCGAAAGCTACCGCGATCGAGCAGCTGGTCGATGCGCTCGCGCACAGTCAGCTTGCCCCGCTCGCGATGAATGCGGACCTTCTCTGGCCCGCCCATCTCGAGCGCCGCGGCCTGCCGCGCACGCAGCTCGGCGATCTGCTCAGCCCAACTGCGATCGGATTGCGACATGGTGTGTCAGCTCTCCACCGTTGCGACCACGTCGCCTTCCGCCACAGCGCCATCTACAGCCACGTGCAGGCGCACGACGCGCCCCGCACACGGCGCTTCAACGGGGATCTCCATCTTCATGGATTCGAGGATCAGGATCGGCTCGCCTTCGCTCACATGCGCGCCCTCAGCTGCCTCGAGCCTCAGGACGATGCCGGCGATGCTGGCAGTGACTTCAACTCTAGCCATCGTGTAACCGATACCCCTGCTGCGAAACCAATGAACGCCACCCCGTCCGGATCGCGCACCCGACGACGATCGAAGCCAGGCCGGTGCTCGCGATCATTTCAGTGAAGCCTCGCGGAACCGCTCACGCGCATCGGCCCGCCGGGCATTCCTGCACTGGCCGCGGCGGACTCGATCGGCGCAAACGTCAAGATGTCTTGCACCAGAGTAGGCGTCGACGTGTACGGGGCCCAATCGAGCTCAGCGCGTGCGCGGGCGCCGCTTGGTCTGTTATCCAGTGTCAGAAGCGTCGTGTAGAACGCTCCCCAGAGATCGTCAGCACGATGTCGCAAGATGCTGCGCACAGGCACACCAAGCGCCGCGCCGATGGACTCGGCAAGCGCACGCATCGAAATCTCCGCGCCAACTGCGTTGTATATGCTCGAAGACCCGACGCCGAGCGCGCTGACATACAGCTGCGCGAGATCTCGAACATGCACCGTGGGCAGGCGGTTGACCCCCGTTCCGACAAATCCGCTAATGCCCTCCGCTTGCGCTGCAAGCATGAGACGCTGCAATAGACCTTTCGCCGCAAATCCGTGCGTGATGACCGGCACGCGGATCGAGACGCTGCGAACACCGGCCCTGCTACCCTCCTTCAACAGGGCTTCGGCAGCTCTGCGGCGTTCGAGCACGAAGCCCGGTTCACCTGCAAATGACTCATCGACGGGCACGGGTCCGGTGTTGCCCAACATGCCGGTCGCGGTCGTTACGACAAGGCACTTCTGCGTGCCGGCATACGCGTGCAGGATTGCACGAATCACGCGCTCGTCTTTCTGCATCGCCAAGCTCAGATCCCGGGCCTGGTGATCGAACGCGAGATGGATCGTCGCATCCGCGGCAGCAGCCGCGGATGCCATGGACCCAGGATCGTCGAGATCGGCCAGCGTGACTTCGACTGCGACGCCTTCATCTGTGAGGCGTCGCGCCGAATCGCGCGTGCGCACCGCCGCTATCACGCGGTGCCCGCATTCCTGCAGTGCCGAGACGACGTGACAGCCGATATAGCCCGTCGCTCCTGTCACTAGCACACGCAAGGCCGCGCTCCCCGTGCTCTCATTCACCGAAGCGGTAGCGCACGGACGCCGTCCATGTGGCCGGCAATCCATATGAGGCCACGGAGATGCCGACGAAGCCGGAGCTGAAGCCGCTGGTGATATATGTCTCGTCCGTCACGTTCTGGCCGGACACAGCGAACTCCCAGCGCTCGTCGGCCGAGCGCAGCGCGGCACGCAGGCTCAACAGTCCGAACGCATCCTGCTCGATCGAAGGGCTGTTCTCGAAATCCGTAAACATGCTGCTCTTGTATGCATAGTCCGCTCGCAGCACCACGGAGCCGAAGGAGATCGGCATCTCGTACTGCAGGCCGAGGTTCGCCGCCCATTCCGGCGTCTTCGGCAACTGCGAGCGCTCGCTGAATGTCGGGCGCAAGCGGTCATCGACGCGTTCGAACTCGTTGTCGATGTACGCGAGCCCCGCGAATATGTCGAAGCCGCGTGCCGGCCGCGCCGTGATTTCCAGCTCCGCGCCACTCACGACCACTTCGGCGGCGTTGTAAACCAGCGAACAGAATCCCGCGGACGGCGGGCACGCGCCGGCACCGCCCGAGAAGGTCGCGCGGAACTGCAGATCATCGTATTGACTGTAGAACACATCACCGTTGACGCGCAGGCGGCTGTCGAACCACTCGGTCTTGAAGCCCGCCTCGTAGGTCGTCGCGGTTTCCGGATCGTACGGCTGCAGATCCTGGATGCCATTGATGACCTGATAGTTGAAGCCGCCGCTCTTGAACCCTTCAGCGTAGGAGACGTACAGCAACGCAGAGTCGCTCGCGTGGTACTCGAAGCTCAACTTCGGCGTCCACGAGTCCCATTCGGCGTGGCGCTGCGTGCCGGCTGGGATCAGCGGCGTGTTGGTCGGGACGCGGATCGAGAACGCGTCGAGATCCTTCGTCTCTTCGCTGTAACGCAGGCCCGCCGTGACGCTGAACTTGTCGGTGAAGTCATAGGTGAGTTGCGTGAACAACGCCCAGGTCTTCGTCTCGGGGTTCATCCACTGATCGGTGTTGATGACGGGCACCTCGGGCGCAATGCGATTGCGGCTGAGCTCGTCGATCTCTTCGGTGAAGTAGTACGCGCCGACCATCCACTGCAGGGCGTCCTCGAAGCTGGCGCCGGCGAGCCGCAGCTCCTGGCTCCACTGCTTCTGGTCCGTGTAGCCCTCGATTTCCTGAATGCGCTGCGGAGCGCTGTCCGTGTCGAGCCCGACGGCCGCCTCGAGCGTGCGGAACGCGGTGATCGAAGTGATGGACACGTCGGGAGTCAGTTCCCACTCCAACGTGCCGGACACGCCGAACACATCGAGGTCGTTGAAGTTGAGATCGCTCTGCGCCGCGTTGTTCTGGAAGTCCCCGGTCGTCACCCAGCTGCTGTCGAACGGGCCATACGGCGGACCGGCGATCACATTGTTATAGATCGTCGGAATCGTGCCGGGCGCCGAACCCACCGTGCCGATGAGACGATTGAACTGTCCGGCCTGCCGCTGGCGAGTGCCGTCGGCGATGAGCACGAAGCTGCGGTTGTTCTCAGGCGATGACCAATGCGTCACCCAACGCGCGCTCTGGCTGTCCACGTCGCCGAATTCATCACCGGTGATGAGGCTCTTGGCGTAACCGTCGCGGCGGCGGTTCGACAACGACAGCTTGGTCGTGAGATTGTCGGTGACGGCCAATTGCAGCCCGAGCTTCTGATCGAACTGATCATAGGAACCGGCGCGCAGCTCCACGTATCCACCCGTCTCGCCGGTCGGCAGCGCCGAGACGATATTGATCGCGCCGCCGATGGTGTTCTTGCCGAACAACGTGCCCTGCGGACCGCGCAGCACCTCGACGCGCGCGAGATCCACCACGTCCATCACCTGACCCGTCGCGCGGCCGAGAAACACGCCGTCGACATACACGCCGACACCCTGATCGCTCAGCGGGTTGTAGTCGATCTGACCAATGCCGCGGATGAAGACCGTAGCGGTCGAGCCGCCGCCGCCGGTACGCGCGCCGGACTGGAACGTCAGGCCTGGCGTAAATCGATCCAGCTGATCGAGCGTCGTCACGTCACGCTCTTGCAGGTCCTGCCCGGACAATGCAGTGATCGAGATCGGCACGTCCTGCACCTGCTCGGCGCGTTTGCGGGCCGTGACGATCACCTGTTCGATCTGCAGGAGGTCCTGGCCCGCGCTCTGGTTGTTCGCAGTGTCCTGTGCCGCGGCCTGTCCGCTGGCGAGCGCCAGCGTCGCAACGACCGCAGCGGTTACGATTGAGCTTGGATTTTTCATTTCCCCCACCCCGTTACTGATATAATTATACGACCTCGAAGTATTTTTATCGCATTATGCACATCACAACGAATCTGTATAGCCCCTGACGTATCGCAAAGTCCGAAAGAGCCGATGACCGAGTGGCAACTTCCCTATTAATGTCGCTCCGAATGCGCCCACCGGGTGCTTTTCGGACGAGCGCCGCCAAGCCGTCGCCGCCGCTTCAGCGGCAGGTCCGCTGGCTGCGCGATGCCCCATGCAATATACTTTTCAGTACAACGACTCGTGGAGAACCCGCATGCCGCGCCTACGCCAAGTGAGCCGAGCCGAGGTCACCGATCCGGTGACCGCATACGTGTACCAGCGCAAGTTCGGTGACCGCGATCCGGTGGCCGAGCCCGGCACCGCGAGCGGCGCGCCGGGCAACTGGGAGACAGTCTTCGCCCAATCCCCCGACCTGCTCGAGCACGCGATGCGCGGCTTTCAAGCCTGGCAGAGCCCCAATCGCAAGCTCGACCCCATCCTGCGCGAACTGGCGATTACACGCGTGGGTTGGGTATGCGGCTGCCAGTTCGCGTACTCCCAGCACTGCAAGGTCCTGCGTGGAGAAGGTGCCGACGAAGCGTGTGTGGCCGCCATCCCGCATTGGCAGGTCTCATCCGCTTACACCGCGCCACAACGCGCCGTTCTCGCTTATGTGGATTGCTTGTGCCAGCAGCACGGGCGAACGCCGGATGCATTGTTCGATGAGCTCAAGCGGCACCTGGACGAAGAGCAGATCCTCGAGCTCACGTACTTCACTTCCATGTACATCATGCATTCCACCATGACCCGCGCGCTGCGCCTGGAGTTCGACGACCGGCCGGATCCGATCGTCGAAGTGCCCGCGCCGCCGGGGTATGCATACCGTCCCGGCGCCGCGCCGCTGAACCTGCCATCGCGCTGACCCGATCGAGCCAGCCATGCACATCGATTTCAGTACCGCCAAGGGCCGGTCTTCCTATCGCTTCCTGGTCGGGGCAATTGCACCGCGCCCGATCGCGCTCGTGAGCACGATCGATGCCGCGGGCCAGCGCAATCTCGCGCCGTTCAGCTATTTCAATCTCATGAGCGCCGCGCCGCCCGTAGCTGTGTTCTCAGTGACCCAGCCCGCGGACCGGGCCAAGAAAGACACGCTGACGAACGTCCTGGCGAGTGGAGAGGCAGTGATCCACATCGTGAGCCATGCGATCGTCGAGCGCATGAACCTGGCCAGCGTCGCCTATCCGAACGGCGTGGATGAATTCGCCAGGACCGGCTTCACCCCGGTCCCCTCCTTGCAGGTGCAGCCGCCGCGCGTCGCTGAAGCGTCGATCGCGTTCGAATGCACGCTCATCCAGTCGATTCCGCTCGGCACCGCGCGGGGCGCCGGGACGCTCGTCATCTGCCAGATCCGTGTGATGCATATTGATGATCGAGTGCTCACGGCCGATTCAATGAGCATCGATCCGCAGGCACTCGATGCCGTGGCACGCATGGGCGATGATTGGTATTGCCGCGCGAGCGGTCCCGCAGTGTTCAGCCTGCCTCGTATTCATAGCGATCGCGCGGTCGGCGTCGACGGGCTGCCTGCGGCACTACACTCGTGCGGCGAATGGTCCTCCGAAGAATTGGCGCGTCTCGCGCTGGCGGAGGAGTTGCCGAGCAGTGATGAAGTAAACGAGTTCCGCAGCGGTCACCGGCTGGCGACGCGCCAGACTCTAGCTGCAATTGCGCGCCAACATCTTGCGCACTTCGACGTGCGATCAGCGCTGTTGGCGGCGATCTGTGCCTCGCAAGCAGCGGCTGAGCAATCATGCGTCACGATATGAAGGAGTAACTTCATGCCTCCTGGCGATCAGTCCACGCCGACGCCCACGGCCCCCGATCTCGCAAAACAGATGCGGGAGGCAATGCGTCGCATGGCCGCCTCTGTCGCGGTAGTGAGCTCGCGACGGGCAGGCGAACGATATGCGATGGCGGCGTCCGCCGTTACATCGCTGTCGCTGGATCCGCCCTCGTTGCTGGTGTGCATAAATCGCGAAGCGTCGATCTATCCGGTCCTCGCCGCGGGCAGCCGTTTTTGCATCAATGTCCTCTCGGCCGCGCACGAAGCTGTGTCGGCCGCCTGCAGCGGCGCACGCAAAGGCGAAGCGCGCTTCGCGGTGGGCGACTGGCGTGATGACTCCGACACAGGAACTCCGTATCTTGGTGATGCCCAGGCCAGCCTCATTTGCTCGATGGACGCGGTCCACCAGTACGGCACGCATGGCATCGTGATCGGCCTGGTGGAGCGCGTCTTGCTTCACGGGGAAGTGAACCCACTGATCTATCTCAACGGTCGCTATCGGTCGATCCGTCAAACCGACCCGATGTTACAGTCTCAATGAGCCCGCGCACGATGGACGCTGTGCGTGTTGCCCGGTCAATCTGAAGAGGTGCAGGCGTATGATCTTCCATCTTTCCATTGCAGCAGACGACCCGGCCCGCGTCGCGCAGGCGCTCGCGCGATTGTGGCGCGGCGAAGCCTTCGCATTTCCGCAAGGCGCGAAGGGATCATGGATGGCGATGGCAGGCGATGATCGCAATTCGGCGGTCGAGGTCTATCCGCGCGGCTATGTCCTGACGCCCGGCGAGGATCGCGACGAGAAGTGGCCCGCGGCCGCCAAGGAGCTGCGACGCTCGGCGACGCATGCTGCAATTGGGACACCGCTCACGCGCGAGGAAGTATTCGCGCTTGCCGAACAGGAAGGCTGGATGGCGCGGTATCTTCGCCGAGGCGATCAATTCGGCATCATCGAGGTATGGGTCGAGAACGCGGTCCTGTTCGAAGTGCTCACGTCTGAAATGCAGCAGGAATATCTACAGACGCAGACGCTCGAGAAGTGGCGTGCGAAGGTTAGCCAGGCAGGCGCGCAGCAGCGCGCTGGCTGATCAGGCTCCGCGCTGCGCGCAACTTATCGGAATGCGTCGATGTTTCGTTGCGCCCACTCTTGGTAGGTGCGCGAGCGCTGCCCGGTGATCCGCCGCGTGTCCGGGCGCGGGAAATTCCACGGCGCTTCGGGCGAACGCAGCGCGCGCAACTTTCCGTCCGCCTCAGCCTGGTTGGCGTAAACGCGCCGGAACGCGGCGCGCGCCTCGTCGTCCGAAAGCTCGACGAAACGCAAGGGGCGCGAGAGTAGCGTTGCCAGCACTTGAGTCTGCTGTTCAGGCGTGATCGATTCCTCACCCGTTAGCGCATAAGTCTGGCCGATGTGCCCGGTCGCTGTGAGCGCTTCGGCGGCGACGCATGCGATGTCGTAAGGGTCGATCGGCGCATATGGAATGTTCCGCAGCACGCATCGCACGGTAGCTTCGTTCCTGATGGCTTGCGCCCAGCCGAGCGTGTTGGAGCTGAACGCTCCGCCGCGCAAGAGCGTCCAGTCGAACCCAGACGCTTCGATAATGCGCTCGGCCTCGCGATGTTCGAGCGCGAGCGGATTGGAATCGGTCATTTCGGCGGCCAGCGAGGACAGCATGACGACATGCCGCAGCGGCGACGAGCGCGCGGCACGGGCAAGGTTCGCCGCCTGGGCAGGCAAGCTTGTGTCCGGCCCCATGAAGAACATGCGGTCGATGCCCGCGAGTGCGCGCTCGATCGCTTCCGCGTCGTCGAGATCCCCGCGCACCACTTCGACGCCCCCCGGCAGCCGAGCGGTTTCGGGATGGCGGGTCAGCGCCCGCACCGCCTGGCCGCGATCGAGCAGCAGTTTCACCAGTTCCCGGCCCACTTTGCCGGTTGCTCCCGCAACGAGAATGGTCGGCACGGCACTCATCCGTTGAACCCATCTTCGAAGATTGAAGGTACGGGCGGCGCCAGAGCGAGCGTGTTGACGATCATCGCATGCGCCACGTAGCGAGCGATGACCATCATCACTGCAATCGCATTCGCCGCTCCGAGCGAGCGCACGCTCTGCTCGAACAGCGGACCGGCCGCCTTGCCGCGGCTTTCGAGCACTGTGAGCACCAGGCTTTGCACCTCGCAATCTTCGCGGCTCATCAGCTTGGCCTCACTGGGGCGCAGCGCGATGACCTCGGCCACCCAGTCCCGCCCAAACCCGAGGCGGACCGACAGCCGCTCGTGCTGATTCAGCTCATACGCGTTATCCATCCATCGTGCCGCAGTGAGCGCGACGACCTCCACGAGCCGCTTCGGCAGGTCGCGCTTGGCAGCCTCGGTGAAGTCGATGAACGCCTCGAGCGCCTGGGGCTGATGGGCCGCGCAGCGGAAGAACTCTCCGAGGTAGCCGAGCCGCTGCACGCGCGGCTCGAGCTTGGCGGCCAGGCTCGGCGGCAACTCATGGAACTCCAAACGAGGCAGCGGGGACATGCTCATGGACCGTGGCCATTAATTCGATATCTTATTGTACGAGATCGCTTCGAATCCGTCACCCAGCGCGCCGCTCGCCGCGGCCGAGCGTCCGCAAGCACCGACCGGCGCGAACGCCCTGCCGATTCCTGAGATGGCATATACTTCGGCATCTATCAACGAGCAGAGGACTGGCAAGTGGCTCAAGGCAAGCGTGCAACGGCACAGGGTGCGGGTAGCTCGGCCAGGCGGACCGCGCTCGATGACAGCATGGGCTATCTGGTGCGCAAGACGTTCCGCGCGTTCACGCGCGCGCTCGAGCAGCGTCTCGCGGAGCACGATGTCTCGATCAGCATGTGGTTCTTCCTGCGCCGGCTATGGGAAGGAGACGGCCTGACTCAGAAGGATCTGAGCGCCGAGCTGGGCCTCACCCAGCCAACCACCGTTGCCGCCATGGACAACCTCGAACGGCGCGGGCTGATTCGCCGCAGCCGCAATCCCGATGACCGCCGCAAGATCAACATTTATCTGACTTCCGCCGGCAAGGACCTGAAGCGCTCCCTGTCCAAGTATGCAACCGAGATCAACGAGATTGCACTGAGCGGGTTCAGCAAGTCCGAAGTTGCGACACTACGTGACATGCTCTTGCGCATTCTCGACGCGTTGAGCGCGGACGCCGCGGCGCACGGCGACGTGGCACCGAGCGAGGATCTCTAAGCTCATCGCTTACGGCCGGCGCCGTACCCGACAGGCGGCCGGTAACGCCAGTCGAGCCGCTCACCGCTCGGCAAACGCGCATCGAACGTGGTGAAGTGATATTGCTCGTGGCCCGCAGCCGTGTCGTCGACGAGACAACGCAATGCAAACGCCACGCTGGAGAACGCGATCTCGTGCCACGGAATGGCATGCAGCGGGTACAACGCAACCTCCTGGCTCTCGGCGCCGATGCCAAACTCGGCCGACTCCAGCTGCGCGCGGAACACGACATGCACTTCCTCGGCATTCAGCAGGTGCGCGATCGCCAATAGTTTGCCGATGCGCACTCGCGCATGCGCCTCCTCCATCGACTCGCGCGCGGCCGCTTCCTGGAGAGTCTCGCCGGTCTCCATGTAGCCCGCCGGAATCGTCCAGTAACCGCGCCGCGGCTCGATGCTGCGACGGCAGAGCAGAATGCCACCGTCGAGCTGCGGCACGCAGCCCACGACCAGACGCGGATTGACGTAGTGGACCCAACCACACGCATCACAAACGTAACGCGGCAAGCGGTCGCCGGCTGGGACGCGCAATGTCACCCCGGCGCCGCACTCCCCGCAGAACTTCATCAGCTGCCTCGAGCGGTCGCCTGAATTTCAGCATCGCCGCTGTCCAGCCGCGGATAATCGACGTAGCCGCGAGCGTCGCCGCTGTAGAAAGTCGAGGTGTCCGGTGCGTTGAGCGGCAGCTGCCGCTCAAATCGTTCCGGCAAATCAGGATTGGCAATGTACGCGGCGCCGAACGCGATCAAATCCGCTTCCCCAGCTTGCAGTGTCCTCTCGGCGCGTTGAGCGTCGTAGCCGCCGCCAAGGATCAATGAGCGCTGGAACTTGCGCCGGATGAGGGGCGCTATCGGTGCGATACCCGGCGGACGACCGACTTCGCGCTCGACGACCTCTAGAAAGCCGATGCCCAGGGCATCGAGCGCTTCGACGAGGCAGGTAAATGTCGAGACCGGATCGGAGTCGAATGCCGAGAGCATCGAGCTCCACGGCGTAATCTTGTAGCCGACACGCTCAGCTCCCCACTCCTCGATGACGGCCGCGGCGATCTCCAGTGGCAGGCGAATCCGATGCTCCACGGATCCGCCGTAAGCATCTGTCCGCTTGTTCGAACCATCACGCACGAACTGATCGAGCAGATAGCCATTGCCCCCGTGCAGCTGCACGCCGTCGAAGCCCGCAGCCTTGGCATGCGCCGCGGCCTGACGAAACTGCTCGACGATGCCTGCCATCTCCTCGATCCGCAGCGCGCGAGGCGTCGGGATGGGTTGAAAGCCCTTCGAAGTGTAGACGTTGCCCTCCGGCGCGATAGCCGAGGGTCCGACCGGCAACTCGCCGCCCTGGAACTCCGGATGCGACGCGCGGCCGACGTGCCACAGCTGCAACATGATCCTGCCGCCCGCGCGGTGAACGGCGTCGACGACTGCTCGCCAGCCGTTCACTTGCTCTTCGGAGTAAATCCCGGGCGTGCGCACGTAGCCCACTGCTTGCGGACTGACGGGCGAACCTTCAGTGACTATCAATCCCGCGCTTGCTCTTTGCGTGTAGTACTCGACGGTGAGCGGCCCGGGGATGTTGCCGGATAGCGCGCGACTGCGCGTCATCGCAGGCATGACCATCCGATTCGGCAGTTCGAGGCCGGCGAACGAATAGGGTGATAAGAGCTTCACGGGTTTATCGACTCCTCGCGCGCGCGTCCGGTGAGCAGTTCATACGCCTGCGGGCTCATGCCTCGGCGCGACGGATCCCACTCGTAGCCGGCAAATGCTCCGCGTTGGACTGCCGGACGTGCCGCAATCCGCTCGAGCCACGCGCGCACGTACGGATAGTCGTCAAGCCGCAACCCGTGGATGGCATATCGCGTAACCCCGGGCCAGCACATGATGTCCGCGAGCGAATAGTCGTCGACGAGGTACTCCCGATCCGAGAGGCGACGATCGAGCGCTGTGTAAAGTGTGGCCAGGTCCGCGGCGTACTTGCGTGATGCAAACGAGAGGGCATCGGCGTTCTCCACCGTCTTGGGCGCGACGTGGAGAAAGTAGGCAAGCTGCGCACTGACCGGGCCGAGATTGGCTGCCTGCCAGATCATCCATTGATCGATCGCGCAACGTGTGCGCGGATCGGCCGGATACAGCAAGCCCGTCTTGCGGCCGAGATACTGCAGTATCGCAGCCGATTCGAACACGGTAATCGGCGCCGCGCCGGGACCCTCGGGATCGACGATCGCGGGGATCTTGCCGTGCGGATTCACCGAGCGGAACTCCGGCCGGTGCTGCTCGCCGCTGTAGAGATCGACGCGGCGCAGGACATAGGGCAGCCCCATCTCCTCCAGTGCGATCGGGACCTTCCAGCCATTCGGCGTGGGCCAGTACAGCAGCTCGATCGGCTGTGTCTGTGGATCCACTTGCAACTGCCTTCAGCGCACGGGCCAGGGTTCGCTGGCGAGATATGCCGTATAGGCGCTCACCACCAGATCCCAACCATACGGCGAGAAGAACGCGCGGCGCACCAGTTCGACGTTGGTCGTGCGATGCATGTCGCGGTGTTCCAGGTCCACCAGCGTGCTGCCCCCGACGTGCGGCATGAACCGCACCTCCAGCTGGCTCTCCCCGATGGCCTGCCGGTCGGCATCGGGCGAGAAGATCAAGGGCCAGGAGGCGAGCAAGCGATTCGGCGCATCGAAGGCGAGTACCGTTCCGCGATGAACCCGGCCGCCGCCTTGGACGCGCTCGTACCATTCGCCCCCGACTCGCGGCTCGAACCCCACCCCGAGCACGCCGTCGGCGCCCCGACGATGATCGTGCGGCCACCAGCCGCCCTTGCCGTTCACGAACTCCTCGAAGGCGCGCGACGGCGAGGCCGCCACGACGAAGGTGCGCTTGTAGTTCAGGGGGATGACCGGCTGCATCTGTGAGCTCCGCTCGGGCGACCAGGCGCCTCGTGATTATTTGATGTCGAATATACCTCCCAGTATCTGATGGAGGCAATCTCCGTCGCTATCGATTAGCGATATCAGCCTATATAAATGGCGTTTTGCGCACTTTTATGCAGATTAATGCCGATATCCATAGATCCCTTCGATAGCTAACTATAAATTCTTCATATGCGCGCGCCCTTTCCGCCGCTGCCAGCTTCGGCCAGCTTCAGCGGCGCGACGCGCTCACGTTCTCGATGACTTCGCACGCCACATGAGTCGAGCACCCACGGCTCTCCTGGTCATCGCTCGATTATGCGTGCATAAAATCGATTACAAATCGATCGGATTGCAGAATTTCAATTATGGACGAATGCCCGCTCTCGGTTACGCACCTGGAATCAGCAAATCCAGCGCCGTGATGATCGCGCTTCGCGGATCGGCAGCGCTGCCGAACCGCTTCATCCTCAAAGGAGCGATGCTTGTTGCGACCTGGTTTGATGATCCGCGCCGCCCCCACTCGAGATCTGGATCTCCTCGGCTCATATCGACGCAGCTATTTGCCAATAATACAAGTCGATGCATCTACGCCGCCGCCACTTCGGGCGAGGGCGAAGCCAATCTTGACTGACGACGCCGAAGTGCCACTCTCCAGTCGGACACAATTCTCCGGGGAAGCGCAGCAATGAACGCTCAAACAGCCATCGAACTGACCGATATTGAACTGATTGATTTTGGAAACGCCCTGCAGCAAACGAAGCAAGCAGATGGCCTTACGGTGTTCGATCACTTTTATGGTATTGGCCCTTGGGGTAAAGCAGACGCTTAGTGGCTTTAGAATGCACTGGTCAGCTTCAGCCACCAGGTCCGTCCCTCAAGATCCGACTGGGAAGTGTCGAATCCGTAGTTATCACCGATCTCTGCAAATGGGGCGCCTTTGTCCAGAACGTTGAAGGCGCCCGCGGATAAGGAGAAGCGCTCCGAAAAATCCCACGTCAAGTTGACGTCCCAAAGCGTGCTCGATGGGATGTCACGATCGGCGCGAACACCCGATGCTGCGAAGTAGTCGCTGTACGACGAGTGATAGCGGCCGCACAGATCAATCCTCCACACGGCACTCTCCGACTTTACGCAACCAACTGCGCGCCACCGCGGGATGGTCCCAAATACACTGGCCACACCGACGCGATTGCGAAGAGTTCCGTTCCGTATCGGGAGCTCGCTCTCGCGAAATTCGTCGGTGTAGGTGAGGTCGAGGCGCGGCTCGACAGTGATGGCTCCGATGTCAAAACGCTTCTGTAAGGCCAGATCGATGCCGCTCGTCTGCGTAATGCCGAAGTTCCCCCGAGTGATGTCGACGAGTCGAAGCCTGCCGGGCAAGCCCGCCAAGTTGTCGGCGGCAGTGGGTGGGTCCCGACGAACTCGATCAATTGTCAGCTGATTCTCATTGGCGAGCAACACGAAGGGCGGGACCACGCCAACCCGGTTGCGCATTCTCACATTCCACAGGGTGATCGATGACCGCCAACGATCAGCGCTGTCTTTCCAAGAAGCGCCCACGCTGATCGAATGAGAGGTAGTCGGCCGCAAATTCACGTTGCCTCCCCCAATGATGCAGGATTTCGCGCATTGGGCCCACCCGATTTCCTCTGATTGGACCCACCTTGCATGGGATACCGGCGGAGCCGCAGGCGACGGGTTTTACGCGTCCTTTTTGCGCGAAGCAAGTTTCCTGGCTTTGACCCCGCGGTAGCTCTCGCCGGTGACCTCGATGGTGAGCGCCGAGTGCTGCAGCCGATCGAAGATGGCGTCTGCGATGACGGTGTCCGCGATCACCTCGCTCCAGTGAGCCAGTGGCAACTGAGACGTGAACACCACGGACTTGCTGCTCGATCGCTCTTCCAAGACTTCGCAAAGATCCTGCGCCTCGGTGGCAGTCAGCTTTCGGCTGCCCATCTCATCGAAGATGATCAGGTCGAACTTGGCGAGCTTGTCACGATAGCGAAGATACGTGCCGCTGGCGCGGGCGAGATTGAGATTCTCGAGCCACTTGGTGATGCTGGTGAACAGGACGGATTTGCCGCTCGCGCAGGCGTGCAGTCCCGCGGCCTGCGCCACGAAGGTCTTGCCGACGCCGGTTGGCCCAATGAGCATCAGTGGCCGCGCATCGTCGAGCCAGCCGAGACTCTGGATCTCTTTGATCTGCGGTCGAGTAAGCGAACGCTTCGCGGTGAAGTCGAAGTCTTCGAAGGCCGGCCGATCGCGGAACCGGGCGGTTCTGATGCGGTTGGCGGTTTTGCGCTGTTGTCGGTAATCGATTTCAGCTTGCACCAACTGATTGAGCAGCTCGCTGCCACTGAGCTGATCGCGGGTGGCCTCGGCGAGCGCGTTGTCCAACACGCCGAGCATGCCGAGCAACTTCATCTCGGCCAACTGATTCTTCACGAGTGCAATACTCATAACGGTAGATTCTCCTGGGCTGCAGTGGAAGAGAGAGGAGGCTCGTCGGCGGCCTGCAGCGCCGCGCCGCCAACGTACCGGAGCATGGGATTGCCGGGCTTGCGCACGATGTCGCGCTCGGCCTGGGAGTTCGTCGATTGTTTACGCGCCTGAGCGAGCAGATCCTTGAAGTACGGAACGCGGATCCGGTTGTAGCGTCGCATGGTGACAATCGCCGCAGCGATGCGTACGCTGGCGAGCTCGTGTCCAACGAGATTGATCTCTTTGGTACAAGCCGAGACCAACCCCATGGCGCGACGGATATGTGCAAAGACGTCTTCGTTGAACAACTCGACGAAGAGCGCGTGAAGATCGGCGTGAATGAAGCGCGATTGCGACAACAGCCGCTGCGGTGTCGCCTCGTAGTAGGCATCGGAGTTCGGCGGGAAGTGTTCCTTGATCTTGATCCGTTGACCGGTTTTCATGCGGCAGCGTGGATGGATCGCCAAACGCTCCAGGTCCAGGAAGATCTCGACCTGGTTCTCGGTGAGCTTGATTCGTAGTGTTTTATGACGATGGATGTGTGGCGCGCTGTAGTAATCGCCTTCCACGGCGACGAAGCAGTCCGGATGCAACTTCGCCTCCTTCCACTCGCCGCCATCGTACTCGGTGGCGGGCAACGCCTTGAGTGCCGCCTTCTCGATCGTCTCGAAGCGTTCTCGGCGCGAGACGACAAAGCGTCGATGCCGCTGCTCATTGATGCGCTCGACGCAGACCATGAGTGCGCGATTGATCTCGGTGATGGAGGTAAATCGTGAATGACGAAAGCGGAAGCGAAAGTAGCGACCGAGGATCTTGACGAGCCCCTCGACGATCGCCTTGTCCTTCGGCTTTCTGACCCGCGCCGGAACAATTGCGGTTGAGAAGTGCGCAGCCATGTGCGCGTAGTCTTCGTTCAGATCGGGATCATACAAGTGACACTTGACGACTCCTTGCCGCAAACAATCGGGCACGGTGACGTGAGGCACGCCGCCGTAAAAGGCGTACATGCGTCGATGGCTGGCGATCCAGTTCCGACTCTTCATGTCCTCCGCCGCCCAGGCGAACAGCAATTGGCTGAAGCCGAGACCTGCCACGAACACATAGGCTTTGTGGATCTCGCCAGTTTTGATGTCGTACCACTCGATCGCGTCGCCGGCATAGTCAACCTCGACGCGCTCGGCGGGCTCGAACGTCCGCGCGGTGACGCTGGCATCACGACACTGCGGGAACTTGCGATAGAACTGTTTCCAGAAGTTCGAGTAGGTCGTCAGCGTCTGCGCCTTCTCTTCCCAAATGAACTTCAGCGGATGACCGAGACCCAGATCGTGGATGACCATCGGCCAATCGAGCTGCGACATCCACAACGGATCCGGGCTGGCTGCGACAGCGTGTGTCACGCGCACGCCGTCGCGGATCTCACGCACCAAGCGGCGAGAACAACTCAACGCGCTCGCGATCTCGCGCACGCTACGGCCCTCGGCGAGCCGTCGTTTGATTTCTTCGTATCTCTGCACCGTCAATTCCCTCCGCGCCATCCAGCTCCCCCGTGCGAGAAATGCACGACGATAAGCCGGATTGGCTATATGAGCGGGCCGAAGCCCGCGACTGGGTAATTGCGGAGCGACTGTGGTCGCCGTAGACGGCGTTGGCGCCACGATCGGGCGCCGGGTTGGGTTCGGGGCCTATCCCCGAAAAGGACATCGCCTGGGTTGACATCGCCGCTCCGCTCCTGAGGCCGCGGCGGCACGCAACAGCGCGTGCCACCGGGCTCCAAAAGCGGCTCCGGCCGGTGGGCCCATTCCGAGGAAATCGGGTGGGTCCATTCCCAGGAAATCAGGTGGTCCCATTCCTAGGAAATCAAGCGGGTCCAATCACAGGAAATCCTGCAAATGAGCCTCAGGGAGGCGATCTCCTGGCGCTGAGCGTCGAATGTCTGATACGGAACCTCAAAGCGAGGAAGGTACAACTCAAAGTGGGTTGGAGCATTGAATGCCTCGCTGTAAACCGCGTGCAGTTCAATACGAGCTGGTCGCCACGTTACTCCATACTGCATGCGTGTAATGGGCCCGACATCGCTGTAGAAATCGCGACGCGCACCCAGCGATAGATTGAATCGATCCAAGGCGGGAATATTCAGAACGCCGAATCCGGAGTGGATGTCTCGCTCAACGCGACCCACTTGTTCATGGAAGCGGGCGAACGCATTACGCGCTTGCGCGCCCAGGCTTGCGCTGACTGCACCTGCTGGCAGGTCGAGCAGATCACCGCTCATCTTTGCTGTGAACTGCCTGCTGCCCACTTGGTAGTGATCGACTTTTGCCGGCACTAGAAGTGACGATGCGCCGGCACCCGGCGTCAGGGAAAAGATATCGACGGAATGTTCAGCCGCCCCAGACAGCGACTCCATCAACGCCAGAGTATCCACTGTGTTCTCGCGCCATGATTTTGCGCGATCTTCAGAGTAGAGCCCGAACAGGCTGTAGCCCCAGCTGCCGCGGAGTTTGCCCTCGATCTCAAGAACCCCACGCCCAAGCTCGGACGTCACGCGGTGCTGGCGTCGTTGGAGGCCTGTGAGCGCCGCGTCCACTTGCACATCCACGCCGAACGGGTTCTGAGGATGATCTCTGCCGAGAATGAGCCCAGGGACGAGAGCAGGTACCAATCGAAAGGTGGAGGAACGCCTGCCGATCATAGCCTCTCCACGTACGGTCGCCCTGTTGAGCGAAAAGTCCGCGCGCGTTGAGAGAGTCGTCCGCTTGACGGCAGGTCTGATTGCCTGCCAGGCAAGCAGACTCGTGCGATTCTGGGCTCCGTCAATCAACTGTATGCTGCCATCCGGGCCGGCGGCGACAGCGGCGAAAGCCGAGTTGAGACCTGGCAAAGCCAGGCCGTCGATCGAGCGCACATTCGGCGGAGTAGCCAAGAGCAATCTGTGATCTCTTCCCCCAAAACGCCTGAAGTCTTGGTTTCGCCATCGATCCCTCTCAAACCCCAAGAGCTCGGCACCGTCAAACACTTCAAGGACGGCCGCCGATCTCAACTCATCGCCGTTGGTACCACCTGCAATGGTGCCGGTCCATTCACTGCCACCGCTCTCCGCTGCGCCATAGCGGACAGCAACATGCGGAGTCTCAATAGACTCGCGAAGCACGATATTGACTACACCACCGATTGCATCTGCGCCGTGCAGCAGGGATGGAACATCGGCACTGATCTCGATCCGCTCTACGGCGCTCATCGGTATTGTGTTGAGATCAAAGGCTGCCGACTCCGCGAGATCCGGGGCGCTTGCATCCGCCGGCCTGCCATTGATAAGAATCTTTGTATGTGCTGCTCCGAGGCCGCGCAACTCGGCGAACTGCGCACCGCTGAGCCGATGGCCGCGGGGTCTGGTAAACGCAGTTTGTGAGATGTAGCGCAAAGCATCCGGCACTGTTGCAACGCCGAGCTCTTCAAGCCGTTGTCGGTCAAGAGTTTTGACTGCGTCAACGTCCAAGGACGACAGGTTCCTCTCCGTGACCAGCACATTCTCCTGGCAGTCCCCCACCACGAATCGCTTCTTGGCCGGCTCGATCAGTAACAATGGCTTTCGCCCACCTCCCACCCACCGCCCCAACATGCCGGTTCCTTTGAGAATCGTCGTCAGCGCCATGAAGATGGATTGTTCACCGGTGATGGGGCCGACCAGGTCCAGCACGTAGGAAGCCGGGACAAATTGTGTTCTTCCTTGCTCATCACGTCGTGGCACCCATACTGCCCATAGGATCTCGATGCCGAATTGCTTCTCGAGCTCCTGCAAGGCAGCCAGTCGAGTCATTCGTCCGAGGTCCAAGTAGCCATACATGGCTTCCGGGCGCTTCGAACGCGACTGGTAGGTGATGGGGACGTCCTGAAGGGTGACCAGCGGAACATCCCGTTCCTCGTAGCGGTGCTCGGCGCACACATCCCTCGCGAGTTTGTCGAATGCCTTTGCAGGAGTCATGCGCCCCCGCACCGGCCCCACAACGATGTTCGGGGCCCGCTGGTGATCATCAGGGTTCAGCCCCTCGAACGAGGCAGCGCTCAGCGCGTCGGTGAACCGCTCGAGCGCTTCGATCAAAGGAAGCCGCGGAATGTTGAACTTGACGAGCGTATCTGGCTTGATCTCCTCTTCTGACGCTTTGCCGTCCTCCGCACGAAGTGAGCCAACCGATAACAACGCTGCAAAGCAGACGCTCATGAGCAATTTGATTCGTCGTCCAAGCTGACTCTTTGACATTCCACCGGCCCATAGACTGTTGATAGGCCCCCGGTCTGGCCACGGGAGCGCAACCTGCATGTTCGCTGCGGCGCCCCTTTTCGGGGCAGCAAACTAATGACCGGTTGAGGACCGTGCCTCGTCCCGCATTTTTTATCAACGCGA
Source organism: Steroidobacter sp. (assembly GCF_036406195.1). GTDB lineage: Bacteria > Pseudomonadota > Gammaproteobacteria > Steroidobacterales > Steroidobacteraceae > Steroidobacter. Next base: position 76,826 of record NZ_DASWVW010000033.1, read on the forward strand.
AACAGATTGGGTTGGGGGTCTAGAGCAGGGACTTCATGCCCCTGGTCGCTGCGGTGCCGCGCACGCGATCAGAAGCCCTGAACACGCGCCCGTCCAGCGCAGGTTCATGCGGGACGGAACGGGCTCATGTCCAGCGAGCGAGCGCTTGGCATAGCGCAACCACTTCTTCTTCTCGCTGATCCCATGAAACGACCAGGCGAGCTTCGCCGGAGTCGCGAGAGCCCCAGTCGTAGAGCTCGAATCCGGCCTCGCGGAGAGCCTGTGCTTCGTGGCCCGCGAGACGTATGAAGATCTCGTTGGCTTCGACTGGATGCAGCAAGCGAGGGCCGGCGGCAGTGGCGATCTGCTGTGCCAGGCTATTTGCCCATCTGGCGTTGCGACACCAGACATCGGATTCGATGTAGGCGAGCAGTTGCGCGGCGACGAATCGTGACTTCGAGAGCAGATGTCCGGAGCGCTTGCGACGCCATTGGAAATCGTGAGCCAGGCTGCGATCGAAGAAGACCACCGCTTCGGCAGCGAGCGCGCCGTTCTTGGTCGCACCGAAGGACAAGACATCGATGCCGGCGCGCCAGGTGACGTCCCCCGGGTGACAATCCAGAGACGCGAGCGCGTTCGCCAGACGCGCGCCATCCATGTGTACTTTGAGCCCATGAGTCTCAATCGCGAGATTCTTGATCCAGATCAGCGCCGGCGCAGCCTCGCCAACTCAGACTCGGGGGTCGCCGATGCCGCCGATTGAAATGGCCTGACGCCAGCCCCATGATCCTTCACCGAGTGCAGCCCAACCTACAGTAATGAGTGACACCGACCTGGCAGACGAACAGCGCCGAGCGGCGATCGTGCAGCAGATGCGCGAACAAACCGGCATCGACGAAAGCATGATCGAGCGGCTGGTTCGAGGCTTCTACGCCCGCATCCGCGAAGACGCCCTGCTCGGCCCCATATTCGACGCCCGCATCCAAGACTGGGAGCCTCATCTGCAGCGCATGTGCAGCTTCTGGTCGTCGGTCGTGTTGTCGAGCGGCGTCTATCACGGCCAGCCCATGCGCATGCACCTGCCGCTGCCGGTTGAAGGGCGGCACTTCGATCACTGGCTCGAGCTCTTCGAGCAGACCGCGCGGGAGTTGTTCAGCGAGCAGATCGCGGACTACTTCCTGGAACGCGCACGCCGTATCGCGACCAGCCTCGAAATGGGCATTGCGACCAGCCAGGGGATATTCCTTGGCAAAGGGGAAAGATTCGAACGGCGATGACGGGCAGGCCACACGTCCGACAACTCAGTCGGCTCCCGTCAGCCGCAACGCGAAGCAAAGCCACGCCCGGGCAGCCGGCCCAACGGGCGTCGGTCCACGCCTACGTACGCAACGTCGCGTTATGGCTTGCGGGCACGAGCCAATAGACCTAGGGTTCGGAGTGTGGCAACTGATGCTCCGGAGGACATCATGAATCCCAGCGAACGGCAGATTGCGGATCTTTCCACCACTCTGGCGCGCTGGTATGCCGCGCAAGCATCCATCCGCAATCTGTGGGCGGTCGACAGCCCGGATACGCTCAACGTTTTCGTCCGGCTCGAGCCGACTTCGGATGGCGATGATCCCCTTCCCGTCTGGTTCGCTCAGAACCAGGAGTGGGCGGACGATCTGCGTGAGTGCACTCATCGCGACGTGCTACTGCAATTGATCGTCACAGACGTCCTCCCCGAGGACTATCTTGAAACCGGCGCCGAGATGATCGCGGAGCTCAGCTGGAGAGATCCCTGGGCCGTCGAGTGATGAGCAGCGGTCACCGCTAGCGACTGGGACGCTCATCAACGCAAGCGACGTACGCAACGCCGCCAGGCGCTAACGACTGGCGCTCTTCTTCGCTGCGCGCTTGGCGGGAGCCTTCTTCGCAACCTTCGCGATCTTCGCTGATCCGGCTTTTGCCATGTGACAACCACTCGTTGGCTATCGCTCGAGCTATAACCGCACGACTGTGGTCAGTCAAGGCCAGCTCGCATCGTCGCTTGACTCGGTTAGGGTACACGGCAGAATCGGTCCACGCCCGTCGTCCCCTCCAGGAGCTCATCGTGATCACACGCCGCGACATCGCCATTGCCGCTCTCTCCGTGACCGCCACGTTCGGACTTGCCTCCATAGCGGCGCCGGACTCGAAGGTCATGGGATCGGCGGCCATCGAATGGGCGGACGTGCCGGTCCAGCAGGAGGAAGTGCGTGCGGTTCGTCAGTTCATGCGCGCACCCACCGCGACGCTGGAGGAACTGGAACTGCATGTCACGACGCTGCCCGCCGGGGCAACTTCACATGCGCCTCACAAACATCCCAACGAAGAGCTGGTGATCATCAAGGAAGGTACGGTCGAAGTGCTGGTCAACGGGCAGATGAAGCGCGTGGGCCCGGGCTCGGTGGTCTTCAACGGGTCGAACGAAATGCACTCGCTGCGTAACATCGGTGACGGGCCCGCGACTTATCACGTTATCAACTGGACAACGGCAGCAACGCCGCGCAACTAAAAAAGCGAACGCGTTCAGCTACGCCGCCTTTGGCCGTCGCATAGGCGTCACGCTATTCGCTTGCTGCGATGGTGCGGCTGTCCGCCTGTCCGGAGCCCGCACCGCCTCTCGCATGGAGAAGGCCGAGATGGCCGCGAGCATCTGCTCGGACTGCGCCTGCAAGGCTTCCGCCGCACCCATCAGTTCCTGCGCCATGCGAGCATCCTGTTGCGTCATCGAATCCATCTGCGTGACCGCGCTGTTGATCTGCTCGATGCCCGCGGCTTGCTCGCGGCTGGCGGCCTGGATCTCATTGACCACTTGCGTGACTCGCTGCACCGAGTCGACCACCTGCTGCATCGAGTCCTGTGCCTGGAGCGCGAGACTGGTACCTCGCTCAACGGTCTGTTGCGAGGCCTGGATCAACTCGCGGATTTCTCGTGCCGAAGTTGCCGAACGTTGCGCCAGCTGCCGGACTTCCTGCGCGACTACGGCAAAGCCTCGCCCCTGGTCGCCCGCCCGAGCCGCCTCGACAGCGGCATTCAGCGCCAGCAGATTGGTCTGGAACGCGATGCCATCGATGATGCCGACGATCTCGCCGATGCGCTTGGAAGATTCGGAGATCGCATCCATGGTGGAGTGGACGTTGGCGACGATGTCGCGGCCGCGCTCGGTTGCAGAGGCCGAATGACGCGCCAGCTCCGCCGCCTGCAGCGAGCTCTCGGTGTTTCGAGTAACGGCCGCCGTGAGCTCTTCCATCGACGCCGCGGTTTCTTCCAGACTGGCGGCGTGCTCGTTCGTTCGGTTGGACAACTCAGTGTTGGCATCCACGACGACGAACACTCGCTCGCGCACGTCGGACGCGGCACTTATATTGTCTTTCAGCACACCATCCAGTTTGACGCGCACCTGCTCGAGCGATTCCGCCACGGCAACGATGCAAGACACGCCTTCGGCAGGTATACGAGTCGAGGTATCCCCGCTGAGCAGTTGGAACGTGGCCCGCTGCAGAGCGATCAGCGGCTTCACCACCGAGCCTTGAATATAGAGCATGTTGGCGACGATGATCACCGCGGCCAGCGCGTTACCCAACGTAACCTGCAATGATCCACCGCTCAGATGATTCGTCGCCGCTGCAGTGACGAGCAGCGCGCTCAGGAATCCAAGGAGTACCCAGTTGCCGGTACGCAAGGACATATTCGCCAAGCGCTCGCGCCAGGCGAAGATCGACGTGTTGACGACCTTGCCCTCCTTGATGCGCATGCTGCCAGCACGTCCCGCGCGAATATCCGCATATGCTCGTTCCGCCTTGGAGATCTCTTCAGCGGTCGGCTTCACGCGTACGGACATGTAGCCCTCGATACGCCCGGTCGCATCCTTCATGGGCGTGACGTTGGCGCGCACCCAGTAGAACCCGCCATGCTTGCGGCGATTCTTGACGATGCCCGTCCAACTCTTGCCCGAGCGGATCGTTGCCCACAGATCCGCGAATGCTTCCTTGGGCATGTCCGGATGGCGCACCAGATTCTGCGGCTGGCCGAGACACTCTTCGAGTGAAAACTCGCTGCTGGTCAGAAATGCCGGATTCGCGTACGTGATCCGGCTATCGGGATCCGTGTGCGTGATGATGACCTCGCCCGCCGGCAAAACGTATTCCGCGTTGGTCACTGGTCCGTTGTTACGCATGTGCTTACCTCAGATTTCCCAGCACCCATGTATGGGATTTCCTCGGTGTTCGGCAGCACGCACTGCACCCTAAAGATGATGATTAACTTAGGGGTTTGACTGAAATGTCGGACGATTTATGTGGTGATGCAGCACTCAGCAATTTGTGGTGATGCAATATTTGTTTCTATCGGTGCGCGCGACGCGCATGCAATACCAGATGATCAGCACAAGCGCCGAGGATGGAGCGCGTTCGTATCGATGCCATGCTCGAGCAAATGCTCGGGCACCGGGCGCCCGAGCACACATGCGGCCGCGAGCTCGGAAAGTGCCGGCGCGGTTTGAATGCCGTAGCCCCCTTGTCCAGCGAGCCAGAAGAAACCCGTGGTGCGATCGTCCCAACCAACCACTGGCGTCTTGTCCGGAGCGAACGTGCGCAGTCCGGCCCAGCGATGTTTGACGCGATTGATCTGCAGTGTGGTGACCCTTTCGATGCGATCGATCGCCACCGCGATGTCAAACTCGTCGGGCTGCGCATCGCACGGCTGAACCGGCGTCTCATCCGCGGGTGAAACCAGCAAGTCGCCGGCGTCCGGCTTGAAATAAAACTGCTCCGCAATGTCGGCGACGAGCGGAAAGCTGGCGACATCGAGCGCCTCGGGCGCTGCCACGAGAGCCGCGGTGCGTAGCTTCGGCGTGAGTCCCAGCGGAGCCAATCCGGCCATCGTGCCAATGACGTCCGCCCAGGCGCCGGCGGCATTCACGACGTACGGCGCTCTGAATCTCAGCTTGCCTGCGGCGACGTCCCAGCCGCCGTTCGCATGCTCGATCCCATGGACCTCAGTCGATGAGAACTGCACGCCGCCGCGAGCACGAAACATTCGCAGGTAGCCGTGGTGCAACTCGTGCACTTCGATGTCCTGCGACGCTTCCTCGAACAGGCCGCCTGAGAGCTTGGACTCATCCAGGACCGAACATTTCTCACGGGCTGTTCTCGCGTCGATGAGCTTGGTGAGCTGAGCGACACCTGGCTCCTGCAACAAGGTCTCGAGCAGAGGTTCCTGCTCGCGAGTCGCCACGAACAACATGCCACGCTGCTTGACCAGAGCGATCTGCGTGAACTGCGCTGGCGGCCGAAAGAAAAAGTCGCGACTCGCGCGCGACAGGGCCCGCACGTGCTCGTTGCCGTAGACCTCGGAGAACAGCGCCGCCGAACGGCCGGTGCTGTGATAGCCGGGCTGCGACTCGCGTTCCAGCAAGATCACGCGGGCATGCTCCGCCAGGTGCGCGGCTACGCCGGCACCGGCCATGCCAGCCCCGATCACGATGACATCGCAGGTTTGATAGTTCATGAGCCAGGCCAGTCTAGGGTCTGGTGCGTTTCTGTCAAGACAAATTTCTCTTATCGGGCTAATATTCCCGGAAATGGGAATCGAGCACCAGCGTGGCCGGGCATCGAAATGGCACTGCAAATCCGTTGCGCCGGGGCGCGAGAAGCCAATCGGAGGGAGTGTCGCGAGGTGGCTACGCCGCGCCGACGCGTCGCCGAACTTTCGCCGCCGTTTTCTTCTGAACCGGCGCCGGCACGGGAGCTGCAGCCTTCGCAGCGCGTGGCGTGGGTTTCTGGACTTCGGCGCGTGCTTTAGAAATGAGCTCCTGCTGCAAGTTCGCCGCCACGGAGGCGCACACCGCGAGCACCGCGGCTTCGTCGAATCCGTCGGTCACCAGATAGCCGTGGCCCATTTCGCTATCCAGATAGATGTATTCGCCCACTCGCAGCGTCACCGGATCGTAAAATTCCGAGTGCACTTCGATCGCGCCCTCGAGCACGAACACGAATTCCTCGCCGGGATGGCGGATCAGCTCGCCGAACTCCTGCAGGGTCCGGGCGCGCACGCGGCTGATCAGCGGGATCATGATCTTGCCGCGCAGCTCGGTGCACAGATAGCTGTAATCGTAGTTCTTGGTCTCGATAGTCAGCGCGTCCGTGGCCACCTTGCCGACGCTCCGGCGCGCCATGCCCTTGCCGGGCGCCGCTGCCGGAGAGGTATTGAGAAAATCAGACAAACTCATGCCGAGCTTCTCGCTCAGGTCCACCAGCTTGTCGTAGGTCAGCGTCAGGTGATCCTTCTCCACCTTGGCCAGCGTCGACAGCGGGATGGCCACGCGCCGGCTCATCTCGGCCAGCGTCCAGCCGTGGCTGTTGCGGATGTGTCGGACAATATTCCCGAGGCTGGGCCTGGCCTTTACCATACAATCCGAACCGTGACCGTTGGAGCTGTCTCGCGACGCGAGCAAGCGATGAGGTCCATAGTACAACAGCATGTTCGCGGTCAGGCATCGCGGCCTGCTTGCAACCTTGGGGTATCGACATGAATTTCGCCATCACGCCGAACGCATCGCCTGTCTCCGCCGAGAACCGTCGCAAGCTCCTCGAAGATCCCGGCTTCGGCCGCATCTTCACCGACCACATGGTCACGCTGCGTTGGACCGCGGACAAAGGCTGGCACGATGGCGAGGTCAAGGCGCGCGCGCCGTTCGCGATGGATCCCGCCAGCGCGGTCCTGCACTACGCGCAGGAAATCTTCGAGGGCATGAAGGCCTATCGCACCGGCGACGGCCAGGTGGTGCTGTTCCGTCCGGACATGAATGCCAGCCGCTTCAACCGCTCGGCCGAGCGTCTGGCGATGCCGACCATACCCGAGTCGCTGTTCATCGAGGCGGTCAAGGCGCTGGTGAAGATCGACCAGGAATGGGTGACCCGCGGTGCCGGCAGCCTGTATCTGCGCCCTTTCATGTTCGCCAGCGAAGCCTTCCTCGGCGTGCGTCCGGCGCTCGAATACATCTTCTGCGTGATCGCGAGCCCGGTCGGTCCGTACTTCAAGGGTGGCGACAAGCTGCTGAAGCTATGGGTTTCCGATGAATACACGCGTGCCGCTCCCGGCGGCACCGGCGCCGCCAAGTGTGGCGGCAACTACGCGGCCAGCCTCATCGCCCAGGCCGAAGCTGCCAGGCACGGCTGTGATCAGGTGGTGTTCCTCGATGCTGCCGAGCACCGTTGGATCGAAGAGCTTGGCGGCATGAACCTGTTCTTCGTGATGAATGACGGCTCCATCATCACGCCGCCGCTCACCGGCACCATCCTGCCGGGCATTACGCGCGCCAGTATCATCGAAATCGCGCGGTCGCTGGGCATGCAGGTGAAGGAAGCGCCGTACTCGTTGGACCAGTGGCGCAGCGACGCGCAAAGCGGCCGCTTGAGCGAAGCATTCGCCTGTGGCACTGCCGCGGTGGTCGCGAGCATCGGCGAAATCGTCAGCTCGAAGGATTCCTTCCGCTTCGGCAATGGCGTCTCCGGCCCGGTCAGCCAGCGGCTCAAAGAGCAGCTCGTCGGAATCCAGCGCGGTACCGTGCCGGATACGCGCGGTTGGGTTCAGGCGGTATAAAGATCCAGCGCTTTCAGCCGTGGGAATGCCTTGCATCCCATGGCGAAGTAGCTGGCATCGCGTTCGGTGCCGATCGAGAGATAACCCACTCGATCGGCCGCCGCGAGTGTCGAGGTGCTGCCGGCAAACGGGTCATAAACGATACCGATGCCCAGCGGCAGGCAGGCACGCACCACCTGGCGAAGAAATCGCTGCGGCTTCAATGAAGGATGTGGCGCCAACTCGCGTTCGACGCCGCGAGTTGGCGAGCAGGTAATCACATCCTTGAACGGCTCTTCGCCGGAGATGCGCCGCAGTCCACCGGCCCCCCACTTGCGCAAGTTGTCGGCCGCGGTGCCTTCGAACGGTTTCCTGAAGATACCCCAAGGCTCCCAGCAGGAACGCGCCATCATGGATACCTCGGAGAACTCTTGCTCCGCACCCTTGGGCCGATCGCCACCACGCAACGTTTGAACGAGCCGGATCAATTCGCCCCGCTTCTCGAATCCAGCACGCTGGAACGCATGAAACGTCATGGTCGAGAGCAATGGATTGGAAGCTAGAAACACGTGGCCGCCAGGCACGAGCGCGCGCTTGAGGCCATAGGCCAGCGCACCGAAGAAGTTACACAGCGCGCTGGTCTCTTCCTGAGACAGCACCGTGAACCGCGGCAGAGGGTTGCGCTTGGCGCCATCGAACGATGGAGGAATGCGCCACACACCGCCGCGGCCGGCACGCAGCTTCCCATGATTCTTTTCTTCGTACTCGACGATCCCATAGGGCGGATCGGTGACCACCGCGTGAATGGAATGCTCGGGCAGCTCGGCCAGCCATTGAATCGCATCCGCCAGAACAACGGTCGCGTGCGACGACAAGTGACGACGGCGCTGCTCGCCATGCTCCCGCACGCGCTGCCATAGCTCATTCTGACGATCGATCAGCGACGCACGCCAGGACTTGGAGCCAACGCTGCGCGTGACAATCGTCCTGCCAGCTTCATCGTCGACGGCTACGGCATCGGAGGTTCTGGTTTTCATGTGCCGACATCTTAATGGCTGCGGCACGGAGCGTAACTGCTGCGGCTCGAGGGCGTCACTCGCGGGCATTGCCGGGTTCATCGGGGGAACCCTGAAGCGGCGAGGTACAGCCCACTTCATTGCTCATTTTGCGATGCATTTCACTCAAGCGCGGGCCAATTGTTTCGATTACTACAGAAGACGCATCGGGCCCGCATCTTGCCGATACAGACGCCAGGCCATGCCTGCCTGGGACCAAGAACGAGAATCCGGCGGACATGGACATATTGAGTAACGTGTTGTGACTGGCACCGATCCCGAGAAGTGGCGCAAGAAATACTTCGACAGCCTGGACAAGCTGGACAGCCAGCAGCAGCAGTTTCGCACGCAGGAAACCGTACTCAAGCGGCTCGTCAGCAGGCTGTGCATCGCCGCGCTCGGCCAGTCGCCGCAATTGGACGAGCACGTCCGGAAACTGCATTCGCTGATTCGCCGGGAAGCCGGTAGCGAAGAGCTCGAGAAGCTGACCCCGACGCTCACCGAGGCGATCAGCGCGCTCGACCGGTCGGGCGGGATGGCCTCTCTGGCCATGGCAAGCGGACCGATGCCTGCGCATCGGCCGGACAGTCAACCGCAGGAGCCGGCGCGGGATGGCGCCGAAGATCCACGCATACGTTCCATCCTCGCCGCTCTGGTGGGCGAGCTGCGGCGCGATTCCGAACTGATCGAGCAAGCAGACGCACTGGACTCCAAGCTTGCCGCGCCTCTGAACACTGCACAGCTCACAGACGTGCTGGCGGCGCTGACCGAGCTGGTCGGCAAGCGCATCCATCGCATCGAAGGTGCCAAGCAGGAGATCGAAAGCCTGCTCACTCACATGGTGGGCAAGCTGGACGAGATCAGCCAGTTCGTCGCCGAGCAGCACCACAACCAGCGCCAGTCGCAAGCCAGCAGCGACACCTTGAACACGCAACTGGTCGGCGAAATCCAGGCCATGGGCGAAACCGTGGAATCAGCCAAGGACCTGCAGCAGATCCGCCAGCAGGTGCGCAGCCGCATCGAATCCATCGATCGACATCTGCAGGATTTCCGCCAGCGCGAAGCCAAATTTGCCGCGGCCATCCGCGTCCGTAACGAGCAGATGCGCGCCCGGATTGCCGAGCTCGAAGCCGAGGCCAATCGGCTGCACAACCAGCTGCAGGCCCAGGAGCGAATCTCGACCATCGATTCGCTCACGCGCATTCCCAATCGGCTGGCGTATGAAAAACGCGTCGAGGAAGAATTCCATCGCTGGCGGCGATTCAATCAACCCACCTGTCTCGCCGTCTGGGACGTCGATCATTTCAAACGGATCAACGATACCTACGGCCATCGCGCCGGCGATCGCGTGTTGCAGGCGGTGGCGGAATGCCTCGCCCGTGAAATTCGCACCACTGATTTCGTCGCACGCTATGGCGGCGAAGAGTTCGTGACGATTTTGCCTGGCACGCCGATTCAGGATGCCACGCAGTTCACCGACAGGTTGCGCGCTGCCATTGCAGGGATTGGCTTCCACTTCCGCGGCAAACCCGTATCGATCACGGTGTCCACCGGCGTGACTGCCTTCATGCCGGACGATTCACCCGGCAACGCTTTCGATCGCGCCGACAAGGCGATGTATCAAGCCAAGCAAGCCGGCCGCAACCGCTGCGTGACGGCCTAGCGTCGGATCGGGCCAGCGGGGGAACTGCCCGCTGCCATTCGTTACGCCCTGGCGGCTTCCGCTTCCCCGGCCAGTCGCTGAACCGCGGTTCGCACCGGCCCTTCCAGTCCCTGCCCGCCGGTTTCTTTGAAATGCACAACGATGCGGCGGCGCATGCGCGGGTCCCAGAAACGCTTGATGTGCAAAAGAATGTTGTCTGCCGCCACGGACGCATCCGCCTCGCTGGCGAAGAAGCTGCCAATGTCATTGGCCATGCGAACTAGATAGTCGATGTGCATATGAGCCGGGATGGATGAGCGTAAACAACGTGCTGATGCTCGCGCGCGAATCCTACCAGGGTCAGGCCGCTGGCCTCGGCCAGGCGAACCGCGAATGCAGTTGGCGCCGAGACCGCGGCGAGCAGCGTTCCGCCGACCGTGACAGCCTTCTGAACCATTTCGTAGCTGGCGCGACTGGTCACTATGAAATAGCCCGAGTGAAAGTCGCCACCGGCACGCGTTACCGCGCCGATGACTTTGTCGAGCGCGTTATGGCGTCCGACGTCCTCACGCACGATCTGAATGCCCGACTCCGGCAAGACCCACGCCGCGGCATGAACGCTGCCGGTGCGTAGATTGATTTCTTGCCGCTGTCGCAAATCCTTCAGTGCGGCATGCAACGCCTTCACGTCGATGCTCACGCCATCGCTCACCGGTGCCGGCTGCCGAATCGCATCTTCGACCGTCTGGGCTCCGCACAACCCGCAACCGGTGCGGCCAGTGAGGTTCCTCTGACGCCGCAGCAATTCCGAGAACCTCGCGGCGCCAATGCCGATGCGCACCTCCAGCGCTCCATCGTCACGCATCGCCGCTTCGACCGATTGAATCTCGCCCGGCGAGTCGACAATCATTTCGCTCAGCGTAAAACCGACTGCGAGATCCTCGAGGTCCGCCGGCGTCGCCAACATCACGACGTGCGGCACGCCGTGAAACGTCAGCGCGACAGGAACCTCTTCGGCAACCTCGTCCTGGACTCGCTCGATCTCGCCATCACGCCAGCGCTGCACCGTGACTTCACGGGTCGTTGCCGGCGTGGGACTGATCTCACGCATCTACGCCCGCACCGCGGCGAATCCGCGTGTTGCGCTCGGTGAGCTCGCGATAACGCCTCTGCCACTCCCCGGGCTGGCTGACCTTCACCACCTGCACTGCCGTGACCTTGTACTCCGGACAGTTCGTGGCCCAGTCCGAATTGTCGGTGGTCACGACGTTGGCGCCGGATTCGGGGAAGTGGAACGTCGTATAAACGACGCCCGGTTGCACGCGCTCCGTCACCTGTGCGCGCAGCACGGTTTCGCCGGCACGGCTGGCAATGCCAACCCAATCGCCGTCGCGGATGCCGCGCACATCGGCATCGTGCGGATGAATCTCCAGCCGGTCCTCGGAATGCCACAAGACGTTCTGGGTTCGTCGGGTCTGCGCGCCCACGTTGTACTGCGTGAGAATGCGCCCGGTCGTGAGCAGCAATGGGAAGCGACTCGTGGTCTTCTCCCGCGTCGGCACGTACTCCGTGACGAAGAACTTGCCCTTGCCGCGCACGAACTCACCAACATGCATGGTCGGCGTACCCGTCGGTGCAGCATCGTTGCAAGGCCACTGGATGCTGCCCAGCTTGTCGAGCTTCTCGTAGCTGACGCCTGCAAACGTCGGCGTGAGCGCAGCGATCTCGTCCATGATCTGCGACGGATGGGTGTAGTGCATGGGATAGCCGAGCGCATTGGAGAAGCGCACCGTCACCTCCCAATCCTCATAGCCACCCAGCGGCTTCATCACCTTGCGCACCGGCGAGATACGCCGTTCGGCGTTGGTGAACGTGCCGTTCTTTTCCAGGAACGACGAGCCCGGGAAGAACACGTGCGCGAACTTGGCCGTCTCGTTCAGGAACAGGTCCTGAATCACGATGCATTCCATCGCGCTGAGCGCCGCCGTCACGTGATTGGTGTTGGGATCGGACTGCGCGATGTCTTCACCTTGGACGTAAAGCGCGCGGAAGCTGCCATCGAGCGCCGCTTCGAACATATTCGGAATACGCAGCCCCGGCTCGGCCTGCAATTGCACGTTCCACGCCGACTCGAACATCGCCCGCACGGCATCGTCCGACACATGGCGATAGCCGCTGAACTCGTGCGGGAACGAGCCCATGTCGCACGAGCCCTGCACGTTGTTCTGTCCGCGCAGCGGGTTCACGCCGACGCCAGCACGGCCGAGATTGCCGGTCGCCATGGCCAGATTGGCGATCGCCATGACCGCCGTCGTGCCCTGGCTGTGCTCGGTGACACCGAGACCGTAATAGATCGCACCGTTGTTCGCGGAAGCGTACAACCTGGCGGCGCCGCGCACGGCCAGTGCCGGCACGCCGGTCACCGACTCCATCGCCTCCGGCGAATTCTTCGGATCGCTGACGAACGCCTTCCACTTGTTCCACGAGTCGATCTCGCAGCGTTCGGCCACGAAGGCGTCCTTCGCATAACCTTCCGTAACGACGACGTGCGCGATCGAGTTCAGCAGCGCGACGTTCGTTCCTGGCCGCAGCTGCAAGTGATAGTCCGCCTCGATGTGAGGCGCGCGCACCAGTCCGATCTGCCGCGGATCGACCACGATCAGCTTGGCGCCCTGGCGCAACCGGCGCTTCAGCTGCGAGCCGAACACCGGATGACCCTCGGTCGGATTGGCGCCGATCAGCATGATCACGTCGGCGTACATGACCGAGTCGAACTCTTGCGTACCCGCCGATTCGCCCAACGTGTTCTTCAAGCCATAGCCCGTCGGCGAATGGCAGACGCGCGCGCAGGTATCGACGTTGTTGTTGCCGAACGCCGCACGCACCAGCTTCTGCACGAGGAATGTTTCCTCGTTGGTGCAGCGAGACGACGTGATACCGCCCACCGAATCGCGCCCATACTTTGCTTGAATGCGCTTGAACTCGGACGCCGCATGGTTGATCGCCTCGTCCCAGCTGACCTCACGCCACGGGTCGGTGATCTTGCTGCGAATCATCGGCTTGGTGATGCGATCCTTATGAGTCGCATAACCATAGGCAAAGCGGCCTTTGACGCAGGCGTGACCATGGTTCGCATGACCGTCGCGGTTGGGCACCATGCGGATGACTTGCTCGCCTTTGACTTCGGCCTTGAACGAACAGCCGACGCCGCAGTACGCACAAGTGGTCGTTACCGTGCTGTCCGGCCGGCCCAGCGCGATCATGGATTTCTCCGTGAGCGCCGTCGTCGGGCACGCCTCCACACAGGCGCCGCAGGAAACGCACTCCGATTGCAGGAACGGCTCGTTCTGACTCGCCGCTACTTTGGAATCGAAGCCGCGCCCTTCGATGGTGAGCGCAAACGTACCCTGAATCTCGTCGCAGGCGCGCACGCAGCGCGAGCACACGATGCAGGCATCCTGGTTGAAGACGAAATAGGGATTGCTCTCGTCCTTCGGCGAATGCTGATGGTTGCGGCCTGCCGGCACGCCATCGACCTTCGGCAACGAATAGCGCGACTCGGACACGCCTGCTTTCGCGGCTTGCTCATGCAACTCGCAGCGATTGTTCGTCGAGCAGCACTCCGCCTCGGAAGGATGATCCGACAGATACAGCTCCAGCACGTTCTCGCGCAGCTGCGACAGCTTCTCGCTCTGCGTGCGGATCTTCATGCCATCGGCGACGGTGGTGGTGCACGAGGCCGGATAGCCTTTGCGTCCCTCGATCTCCACCAGGCACAGGCGGCACGAACCGAATGCCTTCAAGGAACTGGTGGCGCACAGCTTCGGAATCTGGTTTCCCAGCATCGAGGCCGCGCGCATGATGGAGGTGCCATCGGGCACGGTGACCGAGAAACCGTCGATCTCGACAGTCACTTGCCTGGCCGGCGCATCCGTGGGCTGCGGCGCAGCTGGTGTTCCTGGATCAATGTAATCGAGCGCGTGCATGGCTAAAGCTCCGGCTACTGCACCGTCTTGCGAAAATCTTCAGGGAAATACTTCAGTGCGCTCTGCACGGGGAACGGTGTCATCCCGCCCAGGCCGCACAGCGATCCGTGCAGCAAGGTGTCGCACAACTCCTCCACGAGCTGCAGGTTGCGCTCGCGATCGATGTTGGCGATCACGCGATCCATCAGCTCCACGCCTCGCGTCGAGCCGATCCGGCACGGCGTGCATTTGCCGCACGACTCCTTGGCACAGAATTCAAGCGCGTACCGCGCCATTCCTGCCATGTCCACCGTGTCGTCGAACACCACCACGCCGCCATGTCCCAACAACGCGCCAATGGCGGAAAGGGCTTCGTAGTCGATTGCCGTATCGAGCTGCGATTCAGGAATGTAGGCGCCCAGCGGACCCCCGACCTGAACTGCGCGAACCGGCCTGCCCGAGGCCGTTCCAGCGCCGTAATCGTAGATCAGCTCACGTAAAGTGAGCCCGAATGCTCTTTCGATCAAGCCACCGCGCTTAATGTTCCCCGCCAGCTGCAGCGGGATCGTGCCGCGCGATCGGCCGGTGCCGAAGTTCTTGTAGAAGTCCGCGCCCTTGGCAAGGATGACCGGCACGGACGCCAGTGAAATCACGTTGTTGACGATGGTCGGCTGCCCGAACAAGCCCTTGATCGCGGGCAACGGCGGACGGACGCGAACCTCGCCACGCTTGCCTTCCAGGCTTTCCAGCATCGAGGTTTCTTCGCCGCAGATGTAGGCCCCCGCGCCGAGCCGGACCTCCAGCTCGAATTGCTTGCCGCTGCCGAGAACGTTGGGGCCCAAGTAGCCGGCGGCGCGGGCCGCGGCGATGGCTTCGTTCAACGTCCGATGCGCGTGAGGATATTCCGCACGTAAATATATGTATCCCTGCGTCGCTCCAACCGCGATGCCCGCGATGGTCATGCCTTCGATGAGCATGAGCGGATCGCCTTCCATCAGCAGCCGATCGGCGAAGGTGCCCGAGTCGCCTTCGTCGGCGTTGCAGGTCACGTACTTCTGCTGTGGCGGCTGATCCAGCACCGTCTTCCATTTGATGCCGGTGGGAAACGCGGCGCCACCGCGGCCGCGCAGGCCGGATTGAGTGACAGCGTCGACGATTTCTGCCGGTGACATGCTCAGTGCCCGGCTCAAGCCGGCGTAGCCGCCGTTGGCCAGGTAATCGTCCACTGAAACGGGATCGACAATGCCGACCCGTGCAAATGTCAGACGCTGCTGACTCTTGAGCTCCTTGATCTCCTCGGTGAGCCCGAGATGCAGCGGATGTGGGCGCCCTTCCAGAAAGCCCGCGTCGAACAGACTTGCGACGTCCTGGGCGCTGACCGGTCCGTACGCATGCCGGCCGGCGGCCGTTGCGACCTCTACCAGCGGTTCCAGCCAGAACAGGCCGCGCGAGCCGTTCCGAATGAGCTGAACCTGCAGGCCACGCCGTTGGGCTTCGCGCTCGATGGCCGCAGCAACTCGCCCCGCGCCGAGCGACAGCGCCGTGGCGTCTCGGGGAACATAGACTTTGATATTCATGATAGTGGCGCGATCAGCGCGTCGAAGGATTCCGGAGTGACACGGCCGTGCAATTCGCCATCGATCATGACGGCGGGGCTGCAGGCGCAGTTGCCCAGGCAATACACCGGCTCCAGCGTATATCGGCCGTCAGGCGTGGTTCCGTGCAGCGACACACCGAGTTTGCGCTGGACGTGCTCGGTCAGCTTCTCGCAATGCATGGAGCGGCATGCCTCGGCCTGACACACCTGAATCACGTGCCGGCCCGCGGGGGCCTGCCGGAAATGATGATAAAAGGTAACGACGCCATGAACTTCCGCGCGCGACAGATTCAGCGCGTCGGCGATCAGAGGGATCGCCGCAGGTGGCACATAGCCAACCCGGTCCTGAACGTCATGGAGTATCTGTAGCAACGGCCCGGGTTGCCCCTGATGGGCTGCGAGGGCGGCCTCGACCTGCTCACGCGTGTGCTGGTCCAACGGATCTCGAATCGCCCGATCTGCATTCATGGTACTTCGCCCCCTCTGCGGCGCGGCCCTGTCCATTTTGGGCGCGTCCTGACCGATCATTCGGCCGATGACGATTGTGACACCGATGTGCGGACTCGACCACGGCACGCTGGCTTTCCAGCAGGCGAAAGCGGCCAGGACCCCGACAAAACCGCCACGACCGTGAAATGCGTCCAATTTCGTCGGCCGCGGCGCCCGGGAGCCCAGTCGGCCTAGCCTTACCCGGGCCACGCCATGGTCTCACGAGCAGCGCAACGATTTCTTCACGAAAACTAATGCAGTCTATAAGCTCTTATAATCAGCGGCCCTGGCGCAGGACTACGCAGCCCAGTCAGGGCGGCCAGCGCCTGCGCGCAGCAGATTTGTCGAGCCATCCGCGAAACCACCCTTCTGGCTTTCGACTACCACAGCCAGCCACGCGTTCCTGCAGCCGTACTGCCCGGGACTGTCAGCGCGCGGCTCGGAGGTGCCTCCGGGGCGTGCGGTCGGCGCGTCTGCGAAAGCGCGGCAAGTAGTCCTGCCTCACCGGCTGCCGGTCTTGATCGCCAGCACACCGTCGCCCTGCAGCTTCGTTCTGAAGCCGCTGCGTTTCAGGCGGCTGGCAACCTCGTTGGGTACGTCACGGCCGGTGGTGAGCTTGTTCGGCGCACCGGTGTAATGAAACATTCGCCCGCCGCGCTTCAGCACGCGCGCCAGGTGATCGTAGAACGTTTGCGAGTACAGCTCACCAGCAATGCCGAAGCGCGGCGGATCGTGAAGCACGGCATCGACCGAGGCGTCCGGTATTTCGATGATCTTCTCGGCGACATCCCCTGGAGTGAGTGACAGCGCGCCGCCTGTTTGCGGCGACCAGGGATTCAAGGTCCGCAGCCAGATCACATCGGGGTTCTTCTCGAACGAAACGATCCGCGCCGCGCCTGCCGCCAGACACCACACCGCGAAGTACCCCAACCCGCCGCAGGTATCGAGCACCACCTTCCCGCGCGGTTCGATCAATGCCACTTTGCTCTCGGCATCCTGGTACGGCGACACCTTCTCACTGACCAGCATCTTGATGCCGTCGATCTCGAAGGTCGGTGGCCCCCACTCGGTGGGCACCAGCTTGATCAGGGACGAGCTGTAGCGAGACACCGGCGAGAACTCGCCATCGTTCCAATAGTAGATCGTGCGTTCCTTGCACTTTTCCAGATAGGGATAGCGTTGGCCCTGCCAGGTCCAGCCCGATTCTTCGACCGCCACAGTGGTGGCGGTACGGTCGAGATCCAGTGAGCATGTGACTTCGACCGCACCCGCTCGCAACGCTCGCAGCAGTTGCTCGTGCACCTTCGATGTGAGTAGTGGCCCGGGCGTCATCGTTCGATCGATCGCGTCATGCTCGCGATGATACCGAGCCGGCTGCCGCGGCGCTCGCGTTACACGCGAGCGCCGAACCCCTGTTGTTTACGGCATCTTTACTCGCATGGGCATGGGCAGCGACGCCGTGCGGCTCGGCATGGGCGCGCGCTCTGGCGGCGTCAGCCCGGTAACCAGCTCATCGATGCGAACCGACTTTCCGGTCTCGAAGGACTCATTCGCGGCGACACCGACCAGAATCGAATAGGCACCGCCGCGCTCGTCCGACACGCGCCTGTATTTGTCCGTCGGCGCATCGCCAAATATCTCGTTCAACATCACATCGTCACCGCCGCCGTGACCGCCGGTTCCCGTCCAGGGCTCGATGTCACGCGGCGTGCCTCGCAACGGAATGATTCGCGTGGTGACACCATCCTCCTTGATCTTGCCTTGTGTCTCGTCCGCGCCCGCCACACCAGCCTGCTCGACCACGGAATGCTCGATGCGGCCCTTGGTGCCGTTGAACGCGATGTGATACCCCTCCCAGGAATTGAACGCATTGAGCGAATAGCTCAGCGTCGTGCCGGTGTCGTAGCGAACCACGACGTTCATGGTGTCTTCGATGCTGATCTCCGGACGCCACACGCATTGATCCCGGAAGTAGCCGTCGTGCTGCTCGTTGTCCAGGTACAGCGCCTTCAGGCCCGCATCGGCGGCAAGGTCGAAATAGAAGGTGCAGGCGCTTTGCTCCGGGCAGGTCCGGCAGCGCTGGTGATGACCCTTCAAGCCCATGCGTTTGGCCATGGCGGGCGTATAGAACTGGCGCTCGCCCACCGCCACCACGGACTCCGGCTGCGCTCCCAGCCACCAATTCACCAGGTCGAAGTGATGCGTGGCCTTGTGAACCATCAGCCCGCCGGAGATCGCTTTGTTGCTGTGCCAGCGGCGGAAGTAGTCCGCGCCGTGCACCGTGTTCAGCAACCAGTTGAAATCCACCGAGAGCACTTCGCCGATGTCGCCGTTCATCAGCATCTCCTTGATCTGAGTGCGTGGCGGCGAGTACCGATAGTTGAACGTCACCCGCACGTGTCGACCGTTGCGCTTGCAGGCATCGAGAATGCGCTGCGCCTTCTCGGCTGTAGTGGTCATCGGCTTTTCCGTAATGACATCGCAACCCGCGTCCAACGCCCGCACGATGTAGTCATCGTGAGTGGCGTCCGGTGAAGTGACGATGACTGTGTTCGGCTTGGTTTCGCGAATCATGCGATCGAAGTCCGACGCCCGATAAGCCTTTGGCTTGCTCGCGCCCGTGGCCGCAATGGTCTTCACCGCCAGCGCCGCCCGACCAGCATTGGTATCGCTAACGGCAACTACTTCGTTGGCGTCGCGAAATTTGCCCGTGATGGCGTCCGTAAACATGCGTGCGCGGGAGCCCACTCCCACCACCGCGTACCGCTTCCGGGGCACGGCTGCATACGCCGTGCTGGCGAGTCCCAGCGCCATGACTCCCGCCGATTTCAGCAGCGAGCGTCGATCGAGGCCGGAAGGATCTTGATCTGTCATGCATGAACCCCCTGTAAAACAAGCGTCTTGTCACGGCTGGCGCGACTGTCGCGCCGCCTGCGGAACGAGCTGACCCGGAAGCACACCTCTGCTTCAGTCGATCACGTTTGTCGAGCGTTGCCAGCGCGACAGGCGCACGCTTCGGTCGCGGCGCCTCTAGCCAACTTCGATCAACTATGATAATTCTCGCTCATTGTCGGTCATGACGGCAACAAAATGGTACCGATATCAGCCAGGGGGAGCCAAAACCAAGGCCGGTGACAGCCGGTAAGTATCAAAACGATTCAAATCCGCTCACGCCGCAGGCGGGGCGCTGGATACAAATTTGTTCTTCTTAGGGGGTTATGAATGGTCAGGAGACATCAACCTTGCCGGCGAGCGGTGGCGCTCGGCCTTGGCGCGGTATTCGCGGGTTCCACGTTCGGCATGCAGGCGTTGGCGCAAGACACTCGAGCCGCGCAAACGGGCGCCGAAGTGGAAGAAATATTGGTCACGGGTTCGAGAATCGCGCGCACGGGCATCGATACGTCGACGCCGGTCAGCGTCATAGGCGTTGAAGATATAAAGCTGTCGGGCGCGCCGAACATCGAGAAGATCCTCAGCGATGCGCCTCAGTTCGTCGCCTCCACCAACGGCGGCGCCTCGGCAAACACCGTCCCCGGCGGCACCGCGGATGTGAACCTTCGCGGCTTCGGCCCTTCGCGCAACCTGGTACTGGTGAATGGCCGGCGCTTCGCCATCTACGGCCCGGAACAGGTCACCGACCTGAACACCATTCCCACCGCGCTGATCGAGCGGACTGAAATCGTCACCGGCGGTTCTTCGGCAGTGTATGGGTCGGACGCGATCACGGGCGTGGTCAACTTCATCATGCGCGATGACTTCGAAGGTGTCGAAGCAACGGCGCAAACCAGCTACGACAGCCCGACCACCACGCCGACGTACAACATCGATCTCACCATCGGCGGCAATTTCGCTGAAGGCCGCGGTAACGCGGTGGTATCGGTGAACTACCTCAATCGCGGCGCCATCACTCGCGGCGAACGCGGCGAATGGGCATTCGACTCGCTGTCCGATGGCTACGTCACGCCTGACTCCTTCAGCCGCAGGCGCGCCGGTGTACCAGTCAGCGTGCCGAACAATTCGACTTGCCGCCAGGCCGGCGGCGTACCCGGCTTGATCGCGGGCGGCAGCGGCGACATTCCCAACGGCCGCTTCACCGGCGTGCCGCTGTTCGGCTCGCCAACGTCCAATGCCGGTATCGACGCCGCTCTGACCGCGGCCGGACTCGCCGGCATGGGGCCGCGTGGCTTCACATTCGACGACGCCGGCACCACGGTCCGTCCGGCACTCCAGCCGCAAGACGATTTCAATCTCGGCCCGGACAACTATCTGCAGGTGCCGCAGGAACGCTGGATGGTGAACGCCTTCAGTCATTACGACTTCACCGAAAAAGCCACCGGTTACGTCGAGTTCCACTTCAGCAACAATCGCGTCGACCAGCAGCTGGCGCCGACCAATATCGGTGGCCCGTTCCTGCTCGACGTAGACAACCCGTATCTCGCGCCGCCGATGCAGGAGTTGCTGCGACAACTCGACCTGGCCGAGACCGGGCCGACCACCATCACCACGGGCTCCAGCTCCCGCATCAACAATCCGAACGACGGCTTCGCCGTGCTCAACGTCGGCCGCCGCCTGGTCGAAGTGGGCTTGCGCGAGAACGTTTCCGATCGCAACGTCTGGCGCATGGCCTTGGGCATGCGTGGCGACATCGGCGATGTTTCCGACAGCTTCCTGCGCGGTCTCGCTTACGATGTTTACTACACGTTTGCGCGCACCGAAGAAACGAGCCGGCAGTCAGGCAACGTTTCGCGCAGCCGCTTCGCGTCCGCGCTGCTGTCGAACAATGGAGCAGCCCCCATTGCGAACATCTTCGGCGCCAACCTGTCCGACGCCGCGGTGGACGCCATTTCCATCGGCGCGACCAACGTGACCGAAGCGGAGCTGCAAGTCGCGGCCGCGACATTGTCAGGCCAGTTGTTCGACATGCCCGCCGGCGCGGTGGGTGTCTCGCTCGGTGTGGAGTGGCGCTACGCCTCGTCGGAATTCGTGCCTGATGAGTTCCTGCGCTCCGGCGACGTGGTCGGCTTCAATCCGGGCTTGCCGACCGCAGGCGATGTGACGGCGAAAGAGATCTTTGGTGAGCTGCGCATTCCGCTGCTCGCCAATCTGCCCTTCGTCGACAACCTCACCGCCAATGCCGCGTTCCGTCGTTCCGACTACGATCTGGAGGGCGTGGGCGACGTCTGGACCTATCTCTATGGTCTCGACTGGCGCATGAACGAGGACATCGCGTTCCGCGGTCAATTCCAGCGCGCCATTCGTGCACCGAATGTCGCGGATCTGTACGGCGGCCTGCGACAGAGCGTCGAACCGGCGACCGATCCTTGTTCGGACCGGCAGCCCATCTCGGGTCAAACCCAAACCGTTCGTGACTTGTGTATTGCCAGCGGAGTCCCCGCGGCCAACGTGTTCGGCAGCGGCGTGCAGTCGAATACGATCATTCCCGCGTTGTTCGGCGGCAATCCGAACGTCGGGGAAGAAGAGTCCGACACCCGCACTTTCGGTGTGGTGATCACGCCGCGCGCGTTGCCGAGACTGGCAATCACGCTGGACTACTTCGACATCTCGCTCGATGGCGCCATCGCGCAGCTCGGCGGCGGCCTGAACAACACGCTGAACCTCTGCTACAACATCATCCAGGACATCAACAGCGAGTTCTGTCGAGCCATCAATCGCAACCCGGTGACCGGCGAGATCAGCATTCCCTACTATGCCGAGATCCGGCAGGCGAACACCGGTGGACTGGAAACATCCGGCATCGATCTGCAGGCGCGCTACGGCTTCGACTTCGGCTGGGGCTTGTTCGGCAATGGCAGCTCGCTCGATATCAGCACGGCGTGGACGCACACCGACGAATTCACACTGACGCCGGTGCAGGCGTTCCCCAATGTGAAAAACCGCTGCGTCGGCGCCTACGGCACCACTTGCGGCGAGCCCATTCCCGAGCTCAAGGGCGTGACTCGCTTCACCTGGACCAGCGGGCCGTTGAGCCTGAGCCTGCGGCATCGGTACATCGACGATGTGACCGTCGACCGTTACCTGCTGCCGCTGCGCGCAGGCGCCACGCCGCCGGCCTATGCCGACCTGGTGAATCCCAAGCTGGATGCGCAGAACTATCTGGACTTCTCGTTCTCGTTCGACGTCGGCCGCTCGGTGGAAGTCTTTGGCGGCATGAACAACCTGCTCGACGACGACCCGCCGGTGGTCGGCAGCTCACAGGTCCGCGCCAACACCTGGCCTGCGACCTATGACTACAATGGCCGCACCATGTTCATAGGCTTGACCGTCCGCACGCTGTGATCGAAAGGTGGCGGCGTGACGGTCACTCCCATGACGTCACGCCGCCACAGGGAATGATGTATCGATGAAGCCGTTTGCGTTCGTTCGCACTGGCACACCGGCCCTGGCGGGTGCGGTGTGGCTGGCTGCGGCGCTCGTCATCCCCCTGACGAGCGCCGCCGACTCTCCCGCCGTCTATCGCAATCCGGTCCTGCATTCGGACTATTCCGACCCGGATGTGATTCGGGTCGACGACAGCTACTACATGGTGGCGTCGACGTTTCACTTCTCTCCGGGGCTACCGGTGCTGAAGTCCAAGGACCTGGTGCACTGGACCCTGATCGGGCACGTGCTGTCGCGGCTCGACTTCCATCCCAGCTACGACCTGTCCGGTCCGGTGGAATTCGACGACAGTACCGAACGCATTCCTTTCAATACCAGGATGGGCCACCGTTATGCCGCCGGCGTATGGGCGCCCGCAATTCGTCATCACAACGGCCGCTTCTATGTGTACTTCGCCACGCCTACCGAAGGCGTGTTCATGGCCAGCGCAGCGCGCGCCGAAGGACCTTGGAGCGCGCCGGTCAAAGTGATCGACGAGCCCAACCTGGAAGATCCCTGCCCGCTCTGGGACGACGATGGTAACGCCTATCTGATTCATTCACGTGTCGGGGCCGGCCCGTTGATCCTCCGCAAGATGAGCGCGGACGGCGCCACGGTGTTGGATGGCGGCAAGGTGATCGTCGAAGACAAGGAGCGTTTGCCCATTCTCGAAGGACCCAAGCTGCTCAAGCGCGACGGCTACTATTACATCTTCGCGCCTTATGGCGGCGTCGGCGAAGGACCGCAGGCGGTGCTCCGTTCGCGCGACATCTACGGTCCTTATGATGTGCGCACCGTGCTCTCGAAAGGCACGACTCATGTGCAAGCGCCTCACCAGGGCGGTTACGTCGAGACGCCTTCAGGGGAAGGCTGGTTTCTGCATTTCAACAGTACCGGCGCGTACGGGCGCATCGTTCACATGCAGCCGGTGCGTTGGGAGGACGGCTGGCCCGTGATGGGTGAATTGCTGCCGGGCGCACCGAATGGTCAGCCGGTGCTGTCGCATCCGGTACCCGATGTGGGCGGCAAACCGGACCCCGTGTCGTTGCAAACGTCGGATGAATTCGACAGCGCCACGCTCGGCGTGCAATGGGAATGGAATCACAATCCCGCGGACACGCATTGGAGCTTGAGCGAGCGCCGCGGCCATTTGCGGCTGAAAGCGCTGGGCGCGCCCAATTTCGTCAGCACCAAGAACACACTGACTCAAGTGCTGCACGGCCGCTCGTCGCAGATCACGACGCGCATCCTCGTCAAGGACATGCGCGATGGTCAGAAGGCCGGGCTGGCCATGTTCGGCAAACGCCCCAGCTGGATCGGGTTGACGCAGCAGTCCGGCAAGCGGCGGCTCACCTTTTCATATGCAGGTAAGGACACATTGGGCGACCCCATCGCTGCGGAGTCGCTGCTCCTGCGCGTCAACGTCGAAGACGAGCTCGCTCGCTATTCTTACAGCCTCGACGAAGGCAAGACGTTCCAGCCCTTTGGCACCCGCGCCAAGCTGATGTTCAGCTGGTGGAAAGGCGCCCGGCCCGCATTGTTCACTTTCAGCTCGAACGACCAGGGCGGAGGGTTCGTCGACTTCGATTGGCTGCGCGTCGAAGACACCCGCATCGACCGGCAAGCGCTGATCAAACGCCACAATCCGACCCTCACGCGCGTCGATCCGTCGGCGCCCCTGATGGTCGGCAATGGCAACTTCGCGTTCACCGCCGACATCACCGGGCTGCAGACATTTGAGGAACAGTATTCGCCGCTGACACCGCTGCTCACGCAGGCGCAGTGGGCCTGGCACAGTTTTCCGAATCCCCGGCAGTTCAAGTACGAAGACAGCCTCGTGCCCGTGAACGTGCGCGGCAAGGAACAACTGTTTCCCTGGCTGCGCGATTGGTCCGAGGCCAAGCGCCCCGAGATTCAATGGCTGCGCGAGAACCCGCATCGCTTCTCTCTGGGCCGCGTCTCGCTGCATCTGTTGTCAAGCGATGGCAAGCCGGCACGGTTCGACGATCTGAAGCAGACGCGGCAGACATTGGACTTGTGGAGCGGCACCTTGCATAGCCACTTCCAGTTCGAAGGGCAGCCAGTGGAGATCGAAACCAGCGTGCATCCCCGCCTCGACCTGCTGCTGGTGCGAGTCAATGCACCCGCGCTGGAACGATCGCGGCTCGGGCTCGACCTGAAATTTCCGGGCGTCTCCGCGCAGTTGAATCCCAATCCTGCGGACTGGCAGCACCCCGAGCGTCACACGACTCGGGTGCTGACAAGGACGGCACGGCAATTGTCCCTGGAGCGACGCCTCGACGACACGCGCTACTTCGTCGAGGCTGCGAGCGATGAGGACGTGAGCTTCGAATCCGTCGGCCCTCATACGATTCGCGTGCAGCCGCAAGACAGCGATGGCCGCTTCACCTTCAGCGTGCTGTTCTCTCAAGAACGCCATCAGCAATCCCTGCCGTCGGCTGCGACGACGCGCGCACTCGTCGAGACGCAGTGGGACGCTCACTGGAACAATGGCGGCGTGGTGGATTTCTCCGGCAGCACCGATCCGCGCGCCAACGAGCTCGAACGTCGGGTGGTGCTCTCTCAGTATCTGATGGCAATCAACGCGGCAGGCGCCTTACCGCCGCAGGAAGAAGGACTGTTCTCCAACAGTTGGAATGGCAAGTTCCATCTCGAAATGCATCCCTGGCATGCCGCGCACTTCGCTGCCTGGGGTCGCACCGAGCTGCTTGAACGCAGCATGCCTTGGTATCAACAACATCTGCCCCAGGCCAACGCGCGGGCTGCTTCTCATGGCCTGAGCGGCGCCTGGTGGCCGAAGATGGTCGGACCGGAAGGCCGCGAGAGTCCGAGCACGATCACGCCGTTCCTGATGTGGCAGCAACCCCATCCGATCTTTCTTGCCGAGCTGATCTATCGCGACCGCCCCAACCCGGTCACGCTCGCGCAGTATCAAGAGCTGGTGTTCGAAACCGCGGAGCTGCTCGCTTCTTACGCTCACCATGATGAAGCTCGCGATCGCTATGTACTCGGCCCGCCGCTGATTCCGGCGCAAGAAGTATTTCCGCCCCTGACCACGTTCAATCCGACTTTCGAGCTGGAATATTTTCGCTTTGGCCTGGAGACAGCGCAGA
Source organism: Steroidobacter sp. (assembly GCF_036406195.1). Lineage (GTDB taxonomy): Bacteria > Pseudomonadota > Gammaproteobacteria > Steroidobacterales > Steroidobacteraceae > Steroidobacter. The sequence continues at coordinate 102,670 of NZ_DASWVW010000033.1, forward strand.
AGTGGCGCGAACGCCTGAAGTTGCCGCGCAAGCCCGAGTGGGATCGCATACTGCAGAAACTTTCTCAACTGCCGCAACGGGACGGGTTGTATCTCGCTGTCGAGTCCTTTCCTCAGCAGTGGGACCAGGCTCGCAGTCCGGAATGCTCCAATGGCAAGACTGCCAACGAATGCTGGAATCGCGACCATCCCTCGTTCCTCGGTGCGCTTGGGCTACTACCTGGCGCGAGCGTGGATCGCGAAACCATGCGGCGAACGTTGCGCGCCGTGGAATCGCACTGGGATTTGCGCCAGACCTGGGGCTGGGACTTTCCGTTACTGGCAATGACGGCTGCGCGCCTGCACGAGCCAGACGAGGCCGTGGACTTCCTGCTGCACGCGTCGAGGAACCTTCAATTCGGCGTCAGTGGCATGACGCCGCGCGTACATCTCAACGAGCATGCCGCCGATCTCGTGCCAACCGCCGCCGCGCAAGCAGGAACGGACGCCGGCTATCGGCGGCTTGCCGAGACCTACTTTCCATCCAACGGCGGATTGCTGCTCGCCGTGGGTTTGATGGCGGCGGGTTGGGACGGCGAGCTGTCGCATCTTCCCGGTTTCCCGAAGGAAGGTTGGCGCGTGCGTGCGGAAGGATTGCGGCCGTTGCCGTGACGGTTCAGCTCACGACGCTGCGATCCGGCCCGAGGCGGATCACCAAATCGGCCCTGCCCGGCATGTCGATCAGGATGTGGCGGGTCAGCCGCTCGTAGTGCTGAATGAAGCGCACCAACGCAGCGTCCGACATCACGCCTGAAGTGTCACCCGCGGTTTGCGCACGCAACTCGTGTTCCTGCTGAGTGCGCCACTTCAACACCACGTCGAACGACGGCGCCGCAAGCAACACCAGGAAATCGATCTTCCCGAACAGGCGCTGGTACTCACCGCCCAATGCGTCGTTCACATATCTACGCCACCGGCCATCCAGGTCTTCATTGGCTTCCAGCGCATTCACGGGCCGATCCAGCGCATCGAGCGTCTGCGGGCGAGCGCCGACGCACCAGCCCTCGAACAGCACCACCTGTGCTGGCCCCTCGATCGAATCCCACTCTTCTTGGGGGCGACGGTCGTCGACCGCCTTGTCGAAGCGCGGCAAAGGCACACGCCCGCCATGCGCCAACGCATGTAAGGTGTGAACACCGAGCTTGATGTCATGCGTACCCGGCACGCCGCGCGTTTTCAGCAGTGGATGCACGTGCTTCGCCAACGTCACGCGCTGGGCGAGGGGTAGATACAAATCGTCGAGCGACAGATTGGCGACCTTCAGGCCCGACTGAGTCAATCGCGTGGTCAGGGTCTTGCACACCGTGCTCTTGCCGCTGCCCTGGCTGCCGCACACGCCCAAGACCAGCGGATGGCGCCCCCAGACAGAGAGCCTGGCGTGAATCGCGCGTTCGATCAGATCAGCGGCGCTTGGCGAAACCATAGTGGTTAGTGGTTAGCGGTTAGCGGTTGTCTAGATTAGCGGGAATTTAGCCTGCCTTCGGACTAACAGCTAACCGCTAACCGCCAACCACTACCTTCTAGGCCACACGATTCGGCGGCGTCCTGCCCGAGAAAAAGCTGTCCAGATTATCCGCCATCTGCATGCCCATCGCAGTACGTGCCGCCAGCGTCGCGCTCCCCAGATGCGGCAGCAGGACAACGTTCTCCAATTCACGCAGCGCGAGCGAAACCACAGGCTCACGTTCGTAGACGTCCAGGCCGGCCGCCGCGATCTGTCGTTGTGCCAGCGCCGTGGCCAGGGCTTCCTCGTCCACTATGCTACCGCGCGCGGTGTTGATCAGAATGGCGCTCGGCTTCATGCGCGCAAGCGTCTGCGCATTGATCATGTGATGCGTGGCCGCGCCGCCGGGGCAATGCAGGGAGACCACATCGGAGACGGCAAGCAGACTGTCCAGCGTTGCATGATGCTCGGCGCTCAACGCACTCTCTTCCTCTGCGCTGGCGCGGCTTCGTGAATGGTAGGCAATGTGCATGCCCAGCGCGAGACGCGCCCGTCGCGCAGCTTCCTTGGCGATGCGGCCGAAGCCGATCAGCCCCAAGGTCTTGCCCTTGACGTCCGTGCCCAGCAACTGCGTCGGCGCCCAGCCGCTCCACTTCCCGGCACGCACCAGGCGCTCGCCTTCGCCCGCACGTCGGCTCGTCATCAGGATCAACAGAAGGGTCAGCTCCGCCGTCGCGTCCGTCAACGCATCAGGCGTGTTGGTCACAACCAGATTGGCACTCCTGGCGGCCTCCAGGTCGATGTGCTCGTAGCCGGCGCCGAAGTTCGCGATGATGCGTGTCTTCAGTCCCGAGTTGAGCAGCAGCGCCGCATCCAGTTTGTCGGTGATGGTGGGCGACAATGCGTCATAGGTTCGCAGCGCCATCAACAGCGCTTCCCGGCCGAGCGGCCGATCGTCGGGATTGACGGTCACTTCATAGCGCGCGCGCAGCCGCTCCAGCACCGAGGCGGGTAAGCGACGCGTGATGAGCAACGTGGGTCGAGACATACTGACTTCCATGGTCATGATCGGGCAAGGACGGCGCAATCGACACGCAAATCCTTCCTCGGCAGCGAACTTTGTCGCGAATATATCAGATGGCGCGAAAGCGGCGCCCTTGCGCGGGCCGTCGCTCGATGGAGTCAGTTCGTTCTGCTGGCGAGCGGCGCATCGAGCGCCACTCGCCTATCGATGCCGGTCCGCTCAGCCAGAATACTCGAGGCTGGGGTACCAATCGGGCCGGCGCCCTTCCGGAGTGCAATCCAGCACGGTCCAGATCGGCATGAGATCGGGCGCGCCGCGGGGATCCTGGCCGGGATCGGCGTGTTCGAAGCCCATCTCTCCCGCCCAGAAATGGCGGATCACGCCGTCACGCCGAGTGAACACATTTACGGCCGCACTGTCCTCGAACTCCGGCGTGTTCGCCAGGTAGTCGTTGCTGTAGTCGCGGTCGGTATCCGCATACAACTTCAGGTTGCGCCAGCCTCGCTCGTTCTTGAACGCCACCAGCTTCTCGATCGGGGACTGCGCCACAACCGCCAGCGCGATGTTCTGCTCGATGTCCTGCGCTTCCCCGTCCCAGGCGCTCAGCAACGAGGTGCACATCGGGCATGGCCGCGTGCGCTGCGGACCGAACATATAGCTATAGACCAGCAGCGTCTGCTTATCGCCGAACAATTCGGCGAAGCTCACCGGGCCGCGCTCGCCCTGAAACCGGTATCGCTTCTTGACCTCCCCACCCGGCGGCAAAGCGCGCCGCATCTCGGCGACCCGTTCGATGTGACGGCGCAGCTCGATTTCTTCTGCGAGCAATTCAATGCGCGCGCGCCGGTACTCCACGCTTTCGTTTGGAAAGTTGATCTTGCCCCGGGTTGCCAGTTCCTTGGCCGGCACCAGGGGCGGAGCCGAAGTCTGCGTTTCAGCCATGTCACGTCTCCTCGCAAAGGGCCGGGATCGACGCCCGAGACTATCCCGGTGCCGAGCCTCCGCCGTTGTTCATGCATCAAGGACGTGCCTGGCCGGCTCGAATCGACACCTCGCCGAGAACTTTCCACGCACCGGGCGGGCATGACAGCGCGGAACTTTGCGGACGGCGGTCTGCTTGTTCCGGGTCGATGTTCCATTTCGAGCAGGCGCCAGGAGAGATCGATGACCCCACGGAAAGAATTTCCCAAACCACCCTTCCCCAAGCAGTCGCAATCGTTACCCGGTTCGAGCAAGGCCATGCAGCCGCAACCGGATTACGGCGAGGACAGTTACAAAGGTGCGAATCGTCTGACGGACAAGAAGGCGCTGATCACGGGCGCCGATTCCGGCATCGGCCGTGCGGTCGCGCTTGCGTTCGCCCGCGAGGGCGCCGACGTGGTCGTCAGTTATCTCAATGAACATGAAGACGCGAAGGAAACCCAGCGCCTGGTCGAGTCGGCCGGCCGCAAATGTCTATTGGTCGCCGGCGACATTTCCTCGGCGGCGCACTGCCGCGAACTGGTGAAGAAGTCGGTGGCAGCGCTCGGGCGGGTCGACATTCTGGTCAACAACGCCGCTCACCAGATGACCTTCGATGAGCTGGAGAAGATTCCCGACGAAGAATGGGACAAGACCCTGGCGACCAATCTTTCGGCGATGTTCTACATCACCAAGGCCGCGCTGCCACATATGAAACCGGGTGCCAGCATCATCAACACCGCCTCGATCAACGCCGATATTCCCAATCCTTCGCTGCTCGCCTACGCCACCACCAAGGGCGCCATCCAGAATTTCACGGCCGGGCTGGCGCAGTTGCTGGCCGAGCAAGGCATCCGCGCCAATACTGTCGCACCCGGGCCGGTCTGGACACCGCTGATCCCGGCCTCGATGCCCGAGGACAAAGTGCAGAACTTCGGAGCGCAGGTCCCGATGAAACGTCCGGCCCAGCCCTGCGAGCTGGCGCCTGTGTACGTGATGCTGGCCAGCGACGAAGCCAGCTATGTTTCCGGCGCGACCGTCGCGGTTACCGGTGGCAAGCCGCTGTTGTGACGCTCACGCCCCAATTGGGGCAGGCCCCCAATGGGATAGCACATTCATTCATCATCGGTTTCGGCGAGCACGTCGCCGAGCCGGTCGAGGCGGCGTTCCCATAGCGCACGCCGGTCGTGAATCCATTGTTCCGCGGCCGCCAGCCCCGCTGGTTCGATACGGCAGGTGCGCACCCGGCCGACCTTTTCCGTATCAATCAAACCGCTGTCCTCCAGCACCTGCAGATGCTGAACGACCGCGGCCAGCGACACCTGCAGGGGCTCGGCCAGCATCGACACCGAGACCGGCCCCTTGCTGACCCGATCCAATATTTCACGCCGCGTTGCATCGGCGAGCGCATGAAACACCCTCGACACATCCACTTTTGGCTTGCGCAGCGACATTCCCAATCCGTTTTTACCGGTGGGACGCCCGATTCAATTCGTCCGCGAGCCGATTCAACAACTGCTGCCAGCCCGATTCGCGCACCGCGGGACCGTCGGCGCCCTCGAAAAACGCCGCTTGCTCCGTATAAATCACTTTAGATGCTTGCCCTGCAGGAAATATTTCGGTAGTACCCAGCGAGGCCGAGATACGTTGCTCGGCCACCGACATGTTATATGCAACTACGATGCGATGATTTGGTACGATATCCAGGTAGTAAGTATCGTTGGCACACGGCGTCCCTGGTTCGATCGGAGTTCCGGTTTTGAAACGAAAGCGAGCGCGCTCGATTCCGCCCACCCTGAAGTCCATTTCGAACCGGTCGACTTCGAACGTTTCGCCTTCGGCGAACCAGCGACGTTTCTTCACGGGGTCGGCGAATGCCGCGAATATCCGCTCCGGACTGGCCGGATAAGTACGTTCGATGACAAATGTGCTGTGAACTGCTGCCGGCTCGCTCATAATCCGCCCCCCTCGCATGACCTGTAATTCAGATTCCATCCAAAGTTAAGAAGCGACTTAAGTTTCATCAGCCGGCCGGCAATTGTCAAGCCGATACTTAAGTATCGGTGCAAACAATTGCCAGATGAGTTCACCACCGCGGAACTTGTCACTACGGCCGCGGATTCAAGCGGCGTTACCCAGAGGACTAACCATGGCAACTAAAGCAAAACGATCCAAGACTCCCGCCAAGAAGAAGAGCTCCAAGGCGACTTCCCGCGTCCGTTGGACGAGCCAGAATGACCGCGAAATGAAGGCGCTGATCAAGCAGCAGACGCCGGCCCGCGCCATCGCGAAACAGCTGGATCGCACCGAGGCGGCCGTCCGCCAGCGCATCCACAAGCTCGGCCTGTCGCTGCGCTCGTCCAAGAAGAAGGCTGCTCGCAAGGCCAAGTGATCGGCTGGCAGTAGCAGATTGTGACATTCCGGCGCGGTGGGCCACGGCCGACCGCACCGCGAATGTTTCCTGTGCCGCCAGCGCCGGCTTGCCGAGCTGGCGGTACATTCCCCCCGCATGCATTCGCCTTCACCGCGGCGCATATCACGAATCCGTTCATTACGAATTTGTAAGGATTCGTTGACGAATATTGCGAATAGCCCATTCGAATCAAGCGTCGCGGCGGCCATTTGACCGGCGCGCATTTGACCGGTGCAAGGGGCACGCCTATAGTTCGCGCCCACCTGTTTTCCGTGATGGCGCGGCGCGCCTGGATCGATCCGGACCTGAAGCCGCTACCGTTTACAGCAGAAGTGACTGGTGAATAGTAACTATGGAGCCGGCTGCATGTCGCCGAGCACTGTGGGAATCAGCTCGGAAACGGTCGGGTGGATGGGCACGGCCTGCTGCAATTTCGTGTAGGGCACATCGGCATTCATGATGTCGATGATGCCGTGAATGGCTTCGTCGCCGCCCACTCCCAGGATCGATCCGCCGAGAATGCGCTTGGACTGAGCGTCGGCGATGATCTTCATGAATCCCTGCGTCTCGCCCTTCTCGACGGCCCGTCCCACTCTGGTCATCGGCCGCGTGCCGATCAGGAGCTTTGTGCCGCTCGCTCGCGCTTGCGCTTCCGTCATGCCGACGCGGCCCAACGGCGGATCGATGTAGAGCGCGTAGGCGGTGATGCGCTCGCTGACGCGACGATCCTCTCCGTCGAGCAGGTTCGCCGCGACGATCTCGAAATCGTTATATGCCGTGTGAGTGAATGCGCCGCGACCGTTGCAGTCGCCAAGCGCGAATACGCCGGGGACGTTGGTCTGCAGATGATCGTCTACCTTTATATAGCCGCGCTCGTTCATCTCGATGCCGGCGCGATCCAGACCAAGATCTTGCGTATTCGGCACACGCCCCACCGCCAGCAGCACGTGACTACCAACCACAGCTGGCGCCCCTTGTGTGCAGCTCACATGAGCTTCGACGCCTTCAGCATGCGGTGCAAGACGAATGCATTCGGCATGAGTACGCAGCTCGATCCCTTCGTTTTCCAGGATCGATGCAATCGCGAGCGACACATCTTCGTCTTCACGGCCGATCAGCCGCTCGCTCTGCTCGATGATGGTAACGCGCGCACCGAAGCGTCGGAACATCTGCGCGAACTCCAGGCCGATATAGCTTCCACCCACGACGACCAGATGCTTGGGCACGAAGTCGACTTGCAGCATCGTGGTGTTGGTCAGGAACGGCACGACCTTGACGCCCGGCATGTTCGGGACGTTGGCGCGCCCGCCGACGTTGATGAATATGCGCGGCGCGGTGAGCACTTGCTCGCCCACTCGAATCGTATTCGGACCTTCGAAGCTCGCCTGGCCGTCGATGACAGTGCACCCCTGCATCGACCTCAGCCACTTCTCCAGCCCCGCACGTGCATCGAGCGTCACCTTCTCCGCTCTCGCCTGCACGCGCTTCATATCGATGCCGACCGATCCATTTGTAACAACGCCATAGTCCGCCGCTCGCCAGGCGAGATGTGCTGCATAGGCGCTGGCCACCATCGTTTTCGTAGGCATGCAGCCGGTGTTGACGCACGTGCCGCCAAACAGCTTGCGTTCGATCAGCGCCACCTTCATGCCAGCATTGACCAGCCGGCCCGTCAGAGAAGGCCCGGCCTGGCCGGCACCGATGACGATCGCGTCGAACCTTTGTGTCATGGCTGCGTCCTCAATCAACACCAGCCCGTCCAACACCAGCCCGTCACCCCTAACGTCACCACCGACGTGTCAGCAGTGACAGGGCTGGGTATCTCCTCCCGGCAGCTTGGATCCGAAGCCCGCCTCTTAACCGCCTACCGCTGAGTCCGATACTCAATCCCCGCCCGAGTATCTACAGGCCCACGCTGCGCCTGAACCGAGAGATCCCGGGAGAGTTTGTATCGTAGAGTGATGACCTCGCCAGGCTCGAACAACCCGACGCCATAACTCAAATACACACGCGGCGACAGATACTGTCCCACCGTCAACGCCGCCCCACCCAACATCGCGTCATCCTTGACCGCCAACTCATCCGCCCCCAGCCGGCGGCCCACATTCTTGGCAAGCAAACCACCCGCCGCAGCCCCCAGCGAGCGCGTCGCCGCCTGCACGGCGTCGCCCTCGCCTTCACCCGAACCGATGTCATCCAACGGCTTGCCCGCCACGATGTATGAAAGCGCATTCGCCTGTCCCATCGGCGGATCTGAAAACACCGTGAGCTCCGGACTCTGCGCGCTGCCTCGAATCCTCAACCCGGCGGTCACTTCATCCACCGTGCGCGTCGCTTCGATCCGCAATCTCGGATTGTCCAGCGGCGTCGACGCATACAGCAGCTGGCCCTGCTGAATCGTGAGATCCTGGCCGTAAGCTTTGTATGTCCCGGTGACATTGATATCGCCAGACCCGACCGTTTCCGTCCCCGGCCGCTCGCGCACATCGAGATTGCCCGCAACCTTGGCCACCAATCCAAATCCGGTGAGATTGACCTCGTCGCCCAGCGACACCGTGATATTCGCGTACAGCGGAATCGCCTGCTCCGCCGCCTCATCCTGCGCTTCCGCATCTACGATGACGACGTCGGGCGACGCCGCCTGCGCCTGATCGCCACCTTTCGGCAGCTTCTGCAAATTCACATCCGCCTCGGGAATCGTGACTTTGCCCGACAAGGTCATGCGCTCCTCGTTGCGCACCAGGTCCAGATCCGGCGTGATCACGACCTTCGCGCCAGGAATATCCGCCGCGAGGAACCGATCGCCATCGAGCTGCATGTTGATGACGCCACTGGCCGTGGCGGTACCCGCAAACTTGATCGTGCCCTCTCCGGAATCGACACCACCGGAAATCTGAAACTCCTCCGGCGAGCTCGGCCGGACGTCCAGGCGGCCGTTCTTCAATCTCAGGCCGATCGCCGGAATATCCGCCGCCAACTCCGCCGCGGTTACCTGGCCAGTGATCGCCGGCTCCTGCAACGAACCCGTGACGCTGCCTTGGACATCCAAGCGGCCTTTAAGATTTGCGATCTGCGGAGCAAACACCCCGAACGGCGACAGATCCGGCAAACTCGCATTCAACCGCCCATTGATTTGCGCGTCGGGCTGATTGAGTCCACGCACTTCACCCTCGCCCTGAATCGAACCGTTCTCCTGCAGCCCCGCGCTGATCGACGCACGCGCATCCTGGCCGGACAGGTTCGCCTCGATCCGGAAGTCTCGATAAGACAGCAAGGTTTCTTCTTCCTCCGGCTCATCGCCCTCGGCCAGCGCCAGAACCCGCGACATGCTGCCTGACTCGGATTGAATCGAAGCATTGCCGAAGAGATTCCCCTCCCCGTCACGACGAATGTCGCCCTGACCGCCGATCAGTCCCTTGAATCGCAGCGGCAGCTCCTCGCTCGACAGCGAGTTCGCCAACGCCAGCGGCACATTCGCCAGCGAATAGTTGCCCTGCATGGAGCCGTCGGGCTGCAACGCGCCCTGCATGCAAAGCTCGATATCACGATCCACGAAGCACGCTCGCGAAACATCGACAGCCTGCTGCTTCATGACGATGTTGACCGGCTCTCGCAAGCTGAGACGCGCAGCGTTCTGCACATCGAGGACGAGACGTTGCACGCTGCCAGACCAGCCGTCCTCCTGTTGGCCGCCCTGCATCGCGATCGAAAATTGCAGCGGCTGTCCCGTGGTGCTCAGCTCGGCGCGATGTTCGGCGGCATTGCCGGAAGCACTGGCTTGCAGCGTGTCGAATTCGAAGCCGGCGGCCGCAATACCCGCCATGGTCAACCTCACAGATCCATCCGGCTCGAGCGGCTTCTTCACATCGGCTTCGAGATTCAGCTCACCGAGCCGCATCTCCTCCATGTGCAGATCGCGGCCGCGTGCGTTGCCGTTGATGTCGACGTCGGGCCACTTGCCGAGCACGCGAAAGTTCGCCGTCAGTTCGCCGCCAGAATCCGGCAGCCAATCATTCAAGGATGCTACGTCGACCGATATGTTCGCATCGATCTGGTCGCTCTCCGCCGCCCGCACGCGCAACTTGCTCTGGCCGGAGCTCAAGGCCAACGTGCCCGCGGGCAAGTAAGGCGGCTTCAAAGTCATATCGGCGTCACCGGAAATCGGACGCCCTCGCAAACGGCCGCGCAGCTCGGTGAGCTTCAAAGCGGCATCCGGCCCCTGCTCGGTCATCTTGCCTTGCGTGGCGAGCTGAAAGCGTAAGCTGCCGGGCCATTCGACCGCGAACGCGCCCGGATCGAAGTTCTGGCCGCGCGCGTTGACGTCCCAGCCCAGCTCCGGCTTCAAGTTCACCTTGCCACTGGCGGCCAGTCGTCCCTGCTTCTGAACGATGTCGAACTGCTGCAAATCAACGAGCTCGGGAGTGCCGCGCACCTGCAGAGCAATCTCAGCCTGCTGCTTCTGCGGTCCGAGCGTGAGTTGGCCCTGCGCGTTGTACAGCTGCGGATTGCCGTCGAAATCCAGCTGGCCATGAGTGAACAATTCCTGTCCCACCCACGCGGACGGCACCACCACATCGCGCCAGCGCGCGCCGACCTTGCTGATCCACGAGTCTTCCGCAAACTGAATGTCGGCATTTGCAACGACTTCGCCGGCGCTCTGGCCGATGTGCAACAGACTTTCCAGCGTGAGCCGCTCTTCGGAGCGAGTGAAACGCACCGAATCCAGTACCAACGGCTCGTCGTTGATGGTCAACCGCCCGCCGACGACGCCCTGATTCAACGTCCCCTCGCCGCGCAACGAGGCGGCCAGGCTATGGAAGCTCGAGTCAGGCATCAGCTCTTCGCGCGGATCGAAGGGTGGCACGTCGAGCTGCAGTTGCCAGTTGCGATCGCTCGACTGCGCCATCTTCGCATTCAACTGCGCATCCAACGGAGCGGAGAGATCCACCGCGAGGAATGCATCGGTATCGTTTCCCGAAAGCACCAGCGTGCCGGCCACGGTCCGTTCCCCAGCGGTCCATCGAAACTGCCCAGTGCCTTTGCCGACGTAGGTATTGCCCTGCGCGACACGACCGCCGAATTTCACGAACCCCTGCGGCGATCGCACGTCCAATGTTTCCACCGCCAGGGCTTCCTGGGTCCACTGTCCCACAAACTGGGCCCGCGTGATTGCGACAACAGTGGTCTCGGGATTGCGTACCTTCACGTCGCGCGCGAGAAAGGAATCGACAGCAATATCGATCGGCGGCTTCAGCGAGAACGGCTTGGAAGGTTCTTCAGGCGCTGGCGGCTCGGTCGGCTGCAGCTGCAGAACGTCGATGCCGCTGATCTCCAGACGCTTCACATGGACCAGCCAGCGCCACAGATCGCCGAGCACCAGATCGAGCTCCAGGCTGGCGACATTTGCATCGATGCCCGCGGCCGGATCGTAGTAACGCAAATTGGTGATGCGCAGAGGGCCGGCGATCGAGCCGTCGATGGAACCGATCGCAAGCTTCTCGCCCAGCACGGCGCTGGCACGCGCGGCGGCAAAACGAGTCCCCGACTGCGTGTTGAGCACCCAGAGGATGGCGCCGACCAGCACGACGATCAGCAACCCGATCGCCGCGCCAGTCCAGAGCAACGTTTTTTTGACCGCACCCTTCATATCGATCACATGCAACTCACAGATCGGGCCCGATCACCAGATGCACGCGCCACGACTTATCCAGTTCCGTAACCACCGGTCGCGCAATATCTACGCGCACCAGTCCAATCGGCGATTTCCACCGCAGGCCGATGCCCGTGCCCACGTTGGCGTTGAAGCTGGACTTGAAGGCATCGCCGGCATCGACGAACACCGCGGCACCCCAGTTGTCCAGAAAGTAGTGCTCATACTCACCGCTGCCCACCACCAGGTATTCGCCACCGATGACGCCACCGGTGGAGTTCACCTCGCCAATCTGCTGATAGTCGAACCCACGCACCGATCGATCGCCGCCCGCGAAAAAGCGCAGCTCCGGCGGCAATGCATCGAAGTTGTCTACCACCATGGCACCAAGCGCAGCGCGAGCGATGAATCGTCCATCCTCACCGACCTTGCGCAACCACTTTCCCTCCGCGCGCACCTGCGTAAAGCTGGTGTCGGACAACAAGGATTCGAACGCGAAGCGCAACCCATACAACAATGAGTAGCCCGCCGCGGGGAAATAGGCATCATCGGCCTTCTTGCGCGTCAGCAGGCCGTCGGCATACAGCAAGCTGGTCGAGCCTCGCTGGTCGGCAATCTCGAAATCGCCGTTCAAATATTGCAATCCCAACGTGCGTGTGAAGCCCTTCCAGCGTTCGGTGACTTCATTGGCAGCAAGGCGCGCCATGCGCGACCTGCTGGTATCGGTCTCCTCGTCGCGATAGCCGGCACCGATGGTGTAGTTGCGATTGCGTGGCCCCGGCTTGGGAATCTGATACGTGGTGCTGATTTCCTGCAGGCGCGACGAGTACTCGATCTCGCCGCCGAGCTTGTGACCGCGCTTGTTGAGCCAGCGCCGCTGTGCACCGAGCTTGATGCCCGGACCGGAGTCGGTGCTGAAGTACAGATTGGCGGTGTACACGGTGCGCTTGGCGGGAATCAGCATCACGTCGATCGGCACGACACCGTCGGTCGCGTGTTCGAGATCGGGAGCCACTCCCACGGAAGTGAAATAATCCGCGTCCACCAGCGACTGCTGCAGCGAGAGCAGCTTGTCCGCGGAATAGTATTCGTCGTCCTCCCAGAGCTTGTACTGCTGCAGGAACGAGTCGGGGAACTGCGACTTGGAGAAGCGCAGCTCGCCGAGGCGATAGCGCGGCCCCGCATCGAACGCCAGATCGATATCGGCGGTGTTGGCGCTGCGCACGACCGATACTTTGTGCCGTATGGGTTGCGCGCTGAGGTAACCGTCATTGGCCAGCGCGGTGGCGATCAGCTGCTTGCTGCGCTCGTAGGCGCCATGATCGAGCCGCGCGCCATGTTTGGGCTCGAATTTCTCCAGCGCCAGCTTGACGGGCGCCAGCTCGGCGGCGTCCGGGCTCACCTCGATGCGCGCTTGCCGAACGATGACCGGATCGCCGCGCTGGACAGCGAAGATCGCGTGAAATTTGCCCGGCTCCGGCCGCTCCAGCCGGCCTTCGATGGTCGGGTTGTAATAGCCGAAGGGCTCGAGCGAACGCGCGATCTGCTCCTTGCCGCGATCGAACAGCCGCTGCGTCTGGGCCGGCGACACGTCGCGCTCCTCATAGTGCTTGAGCTCGAGATTGGCGCGTGCCGATTCGAGCATCGCTTCCTCGAGACCGTTGATGGTGACCGCGACCCGGTCGGCAAACGCGGTTGCGGCACAAGACAGGCAGGCTGCGAGCGCCAGCAGCGAGCGCAACCCGGGGCGTTGGGGCATCCACTCAAGAAAAGTCATGGGCCGGGTAGCCGAGGTTGGGCTCGAATTTCATTGAGTAGGGACGTTTTACCGCCTGCGATGTTCCACAAAGCACTACGTGGAAGGCACGCAAGAACTTGAAAGCCGGCCGGCGGCGCCGGACAATCAGTGTTCGCGAATCTTAACCTTCCCAGCAGGTAAACCGATGACAATCTCCAGAATTCTCGCCTCCACCGTTCTGCTCGGCGCACTGAGCGTGTTCGCGCCGCTCACCTATGCCAAGACCTGTGAGCTGACCATCGCTGGCAACGACGCCATGCAGTACGACAAGCAGTCGCTGGAGGTTGCCGCCGACTGCACCGAAGTCAAGTTGACACTCACGCATACCGGCAAGCTGCCCGCTGCCGCCATGGGACATAACTGGGTGCTGACCGAGACTGCCGTGTTCCAGGCGGTCGCGACCGCCGGCACGTCCGCGGGCCTGGCGAACGACTATGTGCCGAAGGACGACAAGCGCGTGATTGCGCACACCAAGATCATCGGCGGCGGTGAAAGCACCAGCGTGACCTTCTCGACCTCGGCGCTGAAGAAGGGCGGCGACTATACGTTCTTCTGTTCCTTCCCCGGCCACTGGTCGGTGATGAAGGGCAAGCTGACCTTCGGCTGAAGCCCGCTCAGGGATTGGTCACCGAGCTCGGTGCGAGCGGCGCGGCCGCTTGCACCGGCTCACGCGGGGCAAGCGCACCTTATCAGTCGAAGACTTTCGAGAGCGCCTCGCAGATGAAATCGATCTCGGCCCGCTTGATGATCAGCGGCGGCGCCAGGCGCAGCGTGTCGACGTGCGTATCCTTCGCAAGCACCCCCTGGTCACGCAGCCGCTCGCAATATTTGTATGCGCCGCCCGCCTCCGGATGCAGCTCGATCGCCAGCATCAAACCCCGACCGCGAACTTCACGAATCAACGGGCTCTCGAGCGCGCGCAGCTTGCCCATGAAATACTCGCCTTGCACACGCGCGTTCTCGATCATTCCTTCCTCCACCAGCACGCGCAGTGCCGCTCGAGCGATGGCGCAGCCGAGCGGATTACCGCCGAAGGTGCTGCCGTGCGTACCCGGCTGCAGCACATCGAGCACATCGTTGTTGGCCAGCACGGCGGACACGGGATAGAAACCGCCCGCCAACGCCTTGCCCAGCAAGGTGAGATCGGACCGGATGTCCTCGTGCTCCTGTGCCAGCAGCTTGCCGGTGCGGCCCAGGCCGGTCTGGATCTCGTCCAACACCAGCACGACGTTGCTTTTGGTGCATAGCTCTCGCACGCGCTGGAAATAACCTGCCGGCGGCAGCAACACGCCAGCCTCGCCTTGAATGGGCTCGACCAGGAACGCCACCGTGTTGTCATCGATAGCCGCGGCCAAGGCATCGAAGTCGCCGAACGGCACGGTCTTGAAGCCCGGCGCGAACGGACCATAGTGGCTATGCGCCAGCGGGTCGGTGCTGAAGCCGATGATGCCGAGGGTGCGCCCGTGAAAGTTGTTGGAGCACGTGATGATGTTGGCCTGGTTGGACGCCACGCCTTTGACCTCATAGCCCCACTTGCGCGTGACCTTGAGCGCCGACTCGACGGCTTCGGCGCCGCTGTTCATCGGCAGGATCTTGCGGGCGCCGGTGAGTTTCGCCAGGTCCTCGTACAACAGCGGCAATTGATCGTTGCGGAAGGCACGCGAGGTGAGCGTGAGGCGCTGCGCCTGCTCGGTCATGGCGGCGAGAATCTTGGGATGGCAATGGCCTTGATTGAGGGCCGAATACGCCGACAGACAATCGAGGTAGCGCTTGCCCTCGATGTCCCAGACCCAGACTCCCTCACCGCGAGTCAATGTGACTTCGAGCGGCTTGTAGTTGCGCGCCCCGAGACGGGCCTCAATGGCGCTTAGATCGCTGGCGGATAGCTTCATGATGGCAAACCGGAACGGGCCGGCCGTTCTACCAATAAGGTAACACTATAGACGAGTAACCTCGCGCGCCGGGGCGGGCAAGGTATAAGTGATTTCAAGCGTCGTCAGGGACGAAGCCCATGATGCTGCCTGGGACATGCGCCAAATTGGCGGGAGCCGGAATTGGATCTAATGGCGAAAAAGTCGATATTCAGCGCTGTTCCGCTTTCAACAGTCGAGATTCATCGGTTGGAGGTACGGTAAGTTCGCACCGGCCTCAGCCCCACAGCGCCGGGGACGGCCACGACATCACCCCAGTGCGATCGTACTGAATCGGATTCTCCCAATCCTCCGCCTGCAGCAACGGCCCATCCAGATCGACCACCTCGCACAACTGCGCGAGCACCATGCCGGGCGCCTGTGCCACTGACCCTGCAGTCATGCAGCCCACCATCAATCGCATGCCCTGCGCTCGCGCCGCCTGTGCCAGTTCCAGCGCCGCCGTCAACCCGCCGGTCTTGTCGAGTTTGATGTTCACAAACTCGTAGCGCGTCTTCAAACGCGGCAAATCGTCAATCGTGTCGATGGCTTCGTCAGCACAGACCGGGATGGGCGAACGGCCCAGCTCGAGATCGTCATCGCCACCGACCTGGACCGGCTGCTCCAGCAGATCGACTCGCAGCGCCGCGAGCTTCGGTCCCAACGCATACAGCGTCGGCACATCCCAGGCTTGGTTGGCATCGACAATCAGTCGGGAGTTCGGCGCGCCCCGCCGCACGGCCTCCACGCACGCCAGCGGATTCTCTTCAGAGACCTTGATCTTGATCCATCGATAGTGCGCCAGCTTTCGAGCCGCCTCTTCGTAGCCTGCGATGGAACGAATGCCGATGGTCATCGCGCTTGCCACCTCGCGTGTGTTGCCCACACCCGCCAGGTCCCATGCTCGCCGTCCCGTGCGCTTCGCCTCCAGATCCCACAACGCCGAGTCGAGCGCATTGCGCGCGCCGCCGATCGGCAGAACTTGCATCAATTCAGCTCTGGTAATGCCCGCCTCCACCTGGCTTCGCACCGCTTCCACCTGCGCGACCATGCTGTCCTGTGTCTCGCCGTGATAGTCGACACCGGCCGCTTCGCCTCGACCGACGAACTGGCCATCCCCCAGCTCGACGATGATGACGTCGCTGTGGGTATAGGATTTGCGCGAAATGATGAACGGCTCGCGCAAACGCCATGATTTCTTTTGAACGGTTAGCTTCACACCGACTCCCGACTCAATCCGGTTGGCTGCCATCGCCTTGTGGCGATATCGCCGCCAGTTGAGAATATCCGGCAGCAGGGCCGCCAGGATACAGAAAACAGCCCTCGAAGCGGGAATGGCAGCGCCCTTGCGCCATTTGCGCATGACTTCCGGGCGCATCTTTGCTCGAATGAGCACATGGCCGGCACGTTTCACATCAAGCGCATCTACGATCCTCCCGCCGCTGGCGATGGGGCCCGAGTGCTGGTGGATAGACTCTGGCCACGCGGCATCAGCAAGGAGGCGGCCAAGCTCACGCTGTGGCTAAAGGAAGTCGCGCCCAGCCCGGAGTTGCGCAAGTGGTTCGGCCACGATCCGGAACGCTGGCAGCAATTCCAAGCCCGCTATCGCGCCGAGCTGAAGGCCAACTCGGCAGCCCTGGCGCCGCTCTACGAGTTACAAAAGCGCAAGCGCGTAACGCTGCTGTATAGCGCGCACGACGAAGAACACAACCAGGCCCGCGTGCTCGCAGAGTATCTGCGCACTCACGCCAAGAAAGGATCATGACCCACGCACTGTATCGTCCCGTTTGCGACCTGCTCGGCTGCTCCTATCCCCTGGTGCTCGCCGGCATGGGCGGAGTCGCCCGCTCGGAGTTGGCTGCGGCAGTGGCCGAAGCAGGCGGATTCGGATTTCTCGGCATGGTTCGCGAGCCGGTCGCGCTGATTAGCAGTGAAGTGCAGGCGATGCGATCGCGCGGCGTGCAGCGCTTCGGCGTGAATCTGATTCCCGCAGCGACGCCGCCAGACCTGCTCGACGCACAGCTCCAGGCGTGCATCGAGCTCGAAGTTCCAGTGGTAGCGCTGTTCTGGGACCTTTCCTCGGAGACCGTTCGCAGGTTGCGTGACGCCGGCATCGTGGTCATTTGCCAGGTCGGCTCGGTGGAAGAAGCCGTGGCAGCGAGACAGGCTGGAGCCCAGGTCATCATCGCTCAGGGATGTGAAGCGGGCGGCCACGTGCGTGGCACCTCTCCGCTCGAAGACATCCTGCCGCAAATCGTTGCGGCAGTGGACTGTCCAGTGCTCGCCGCCGGGGGAATCAGCGATGGCCGCGATGTGGCGACCGTACTTACACTTGGCGCACAAGGCGCGGTGCTCGGCACGGCGCTGATGGCGACACACGAGTCCTTCGCACACTCGTATCACAAAGAGCGCCTGCTCACCGCGAGCGGCTCGGATACCGTGCTCACCGATATTTTCCACATCAACTGGCCGCGCGGAGCAAAGGTTCGCGTGCTGTCCAACAGCGTCACGAAGGGCGAGCGCGGTGACCCATTCGGGTCGACTCGAACTGCCATCGGCGAGGAGGAAGGCCGGCCCATCTATCTGTTCAGCACCGATTCGCCGCTTCGCTCCATGAGCGGCGATTTCGAAGCCATGGCGCTGTACTCCGGCACGGGCGTCGGCCGCATCGACGCGATCGTGAATGCAGGCGACCGGCTTCGAACCATCGCTGCCGACGCGAGCGCCATCCTCGCTGCTGAAAGCGTCAACAACGAGGAAAGCGCAGAATCCGCCTCGTCCGTCTGTTACGCAAATACTGCGGATGACAGCTACATGGGATATGCATCCCGAGAAGAACTGCTGGAGGCGCTCAACGAATTGCTCGAAGCCGAACGCGCCGGCTCTCGTGTCTGCCTGCGCACCGCGGCGGAAGTGGCAGATGCGTCGCTGGAAATGCTGGTGGAAGACATCCAACGCGACGAAGCGCACTGGTGTGCCGTGCTGACCAAGGCCATCCTGGCACTCGGCGCAAAGCCATCGTCGCGTATCGGCGCCTTTCATGAAAAGGCCATGGCCATCGACGCCCTGCCCGAGCGGCTCGCGTTCTTGAATCGCGGGCAGGGTTGGGTGGTGAAACGCCTGCGAGCGCTGTTGCCCAAAGTGCGGGACGACTCTTTGCACCGCGCCTTGTCGAGCATGCTCGTCGCGCATGAGCGCAACATCGACCGCGTCAATACCAGCCTGAAGATACCTGGACGCTAACGCATTCCGGTTTGTCCAGCCCACCGGCCAACGGCAGCATGGCCATCGGGTAGAATGGCCGCCCATGGCCATTCAATCGCTGTTCCCGACCCATATCTACACCGCCCTGCTGCAGCAGGGCGACTGGCGCAAGTTCAACAGGCAATTGCTGCGCGAGTGCCTGCAATTGCAGCTGGATGACGAATCGGGACGAAAGTGGTCGAAGAAGAACTATCCGGGCGGATACACCTCGTATCACTCGGCCCATCGCATGCAACAGATCTCGCCGACGTTCGCGCAGCTGGAACGACGGCTGCAGCGGCACGTGAGCGCGTTTGTGAAAGCGCTCGAGCTGGACATGACTGGACGCGAGCTGGCCATGACCGATTGCTGGGTGAACATCATGCCGCAGCAGGTGGCGCACAGCATGCACCTGCATCCGCTGTCCACGATCAGCGGCACCTACTATGTGCAAACCCCGAAGGGCTGCGCGGGTTTGAAGTTCGAAGATCCGAGACTGGAGAAATTCATGGCCGCGCCGCCGCGCCGCGCGGATGCGAGCCCCGCCAATCAACTCTGGTCGGTGGTGCCCGCTGAAGCAGGCAAGGTGGTGCTGTTCGAAAGCTGGCTCCGGCACGAAGTGCCGGCGAACCCCGTGGCCACGGAACGCATCAGCATCAGCTTCAATTACAACTGGTTCTGACTGCCTGGCTGAGCACGATCCTGGCGATGCCGCAGACACCGTACAGCGCATGCGGATGTATCTCTTGGTACTCGATCACCGTGACTGGCGCGTGTTTCCGCTCGCCCATATCACGCGATCGCCCGGCACGAGATCGGTAATTTCTGGGCAAACTGGCCGTTAAAACGTCATTTTTGCCACCTCGCCGAATGCTTTCATAGCCACACTCGAGCGCGGCCCCGGATGGAAGCATGGACGTTCTACACAAATCACCCTCGATGACGAGCACGACTGCGGCAATGACACTGGTCATGGCCGCTATCGCAAGCGTCACGGTTGGCGCGCCAGTATGCGCCGAGGCCGCGCCTCCGCCGCTATTGCTGGCGAACGACTACGAAGATGCGCGCGTCGACCTGTCCCGCTATTGGGTAAGTGAGAAGTATGACGGTGTCCGCGCTTACTGGGATGGCACGAAACTGCTCACTCGCGCCGGCAACACCATCCATGCCCCGGAATGGTTCACGCGCGACTGGCCGGACACACCACTGGACGGCGAACTGTGGGCAGGCCGCGGTCAGTTCGAACGAGTCACGGCAACGGTGCGTGACCTCGATCCGGATGACACGGCCTGGCGCCGCATTCGGTTCATGGTTTTCGATCTACCGGCGCACGGAGGAACATTCAACGAACGGCTTGATGCGCTGCGCATGCTACTGCCATCTCAGTCCTTCGATTGGCTGCGCGCGGTAGATCACCTGCGGGTCGCTGACGAGACCGCCCTGAGCCATCAGCTCGCGAAGATCGCGCGCGCCGGCGGCGAAGGATTGATGTTGCACCGAGAAGACTCGCTCTACCGCGCGGAGCGCAGCGACGATCTGTTGAAGCTGAAGCCCTACCAGGACGCGGAAGCACAGGTCATCGCACACCTGCCCGGCCAGGGAAAGTATGCAGGCATGCTCGGCGCCCTGCTCGTGCGCAATCCGGATGGCACGCAGTTCCGTATCGGCACCGGATTCACGGACGAGCAGCGTCGCCAGCCGCCGCCCGTGGGCAGCTGGGTGACGTACAGCTATCAGAATCTGACTGCCCGCGGCATTCCGCGCTTCGCGCGCTTCTTGCGGACGCGGCCGGACTAGCGCGCTGGCGCGCGGTTGAATTTATGTACATCTAGGTGTACATTTGGCGAATGGCGCAACGTTATGCCATCGCCGAGGCACGAGCCAACCTGCCCACCCTCATCGACGAGGTTGAAGCGGGTGCGGTCGTTGAATTGACTCGAAGAGGCAAGGTGGTAGCAGTCATGATCTCAGTCGCCGAATATCAACGCCTGCACAGCAAGCGCGCCAGCTTTCGGGAGGCTTATCAGCAGTTCCTGAAAAAACATTCCCTGGCGGAAGTGGGCCTGGAGCCCGATTTCGCCCGCAAGCTGCGCGATCGCAGCCCCGGGCGCAAGGTCGATTTGTAAGCCAGGCCACCAGCAAGCGTCATGCTGCGCTACTTGCTCGACACCAATGTGCTGTCGCTGGCGGCGGCGAAGGTGCCGAACGCCGGAATCGTGCGCCGGCTCAATTCCATAGGCGACCAATGCGCGCTGGCCGCGCCGGTCTGGCATGAGTTGCAGTACGGTTGCAGACGCCTGCCGCCGGGCAAGCGCCGCGAAGCGCTGGAAGATTATCTGGCCGAGGTAGTGCATACGCTCGACATCCTGCCGTACGACGAACGCGCGGCCAAAGTCCACGCGGCCGAACGCGAGCGGCTGGAGCGCATCGGCAAGACCTTGCCGTTCGTAGACGGTCAGATCGCCGCTATCGCGCAAAGCAACGAATTGGTGCTGGTCACAGCCAACGTGCGCGACTTCGCGCTTTTCAGGGGCCTGAAAGTGGAAAACTGGGCCTAGCCTCAATGGCACTTAGTTAGCGCCCTGCAGTGGTTGGCGGTTAGCGGTTAGGGCAGAACGGAGGCCAGGATTTAGCTCATTTCTGGCTATCCGCCATCCGCGAACCGCTGCGACAAAGACGGTTAACTAAGCACCATTGGGCCTAGCTAGCCTGCGCTCGGCCGGAGCCAAGCCTCGCGGCGGGTTAGAATCGGCGCCGGTTTCCAACTTTCAGGACGGGCGCCCTTGCAGCTCTCTCACGTGGACCCCGCGATCATCGGCGTCTGGCGTTGGCACGCGGCGATCACGACGTTCTTTGTCACGGCGATCATCGCCGTCTTCAGCGCTCCGATTCCGGGTCTTTGGCCGCTCGCACCGCTATTGGTCGCGGTCGGCGGTGTATTGCTGGCTTGGCGCTGGCCGCCGCTCTCGTATCGGCATCTGCGCTATGGGATCGACGACACGGGCATTGCCATCGAGAGCGGCGTGCTCTGGCGCTCGCGCATCGCATTGCCGCGGGTTCGCATTCAACACACCGACGTATCGCAAGGTCCGCTCGAGCGGCGCTACGGCATCGGCACATTGAAGCTGTACACCGCGGGCAGCCGCCACACGAAGATCGAGCTTCCCGGTTTGAATTACGACGAGGCCATCGCCCTGCGCGACGCGCTGCTCGCGGAAGGCAGCGGCAGTGGCGTCTAGGGACAACTTCCAGCCGACGCTTCGGCTGCACGGGCTGTCGTGGCTGTTCGGTCTCAGCGGCGCCATCAAGCAGATGGTGCTGCCGCTCATCGCCGTGCTCTTCTTCAACGTCCGCGATGACACGCCGGGGCCGTTCGGCCTTTGGATCCTTCCGATCCTCCTGGCCGCGCTGCTGGTCCGCGCCGTGTGGTTGCAACTGACGTATCGCTACGGCTTCGGCCCCACCGGACTGGTCATTCGAGAGGGATTGATCTTCCGTAACGTGCGGCACATCGAATACGCGCGCATCGAAAACATCGATACCGAGCGTGGCCTGCTACAACGCCTGCTCGGCGTAGCCGAGGTACGCGTGCAAACGTCCACCGGCGGCAAACCCGAGGCGTTGATCAGCGTACTGGATCTCCGCGCCGTTCAAGACATGCGCGACCGTATTTTCTCCGAAGAGAAACCGGCCGAACAATCGGTCGCTACTCCCGACGAGCAGTTGTTGCTTCACCTTCCCCTCGGTGAGCTGGTGCGCCAGGGCCTGATCGACAATCGCGGCATGATTCTGGTCGCCGCCGCATTAGGGATACTGCACGAGAGCGGCGTCTTCGTACTCGATCAAGTGCTGCTCGATCGACTGCTCGCATCATCACCGGCCGCAGACCTGGCGGCGCTCGGCTTGATGATGCAGATTGCGCTGGGCGTGTTCACGATACTCGCAGCCATCATCGGGCTGCGCGCTCTGTCGGTAATCCTGGCCATCGTCACATTCCACGACTTCAAGCTGACGCGCGTGGGCGGCGACTTGCGCGCTCGCTACGGATTGTTTACTCGCGTCGCACTGACCCTGCGAACACGGCGCATTCAGGCGGTGCATCAAACGGAGTCGCTGCTGCATCGCTGGTTCAAACGAGTGTCGCTCGATGTCGATCTCGCCGGCGATAGCGGTGGAGGCGATGGCGATCGCAACGATGTGCGCACGAAGACGCGCTGGCTGGCGCTGATCTGCCCTGTTGCCGCCGCACCGGAACTGATCGCCGCAGCTCTGCCAGCGCTCGACTGGAGCACCGAACCCGACTGGCAACCGCTCGCACGCGGCGCTCGAAGACGCATCTTCCGCAAGAGCCTGGCGTGGTCGGTGCTGATCGTGACAGCACCCGCCATCTGGTACCTGCGCGAGGGCGCAGTGGCCGTTATCTTGAGCTGCATTCCGTTGGCCTGGACGCACGCTCATCTGTATGTGAAGCACACGCGTTGGGCGCTGGCGGCGGACGCAGTGTTGTTCCGCTCGGGATGGCTGACTCGCCGCCTTACCATCGTGCCACGCGATCGCGTGCAAACATTGAGCGTCGAAGCGTCACCGTTCGATCGACGCAGTCGCATGGCCCGACTCTACGTGGATACCGCCGGCGCAAGCCCAAGGAGTGGCGGCATCAGGATCTGTTATCTGGGCGCGGAAGTGGCCGAGAGGCTGGCGGCAGCGCTGTATCGGACCGCCGGCGCGCAGGCCGTTTCGAACCAGGCGCCAGCAATCAGCCCGGCAGTCCGATAGCCGAGAGATCGACTAATCGCGCGCGAGCGACAAGATCCGCGAGAACGACGAATCAGTCTTGCGCCACAAGCGCCGTCGCAGCGACGCCATGGCGATGATCATGCCCGGCAAGATGCCGCTGAGCGCGCTGTAGAGATAATTCCGCTCGGTGACCTGATCGGCCTGCACCAGCAGTGCAAGTCCGAGCAAGCTGCCGAACACCGCGCCTATGAATGCCACTTCGATGCGGAAACGCCCGGCGGCGATGCGCCAACGGCGCGTCACGTAATCCATGCTGCTGGCCCACACCGAGCCGCACAACATCATTACCAATCCATTGCTGAGACCGCTGAGCTTCTGCGCCACGACCAGCACCAGGGCGATCCATGCCACCGTGGCTACGAACGCACCGATCACGTGACTGCGATAGCGCGAGCGGAAGAATGTCTCGCAAAACTCCACCATCAAGGCCGTGCCTATGCCGACCGCGATGCCGGATGGATACATCCATTCGTGAATGCGCCCGATGCTCAAGCTGTCGAAGTAGGCGAACAACGCGCCGGCGATGGTGCCCAATGCGATGGAGCGACCGAAGGCGTTGTAGATCACGCCAGGCACATCGTCTTCGCGGCGCGCGACGATGCGACTCTGCAGCTCGCGTAGCGAATCGAATCGAGCTTCTGGCCGCATCGACATCGCACGCATGACGGCGCGAGCAAGCTGACGCGGAATATCGCGACGGACCTTCTCGATCGGCTGCACCGCGCCCATCGGCACGCGGCCGGTCAACAATTCATACATGAGCACGCCGAAAGCATATTGATCGGCACGCCAGTCGACTTCCTTCGCGTCCGCATGCTGCTCGGGCGCCATGTAGTACGCCGTGCCCAGGTTCATACCGGTGCGAGTCAGCTCGTTGTACTGGTAGGCGCGCGCAATGCCGAAATCCATCAGCTTCACGACGCCGCTGCTGTCGATCCATACGTTCTCGGGCTTGAGATCGCGATGGACGATGAAGCGATGCGCGTGACGCAAGGCTTCCAGCAACTGTTCGCCGATCGCGGTCGCCTCTTCCACCGGGAAGGGTTTGCCGGTCGCAAGTTGCGCCTGCATACGACGCCGCAAACTCACGCCCCGCAGGCGCTCCATCGTGAAGAAATATCGGCCGCTCGCCACGCCGACGTCGAACACTCGCACGATGTTCGGATGGGCGAGCTTGCAGGAGACTTTCGCTTCGGAAAGGAATCTGCCACGCGCCGCGGCGCTGGAAAGCAATTCGTTACGCAGCACCTTGATCGCGACTTCTTCGTCTTTCAAGCGATCGCGAGCCGCGAACACGCGACCCATGCCGCCGTCGCCCAGCACGGCCTGAATCTCATAACGGCCCTGCAGAACCACACCGGGACCGATGACGACATTGGAACCTTGATGAACCTGCAGCTCGGGCTCGGCCAGGTCATCCATGCGCATCATGGTGACGGCATCGCGATTCACCTGACGCGTGGCCGGCTCGGTAGCGCTACGCGCCGTTTGATAGGCGGCGACCAGGCGCGCCAGATCCTGCTGGGCGGCCTCCTGGGCAGCCGGAGTCTCGGCATTGATGAGCTTGTGCTGCAGGACTGCCAGGCGATCCGTATAGTTTTGCCATAACGTGGCCGGATCGTCGGCTGACTCCAGCCCAAGCAGCATCAGAGCATTCTCCAGACGGCTGGACATAGTAGTTAGCAATTCTTCCGTGCAAAGGCCAAAGGCAAAAAGTTCGTCCCGGACATTTTATATTCCCGCGCTGTCGATTCCGGGGACGACAACATTGCACTAGCACTGACAGCTTGAAAAGTGCCTCCACAAGCAGACACTGCCGAAGCGGCCCGAAAGCTGATAAAGACAGCGCTCAGCGACCGTCTCGAGGAGTTTTTCAACCAGTTATCGGCCGCAGGCTGCCGGTCGTCGGGCGATGAGTTTTCGGCAAGATGGCGGCGGGCCGCCGAAAATGCGACCCGTGTCGCCAAATGCGCACGCGTTTGCGCAAATCAGCGCGCGTCGAGCGTCGTTGGCACGCTCCGTTCACGACATAACATGAACGCTGAACGGCCCGACGGCGCGTTCATCTCTGCTGGCCCTCACGTCGATGCTTGCAACGCATGGCCCATTGATGACGGGCATGCAGGCGCTCGGCTTCGTTATCGGATTCCGGAGGTAGCTTGCGAATGGCCTGCAAGGCGGTCGAGTGCGCCATCGCCACCTCCGGGGCGGTTTGCAGCAGATCCCGATAACGTTCCAGAAACGCCTGCTCGATCGGCGCGCCGACGCCCGATAGCAGCGCCGTTGCATGAGATCCGATCGCAGCCACTTCAGTCACCGGCAGATCGCCGTCGTGCACAGCGTGATCGACGTCAGCGATCAACTGATACAGCGGCCGCAGCCAGGCCCACTCCGGATCTTCCGTAATCTGGCGCAACAGAGCTAACGGCGACTGCTCGCGCCCGAAGCGCCGCTCCACCTGAATGACTACTCCCAGGAGACCGCGCAACGCGCGGCTCGCTTCTTCCAATGCCTGCAAGGGCGAGTCGGATCGAGTCATTGCACCGCTCCTGTCTGCCGTGCCGCTATCGTGGCACGTGCGGGGGACAACTGTCTCACGCGCCTCGATCTCTAGTGCATGGTCGGCAGAAGACCCTCGCCCGCACGGAAGAAGCTCACGTAGCCGCGCGAGTTCGAAGGTCACCGGCCGCGGTTCTCCGCGGGCTGGCAGTTCCTCCTGGCGCAAGTGAAAGAGCCGGGCGAGGGTCTTCTCCTCAACTTCTGACGCGGCGGCGCTTCGGCGCCAGCGCAGCCGCACGTCCAGCGTCGCCGACACGCACGCGGACCGCATGCGTCGACTTCACTTCTTCGAGCACGAAGTAGGTCTGCGTGTGACGCACACCGCGCACGTTGACGATCTTGTCGCCGAGCACGCGCCGGTATTCATCCATGTCCTGCACACGAGTCTTGATCAAATAGTCGAAACCACCGGCGACCATGTGACATTCCACGATCTCCTCGACCAGCTGCACGGCTTCCTTGAAGCGCTGAAACACATCCTGTGTGGCGTGATCGAGCGTGACTTCCGTAAACGCCAGCATGGTCTGCCCGAGCCGTTTCGGGTTCAGATGCGCGTAGTAGCCATCGATGAACCCCTCGCGCTCCAGGCGCCGTACCCGCTCGATGCATGGCGTGAGCGTCAGGTTCACGTTGCGCGCCAGCTCGGCGACGGTCAGCCGGCCATCCGCCTGCAACAGCGACAGAATCTGCCGGTCGACCCGGTCCAGCTCGCGCCCCGAGTCGCGGAAAGGAGAATTGCTGCTCATGATGGTCCAGTAGAGTCCACTATTAATGCGCGCTCATTTGGCAGACTATGCTACGAATCTGTCGGTATTGTAGCGCATTATGCTCCGGAGCAGACGGAGCGCACCAGCGAGCCAGCCGGCACGATAACGCCGGCTCAGACAGCACAGATCATCTGCCAACCAGCATGTTCGATCATCCGTCGTTCGATCAGCACGAGCGCATGGTCTTCGCGCACGACGCTGCCATCGGCCTGCGAGCGATCGCGGCCATGCCGCCGGGCCGCGGCAAGACGGGGGTCACGCTCGACGTCGATGGCGCGAAGCTGCATGCGGCCGGCATCTTGTATGCGCCCGACTATGTGATCAACGCAGGTGGCATCATCAGCGTTGGTCGTGACTATCTCGGCGGTGCGACGCTCGAGTCCGTCACCGCGGAGATCCTTCGAATTCCCGTCCGACTTAGGGAAATTTTTGCGCGCTCCAGCGCGACCCATCGTCCCACCAGCGAGTTGGAGGACGAGACGGCGCGCCAGCTGCTCGCGGAGGCTTGATGATGCGATCCCGTTTGCACGTACCGAGGCCGCCGGCTCGTCCCGGCGAAAAGCCGGACTTCAGCTATGTCGCGATATCGCCCGCCGGCGCCGCCGCCCGGCCGGACCCGAATGCGTCGCTGACCGATACGGAATTCCTTTCACGCGACATGGTCCGTGTGCTCGATGACAAGCACCAGGCCGTCGGGCCTTGGAATCCGCATCTCGCGCCGGCTGATCTGGAGCTTGGTTTGCGCCACATGGTGCTGACACGCGTATTCGACGATCGCATGCATCGCGCGCAGCGTCAGGGAAGGACTACCTTCTACATGAAGTCGACTGGCGAAGAAGCCGTGGCCGTCGCGGCGAACATGGCGCTGCATCCGAGCGACATGCTGTTTCCTTCTTACCGCGTACAGGGCCTGCATATCGCCCGCGGCATGAAAATCGTCGACCTGATGTGCCAATTGCTGTCCAACACGCGGGACATGTGTAAAGGCCGTCAGCTACCCGTCATGTATCACTCGGCCGAAGCCAATCTGTTTTCGATCTCAGGCAATCTCGCCACGCAGTTCCCACAGGCCGTGGGCTGGGCGATGGCCGCGGCCATCAAGGGCGAGGATCACATCGCCGCCAGCTGGCTCGGCGACGGCAGCACCGCTGAGGCGGACTTCCATTACGCGCTGCTGTTCGCGCAGATCTACAAAGCACCCGTCATCCTCAACGTGGTGAACAATCAATGGGCGATCTCGACCTTTCAGACTTTTGCCGGCGGTGAAGGCCGCTCGTTCGCCTCGCGCGGACCGGGCTACGGCATGCCTGGCATTCGCGTCGACGGCAACGATTTCCTGGCCGTGTACGCGGTGACCCAGTGGGCCGCCGAGCGCGCCCGCACCGGCGCCGGCCCGACGTTGATCGAGCTGGTGACCTATCGAGCCGCGCCGCACTCGACCAGCGACGATCCGTCGCGCTATCGCCCCAAGGACGAGCACGAGCATTGGCCGCTCGGCGATCCCATCCAGCGCCTGAAGTCGCACCTGATCGCGCTGGGCGAATGGTCCGACGAACGCGACCAGACGCTGCTCAAAGAATGCGAGAAGCAGGTGAGCCAGGCGTGGAAGGAAGCCGTGACCTACGGCACCCTCACCGACGGCCCGCAGCTCGATCCTGAAACCATGTTCGAGGATGTCTTCAAAGAAATGACACCCGCCCTGGCGCGGCAGCGCATGCAGCTGCTGCAGGAACTGAAGGAGCGCGCGCAGAAATGACTCAGATGAACATGATCCAGGCGCTGAACTCCGCCATGGATGTGATGATGGCGCGCGATCCCGGCGTCGTCTTGATGGGCGAGGACGTAGGTTACTTCGGCGGCGTGTTCCGCGTCACCGACGGACTGCAGCGCAAGTATGGCGAGCATCGCGTGCTCGACTCGCCGATCTCCGAGGGCGGCATCGTCGCCACGGCCATCGGCATGAGCGTGAACGGCTTGCGTCCCGTGGCGGAAATCCAGTTCGCCGACTACATCTATCCCGCCTACGACCAGATCGTCAGTGAGCTGGCGCGTATCCGGTATCGCAGCGGCGGCGATTTCTGCGCCCCCGTGACGATTCGCACGCCGTGCGGCGGCGGCATTCGTGGCGGCCAGACGCACTCGCAAAGCCCGGAAGCCATCTTCGCGCATGTCTCCGGCCTGAAAGTCGTGATCCCCTCCAATCCGTACGACGCCAAGGGGCTGTTGATCGCCTCCATCGAGGAAGACGATCCGGTGATCTTCCTGGAGCCCAAGCGGCTCTATAACGGTCCTTTCGACGGCGATCCGAACAAACCGGCGGTAGGCTGGAGCTCACATCCGCGCGGCGATGTTCCCGACGGCCACTATCGCGTCGACCTCGGCGTGGCCGAGGTCGTTCGCCCCGGCAGCCAGCTCACCATCATCACTTACGGCACGATGGTGCACGTGTGCGTCGCCACCGCGGAAAGAGCCGGCGTCGATGCCGAAGTGATCGACCTGCGTTCGATCGTGCCGCTCGATGTGGAAACCATCGTGAGCTCGGTGAAGAAAACCGGCCGCTGCATCGTCGCGCACGAGGCCACGCGCTTCGGTGGCTTCGGCGGCGAAGTCGTGTCCACCATTCAAGAGGAATGTTTCTGGCACCTGGAAGCGCCTGTGCTGCGCGTGGCGGGTTGGGATACGCCCTATCCGCATGCGTTCGAGTGGGAATACTTTCCTGGTCAGGCGCGCGTCATGGCCGCCATTAAAGCAACAATGGAGGCGTCATGAGCCGTCATGTGGTGAAGCTGCCCGATCTCGGTGAAGGCACGACGTCCTCGGAGATCGTGGCCTGGAAGGTCAAGGTCGGCGATCAGATCGGCGAAGACCAGCCCATCGTGGAGATGTCCACCGACAAGGCAGTCGTTGAATTGCCGGCGCCGGTCACAGGCAAAGTCGTGTCGCTCGCCGGCGAGCCAGGCGATCAGATCGCGGTCGGCGCCGAGTTGTACGTGCTCGAAACCGAAGCCGGAGCCTCTGCCGAGGCAGAGTCGGCGGCAGCGCCCGCGCAAGCGCCGGCGGCTAACGGTAAGTCCGCAGCTCAGAGCGCTCCCGAGAAGTCGAGCAGCCCTGCCAGCAACGGCAACGGTGCCGCTCCAGCCCCGAGCAAGTCATCAGGCCGTGTGATGGCATCGCCGGCCACTCGCGCGCGCGCCAAGCAATCGGGCATCGATCTGACGACGGTCACTGGCACAGGCCGCGATGGCCGCATTCAGCGCCAGGATCTCGAGGCTGCGATTCAGGAGCGACAGGTCGGCAAGGCACCGGCCCCAAGAGTTTCTTCCACTGGCCGGCCTGCAGCGCGCACCGGCACGGAGGAGATCCGCATTCTCGGCGTGCGCCGCGTGAGTGCGCAGCGGGTCGCCGACTCGAAGCGAAACATTCCGCACTTCGCTTACGTCGAGGAAGTCGACCTCACCGAGTTGGAGCGGCTGCGCAAACATCTCAATTCGCAGCTGCCCAAGGGCTCGCCTTCATACACCTACCTGCCGTTCCTCGCGATGGCGCTGGTGCGAGTGGTCGAGCAGTTCCCCAAGATCAACTCGCGCTATGACTCGGAGCGCAACGTGCTCGTGCGCCACGAGGGCATTCACGTCGGCATCGCCACTCAAACCAACGACGGACTCAAGGTGCCGGTAGTGCGGCATGCGGAATCCCTGTCCCTGAAGGAGATCGCCGCCGAGATCCGACGCGTTTCCAGCGCGGCACGCGATGGCACGGCGAGCCGCAACGAGTTGCAGGGCTCGACCATTACCATCACCAGCCTGGGCAAGCTCGGCGGCATCGTGTCGACGCCGATCATCAATGCGCCGGAGGTGGCCATCGTGGGCATCAACAAGGCCATAGAGCGGCCGGTGATCGTCAACGGCGCCGTGGCGGTGCGGCTGATGATGAACATCTCCTCCTCGTTCGATCATCGCTTCATCGACGGCTATGATGCCGCCGAGGCCATCCAGGCGCTGAAGGAAAAGCTGGAACAGCCGGCCGCGATCTTCATTCGCGACTGAGATCTGGGCCGGGCCCGGTTGGTCCATTCCCCTAAGAAACAGCGCCGCGGGCCGTGTGATGTTCTTCACACGGCCCGTTGCCGGTCAGCCTGCGGCACTGCGATTCGCGGGCTCCGCTGAGTCGTTTGCGAACAGCTTCTCACCGCGCCCGCCCCCATCAACTTAACATTTCCCGTGCGGGCCCAAGGGTTGGGGCGGGCCCTCTCCTATGGATTCGGCAACAAGCACGATTCGTCAGTTTCTGCTCGAAGCGCAGCGGCGCATTGGCTGCCATGCGGCCGCCTTCACGACGCCATCGCGCGATGCATTCCATTGCCACTGCGACGGGTCGGATGTGCCGCTCGCCATCGGAGCAACCGCCGAAGAGATGCTGAGCGGGATTGCCGATACCTTCCTGATGCAAGCTCGCAATCGCACCGGCGCCGACGCGAGCGCGCCGCTGATTCGCAACAAGGTTCGTTACGAGAACGGCGGCCCGCTCATCGGTCGCTTCCTGGTTGCGCCTGTCCCGGACGCGGCCGGCGACTTGGCCGGTATAGTGATCTTGTTCCGCCCGATGAGCGCGGAGCCGTTCAATCAGGATCATCTGCCAGTGGCCGCTCAGCTGAGCCGCCAGCTCGCTCGCCTGCTGTCGCTGCCAGCCGATTCCATCACCGGACTCATCACGCGCGTCGGCCTCGAGAAGCTGATCGGCTGGCGCTTGGAGTCGCTCGGTGATTCCGAATCGAGCGTGCTCCATGGCGACATCGATCAGTTGCACGTCATCAACAACATCGTAGGCTTCGAAGCCGGCGACCGCGCCATCGCCGCGGTTGCGCATGCGTTGTCGGCGGCGCTGGCCAACGAAGATGCCGTCCTCAGCCGCTTGTCCGGCGACCGCTTCACCATCTTCCTTCCCGATTGTCCGTTGCCGAGAGCGCAGCAGATCGGCGCCCGACTGCGCGATGCCGTGGAGGCTCGATCGCTGACCATCGGCGCTGAAGCAATTCCATTGTCGATCTGTTTCGGGGCGGCACCCCTGCGCCAGGGCGAGCGCAGCTTCGATCACGCGCTCGCCGCCGCCGAGGCCGCCTGCAAAGCGGCCAAGGAGCGCGGACGCAATGGCGTCGAGATCTACCAGGTCTCCGATAGCAGCATCATTCGACGGCGCGACGACATCGCCATCGTCGGGCGGCTGCGCAGCGCGCTCGAACAAGGCCGCTATCAGATCTTCGGCCAGCCGATCGCCTCGCTACTGACCCCGGACTCCGTGCACCGCTACGAGATGCTGTTGCGGATCATCGACGAGAAGGGCCGGCTGGTGTTGCCGGCGAGCTTCATGGCCTCCGCCAACCGCTATCAGCTGTTGCCGCAGATCGACCGCTGCGTCATCAGCGACGTGCTCAAACATCTGCGCGCGGCCAGCGCACACCCCGGCTACAAGCCGTTACACGTCTCGATCAATCTCTCGGGCGCGACCCTCGGTG
Organism: Steroidobacter sp.; assembly: GCF_036406195.1. GTDB lineage: Bacteria > Pseudomonadota > Gammaproteobacteria > Steroidobacterales > Steroidobacteraceae > Steroidobacter. The sequence continues at coordinate 134,785 of NZ_DASWVW010000033.1, forward strand.
ACGATGGCTTTCTCGATTGGCTGCAGGCGCAGCTCGACCAGAGTGGCATCGACGGCGCGACACTGACCTTCGAGCTCACCGAAACGGCCGCGGTCAGCAACATGGAACATGCCCGGACATTGATGAGCACTCTGGGCGCGCGTGGTTGCCGCTTCGCCCTCGATGACTTCGGCACTGGACTGAGCTCGCTTACGCACCTGAAGAACCTGCAATTCTCGTCGTTGAAGATCGACGGCTCGTTCATTCGCGACCTCATGCATAACGAGCGCTCGCAATCCCTGGTCCGCGCGGTCGCGCAACTCGCCAGCGCCATGGACATGGAAACCATCGCCGAATACGTCGAGACTCCGGAAATCTGCATGCGCCTGATCGAGCTGGAGGTCGAATACGGCCAGGGCTACGCCATCGGCAAACCTCGTCCCCTCAACGGCATCCTCGCGCCCACGGCCGGTTTGTTGCACGCCAGCTGACAAAACAAACGTCGACGGCCGCCGCGCCGCGCTATCATGTTGGGCCTCACACTCAACGCGCGTGCACGACCATGCCCTGGCCCGAACCCGTCACTCTGCTCGGCGAACACGTCACCCTGGAACCGCTGACTCACGCAAGGCACGACGAGCTGGTCGAGGCGGTGCGCGACGGCGAGTTGTGGAACCTGTGGTACACGTTCGTTCCAGCGCCGGACAAGATGCGAGCCGAAATCGACAAGCGGCTGGAACAGCAAAGCAAAGGATCGATGCTGCCCTTCACGGTGGTGGCGGCCAGGAGCGGCAAGGCCGTCGGCATGACGACTTACATGAACATCGACGCCGAGCAGCACCGCGTGGAAATCGGTTCAACCTGGTATCGCAAGAGCGTGCAGCGCACGGCCCTCAACACCGAGTGCAAGCTGATGCTGCTTGCACACGCGTTCGACGAGCTCGACTGCATCGCGGTCGAGTTCCGCACGCACTTCCTGAATCATCAAAGCCGGCGCGCCATCGAACGGCTGGGGGCCAGGCTCGATGGCGTGCTGCGCAATCATCGCCGTGCCAGCGACGGTACGGTGCGAGATACCTGCGTTTACAGCATCATAGCCAGCGAATGGCCGGCCGTGCGCTCGCACCTGCGCCACCAGCTCAGTCGCCAGCGCTAGATTTCCTGCAGATCCGCCAGGAAGCGCGCGCGACGCTCGACGTAGATATGCGCGCTCTTCAGCAGCGTCTCCACATCTTCATCCGAGAGCACGCGAACCACGCGTGCCGGAGCGCCGACGATCAGCGAGCGATCGGGAAAGACCTTGCGCTCGGTGATGACGGCACCCGCGCCTACCAGGCAACTCTTGCCGATGACGGCACCGTTCAGGATCACGGCTTGAATACCGATCAATGAGCCATCGCCGATGGTGCATCCGTGCAGCATCGCCTGATGGCCAACGGTGACGTTCTCTCCGACCGTCAAAGGAATTCCCGGGTCGGTATGCAAGACCGCGCCTTCCTGCACATTGGAGTTGCGTCCGATGGTAATGGTGTCGTTGTCGCCGCGAATCGTGGCGCCGAACCAGATGCTGGCGTTTTCCGACAGCACCACGCGGCCAATCACGCTTGCGCCGGGCGCGATGAACACGCTCTGGTGCACGGAAGGAACATGCTCGCCCAATCGATACAAAGGCATGGAAACTCCAGACAACTTCGTTCTCGCTGCGCACGCATTCTAACCCGCCGCCAGCGAAATGCCCGCATTCGCAAGGTCGCTGGCTGCCGGGCTAAAGGAACTCCAGCGCCGTCCCGCCTCTTGAAGCGATGTATCGGTTGCCGGTGGGCTCAGTCATGCGTGCAAGATCTGCCCTCGCCTCGTCCATTCACTCGTTGCTCGCAACCACCTGCATTGCAAGCCCCGCGCTCGCCTCGGAAGTCACCTCGCAGATGACGGCCGATCAAGGCTACGGCCCGCACCCGCACTTGCCGGCACCCGAGAAATCACTGATTCCGACGGTGGCAGTGGCAGAAGCCAAGCCGTGGCAGGCGGATGAAGCGCCGACACCGGCGAGGGGATTGGCGGTGTCGCGCTTCGCGTGCGGCCTCGATCATCCGCGCTGGCTGTACGTGCTGCCCAATGGCGATGTCCTGGTCGCGGAAACGAATGCGCCCGAGCGCCCCGACGACAACAAAGGCATCAAGGCTTACTTCAAGGGAAAAATGATGAAAAAAGCCGGCGCACAGACGCCGAGCGCCAATCGCATCACTCTGCTGCGCGACGCCAATAGTGACGGCACACCTGAAGTGCGCACACGCTTCATCGAGAACTTGAGATCGCCGTTCGGCATGGCGCTGGTCGACAATCGCTTCTATGTAGCGAACACCGACGCGGTGCTGCGCTTCGACTATCAGGAGGGCAGCACCGAAATCAAACAACCCGGCGTCAAGCTGACCGACCTGCCCGCCGGCACGCTCAATCATCATTGGACCAAGAACCTGATCGCCAGCCCCACCGGCGATAAGCTCTATGCCACCGTCGGCTCGAACAGCAACGTTGCCGAGAACGGCATCGAGGCGGAAGAGCGGCGCGCCGCCATTCTCGAAATCGACGCAGCCACCGGCACGAGCCGCGTCTTCGCCTCCGGCCTGCGCAATCCCAACGGCATGGCCTGGCAGCCGCAATCCGGTGTGTTGTGGACCGTCGTAAACGAGCGAGACGAGATCGGCCCCAACCTCGTGCCCGACTATCTGACTTCGGTGCAGGAAGGCGGCTTCTATGGCTGGCCCTACAGCTACTACGGCCAGCACGTCGACGACCGTGTCGAGCCGCAGCGTCCCGACCTGGTCGCCAAAGCCATCGTCCCCGACTACGCGCTTGGCTCGCACACCGCCGCGCTGGGGTTGGTGTTCTACGAAGGCGACCTGCTGCCTGAAAAATATCGCAATGGCGCGTTCATCGGTCTGCATGGCTCGTGGAATCGCAAGCCGCGCAGCGGCTACAAAGTCATTTTCGTTTCCTTCGCCAATGGCAGGCCGATCGGGTTGCCCGAAGACGTGCTGACCGGGTTCCTCAGCAGCGAAGGCGCGGCGCGCGGCCGACCGGTCGGCGTCGCGGTCGGCCATGATGGCGCACTGCTGGTCGCCGATGATGTCGGCAACTGTGTGTGGCGGGTTACGCCGGCTGACTCGCAGGTGAGCCAAGCCGCAGACGCATCTGCTTCCGCAGCAAAGTGAAGCTGAGCGCAGTCTGCACGGCGCTGGCCGCGATCGACAGGTACCACACGTGCTCGATCTTGTAACCGGGCCGTGCCGTGACCCACATCAGCGGCAACGCGTAAACGACGATTCGTGATGCCGAACTGAGCAGCGCGGGCACTGTATTCCCAAGCGCCTGGAACACGCCGGAGCAGGTAAAGATCAATGCGCTCATGACGAAGTTCCAAGAGATCAGGTGCAGGAACAGCGCGCCGACGCGGATCACCTCGAGGTCTTTGGTAAAGAACGACACCAGGGCTTCGGGTTGCCACTGACACAGCACCATGAGCACCAGCATGACGCTCACGGATTGGGTCGCCGCCACACGAAACGTCTCGCGCACCCGCTCCGGGCGCCTGGCGCCGAAGTTCTGGCCTGCGATTGGCGCGACCACAAAGGCAATGGCCATGGCAGGCAGAAAGATACCCTGCATGATCCGAGTGCCGATACCGAAGCCTGCCTGGGCCGCGGCACCGAAGTCGCGGATCGCCCAATACGTAAGGCCGGTATAGACGAACAACAGGGCGAACTCGCCACCGGCGGGCAAGCCGATGGTGAACATCCGCTTCCACACCGCCAGCCGCGGCTGCCATTGCTCGGGATGGAACGACACGTACTTTTCCAGCCGGAAGAAATAGATCGAGAGCAACGCCACGCCGACCACGATGGCGATGGTGCTCGCCAGACCGGCTCCGGCAACGCCCAGCGGGCGGCCCGTTCCCCAACCAGCAATGAGCACCGGCGCGAGCGCGGTGTTGATCAGCACCGTCAGCACCTGCACGATCATGGTCGGCTTGACGATGCCGGTGCCGCGCAGCGCCGACGCCATCGCCACCATGGCGAATTGCAGCGCCACGCCCGGGAGGAACCAGAACAGATAGGCACGCCCGTACGCAATCGTTTGCTCATCTGCCGCCACCAGGCGCAGATAGGGGTTCGTCATCCAGTATCCGCCCACCAGCGCGATCAGGCCGGAGAGGGCCGCGATGAGCAATGATTGATTGAACACCAGGTTGGCGTCCTGCTGATCCTTCCGGCCCACCGCGTGCGAAATCAGCGCGACGGTACCGACGCCCAGCACCTGGGTGAGCGCCACGACGATGAACATGATGTTGCCCGCCGCGCTCACACCGGCGACCGGGGCATCGCCCAGTTCCGCCACGAAATACAGATCGACGAAAAAATACAGGGTCTGGAACAGCATGCCCGCCGCCGTGGGCACCGCGAGCGAGATCACGTGCCCGGCAATCGAGCCTTGAGTCAAATCTTTCATGAGTGAACGGTCAGGGCCGGCCGGTCCGGGCCGACCACAGGTCAAGAAGACTGGGAAGTGGGCTATTGTGCTTGAAGTCGCCCCTGCCAGGCGCAAAATCGTGTGCAATCATGAGCTCTTCCCCTTCCTCCCCAGCAAGCGACCGCGTCCACCTGGTGTGTGGACACTGCGATGCCATCGTGCGCATTCCCGCCGACCGCCTTGACCAGGGGCCCAAATGTCCCAAATGTCACCAGCCGCTGTTCGAGGGCCGGCCCCTGGAATTGAGGACGGCCTCGTTCGACCGCCACGCCAGCCGCAACGATCTGCCACTGATCGTGGATTTTTGGGCGCCCTGGTGCGGTCCCTGCAAGATGATGGCGCCCCACTTCGAGGAAGCGGCGCGGCGTCTGCGGCTCCGGGCGCGCTTCGCCAAGGTGAACTCGGATAGCGAGCCCTCGCTGTCGGCGCGTTTCGGGATTCGAGGCATCCCGACCCTGATTGCATTCAAGCAAGGCCGCGAGATCGCCCGTCAATCGGGCGCGATGGATCTCGGCAGCCTGCTCCAATGGCTGCAACAGGTGCTTTGACTGCGACGGGCACATCCTTGCGCCCGTGTCATGCCTGATATATCCCCGGCCCGCCCGCGCTCCGTAACCCAGCGACGAATGCATCCGAACGCTGGCGCGTTGCCGAATATGCCGGCAGGAGCGCAGTCGCTCTCTCGCGACGAACCAGAAGTGACTCGTGACTGATGAATGGTGAATGGTCAGAACATGCATCCCGGCCGCCCCAGGCCTGAACGAAGCCGATCTGAGCAGTCATCAGTCATCAATCACCAGTCACTTCCCGAGAGGATTCATGAGATCGACCAGAACATCCGCCGCCTGGGCCGCGATGGCGATGACCACATCGCTATTGGCTGTGACGATCGTCGGCGCGCACCCGCATGCCATCGACGATGCTCCAGAAGGCCGCAACCTCGCGATATCGGGGGAGCAAACCGGACTCACCACGCCGCATCCGGATACGAGCGGCCCCATCGCTGCCGATGTTTCTCACATCGCGGTGATGCCGCGCCCGTGACGATTTCGTGAATCCGCAGCCACTGTCCTGATCGAATTCGTATTCGTCGACAAACATCGTTTTTCCCGGAAGCCATCGTCGCGGGGCTCGCGGCGGTGGCTCTTTTTTTTGCCGACGATCGTGCGCTGCCTGAACGGTTGCCTGAACGTCTGGCTGAACGTCTGGCTGAACGGGACGCTATCGGTAACAATCGCCGCGGGCAAAGAACATCAAGGACCGCCATGCGCACCCGCTTGCTGACGACTCTGCTGGTCACGGTGTTGAGCACCGTCACCTATGCCGACACGCCGCAACCGCAAAGCTGGATTGCCGCGAACGGCGCTGGAGCCCAGATCAGCGCTGCCAGCACGGTTTCCAGGGAACGCCTCGCCCGCATCGACTCGCTGATGCAGCAGTACATCGATGAAAATCTCATCGCCGGCGCGGTCGCTCTGATCCTGCAGAACGGCCAGCCCGTGTATCAGCAGGCCGCCGGCTGGGCGGACAAGGAAGCCGGCACGCGCATGAGCCACGATACGATCTTTCGCATCGCTTCCCAGACCAAGGCGCTCACCAGCGTCGCCATCCTGCAATTGCAGGAGCAAGGCAAGCTGCTGGTCACCGACCCGGTCAGCAAATTCATTCCCGAGTTCGCCACGACCACCGTGTTGGAAAAGAACGATGCCGGCGGCCGCACCGTCCCGGCAAAGCGGCCCATCACGTTGCGCGACTTGCTGACGCACACCGCCGGCATCTCCTATGGCACGGAACCTCGGGTGGCGGCGCTGTACGCCGAGAAGGGACTCGGTCCCAACGCAGGCAATGGCTGGTACACCGCCGACAAGAACGAACGGACTTGCACGACCATGGAAAGACTCGCGTCCGTGCCGTTCGTGGCACAGCCTGGCGAGTCGTTCGTGTACGGCTACAACACCGACATTCTCGGTTGCGTCGTCGAGCGGGCATCGGGCCTGCCGCTGGACGAATATTTCCGCACTAACATCACTCAGCCACTGGGCATGAAGGACACGAATTTCTTCTTGCCGAAAGATCAGCGCCGCCGTCTGGCCGCCGTGTACGCCACCGGCCCCAACGGCAAGATCGTACGCGCACCAGATGACTCGAAGGGGCAAGGTCACTACGTTGAAGGCCCCCGCAGGAATTTCGCGGGTGGCGCAGGCTTGCTCTCTACTGCGAGCGACTATGCTCGCTTTCTCGAAGCGCTCCGTAACGGCGGCGCTCTGTCCGGCACGCGCATCCTCTCACCCCGCAGCGTCGCACTGATGACTACCGATCAGATCGGCGATCTCTACAAGACCGGCATGGGCTTCGGCTACGGTTTCGAAGTCGTGGAGAAATATGGCGCCAGCGGCCTGGAAGCCCCCGGTTCGTTCGGTTGGGGCGGCGCCTATGGCACCAGTTATCGCGTCGACCCGAGCTCGGGCCTGGTGGTGGTGCTGATGCTCCAGCTCATGCCCAACAAGACCGACTTTCGCGAGAAGTTCGCGAACCTCGTGTATCAATCGCTACTGATCGAATAAGAAAGAAGTGACTGGTGACCAATGAACGATGAATAGTCAGAAGAGGATTTCTTCGCCTCCGGTTCCGACCCTTCATCAGTCACCATTCATCAGTCACTTCTCTCTCAATCCGTGAACAACGTGAGCAACGAGAGCAAGACAGACGCCTGCGCCAGCGTGGGGGCGCCTTTTTCCCGCCGCACGGCCTGCAGCGTTGCGGAGAAGCCCTCGGCGAGATCCACTTTCGGCTGCCACCCGAGCACGCTCTGCGCCCGGCTCGAATCAAAGGCCGCATCGTTCAAATAGAAATCCATGCGGCGGCGGTAGATCGGCGGCTGGATCTTCAGCACCTTGCAGGTGTCTTCCACCACCGCCGCCAGCGCCAGCATGGGTTTCAACGGCAGGCTGGGCCCGAATGCCGGACGATTCGCGACCTGCGCGATCGTTTGTAACATCTCGCGCAACGGCACAGCCTTCGGTCCAGCGACGATCAATTCCTGATTCGCCGCAGATGCCGCCGTACACGCGCGCAGAAACGCATCCGCGAGATCCGTGACATAGATCAGGTGCCGCCGCCCATCGCCGCGCCCGAACAATGGGAAACGGCCTTTTGCCGCCGAACGGAATAATTTCAACAGCCGTTCGTCACGCGGCCCATACACGGCAGTGGGCCGCAGGATGACGTACTCCATGCCCGCGCCGCTGGCGATCTCGCGCACCCTTTCATCCGCCGCGAGTTTGCTGCGCTCGTAGCTGTTCCAGGGCCGGATCGGTGTTCGCTCGTCGATAGTGCCGGCAACTCGCTGACCGTAGATGCCCGCCGTGCCACAATGAACGAATCGTTTGACTCCAGCGGCTACCGCCGCGCGTGCCACGTTCGCAGTGCCTTCGACATTCATGCGCTCGAAGTACGCCTCGTCCGCGCCGGACTCGCGAAACGCAGCAGCGAAATGACAGACGCAGTCCGCGCCGCTCAATGCGTCGGCGAATGTTTCAGGCTTCAGTATGTCGCCACGTCGCAGACTCGCGCCGCGGTTGCGAAGTTGCTCGATGCTGACCTGGTGTTTTGGCCCATCGCTGCGATAGAGCCCGGCGACGTCGTGACCCTCTGCCAAGGCGCGCTCGACGAAGTGCGCACCGATGAAGCCGCTGGCGCCAGTCACGAACATCCGCATATGCAGCCGCCGGTCGTTAGATACACATGGAAAAATTTATACGCGACCCATGCAAATGCATGAGTCCGTGTACTCGTTCCCTACCGCTGCCGAAAATGTCGGCAGCGGTCGTCTTTGTCGGTGCGTAGCAACACGCGTGCAATTGCCATTTGATCGAGATGGTATTAAAACCAATGGCACTTAGTTAGCGCCCTGCAGTGGTTGGTGGTTGGTGGTTGGCGGTTAGCGGTTAGGGCAGAACGGAGGCCAGGATTTAGCTCATTTCTGGCTAACCGCTATCCGCTATCCGCTGCGACAAAGACGGTTAACTAAGCACCATTGGTATTAAACCGAATTCTTGTCCACCGCAGGGAGACCGTCATGGATCGCGACTACTGGCCGCGTCTTGCTGGCAGAGCGTTGGTGAGTTTGCCCCTGATCTTGCTGACTCCAGCCGCGCCCGCGCAGGAAGGTGCCGGCGGTGGCAGCGGCGAGATCGAGCAGATCGTCGTCACCGGAACGCGCGTGGCGAATCGCTCTGCCTTGGATACTGCCGTTCCCGTCGATGTCGTCAGCGGCGAGCAACTGCAGAACCTCGGCGTCACCGAAGTGAGCCAGGCTCTGTCCGTCACGGTGCCTTCATTCAATTTTCCTCGCCCTGGCTTGAGCGACGGCACCGATACGGTACGTCCAGCGACATTGCGCGGTCTCGCACCGGACCAGACACTCGTGCTGGTGAATGGCAAACGCCGCCATCAAGCCGCGCTGGTGAACATCAACAACAGCATCGGCCGCGGCTCCACGGCAGTGGATCTCAACACGATTCCCAATGCGATCATCCAGTCCGTGGAAGTGTTACGCGACGGCGCCTCGGCTCAGTACGGTTCCGATGCCATCGCCGGTGTCATCAATTTGCGGCTCAAGACCAACAACGATGGCGGTGACGGGACGGTCACATACGGCTGGAGAGAAACCAGCTATGACGTGCTGGTGGGCGCTGTCACCGCACCCAATGCCACGTGGTCCGCACCGTCGCGACTGAGCCGCGACAGGTCCGATGGCGAAACACTCACCGTGTCTGCCTGGAAAGGTCTGCCGATCGGCACGACGGGCTCGGTAGTCATCGCCGCGGAGTACAAGGATCAGGAGCACACGGAGCGCGGCGGCTACGACATACGTCAGCAGTATCCTCTGGTGAACGGCGCCTACGATCCGCGAGAAACCACTTTCAACCGCTTCAACTCGTGGTACGGCGAACCGGAGATCGAGCAGAAGACGCTGTTCGTGAACGCGGAATACCAGGTCGCAAGCGGTGCCACGATGTATGGCTGGGCGAGCTACCAGGATCGCGACGCGCTGTCGGCCGGCTTTTATCGCATTGCCAACGATGCTCGCAACACGATCGAGATCTATCCCGACGGCTTCCTGCCGTTGATTGCGCCGGAAGTGATCGACCTGTCGGCGGCGTTCGGCGTGAACTGGCAGCTCGGGCCGTGGCAGATGGATTCGTCGCTGAGCTACGGGCGCAACGAAATGGACTACACGGTGAAACATTCGCTGAACCGCTCGCTCGGCCCGGCCAGCAAGACCTCGTTCGATTCCGGCGGCTTCGATTACGACCAGCTGACATTGAACGTGGCCGGCGTGCGCACTGTCGAGGTCGGGCTGGCCTCGCCGCTCAACATCGCGATCGGCGTGGAAGCGCGGCGGGAAACCTTCAGCATTCACGCCGGCGAGCCCGACTCGTATCGCAACGGCGGCGTGCTGCTGCCGGACGGATCGCCGACACAATCCGGCGCGCAGGTACTCCCCGGCTTTCGCCCGGCGAATGAAGTGGACGAAGACCGCACGGCGGTCGGCGCGTATATCGATCTGGAAGCGAATGTCACCGAGCAACTGCTGGCGTCGGTGGCGCTCCGTGGCGAGAGCTATTCGGACTTCGGCGAGAATCTCGCCGGCAAGCTGTCGTTGCGCTATGACTTCACCGAGAGCTTCGCGCTGCGCGCCTCGGTCCAGAACGGATTCAAGGCGCCGTCATTGCAGCAACAGTACTTCTCGACCACGTCGACCAACTTCATCGGCGGCATTCCATACGATATCGCCACCTTCCCGGTACACGACCCGGCCGCCAGAGCCCTGGGCGCGCAGCCACTCGACGCGGAAGAATCGTTGAACTACTCGTTGGGCGCGGTCGCGCGCCTCGGCGGCCTGACACTCACCATCGACGCCTATCGCATCGACATCGACGATCGCATCGTGCTGTCGGAGAACCTCACTTCCAGCGACGTGGTGGACTATCTCACCAGCCTCGGTTTCGTCGGTATCGGTGGCGGACGCTTTTTCATCAACGGTGTGGACACCGAGACCGAAGGCGTCGACATCATGCTCAGCTATCCGTGGTCGACCGACGCTCTCGGGCAGTTCGATTTCATAGTGACTGCGAACTTCAACTCGACCGATGTCACTCGCGTGCCGACCACACCGCAACTCTCGGCATTGCCGACCCCGCCAATCCTGTTCAATCGTTTCAACGTACTGAGCTACGAGGAGGGAACGCCGAAAGACAAGTACACGGCGGCGATCAACTGGACACTGAGCGGCTGGGGCGCGACGCTGCGAGCGACGCGCTACGGTGAAGTTCTCTCGCCGGATCCCAATCCCGCGCTGGACTTCACCCTCTCACCCACGACCCTGGTGGACCTGGAGGCACGCCTGTCGATCACCGACAGGATCAAAGTAGCCCTCGGCGCCGACAACATTACCGACGAGTATCCGGATCCGCTGCCGCCGGCGAACAATCTCACCGGCACGCAATCGTTCTCCAACTACTCGCCGTTCGGCCGCTCCGGACGGTTCGTCTATGGACGCCTGAGCTACACCTTCTGAGCCTGGCTACCGGGTAGCAACAACGACGGCGGCACAGGCCATCGCCGCCCCCGTACCACGGTTGATTCTGCGTACGGCCTTGGTGCTCTTGAACACGCGGCGCGCGCGATCGGCAAGCACGACGTAGGCACTGAAGGTCAGCGGCAACAAGATGGAAATCGCAACGACCATTTCCGCGAAACCCAGCAACGTCAGGCGCTCCAGCGACACCACCGTCGGCAACAACGCCAGGAAGAACACCATGGTCTTGGGATTGGCGAGCGTCAGCGCCAGACTGCCGAGAAACAACTGAAAGGGCTTCTGACCTTTTTCCAGGCCGGGAGTGTTGTCCGCCGCCACGGCTGGCGAGGTCCACATCTTGTACGCCAGATACAATAGGTACGCCGCGCCCGCGTACTTCACCGCCACGAACACGGCGTGAGCGCTTTGAGCCAGCGCCGCCAAGCCAGTGGCCGCAAATGCAAACCAAATGAGATCACCCACCAGAAAGCCGGCGATGAACGCCGGCGCGCCGCGCGTGCCGTTGGCGAGCGAGCGGGCAATGACGGCCGCCACACCCGGCCCGGGCGAGGCGACGGCCAGAGCGTAAACGGCGGAAAAAACCAGAAGCCCATACAAAGACATATCAGTCCTCCTGCCCGTGGCTCGTCCGTGCCGGGAGCGGCCAGCTTACCGGGCGCGCGCCAGCGCCAGCAATGCTTGCAGCTCGTGGTAGCGGCAATGAGGGAGCTCCAGCCCTCAGTTTCAGCAATCGGGGCGATTGTCATTCGTGTCCTCCGCTTGCAAGCGCAGGAGCGGGCGGGAGCGTCGGACGATGCCGCCGGACGCGTCGAGTATTTCCGTCAACTACATCCGATCACCCGCAATGTCCGCACTGACATTGATCGAGGTGGCCCTGGACAAGGGCTCGCCACCCAGTCGCGAATAGCGCCCCAGCATCGCCGCCATGCGTGGCTGAAAATCGGGCCAATGCAGTCGTATCGAATGCACCCAGCCGATCTCCGCCAGGGCAGCGGCCCGAGGAAAAGTCAGAGATTCGATTTCTTCCTCGTTGCCGTCGCGGCGGGTCCAGACGTTGGCCTGCACACCGATCAAACGGCTGCGATCCTGCGCCGACAAGGCCGCGGGCGCCGGATCGAAGCGATACACATCGCCCAGGCTGACAATCTCGCCGGCATCGGCTCGCCTGCCGCTGCTCTGCGGACGATTGAAGCTCAGCTGCTCGGCGGACGAAACGATCACTTCGTACCCGGAAGCCACTCCGGAGATTCGTTCGAAGAAATACCGTTGCAGCCGCGACTCGTTGATGATGCCCAGCTCGCGCATCCGAGCCTGCACCCTGGCCGACTGTTTCCATTGATCCTTGGGGACGTCGCCCGCGCCGATGTGAATGTATTCAGCCGGGAACAGCGCGGCGATGTGAGCAAAGACATCGTCGAAGAACACGAACGTTTCTTCTTCCACGTTGTAGAGGTTGGTGGCACTGCCCGGCGCCGCTGGCGGGCTTCAGGGCCGAGCAGAGATCTGTCGATACAGCGCCAGGAACTGATCCGCCGCGAGCTTGAGATTGCTGTGCCAGTCCTGGCCCGAGGCGTGATCCGCGCCATCGGTCACATATTTCACCGAGGTGAAGGGCACTCGCTCCATCCAGCAAACCTTGGCGAGCGCGTAACCTTCCATATCCACCACGTCGCACTCCAGCGCGGCTTCGGACATCACGAAGGAATCGCCGCTGCCACAGCAGCCGCTCGGCAGCTGATCGAAGCGGGCTGGAAATTCCAGGCGCGAGGGAATGTCCTCGAACGGCGTGACACCCAGCGGTACGCCCAGGCCAGTCACATCCATGTCCCGCTGCACGAAGGCATTGCATTCCAGGACGGTGCCGGTGCGATGCCGGCGACTGCCCGCGGTACCGAAGTTGATGACTTGCGGCACAGGCTGGCCGGCCCGTGCGTACTCGGCGAGCTTGCGGGTCAACGCATAGGCCGCGTTCACCTTGCCGATGCCGGTATACAAGATGGGAATGCCTGCGGCCTCGAACACGCCCTGGCTTTCGAGCGGCAGCGCCATCACCAGCAGCGGATTGGGGAGCTCGTGGGAAAGATTGTCGGTCATGTCACGCGCATCATAACAGCCCGTACAATGGCGCCATACGAACAACGGGGAGCCCCATGGCCTTCTGGAACCGCCGCAAGAGTCTCGAGTCCGTCAGCGCCCGGGAGACGCACAGCGCGCTACGGCCCACATTGAGCTGGATCCACCTGGTGTGCCTCGGCATCGGCGGCATCGTCGGCACCGGCATCTACACCTTGATCGGCGTGGGTGCGGGCCTCGCCGGACCGGCCGTGATCATTTCATTCGTCGTGGCCGGGCTGGTGTGCGCCTGTGCCGCGCTGGCCTACACCGAGATGTCGACCATGATGCCCATGGCGGGCAGCGCGTACACGTACAGTTATGTGGCGCTCGGTGAATTGCCGGCGTGGTTCGTCGGGTGGACCTTGATTCTCGAATATACGGTCGTGTGCAGTGTCGTGGCCGTCGGTTGGTCGGGCTATGCCGGGGGATTCATTCTCTCGCTCGGACTGGACGTTCCCAAGGCGTTGCTCGCCGGCCCCGCGGCGGGTGGCGTGATCAATCTGCCCGCCATCGTGATTTCCCTGGCCGTCGCCGGCTTGCTCGCGGCCGGCTCCCGCGAAAGCGCGACGGTCAACATGATCCTGGTGTTCGTGAAACTGCTCGCGCTGGCCACCTTCATCGCCCTGGCGATTCCGGCGTTCGATGTCGGCAACTTCGAGCCGTTCGCTCCCCATGGCTTCGGCGCCAACGAAGTCGATGGTGCCAAGTACGGCATGATGGGGGCCGCGGCGCTGATCTTCTTCGCGTTCTATGGTTTCGATGCCGTGTCCACCGCCGCCGAGGAGACCAAGAATCCGGGCCGCGATCTGAAGATCGGCATCATCGGCTCCATGGTCGCGTGCACGCTCATCTACATGGTCGTGGCTACCGCCGCGATCGGCAGCACTCGCACCGACGTGTTGGCCGCCAGCTCCGAGCCGCTCGCCATGGTGTTACGAAACCTGGAACACCCCGTCGCCGCGCGCTGGATCGGCTTTGCCGCCATCATCGCGCTGCCCACGGTGATCATGGCGTTCATGTACGGCCAGTCACGCATTTTCTTCGTCATGGCTCGCGATGGCCTGTTGCCGCAGCGGCTCAGCGTGGTCAGCGAGAAGTCCGGCACGCCGGTGCTGATGACGATGATCACCGGCGTGATTGTCGCGATCATGGCCGGATTTCTGCCGCTGCAACGGATCGCCGAAGTTGCAAACGCCGGCACGCTGGTGGCTTTCATCGCGGTCGCGATCTGCATGCTGGTGCTGCGAAACAAGGCACCCACGGCCCCTCGCCCGTTCCGCACGCCGGCTGCGACGACCGTGGCGGCCGCTGCAATCATCGGCTGCGCGTACTTGTTCAACAGCCTGCCCAGCGTGACGAAAACCACCTTCGTGATCTGGAACGCGATCGGCATCGCGGTGTATTTCATTTACGCCCGGTTTCAGAGCGCGTTGGCGCGCGCGTGATTTGAAAATTCAGGAGCGGCGGCAGACTGCCGCCCTCCTACGGCGCGATCGTCACTCCGCCGCGGTGGGCTTGGCAGCGAAGCGAAAGATGTATCTCATCGCGTCGTCGATGGTGTCCTCCCAGACCTCCCAGGAGTGCGTGCCGTTGACGATGCGTAGCTCGGCAGGCTGTTCGTTGGCTCGCAGCAGCGAGTAGAGCCTGGTCGCTTCCGCTTCGATCATGAACTCGTCATCGTCGCCGGAGTTGATATACATGGGCACCGGCGTCCGCTTTGCCAGGTAGCCTTGCCACAGGGTGGGATAATTCAAACGTTGCCAAACCTGATCGTCGAACTCCTTTTCGCCACGACCGAAGGTACCCACCGTGCGGGCGCTCGATTTCGGCGGCGGCAGCGGGTCGTAGATCGCGGGCGACAATAGCGCGGCGGCTGCGAACATCTCCGGATACTTGAGCGCAAAGCGCAGCGCGCCGTAACCGCCCATGGACAGGCCGCCGATCAAGCGCCCGTCCCGGGACTTCAACACTCGCAGGTTCTTCTCCACGTCCGGAATCAGATCGCGAATCACCGCGGTCTCCATCTTCTCGCGCCCGTCCACGAACCAGCTGGTGCCGGCATCCGGCATCACGATGATGGTCGCCGGGATCTCGCGGCGCGCGATCAGCGAATCGGCGGTGCGCTGAATCCTGCCCTTCTGCAACCAGTCGTGGCGGCTGCCGCCATTGCCATGAAACAGATAGAAGACCGGATAGCTCGATCGCGATCTGTCGTATCCGGAAGGCAAGTAGACCTCGTAGGCCCAGCTTCGCTGCAACGTTGGCGACTCGAGCTCGCGCGAGACCATCTCGCTCGCGAGCGCTGGCACTGCCAACAGCACCAGGCAGACGGATGCGAAAAATGCATGGGAACGAGTACGCAGAAGAAACATCGAGGTCCTCCCGGGATCGTAAGGCCCTGACCCGGGGTCAGTCGGCGCGCGTCAGACTGACGATCTTGCCGTCGACGATCACGACCACCATCGGCAGGGAGCGTGGAGACGGTTGGTAGATCCATCGCTCGGTAATGGTGACCCTGTCGGTCTTCACGCGCATGCCGTTCACATTGGTCATGTAGACATCTTCCTTGGTGATGTCCTTGCTGCGCGGCTGCCCACACTTGCTCACCAGCTCGTCCACGGTGACGGATTCGTTGACCACCCATTTGCCACAGCGCATGGAATCGGCGCCGGCCGGGGCCGCTACAGCCAACAGGGCCAACATTGAGGCCGTAAGACGCACGAATCTGAATCGGTGATCGCCCAACACGCCGCGACTCCTGGGCTGCCCCCTCGTGGAGGCCAAGCTTATCAAGATTACGCGGGAATTAGGGCGGCGCTGCAGCTGTCAGGGCAGGCGTCGGCCACAGCCAAATGCGAGCGCCCCTCCATGAGGGGCGCTTCGCGGCCAAGTGAATGACGGGATGGGAGCGACTGGCCAGGCATTCGCCTGGCTCCTGCTTCGTAAACTTTGCCGTGCTATCGAAAGTCACGTTTGCCGCCGGGTCGGCGACGAGGCGAGTAAGAAGGTAATGGCGGCAACTTCGCCTTGGCGCCCAGTTTGAAGGCGACGACGCGACCGAATGCACTGCGCGACTGCGGGCCACCGGCAGCACTAGTGGCAGCGACGCCGCCGATGCCAGCCAGTGCGGCGACATACTGTTCACCGTCCAGCTCGAATGTCACCGGGCCGCCAAGAATGGCGTTCTGCACATCGTGCGACCACAAGCGAGCGCCGGTATCCGCAGCGTATGCATTGAACAAGCCGTCGGCCGTGCCTTGGAACACCAACTTGCCGCCAGTAGTGAGCACGCCGCCGTTGCCGGCGCGCTCATGGTTCACTCGCCACATTTCCCGCTGTGCGATCGGATCCCACGCCAGCAACATGGCGCCGCCCTTGCTCTTTGCCGCCTCGGCAACAGTCCTGGCATTGGCAGCATCGCGGGACACTGCCAAACCCGTATTCAATGTTCGCTCGCCCCACTGAAAATCGTCGTCGTGCTGGTAGTAGCCCGACGCGTCCAGCGCCGGGATATAAACCAGCCGCGTTTGCGGACTGAACGACATCGGGTACCAGTTGTGCGCACCGAGCGGCCCGGGCGCCACCATCGCCGGCTCATGCAGATAACGCGCTTCGGGGACGGCGTGAGGACGTCCGGTTTTCGGATCGAGCCCCGTCGTCCAGGTCACGTTCACGTAGTTGCTGGCGTGAATGAATTCGCCCGTAGCACGGTCGAGCACATAGAAAAAGCCATTCTTCGGCGCCTGCATCAGTACCTTGCGCAGGCGACCGCCGATGCTCAGGTCGGCGAGAATGATGTGTTGAGTCGCAGTGAAGTCCCACGACTCCGCCGGCGTGGTCTGGAAATGCCAGACGTACTCGCCGCTGGCCGGCTGCAAGGCCACGATGGACGACAGATACAAATTGTCGCCCTCGCCATTCGAGCGGATACGATGATTCCATGGGCTGCCGTTGCCCACGCCGATATATAGAAGATCCAGCTGCGGGTCATAGGCCATCGAATCCCACACGGTGCCGCCACCACCGTATTTCCACCATTGACCGCGCCAGGTCTTGGCGGCGCGTTCCATCGCGGCGTTCTCGAATCCATGCTTGGGATCGCCCGGGACAGTGTGGAAGCGCCAAAGCATCCGGCCATCGTCAGCATCATAGGCGGACACATAGCCGCGCACGCCCATTTCACTACCGCCATTGCCAATGATGACTTTGCCGCCGATCACGCGTGGCGCGCCAGTGATAGTGTAACGTTTGTTCGGGTCCGTGGTCTGCACCGACCAGGCCGGCGCGCCGGTGTCGCGATCGAGTGCGATCAGCCGACCGTCGAGCGTGCCCACGAACACGCGATGCCCCCAGGCCGCGACACCGCGATTGACCACGTCGCAGCAGGCATCGATTGCCTTGGCGCGCTTCACCTGCGGATCAAACCGCCACAACTCGCGCCCCGTGCGGGCGTCGAGTGCGAATACCTTGCTCCAGGCAGACGTGACATACATGACGCCATCGATCACCAGCGGCGTGGCCTCCTGGCCACGCGTGGTGTCGAAGTCATAGAACCACGCAAGCTTCAGCTCGGCCACATTGCTTTGATCGATTCGCGCGAGGGGACTGAACCGCTGTTCGTCGTAGGTTCGACCGTGAGTCAGCCAATCCGCGGTGTTGCCGGACGCGGCGAGCAGGCGCGGCGCATCGACTTCGCCCGCGAGACTGACGATGGATTGAGTGAGCGCCAGGCCAACCGCCGTGCCCTTCAGCACTCGCTGTACCGTTGAACGGAAGGGCCGCATCGCATCCCCCAACGTGGTCCGCGCCTCGATCCGGCACGGCGAAGGCAATGTAATACGGGCGGCCGGATCAGGAAATCCGGCAGGACATCACAAGAGGGCAGGTCCGCCCGGGCGGCAAGCCCGGGCGTAGAGGCTCAACGCAGCGACTGGCGTGCGATGTTCAGCGCCGACTCGAGAATGTCGGCCATGCTGTCGGTCTTGTTATACGAAGGCAGATACACCCACATCTTCACCACATCGAGTGAAGGCTCGGCAGGCGCGTCCTTCTGCGACTGCGCTCCGACCTCGACGGACAGCGCACCGCTGCGCAGGAAACTGATCGACATCACTTCGAGCTTCATATCCCGAATCCATCCCAGTTGTTATTACCGATCGAATCGATGCATGACAGCCGCCGGTCAGCCAGCCACTGCCCTCCTCTTGGACTCGAGCCCGGCGCCTCTGGTGCTGCGCTCAGAACCGCGCTTCCAGGCTGAAGCCCATGAAATTCACGCCGCCGCCGGTCTCGCTGAAAATGCCGAACACGCTGGAGCGATGCCACACCAGGAAGCCCAGCGACATTTCCTCGATGGCGCCGCCCTGGAACAAGCCGTGCAGCGGCTCGAACTGGCGCAGCGGCAGCTCGATGCTCCACTCCAGGTAATTCATCAGCCTTTCCGACTCTGCACCCTTCTTCGCGAAATCGCGCCGCTCGCTCACCGGAATGCGCGACACGTAGCTCAAACCCTCGCCCAGCCCCAGCCGCACTTCCTTATCGGTCCACGGCAGCTCCCAGCGGTAGTGGGCCTTGATAAAAGCGGTGACGCCAAAACCGTCGTTCTGATAGCCGCGCTCGTCCAGGTACTGCACGCCGACGTTGGCCGTCATCTCCAGCGGCAGCGTAAACAACGTATCGCTGAACTGATAGCCGTACGTCGCTCCGAACAGATAATTGGACTCCGGCGAAGCGTCGTAGTCGCCGACCACCACGGTAGCGAGATCCGTCTCCGAGGATTTATTCCAATGTACTCGCAGGCTCTGCTCGCCCTCCGCTCGCGCAGCCTGGCACGCCAGAGCTGCGACGGCGGCGAAAGCCAGGAAAAGGCGGCCATTCACTTTCAGATTTCCCTCGGGCAGGCAGCGATGAGCCGAAGCCTCGGCCGCAGGCATCTTAGCGAGTGTCTGACGGGCGTGCTGTACGATGAAACCTTAAGCGACAGTAGTTTGGCGCGGACAATCGGGCACGAATGTGACGTGGTCGCCATTCGTGACGGCCCGACCTGCAAAACGCCACCGCCGACGGGTCGTCCGGACGCCGCTTCGCGGCTCATTCAGGTTGCCGGACAGGGGGTCTGGCTTGCGATCTTTGCAAATTGCATTGCGACCAGGGTTCTGGGCTGATTGCTCTTGCTCTGGGTTGACTGCTCTGGATTACTGCTCTGCGTTAACTGATCCGGAAAGTTGCACCGAGCCAGTTGCCCTGGACAAATTCACTTGCTGGACAAATTCACTTGCTGGACAAATTCACTTGGCGCGCGCGAACGCGCATGATGACTTCATGACGACCCAGCACCGCAATCCTCAAGCGCAGCAGATGGCGGACGAATCCATGCTTCGCAACCTGCGCGCCCAGGCCGAAGCCATCTGGCCGCAGGAGCAACTTTTACTCGAGCGCTATGGCAACCCGTCCTGCATTGCTGACATAGGCTGCGGTAGCGGCGAAATCACCAGCCGCCTGGCCGCCCGCTATCCGCAAGCGCGCATCATTGGCGTAGACATCCTGGAAAGCTCGGTCGCGCACGCCCGCCGTGTACATGCATCGCTCGCGCCTCGCGTGCAGTTCGAGCAAGGCGACGCGTTCGAGTTGCGCTTTGCCACGGGCGAGCTCGATCTGGTCGTATGCCGGCACATGACACAGGCGGTGCCGGAACCGGAAAAAGTCCTGGCCGAGCTGTACCGGATCTGCAAGCCAGGCGGCTGGGTCCACGTACTCAGCGAGGACTACGGGATGTTGCACATGCCGGCCGGCTCGGTCGATCCCGACCGGCTGTGGCATGCCGGTGTGATCGAATTTGCGCGGCATACTCATACCGATGCTCGCATCGGCCGCCGAACCTGGCCGATCATGAATGAGCTGGGCTGGCAGGAGTTGCGAGTCGACTATGTGATCGTCGATTCGCTGCGCGTTCCGCGTCAAACCTTTGGCACCATCATCCAGGCCTGGCGGGATGGCTACCTCGAGGCGATTGCCCGGCACACCCAGCTGCAACAAGACGAGTTGCGTGCGCTGTTCGATCAATGTATCGCCGCCATTGTCGATCCGCGTCAGTACGCGGTATGGCACATCCCGATCGTCAGCGGCCGCAAGCCCGCTTAGAGGGCAGGCGCATGGCGCATCAGTCATTCCTGAAGTGGCCGTGCCGGATCTTTGCCACTACTTCAGCGCATCCGCCAACTGCTGCGCCGAAATGCCGTCCACCTCGACCGTTTTGCGCCGGCTGGCGAGCCCGGCGGTGATGCGTACACGGGATTTGGCGACGCCCAATTGATCTGCCACGAACTCGACCAAGGCAGCATTGGCGGCACCATCGACCGGCGGCGCGGCCAAGCGGATTTTTACGGCGCCATCGTGCATGCCGACCACAGCTGTCTTGCTGGCACGTGGCTGCACATACACATTGATACGAGCTGACTCCGACATCAACGCTCCAACTGACGACCGAGGTGCCCGGCCATGCGCCGTGCCACCTCATCTTCTTCGTAACGCTCGGCGAATCCAGCGAGCAACTTGCGAGCAGTGCGCCCGTCCCCGGCATCGCGAGCCAGCTCGATCAGCTTGATCGTGTCGCCGCTGGCGATGGGTTTGAAAGCAGCGTCGGCCTGCAACCGTGCTCGCGCGATGTTCAATGCGTCTCCGGTGCGACGAGTAGCCAGCACAGCAAGAATCGCCATACTTGAAGAACCAGGAGATGACCAGCAAAGCCAGTGGCAGGCCCAGCAGACCGCCATTGGCGGCGATCAGCAGCAGCAAGGTGAACGCAACGATCAGCACGAGCGCGGCACTGCGCAGCGGGATCAAAAGATATTTCAGCGTCTCCACCGCATGCATGCGGAGACTTTAGTCGCGGACGATGAATCGCGGCAAGCCGGCGCCGCACCGTCGCTCGATGCAGCTCCTATCTGGGATCGTGTTGGGGCTTACTTGCGCTTTTGCTTGCCGACGCGGCGCTCGTTGAGGCGCTCGGTCATCTCGTCCACCTGGCGCATGACATCCGCCATGGTGCCGGCGCGCAAGCCGGTGATCTGATTCTCGCCCTGGCTGATCACATACTTGTGCCAGGGGCCTTCACAACCCTCGGGGGCCGTCACCGGCGTCACCGACTGACGCACGAACGGCACTTCGAGCCAGGCTTCGGTCGCAATCGCGTTTTTCACCGCCACTGTCGACCGCCTCGGACCGCAGCGACGCCGAAGGCTTCAGCGGCGGTCCATCCATACAAATTCATGACATTCTCCAACCGGTGGCCCACGATGAGCGAGCCGACACTGGGTGGGACCGCCCCGCGCCGCCGTAACGGCAGCGCGGGGCGACGAATCACCAGCGACGCTGACCGCCGCCGCCATTGCCACGAGGCTTGTCTTGCGCCTCGTTGACCTTGAGCGCGCGGCCGCCCATGTCCTGACCATTCAGGCTCTGGATGGCGCGAGCGGCATCGGCACGCGGCATTTCCACGAAACCGAAGCCACGGGGGCGGCCGGTCTCGCGGTCCATGATAAGGGCCACTGAATCGACGGTACCATGCTGCGCAAACAGCGCGCGAACCGCATCTTCATCGGCGGAAAAGGGCAGATTGCCCACGTAGATCTTGCTCATTCGAAACTCCAACAAGGCGCGAACCCGCCGGTATGAAACCGGCACTCAATGCGCCCCCCATTTTTCAAAAAGGGGCGCCTAAACAGGCCGCAAAAGTAATCGGGCACTGCCCACAGCAGGGCCCACCATGGTTCGGCAACGATTCGGTTTAGATTGAGTTGGTTGCGCCGGAGCGCTGCGGCATTGGAGACCGCGGACCAAGAAAAGATAAAGAGAAAGGTGACGAGCCGCAGGCACTATACACGGATTTGCCACGGATTTGGGCTGTTCTCCCTAATATTCTTGCTCTATTTCTTGTCGATCCGGCCTGACGCCGTGCATGAATGCCCGGGAACTGCGCGCAACCGGGCAGAAATGTCATGGCAGGCCGCCGCGACGGCGTCACGGCGGCCTCTGGTTCAGGGTGAGATGCCCTGCGAGCGCAGGTATTCGTCGTAAGTACCCTTGAAGTCGAGCAGCTTGCCGTCGGCCTTCAACTCGATGATCCGGTTGGCAATGCCGCCGACGAACTCGCGATCGTGCGAGACGAACACCACCGTGCCCGGATATTTCTCGACGCCGATCTGCAGCGACTCGATGGTTTCCATGTCCATGTGGTTGGTGGGCTCGTCCAGCAGCAGCACGTTCGGTCTCATGAGCATCAGCTTGCCGTAGATCATGCGACCCTTCTCGCCGCCGGACAGCACTTTCACCGACTTGCGCGTCTCGTCGCCCGAGAACAGCAAGCGGCCCAGCGTGGCGCGCACGATCTGGTCGTCATCGCTCTTGCCGCGCCACTCGGTCATCCAGGTGAACAGGTCCACCTTCTCGGCGAACTCCGCCTGCGGATCCTGCGGCATGTAGCCGACCTTGGCGTTCTCCACCCAGGTGATGGTGCCTTTGCTCGGCTGCAACTCGCCGGCCAGCAAGCGCATCAGCGTGGTCTTGCCCACGCCGTTCTGGCCGATGATGGCGATGCGTTCGCCCGCCTCGACGTTGAAATTCACATTGGTCAGCACCGGCGCGTCCGCGCCCGGATAAGTGAAACTCAACTCCTCCACCGTCACCGCGTTCCGATACAGCTTCTTTTCCTGCTCGAAACGGATGTACGGGTTCTGGCGCGACGAGGGCTTCACCTCCTCGATCTTGATCTTGTCGATCTGGCGCAGGCGCGAAGTCGCCTGGCGCGCCTTGGACGCGTTCGCCGAGAAGCGTCGCACGAACTCCTGCAGGTCGGCGATGCGCTCTTTGGCCTTGGCATTGGCGGCTTCCACGCGCTCACGAGCCTGCACCGAAGCCAGCATGAAGTCGTCGTAGTTGCCCGGATAGATCTTGATCTGACCGTAGTCCAGATCCGCCATGTGCGTGCACACCTGGTTCAAGAAGTGCCGGTCGTGGCTGATGATGACCATGGTGGCGTCGTACTGGTTGAGCACGCCTTCCAGCCAGCGGATGGAATGGATGTCCAGGTTGTTGGTGGGCTCGTCGAGCAACAGAACGTCAGGGCGCGAGAACAGCGCTTGCGCCAGCAGCACACGCAATTTCCAGCCCGGCGCGACTTCGCGCATCGGACCGTTGTGATAAGCCGGATCGATGCCGGCGTCCTTCAGAATGCTCGCCGCGCGAGCTTCGGCGTCGTAGCCGCCGTACTCGGCATATTTGGCTTCCAACTCGGCCGCACGCATGTAATCCGCGTCGGTCGCATCCGGATTGGCGTAGATGCGATCGCGCTCGACCATCGCCTCCCACATCTCCACGTGGCCCTGCATGACCACGTCCAGCACGCGCTGATCTTCATACGCGAACTGATCCTGGCGCAGCTTGCCCATGCGCAGCCCGTTCATCAGCATCACTTCGCCGGAGCTGGGTTCCAGCTCGCGGCCGAGGATCTTCATGAATGTCGATTTGCCGGAGCCGTTGGCGCCGATCAGGCCGTAACGGTTGCCGTCGGCGAACTTGACCGAGACCTGTTCGAACAGCGGCTTGGCGCCGAATTGAATGGAAACGTTGGCGGTAGAGAGCATCGCGTCTGTCAGTATTTTAAAAAGAACGACCCAAAAGAAAGCTCAAGGTTGTGGCTGTTGCGGCCGGATCAAGAGCAACGCCAGCAGCGAAATCGACCCCGCGGTCGTGAGGTAATAGCCGACATAGGCCAGGCCATGGCGCGTGGCGAGCCACGTGGCCACATACGGCGCCAGCGAGGCGCCGACGATACCGGCAAGGTTGAAAGTCAAAGAGGCGCCAGTGTACCGGACCGAGGTGGGAAACAGTTCCGCCAGTGCCGTCCCCAAGGGGCCGTAGGTGAGGCCCATCAGGCCCAGCCCCAGGGCGAGGAATACGACCACACGCAGCGGCGCACCGGAGCTGAACAGGGGTTCGAAGAACAATCCGAACGCCATGATTCCCAGCGTCGCGGCGAGCAGCATCGCGCGCCGGCCGCGCCGGTCTGCCATCACCGCCGAGAACGGAATGGTGAGCGCGAAGAACAGCACGCCGATCATCTGCAGGATCAGGAACTGCTCCCGCGAATAGCCGAGCGCGGACGTGCCCCAGCTCAGCGAGAACACCGTCATCAGATAGAACACCACGAACGTCGCGGTCGCTGCGAACGTTCCCAGCAACAACGTCGCCGGATGCTGCGTGCACACCGTCAGCATGGGCAGGCGCACGCGCTCGTCGTTGTCGATGGCGCGCTGAAAGGCCGGCGTTTCGTGCAGCCGCAAGCGCACGTACAAGCCGACGAACACCAGCAGCGCGCTGGCGATGAACGGCACGCGCCAGCCCCAGACGAAGAACTCCGCATCGCTCAAATATTCGCTCAACAGCAGGAATACACCCGTAGAAAACAAGAACCCGAGCGGTGCGCCGAGTTGCGGAAACATGCCGTACCAGGCCTGCTTGCCGGGCGGCGCGTTCTCGGTGGCCAGCAACACCGCCCCGCCCCATTCCCCGCCCAACCCCAGGCCCTGGCCGAGACGACATAAGGCCAACAGCAACGGCGCCAGCAAGCCGATGGATTCATACGTCGGCAGCAAACCGATGAATACGGTCGACAGGCCCATCGTCAGCAGCGCCGCCACCAGTGTGGCTTTGCGCCCGATGCGGTCACCAAAATGCCCGAACAGCGCCGAGCCCAGCGGCCGCGCGAAAAAAGCCAGCGCGAACGTGGCCAGCGACTGCAGCGTGGCCGAGGCCGGGTCGCCGGCCGGAAAAAACAGCCGCGGAAACACCAGCACCGCCGCGGTGGCGTAGATATAAAAGTCGAAATACTCGATCGTGGTGCCGATCAAGCTCGCAAACAGCACCCGCCGCGGCGAGTTGCCTGCGCCGCCCGACACCGACGTCTGGCTCATTGCTTCCCGAGGTTCGAGGGTTCTTGGGGGAATTCGGGCGCGGATTCTCGCACGAATCGTCCGTTTTGGCCGGTGCGGGCCGGAAATCCCGGCCCGCTACGACCAGAGCGACGGTTTGGGACGCTGCGCGAGCCTGGCAAAAACCTGTTTCATGCGGTTGACGCGATCGATATAGCCCTGCACGGAGTGATCGCCGCAATGCTGGCCCGGGCGCGGACGGAAGCCCCGACGCGCGAAGCTCGCGCCCGCCCCGGCCCCGCACACATGAATGACGGCAGCCAGGTCCTCCTTCTGCCGCAGCGTCGCGGATTTGATGCCGTGCTTGGACAGGATGGCCGCGACCTGGCGATCCAGATATGCCGAGGTCATCTCCACCGCATGCGAGGGAATCACGCGCATGTAGAGACTATTGAACCAGCACGATTTGAAGTCGTGCCACGGCCCATCCTCCACGACCTTGTTGTCGTGGATGCACAGCCGGCGCGTATATTCGAATGTGCCATCGGTGATCTGATACATGCCCACCGCACTGGACGCCGGCCGATAGACTTCGAAAGGTTTGTGCGTCAACGACCAGCGCCAGTAGGTGCGCACGATGGGATTGCCCGAGCCTTCCACCTGCGCGAGCGCGGCCAGCAATTCCGGGCTGATGGTGGCGGTGGAATGTTTGCGGAAGATGGGCTCGTACGAAGTCCACGTCTCGTTCGGCGTCTTGTAGAGCGTGCCGCTGACGGGAAAGAACAACTCGGACGGCTTGCGCACCACCTGATAGATCCAGTTGACCGCGAACCAGAGGCACACGGTCAACAGCAGCACGACGACCGCCTGGAGCGTGAGCGGCGCGGAACGCAGAATGCGCAGCCAACGCCTGCGCGTGGCTGCGCTCGGCAGGAACTTGGATAAGCGCAAGCTCCGGCGACGCTTGCCGGAGCCGCGCGACTTATTGCTGCGTCGGCTGATCGGCGGCCTCTCCGTCGGTGCCAGCATTCTGGCCGGCGCGAGCATACTTGTCGGAGCGCCGCCCCAGCAATGCCCCTACTTGGTGTTGGGTGGGGCCGCTTCGGCGAACACCAGCCGGAATACGACGCCGCCGCCCGGCCGGGGATCATTGTTGGCGCCGGAGCGCACGCCGGGCGACAACTCGCGCGACACGAACATGGAAATGCCGGTGCCCGCCTTGCCCGCAGCCAGGAAAGGCTCGAACACGCGTTTGGAATCCACCGGTCCGATCGCAGAGCCGCGATCGATGACATCGAGATAGCGGCGTTGCGTGGTCGAGCTGCGGCCGACGCGAATCTCCACTGGATCGGTCGCATTGCTGGCGCGGCCATACCTCAGCAGATCGATGCAGAGCGTCCACAGCAGCTTGTGCAGATGAGCTGGATCGGCGCGCACCGGCACGCTTTCGCGCGGCGCGCTGAGCCGCAGGATGTCGGCGTCGATCTCTTCGGTCTGCCACAGCTCGGTGACGAATTCCTTGCACCACGACGCCAGATCGACGCGCTCCAGCCGCAGCGACTCGCGCTGGCCGAGCTTCAATGCATTGCCGATGATGATGCGCAGACGGGGGTCGTTGTTGGTAAGCATGCTGCCGGGCGGGCGAGCCGGCTGCTGCTGTGGTCGACGGGGTTGTGACGCGGCCGGCGCGGGAACAGCGGCCGGCGGTAGCTTCGCCGGCCGGGGAGCATTCTCCCAAGGAGATATTTCCTGGAGCGCGGCACGGAATGAGTTCTGTCGCGCCAGGTTTTCGCGAATCGAGCTGGATCGATAAGGTTCCTCCGGGTCGCTGTCGATATCGGGACGCACGGAATCGCCGAACCGCGCGCTTTGTCGGCTCGGCACTTCCGGATAGGAAGAATCTTCGAAGGGATTGATGCGCGGATTGCTCGTGCGTAGCGCACTGACTGGCGAAAGACTGGCCGCGGCAGCGGCATACGAAACACGAGCCGACTTGGCACGTGGCGCTTCGCTACGCATGCTTTCACGCAACGCAGGCTCACGACGGACCGGCTCACGCGGCGGCAATTCGCGGGGCGCTGGCTCGCGCGGCACGGGAACCTGGTTGACCTGTACGGACGCTGGAGCCATCGACGCGGCCAGCCACGAAGCCACGCTCGATTTGTCTTCGACGAAGATCAGCGCCGGGCCCTGCACGCTATTGTCGAGCGACACGAACTTCAATTGCAGCCGGCGTTCGCCGTCGAGGCCCATCATGGTCGGCGTGCTGCGGCCTTCGTCGCAATAGGAACGCCGCCATGTATCGAGCAGGTTGGCGAGCCGCGGCGAGACTTCGCCGAGGTCGGCACCTTGCAGCACGCTGCCGCCCTGCAGTTGCAGAGCGGCTGCATCGCTGATCATGGAGATGCGATTGTCGCCGTCGACCACCAGCACGCCTTCGCGCAGATGCTGCGACAGAGAGCGATGCAGCTCGGCCAGCTCCGCGTTGGCCGATTCACGCTTGCGGCCGAGCTCTTCGTTGTGGCGCATGACACGCGCCAGTTGCGAGATGCCCAAAGAGATGATGATGGTCAAGGCACCGGAAATGCCGGGAGTGGTCAAGTCGGCCGTGGCATCGGTGCTGGCCAGCATCGTGATGCCAGGCTGAATGAGCATGGCCAGCGCGGCCGTCACGGCGATCGACATCGCCAGCCGCCGGCGCAAAATGAAGCTGGCCGCGCCGATGGACAGCACCACCAGCGCCGAGATGCCGCCGTTCACGCCGCCACTGGCGTAGGTCAGCAGCGACAACACCAGCACATCGGCAAAAACACCGGTCCAGGTCTGCAGCACGATATCGGGCGTGCGCCGCCGGATGCTGCCGACCGAGATGATTGCATACAGGAAATAGGCCGTGGCCGCGCCGGCGAACAGCGCCGGATCGAGCTGCCCGACGGTCTCGGGCATGATGGACACGAATAAAGTCGCGAGCGCCGTGGACGCGAGCAGCCGCAGCCCATTGACGAAGCCGAGCACACGCCACGACAGCTCGGCCGTCGATATAGGCAAAAAAGTCTCCGGGCTCGAAGCCACCGCCGCGCCCTACCTCCCATTCCAAGGCGGGTTTTCGCCGCCCATCCCGCTCCGGTTTCATTGGCTGCTATTACTCGGGCTTGGCCCCGCAACCACCGCCGCGGCGCTGGACGGTCGCGGCTTGGGACGTTAGCGTTACCGACCCGATTTTTCCATTCCAACCCGAGGGACCCCATGCGCCCGTCGACGCTCCTGCTTGCGTTGCTCATGACCTGCTCCACGCCGCTGACCGCGACGTTGGCGGCACCGCCTGAAGCCCCTCAAAAGCTGTTCCAAGGCGCGGATCTGTTCGCCCTGCAGTACGCCACCGATCCGCAGATCCGTCCGGACGGCCGGGCCGTCGCCTATGCGCGTCGCTCGTTCGACATCGTGACTGACCGCGGCCGCAGCTCCATCTGGCTGATCGACACCGAGACCGGCACCCAGGCGCCACTGGTGACTGGCAGTGGCTCGCACAGCTCGCCGCGCTGGTCGCCCAAGGGCGACCGCCTCGCCTATGTGTCCACCGCCATGGACGGCCGGCCGCAGCTGTTCGTGCGCTGGATGCAGAGTGGCCAGACCGCCAAGCTTGCGGACCTGCTGGACGCGCCGGGCTCGCTGACCTGGTCGCCGGATGGCAAGTGGATCGCCTTCACCATGTTTGCCCCCGATGCCAAGCAGCCGCTGGGTGAAGCGCCGCCGAAGCCGGAGAACGCGCAATGGGCGCCGCCGCTGGAAGTAATCACCGACATCACCTATCGCACCGACGGCGACGGCTACCTCAAGCCCGGCTACACGCATGTTTATGTCGTCGCCGCCGATGGCGGCGCGCCGCGCCAGCTGACGTTCGGCGCGTTCAACGAATCCGGTCCGCTGTCATGGAGCCCGGACGGCAGCTACATCGTCGCCACCGGCAACCGTGACGAGAACTGGCGGCGCGAGCCCGTGGACTCCGAGCTGTACCGCATCTCTCTCGCGGATGGCTCCATCACTCCCCTGACCAGCCGCCAAGGTCCGGACAGCGCCGGCCGCGTCTCGCCCGATGGCAAGTCCATCGCGTTCCTGAGCTTCGAAGACAAGCTCATGGGGTATCAGAACGTCGAGTTGTATGTGATGGATGCAGACGGCGGCAACGCGCGCTCGTTGACCGCGTCACTGGATCGTTCCGTCGACGACGTCGAGTGGGCCCCCGATGGCCGCAGCCTGTTCATTCGTTACGACGACTTCGCCGTCACCAAGATCGCGCGCGTGACGCTGAACGGCCGCATCGCTCCTGTGCTGGAAGGGCTGAGCAGCGCATCGCTCGACCGTCCTTATACCGGTGGCGAATTCTCCCTCGCCAACGACGGCACGATTGCCTTCACCAGCGGCGATGCCACTCGTCCGTCGGATGTTTCCATCGCGCGCGGCGGCCGCGTCAAGAAACTCACACAGCTCAATGAAGGCTTGCTGGCGAGCAAGACGCTTGGTCAGGTGCAGCCGCTCAAAGTGAAGTCCTCGTTCGACCAGCGCGACATCGACGCCTGGCTGGTGCTGCCGCCGAACATGGATCGCAGCAAGAAATATCCGCTGATCCTGGAGATTCATGGCGGCCCCTTCGCGGCCTATGGTCCGCTGTTCTCGACCGATTATCAGCTGTATGCCGCCGCTGGCTACGTCGTGCTGTACACCAACCCGCGCGGCTCGACGTCGTATGGCGACGAGTTCGCCAATCTCATCCATCACAAGTATCCGGGCAATGACTACGACGACCTGATGAGCAGCGTGGACGCCGCCATCGCGCAGGGCTTCGTCGATCCGGACAACCTGTTCGTCACGGGCGGCTCGGGCGGCGGCGTCCTGACCGCCTGGATCGTCGGCAAGACCCATCGCTTCAAGGCGGCGGCGTCGCAGAAGCCGGTGATCAACTGGGCCAGCATGGTGCTGACCACCGATGGCGGCCAGTTCATGACCCAGTACTGGTTCGGCAAGATGCCCTGGGAAGATCCGGACGCGTACTGGTCGCGCTCGCCGCTGTCGCTGGTGGGCTCGGTGAAGACACCGACGCTGGTCGTGGTCGGCGATCAGGATTTCCGCACGCCGCTCAGCGATTCGGAGCAGTACTACCAGGCGTTGCAACTGGCCGGCGTGCCCACTGCACTGGTGAAGGTGCCGGGTGCATCCCACGGCGGCTTCACCTCGCGGCCGTCGCAGTCGGCGGCCAAGGCCAGCGCCATCCTGGCGTGGTTCGACCGTTACAAGGGCAAGCCGGCCGCCAGCCAGATGAGCGCGCGGTAGCCGCTGCGCAGACGACTCATCAGGAATGTTTCATTGGGCCCGTTCGGGTACCAGGATGTACCCCGCCACCACAGGTGGCGGCGGAGGGAAATGACCTCGCTTCTTTCCCGGAGCACGACCGTCGTGACAGGAGGTCCGATCGGTCGTCCATAAAAAAAGGCCGGACGTGCGTCCGGCCCTTTTGTTTCTGCCCCTGTCGGAAGTGCGCTATCGCACGCTGCCGCGGCGGAACAGATTCACGATCGCCAACAGGATGACGGCGCCCAGCAACGAGACCAGGAAGGTCGCGAGCGAGATGCCCTCGTTGATGGTGCCCACGCCAACCATCGGCGAAATAATGAAGCCCGCCAGCAACGCGCCGACGATGCCTACGATCACGTTCAACAACACACCTTGCTGTGCATCGGTGCGCATGATGATGCTGGCCAGCCAGCCAACCACGCCGCCGACGATCAACCAAACGAGAATACCCATAAGACCCTCCTCCGGGGCGTCGTAACCACTGTCGACGACGAAATGAGGCGGGCCGGCGCTTGGTTCCGTGCGGACCGGGGTTTTAGTCGGTAAAACGGGACACGAGCCGGGCAATCACCGCCTGCCGCGGCTTCTCGGGGAGATAACGTACTGCCACGGTCGTCCCCACCGCCGGCAGCGACGCAATCGGTTCTGCGGCGCTACGACGATCGATGTGGCAACCGCGCACCGTGCCGTCGATGCCCGGCAGCGAAAATTCGAAGTAAATGCGCGGGAATGCGCCAAACAACTTCGGGCGCCAGATGCGCAGCACGCGGCCATGGGCAACCTGGCCTCGTTTGAGGATTTCCTGCTGCTGGCGGGAGGCGCGGGACACCGACAGCGACGACAAGATCGCCGTGACCATGGCGCCTGACAAGAAGGCGATGATGGGCATCAATTCTGCGGACATGTTGGATCCAGGACCGAAAGAAGCACGCGCAGGATGCGGCAACCGCACTGCGATGATCAGGGGAATACATCACGAATCGGCGCGCGATTCCTTGAGGCAGACTCTGAATTTAGTACGACGTGAGTTTTGAACAACATCGCGCTGTCTTCGGACCGCGCAGCGCCGCACGTATTTTACCGACAGCTGTTATCTGGCGGCCTTGTCGAGCCAGGCCCCGAGCCCCTGCGCGTTGAGCTCCAGATCGGTGGCCAGCACCTCGCGTAGGAAAGAGTCGGGCAGAGTCGATCCGCAGCGTCGCAGCTCGCCAATATAAAGATCGGCAAATGCTCGTTTCAGTTGCTCATGGCGATTCGGCACGCCAGCGAGCGACCGGGCGATGATCACCATCTCGTCCACCTGCGCGAGGAACTGCACTGCCAGCTGCTCTGCATCGCTCACCGCGCCGAAATGCGTCAGATACATGAGCCGCGGCTGTTGCGCCAGCAACCGTTCGGTCGACTGGTGCAATGCCTCGGGGTCGAATTGAATGGGTGCGGTCGCCGGCACCATGTACGGTCCCTTCGCCGTATACAGCTCGGGATAAGCGATGCCGAAGGCGTCGCCAGTGAACCAGCCGCGCGTCGCTTCATCCCAGATGCAATGGTGATGTTTCGCATGGCCCGGCGTATCCATGAAGCGCAGCGGTCGCTTGCCGACGGTCACCACCATGCCCTCGCTGGTCGTGATCACCCGTTCTTCCGGCACGGGCACGAGCTCACCGTAATCGCGGTTCGCCACTTCGACGCCATACACGGCCCGCACGCCTTCCATCAGCGCCGTTGGATCGATCATGTGACGTGCACCGCGCGGGTGAATCAGCATTCGCGCATTCGGCAACTCTCGCATCAGCAACCCGACACCGCCGGCATGATCGAGATGGACGTGCGTGGGAATGATGTAGTCGACGGCACTTCGATCGAGCCCGGCCATTTGCAACGCGGCCAGCAACCTCGGCACCGCATTGTTGGGACCCGTATCGATGTACGCTGCCCTGCCGTTGTCGACGAGCAGATACGCGGCATCGAAACGAGGCCGGACGAAGCCGGTGTCGATGACGGTGATGCCCTCGCTCACCTGCTGGCAGAAATCGGCGGTTGTGGCGGTCATGGACGCCATCATAGCCAATCGTTACGCCGCGGGTCTGCTGTCGCCCTGCGGATCGTCGGCAGCCTGAGCACCGGGCGCATGCTGACTTGCGAGGGGCTTCTGTTGGCTGAGCAGCCGATCGAGCAAGTTGCTGACGTACTGCGGCGACTTCGTGCGCCGCGCGAGCAGCGAATAAACCGCCGGCACCGCAAACAGCGTCAGGAACACCGAAACGATGGTGCCGTAGAACACCACGATGCCGATGGGAATGCGCTGCTCGGCGCCGGCGCCCGTCGCAAACAGCAACGGCAGCGAGCCGAAGGCGGTACACATACTGGTCATCAGCACCGGCCGCAGGCGCGTTTCGGCCGCCTTCACCACCGCTTCCATGAACTCCACACCCTGGTCGCGCAACTGATTGGCGAACTCGACGATCAGCACGCCGTTCTTGGCCGCGATGCCGATCAGCATGATCACGGCGATCTGGCTGAAGATATTGATGGTTGCGCCGTACAGCTTCAGTCCGAACACCGCGCCAAGCAGCGCCAGCGGCACGGTGACCATGATGATGGCCGGATGCACGAAGCTCTCGAACTGTGCCGCCAGCACCAGGAACACGATCGCCAGCGCGAAGAAGAACGTGAGGTACATCTGCTCGCCGGAGCGGAGATACTGCTCGGACTCGCCGTCCCACATCAGCACCGCTTCGGGAGGCAACTCGCGCGCTACGGCCTCCTGGAACCATCGGATGGCTTCGCCCATGGTGTAACCTGGTGTCAGATCGGCGCGAATCTCCACCGACCGCAGCCGATTGAACCGGGGCAACTGCACCGCGCCGGCCGTCTCTTCCACACGCACCACATTCGAGAGCGGGATCAGCGCATCGCCGCGCGCCGAGCGCACGCGGATATTCGTGAGATCCGTGATGGTTTCGCGTGCATCGCTGGCCGCTTGCAGGATCACGTTGTATTCGCGACCGCGATCGACGTAGGTCGTGACGATGCGCGAACCGAGCACCGTCTCCAGCGTCCGGCCGACGGTCTGCAACGACACGCCCAGCTCGGCCGCACGGCTGCGGTCCACCGAGACACGCAGTTGCGGCTTGCGCTCCTTGTAGCTGTTGTCGAGATTGCGCAACCCAGGATTCTGGCGCGCCACGTCCATCATCTTGTAGGCCCACTGAGCCAACGATTCATAGTCGGGACCGCCGATCACAGCCTCGAACTGACGTCCCGAACCGCGCCGGCCGAGACTGCCGAACTGATTGGCCATGACGCGCACGCCGGGCATGGTCTGCTGTGCCTTCCTGACGATCGTGTTGGCGATCTCCTGCGACGAACGCTGCCGATCGTGCCAGTCGGTGAGCATCATGAAGACACGCGCTGAATTCACGTCGCCGGTACGCAGCGGACCGCCACCACCGCTACCGGGCACGCGCAGCACAATATGCTCGATGTCGCCATGCTGCCGCTGCTCCTCGAGCACGATGGCTTCGAGCCGCAGGGCATAGTCATACATATATTCGAAGCTCGAGCCTTCCGGACCTTCGATGCCCACGCTGACGCGGCCCGGATCGCCTGGTGGCGTGAATTCCGAGGGCACCGACAGGAAGGTCAATGCACCGAGCACGAACAGCGCACCGACCGCACCGACAATCAGCCAGGGCCGGCGAATCAGCGAGCGCAAGCGCCGGTGGTACGCCTCGGCGAGCTTGCGAAAGAAACTATCCACCGCCCGCGCGAAGCGGTTGCGATGCATCCTGGACTCGGGCAACTTGGACGCCAGCATCGGCGTCAGTGTCAACGCCACCAGCGCCGAGAACAGCACCGATGCCGCCAGGGTGAAACCGAACTCGCTGAACAAACGGCCGATCTCGCCCGGCAGGAACGAGATCGGAACGAACACCGCCGCCAGCGTCAGCGTGGTCGCGATCACTGCGAAGCCGATTTCGTGACTGCCCGTGACGGCAGCCACCAGTGGCGGCTCGCCCATCTCGGTGCGACGGTGCACGTTCTCCAGCACCACGATGGCGTCATCCACCACCAGGCCGATGGCCAGTACCAGGCCGAGCAGGGTGAGCACGTTGACCGAGTAGCCCATCGCATACATCACCGTGAACGAAGCGATGATGGACACTGGAATGGTCACTGCGGGAATCAGCGTCGCACGCAGGCTGCCGAGGAAAGCATAGATGACGCAGAGCACGGAGATCAGTGCGAACACGACCGCGATGATCACCTCGCGCAGCGCTGCTTCGATGGCGACGCCGTTGTCGACGCCAATCACTAGCGTCGAGCCGCGCGGCAGCGTCTCCTGCAATCTTTCGATTTCAGCGCGTACGCCACGGACGATGTCCAGGGTGTTCGCCTTCGACTGCGCTTCCACCGACATCGACACGCCGGACTTCCCATCGAAGCGCGCGTCGGAGCGCTCGTTCTCCGCGGCCAACTGCACCTTGGCCACTTCACCCAGGCGGATGAGATGACCGTCCGGACCCCGAGCGATGACGAGATCGCGGAAGTCCTGCTCGTCATCCAACCCGACCAGTGTGCGCAATGTGAACTCGCGGGTTCGCGATTCGATGCGCCCCGCGGGCAGCTCGACATTCTCGCGGCGAAGCGCGTCTTCGACATCGGTCACCGTCAGCTGGCGCGCCGCCAGCGCCTGCCGATCCAGCCAGATGCGCATGGAGTAGCGCCGGCCACTATTGATGGAAACGCGCGCGACGCCGGGCACGGTCGAGAGCCGGTCGATCAGGTTGCGCTCGGCATAGTCGTTGAGCTCCAGCGTCGACATGCTGTCGGAGCCGAACATGATGTGCATGATCGGATCGGCGCTGGCGTCGGCTTTCAGCACTTCCGGCGGATCGGCCTCTTCCGGCAGCTTGGCCAGCACTCGCGCCACGCGATCGCGAACGTCGTTGGCGGCGCCGTCGATCTCGCGGCTCACATCGAACTCGATGCGCACCGAGGAACGCTCGTCCTCGCTATCCGACTCGATCTTCAGGATGCCTTCGATGCCGGCGATCGAATCCTCGATGACCTGCGTGATCTTGGTCTCGATGACCGCAGCCGAGGCGCCGGTGTAGGTGGTGGTGATGGAGATCACCGGGCGATCGATATCGGGATATTCGCGCACCGACAGGCGCTGCAACGACACCAGGCCGAAAATGATCAGCAGCAGGCTGATGACGGTAGCGAAGACCGGGCGGCGGACCGAGATCTCGGACAGCTTCATGACTTAAGAACTCGTGCTCGGCTCGGCCTGCGGCTGCGCTCGAGCCTGATGCTCGCGCACCGGCCCGCCATCGCGCAGGTTATGCGTGCCCTCGACCACCACGCGCTCGTGCTCCTTCAGGCCTTCGACGATCTCCACCTCACCGGGGCGGCGCTTGCCCAACTTCACTTCGCGCCGCGTTGCTTCGCCATTGGCGACCACGAACACATAGGTGCGGCCCTGCTCGGGAACGATGGCACCCTCCGGCACGACCAGCGCCGGCGCGACCGCACCCGACAGCTTCACTGTCATGAACATGCCGGGACGCAACTCGCCCTTGGGGTTGGGCAGCTCGGCCCGGACCGCAATGGAACGGCTCACTGGATCGACGCGCGAATCGATCTGCGTGACCTCGCCAGTGAATTCGCGCCCGGGCAGGCCCGCGGTAGTCGCCAGTACCGGCAGCCCTTTCCTGAGCATGTACAGGTTGGTTTCCGCCACCGTGAAATCGAGCTTGATCAGCGATGTGTCATCCAGCGTGGTAATGACGGTGCCCGGACTCACCAAGCTGCCGACGCTGACGCGACGGAAGCCGGTGTTGCCATCGAAACTGGCGCGGATGATGGTGTTGTCGACGCGCGCCTTCGCCACATCGACTCGCGCCTGATTGGCCTTCAAGGTGGCTTCGATCAGATCCAGCTGCGACACCGACAGCGCCTGCTGCGCATACAAATCGCGGCTGCGTTTGAAATTGTTCTGACTTTCGGCGAGTGCGGCTTCGGC
The DNA here is from genome assembly GCF_036406195.1 of Steroidobacter sp. Lineage (GTDB taxonomy): Bacteria > Pseudomonadota > Gammaproteobacteria > Steroidobacterales > Steroidobacteraceae > Steroidobacter. The sequence goes on from NZ_DASWVW010000033.1 coordinate 171,314, forward strand.
TTCAGCCAGCGCGGCACGCTCCTCGGTGCTATCGAGCTCGACCAGCACGGCGCCCTTGCGCACGCGATCGCCTTCCTTGAAACGGATGGCCGTGATGGTGTTCGAAACTTTGGACGTGACTTCGACGGACTCGTTGGCACGCGCGGTGCCGACCGCCTCGACCTCGACACCGAGCTGCTTGATGATGGCTTCGGCGGTCACGACATCGACCGCTTCCCGCTCCATGGCCCGGCCGTTGCCAGACTGCTCGCGCGAGCAACCCGTGGCCGCGATCACGAGCATCGCGCACAGGGCCCAGGGGAGCGGGCGGAATCGTCGATCTGCCATGAGGGTTTCCGTAAATCTTGACTGTCGCGGGACTCGAGACGCGATGGTAACTCGGCGCCCGGTGGGCGCGGGCGTAGCTGATAAACCTTTAATACTTCAGGCAAACACTGGTTTTCGGGCGGTCCCCGAACAGGCTTGGGGCGAATTCATGCGGCGAAGCGCCTCGCGAAGCCGACAACTTGCGCCGCAAGCATCTCGAACTGCGCTTGCGTGCGCTCGTCGGTACAGGCGCCGGCCGCATCGAACAGCGGCAGCGCCGTGTTCAGGGTGACGCCGAGCGGAGTGGGCCAACCGCGCAAAGCATGCACAATGCTCCGGACGGAGGTCAGTGTCGTCCCTGCGCCCTGCCAGCCATACGCCGTCACAATGCAGCCAACCGCCCGGCCATCGAGGTATGGCCGTGGCGCCTCACGCAAGTCTTCGAGCAAATCGATGGCGTTCTTCAACAATCCCGACATGCCGGCGTGATACGCGGGCGTGGCCAGGATCAATCCGTCCGCATCGCGCACACTGGCGACGAATTGCTGTTGCTGGGCAGTCCGGGCGGTTTCTTCCGGCGAGTACAGCGGCAGCGTGGCCAGCTGCGCCCCGGTAATGATCTCAATTGCCGCTCCCAGCCGTGCGGCGGCGGCCAGGCAGGCCTGCAGCGCCTTCTCGGTCGACGAACCGGCCTTGGTGGTGCCGCCAATGCCGACGATACGGGGACGCGAAGCGGGATTCGGCATCGAGCGGCGGACTCCATGGATTGGGAAGTCTCACCTTATCACTGTCCGGTCCAGCGCAGGCCCGCGCATCAGTTGGCGGCCATCGATTCCCTGGCCGCTACCACGGCCGCCGGCAAAGTGAAGCGAAAGATGGTGCCACGGCCGGGCGCACTATCGACGGTGATCTTGCCGCCATACCGGCGCACGATGCGCGCGACGATCGCCAGCCCGATGCCGACGCCCGGAAAATCGGAAGCGCTGTGCAGCCGTTGGAAAGGTTCGAACAAACGCTGCGAGGCGGACATATCGAAGCCCGCACCATTGTCACGGACCGAGAACACCATGCCGCCGGTAGCCTTGGTACAGCCCATGTCCACTCGGGCATTGGGCGTGCGGGTGGTGTATTTCCAAGCATTGCCGAGCAGGTTGCCGAACAGGATCTTCATCAGCCGCGGATCGGCATTGACCGTGAGATTCGGCTGCAGCGTGCATTCGACGCGATGCTTCGGATATTGCTGGCGCAACTCTTCGACGATGCTGCCGATCAGAGCCGAGATGTCGACCCGCTCGTTCAGCAGTTCCTGACGCGAGACGCGCGCCAGCGATAGCAAGCCGTCGATGATCTCCGAGGAGCGCGTGACATTGGATTGGATGCGGTCGATGCGTTGAGTGATCACATCTGTCATCACCGCGCCGAGCTCGTTCCTGAGCAGACCCGCCTGGCCGGCGATGGTCCCGAGCGGCGAGCGCAGGTCGTGAGATGCCGACGCCGTGAATGCTTCGAGCTCCTCGTTGGTCAGCGCCAGCTGGTGGTTCGCCTCCTGCAGCTCCGCGGTGCGGGCCGCGACGCGGCTTTCCAGCTCGGCATTGAGCTGGCCGAGATTAATGTTGGCTCGTTCGAGCCTGTTGACGAAGTGCCGCAGCAGCGCAGTCAGCGCAATGAACAGCACGGAGATACCGGCCAGCACGATGGTGAGGCCGCGCGTGCGATCGTGCCATTGCTGAAGAATGGCCTGCTTCTCGCGACTGGCCGCCACCGCCAGGTGATAACCGTCGAGCAAACGAATCGCATACACCCAGGTGCCGCTGGCGAGAGGATTGGGAGCTTCGACGAAGCCGCCTTCTGCTGACAGCCCGGCGCCGCCTCGATAGACCTCGCTGTCGCGCACGTTGATCTGGCCGTTGCCCTTGTCTTGGTACGCTTGTCGATAAGGCAGGCTCGGTGTCGGCACTCGCAACAACAGATCGCCGTTGGTCGATGTCACGCTGAGCGCGCCACCACTGATGGCCATCGTTTCGTACAACCGATCGAGCGCGTCGACTCCGAGCAAGGCGCCCGCCCAGACGGTGGCGCCGGAGCTGTCGAGGGTGCGAACCGCGATCGGGAATGCACGCTGTGTGGCTTCGACGGGATCTTCGACGGTGCCACCGATATAGACGCTGCGCTTGTCATCGATCGCCGCCTGCAGCCAGGCCGGCGGCGCATTCAGCACCTGAACGTCGCGATTGCGGACCGCGGCGACGAATCGATTCGGAGTCATCACGAACAGCGCTCGCACATACTCGCCGCTGCTCAGCTCCCGAGCCAGCAATTGGCCGGCGGTCGCCGCTGGCGTCTGCATCACGCCGCCAGCTGCATCGATGGTCTGTGCCGCCGTCCGTGCCGCGCCCAGGCTATCGTTCAGCACCGCCTGCAAGTGGACATACATGCCCGACGCGATGGCGCGGAGCTCGTGCCGCGCCGATTCGAGCGTGTCCGCTTTGTCGCTGTATACCCGCCAGGTCGCGTAGCTCCACAACGCCACTAGAATGAGAACAGCCTGCGCGACCACCGCACGCTTGACGAGCATGGGAAGTGCGCCGTCGATGAATCCCCGCTGTTGCGTGCGTCCTGCTACGCGCTGCCTGTTGCCATCCGTCATGAGTTGCCCGTGCGAGCTCTTCTTCGCGCGGGCAGTCTCTCACGCGACAACTGATCTCGCCACATGGAACAGGCAGTTGCGACCCATGCTCGCGCGGGCCGCGATCGTTGATCTGCAGCGCTGAGAGAACCGTCACATATTGGCTCGCGTGGCGCCTGCCGAAACTTCTGAATGCGGCACGCTGCGCACGATGTGTCCTTTGAGCCCGTAGAACACGATGTACGCGTAGCACAGGGCCGGCACGAAGAACGAGGACAGCAACCCGATCGTATCGGCGAAGTAACCCTGAACCACCGGCATGATGGCCCCGCCGACGATGGCCATGCACAGCACGCCCGAGCCTTCGCCGGTGTGACGGCCCAGCCGGGCCACGCCGAGCGTGAAGATGGTGGGGAACATGATGGAGTTGAACAGACCGATGCCGAGTACCGCCCACATCGCCACCTTGCCAGCCACGCTCATCGCGATCAGCAGCAAGGCGATGGCGCACGCAGCGTTGAATGCGAGCACATAGCCCGGCTTCACCGTGCGCAGCACTGCCGAGCCGATGAAGCGGCCCAGCATGGCGCCGCCCCAGTACAGCGAGAGATACCGGCCTGCGGCCTGCTCCGTCAGTCCACCTACCTCGGGCTGCGCCATGAAATTCACCAGGAAGCTGCCGATCGCAACCTCCGCGCCCACATACGTGAAGATGGCGACGGCGCCGAGCACCAGGTGCGAGTGTTTCCAGACGCTGGGCACGTTGTGGTCATCGGCGGGCGCCGTGGTCGCATCGGTGCCCTTCACCACCGGCAACTTGAATTGCGCAAACACCAGCGCGATCGCGAACAGCAGGCCGGCGAGGATCAGATAAGGGCCCTGCACCGTCTCGATCTCGCTCGCAGTATCGACCGGCGAGCCCGCGGTCGTCGCCACGGTCAGGATGAACATCGAGCCCAGGAACGGACCGACGGTCGTGCCCACCGAGTTGAATGCCTGCGTCAGATTCAAGCGGCTCGCCGCCGTTGCCGGCGGACCGAGCACGGTCACGTAAGGATTGGCAGCGACCTGCAACAGCGTGATGCCCGAAGCGAGCACGAACAGCGCCGCCAGGAACAGCGGATACGACTGCATCGAGGCCGCCGGATAGAAACCCAGACAGGCCACGCCCGCCGTCGACAATCCGATGATGATGCCGCGCCGGTAACCCAGCTTCTCCACCAGGTAGCCCGACGGCAGCGACATCACGAAATAGGCGCCGAAGAAGCTGAACTGGATCAGCATGGCCTGCGTGTAGCTCAAGGTGAAGATCGCTTTCAGGTGCGGGATCAGGATGTCGTTCAAGGAGGTGATGAATCCCCACATGAAGAACAACGAGGTCAGCACGACCAGTGCGGGCATATAGCTCGGCTGTTGGTTGCCGTTGGCATTCATCGTCTTGGCTCCCCCGGTGGCGATGGCGCTTATCTGCTGGCGATCTGACAACGTTGTCAGCATGCCAGAGAGCGCGGCCGGAAAAAAGCGGCTCGGGCGAAGAAACGTCTGCTGCGACGCCGTGGGTCGAAAGTGAGCGATATCAACGGCGCGGGCGGGTCAGCACGGCCAGCGGAACGGGTTTGACGGGAGCTTGTGCCTGAAACGGCGCCAGCATGTTCAATGGCACGCCCCGCTCCGCGGCGAGAATCCGAGCAACGTTATCGCCACACATGCGCCCCTGGCACAACCCCATGCCGGCTCGTGTCAGTGACTTCGCTGCATCGGTCGACATTACATGCTTGTTGTCCGCCAGCTGCCGCTGCAAGTCGCCGCGCTTGATGGATTCGCAGGGACACACGATCGTGTCGCCGGTCATTGTTTGCAGATCGAGGCCAGCGGGCGGTCCAGCGAATTCTCGAAAGATGGTCGCGTCGCGCAGAAGATGCGACAAGCGGTTCTTTGCCGACTCGACCCATTTGTTCGCGTCATGGTCGCCTACACGACACAGCGCGCGAAGCATGCCCGCCGCGGCGATGCGACCCTTTTCGATGGCCGCGTCAGCGCCATCGACACCCGTGATCTCACCGGCCACGAATAAATTCGCGATGCTCGATTCAAACCATTCGTCATGCGTTGCAAGCCAACCGCCGGCGCGCTCGTGCCAATGCACTTCCGCTCCAGCCTGGCGCGCCAGCTCGGTCGACGCGAGGAAGCCGTGATAGATCCCGACGCGATCGCATTCGAAGACCTGCGTTTGCTGGCGGTCGATGCTGCCGTCGGCACTCAACGTCGCGATCGTCGCTCGTTGGACTTCGCTGCCGCCGTCGACGCGCACGATGGTCTTGCCAAAGATCACAGGAACGCGGGCACGGCGCAGTCTGCTCACGATCTTTGCAGTCTCGAATAGCTGTCGTGAGCGCCGGAGCAAGGACCGGGCTGGTTGACTTTGCTGAGTGAATACGACCGCCGTCACTGGCACGCCGGCGTTCAGCAGCTGCTCGGCAACGACGAGTTGCAATGGATGGCTGCCAGCGAACAGGACGCGATTGCCCGGCATTCGTTGCTGGCTTTGCAGAAGCCCTCGAATGTCAGTGGCACTCATCACGCCTGGAAGAGTCCACCCGGGGAAGGCGAGCGGCCGATCATGACAACCTGTCGCAAGCAACACGGCTCTCGCTCGCAACAAATAACAACCGTCGGGACCTCGAACCCACAACTCGTGCGGCGCGTTGCGCCCGCGCTGCACGCGATACGGCGAAGGCCGCATCATTCCCAGCACGGTCGACTGCAATCTCCAGTCGATACCCGACCTTTCATTCAGGGCAGGCAGCGCGAGCTCGCGCCCATCGTATTGATGAAAGAGCTGTCCGCCGGCACGCGGCTGTTCATCGATGATGGTCAAATCGACGCCGTGCTCACGTAACAGCGCGGCCGCGGCCAGACCCGACGGGCCAGCGCCCACTATGGCCACTTCGCATTCGTGGTCGGCGAGCGATTGTTTGTTTTCAGTCGGGCCGCTCATCACACCGACGCCATGAATTGATTGATGTGACTGAACCGGGCAGGACTGTACAGATCGATGGCCGTGGACGACCGACCGTCCAGAATCAGCTCGCTGATCAGCCGCGCATAAGTCGGCCCGTGAGTGAACGCCGTGCCACCGGCGGCCACGAAGAATCGCCGTGCTTCCGGCACTTCGCCGAGCAGCGGCATCTGGTCAGTCGTGATGCCGGTGATCCCGGTCCACGAACGCAACAAATACAAATTGCCGATCGCCGGCACCAGTCGCGCCGCCAATGCCACGTTCTCAACGACATTCTCGACGACCGGCTGCGCCCGGCCTCGAGTCGTCATCGTGGCTGCTTCGCGCAAGAACCGGCCCGGCCAGCCACCGCCAATCAGCACATTGCCCGCGGACACTTGCTTGAGCGTGAGTCGCTGGCTGGCATGCTGAACGAGATGGGGAATCAACGGCCTGGTGCGCTCGACGACATTCATGGACAAGGGCACCGCGAAGATGGGCAAGTGCAAGTGCGCCATCGCTGCAATCTCCGCCGCCCACGCGCCGGCGGCATTCAACACGGCACCCGCACTCACTTCCCGAGCGCGGCCTTCGCGATCGATCATGCTGACCAGCCACTCGGCACCATCGCGCATGAGGCCGGTGACTCGCGTTTGAACACTGATCTGCGCGCCTCGGGCTTCAGCACATCGAGCAAAGGCTGATGCCACCAAGCGGGGATTGGCGTGCCCTTCGTATGGGAAGTAGCCGGCGGCAATCACGCTCTCGGCAAGATACGGTGCGAGTCGACGCACCTCCGAAGCTGCCAACAACCTCGATGCCAGGCCCCACTTCTCCTGCAAAGCCTGGCGCTTCTCCAGCAACGCCACGTCAGCGGCAGATTCCGCGACGATGAGCCCGCCCGCCAGCGCCACTTCAAGATCGGCCTGCAGCTCGGCTTCGAGTCCTCGCCAATCCTCGATCGCCACCAGGCTGAGCGGAATGATCTGCGCAAACTGCGCAGCAAGCTGATCCCCATGGCGCAGCAACCGATACTCCAGCTGGAAATGCAGAGAGCCGGCATTGCGCCCGGAAGCTCCGCGATTGAGATCGCCTTGCTCCAGCAACAGCACACTGGCGCCACGCCGGGCCAGGTAATACGCGGCCGCGCAGCCCACCAGGCCGCCACCGAGCACCACCACATCGACGCGCATCATTGCTCTCTACAGCCCACAATCGACCCTTCTGAGTAGAACCCGTCCGCAGGCAAAGCCGGCCCCAGCTGGCCAGCTACCGCCTGATTGAATCCGGCAGCAGGCTCAACATAGACTCGACTTTGTTGCGTTTGATGCAAGTATCACGGAGAAGGCGTGCACGGGGAAATCCGACTGCGCTATTTGTACGAGGCGGCCCGGCTCGGGACCATGCGAGCCGCGAGCGACCAGTTGAACGTCGCGACTTCCTCCATCAGCCGGCAGATCGCGGCGCTCGAAAAGGAGCTCGGCACGCGGCTGATCGAGGGCGGTCGCCGCAAGATCAAGCTGACCGAGGCCGGCAACGCCGCCTTTGCCTATTACCAGGAGATGCAGGCCCACCGCGAGCTGTTCCTGTCGCGCGTCGCCGAGTTGCGCAGCGTTCGTACCGGCACCATCAATCTGGCCGTGGGTGAGGCGTTCATCAACGACGCCTTCAGCGAATTGCTGCAGGAATTCATGCGCCGGTTTCCGGGACTGACGGTGCGCGTGAAAATGAGCGGCACCAATGACGCGGTCGCCCTGGTGCGCGACGACGAGGCTCATTTCGGCTTGATCTTCGACGTGCCGCGCGATCCCAAAGTCCGCGCGCGACTGACCTTGTCCCAGCCGCTCAAGTGCATTGTCCATCCCAAGCACGAGTTGGCCAAGCACAAGAGCGTGACGCTTGCCGAGCTGAAACCCCACAGCATCGGCTTGCCCGAGGATGCGTTCCGCATTCGTCAGATCGTGCGCGAGGCCGAGCAAGCCGAAGGCGTGTTCCTGGAGCCGGGCCTGATCGCCAACTCGATGATGCTGCTCAAGGACTTCGCCAAATGCGGCCGCGGCCTGACGTTCCTGCCCGAGTTCCTGGTGCAGCCGCAACTGAGCCAGGGCAAGCTCGTCGCCATTCCCATCGACAATCCGGTGTTGAGCTCCACGCGTATAAGCTTGGTCACGCGCGCCGGCCGGCAGCTGCCCAACGGCGTGTACCGGTTGATGCTGCGGATCGAGGCGCACTTGAAGAATCTAATTGCCTCCACAGCTGCACAATAGTCCGTCCATCGTTCGGACAACCACTCGCCATCGCAAGAACGCCGCTCGATACGATCGAGCGGCGGCGCTACCGTGAACAAGATCCCCAACTTTCGCTGGGTGGTCGTGCTGATGCTGTTCGCGGCGACCGCGATCAGCTATGTCGATCGCCAGGTGCTGACGGTGCTCGCGCCGACCCTGCGCGATCAGTTGCATATCAGTAACACTGGCTACGCATCGATTCTCACCGCGTTCCTGTTCGCGTACACGCTCATGCAGCCGGTGACCGGCTGGCTGATCGATCGCATCGGAACGCGCCTGGGCTTTGCGATCATCATGGCGTGGTGGTCGGTTGCCGCGAGCCTGCATGCCCTGGGTACCGGTGTCGCTTCCTTTGCCGTGTATCGCTTTCTGTTGGGGGCAGGCGAAGCAGGCAGCTGGGCCGCGTCCGTCAAGGCCGTTTCCGAATGGTTTCCCCGCAAGGAGCGCGGCCTCGCCACAGGTCTGTGGAGCGCCGGTGTCAGCGCGGGACTGGTGATTTCGGTCCCCGCCGTGGCGTGGATCTATCTCACATTCGGCTGGCGCTGGGCATTCATGCTCACCGGACTGACCGGACTCGTATGGCTGGTCGCATGGCTCTGGCTATATCAATTGCCTGCGCAACATCCGCGAGTCACGGAAGAAGAGTTGCGTCACATCGACGAGGACGCTGGCACGGACGAACCCGTAAAGCGGACGCCGTATCTGAGTTTGCTTCGCTCACGCAATGTATGGGCTGTCATCGCCGCACGCGTGCTCGCCGATCCATGGGTTTGGTTCTACTACTTCTGGATTCCCGAGTATCTCACGCGCAGCGCAGGCTTTACCGCGGCCAACATTGGCAAGTACGCGTGGATTCCATTCCTCGCGCAAGGCGTGGGCATCGTGTTGGGCGGCGCGCTTTCCGATTGGTTGTGCCGGCGCGGCAGAAATGTGCTCACCGCACGCTTGAATGTGATGTTGAGTGGAATGTTGCTGATGACCGCGGGCATCACGGCCGCGTTCGAGTTGGACATCGTGATCATTTTCGCCGGCATCAGCACCGCGATGCTGGGCTTCGGACTGTGGGCGCCGAACATGATGTCGTTGTGCGCCGATGCGTTTCCGCGAGATGCGGTGGGCTCGGTGGTGGGACTGAGCGGAGTGGGTGCCGGAGTCGGTGGCATGGTTTTCACCATGGCCACCGGCTGGGCACTCGATCATTATGGTTACGCGCCAGTGTTCGTTGCCGCCGGCGTTATTCCCCTGTTGGCCTTCGGTGTGCTTTTTACTCTCCTCGAGCGTGGAAAAGCAACTGCGGAAATCGTCCCTCGGACCGATATGGCTCGATGAGCCCGGCGCTGCTGCTCTAGGCGCCGAGCTTGCCGAGCTGCACGAGCGCCTGCCGCACCAGGCGCACGCCTTCGGCTTCCAAGGGCAACAAGGGCCGGCGCGGATAGCCGCCAGGCAGGCCCAACTCGTTCAGCGCTGCTTTGAAGATGGCTTGTGCCGAACCGAAGCGGCCTGTGTAGTCCGGCTTGAACCACGCCTGCATCAACAATTCGTTGCGGGCACCGAGGCTGCGTGCGCGCGGCAGATCGTCCTCCCAGATGGCATTGAAATATCCGGGCAGCTCGCGGCCGAGCACTCCGCCCGCGCCCATGGTGCCATCGGCGCCCTGCTGAACCAGCAGGATACCCAGATCGTTCATCGGCACTCCGAACACACGCACCTGGTCCTTCAACTCGAAAAATACGTCGATGAAGTGACGCAGGTTGGCGGTGGAGTTCTTGATCGCGACCACGTTCGACAACCCGGCAATGTCGCGCAGCAGGTTCAGCGACATATCGACGTTGGTGCCCGGCGGCCAGTTGTACACACAGATGGGCAGTGACACTGCATCGTTGACTTCGCCATAGAACGCGAGAATCTCACGATCGGTGGGCACCATATACGGCGGTGGCGTGACCAGAATACCGTCGAAGCCATATTCCGCCGCGAGCCGCGCATGAGCTGCGACTTCGCTCGATGTATACGCACTGCATCCGGCGATGAGTGGAATCTTGCCGCTGAGCTTGCGACCGACGGCCTGCAGCAGCTGCTTGCGCTCGTCGGAAGAAATCGTGCACCACTCGCCCTGTGTGCCGCCGATGATGATGCCGTGCATGCCCTCTTCGTACAGCCACTGCAGCAGCCGATCCAGCGCCGCCAGGTCGAGCGCTCCCTCGGCGGTGAATGGCGTAGTGATAGCCGGGATATAGCCGCGCCACTGGATCGAGTACCTGTCCATTACTTCGACCTTCGAGCTTGGAGGAACGACACGCTAGGCAAGATGCCCGGTCAATTCAATAGACCGGCGCGGCCTTTACGTTGCGTTCACGGCAACGAGCGGTCTTGACGCACCACCGCACCGCCTTTCATCACGAAGTGGATGCTGCGGAGCGCGGCGATATCCTGCGCTGGATTGGCGTTCACAGCGATGATGTCTGCGTAGCGACCGGGTGCGAGCGAGCCTACATCGTTTTGCATACCGAGCAGGGTCGCGGGTTTGATCGTTGCGGCCTGCAGTGCCTGGAGGGGCGTCATTCCAGCTGCAACATAAAGTTCCGCTTCGCGCACCGTGGCGGTTGTGCCGGCATTGGGCTCGAAGGGAAATTGATCGGTGCCGAGAGCGATGTTCACGCCCAATTTCACGGCGGTCCGCAGCATCTGCAGATGATCCACGCGAGTGCTCTCGACCCGTTGCAGATACCACGGCGGCGAGCCGATCTTGCGAAAGAATTCCATGGCACCTTCATCGGTGACGACCGCGGTGGGCACGAGCCACGTGCCCTTGGCCTTCATCGTGCGCAGCTGCTTCTCCGTCAGATGATAGGCGTGCTCGAAACAATCGATGCCAAGGGCCAGCGCTTCATCGGCTGCAACTGGCGAGCCGTTGTGAGCAGTCACCTTGAGACCGTTACGATGCGCGACTTCAATCACGGTCTTCATCTCATCCGGCGTCATGGCGGACGCGGCGATGCTGCCATGTGAATCGGAGATGCCGCCGGAGATGGCGACCTTGATCCAGGTCGCGCCGTTCTTGATCTGCTGTCGAACGACTTTCGACAGCTCGGCGGGACCATCGGCTTCGGCAGAGCCGTGGCCGCCTGTGGTGGCGATGACCTCGCCCGCGGTCTGGATACGAGGACCGAGCGCGGTGCCGCTATCGATCGCGGCCTTGAGCGCGAAATCGCTGCCATGTTCTTCGCCGATCAGACGAACGGTGGTGACGCCTGCATATAGTGACTGGCGTGCGTTCTCGGCCATGCGTAGCACGAGCTGCATGTCCGTTTCATTTTCGAGGGCGGCGCCGGCGGGACCGGGTAGCTTCAGGCCGAAGTGGGTGTGCATGTTCAACAGGCCGGGCGCAAGCCATTTCCCGTCCATTCGAATCGTGTGAGCGTTTGCAGGCACGCTCACTGACGATGCGGGGCCGATGGCTTTGATGCGATCGCCTTCGATGAGCACCACGGCGTTGGGGACTACCGAGCCGTCTTCGACGTTTACGACCGAGGCGCCGACGATGGCGGTTACGCCTTGTTGCGGTGCTGCCTGATTGAAGACGGCGATGGGGACGGCTCCAACTGTCGTTGCGACGAGCCATGCGCCAAGCAGAACAGCAGCCAGCACGATGATGTGTTTACTCGATCGCCACGTCATTGGGCCCACTCGGTCGGACTGATTCGGCGCGTATGATCGAGGGGTCGGTCGCGCAGGTCAATGCAGGTTGCTCTGCCGCGTCAGGCACGGGAGCGGGCAAGCTCAGTGAGTACTGTGGAGGCCGCTGGGCCCACGATGATGTGCAGACTATGCGCCGCGGGTCTCGCCACCCCTCGCACACCCACCAACTTCTCCACATCACCGGACACAGCCGCATCATCATGCAACGTAAAGCACAATCTGCTCGCGGCAGCGCGCATGTCTCGAATGTTCTTGAAGCCTCCCAATGACCGCAGCAGCTGAGCAACCGACACGGGCGACGCCTCCGTTGCCTTCTCTACCCTCGTAGACACGGCCGGTGCAGACACGGCCGGCTGAACAGTCCCGCCCGCTGCAGGCAATCTCAACCCAGCGCGGATCGACGAGGCGAGCTGGTCAGCGATCGGTCCCACAACGACCTGCAATGTTTCCTGTGACGGCCGTACGAACCCGCGAGCACCGAGCGATTTGAGCGCCGGTTCGCTCACTTTCTCCTGGTCGGCGATCGTCAATCGCAAACGCGTGGTGCAGGCATCGACGGCGACCAGATTCTGGGCGCCACCCAACCCACGAATCCACCCTTGAACTGCATCATCCTGCGTTTCCGCATCAGCGGTTCGCTGCACGTCCTCGATTTCACGTCCCGGTGTCGCGAGGTTGAGGCGGGCGATGAAGTATCGGAACAGCCCGTAGTACAGCGCGAAGTAAACCAAGCCGAAAGGTATGAGCCAGAGTGGCTGCGTGGCTTTGGAAAAGTTCAGCACGTAGTCGAACAAGCCGGCCGAGAAACCGAAGCCGAGGCGCACGTTCAGCAGGTTCATCGTGGCCATGGCAACGCCGGTGAGCACGGCGTGGATGGCATAGAGCGCCGGCGCCAGGAACATGAACGAGAACTCGATGGGTTCAGTGACGCCGGTGAGAAATGAAGTCAGCGCCATCGAGAACAGCATGCCGCCGACGGCCTTGCGACGGGCCGGAGGTGCGGCTTGATACATGGCGAGACAGGCGGCCGGCAGGCCGAACATCATGACGGGGAAGAATCCGGACATGAAGGCGCCAGCAGTGGGATCGCCGGCGAAGAAACGTTTCAGGTCGCCGGTCACGCCCTGGAAGTCGCCGAGCAGGAACCACGCGACATTGTTGAGGATGTGATGCAGGCCGGTGACGATCAGCACGCGATTCAATACGCCGTAGGCGAACAAGCCGATGGAGTCCGACGCCAACACTGCGTCGCTGGCGGCATCCATGCCCTGTTCGAGGACTGGCCAGCCGAACCCGAATGCCACCGCCAGCACGATACCCGCGGTGCCGCTGGCGATGGGCACGAAACGGCGGCCGCCGAAGAAGGCCAGATAGGCGGGCAAGCGAATATCGCTATAGCGGTTGTAAAACCAGCCAGCGATCAAGCCGGAAATCAATCCGGCCGGGACGCTCAACTTGGCCAGCTCCCGTTCGCGAAATGCGGCGATGGCCATGTCACGCGCCTGCCCCACCAGCTCTGCAGTTACTTCGGGCGGCACGGCAATCAACACTTCGGCACCCTTGGTCGTCACCAGGTATCCGACCACGCTGGCGAGTCCGGCAGCGCCGTGATTCTCGCGCGCGAGTCCAACTGCCACACCAATAGCGAACAACAGGCCAAGATTGGAAAAGATGGCATCACCGGCCGCGGCGATGGCGGGAATATCGAGCAGGTCTTGCTGGCCCAGACGCAACAACAAGGCGGCGACGGGCAGCACCGCTATCGGCAACATCAGTGCGCGGCCGACCGACTGCAAGCCGGCGATCATGTTTTTCATGAGATCCCCTGCAATGTCACTGTTGTCATCACGCAAGCGCCGCCGGCGTCATGGCTTCATTGGCCAGGGCGCGCACTGCTTCGGCTGTATCCATTGCCAGCGCGCGTTGTGCGAGCGATTGGCAGGACTCGAGCGTGAGCGTGCGAATCAGACTCTTCAGCTGAGGCACCAATGTTGGCACGACCGAGAGCTCTCGCACGCCGAGACCGATGAGGATAGCTACGGCAGCGGGCTCGGATGCGAGGCCGCCGCACACCGCGACCAGCTTATCGTGCTCGTCCGCCGCGTTGACCGTCATTGAGATCAGATGCAACACCGCGGGATGCAGGCCATCGATCCGATGGGCCAACTCCGCATGGCCGCGATCCATTGCGAGCGTGTACTGAGTCAGGTCGTTAGTGCCTATAGAAAGAAAATCCACCTCACGCACAATGCGCGCCGCGATCACAGCGGAAGACGGCGTTTCGATCATCGCGCCCACTTGCACCTGCGTGCTGAGACTCAACTCACGACGCACTTCATCGAGCATGCGGCGAACCGCGCGAATTTCGGCGGGGTCGGCAATCATGGGCAACAGCACCCGACACTGATCCGTCGGCTGCACTCTGAGAATGGCACGCAGTTGGACGCGAAGCAGGTCCGGCCGCCACAAACTCGTGCGTACCCCGCGCAGGCCCAGGGCCGGATTCTCTTCGGCTGGCAACGGCAGATAAGGAATGGGTTTGTCGCCTCCAATATCCAATGTGCGGACGACCAGGGGCCGGCCATCGAGCGCACCCGCGATGCTCTGGTACTGATGCAACTGCTCGTCTTCGCTGGGTGGCGAATCGCGATCCAGGAACAGGAACTCGGTCCGCAACAGGCCACAGCCTTCGGCGCCGTGCGTGACGGCGACCTGCGCTTCGGCGATGGACGCCAGATTGGCGAACACTTCGATACGCTGACCGTCGGCGGTACGGCAATCCACGTGAGCGGCGGCGCGTTCGCTTTGTTGACGCTGGCGACGCTGTGCCAATGTTTGCTCCGCCGCGGCCAATGCAATCTGGTCGGGCGAGATGCTCAACGTGCCTTGCTCGGCGTCGAGCACGAGCCAGGCGCCGTCTGCGATTGCGTTCACCGCCGGGCCCAGTGCAACCAACGCCGGCACGCCCATTGCGGCAGCGAGAATTGCGACGTGCGAAGTCGGTCCGCCCGCGGCCAGGCAAATGCCCGCGAGCTTGGTGGCATCCAACGAGACCAGTTGCGATGGCTTCAGATCCTCGGCCACCAGGATGGACCGTTCCGGCAGGCTCGGGATAGTGACGGGTGCTTCGCCACTCAAGGCAAGCAGCACCTGCGACTCCAGATCGATCAAATCGTCAACGCGCTCGGACATGCGAGGGTCGCCGAGCGCACGAAGAGTGTCTGCACTATCGCGCACGGCTCGTCGCCATGCGAAAGCGGCGCTCTTGCCGCGTGATATCGCACGGCGCGCGCAAGCCACCAGTTCCCAGTCATCGATGAACTCGAGATGGGCGGTGATGACTTCCTTGGCGGCGCCTTGCGAATGCTGCGCGAGTTGGTTCAGCCGCACTCGAACTTCGTCACGTGCGCGTTCGAACTCAGCGCTTTCATGCGCAATGCCGCGGCCTGCTTCGACGACCGCGATCTCCGCGTCCTTCAATGTGACCGCTCGTCCAACGGCCAGGCCGCGACTAGCGATGACACCTCGCAGGCGATTGGTTACGGCCGTCGCATCAACCGTATCGCTTCGGTCGCTCGCATGCGCAGCGCCACCCTTCGGAGCACTTGAAACACTCGGCGCGGCTGCTTGAACGGCGTCCGGAGCATGGGGCGCCTCGTGAATGCCGAGCACCAGTGCCTTCAGTTGTTCGAGCACCGCGCGAGCACCAGCGCCGCTGGCGACCAGAGCGACCTCGTCGCCGTGCTTCACGCCAAGTGACATCAGCGACACTGCACTGCGGGCATTCGCCTGGCGGCCGTGCGAAGACACCGTGATCTCATGATTCTGTGCTTTGGCAAAGTTGGCGATGAGCGCCGCCGGGCGCGCATGGATGCCATGCTCCAGCGGCACGGCGAAACTCAATGTTTCTTCCTGACCGGCGGCTCCGGACGCCGAGTCGGCCTGGCTCGCCGCACTCACCACATTCAAAAGCGCGTCACCAACCTCCACGCTCATTCCAACGCAGGCTTCGGCCACCGAGAACTGGTCGCCATTGGTGATCAATATCGGCGTAATCAGACTCTTCGCGCCGCGCGCCAATACGTCCAGATCAAACTTCAACAGCGGCTGTCCGCGCTTGACGCGCTCGCCCGCCTGGACGAGTGCCTGAAATCCCTGCCCGCCCAGCGCTACGGTATCGATGCCGACGTGCAGCAGAATCTCCGCGCCATTCTCGGCACGAAGAGCGACCGCGTGCCGGGAAGTCGCTACCGAAACGATCTCGCCATCGCAGGGCGCGTATAGCGTGTCGCCGGTAGGATCGATGGCGACGCCGTCGCCCAACAACCGCTGCGCGAACACCTCGTCCGGCGTTTCGTCCAGCCGCGCGCACCAGCCCCGCAAGGGAGAATGCAACCTCAGCATGCCCAGCCCCTCATTCCGCCTCCCCTGCCGAGCTCGTTTGTAATTGAACCGAATCGATGACCCAGATCGGGTCCACGCTCTTGCGAGTAAACGTGAAACACAGATCGTGCCTGCCTTCGCGGGGGGCGATCTTCGCAACCGGCAGCTTGGTGACGGCAAAGTTGCCCACGGCCGGCGCCAGCGGCAACACGGCGACTCGCTCGCCATTGCAATCATCGAGTCGCACTTCCAACTCGCCCACCGCGGTGGCGGGCGCCTGCAGCTCGATGGCTGTTACGGCGTCGCCGATCTGAAAGTTGAAGGGTACCTGCCCAACCGACGCAACCAGCGACGTCACTTTGGAAAGATCCGCCGCCTTGAACAGCCAGCAGGGTTGCATGATGTCGACCAGGAAAACGGCACGCTCGCCGCCTTGCGAATCGACAGGCGCATCGTCCTCCAGCGACAACGGAATTTTGTCACTACACAAGGACAGCTCGTGACTCGTGCGTCGGAATGGATCGAGCGGCCGTGATGGCGCCGGCTGCGCGAAGCGCACGCCGAGGGCCTTGTAGCGATCCAACAGTGCCGGCAGCCGCGCCGAGAATCCGTCCCAATCCTTGACCGGCGACCACGCGACCTCCGCAATCGCGGCAGCGCGTGGAAAGGCCATGAATTCGACCCGATCAGGCGTGCGAATGTGCTCGGTCCAGATGTTCGCCTGCACGCCGAGAATGTGCTTGCGCTGCTCCTCGCTCAGCGCCGCGGGCGCGGGATCGAATGCATACACTTCCTCTATCGTAATGACGCGACCGCGGCCCGGCGGACGCGGCACGTCGTACGGACGATGGTCGAAGTACAACGTCGGGTGCGGCGAAAGCACCGCGTCGTGTCCCGCCGACGCCGCGGCCACCGCGCCATCGATGCCACGCCACGACATCACTGTGGCATTCGGTGCCAGTCCGCCTTCGAGAATTTCGTCCCAGCCGATCAACCGGCGGCCCTTGCTACTGAGAAACTTCTCCATGCGCTGGACGATGTAACTTTGCAACTCGTGTTCATCCTTGACGCCAAGCTCTCGCATGCGAGCCTGCACACGCGGCGAAGCTTTCCATTCGTCCTTGACGGCCTCGTCGCCGCCAATGTGAATGTACGCCCCCGGAAACAGCGACACGACTTCGTCGAGCACGTCCTCCAGGAATGTCAGCGTCGACTCTTCGACATTGAACAGGCTGGAATAGATGCCCCAATCGGCCGGCACCTGCGGCGAGGGCTTGGACGACGCCGCGAGCCGTGGATAAGCAGCGATGGCGGCACTCGCATGACCCGGCATGTCGATTTCCGGGACGATGGTGATATTGCGGGAAGCAGCGTACGCCACGATCTCGCGCACTTCGTCTTGAGAATAGTAACCGCCGTACAGGCGCGGCTTGCCGGTGGCCGGATCGATGTCCGCGGCGGCGGCTGGCCCTGCCGCAACACGCCATGCGCCCACTTCGGTGAGTCGCGGATATTTCTTGATCTCGATGCGCCAGGCCTGGTCGTCGGTGAGGTGCCAATGCAGCACATTCAGCTTATGCAGCGCCATTAAATCAATGAGCTTGCGAATGAACTCCGGCGGCTGATAGTAACGAGCCGAATCGAGCATCAAACCTCGCCAATCAAAGCGCGGCGAATCCTTGATTGTGACGGCCGGAACTTGCAGGCCGCCTTCGCCTTGACTCATGAGCTGCCACAGGGTGACCGCGCCATAGAAAAGACCGCGCGCATCATGGGCGGAGACGACGATCCGCTCCGGTGTAGCAACCAGCGAATAGCCTTCCGGGCCAGTGACACTCGTACCTGCGGCCAGCTCGAACTGGATGACGCCGTTGCCAGTGTTGCCGGAAGAGCCAAGGCCGACACCATAGGTGCGTCGAACCAGGTCGCTGACATATTCAGCAATGCGCTTGCCCTCGGCGCCGTCGCCAAAAGCCAGCTGAGTGCCGTCCGTGACCATGAACCTACCCTCGCCACGCTCGACACTGCCGGGCGCCGGTATGACGTTCACAGGCGTATCGATCCGAGCGGAGGACAGCTGCTCTGAGTGGCCGCAGCCTGAAAGCATCAACAGCGTCAGCGCGACGGCGGCGACGGACATCAATCCGCTGCGCTTGCTGAACGCAGCGAGCGCAGTATGCTGCGACTGTCGATACTCCCGCGGCTCGAGCTCACCGATCATGAATTCCTCCGCTGCCTCGCATCCATCATGGTCCAAATTTGAAGCGCTGCGGCGTGACGGCAATCTGCGCGCCGCGGCAGAAACTCTCAAGTCGGTACTCACCCGCGAGCCGCGCACCGACTGGGCCTACAACGAGCTCATCGAGCTGCTGGTGACCATGGGCCGCATGGGCGATGCGAATACGCTGGCGCGCACGGCCCTGCACGTCAATCCTCTGAACGCCCAAGCTCACAATCTGTTCGGCACGCTGCTGTCCGAGCAGAACGATCTGCCCTCGGGCGAGTGGCATTTCCGCCGGGCGATCGAGGTCGGCGGCGAACAACCGATGTTCCTGGCCAACCTGGCGCTGAACCTGATGAAACAAGGCCGCACGGATGAAGCAGAGCCGTGCTTTGCGCGTGCCGATGCGCTCGATCCGGGCAACCTCAAGACGCTGGCGCATTGGTCCAAACTTTGTGAAGTCACCAACGACATGCCGCGCGCGTGGGAACTGCTGGAAAGAGCGGCCGCGGCATCGCCGGGCAGCGACATCAACTTGCTGCGAGCCAATCATTTGTCGCGACTCGGCAAACCGCACGAAGCGTTGGCGCTGCTCGACGGCGCCGCCAGGCTCAGTGGCGATGCGCGCCTCGAACGCGGCCGGCTGCTGGATCGGCTGGGCCGTTACGATGAAGCCTGGAACGATCTGGTGCTGGGCAAACAACGGCTGGCCGCCGAGACCGGTGGCCTGACCTACAACGCCGAGGGCGTAGAAACATTCTTCGCGAAGCTGAAACGCTTTTTCGTCGCTAGCACGTTTCGCGAATTGCCGAGCGCCTCGGTGCGTTCGGACGTGCCGCAACCCGTGTTCATCGTCGGCTTCCCGCGCTCGGGCACAACGCTGATCGAACAGGTGTTGGCCAGTCATTCGGCCGTGCGCGCCGGCGGAGAGCTGCCGTTTCTCGGCGAGCTGAGACAGTTCTCGTTGAACCAGTTCGCCGGCCCCGAATCGTTTCCCGACAATCTGGCGCGGGTGTGCGCCGCCGACCGGCGCTGGGCAGCGACCATCTTTCGTGACTATTACTTCGCGCGCGCCGAGCAGTATGGGCTCACCGCGCCCGGCAAACTTTTCTTCACCGACAAGATGCCCTTCAACGAGATCTGGCTGCCGCTGCTGCGCATGGCCTTCCCACGCGCCAGGCTCGTGCGTGTGATACGCCATCCGCTGGATGTCTGCGTCTCCATGCTGTCGCATAACATGACCCATGGTTTCAACTGCGGCTATCGAATCGAGGACATCGTGCATCACCTGCTGGCCGTGGCCGATCTGGACGCGCACTACGCTCGCGAGCAGCCGACGGGGGATTCGAATCTGGAATGGGTCCTGAGTTATGAGAGTTTCATCGCCGACCAGCAGGGCGAAACGGCCCGGCTGCTGGAGTTCCTGGAACTGCCGTTCGAGAGCGCGACCTTGAACTTTCACCAGAACCGGCGCTATGCGCCGACGCCAAGCTATGCGCAGGTCACCGAGCGGCTGAACGACCGCTCGGTCGGACGCCACCGCAATTACGCGCGGCAGCTGGCACCGTTCGTTCCGCAGTTGCAGCCGCTGCTGCAGGCCAGAGGGTACTCGGCGGTTGGCGGTTAGCGGTTGGCGGTTCGTAAGAGAGCAGAAATCATTCTTCACCAACCACTATCCGCCAACCGCCAACCGCATCCGGGCGGGGTTGCAGCCCGCCCGGACGCCGCCTCCCGCTAGAACTTCAACCGCACACCCGCATAGAAGACGCGACCGTTGTCATAGATCGCGCGCGGCCGCGTTTCGATGGTGGCGTACTGCTCGATCTCCTCCTCGGTGAGATTGATGGCATCGAGGGTCAGCGCGACGTTGTCCAGCACGTTGACCACCAACGAAGCGTCGACCGATTCGAGCGCCTTCTGGTTCAGCTGGGTCGAGCGATCGAACGTCACGAAGAACTCCGAGCGGTACGTATACGACAGGCGCGCGCTCATTCTCTGGTTCTCGTAGTAGGCCGCCAGATTGAACGTATCTTCCGAGTTGCCCGGAATCGGGTCGCCACTGTCGGCTTCCGCATCCGAGTAGGTGTAGTTGGCGTTGATGCCGAAGTTGCCCCAGATGGGTTGCGTCACCGACAGCTCCAGGCCCTGGATCTTGCCGCCCCCGCCGTTGGAACGCTGATTGATGGTGAACGGACAGTTGTACAGATCCGTCTGCCCGGTCGGCGTACAGGCCGCCGACGGTGTCCCGGTCTGGATCGTGACCAGCTGGGTCACCGGCCGGTCGGTGATGAACGACTTGATGTCCTTGTAGTACACCGCAGCGGCGATGATGGAATCGTTGTCGCGGTACCATTCCAGCGAAATGTCGGCCTGGTTGGCGCGATACGGATCGAGATCCGGATTGCCGGAGCTGCCAGTCAACGCGCCGATGTTCAGCGACGAGCGCGGGGCAACGTCGGTGAAATCCGGCCGTGCCATGACCTTGGCGGCCGCAAAGCGCAGCACCAGCTCATTGGTGAGGTCGAAGGCGACGTTCAAGCTCGGCAACACATCGTCATAGGTGCGCTCGATCTTGAGCGCGTTGTAACGGCCGAACGGATTGGCGATCGCACCATCCTCGCGAAGCTGCGCGCCTTCGGATGTTTGCTCCGTGCGGACATAGCGCACACCCACGTTGCCGCGCCACTTGTCGCCTTCCATGTTCGCCATCACATAACCGGCCCAGGCCTTCTCGCCGACCGCGAAGCTCTGCGCCGGATAGAAGAAGCGCTGCGTATTGCGCAAATTGGCGAACAGCCGATCCTCGACCGTGTTGAAGTCCGGCGACCAATAACGATCGAACAGGCCGCCGCCCACGCCATCGAGGAAATCGCCCGGCGTCGAGCCGCCGGCGAACACATCTCCGGACAAACCATTCAGCGGCACGTGGAAGCCGCCATACGTGGTGGCATTGAACACCAGGTCGCGCTGGTGGTCGGTGTGCTTGGCGCCGACCTTGACCGACCTCACCGGACCCCACTCCACTTCCTGGAGCGCATCGGCATAGACGTAGGTTTCTTCATCGTCGTTCAGGATCTGGTGCAGCGAGCTGAAGATCAGGCTGACATCGTCCGGATCGTTCGGGTCGACCACCTCGCCATCGGCGTTGGGCACGAAGCTGAAGCGGGGCGCCTTGCCGCGCAGGTCGTATTCGAACACGCCCGGCGCGCCGAATTCGACGAATGGCTGCGCATCGGTATTGCCCTCGGCATCGGTGTAACCGACCTTCATGTGCAGCGTCAGCGAGTCGTTCGGCCGGAAGTTCATGTCGAAGTCGATGTTGCGGGTCTCGGCGGTGGCGAAGCGTTTGATCGCGTCGTACACGGCACCGAAATCGCAAGTGCCGCCAATCGAAGAGGAAACGCGGCCGGCCACGACGGTGCCATCCTGGATCACAGGGTTCGTGAGCGTACCGCCCGGCGGACAACCCGGAACGCCAGCCGCGCCACTCAGTGCGCGCGTGCCCCAGGCGATGAAGTTCTGATTGGAGTTGTCGGCTTCGAAGCGCGAGTACAGACCGGTGACGTTGATATCGATCGCCTCGCTGGGCCGGAACTGCACACCGAAGTTGCCGCCCGAACGGATGCGCTCCTGCTTGAACAGCGCCGACCCGATCATCGACGGAAACAACACGGTGTCGCCGGCCACCTGGACATTCTCGTAACCGAGCACTTCGACGCCATCGCGCCGGATGTTTCGCTCCTGATACAAAGCCGACACCATCACGCCGAGCGTGCTGTCATCGTTGCGCCAGCTGAAGAGCCCGGAGACTTGCGGGTCGAACTCGTCCGCCAGCTCGGTGTACGCGCCTTGCGCCGAGAGGTAGGTCGACATGGGCTTCATGTCGAGCGGATTGCGAGTGGCCACATCGATCGTTCCGCCAATGCCGCCCTCCTCGAAGTCCGCCTGCGGCGATTTGGCCACGGTGACCTTGCCGATGACTTCGGCCGGCAGCATGAGATAGTTGAAGCTGCGCGTGCTGTTGAGCTGATCGAGAATGAACCAGTCGGCGGTCGCCAGGGCATGGCCGTTGAGCAGAGTGCGCGTCAGATTCGAACCGGTGCCGCGCAGGTTGATGCGTTCGCCTTCGCCGAATTCGCGGTTGATCACGATGCCGGGGACGCGTTGCAGAGCTTCCGCCAGGTTCTTGTCTGGGAATTTGCCGACGTCTTCGGCGGTGAGAGCGTCGACGACGCCGACCGCTTCGCGTTTGGTCTCCATCGACTCTCGCAAGCTGGCTCGGATGCCAGTGACGACCACCTCCTCGATTTCGCTGGAGCCGGTGGATTGGGCCTGCACAGGCGCCGTCTGCTTCAACAGTGCCAGGGCGACGGCCGCGCCGATCAGAGTCGTGCTTCGCTTGCTCATGCTCCCTACCCCTTTGTTTTGCTGATCAGACCAATATGGGTCCAATATAGTACCAGTACCCCCAAAATGCCAAGCCCCGCCAATACCATTTCTTTTTCAGGCGAGTTTTTATTGGCATGACAGACAGTTAGATGACCAGAAGTCAGCTATCGATAGCCTATTGGTATTGCATTGGTCATGCTCAAATGGCATCTTTTGCTTCGTCACTGCACCACGACGTGCCGTTCCCTTACCGAGGAGAGGGGTTTGAGCCCGCTAGCCGAGCATCTGCAGCCACTCGATGAAGCCAGCACCCTGCCGCTGTACCAGCAACTGCAGCGCAAGCTGCGGCTGGCCATCGAAAATCGCGTCCTGGGCGCCGACGACGCGCTACCGCCCGAGCGCGATCTCGCCGAAGAGCTCAACGTCTCGCGCATCACGGTGCGCAAGGCCATCGACGGACTGGTCGAGGAAGGACTGCTGATCCGCAAGCAAGGCTCGGGCACGTTCGTAACCAATCGCGTCGAAAAGAATTTCGCCAAGCTCACCTCGTTCTCCGAAGACATGCGCGCGCGAGGGCGCAAGCCACGCAGCGTGTGGCTCGATCGAGCGGCAGGCACCGTGACTCCGGGTGAGTCACTTACGCTGCGCTCCAGCCCCGGCACGCCCGTTTATCGTTTCAGCCGAATTCGTTACGCGGACGACGCGCCGATGGCGCTGGAGTACGCGACCGTGCTCGCCGATTGCTTGCCATCGGTGGAATCGGTGGAAACATCGCTGTACGAAGCTTTGGAACGCACCGGCAATCGCCCGGTGCGCGCGCTTCAGCGATTACGCGCAGTGTTGCTCACCGCGGAGCAGGCCCAGTTGTTGAAAGCACAGGAGAAAGACGCGGGCCTGCTGGTAGAGCGCGTCGGCTTTCTCAAGGATGGCCGTGCCGTCGAGTTTTCCCAATCGTACTATCGCGGCGACATCTATGACTTCGTCGCCGAGCTCAGCGCATCCTCATGAGCCCGGACAGCCGCATGTTCAGCGAAGCCGCACAAGCGCCCAGCGTAGTGCGCGGCCAGCTGGAAAACAACGCGGCCAGCGTTCGCCACATCGGCACGCTGTTGCGAGAGATGAGTCCCCGCGCAGTTGTGACTTGCGCGCGCGGCAGCTCCGACCACGCTGCCACATTCGCGAAGTACCTGATCGAATCGCACACCAAACTGCTGACAACCTCGTTCTCGCCGTCGATGAGCTCGCTGTACAACGCTCAGACGGACATGCGCGGCGTGCTCTTCCTGGTGATCTCGCAATCCGGCAAGAGCCCCGATCTGCTCGCCTCCGCCGAGAACGCGAAGCGCAACGGCGCGTGCGTCATCGCGTTGTGCAATTCGCCCGATTCACCGCTTGCGGCGCTGGCACATCACACGATCGCATTGAACGCCGGGCCCGAGACCAGCGTGGCGGCAACCAAATCCTACATCGCATCGCTGAGCGCCATCGTGCACCTGGTGGCGTGCTGGACCTCCGATCAAACGTTGATCGATTCGTTGATGCGCGCGCCGGATCAGCTGCAACAGGCTTGGAATCTGGACTGGAACGCAGTGGTGCCGCTGCTGCAGCGGGCAAACAACTTGTTCGTACTGGGCCGTGGCTTCGGGCTGGGCATCGCGCAAGAAGCAGCGCTGAAGTTCAAGGAAACCTGCGGCCTGCACGCGGAAGCATTCAGTGCGGCGGAAGTAAAGCATGGCCCGATGGCACTGGTGGGCCGCGGCTTCCCCGTGCTGATCTTTTCGCAGAATGACGAAAGCCGCGGCGGGATCGAGAAACTCGCCGCCGATTTCGTGGCGCGCGGCGCAGATGTTCTCATCGCCGGCCCAACCGTCACGAATGCCATCAATCTGCCGGCGCTTGAGTCGCATCCCGTAGTCGAGCCGCTGCTCATGGTGCAGAGTTTTTATCGGATGATCGCAGCGCTCGCACCTGCGCGCGGATTGGATCCCGATCGCCCGCCGCATCTCAACAAAGTGACCGAGACGCTGTGATGACACTGGCGCTCGTCAACGGCCGCGTGCTGCGAGACTCGGGATGGGCCGAAGACCAGGTGGTGCTCATCAAAGGCACGCATATCCAGCAAGTCGTATCGAAGACCTCGCCGTGGAGCGCCGATATCACGCACGACCTGCGCGGCCAGACGTTGTTGCCGGGCTTCATCGACGTGCAGGTGAATGGCGGTGGTGGTGTGCTGTTCAACGACGATCCCAGCGTCGCGTCGATTCGTGAAATCGGCCGCGCCCATCGACGCTTCGGCACCACAGGCTTTCTGCCCACATTGATCAGCGACGATCTGGATGTCGTATCGCGCGCGGTAAAGGCCACTCAGGACGCCATCGAAAGCGGCGTGCCAGGGGTGCTCGGCATTCACATCGAAGGCCCGTTCTTGAACGAAGCGCGCAAGGGCGTGCACGACGAGACCAAGCTGCGCTGGCTGAACGAAGATGCACTGGGTTTGCTCACTTCGTTGAAAGGCGGCAAGACGCTCGTCACCCTCGCGCCGGAGCGCACCACGCCGCAGATCATTCGCAAGCTCAAAGATGCGGGCGTCATCGTTTCCGCGGGCCATACCAATGGCACATATGCCGAAATTCGCACGGCGCTCGATCATGGGCTGACCGGCTTCACGCATCTGTTCAACGCGATGTCACCACTCACTGGCCGCGAGCCGGGTGCGGTCGGGGCGGCGCTCGATGACGAGGACAGTTGGTGCGGCGTGATCGTCGACGGTCATCACGTCGATCCTGTCGTGCTCAGGATTGCAATGCGCAGCAAGCGGCGCGATCGTTTCATGCTCGTCACCGACGCGATGCCAACGGTGGGCGCACCGAACAAGACATTTCGTCTCCAGGGCCGGCCGATCTCGGTGGCCTACGACAATACGCTGGTCGATGAAAATGGACGCCTGGCGGGTTCGGACATCGACATGGCGACGGCGGTCCGCAATTCCCTCGAGATGCTCGAAGTGGACCTGGTCCAGGCGTCACGCATGGCCAGCCTCTACCCTGCCACTTTCCTGGGCCTGGAGTGCGAGCTCGGCCGCATCGAGCCCGGCTATCGCGCCGACCTGGTGCTGGTGGATGAAGGCATCAACGTGCTGGAAACCTGGATCGGCGGAGTTAGCGGTTAGCGGTTGGTGGTTAGTGGTTAGCGAGAAAGGACGCGGAATCGCTTCTCTTCCGAACCAGCCGCTAACCGCTAACCGCTAACCGCCGACCAATCTGATGCACGTGATCTCCGATGGCGCGCCGAAACGTTTCGGCGGCCCCCAATAACCCGTGCCGCGACTGGTATAGATCCACAGCGAGCCAAGACGGTCCAGTCCGGCGGTGAATGGCTGCTGGAAGCGCACGAAAAAATTCCAAGGCCAGAACTGGCCACCATGCGTGTGGCCGGACAACTGCAGATCGAACCCCGCGGCCGCCGCGGCCGGCGCCGAGCGCGGCTGATGCGCCAGCAATATCTTCGCTCCCGCATCATCAGGCGCGTCGGCCAACGCGGCGGCGGGATCGCTCCGATTGACCGGATCGAAGTGATGCGCACTGTAGTCAGTCACGCCAGCGATCACCAGCTTCGCTGCGCCGTGAGCAACTACGACGTGCTCATTCACTAACACGCGCATTCCCAGGCGACGCAGCTCGTTCGTCCACGCGCGCTCGCCAGAGTAGTACTCGTGATTGCCGGTTACGAAGAACGTCCCGTGCTTCGCTCGCAGCTGAGACAAGGGCTCGACTTGCGACGCCAGTTCACGCACGCTGCCATCGACCAGATCGCCCGTGATGGCAATCGCATCGGCTTCCAGTCGATTCACCGCGGCGACGATGCCTTCGACGTAGTTGCGTCGGATCGTCGGGCCTACGTGCACATCGCTGATCTGCGCGATAGCAAAACCGTTAAGCGCCGCCGGTAGATTGGCGATCGGAACATCGACGTGCACCACACGTGCAACTCGTCGAGCATTGATATATCCCACCAGGGTCGCAAACCCGGCGGCGCCCACCACGATCCACGCCGTAGCCTGCTGCACATGGCTGGCCATCGCAGCTGGTGTAAACAGCATGGCGATGAGCAATGAAACATCACGCAACAGGGTGAATACGAACAGCGAAGAGAACAATCCCATCGCGATCAGCGCGGACCACTGCAACCCGTCCGCTCCCGCCGAGCGCCGCCGCCTCGATCGTGCCCCGATGCCCGATGGAATCAACACCCAGGAGCCGGCGAGCAGCAGCGCACCCACGATCTGGCCGGCTACTCCGACAGACAACGCCGGCAGCAGCCGCAAGCCGATATATGCATGCAGCAGGCCAAGGATGGCCAGCATGATGAGAAAACCGCGTCGCAAATGACCCCGCTCCCGCGGAAGGGTGTAGGGCACCCTACATGCCGTCCGACACGGTCGATTACAAGCGGTCGAATGCCAGCGCCCGACAAAAAGCGCCAGTTACCAGACAATCATGAGGTCGCCGGTTCTTCGATGATCTTCAGACGCAGCCACGACCGCGCGAAACGCAGCTCCCGCAGGATCGCGGCCGGCGGCAGATCGAGCAGCTTCGCGGTTTCCTTGACGGTCAGCCCCCCGAAATACCGTAAATCGATCATTCGAGCGCACAGCGGGTCCATGGAGTCCAGCCAGTCCAGCCAGGATTTCACGTCGGCAAAACTGATCTCCGTGCCCGCCACCACTTCCTTTGGATCCGCGGCACGAATCACCAAGCGGCGCAGCATCGGCGCCGCGAAAAACAAGAAGCGCGTGCGCTCGACGTCCGGCTGCTCTCCGAAACGTTTCTCGAACAGCGCTTCCAGCGCGGCGCGCGAAGCACCGGCGGTCGCCTGACGGCACAAATCTTCCCGCGACGGAATGGGAAGACTCGCGAGAGCTCGGCCGGCCAGGCTGGACATGGAAACACGGGGATGCTGACTGGCTTGTACCGTGCTCATTCGCCGGACCTTGTCTATTTCATCGTCGTTCCAGAATGAGAGCCCTGGCCTGCGGGCAGTATGACGGCCGCGCGGTGACCTATTATTCAGACGTGCCAGCGTGGAAAAAACCTCATCCCAAACCCCTGGTGAATGCCGCAATGCACTGACCCCGGGCGATTGCTGACGGGTAGCACTCCGCCCTCTGCGGAAGCTCAAACGTTGCAATCTTCCAGACGGTGCGATGGCTGAGTCGTCCAGGCTGGGCCTGGACCGGGAGCTATCTATAAGAGCATGTATAAAGTCAGAGCTATGTATAAAGAATGAGTCCGGCTGCTTCGGGAAGTCGCGCGCTCGCCGGGCGGCGATCACCCGCGGTCGATGGCCCCACCTGGCGGGCCCTGCATCGACGCTCTCCTGAGCTGCTTCAGCTGGATGAGGAAACGATTCAACGAGCCAAGCACGTCATACGGCGCACCCGGGGACTGGTTGAACTGCCGCTCGATAGCCGCGAACAGGTGGCGCGAGAAAAGCATCGTCAGCTCGCCTTCGCCGCACTTGGGCCCGCGCACCAGGCCGCCGTCGTGCCATTCTCGCAGCGACGTTTCGACTTCGAACAACACCAGCCGCAGATAATTGAACAGGCTGATCCACCACTTGTACCAGACGAGATCGCTCAAGGGATAATTCCAGCTGTCGTAGGTTTCACGCCACGACCAGTCGTGCGGCATGTTCGCGGGTGTTGGCCAGCCGCGTTGTCGGCGCAACTCCCAATCCACCTGCAGCCCTTCGAAATCTCTGTAAAGAAAACCGCGGACCGCTGCCAGGTCCGGAGTCAGCTGCAGCAGCAGATCCTGGCCATGCGCCTCCAGGATCAAGCCGCGACCCAACGACAATTCCGCCCACAGCCTAGCGAACGGAGCACACAGCACTTGTTCCAACCATTGCAGCGGTTGCATACCGCTGCGCTCCAGCAGGGTCAGCAGCAGCGGCACTCGATCGCCGTCACCGCCCAACAGCGAAAACAGCGGCGCGACGCGGATGTGCCCTTGTTTGATGTGCGGCGGAATCGAGCGAATCACGGCGCCGCCGAGCTCGGGTGACGAGCGCGGCGCGAAACCAACCGGCTCCCGCAGACAGCTCAGCGCGTCGGGCAATTCCTCCCGTTCGCCTTGCACCAACCCGGACAAACCCACGCTGCGGCCCACTGATTTCGCCAGCAGGCGGCGGTCACCGAACAAGGGCGAATGCAGCGAAGTCTTGACGAACACGGCGGTCTGCGGCGCCTGGTCCTGCCACACGAGCAGTGTCCTGGTGCTCGAAGTGGGCAAGGCCCAGATGCACTGTCCTCGCTTCGCTGCATCCTCGGCACCGGCGTCTGCCAGGAACGTGCGGTAGTGATCGATCGCGGATGGATGTATCGGGATCAGCACGCGCTCGTCTGCGCCACTGCCTGCAAAGAAATCAAGCTCACCCGCCGCCGTCTGACGGCCGTACACCTGAAGCGATCTTCGCGGTACCCAGAAGCACGGTAACCTGAACGCAGCCGCATGCTGAGGCAGGTAGCGGACCTCGAAACCGGGATCGCGCGAGCGGTCCTGATACCTGTCCGCCCGGTGCAGGTGGAAGCGCTCCAGCTCCAGCCAGTGCTGCAACCAGGGCGGCAACTGCCCGATAACGTCCTGATCCGAGAGAAGATTTGCAGCCACCGTAGACTCCTTTCACGGCGATAGCGAGCACTGTCACAGAGGCTACTTGGTAGCACACACCGCTTCCGTGAGTAAATCCACGTCGCATGCCCAGGGCATTCCTTGCGAATGCAAACAATCAAAGACTGTCACCCGCGCACATTCGTGCAGGGCAAGTCATTGCTGCCAGTAGCGAAGACCGGGGCATGAACGGCGACGGTATCGTGAGTTTCATGCTCGTTAACTCCGTAACCCGGCGAGTCGTCATGCATTTTTTCCTGCAGCGCAACGATATATGCGGGCATGCATGTTGCGCTGTACGCATGCGTAGTAGCTGTAGCTGCGCCTCATCCGTGTCATGACGCTCCGGCCAGCCCTTGTAGGCGGCTTGCAACCAAACGCATCCTCGCCGCGCCATCACCTAGGGTGGCGAACAAGCAAAGGAGTAGCACCATGATCAAGCTGGGTAAGGTTTCCAAAGAGACCAAGGGCGTGAAGAGTGTGGTTCCCGGTGAACAGCTCGCGCAGCCGTTGCTCCCGGTGTAATCACGGTTGGCATTTGCCAACAACGTGACCGGGCGGGGCGCATTGCTGGATGAGCGGTGCGCCCCGCTTGCTCAGGATGGCACTCTCGCGCAGGTTGCTATGGCCGAATATTTCCTTCCGCTGCACGTCCACTTCTGCCGGCGTGGCGATGACCTCGTATTTCTCGACCTGAAGCAGGACGAC
This sequence comes from Steroidobacter sp., assembly GCF_036406195.1. Classification (GTDB taxonomy): domain Bacteria; phylum Pseudomonadota; class Gammaproteobacteria; order Steroidobacterales; family Steroidobacteraceae; genus Steroidobacter. Next base: position 201,600 of record NZ_DASWVW010000033.1, read on the forward strand.
TACACGCTGATCAACGGGCCAACCGCAGCGGTCTTGAAGGCGCTCGTGCCCAGCGGACGACTGGACGAGGCACGACCGGAAGCCGCAGATGCCTTGCAGGAATTGCTCACCGGCGGGCTGCTGGTCACCGATCCAAGCCATGGCAAGAGCATCCGTCCAACGCAGGCAGAAGTCGCGCTGGAACCCCTGATCGATCCGGAGTCCGAGCCGCGAGTACGACTGCGCATCTCGCATTTCTATTCCTTCATCGCCGCGTGCACTACCGCCGCGGCACGACTTCGCTGGCAGCGGATCGAGCATACAGTGAAAGCCGTGGAACGGCGCAAAGCACGTCATGGCACGGAAGGCTCGTTCGACATGGACGCGGCCCGTGATCTGACGGCAGTGTTTCATACGCTCAGAGGCTTGTTCCCGCGCAACTATCTCTGCCTGTTCGACTCGTTGGCCCTGATCGAATTTCTCGCGCGCTACCGGATCTTTCCCACCTGGGTGTTCGCGGTCCGGCTCGAACCGTGGGGCGCCCATTGCTGGGTACAACAGGGGCAGTTCATTTACAACGAAGACGTGGAAACGGCAGCCGGTTTCACACCCATCATGACGATCTGAAGTCAGCAACGCGTAACCCGCCAAGGACACGGCCATGCAACGCTATCTCGCCATGCTCTGGGATCCGCTCAACCTCGAAAGCGTGCGGACCTTTCAATCCTTCGGCCTGAGCTCCGGCAGCAAACCTGCCGGATGGGTCAGCGCCCGCGACGCATCCGGAATGTTCGTGATGCACACAGGCATGCGGCACGGCTCGGCCGAGGCGTACCTGTTACCAAACGGGGGCGGCGTGGTGTTGGGAAGACTCTTCGATCGGCGTCAGGGCGACTATACGACGACGCCGCGGATCGACTTCAACGATGCAAGCGCACGCGAGATCGTCAATAGCGGCGGCAAGTATCTGGTCGATCACTACTGGGGCACCTACTTCGCCGTACTGCATGATGCGAACAGCGCCAGCCACCACGTGTTCCGCGATCCGCTCGGCAGCATGCCCGGCTACTACACGCGCTTCAAAGGCGTCGACATCTTCTTTTCTCACATCGAGGACTGCGTTCGCCTGCTGCCGCTTCGCTACAGCATCGATCGTCAGTATCTCGTTCGCTGGCTGCTGTTCAGCGGTCTCACTCGCGAAGCGACCGGCATCGAGGGCGTGACACCGCTGCCGAGCGCAGATCGCCTCACATTCTCCCATGGGCGCATGACGCGCTCGGTGCTGTGGGATCCGGTCGAGATCGCCAGCGCAGCGGATCTCGATCAACTGGATGCCGCGACCAGCACGCTGCGTACGACTGTACAGGACACCATCAACGCATGGGCTTCCTGCTACGACGACATCACACTGCGGCTTTCCGGCGGACTCGACTCTTCCATCGTCGCCGGCTGCCTGGCGCAGGTTCCCTCGCCGGCGAGGGTCAGCTATTTGAATGTTTGTATCGACATGGAATCGGGCCAGGAGCAGGTGGTGATTCCAGGCACCGACCGCAAGACCGCGGAGAGGATTCGTGCGATCGTCGGCGGTGGAGACGAAAGATACTTCGCGCGAATGGTCGCCGAACGATGGCGCACCGAGCTGATCCAGCGGCAGCGGGAGCTCGCCATGGACCTGACGCGGCTTTGGGATACCGCGCCGACGGTCAACCCCAACATGTACTTCACGGTGATGGAACTGGAGGACATCCAGCTCGATCTGATCAGCAGCCGCGGTACCCAGGCCTTCTTTTCGGGGCAGGCGGGCGACTCGGTGTTCCAGGCCACGATCCAACCCCTGCCCGCCCTGGACCAGGCGTATCTGCATGGCTTGGGGCGCGGCCTGTGGGAGCAGATCCTCGCGACCACGCGGCTCAGCAAGGAGTCGCTATGGTCCGTGTTGGGCAAGACCGTTCGTCACGGCCTGCTGCGGCGTCCGTATGTCACTCCCATGGCCATTCTCAGTCTGCCGACACTGGTCAGCGCCGAGCTGAGCGCGGGCCTGAGCAGTCAGGATTTCGAAAGCGAGCTCGCCAGGCGAATCTCACGCGCCGCGCTGCCGCCCGGCAAGAAGGATCACATCAAAGGCCTGACCTGGTCGGCCTGGTACGACTACGTTTTCGACAGCGGCAGGTACGCTGACCACATCGATCCGCTGAACTCCCTGCCGGTCTGGGAGACGATGTTGAGGATTCCGACCAGCACCGTACTCGTCGGTGGCATCAGCCGCGGATTGGCACGGCGCGCGTTCGCGGACGTGTTGCCCGCCGAGATCCGCAAACGCCAGGTCAAGGGGTCGGGCAACTCGTTCTACCAGCAGATCATCAAGCGCCATAGAAGCTTGTTTCGCGAGCGGCTGCTCGACGGCCTGCTGGTAGAACAAGGCTACCTGGATCGTGCGCGGCTCGATGCCTGCCTCGCCGCGCCCGAGCCTGCGCTCGTGGTGCCGGCCCCTATTCTGCTGTGCTATCTGGCGGCGGAGGCCTGGTTACAAAAATGGTCGGGCGCGGCGCAGAGCACCGCCGTGCCTCACTCCTTATCGATGTCAGCGCAGTAGTCGCGAAGCGAACGCGGATTGCGACACTGCAACTCGCGCAGGGCTCGCCACCGCCGATATTGATCGGCCTTGGCCGGGCTCGGATCCTCGTAGTCCTGCAACCAGAACCGATACCAGTCGAGATTGCGGTTGTAGATGGCATAGCGGTGCGCGGGCTGCCACTTCTGATGATACTCGTCCGGAAAAATGAAGGCGTCGACAGGCTTCTGCGCATCGCGCAGACGGTAATGCAGCCGCAATGCGCCGACCGATTCCCGGTCGGCCAGGTGCATCAGGATCGGGGCCTCGACCTGATCGATATGGTCGGCCAGATCGATCTGCGCCCAATACTCGGCGGCTTCAGGCCGCTTCGGCGTGCGTAGCCACTCCTGCGCTGCGCCGTTCATTTCGAGATACACCTCGAGCTGCGACCAGCTGGGGCCGCTGACCGAGACCGCGGACAAACGATCGAGCTTCTGCAGTGCGTACAAGGAGGTCATCGCTCCCTGGCTCAATCCTCCCATGCCCACACGCTTCTCATCGACCCAGCCGCGCGCCACGGCCGCGTCCAGGCCGCCCATCGTCGATCCCAGAAGCATGGTCATGTGGGGAAAGCCGTGCTCGGCGGAATACCTCTTCTGGTACATCGTGACGTCATCATCGGTGCCCATGCTGCCCATGGGATAGAGGAATGCCGTGTCGAGAACGACGAAGCCGCTGGCCGCCAGAACCATGAGCGGCTGTTCGTCGCCGACGTCGCCGCGGATGAAACCCTGCGCTGCATAGGGAGCGATCACGACAGGGTATTTTTTCTTCGGATCGAAGTCCGGCGGATACACAATGTAGCCGTAAGCTCGCTTGGAATAGCCCAGCTCCAGGGTGTCCGGCGGCGCATCCCACTCGAAGCGCTCGACCTTGGGCAGGCGCAGGTTCTTGAGCTCGGGATTGAAATCGGCCAGGACCGACGTGCGTCCGGAGCGGGTATCGATGCTGGCGATGTGAGCCGGTTGCGTGCGCGTTTCATGCACGCAGATCAGGCGCTGCCCCAGCAGCTCGCACTCCTTGAAGCGATCGCCCGAGACGCGCTTCAGCGGTTTCACCGCGCCGCTGCCGGGCGTCCATGAATAGATCCCCTGATCGCTGAGATTGATGCCCTCTTCGCGCCAGAAAATGACCTGCTTGCCGTCCTCGCTCCACCAGACTTTGGAAAAGATCTGCGCGGTGCATTCATCAGCCGTACACGCAATCGGCTGTGAGCCATCCGGGCGCAACGACGCCGTCAAACGCAGCCTCGGCAGCAGACCGCGCTCCGACGGATCGACGCGGGCCAGCCAGGCCCGAAAGCCGTTCTTGCCGACAATCGGCGGAGCAGCCGCGCCGCCAATTTCCTCCACCTTCACCGTTTGTGAATAGTCGCGCCCCCAGGAATAACCGCGCCGCCGACCTTCCTCGAATTGTTTCTTTTCCTCGGCATTGGCCATGCGTTCGTCGCGACCATTGCTGGCTACGGCCCAGACGGTCAAGTCGGTCTCGGGAGGGTACGCGGGCGTCGCCTTATGAATGACCTCGTCAAACCACTGAAACTCATCCATCCGGAAGCCATCGCGACGACCTTTTTCATCGCGGGCGCGCTGCGACTCGCGAGTGCTGCCCACGGTAAAGAACACAGTGCGGCCGTCTTCGCTCCAGACGAAATCGCGCACATCAGCCGCGTTGCGAGTGAGCTGCTCCTGAATCTTCCCGTCGACTCGGCTGCGCCAAAGCTGGACTTCGCCATCACGCTGCACGGTATAAGCAATCCATTGACCATCCGCCGACCAGCGGCTGGCGGAACCGACGACGTCGCCGCCACGCCTGCCCGTCAGCAGTCTCGACAGTCGCGCCTCGCCGCCATCGCCCGCGAACGTCAACGAACCGTCGTCGGTGGAGCCGATGAACCAGCCGGTGCGATAGTCGTTCGCGACTGGATCCGCCTGGCGTATCAGCACCGCGAATCTTTTGCCGTCGGGCGACAGGCTGAAGGAATCGATGTCGCGCAGCGCTATGAGGTCATCCGTCGTGATGAGGCGCTTCGCGCCAGCTTCGACATGCGGGATGGTCAGCGCAGTGACCGCACCGGAATCATGACTGGAGCTCCAGGCCGTCGTTGCGACGGCCTGGAGCGACAGCGACATGGCAGCCAACCAACCGGCCGTGACGCGAACGTCACGGCCGGGCCCAGAGTGAGCTACCACGTTTTCGTGAACTCCAGCGCGAAGAACCGGCCCAGCGGGCTGGCGTTGGTGGGGTCGAAACCCAGGTCGAAACTCGGAGCGATGGGAGGCGACTGCACGACCGTGCTCGGCGGATCCTCATCCAGCAGATTCAGTACGCTGAGGCCCACCGTCACTCCCGACAGGAAGCCGCTGCTGAACTGATTCGAGAAGGAATAAGCCACGCGCGCATCCACTGTCGTGAAGGCGTCGATCGACACCGGCACGGTGAGTCTGTTGTCCGTGTACGAGTCGGTGTAGTTCACGAACGCATTGGCGCTCCAGCTGCCACGTTGCCAGCTGGCCATGGCACGCATGCGCAGGTTCGGCGGATTGCCGAATGTATCGTCCGTGTCGAACGGCGCGCTGGTGCTGGTGATCTGCTGCTCGATCTGCAGCACGTAGGTCGCGTCGATGCCGATAGCGACATTGGAGGAGCCGACGCCGAAATCGTAGCGCGTGGAAAAGTCCAAGCCATTGGTTTCCACCAAGCTCAGGTTGCGCCGCCTGCCATCCGTGATGACTTCCACCGTCGCCGGATCGAAATTCGGATCGAACATGAAGTCGATCGGGCTGAGTGGAATGAAGCCCAGCGGGCCGAGCTGGCCGATGGCGATGAACTGATTGACCTGATCGATCGACGGGTTGCGAATGAACAAGCTGCCGAAAGAGGCCGGATCCGCCAGGGCCACCGGAGCAACCGGCGGAGTCGTGATCCGATTGCGGTACTTGATCCGGTAGTAGTTCACCGTCATGGCCAGGCCCTTGATCGCTTCCGGGGTGAACTCCAGGCCGAACGAGGTACTGGTGGACTCCTGGGCTCTCAAGCTGTCGACATCGGTGCCGAGGACCTGCAGCTGATAACTGAATCCGGTGGGCGACATCGGATCCACCGACAGCACCGCCGCCGCAACATTGCCGCCGAAGCTGTACTCGACCAGGTTCGGTGCCTTGTATGAGGTACCGTGCCTGGCGCGCAGGCGCAGACCCTCAACCGGTTCCCACATCAGGCCGTACTGCGGGTCGAAGGAAGAACCAAAACTCGAATAGTCGTCGTAGCGTCCGGCCAGCGACAGCTCCAGGGCTCTCACCCCGGCCATCGCATTGGGTTCGCCGACGAGGGGAATGTACAGTTCTGCGAACGCGGAACTGACGTCTTGATCAGTGTCGGTCGAGCTGAGGACGATGCCACCGGCGAGCGTATTGGTGTCCTCATAAGTCTCGGAACGATAGTCGGCCCCGATGGCCATGCGCAGGTTGCCGCCGGGCAAGCCGAGCACCGTACCGTCCGCCTTGATTCTTCCCGACGTGGTTTCGAATTTGGAGTCGAAAGCGCTGCCTTGGAAGTTGATTCCTCCGGCCTTGGTTTCCAGATCGTTGCTCCCATAGGAGCCCGACAGCTCGAGCTGCCAGTCGCCGCCCAGCGCCCAGTTCAGGCCCAGCGTCGCATTGAGCTGGGGATTGTCCACCTCGGCGCTGGGTGCATCTCCGCCGAAAGTGGGGGTAACGCGAGCTGCGCGATTGAAGCTGTCGCGCTGTGCATAGAGCACGTCCGCAAATGCGGTGACCGTCCCGGACAACTGCTGCTCGCCGGTGAACACCGCCGAAATATTTTCGTCTTCGGGCAACAGCCCGACCGCCGCAACGTTTGCTGGAATGAAGTCACGATCGCGCGTGAGCAATTCGTCCCGCTTGTAATATTCCACCGATAGCAATGCATTGCCGGAGGACCAGGAATTGCCCAGGGCCTGGCTCACGCGATACTCGTTGGTGCCGTCGGCGAAACCTGCGCGCACTCGCGTTTCCGCGCCTTCGAAGTCTTCGCGGAGGATGAAGTTCACGACGCCGCCCACCGCGTCGGAACCGTAAATAGCCGAAGCGCCGTCCGTCAGAATCTCGATCCGATCAATCGCGGTCAACGGCAGCGAGGAGATGTCGGCGGCAGCGGATCTGAAGCCTGGCGCGAGCCGGCGGCCATTCAGCAACACCAGCGTGGTGCCCTCGCCGATGCCGCGCAGATTGATGGACGAACCTTGTTCCCTGGAGTTGCTGACCGCTCCCGAGCCGTCCGGCAAGCTGCTTTGATTCGCCAGCGCAAAGTTCTGCGGCAACGATTCAACCAGCTTGGTCACGGAGCCGAAACCGGTGGAATCGATGTACTCTCTGGACAGCACGATGACCGGCGCCGTGCTGTTCTCGATACCACGGATGTTCGTACCGGTGACGATGATCTCTTCGATATCGATCAGCGTGCGGCCCTCGACCGTGCGGCCCCGCCGTGTCTCGTCCGTCTCCGCCTGTGCCAGGCGGATGCGGCCATCCTTCAACCCGTACAGCGCGCTGGTCGCCGCCGAGGGATCCGTGCTCGCGAGCTGGATCGTGACTGTCTTCTCATCGAGATGGCGATACGTGAGACCGGTGCCTTCCAGCACCTGCAACAGCGCATCTTCGGCACTGGCTTGAGTCTTCAGCGGTGGCGCCAGCCGGTTGTTCACCAGCTTGCGGTCGAAGATGATGTTGCTCTCGGATTGAGACGCGATGGCTCGCAACGATTTGGCGAGCGGCTGCTCGGGCAAATCCCATTCAGTCACGGCCTGCGCATCGGCCGCGGCCGTGAGAATGGCCAAAACGCTCGCTGCAAGCGTTCCAGCCCGCGACAGGCGAAAAGAGGCACGAACGTTCCGTCTATTGGTACTCAAAGTGGTCTCCTAACCAGTTGGCAGTCCCGAATCCCCAAAATCCTGAACGACAGACATCGTCAGGATTCCCGACACCCCGGTTAATCGACGTTGTAGCTTTGTAAAAACCTCACTGAACAGGTTTGCCGGAAATTACGATGTCGTTGCCTCGCTGAATGACTGTCAGTCCATACGCCTGCGCCACCGCATTGGCGAAGTGCGTGGAGTCGCCCGCTTGAAACAACCCATTGATCAATAACGCTCCCGCCTCGGGGTCCTGAACGACCAGCTTGGTCTGGTTGTATCTATTCATTTCGGCAGCCGCAGCCTGCAGCGGCGTGTCATCCAGAATCACCTGGCCACGACGCCACGCGGTGGTGCGCTCCACCGACGGCGTGTCGAGCTCGACCGGCGCATCATTGCTGAACGTCAGCCGCTGACCCGGCGCGAGCTTGACGCCCTCGACGCGCGTGCCGCCATGCTCGCTGGGAACGGACGCGAGCTCCGACGGCAGCTGCGCCGCGGCACCTGGGGCCTCGATGATCTTCGGAGCGACAGTGTTGACCGCGGTGGGCAGAGGCGTGACCAGCACGCTTCCTTCCACCAATGTCACCGCCGTGCGACCGGCATCTTTGCGAACGACAAACGAAGTGCCCAGCGCGCGCACCTCACGATCGCCCACCACCACGACGAACGGCCACTCCTTGCGCTTGGCCACGTTGAAGAATGCTTCGCCTCGACGCAATTCGACGCGCCGCACCTGCTGCTCGAAATTCACCTCGATGCGCGTGTCGGTATTGAGGAAGACGCGAGTGCCATCGTCGAGCACCACCTGGCGCTGCTCGCCCACATCGGTGGTGATCACGCCGCGATACTGCAGCCAGAGGAAACCGGCGATGACCAGCACGATCGCGCACGATGCAGCCGCCAGCAGCGGGCGAAACCACATGCGAGCCGGCCGTCGCTCGCTACGGGGTAGCGCAATGAAACGACGCAGATTGGCTGCCTCTTCCCAGACTTCGGTGGCGAGCTCGAATGCTCGCGCGTTGTCCGGATCTTCCTGTAGCCAGCGCCGCAACCCATCCTCGAGCTCGCGCCCACGTGCGTCGCCGTGCAACCTGGCGATCCACACGCTGGCCTCGGCCAGGCGCGCTGGTGGCACGGGCTGGCGGGTTTGCGACTCGGTGGGGCTCATTGGGGTTCGTGCTCTGATTCGTTCTGTGGTTAATTCTTTTGCGGTTGTTCTCTGGTTGCTCTTGGACTCGTGCTCTGGTTTGGTTGTTTGGCGAAGCGTCGTCGCGGCGTCGTCGCGCTCGGGGCTCAGTCGCTGCAATCCGGTTCCTGCTGCCGCTCCATGGCGAGAATCGTCACGGCGCTGGCCACATGCTTTTCCACGGCGCTGACGCTGATTCCCAGGCGGCGCGCGATCTCGGCATGGCTGAAACCGTATAGACGATGCATGAAGAACACGTCCCGGGTCCTGGAGTTGGCACGCTCGAGCGCCGCCTGCATCTTCATCAGACGTTGCTCAGCAGCGAAAACCTCATCCGGCGCAGGCTCCAGATCGGGCAGATCCAGGTTCTCGACCGGCTCGCTCTCATAACTGTCGAGTCGCGCATGCCGGTGCTGATCCACCGCCAGGTTGAGCGCCGTGCGGGTCAGGAATGCTTCCTGGTTCTGCACCTGATTACCCTGCCGGGTATAGGCGTGCAGGCGGAGCACCGCTTCCTGGACCAGGTCCTCCGCCTGGTCGGGCGTGGCGCCACGTCGGCGCAATAACTTTTTGAGGCTGCGCAGCTGCCTCAGGAACACATCCATATGGGGCCTCGAGCTACGACGGCGCGTCTGTCTACTTGGGATGAGCTTCGCGGTCCACTCTGTCGTGGGTTCGCGCCGGGGTGAAGCGTGCGGAATATTGCGTTATTCACTCTGGATCTGACAACGCGATGTACCGCAATGGACCCGATACTGCCGAAACGGACAATCGCTCGCGCAGCCGCAGCATCGATCGGTAAGATCGACCGCTCGATCGACCAGACTGTAGCTCGCACGAACCCACAAGGAGCCGCCGCCAGTGACAACCCGATCATTGCGTTGGTCAACGCGCACCGCCGCCCTGCTCGCCCTCGCCTCGACTGCAATCGCCGCAATTCCCGCCACACAGGCGTCCCACCAGCCCTCGGGACGCCGGGCCGTCACGCACGAAGACATCTGGCTCATGCCGCGAGTGAGCGCGCCGGCCGTGAGCCCCGACGGCAAGCTGGCAGTTTTCAGCGTCACCGAACCGGCCTACAGCAACGATCAGCAAGCCAGCGATTTGTGGCTGGTGGCCACCGACGGCAAGACACCGCCGCGCCGGCTGACGCAAACCCGAGCGGCGGAATCCGGCACGAGTTGGAGTCCGGATAGCAAGCGCATCGCCTTCGCAGCCAAGCGTGATGGCGACGAGGTGAATCAGATCTACATTCTGGATATTGCCGGCGGCGGCGAAGCGCTGCGAGCGACGAGCCTCAGCACGGGCGCGCGCCTTCCGAAATTCTCGCCCGATGGCCGCAAGATTGCCTTTACCAGCGACGTGGCGCCGGAGAGTCGTAACGACGAGGACAGCAAACGCATCGTCGCCGAAGAAAAGGCACGCAAATACAAGATGCGCGCTTACGATGGCTTTCCCATCCGCAACTGGGATGTGTGGCTGCCGGAGAATCGACAACCGCATGCGTTCGTGCAGACCGTGGGCCTGAACGACGCACGCGATCTGTTCGCGGGCAGCGAGATGATCCAGCAGCCGGGCTTCAGTGGCCGCTGCACACCGAGCTCGAGCGAGCTCGATCTCACGTGGGCGCCTGATGGCGAGAGCCTGATCTTCACCGCCTCGCGCAATGCCAATCGTGCCGCCTTCGATTTCACCAACACCGAGCTGTGGCAGGTGTCCGGCAGCGGTGGCGAACCGCGCCGTCTCACGGGCAGCGACGATCTCAAAGGCACCGACGGCTGGAGCGAGCCGCAGTTCAGCCCGGATGGCCGCAGCCTGTATGCGTTGCGCGAAGTTCGCGGCCGGGCGGTCTTCAGCCCGACACGCCTCGCGGTGTTCGACTGGCCTTCACTCGAGCGACGCGCCGATATCACGTTACCGGCCGAACGCGATCCTTTGAGCTTCACGATCGCACCCAACAGTCGCGACGTTTACCTGCTTGCGGAAGACGCCGGTCATTCCAAGATCTTTCGCGGCAAGAGCAGCGGCGGCGAGGCGAAACTGGCCTTCGAGTTGAAGGCTGGCGGCTATATCAACCTCGTCGGCGCAGACAAAAGCAGCGTACCGGTGCTGATCGCCAACTTCGATAGCGCCGTCAGTCCAGCGGAGCTCGTCCGCATCGATCTTCAGCGCGGCACGCATCAGGCGCTGACGCGTTTCTCCGCAGACAAGGTCGCAGCGTTGGATCTGGCGCCTGTCGAACATTTCTGGTTCGAGAGCAAACGCGGCGCGCAGATTCATAACATGATCGTGCGTCCGCCGGGCTTCGATCCCGCCAGGAAATATCCGTTGCTGGTGCTCATGCATGGCGGTCCGCACGGCATGTGGCGCGACACCTTCTTCCTGCGCTGGAACTATCACCTGCTCGCGGCGCCGGGCTATGTCGTGCTGCTGACCAATTACACCGGTTCGACCGGCTTCGGCGCAGCATTCTCACAAGCCATTCAGGGCGACCCGCTGGAAGGGCCGGCGCTGGAGATCAACCAGGCCGCCGATGAAGCGATCGCACGCTACGCGTTCATCGATGGCACGCGTCAATGCGCCGGTGGCGCGAGTTACGGCGGTCATCTTGCGAACTGGTTGCAGGCGAGCACCACTCGATATCGCTGCCTGATCAGTCACGCGGGACTCGTCAATCTCGAGAGTCAGTGGGCCACCAGCGATATCACTTATCCGCGCGAACGGAACATGGGCGGCCCGCCGTGGCAGCAAGGCGTGGATTGGGATGCGCAGAATCCGATCCGATACGCATCGCAATGGAAAACGCCGGTGCTGGTGACGATCGGCGAGCGAGACTTTCGCGTGCCGCTGAACAACACCTTGGAATATTGGAATGCCTTGCAGCGTCAGCAGGTCGAAAGCCGGCTGCTGGTGTTCCCCGACGAGAATCACTGGATCCTGCAGGGAGACAACAGCCGGCAGTTCTTCGCTGAAGTGCACCGGTGGCTGGCGCGCTGGTTGCAGAATTGATCGAGCACGACAAGCCCAGTAACTTAACCGGTTCTACGACAGGAGAATTTGCAATGTCTACACGCCGCCAGTTCATCGGCCAGTCCGCGCTGCTCGCCGGCTCGGCGCTGCTCGGCTCTTCATGGACGTCTCTGGCCGCAGCGGCAAGCGAGGACGAGATGTTGACGCGAACCATTCCCTCCAGCGGCGAGCGCGTGCCGGCCATCGGCATGGGCACCTCGGGCAGTTTCGAGATCACTCAGGGCAGTCCCGAATACACGGCGTTGAAAGAAGTGCTGAAGCGCTTCTTCGATGCCGGCGCGACCATCATCGACACGGCTCCCACCTACAGCAATGCCGAAGATATCCTCGGTCTCTTGCTGGACGATGCCGGGCTGCGGCCCAAGGCGTTCATCGCCACCAAGCTGTCCGGCGTTTCGGGGCGCGAGCAGGGCCTGAAGCAGTTCCAGAGATCGTTGCAATCGTTGCGCACCGACAAGGTCGAGCTGCTGCAGGTTCACAACCTCGGCGACTGGAAGACGCAGCTGGCGGTAGCTCGCGAGCTGCAGAAACAAGGCAAGGTGAAGTACACGGGCATCACTCACTACCTGGACTCCGCGCACGACCAGCTCGCCGACGTGGTTCAGGAAACCAAGCCGGACTTCCTGCAGATCAACTATTCGGTCACCAATCGCGGCGCCGAGCGCCGCCTGTTCCCGATGGCCCAGGACCTCGGCATCGCAGTGCTCGCCAATCGCAATTTCAACGACGGCAAGCTGTTCAATCAGGTCAAGGGCAAATCGCTGCCCGCCTGGGCCAGCGAGCTCGGCATCACCTCATGGGCGCAGATGTTCCTGAAGTTCTGTCTCAGCCATGAAGCGGTGACGGCAGTCATTCCAGCCACTGGCAAACCCGATCGGCAGAGCGACAATCTCAAAGCTGGCTTCGGCCCGCTGCTCTCCGCCGCGCAGAAGCAGGAAGTCATCAAACTGGTCGGCTGACCGCCCTCGGACCCTCACCCCCAACCCTCGGACCCTCACCCCCAACCCCTCTCCCAAAGGGAGAGGGGCTCCCGAGGGGAGCGGCTGATGCCTCAACTCTCACCGCCTTTCCCCCTCTCCCTTTGAGGAGAGGCTGATGCCTCAACTCTCACGCCTTTCCCCCTCTCCCCTTGGGGAGAGGGCCGGGGTGAGGGGGCTTGCGGTAGAGGCTCGGGTGAGGGGTCAAGCAGCCCCTTCAAAATCACCTCCAACACCGCCTCTGTTTCCAACAAGACATCGTTATTCCAAAACCGAAGCACGCGATACCCGCGCCGTTCCAAGTACTCGCTGCGCGCATCGTCATATTCCCGCCGATCTGCGTGCTGTCCGCCATCGGCTTCCACGATCAGTTTTCGCTCCACGCAAACGAAGTCGACGATGTAAGGCCCAAGCGGCTGCTGTCTGCGAAACTTGAAACCCGCGAGCCGCCGGTTGCGAAGGTTGGCCCAAAGCCGTTGCTCTGCCTCCGTCGAGTTTGCTCGCAGGGTGCGAGCGAATTCGCGTGCGTCGGTTGGGGATTCCTTAGTCACATTCGTACTTCCATGTTGGGACGCCCTCACCCCAACCCCTCTCCCAAAGGGAGAGGGGCTCAGAACTCCCTACCTCCCTCTCCCTTTTGGGAAGATGGGCTCAGGACTCCCATCTCCCTCTCACCCTCTACGGGAGAGGGCCTCAGACTCCCATCTCCCTCTCCCCCTCTGGGGGAGAGGGCCGGGGTGAGGGGGTCAAGACTTCGTCTGATCCGCCGTCTTCACCGGCACCAACGCCTCCACCGTCAACTCCGGCGTCAGCAACGGCAGCTGCCTCGGCACGCACTGAATGCGCTGGGACACGATCTTCACCGACAACTTCGGCAGCACGTGATCTTGCAGTCCCTGCATCAACTCGCAGTCGCCCGGCTGGAGATTCAGCTTGCGGTCTTTGGACAGCTGCACCGTCTTCCACTCCGCCGGAAAAATCTCGTCCAGCTTCTTGGACGGCACACCCAGCCGCTTGAGTAGATCCTCACGGCTGGAATCGACCGCCCCCTTGGGCACATCCGTAGCCGGCACCGGTGTAGCCGTCGTAATCGTGACGAAGAAATTCCTCGACGGTCGATTGAGCTCGCAGCCTTGCGCCGAGACCTTGGTTTGCTCGTGCGCACCAACCGCACGCAGGATCGCCTTCAATCGATCCTCGGCAGCATTGCAATCGTAGGCGGTGGTGAAGCCGGTATAGCTGTACCGGATCTCCTGCGTCTTCCAAGCCGCCTGAACCGGCCCTGAATCCTCAGCCGATTCCTGGGCCGCACCGCCGACCATCGGCATCAACATCCCGCCGCACCAGGCAGCGAGAAACAAACCTCGCCATCGCCGTCGTGATCTTTGCATCGAGTCGCTCATATTGATTCTCCAAACCCGTTCGAACCCACTGGTAGGACGAACACCACCGCCGCTTGTTCCGACCACGACCCGGCCGGACCTCGACGGGCGACTCATCGGACAGCTTGTAGCCCTCGGGTTTGCGGCTTGGCGGTTTCGATCAATTCTATGTTAGTCCAGGCCCCGCGGCCCCACGGGCCCTGACCTTGGAATTGCAGCCCGGCGCCCCCATCCCGGCCGATTCGCCCAAAGAACCACCACAGGCCCTCGCCCGGACCATGCCCCCTGAAGAAGCGCCTTCGAATCTGGTCGAGGTCTTTCGCTCGTTGCGAATGCCGGACTGCGATCAGCAGACACTGATTCTCTCGGCGGTCGGCATTCACTCGTGGACGGTGGTGCGAGGAGGGATGTTCGTCGTGGTGGTGCCCGAGGAGTCAGCTGACCTGGCGCGACATCATCTGACTGCTGTGGCCCGGGAAGCGACCGTTCCGCTTCATGTTCCGAAACAGCCGAAAGTGCATCCGCGCGCGTGGACTGGCTCGATCGTATACGCGCTGGTGATGATCGCAGTGGCCTACGCCGCCGGCAGTGGCCTGTTCGGTTTCGACTGGCTCGAAGCAGGAGCGCTGAACGGCGCTATTCCAGCGACGCACGAATGGTGGCGAGTCGTAACCGCGCTCACCTTGCATGCGGATGTGGGCCACCTGCTGAGCAATCTCGCTTTCGGGACCGTGCTGGGTTATCTCGCCTCGCGCGCATTGGGCAGCGGAGTCGCGTGGGCGAGCATCTTGATCGGCGCGATGATGGGCAACGCATTGGACGCGTTGTGGATGCCCGAGCAACAAAGCTCCATCGGTGCATCGACCGCGGTGTTCGCAACGCTGGGCATCTTGAGCGCGTATGCATGGGTGCTCGAGACCGCCACCAACCTACGATGGGCCAGGCGGCTCGGGCCGTTGATCGCGGGTGTGATTCTGTTGGGTTTTCTTGGTGCCGGCGGCGAACGAACCGACGTCGTCGCACACGTGACTGGCTTCGTGAGCGGCTGTGTGCTCGGCGCCCTGCTCGGGAAGATTCCCGAGCAACGCTTCGATTCACGCGGCCTGCAATTGACGAGCGGAGCGCTCAGCCTCGCGACGCTCGCCGCCGCATGGCTGCTCGCGCTCCACTGAGCACTACTGCTCCAACTGGAAATTCAAGCGCAGCCGATAACGCTGATTCTTGCACTCGCTGCTCATGACCATGGCGCTGACGGCTTGCACCGCGCCTTGATCCAACCGCGGTGACAGGCTGCTCGCGATCACTTTGACATTGGTCGGGCTGGCCGCCTTGCCAGGCACCGTGAACTCCACGACCACCGGCCCCTGCTCGTCCATCTGCCGCGATTCCTCCGGATAGAAGTCGGAGATATTCACCGGCTTCACTACTTCATACTTGCAGCCGGCTTTGGTATCGAGCGGCGGCAGCGGTGCTCGTGGCGTGCAAATCGCTTCGAAGGTCGACGCGCTCACCCCCTGCTCCGCCAGGCTCCACGTCACGGCTCGCAATGTTTGCCTGGATACGACGGCCTGCCCGTCGGTTTGCACGCGGCCCTGGGCATCGGTGCCTTCATATTTAATGTACGCCTTGCATTCCAGCTCCTGATCGGAGCCGTTGGTCACGAATACCGTGCGCTTCACACACACTTTGCCGGCCGCGTTTGCGCCGCAGGAACGCGGCGTCTCGTCGCGAATCAGGGTGTAGCTCCAGGCCCCTCCCGGCAGCTCGAACGAATGACCGTCCGCTTCTTTCACGAGCGAGCTCGGCACAGGGGTTCCGCCCGGCGCCGGCGCGCTGGCGCGATTCTTTGCGGCCGCCATGTGCGTCGAACAATCCGCCGTCTTGCCGCCGGCACCGCCCTTGGTGTTGCGATAACTGTCCAGGTTGGCGTTGAAACAGGCTGCCAGCCCCGCCAGCTGGTCGCTCATCGAATTATGCGAGTCGACATATTCCTGCAGGATCTTTTCGCGCGTCTGCGCGTCCTTGCCGACGGTGGCCTGGCTGGTCTCCCCCTTGATACAGCGCAGATATTCGCCGACTTCCTGATCGAGCTTCAGCAGGGCCTCGGCCGCGACCTTCATCTCCGCTTCGGTAGCGGCGGTGCCGTCGGGAATCGTCATCTTGGCATCGGGCCGCGTGCAGTCGGCGTGCGCGCCGAAAGGCAACGCCACGGCCGCGAGGGCGATGAAAGCAACCGCTGAGAATCGCATATCCCATCTCGAAACCTGTGATCCGCCGATTGTCCGCGATGCGCAGCACTCGCGCAAAGCCCCGTGGCCACCCGACTGGTGTAGTCTCGGCGTGCCATGACCCCGACGGAGCCTGTCAACGTCGACGAGACCCTGCGTGACGCGCTATCGCAGGGAATGGCCGCGACCGAGCTGTGGTCGCTGCTGCTTGCGGTGTTCGAGCGCCGGGCCGCGCAGCGCACGCCCGCGCTGGTTCGTCAGCAATGGGAAACCGACAGGTTCGTGCAGCCGTGCGCTGTCGATCAACGCACGCTGAATCAGCTCGACTCGCACTTGCTGGCGGCAGCAGCCGATTTCGAGGCACTGGAACTGTCGCCGCTTGCGCCACTGGCAACGTGCTCAGCAGTGGCCTTGACCAGCCAGAACAGGATTGTGTCCACGGCGCGCGGGACTGAGGTGGTCTCCGACCCGACCAACGCGCTGGCATTGGAATGCGCCAGGCGATTGCGAGCCGCACCCGATGCAGTGGTGAAACTCACCACCTCCCATCGATGCGTTCGCGCCCAGGCCGTGCCCAAACGCCCGGGATTCGCGGCGCACTTCCGAATGTTCTGCCTGGCAACGGCAGGCCACGAGCGAAAGGATCATGCCTTGGTGACCGAGGCGCTGACGCACCACATTCGCACCCACATCGCAGCGCTCGACCGGCTGGAAAAGCACGGTTATCACTTTCCGGATCGCCGGCTGCGCCTGCTGGCGACACCAGAACGTTTGCATCTCGCGCAGCGCATCGCGGCGGCCATTCCGGAAATTTCAGCTGCGATCGAACCGCTCGAGCACAAATACTACGATGGCTTGCGATTCATGCTCGACGCGGGCACCCCGGACGGCAATCCCATGCCATTGATCGACGGTGGCGCGTTCGACTGGCTGCATCAGCTCACCGCCAACAATCGCATGGTCTTCGTCGGCAGCGGCATGGGCTCGCAACTCGCGGCGGTGATGTTCCGCCGCGTGGCGATGCTGGCTTAGGCGTGACCAGCGGTTGGCGGTTAGCGGTTAGCGGTTAGCCAGAAAAGAGCTGAATACTGCCCTAACCACCAACCGCTAACCGCTAACCGCCAATCACTGGCTTAGGGAATCAGGCTCGGCGCCGGAACGGCGAAGTTGTCGCAGTCGCGGCGCGCTCGGCGGACAGGATCGTGTTGTGCAGGAGCATGGTCACCGTCATCTGGCCGACGCCACCCGGCACCGGCGTGATGTACGACGCCTTCTCCTTCACACCTTCGAAGTCCACGTCGCCGACGATGCGGCCGTCGGGCAGACGATTGAAACCGACGTCGATGACGACCGCCCCGGTTTTCACGATCTGCGGCACGATCAGGTTCGGCACCCCGGCCGCGACCACCAGAATGTCCGCGAGCAAGGTGAAATTGCCCAGGTCGACCGTCTTCTTGTGGCAGATGACCACCGTCGCATCCTGCTGCATCAGCATCAGCGCGGTGGGCTTGCCGACGATGTTGCTGGCGCCCACCACCACGACATTGCGGCCTTCGACCGGAATGTTTTCATGCTCCAGGATCTTCTGCACGCCATAGGGCGTGCACGGCGAGAACACGGTATTGCCCGTGACCAGCCCGCCCATGTTGTACAGATGGAACCCGTCGACATCCTTCTCGACCGAAATGCGCTCGAGCACGCTGGACACGCGGATGTGCGGCGGCAGCGGCAGCTGCACCAGGATGCCGTGAATGGTGTCGTCGTTGTTCAACTGCTCGATATGATCGAGCAGTTGCTCTTCGCTCACGGTCTTGGGCAGCTCGATCAGCTCGGAGCGGATGCCCACTTCCCTGCAGCCGCCGATCTTGTTGCGAACGTAGGACTGCGACGCCGGATTGTCGCCGACCAGGATGACGGCCAACGCCGGCGTCAGACCGTAACGAGACCTCAACGCATCGACGCGCGCGTGATATTCCGCCCGCAGCTTCTTTGCGATCGCCTTGCCGTCGATGATCTTGGCAGTCACTTCAGCACCACCGTCTTGTTGCCATTGGTGAACACGCGGCGCTCCGCGTGCCACTTCACGGCCCGATTGAGCACCACGCTTTCCAGGTCGGCGCCGATGTTCACCAGCTCTTCGGCGGTCTGGGTGTGGTCCACGCGCGCCACTTCCTGCTCGATGATCGGACCTTCGTCCAGATCCGTCGTCACATAGTGGGCCGTCGCGCCGATCAGCTTCACACCGCGCGCATGCGCCTGGTGATAAGCCTTGGCGCCCTTGAAGCCGGGCAGAAAGGAGTGATGGATATTGATGGCCCGGCCGGCGAAATATTCGCAGGCTCGCGGCGTGAGAATCTGCATGTAACGCGCCAGCACCAGCAGCTCGCCGTCGACCTTTTCGAACAGCTCGATGATGCGCTGTTCCTGCTCTTCCTTGCGGCCATCGATCACCGGCAGATAGTGATAAGGCACACCGTGCCACTCGCTGAGACTGCGCATGTCCTGATGGTTGGACACCACCGCTACCACCTCGATGGGCAGCGTGCCGGTGCTCCAGCGATGCAACATGCTGTTCAGGCAGTGGCCGTGCTTGGACACGGCCAGCACGGCGCGACACTTGCGCCGCGCCTCGTAAAACCGGTAGCGCATGCCGAAGCGCTGCGCGACGTTGCTGGAGAACGCCTCGTCCAGCTTCTGCAACGACGGCGCGCCCTGGCCGTTGTCATGAAACACCGTGCGCATGAACGACGTGTCCGAAATCGGATCGTCGTAGTGCTGAGCCTCGGTGATCAGACAATTGTGGGCGGCCAGAAAGCCGGACACGGCTGCCACGACACCGGTGGTGTCGGGGCAGGCCGTGGTGAGGACCACGCTCGGCGCCTTCTCCACACCGGAACCTCGACCGATACCCGGAGCTACGGCACGGGACACGGAAGGCAGGTTCGCGGAGGGTATCGAGCCGTCGGACATGGTCATCTCCTGTGATGTCGTCGTTTTAATAGCGGTAGTGATCCGGCTTGTACGGCCCGGCCTTGTCGACGCCGATGTACTTCGCCTGCGCATCGGTCAGCTCCGTGAGCTTCACACCGAGCTTGGCGAGCTGCAGCCGCGCCACCTTCTCGTCCAGGTGCTTGGGCAGCACATAGACGCCGACCGGGTACTTCGCGGTATTCGTGAACAGCTCGATCTGCGCCAGCGTCTGGTTGGCGAACGAGGAGCTCATCACATACGACGGGTGGCCGGTTGCGCACCCCAGGTTGACCAGGCGCCCTTCGGCCAGCAGGATGATTCGCTTGCCGTCCGGGAAAATCACATGGTCGACCTGCGGCTTGATGTTTTCCCACTGGTACTGCTTCAGCGACGCCACGTCGATCTCGTTGTCGAAGTGGCCGATGTTGCAGACGATGGCGTTGTTCTTCATCCGCTTCATGTGATCGTGCGTGATCACATGGAAGTTGCCGGTGGTGGTGACGAAGATGTCGCCATATGAGGCGGCCTCGTCCATGGTCACCACGCGATAACCTTCCATCGCCGCCTGCAAGGCGCAGATCGGATCGATTTCAGTGACCACCACGGTGGCCGACAGGGCGCGCAGTGCCTGCGCCGAGCCCTTGCCCACGTCGCCGTAGCCGGCCACGACCGCGACCTTGCCGGCGATCATGACGTCGGTGGCGCGCTTGATGCCGTCGACCAGCGACTCGCGGCAGCCATAGAGGTTGTCGAACTTGCTCTTGGTGACCGAGTCGTTGACGTTGATGGCCGGGAACGCGAGCTTGCCTTCCTTCGCCATCTGGTACAGCCGCTTCACGCCGGTGGTGGTCTCTTCGGTCACGCCCTTCACTTGTTTCAAGCGCGTCGAATACCACTTCGGATCGACCTTCAGCCTGGCCTTGATGGCGTTGAACAGGCAGGTCTCTTCTTCGCTGCCGGGGTTGTTCAGCACGCTGCTGTCGCTTTCCGCACGCGTGCCCAGATGCAGCAGCAGCGTCGCGTCGCCGCCGTCATCGAGGATCATGTTCGAGTAGCCGCCATCCGGCCATTCGAAGATGCGGTGGGTGTAATCCCAGTACTCATCCAGCGTCTCGCCCTTGTACGCGAACACCGGCGTGCCCTTGGCGGCGATCGCGGCGGCGGCGTGGTCCTGGGTCGAGAACACATTGCACGAGGCCCAACGGACCTGGGCGCCGAGCGCCTGTAGCGTCTCGATCAGCACCGCGGTCTGAATGGTCATGTGCAGGGAGCCGGTGATGCGGGCTCCTTTCAGGGGCTGGGACTTCGCGAACTCTTCACGGATGGCCATCAGACCGGGCATTTCGGTCTCGGCGATCAGGATTTCCTTGCGTCCCCAATCGGCCAACGACAGGTCGGCCACATGGAAATCACCCGTGGATGCAGGCTTGGCGACTGCGCTCATACGTTTCTCCGTCATGTTGGAGGGCGCCGTTGCCTCAAGGCCAAGCGAACCGAGCCTGGCAGGTCGTGGGCAGAACGCCTCAAGCTGCTGCAGCGCCCCTCGGTTCGCGGGGGCGGGATTCTAACGTAAAACGCCGGGCCCGACGATCAGTCGGACCCGGCGTCTGGCTCGATACACTGTATTCGTCAGCCGTTGGCGGCGCGCTTGACGCCCGCGTCGGCCGCCAGCAGCTCGGCCTTGTCGGTCTTCTCCCAGGTGAATTCCGGCTCTTCGCGGCCGAAATGGCCATAGGCGGCGGTCTTCTGGTAGATCGGACGCAGCAGGTCGAGCATCTGGATGATGCCCTTGGGGCGCAGGTCGAAGTGCTTGGCGACCAGCTCTTCCAGGCGCTCATCGGACACTTTGCCGGTGCCGAAGGTGGTCACCATGATGCTGGTGGGCCTGGCGACGCCGATAGCGTAGGACACCTGCACCTGCGCCTTGGTGGCCAGGCCCGAGGCGACGATGTTCTTGGCCACATAACGCGCGGCATAGGCTGCCGAACGATCGACCTTGGAAGGGTCCTTGCCGGAGAACGCGCCACCGCCGTGCGGTGCCGAGCCGCCGTAAGTGTCGACGATGATCTTGCGGCCGGTCAGGCCGCAGTCGCCCTGCGGACCGCCGACCACGAAGCGGCCGGTGGGGTTGATCAGGAAGTTCACTTTCTTGCCGATCATCTCCTTGGGCAGCACCGGCTTGACGATCTCTTCGATCACCGCCTCGGTGAGCTGCTTGTGCTCGATGTCCGGGTGGTGCTGCGTGGACAGCACGACCGTGTCGATCTCTTTGGGCTTGC
This sequence comes from Steroidobacter sp., assembly GCF_036406195.1. Classification (GTDB taxonomy): domain Bacteria; phylum Pseudomonadota; class Gammaproteobacteria; order Steroidobacterales; family Steroidobacteraceae; genus Steroidobacter. The sequence goes on from NZ_DASWVW010000033.1 coordinate 223,160, forward strand.
CGTCGACGTAACGGATCGTGACCTGCGACTTCGCATCCGGGCGCAGCCAGGGCAGTTTGCCCTGCTTGCGCAACTGCGCCTGGCGCTCGACCAGGCGATGCGACAGATAGATCGCCAGCGGCATGTGGCTCGGCGTTTCGTCGCAGGCGTAACCGAACATCAAGCCCTGGTCGCCGGCACCCTGGTCCAGGTCGATGCCGCGCCCTTCGTCGACACCCTGCGCGATGTCCTGGGACTGCTTGCCATACGCGACCAGGACCGAGCAGCCCTTGTAGTCGATGCCGTAGTCGCTGTTGTCGTAGCCGATGCGCTTGATGGTATCCCGCACCACGGCCTGGTAGTCGACGACCGAGTTCGAGGTGATTTCACCGGCAAGCACCACCAGACCGGTCGTGCACAGCGTTTCGGCGGCGACCCGCGAATATTTGTCCTGCGCCAGGATGGCATCCAGCACCGCGTCGGAGATCTGGTCCGCGACCTTGTCCGGATGGCCCTCGGAAACCGATTCCGAGGTAAACAAAAAGCTGCTGCTGCTCATTAAGAAAGTCCTATGTCCCGAAGCGAATGCTAACCCGTCGCGAGTGACAGCGGGGTACCAAAATTCTCCCGATAACGGGTAACGAATTCGTCCCTATCGAAGCGGTGGTTTTGCGTGCCCCGCGATTCGATCTTGATCGCGCCCAGCAACGAGGCGATGCGGCCGGTGGTGGGCCAATCCAGGCCGTGCAGCAGGCCATACAGCAGACCGGCCCGGTAGGCATCGCCGCAGCCGGTGGGATCGACCACCGCCTTGGGCCTGGCCGCGGGGATGGCGATCTCGCCGCCCCGAGTGTGAATTACCGAGCCTTCCGCGCCTCGCGTCACGATCAGTGCCTGCACGTGATTGAGTATTTGGGCTTCGCTCCAGCCGGTGCGCTGCTGCACCACCTGCCATTCGTAATCGTTGAGCGCCAGATAGGTGGCCTGGGTGATGAACGTCTTGAGGGCCTCGCCGTCGAACAGCGGCATGGCCTGGCCGAGATCGAAAATGAAAGGAATGCCGGCGGCGGCGAACTGCGCGGCGTGACGCACCATGCCCTCGCGCCCATCCGGCGCCACGATGCCCACTTTGACGCTGCGCTCGGCTCGCGCCAATTCGTCGCGCGCCTGGGTCACTTCGTTCAGATGCGACAGCTGCATGGCGCCGGGGTGGAACGCCCAGATCTGGTTGTCATCCAGGTCGGTGGTCACGAAGCCCTGCGCGGTGTGCTCGGCTTCGATCACTCGCACGTAGTCCGTGGGAATGCCGTTATCGCTCATCCATTGCAGGTATAAACCGGCATCGCGGCCAACGGTGGCCATGAGATATCCCGTGTCGCCCAGCAGCTTGAGGTTGTAAGCGATGTTGCCGCCGCAGCCGCCGAACTCGCGCCGCATCTGCGGCACCAGGAACGACACGTTCAGCATGTGAATTTTGTCGGGCAGGATGTGATTCCGGAAACGGTCCTCGAACACCATGATGGTGTCGAAGGCCACCGAGCCGCAGATCAAGGCATGCTGACTCAAACGTCGTATCTCCTCGAGGCCGCGGGAATCGTCGGATAGGACCGTGCCGCACGTCGGCGGCGGGCGACGTTTGGAGCGCCGGAATTGTAGGCGAACCGGCCCGCCAGTAAACCTGTTCGTGCCGCTGAGGGCGACATTGCACCCCATTTTTGGACCACAGGCCTTTTTGCGCCTTGGGCGGGTGAACCTGTAGGACGGTTCAAGCGTTAACCCGGCGCCAAGGCGGGTTCCCCGCCGCGCGGGAGGATGGTTTGATCAACGTGGAGCCTCGCAACCGCTACGATCGCTCAGCCGATGCCGGAACGTCGCCAGGTGACGACGGGCCGCAGGTCGTCGCGGGATTCGATGCGGCGGCGTCCGACACGCGGGGCGCCTCCATCCTCATCGTCGAGGACGAAGGGATCGTGGCGCAGGATCTGATGGAGGCGCTCACCCGGTTGGGCTACCGCATCTGTGGCGTGGCCAGCGAAGGTGCCGAGGCGGTGGCCATGGCCACGCAGCTGACCCCCGAGATGGTGGTCATGGATGTGAGCCTGCGCGGCGACATCGACGGCATCCAGGCGGCACGCATGATGCAGGAGCACTCGCATGTGCCCATCATCTTTCTTACCGGACATCGCGACAGCGAGACGCTCCAGCGCGCGGTCATGACCGGGCCGCTGGGCTATCTCATCAAACCGTTTCATGAGGACGAGCTGCGCTGTGCGATCGAGGTCGCGATCCACAAGCATCGCGCCGAGCAGGCAGTGCGCGAGCGTGAGGAAGAGCTGCGCAGAAGCGCCGAGCTGCTACAGAACCTGACGCTGATCGACGAGCTCACCCAGTTGCGCAATCGCCGCGGATTCTTCGAGCTTGCCCAGCAGGCGTTGAAGGTCGCGCAGCGCGAGCACTATGCGATGGGCGTGTTCTTCATGGATCTGAATGGGTTGAAGCGCATCAACGACACACTCGGCCACCGGGCTGGCGACCAGGCGCTGCGTGACACCGCCGTAGTGCTACGAGACACGTTCCGCAACTCCGACATCCTCGCGCGTATCGGCGGTGACGAGTTCGTAGCCATGGCTCACGTGCACTCGACTCAGGACCTGCATGCCTTGAGCGGCCGGCTCCGCGAGCATCTGCAGATTTTCAATCAGACCCACCGTCGCCCCTACCCGCTGAACATCAGCGTGGGCATGACGCTGGTGGACATTCCCACCGAAGACGACCTGGAGTCACTGCTGGCCCGCGCCGACGCGGCCATGTACGAAGAGAAGCGTGCGGTGTCCCGCCGCGGCTATTGATCTCTATACCGAGCCCGCCAGACGCCCCGAGGCATCACGTGGGGCACGAGCGAGTATCATGGGCGCCCTGATTCCGTCCATGAGACTTGCCGATGTCGAACGCCGTTGCCGCCGGGGACCCGTCACGGTGGCTGGAAACCGTCGCCGCTGACGATCCACAGCGCCTGCTATTGGAAACGGACCAAGGCCGCCGCCTGAGTTACGGCGAGATGTTGGCGCTCACGCGCCGCGTGGCCGCCGCGCTCGCCTCCTTGCAGGTCGCCCCGGGCGATCGAATCGTCGCGCAGGTCGAAAAGTCTCCCGAAGCCGTTGCCCTGTATCTCGCCTGCCTGCAACTCGGCGCGACGTTCGTTCCTCTCAATACCGCCTATACCTTCGCCGAGCTCGAGTATTTCCTTGGCGATGCGGCGCCGAGCGTCGCCGTGGTGCGGCCGGCCGACCGGGAACAGATACTGCCGATCGCGCAGCGCTGTAGCGTCCGGCACGTAGAGACGTTGGACGACGGCCATCAGCGCGGCGGCTCTCTACTCGAGATCGCAGATCGGCTGCCAACGGACAGCTGCGTGCTCAGCGGCTCCCATGAACCTTCGTCATTGGCGGCGCTGCTCTACACCTCTGGAACCACGGGCCGTTCCAAAGGCGCCATGCTGACCCGATCGAACCTGTCCTCCAACGCGGCGACGCTGGCAGGAGCCTGGCGATTCACCGCAAGTGACGTCTTGCTGCATGCCCTGCCCATTTTCCATGTGCACGGCCTGTTCGTAGCCATCAACACCGTGCTGGCATCCGGCAGCTCGATGCTGTTCATGTCCAAGTTCGATGTGGACCAGGTGGTCTGCCTGTTGCCGCGGACTACCGTGATGATGGGCGTGCCCACTTTCTATACACGGCTGCTGCAGCATCCAGGCTTGAGCCGGGATGTAGTGCGCAACGTGCGCTTGTTCGTTTCCGGCTCGGCGCCGCTGCTGGCCGAAACGCATCGCGAGTTTCAGTCACGCACCGGACACGCCATCCTGGAACGGTACGGCATGAGCGAGACGCTGATGAACACGTCCAATCCCTATGAGGGTGAGCGCATTGCCGGCTCGGTCGGCCCGGCGCTGCCCGGCGTGGAGGTTCGCATCACCGATCCGGAGAGCGGCGCGACGCTGACCGGGCCCGATACCATCGGCATGATCGAGGTGCGCGGGCCGAATGTTTTCTCCGGCTACTGGCGCATGCCCGAGAAAACCGCCGCCGAATTTCGCAACGACGGCTTCTTCATCACCGGCGATCTCGGCAAGCGCGATGCGCGCGGCTACATTCACATCGTTGGCCGCGGCAAGGACCTGATCATTACCGGCGGCTACAACGTCTATCCCATCGAAGTGGAGCTGGAGATCGACGCCCTGCCCGGCGTGAATGAAAGCGCCGTCATCGGCGTGCCGCATCCCGACTTCGGCGAAGGCGTCACCGCGGTCGTCGTGCCCAAAAAGAATGCCACGCTCGATGAAGCCGCCATTCGCGCCGCGCTCGAACAGCGGCTGGCCAAGTTCAAATTGCCCAAGCGCGTGGTGGTGCTCGACGAGTTGCCGCGCAACACCATGGGTAAGGTACAGAAGAGTGCGCTGCGCGAGCGTTATCGCAACCTTTATAAATAAACAGAGAGATTCTCCATGACCGCCACCCTGATCGATGGCCGCGCTGTGGCCGAACGCCTGCGCGAACGTGTTGCCGCCCGCACCGCCGAGCTGGCCAGACACGGTCTGATTCCTGGCCTGGCCGTGGTGCTGGTCGGCGACGATCCGGCCAGCCAGGTCTACGTTGGCAGCAAGACCAAACAAGCCGCGGCCGCCGGGCTGAGACATTTCGATCATCGCTTGCCGGCGACCACGAGCACCGCCGAGCTGATTGCGCTGGTGGAGCGGCTGAATGCACAAAGCGACGTGCACGGCATCCTGGTGCAGTTGCCTTTGCCGCCCGGCGTGGACAGCGCGGCGGTACTGGCGGCGATCGATCCGAACAAGGACGTCGATGGCTTTCACGCGGTGAACGCGGGCCGGCTGGCGCTGGGTCAGGACACGATCGTGCCCTGCACGCCGCTGGGCTGCCTCATCCTGATTCGCGAAGTCACGCGCGATCTGGCCGGCAAGCGCGCGGTGGTCGTGGGCCGCTCCAACATCGTCGGCAAACCCATGGCGCAATTGTTGTTACAGAACGATTGCACGGTAACGATCGCGCACTCCCGTACGCGGGACCTGCCGCAGCTATGCCGCGAGGCCGAGATCCTGGTTGCCGCCATCGGTCGGCCCAAGGCCATCGCCGGCGATTGGATTCGCCCCGGCGCCATCGTGATCGATGTCGGCATCAATCGGATCACCGGCGCGGACGGCAAGAGCAAGCTGGTGGGCGATGTGGATTTCGAAACCGCCGTAGCGCGCGCCGGAGCGATCACACCGGTGCCCGGCGGCGTCGGGCCAATGACCATCGCATGCCTGCTGATGAATACAGTGAACGCGGCAATCCGCTCGAGCAGTCGCGACGTCGGCCCGCTCATCGGCTTGTCTTGAGCGCCAGCTAACGAGACGGCCAGCCTGACGCTGCGCGTTTACCTGGGCTGATACGTCGAGGGCTCGCCGGCGGGGCGAGCCCGTTGGCACTCGGGCGGGAAACTACTCGGCGTCGCCGGCGCCTTCGGCGTCACCGATGTTGGCCGACAGCTTGTCGATAATGGAATACAGAGCGACGCGCTCCGGCTGACTCAACGCCAGCAGCATGTCGGCCTGGCGCTTGCGTGCCACCGGTAGCACTGCCTTGTATAAAGAAGTGCCCTTGGGCGTGATGGACACCATCACCGGCGCCGCCAGCGCCTCGGTCGAGCGCGAACCGCGATCCCGGATCGCCTTGGTCTTGGTCAAGCCGCGAGACGCCATGACTCGCAAGGTCCGGCTCACCTGTCCCTTGTCCATGCCGCTGCGCGCGGTCACCTCCGAGAAGCGCATCGGCGCAAAGCGCGCCACCAGTGCGAGCAGGCGCCACTCGGGCAAGCTCAAGCCGAACGATTCGAGATACGGCTTGGTGAGATTGGTGCGCAGGGAGTTCGACAGGCGCGTCAATCTAAACGTGAGGAAGTCCTCCACGTTCAGATGCGAGCCACTGCTCGATACCTTGGACCACGGAGAGGTTGTCTTGCTGGTCATCCGTTGACGCGACTTCTTCTGCGGAGCTTTCACTTACGTGCCGATTCGGCTGTGGCCGAAGAAATTGGGAGGACGCGGATTCTGCCGCAAGCAGTCGCGCTTGAATAGAACGTTGCATCAAGGAATGTTGTAAACACCATTTCCGGAACGCATCAGGCGCGTTATGCAAACACAGCTGCAACGCGCGCGCGGCGGAATGTTTCTGCGCGAGAATTTGCCGTGATTTCTTGGTCTGCCTGTTGTCGGCCGCGGCGCCGGCAGTGACAATTTTTGTCCATTCGCGCCACGCCACATGCTATCTGCCTGTTTGCACGCTGCGAATCGCAAGTGACGTTTCCTGACCACGCGCCTTGGCCGGGCACGCAGGAAAAAAGTGATGCGGCGATAAAAACGGACTGCTATCGTCCGGCGCGCTCGTCAGGAGCGCTGCATGCTACAACCAGAGGCCCAAGCGCGCGTTCTAGAAGAATGGTTCCGGCTACCGGAATCTCGTCGGTCGCACGCCACCGACGCGGTCGCTTTCGCGTTCAGGTTGCTGCAAGACCGGCCGGAAATGTTCGGCCGCAGCCGTGAGCGCGCCGAAGTCGATCACGACATGATCGTGAACTGGCTGCTTCCCCACCTGAAATCCGCAGATCAGCTCGTCTGGCGGCGCTAGTGCCTGAACGCAGGCGGTCAGGCGCCCTGCAACGCCTGGCTGATGCCGCTCACCGTGGCCAGCAGCGCGGACAGCAGCTCTCGGTCTTCCCGCTTGCCGGCGCGCCAGCGCCGCAACAGATCCACCTGAACCAGGTGCATCGGGTCGATGTACGGGTTGCGCAGCATGATGGAACGTTGCACGGTGGGTGCGCCGTCCAGCAATTGCTCGCAGCCGCGAATGTTCAGTACCTGCTGCTTGGTCAGCTCGTACTCGGCGCGCAGCACCGGTATGAAGCGACGATATTTTTCCTCCACCAGCTGCTCGTAACTCCGGGCGATGTCCAGGTCGGCGCGCGCCAGCGACAGCTCCACATCGTCGATCAGGTTGGTGAAGAAGAACCAGTTTTCGTACATATCGCGAAGCGCAGTCTCGCCCAGCGTGCGACTCGCCAGCGCCAACGCCGAACCGGCGCCGAACCAGCCCGGCATCATGTAACGACACTGCGACCAGGCATGCCACCAGGGAATGGAGCGCAGCGCCGCGATCCCGACCCGCTCCAGACGCGACACCGGCCGGGAACCGATCTGCATACGCTCCACCACGTCGATGGGCGTCAGCTGACAGAAGAATTCATGAAATTCGGCCTCGTCGTATACAAGGCCGCGATAGACGCGGGAGCTTTCGTTGGCCAGCAAGTCCATGGCTTCGCGCCAGTGCGGCTCCACTCGCTCCGGCGGCATCACGCCCGCGCGCGATAGCGACAGCGCGTTAAAAGCCTGCTCGAATACACGCAGCGCGATGGGACGCAGACCGTACTTCTCATTGATCAGCTCGCCCTGCTCGGTGATGCGCAGCCGGCCGCGGCGCGCGCCGTCCGGTCCGCTCCTGACCAGCACTTCGGTGCGGCCGCCGCCGCGGTCGATGCCTTCGGCCTGGCCGTGAAACAACGTCAAATCGACGCCAGCGGCATCGGCCGCCGCGAACAACGATTCCTGCGCCTGACGGATCAACCAGCGCGAGCGCACGATGCCGCTCTCCTTGTTGCTGGCGGAATAACCGATCATCACGTACTGATGATTCGCGCGCCCCTTGAGGTGACGCTTGTAGACGGGTTCCTCGAACAGCTGCTTCATCATCTCGCCGCAGCGTTGCAGGGACTCCGCCGATTCGAACATCGGCGCCACGTCAGTGGGCACGTCGCCGGTGCGGCGGTCGGCGGTGTCGGCCCAACGGGCCAGCAATAGCACCGACAGGACATCGTCGATGCCCTGCGTCCGGCTGACGACGTAGGCACCGATGGCATCCTCGCCGTAGCGATGGCGCACGTGGGCAAGCGCTTCCAAGACCCAGAGGCTGCGCTTGCCGCTGGCATCGAGCACGTTGGTGGGGCCTTCGTCGCGCTCCAGCGCCTCGCGCAGTCGTGCGATGCGTGCCGTACTGTCACGCTTGATCCATTCGGGGTCGTGGAATCCGTGGCCGATCACGGCACGGTGGGCGAACGCGTTCTGGCGGATATCCAACGTCGCCAGATGAAAACCGAAAGTGCGAATGCGCCGGATCAAGCGGCGCACCTGGAACAGACCGGCATGCTCGCCCTTGTTGGCTCGCAAGCTGTCCGCAATCAGATTGATATCGCCGAGGAATTCGTTGGCGCTTTCGTAGTGGTTGGCGCGGCCTTCATAGGTCGCGCGCAGCCGTTCCATCACCTGCCCGAGAAAAACCCGGTAGGGCATGCGGTCGTGCCGCACCGGTGACAAGCTGCCACCGGAGCGCAACAACAACGAATAGTGCTCGATGCGGGCCGACAGCTGCGCCGAGACGCCAACGCGCGAGGCACTCTGCGAGAGCGCTTCAGCTAGCGATTTGCACTCCAGGAAATAGTTGTTGACGATGATCTGCTGATGACGGGCAACGGTTTCGCGCAGCGTCTTGGCATGCACGTCGGGATTGCCGTCCATGTCGCCGCCCACCCACGAGCCGAAGCGCAGGATCTCGGGCACTTCGCGCTCCCGCGCCTCCGGACCGTAGACATGCTCGAGCGCCGCCTCGATCTCCTCGTAAAAGATCGGCACGATCTTGTAGAGCACCTCGGCGATGAAAAACAGAACGTGCTCGCGTTCGTCGGCCACCGTGAGCCGCTCGCGCGAGTTCTCGGCGGTCTGCCAGCCGGAGGTGATTTCATTGCGAATGCGCTGCCAGATCACGCGGGTCTCGTTGGCGGTAGGGTCCAGCCCCAGCCGTCTCAACAGCAGCTGCGCGATCCTCTGTTGTTTGCGCAGGATGGTGCGGCGAGTGGATTCGGTGGGATGCGCGGTGAACACCGGCTCGATCCACATCTGCAACATCAGGCGCCATACGTCTTCCAGCGACAGCCCGTGCTCCTTGAGCTTGCTGATGGCTTCGAGCACACCGCTGGGCTGCGTCTTGCCTTCGTTGAAATAGGCGCGGCGGCGGCGGATGCGATGCACCTTCTCCGCCATATTGACCATCTCGAACCACGTCGAGAACGCACGGACCAGGTCGCGCGCCAGTTCGGGAGGCACGTTGCGGGTCTGTTCGGCCAGCTCACGGGCGCATTCCTTGTCGCCTTCACGGCGCGCGATGGCGTTTTGCCGGTCGGTCTCCACGGCTTCGAACAAGGTGTCGCCGCCCTGCTCGCGAATGACTTCACCGACCAGCACGCCGAGCATGTGTACGTCTTCCCGCAGATCGGCGTCTTTTTGCGGAAAGGATATGTCGGAGCGAGGCATGGGGGCCGAATGGTACTCGGGATCGGGCCTCGGCCACGACCCCCAGGCGAACGATCAAGCCATGCGCGCGGGAAATGTCTTGAGCAACGACTGCTTGCAGGTCGTGCTGGCGCTCGACTCTAGCCTCGGCAGGCTGCTATCGGCCGGGATGGCCAGGGTTGTTGCGTGTCCTCGATTTCCTGCCAGGCTCCCAGACGCACCTGATTCCGCCGGCACCAGCTCATCATCGGCGCCGCCGCGAAACCGGCCCATGAGGTTGGCCCTGAATGCCGGCCTGGTTGGAGTGGGGTATGGCGCTGATACGATCCCACCAGGGCAATCAAGCCAGGGCTTGCACGGTGCGAGCGTAGGCCGCGCGCATCAATCCTTCGATGGCCTTCTCGGTGCGTGGCGCGAGCAGCAGCCGCAACGTGACATCGTTGGATGGCCGGGAGGGATCGTCGATCAGGATCTGCTCGATGAAGCGCGTGACCCGGTGCTGGATCTCGTTGATGAAACGCAGCTTGAACGGATCGATATCCTGCTGCCCGCCCGGCCCGTAGAAATTGCGCGCCTCCAGCGTCAGCTCGTACATGAAATGCGTCATGAAACGCGCCTGCTCGATGGACGAGAGCTCCGAGAAGTTCCGAATCTCCGATTCGATGTTCATACAACCCTCCCTGCTCATCATCATGGGCAGGCTGCCGGCAGGCAAGCCGAGGCGTTGAACGGTCCACCGGCCCGGACGGGCGGTTGCGCCGGCAAACCTGTGTCACATTCGCGCCGTCATTTTATATATGACGCGCCTGGCGGATGTGACGGGCCGCTCATTCAGCCACGCATTCCTCGTCGCAAGATTTCGCAACAGCGGATCAGTTGCCGATGACGTCGTCATCGTCGATCTGGAAGTCCTCGTAGAACTCCTCGACGCAGCCGCGGCAGATGGTGGCTTGCGGCCCCTCGATCAGGCCCTCCACTTCGAACGGCCGCCTGCCGCAGAAGGAACATTTCAAGCCGGCGGTTTCCGAGTCATAGAACGCCAGCGCTTCCTCGACGGTGACATTGGTGTCGATCCAGCGCTCGCCCACGCCGGGATAGTTGCGCTCGACTTCCCGCTTGGCCTGCTCGACGGTTTCGGCACCGCAGGCGCCCAGCGCGATCCATTCCTCGTCGCAATGAAACACGCGCGGCCCGATGTGTCCGGCCAGGCCCACCGCGATCGCCACCCGGGGCACCGCTTCCCGCGGCTCGTTTTCGGTGAATAGTGGCTCGCCCGGGTTGGCGCCGAAATAAGGAATGTCATCCACGAATGCATACGAGACCACACGGGCCGCGTCGATGACGGGAGGGGGCGGGTTGCGTTTCATGATTGACACCAAGACTCGCACCGACCGCAGCGGCCTGCAATAGACAGTCTTTCACGGCGCCATCACGGGAACCTGTGCGTCGGAGCAGCCGTTTACATTGCTACGGATCGATTTCAGCACTGTCGTGCTCGATCCGCCCGTGAGCTTATCGAGAACAGGACGGAATCTGTTCCAAACAGATCCGTCCTGTTCGAGTCCTGGTTGGGGCGGGGTCAGCCGGGGAGGAATTCGAGCGGCTTGGTAACGGTGATCGTAGCCACGTCCTTGGCCTCGAAGCGGAACGATTTCACGCGCGCCACGATCTTTCGCTCCAGTTCCGGATCGTTGAGGTCGCTGGAAATGATTTCACAGCGCGAGATCGAGCCGTCGGGCTGAATGGTCACTTCCAGCACCACCTTGCCCTGCAGCTCCGGCCGGTCACGCAACGCGCGCTGATACAGCGCGTCGACGGCGCGAGTGTTGCGAGCAAAGACCAGCGCAATTTCCTCTTCGCTGCGGCTGGCTCCTCTGTTACCAGTGCCACGCTGCACCTTGTTCTCCGCCTGCTGAGTCAGCACGGCGGAAGTCACTTGCGTCGTGGTGTGACCTGTGAGCGCACCCTGGCCGCCACCATAGCCACGGCTCAAGGCCGCGGTATTGATACCGCCGCTGCTCGCGCCCACTTTCGATGTCAACAACGAACGTTCCGAACGCGTCGCTTCACCCACCTTGCCGGTGAGATTCTTGGTCTGCGCCGCCTTGTCGAGCACGGAGTTGTCACGCAAGTCGGCGAGCTGATCCATCACATTCGCCATGGACCGCTCGGCGCGCTCGCGAGCGCTCGGCTGCGGCGGTGTCGGCTTCGGCTGCTCCACCGGCTTGATCGTCTCGGGCTTCTTTTCTTCGAGCTTCGGCGGCGGGGGCGGCGGAGGCGGCGGCGCCTTCTGCTCGATCACCAGCTTGACGATGCGATCGGGAATGTCCGGCGCTTTCACGAACTGTTTTTCGGGCACCGGGATCAACGGAATCAGCACGGCCAGGATGGCGAACACGATGAACGCGTTGCGCACCACCTTGCGGAAGCGTGCCTCGACCTCCTCGGTCGGCGACCAAGGCAGATCGTATAGACGATAGTACGGGGCGAGTGTGCTCATGAGTGGCCGCGCTCCTCAGCTACCCACCGCACCGGAGAACGTTGCCGCCCGCGCGCTCGCATTCGGCGCAACCACCGGGCCGGCGCCTTCGCGCTCCACGACGGCCAGCGACACCTTGCCGTAGTCAGCATCAGTGCAGGTTGCCATGATCTTGCGCAGCACACTGTACGGCGTGTCCTTGTCGCCCATGATGGTCACTTCCCGATCCTTGATGTCCTGCTTGGCCGCATCCACCAGCACCGTGTCGGCCTGGCTCTGCAATGCCTGCTTGAGCGGCTGGATCACCGCGTCCTTGGCGGCGATCACATCGCTCACCTTGGCGATCGCGCGGCCGTCGACCAGCAGATCTTCCTTGGTCACCATCACCACCACGCTCGGCCGCGGCTTCTTGTCCGCGATCGATTGTGGAATGGCGATGGCCTTGGTGTTCGGCAGGATGTCCACGTCGGAGTTGTGCACCAGCAGGAACACCGTGAGGATCATCAGCATGTCGATGAACGGCACCAGCGTCATGTGACCGGCGGCTTCGGCGCCGGCGCTGTGCTGGCGCTTGCGATGGCGCTTGATTCGAGTCGGAGTCATGACTGTTTCTCTACGGCAGGGGCGTCTCCCACGGACACATCCGGGAACAGCTCGCCGAAGGTCCAGCTCTGCTCGCCCACGCTGAAGACACGGACCGTGTCCATCACCTGCACCAGCGTGTCATAGGCGATCTCCTGTTCCAGCAGGATGGTCGCATCGGTCTTGTCGGGATACTTGGTCTTCACCAGCTTCAGATAGTCCTGCAAGGCGGTGAGATCGTAGCCGCCGTCGGTGGAAGGCACGGTCTTGAGCAGCCCGGTGCCGCGGTCCGCGACCTCGATCTTGTCCTTGCGAACGATCACTTCCAGGTTCAACCCCTCGGGCAGGTCCGGCACCGCACTGTCGGCGCCCGGCAGGTTGAGCTCCAGGATGTTGGTCTTGGTGAACACCGCGGTGAAGATCAAAAAGAACACCAGGATGATCATCATGTCGATCATCGGCACGACATTGATCTCGTGGCGGCCGCGGTAGCGCGCATGATTGCGCGTCACTCGCCGCTGTGCCTTGGACTGAGCCATGGTCTATCCCTTGATCTTTCCCTGGGTGGTACCGAGGTGATACTCAGGCCATGCCGTGCGCGGCGCGGCTGCGGGGCTGTGCCGGCGCGAGATCGTCGTGACCGACCTCCACGTCCTGGCGGCGCTCCACCACCGAGTTCATGAACTTCACCGAGGCGATCTCCAGGCTGTCGATCATCTTGGTGGTCTTGGCTTCCAGGAACATGTGCGCCAACAGCAGCGTGATGGCGACGAACAGACCAGAAGCGGTGTTGTTCATGGCCACCGAGATGCTGGCGGCCAGCAGGCTGGCCTTTTCCGCCGGATTGGCCTGCGCGATCGAGGCGAACGCCGCGATCAGGCCGATGACGGTGCCGAGCAGACCGGTGAGCATCCCGATGTTGGCCAGCGCCGAGAGATAGTGAGTGCGCTTCTCCACGCGCGGAATGATTTCGAGCAGGCTCTCGTCCATCGCCTTCTCGACATCATCGCGGCGGCGGGCGCTCGCCAGGCGGGCAATGCCGTAGTTCAGCACGGTCGCGATCGAAGACTTGGACTTGGAGGTGATTGCCACCACCTGTTTGAAATTGCCGCTGTTGATCAGCGGCACCACCTGCGCCCACACGCGGCGGTTCTGCGTGGTCTCGTTCGTGAGATAGATGAAGCGCTCGACGGTGATGGCGACGCCGACCACGAAAATGGCGGCCAGCGGGTACAGGAAGAATCCTCCCTCGCGGAAGAAATTCACCATGAAGTGAACGAGTTCCATCGTCAATGACTCCTATGCGGTGCGTAGCGCAAAAACAAAATCGGTTGTGAACCATCGGCGCCGCGGCTACGGCTTCGAGCACGCGAACGCTTGCTGAATACTCTGTTGGCCCGGCTTTATCGCCCTTACATAAACACGTGTGCTGCGACCTACTTCTCACTGCGCTCAGCTGGCGAAGGCGGGCCGTCGGCGCCACCGCCGCCCTGGGCCGCGATTGCACCGTAGTAGGTCACTTCGCGACGAAAAACGTCACGATCAACCGGCGTGAGCGCCTCATCCAGCAAGGTGTTGAAGGGCTGCGCCGGCAGGTCGCCCAGATCGGACTTCTTCCACGGCACGATGTACAGCACCTTGGGCAGCTCGCGATTGCCGGTCACGACTGTGGTGTCGAGTTCCAGCCGGTCGCTGCGCACGACTGCTTGCGGCCCACCGGCTCGCTGCGAGGTCGTGGACGGTTGCGCGCTGGGCTGCGGGTCGCCGGCGGACGATCGTGTAATCGTGGTCTTACTGGTATCGACCGCCGGGCCGGCGGCAGCTACCGCTTCGGACAACGTGCCAGCTTCGCGAGCGCCCGCGGGCTCTTCGGCCGCGAGCGCCACGGACACAATCAAACTCAAGCAGATGAGCGGCAGAGTGCAACGCATGGCAGGGCTCGGTGGGCTCATTCGGCGTCCTGATCGTTGGCCTGGCGATTGGCAGCGTCATTAGTTTGGGCACTTCGCGGCGCGGCGCCGATCCGTTTCCGCAATTCGGTGACCCAGCCATTGACCTTCGCATCCGGCGACTCGGCCAGCGACAAATAACGCTCGTAGGCTTCCAGCGCGCGTTGCGGCTCCAGCAGATACAAATCGCACAGCACGCCGAGGTTCAAATACGCCAGCGCGTAATTCGGATCGATCTGCACCGCGCGCGTATAGGCTTCGTCCGCTTCCTTGAAGCGTCCGAGCTTGCGATACACGATGCCGAGCTGATTGAAGGCCGCGGCGTTGTTGCCGTTGCGAGCGATGGCATCACGAATGGCTTGCTCCGCTTCGTCCAGCTTGCCGGCCTTGGCGTGCAGGATGCCGAGATTGAGCAGCGGACCGGAATAGGCCGGATACGCGGCTGCGAGCGAACGGAAGCTCTGCTCCGCCTGCGCAAGATCGCCGGAGCTCATCTGCGACACAGCACGCTCGAACTGTTGCACGGCCTCGGCAGGCAGCACCGGCTCGGCCGGAACCGCGCCCGCCTGTTCGGAATCGCGCTCGACGACGCCGCCCGATCCTGTCGGCGTGGAACCGCAAGCCGACAGCAACAGACCCAGCAGCGCGCCGAGCAACAGCCCGCGCGGCGAGCGATGTCTCGAGTCAGCGCTGTTATGGCAAGGTCGGCACATAGTCTTCACTGATCTCGGTCTTGGCGTAGCGCGCCGGCACCAGCTTCGCCAGCACATCGAAGCTGCGCTGGACCCATTCGTCGTACACGCCGTCGCCAGTGCGCTGGGCATTGGCCTCGTGCAGCTCGATGGCCTTTTCCTCGAACGGGAACGCCTGCTCTTCCAGCAGCACGTCGTACTGTTCCCGGGCCTCCTCGTCGAGATTCTTGGGCCGTTCCGAGCTCATCAGATCCGCGCCCAGCTGACGATACAACTCCGCCATGCCGAATGTCGCCTGGGTGGTGACCTCGGCGACGCCGTAGTCCAGCGCCTGGCCATAGACCGCCAGGGTCCTTTCCATGGCGTCGCGCTTGCTCTTCAAGGACTTGTTGAGCGGCGCGGTCAGTTTGATCGCATTGAACAATGCGACCGGGCCGGCGGCGGTTTCGATCGTGGCCTTGGCGGCCAGATACTTGCTGCGATCGGTGCGCGCCGCGCCGGCGGCTTTATCGGCACGAATGATTTCATCCAGCCACTGCGAGCGCGTCTTCACGTCGTTCTGCGCCTTCGCCATGTCGGCAAGCTTCTGGCGCGCATCCATCGCAGCATCCAGCGGCGTCGGGTATTGCTTCACATAGCTGGCGTACAGGCGGCCCGCATTGGTCGGTGACCCCGCCTTGTCATAGAGCTCGGCGGCTTGCCACAACGCAGCGCGCCGCACTTCGACCGGCTCCTCGGCGCGCGCGGCAACGCGTTCCAACTCGGTCGCCGCCTGCGTGCCGCGGCCCAGCTCGAGATAGGCGACCGCGAGCGAGCGCGTCGCATCGGGCACCAGCTCGTGATTGGGATAGTTGCGACGGAATCCTTCGAGCACCTGTGCGGCCCGATCCCATTGTTTGTTTTGCAACAGGATGCTGGCGGCATCGAACTCCGCGTTGGAGCGCGCTTTGGAATTCGGCGCCAGCACAGCCACGCGCAGGAAGTCATCGACCGCGCCAGTGGCATCGCCAGCTGTGCGCTTGGCTTCCGCCTGTTTGTAAATCGAGGCGGCAATGCGCTCTTCGATACCAGAACGATCCGGATCGTTGGCGGGGAGAAAGCCCTGCACACGCACGTAGGCGGACTCCGCTTCCGAGAAGCGGCCGCGATCGAACAGCGAATGGGCCAACAACGTGGTCGCAGTGCGCTGCAATTTGAGATCGACCGGAGGATTGCGCTCGAGAATCAGCGTCGACACTTCGATCACGCGATCGAAATCGTTCAGCGCGAACAGGTCTTCATCCGCTTTGGTCTGCACGCGCGCCGATTCGGGATGCTCGGGGAAGCTGGTCGCAAACATCAGCGCGCTCTCGATGCCCTGGCGGTGCCATAACGCCTTGGACTCGCCCTGCAAGGAGGGCTCGTGCTTCTGATAAGAGACCAGCGCGGCGTAGCCGGCCGCAGAAGACCTGGCGTGCGGCGGATAATCGTAGGCCGTCGTTTCGTACTCGCGCGCCGCTTCGGCGAAGCGGCTGGATTCGAACAATACATTGCCCAAGGTAAAGCGGTTCGCGGGCGCTTCCGGGTCCTGCGGGAACGAATCCAGCATCGCGCGATACCAGCGTGCCGCGGACGCATAGTCCTCGGCCTTCTTTTCCTTCTGCGCCAGCGCGTAGTGATACTCAGCGAGGTCCTTCTGATTGGACTTCAACTGCGCGGCCACTTCAGGCGCATCCTCGACCGTGCGCCCGCTCCAGAATTCGGAGCCGAACGCATAGCGCTCGACAAACGATTTCTTGCCTTCTATGACCAGCGACGCGAATCCGCCCTTCGAGTACGCCTCGATGGCGCGCACCTGGAGCGACGGCGCGTAACGATCGCCGGGGCGGCGCTTCGCAAATGCCTCGTATGCCAACGCCGCGTCCGTGTACTGTTCTTTCTCGATATAAAAGTTGCCCAACGCCTCGTACAGCTGATGCACATACGGAGGATCGCCGCGCGACGTCAGCGCTGCATCGAGCGAATCCGGGCCATCCATCTGCGAGTAAGTGATGGCAATGGCACGCAAGGCGTCGTCGCTCAGCTCACGCTCGGGACGACTTAGACTGTTACGCTCACGCAGGCGACCGTCCTGGACCAGCACTCGGTCGAGCATGCGCAGGAACGCCGCCACGCTCTCTTCACCGAGCGATTGTTTGAACAGCGACCAGCCGAGCTTGTAGAGCCCCTGCTCGAAAAAGCCGGTATCCGCGCCCGGCGTGGTCACCGCCACATACGCATTCTCTGCCTCGCGATAGCGCTGCAGGTTGAACAGAACTTCACCGCGACGGAACTGCGCCTCGATGAACCACTGGCTGCGCGGGTAGGTCGCCACCAGCTTGTCGAGCACACTCAGCGACTTCTCCAGATCGCCCTTGGCCTCATAGGCGCGAGCCAGCTGATACATCACAGTGTCGTTGCGCTCGTAATCCTGATAGGACGACAGCAGTCCTTCGTACAGCTGCACCGCTTCGTCCACCGCGAGGCCACCGAACTCGGCTCCTTCGGCGCGACCGCTTTCGTCGACTTCGACCTGCAAATCGCCCAGACGGCGCATGGCCTCGGCGCGCAGCTTCTGGTTCTTCGATTCCAGCTCGAGAAAGCGCCGGTACTGCTCGATGGCCTGTTCGGTTTTCACATCGCTCGGCGGATCGGGATCGACCTTGACCTCTTTCCTCTCGAGGTCACGGATGGTACGTGCCGGCGGCCTGAAACCCGATTCCGCTGCAAATGCTGGCGCGGCAATGGCGCTCGACAACGTCACCGCGATCAGCAGGCGCAGCTTGTGAGATTTGTTGACCGGAGGGCTCATTGCGCGCCTCCCTTCTCACTGCCGATCTCGCTGCTGCCGCTATCCGCGCCGTCGTTGGAGCGGCCGCTGGTCGCCGCCTTGTCGTAAATGGAGGCGAGCGCGAAACGAGCCTGCACCGAGTACGCTGCCAGGCGCTGCTTCTGCGTTTCCAACTCCTTGATGGCGACCGCGGCAAGATAGCGATTCTGTGCCTGCGCGGTCGCTTCGAGCCGCGCACTCAATCCATCGATTCGTGGTGGCAACGTCGCGACACGACGGGCAAACTGGTCGGTGCGCGCCGGGTAATCTTCGCGTGCGCGTTCGACCAGCACCGAGCGGCGGCGTGCTTCTTTATATGCAACATCCAATTCACGCTGCTCCTTGCGGGCGCGCCACAGACGCGCCTTGTAACTGGCGTTGAAATCCCACAACAGCTTGCCGCGGATCAGGCGCGCCTTCTCGCGCATCTCCTGCACCATGGGATCGTTCTGGTCCGCCCTGGCCAGCACGGCCTCGATCCGCTGGACCTTGGCCCATTGTTCCTGCTCGCGCGCAGTGGCCAATGCCGCCACGTCGTTGTCGCGCTCGGCGGCCGTCAGCTTCAACTCCAGATCGTTCTTTTGAGCTTCCAGGCCGTCGAAGTCGACGGTGTCGAGCGTCTTGCGCAACCCCGGCTGACGCTGCTCGAAGGCGCGGCGGCGCGCGTCCACCATGTCTTCGAATGCCTGCACGCTCAACGACCAGGTGGCGAGATTGCGCTGCATGAGCCGCAGGTCGCGATAGTTCTTCAAGCCTTCCTGGAACTCGTGGGTCGCCAGCAAGTGATACAGATAGCGGGTCTCGGGCGCGTCCGGCAGGTTCTGCAGCTGCCAGTACCAGCCCACCTGGTCGGCCTCGTCGTTCTCGATGATGGCATCGAGCAGCTTGCCGTCGCGGATCGCCTGGATCGATTGATCGATGCGCTGTGATTCCTTCGCGAACGCTTCCACCGCGGTTACATACTGCTGGGCCGCCTGGCCCGTAGCAGCGAGTTGCGCGTAGGCATAAGGAACGGCGAGATACGACTCTTGTACGGCTGCATCGAGGATGTCGCGATCGCGCAGTTCCATCCACGGCGCGAGCGCCCTGTTGAAGCGCTTCTCGGCGGAGTCCGCCCAGCCGACCGCGAGCAGTGCCTTGTTGGACTGCGGCCCTTCCAGGCGCACCCGCTGCAATACTTTCTTCGCGTCCTCGGGACGATTCGCCTTCAGCCAGGCGAAGCCGAGCGCGAGATTGGCTTTGTCACGCAGAGCCGCCAGCTCTTCGGTGGGCACGGCGATCTGGCCAACGTCATTCAACAGCTCGGCCGCTTCCTCGACCCGTTCCTGGCGCACCAGCGCCACGCCGATGTTGAAGCGTGCGTACGACGACCAGACATCGGTGTGATCGCCGACCGGCTGCCATCGCTCCAACGCGCGAATCGCTTCGTCGTAGCGGTTCAGATACATCAGCACCTGCGCTTCGAGCAGATGCCGCTCGGGCTCGAGGTCGCCCGGCAGCGCGCCGCGAATCGAGCTCAACGCGGTGGCGGAATCTTCCAAATAGTTGCGCTGATACCAGACCTTGGCGAGGTAGAACCAGGCGCGGTTGCGCACGTCCAGCGGCACGTTGTCGTTCAACAATGCCTTGAAGATCCGGCCGGCCTCTTCGTGCTGGCCGAGCGACAGATACAACCCGCCCTTGAGCAGCTCGGCCTCGACGCCGTGATGGGTGATGCGATTGAAATCCTGCGAGGCGCCGAGGCGCGTCAGCGCCTGCATGTAGTCGCCCTGATAGAAATAAAAGAGCACGTCGCCCCAGTGCAGGTCGCGCACGACCTGGGGAGTGCCCACCAGCGACCGCGGCTCTGGGGGACGTTCCTTCGCGCCGGCGCACGCCGCGCCAAGCGCGAGCGCCACCGCCGCCAGCAGTTTGTTACATCGGCCCGGCACGGGTTATTCCCATTCCTTGACGATGAACTCGGGTTGCGCCTTCACGGCGCGATCGCTGATCTTCAATTCGACGTACTTGGCGCCCACGCCCTTCTCGAGCTTGATGCTCGCGCCGCGGCGATAGTCGCGCTGGTTCGGGCCCTGGCCGGTGAACAAAGCGATCAGCTCGTGCTCGCCCGCCTTGAGATTGCCGATGAACACGCGATGCACGCCGCCCTTGAGCAGCGCCTGCGCCTCGCGCTCGGTGTACAGATAGTTGGCCACTTCCTTGTTGTCGAGCTTCAAGGTGACCGAATCCAGCGCGAAAAACTCGCCCACGTCCATGGAAACGAACACCGCCACCTGGGTGTTGGCCGGGAACAGCAGTTCCTCTTCCAGCACGAACAGCTCGCGATTCAAATCCAGCACTTCCTTCTTCAGTGCCTGCACTTCCTCGTCCAGGCTCTTGAAGCTGTCGTCGGCAGCCGGTGCCGCGCTGTCGGCAAGCGGAGCGGTGGTCGCGACGCCAGCGTCCTGCGAGCTTGCCTCCTGGGCAACCGCCGGTCCCGCGCACAGCGCGAGCAGGGTCAGCAGTATGGCGATCGATTTGCAGAGGCTCTGGCGCAGCATGGTGTGTCCGAAAAACTTCCGTGGTTGCTCGTTGAATGAGACGAGTTCGATATGTATGGCGATGCGGATCCGTTGCAGCTACAGCGGCGCGCCTACTCGTTCAGTAGCTCGCGCAGCTTATCGGTGTAGCGTGCTTCGTAACCGAGCTTGTAGCCCTCGGATACGTAACGCACCACACCTTCGCGATCGACCAGCACCGTCAATGGCATGGTGCTCGCCTGATAGGCGCGGCTCACTTCTTTGCGAGCGTCGAACAGCACCGGATAACTGACCCGCAGCGTGGTTGCCATTTCGCGCGCCGCATCGAGATTGCTCTCTTCGTCGAGATTGACGCTGAACAGCACCAGGCCGGCACGGCGGTACTTGCCGTAAATCTCGTCCAGCAGCGGCATTTCCTGACGGCATGGCCCGCACCAGGTCGCCCAGAAATTGATCAGCACCACCTCGCCATAGTGCTCGGACAGCCTCATGTTGGCGCCATCCCAGGAACGCAGCGCGAAATCCGGGGCGGGCTGGCCGACCAGCGTGCTGGCCGGAACGCACACAGCCGGCCCAAGCAGCAGCACCGCCAGCAGAACGAGGCGCGGCAACCGTGCGGAAGCGCGGAGCGGCAAGCAAGCTTGTGAGGACTGTGACATCAATCTTTGTTCGTCGCCGGACGGCGATAGGCAGCCGATCGGCGCCTCCGCTGGAATTGAGAGGCCGGCGCTGGCAACCCCGCTGTCCTAGGAAAGTGTCCCGTAGACCGGTGGCTTTGCGTCCCCACCTTTCGGTGAGTTTGCCTTTGTTGAAGTGGCCAGACACGCGACATTCCCGGCGCATGGCATCGCCTCTGACAACGCCAGCTAGGGTGCTATACGCAGCGCAAATATGTCAACGAACGAAGTGTGAAGAGAGCGACGCAAATCCGCGACTGGCCTGTGATTTGGCGCACACTTCAAGGCTCTGTCGGCAGCCGCCGACAGCGACGCCGGCGCTTGTATCCGTACAGAGACGACTGACAGCTTCCGAAGCTCGCCAGCCTTACGGCGAGCTGCTCTTGCGGATGCGCCTCCCGAAACACCGGCCTACTGCGACCGGCGCAGCCGCGGATGCGGCCGGAGGGAGGGGCCCGGCCGCATCCGTTTCACGCGTTTGCTCTTAGATCGGAGCTTTCGGCGCCACGTAGTCGGTCGACGCGGCGGTGGCCTTCCACATCGCGATCATTTCCGGCGTCACGCTCGGCGCGGCCGGATCGTGGTCCGAGGGCAGCGTGATCTGCACCGTCTCGGTGGCCGCGCGCTCCTGGCCATAGAAAAACGTGCTGCCGACGGCGGTGCCGAGGCTCAACAACATGACGGAGCCAAGGGCGATACGCTTTTTCATGTCTGTCTCCACTGATTCGAGTTCAAATGTTCAGATTGATATGACGATCAGGCGAACACGGGGCGCTTGCCGCCGGAATCACCATCGACCATTGCGAGTACCGGACGCTTGCCGCCCGAGTCACCATCAACAATGTTAAATACGGGGCGCTTGCCACCGGAATCACCGTCGACCATCGCGAGCACCGGACGCTTGCCGCCCGAGTCACCGTCGACGATGTTGAAAACAGGACGCTTGCCGCCGGAATCGCCATCCGTCAGGGCCAGCACCGGGCGCTTGCCGCCCGAATCGCCGTCCGCCAGCTGCGCGCCCATGCGCGTATCAGCCTGAGCAGACGCCGCAAAAAGCACACTCGCCACCGCCATCGAGATTGCAAATACGTTACGCATGACCACAAACCCTCCCGGGAAAAGTGTTAAAAGTCCGAACCGGCATTGGTTCGATCACAGACTTAAGCGACGTGCGATTGTGATTCCCGTCACAAGGCCCTCTGGACAACGGCGAGAAAAAAGGAACAATCAGCGCAACGCTCACCGAACGAAGCGGGAGACCCCCGAATTCAATGGGTTGGGCGGGATTCAGGGATGACCGTAGGGCGGTTTTGGCGGGCGGCTCGCGGGACAGCCGAGGGCCCAAGTGAGAAACTGTCGCACTTGGACCGTAGACTAGAGCCGTCAGGAGTGCCCGGGCCGCTCCCGAGCGATGCAGCGGACAATCAGGCCCCGAATCGGAGACCCCGCAACTGAGCAACACAATCGCAGCGGCCATTCCACCGCCGGACCGGCAGGCAGTGACAAGGCTGTTGTCTGCGTGGCAGTCAGGGGACACTCGCGCCCTGGAACGACTGACGCCGCTCATATATGAAGAGCTGCGCAACCGCGCCCGCCGCTATATGAAACGCGAGCGGCCGGGCCACACTTTGCAGGCCACCGCCGTCGTCCACGAAGCCTTCGTCAAGCTCGTCGAGATGAATGTCTCGTGGCAGGACCGCGCTCATTTCTTTGCCGTGGCGGCGCGGCAGATGCGACGTATTCTGGTCGACCACGCCAAGACGCGGTTTCGCGAGAAGCGCGGCGGCACCACCACCGGTTCGCTGAACGATTTCGACGTGCTCGAGCTGGGTCCGGTCACCGCGGGCGACATCGACGTGCTGGAAATCGACGAGGCACTGCAGCGTCTTGCCGGGAACAATCCCCGCCTGGCGGAAATGGTGGAGCTGCACTATTTCGGCGGTCTCACCTATCAGGAATTGTCGGAGACGCTGAAGGTGTCGGAAGCCACGGTGGATCGTGAGATCCGCCTCGCCAAGGCGTGGATCCTGCGTCAGATCCGGCCACAACGGAATCGCGAACCCGAAGCCTCATGACCACCGGTCAACCAGGGAATGTGGTCGACGACCGCTGGGAACGGCTGCAGGATTTGTTTTCTCGCGCCGTCGAATTGCCCGAAGACGAACGCGAAGCTTTCATCACCCTCGAAACGGGCAGCGACGCCGAGCTGCGTAACGAACTGCTCGAACTGCTGGCCTGCGATGTGGGCCGCTCCACCGGCCCGCTGACTCACGCGCTCGGCGCGGCCATCGATGCCACCACACGCGACCGCCGCAAAGCGCTGGTCGGCCGCATCATCGGCAACTACAAACTGGCTTCGATTCTCGGCCACGGCGGCACCGGCACGGTCTACCTGGGCGAGCGCGCCGACCGGCAATATTCGGCGCAGGTGGCGGTAAAGATCGTCGATACCGCGCCCATTCATGGCGAGCTCGGCCTGCGGTTCCGCGCCGAACGGCAGATTCTAGCCAGCCTGAATCACGCCAACATCTCGCGGCTGCTGGATGCCGGCGAGACTCCGGACGGCCAGCCGTATCTGGTCATGGAATACGTGCACGGCGAGCCGGTGGATCGTTACTGCGACCGGCACCAGCTGGATCTGACCGCACGCCTGACACTGTTCCTGGAAATCTGTAACGCGGTTCAGTACGCGCACCAGAACCTGATCGTGCATCGCGACCTGAAGCCGGCCAACATCCTGGTCACGGCCGAAGGCTCGCCCAAACTGCTGGATTTCGGCATCGCCAAGCTGCTCGACACGGGCGACAAGGCGGCGATGCTGGCGCTGACGCGCATGAACGACCGGCTACTCACGCCGGAATACGCCAGCCCCGAACAGATCCTCGGCCGCCCGGTCACCACCGCCAGCGACGTCTATGCGCTCGGCGTGGTTTTGTATGAACTGCTGACCGGCCTGCGGCCCTACACCGTGCCGTCCTCGGCCAGCCAGCTGGAGCTGGAACGTTCCATTTGTATCAGCGATCCGCAGCGCCCCAGCACCGCCGTGAAAAAGGCGATGGAAGCGCAGCCGCGCGAGGGCGAGTCGCCCATCGCCGCGATTGGCCTCGCCCGCAGTATTCAAGTCGATCGCCTGCAGAAACGTTTGCTCGGCGATATCGATTCCATCGTCATGCGCGCGCTGCGCAAGGAACCGCACCATCGTTACGGATCGGTCGAACAGCTCGCCGCAGACGTGCGGCGTTATCTGTCGCGCGAACCGGTCGTTGCCCGCCAGGGCAACTGGCTGTACTACTCGCAACGTTTCGTGCGCCGCCATGCATTCGGCGTCTCCGCCGGAGCGTTCTTCATGCTGGTCATCATCGCGTTCGCGATCGCCATGTCGATCCAGACGCAGCGCATCGCCGCCGAGCGCGACAAGGCCGCCAGCGAGAGCAAATCGGCCCAGGCCGTTTCCGAATTCATGCTGGACGTATTCTCCGCCGCCGAGCCGTTCAACGCCCAAGGCAAGGAGATCACGGCCCGCCAGCTGCTCGAACAGTCGGGCTTGCAGGTGCGTGCGGACAAGGGCATGCGCCCCGAAGTGCGAGCGCGCCTGCTGGCATCCATCGGGCGCGCGTTCCGTCGCAGCGGCGATACGGAACGTTCGCTGAGTTACCTCGAGGACGCGGTCCATCTTCGCCGGCAGATGCCGGATGGCGGCGGCTTGCCCGCTGCCGAAGATATGTCCGAGCTCGCCGTGACATTACGAACTCTCGGCGACATGGAAGGCTCGGCGCGCATCATCCAGGAAGCGATGAAGCTGTGCGAACGCATCGGCGGACAACGCACGCCTACGTACGCCACCTTGCTCACAAACCGCGGCCGCGTCGAATTCCACACCGGCGATGTGACTCGCTCGCGCCGGTCGTTCGAACAGGCGCTGGCGCTGAATCGCCAGGTGCGCGGACCGAACGATCAGGAAGTGGCGGTCGTGCTGCTCGACCTGTCGCTGGTGTTCATGTGGATGGATGACATTCCTTCGGTGGAGCGGGTGACGCGCCAGGCCGTGGATATCTTCCGGATCACCGCGCCCGACCTGCATCCCGATCGCGTGCTGGCCGAGACCCGGCTGGGCGAAGCGCTGCTGATGCAGAACCACATCAATGAAGCGGGCGAGATGTTCGAAAGCACGCTCGACAAGCAACGCATCCTGTTCGGCGACAACAGTCGGCAGGTCGCCGAAGTGCTCGACTCGCTGGCGCAGATTCGCCGCGCGCAGGGCCAGATGGCGGAGGCGGAGCAGTTCGCGGCCGAATCGCTGGACTCGGCCGTCAACGCGATGGGTGCCGAACACGCGTATACGCCCTACTTCCGCACCGCCTATGCCGCCGTGTTGATGCGCCGTGGTAAATACGCCGAAGCCGAACGAGAGCTGCGCCATTCGCTGGAAACGCTCGGCAAGACCCGTCCTGCCGATCATCAATATGTATGCTCGGCGGAACATCTATTGGGCGAAGTGCTACTCGAGACCGGCCGGCTCACCGACGCCGAAGCCATGCTGACGGCCGCCATGAATCGCTGGAAGCGCACCGATGCGCCCGCCTGGCGAGTGGCCCGCTCCGCCAGCGCGCTCGGCGAAGTGTTCTTCAAGCAAGGACGCATGCGCGAGGCGGAAACGTATCTCACGCGCTCGTACACGGAGCTGGCGACCGACGACAGCGCCGATCGCGACGTGCGCATCAAAGCTCGCCAGCGGGTCGAGCAGTTCTATCTCGCCAGTGGCCAGCGCGACAAACTCAATGAGCTGATGCTGGCCACCAGCGGCACCTCGCCCCAGAACGCCCCGCGCTCCCGCGTCAATTGATTTCCGCCAATCGGCCGAAACCTGCGCGTTCGGCCTGAACTGTCCGCATCTGCTACAGTCTCAGTGCAAGATTCACTTGTAGGAGTGACGGCCACGATGCTCACACGATCCAACCCGTTCGCGACCCGGCTCGCGGTGCTACTGCTTTCCTGCACGCTCGCTGGCATGGCCGGCACAGCCGTCGCGGGCGAGCGCCAGGATGCGCGCCTGCTCACCTCCACGAAGGTGCTGAGCGAACTGATGCGCATGCCCGAGCAGAATATTC
The DNA here is from genome assembly GCF_036406195.1 of Steroidobacter sp. Taxonomy (GTDB): domain Bacteria; phylum Pseudomonadota; class Gammaproteobacteria; order Steroidobacterales; family Steroidobacteraceae; genus Steroidobacter. The sequence goes on from NZ_DASWVW010000033.1 coordinate 249,390, forward strand.
CTACCTGGTTGCTGGAGCGCGCTTACGCGGTCGCGGTCATCCCCTCGGTGATCAAGGTGGGCCTGGGCATCGGCGGCCGGCGCGGCAAGGGCGTGCTGGTGGTGCGCAAGGACACCGGCCAGTGGAGCAATCCGATTTTCGTGAACCTGACCGGCGGCAGCTTCGGCTTCCAGGTCGGCGTGCAGTCCACCGACGTCGTGCTCGTTTTCACGTCAAAGCAAAGCATCGAAGGTATCGTCGGCGGCAAAGTGACGCTTGGCGCAGACGCCTCGGTGGCAGCCGGCCCGGTCGGCCGGCAGAGCTCCGCCGCCACCGACATCGGTCTCACCGCGCAGGTGTATTCGTATTCTCGCGCCAGCGGCCTGTTCGCCGGCGTGGCGCTGGATGGCTCGGCCATCACCATCGACAACGCCTCGAACGAGGCGTTCTATAACAAGCCCGGCATTCTCGCCAGCGAGATCATTCGCGCCGACGCGCCGGCCGCGCCGGCCCCGGCCGACCAATTCATCGCCGCGGTTCAGGCCTCGGCGACTGGCGGAACGCCCGCCGCTCCCGCCGGCAGCGCGCAGCCTCCGGCGGACGCCGAGCCCCCGCCGCCCACTTCCACGGCCAGCAGTTCGGCGGGTGGCGGCGTGCAAACCTATCCCATGGAAGATCCGAATCCGGGCGAGGAACCCCCGCAATAATGCCGCGACCGTCCGCCGGCCCGGGGCAAACCCTGAATTGAATCTGCGGCCGCGAAGCCCAGCGAACTCGCGGCCGGGTTATCGATCAAACCCGCCTCGAGAGCGCAGTCCCCGCAGGTCCGCGGTTTGCGACTTCCCGGGGGCCGGATATGATCCGCGCGGTTCGATACGGATGTCGGCATCAACCTGCCCGTTACAGGCGCAATGAGAGTGCAATGAAATCGATTCAACATTTTCCGGCGGCTCGCGTGCACACCACGGCGCGCGGCTTCACCCTGATCGAAATCATGGTCGTGGTGGTGATCCTAGGCATCCTGGCCGCAATCGTGGCGCCGAATGTCATGCGCCGTATCGACGACGCGCAGCTGACCAAGGTATCCAGCGACATTCGCACCATCGAGACGGCGCTGAACCTCTATCGCATGGACAACTTCCGCTACCCGACCACCGAACAGGGTCTCAAGGCCCTTTACGAAAAGCCCAACGATTCCAGCGTGCGCAACTGGAAGCAGGGCGGCTATCTCGACCCCAGCGCCCGCAAGGACCCGTGGGGTAACGACTACCGCTACGTCTATCCGGGCAGCCACGGCAAGGAATTCGACCTCTTCACCTACGGCGCCGACAACCAGGAAGGCGGCGAAGGGCTGGATGCCGACATCGGCAACTGGACGCAGGAGAAGTAACGCCTGGCGCCGGCCGCGGACAAGAAGCGAGCTCCGGCAGAAGCCGCGCAAACAGCAGTAGAATCGGGCGCATGAGCGCCTATTCCGAGAGCGCGCCGACGCGCGCCGAAGCCGATGCCCTGCCGGGCCCGACCATCATCGAGTTCGGTACCAACTGGTGCGGCTTCTGTGCAGCCGCCCAGCCGCACATCACACAGGCCCTGCAGGAAGTCCGGGCCAGGCATCCCGACCTGCGCCACCTCAAGATCGAAGACGGCCCCGGCCGGCCGCTCGGCCGCTCGTTCAAGGTCAAGTTGTGGCCGACGCTGATCTTCATGAAGGACGGCACCGAGGTCGCGCGCGTGGTCCGCCCCGACTCGCCGCAACCCGTCAGTGACGCGGCAGAACAGATCTTCTCCTGAAACAACGCGCACGAGGCGCAAGTGAGCCGGGGTCCCTCCGCCACCGTTCAGCGCTACCTGCCTTGGCTGGTCGGCATCGTGCTGTTCATGGAAACGCTCGATTCGACCATCGTGAACACCGCCGTGCCGTCCATGGCGGTCAATCTCGAAGTCACCCCCCTGAGCCTCAAGGCCATCGTTGCCAGCTACATCCTGGCACTCGCCCTCGGCATCCCGGTGAGCGGCTGGCTGGCCGACCGCTTCGGCACCCGCAAGGTATTCACGGTGGCAGTGGCCCTTTTCACCGTGGCCTCGGTGATGTGCGGCCTTGCTTTGAATGCCTCCATGCTGATCGTCGCGCGCGTTCTGCAAGGAGCGGGCGCGGCCATGATGACGCCCGTTGGACGACTTGCCATCGTGCGCACGTTCCCGCGATCGGAACTGCTGTCCAAGATGAACTTCGTGATCATCCCGGCGCTCATCGGGCCGCTGCTGGGGCCGACCGTGGGCGGCTTGATCGTGCATTGGTGGTCGTGGCGCGAGATCTTTTTCGTCAACGTGCCGGTCGGGCTCGCCGCGCTGTGGATGATGCGCCATTGCATGCCGGACTATCGCAGCGACTCGCCGCGCAGTCTGGATGTCATCGGCCTGATCTTGTTCTGCTCCGGCTCGGCGCTGTTGTCATGGCTGCTCGAAGTGTTTGGCGAGCATCGGTTCGACGCGGTTGCGACCACGCTCCTTTTGTTGATTTCACTCGCGCTGCTCGGTGCCTACGCGCTGCACGCGTTCCGGACGGAACATCCGCTGCTGAACCTGCGGTTGTTCAAGGTGCGCACGTTTCGCGTTTCTGTCGGCGGCGGGCTGGTGACGCGCTTGGGGATCAGCGGCCTGCCCTTCCTGCTGCCGCTGTTCTATCAGCTCGGGTTGGGCATGCCGGCCTGGCAGTCGGGCCTGATGATGATGCCCGCCGCGCTGGCGGCCATGTTTGTGAAAGCGGCGGCACCGCATCTGCTGCGGCGTTTCGGCTATCGACGCGTACTCATCACCAACACGGTGCTGATGGGCGTGACCATCGGGCTGTTCTCGTTCGTGGATCAGAGCACGCCGCTGGCGGCGATCGTGGCGCTGAGCTTCCTGGTGGGCTCGGGCAACTCGGTGCAGTTCTCCAGCATGAATTCGCTGGCGTTCGCCGACGTGGACGATAGCAACTCGAGCATGGCCAATACCATCGCCAGCTCCATGCAGCAGCTGTCGATGGGCTTCGGCCTGGCTTGCGGCTCTCTGCTGGCGGGCTGGTATCTGGGCAATCTGCCGCAGACCGATCAAGTCGCCGTGATCGGCGCGCTACACCCGGCATTCATCACGTTGGGCGTGGCGACCATGCTGTCGTCGCTCACGTACTGGACGTTGCGTCCGGGCGATGGTCACGCACTGACCGGCAAACCTCAAACGCCGGTCGCGGCTCGAGAGTCCGTCGCCAACTAGTCTCCGTTGGCGACGGACCACTGTTTCATCTTATCGCGCGAGCGATCTCAGCAGACTATCCCAGTGCGCCAGCGCGCCATCGATGGCCGATACCGGCACACGCTCGTTGAGCCCATGCGAGAACTCGTCCGAGTCCTTCATGAACAGGCCCGAGACACCGTAGCTCGGCACGCCAACCGCGCGGAAATACATGCTGTCCGTGGCGCCGGCCGACATGGACGGCACAATCGACAATCCTGGGAAACGCGCGTGCACGGCCTTGGTCACCGCGTTCAAAACATCCTTGCGCAAGGGCGACGCGTCGCTTTCGATCGCGCCCGAGCCGTGCAGTGTCACGACGACCTCCGGATCCGCCGCGACTTCGGCGAGCGTCTTGCGCACGTCCTCGACCTTTACGCCCGGAAAGATACGGCAATTGATATTGGCGACAGCCTTCTGAGGCAGCGCATTGGGCGCGTGCCCCCCTTCGACCTGCGTGGCAATGCAAGTGGTGCGCAGCTGACCCAGGTAATTCGGATCGGCCGATAGCGCCGCGATGGCCTGCGGGTCCTCGGGGTTGGCCAGGTAGCTCTTGATGGCGGCGGCCGCCGGCCCCGACAACTTCGGCAAGCTCTCCCGGAAATACGCGAGCGTCAACTCGTTGTGCATGGCTGGAAACTGATACTGGCCAATGCGATCCAGTGCGCGCGCCAGCTGATTGATGGCGTTCGGCTGCGTGGGACGACTGGAATGGCCGCCAGGATTGGTGACAGTGAGCTTGAAGTCGGCATAGGTCTTTTCGCCGGCCTGCAAGCCGTACACAACCGGCTGCCCCTCTTCGGAAAGCAGGCCGCCACCGGCATCGCCGTTCAATACCAGCTCGGCATGTTTGAACTGCTCGGCCAGCTTGCTAGTGCTCACCATCTGCGTTTCCTCGTCGCCCGACAGTGCGAGGATCACGTCGCGCTTCGGCTTCCAGCCTGAGCGCTTCAGCTTGGCCAGGGTCGCCGTGATCATGGAAATTTCGAACTTGTTGTCGACCGAGCCACGGCCGAAGACGTAGCCGTTCTCGATCACCGGCGTGAACGGATCGCGCGTCCAGTCCTCACGCCTGGCTTCGACGACGTCCATGTGACCGACGACCAGCAGCGGCTTCTTCTTGCTGTCGGTCCCGCGATAGTGCGCGACCAGCGTGGCCGTATCCGCCACCGACTCGATCACGACGTCGCCGGGCGCGAAGCCCGCGTCCACCAGCACACTCTTGAGATATTCCGCATAGGCCGGCACCTGGCCGGCGCCTTCCACGGTTCGATAACTGATCGACTTCTGCAGGATGCCCAGTGCCTGGTCGTGCAGCGCCGGATCGCCCCTGGTCGACCCCACCGCCACCGAAGCCGCAAGGACACCGGCCACTGCGAAACCGATCAGTGCCGACACCTGGTGCAAGCGCTTCGAACCGAGTTTGATCTGCGAGCGGAACTTCACTGAACACCTCATGCAATGCCGCCATGGCCATGGCGGGTCGCATTGTCGCACGGCGGGCTGGAATCGACACGAGCCGGGAACTCCGGGCGGCGGCCGAGGGTACCTGAGAAGTGACTACCGCGCTATCGCCACCGATCCAGCCCATGTTGGCCAAGCTCGCCGACGAGCTGCCGACGGGGGCTTTCCTGTACGAACCGAAGTGGGACGGGTTTCGGGCCATCGTGTTTCGCGACAAAAATGACGTGTACCTCCAGAGCCGCGACTGCCGTCCGCTCGATCGCTACTTTCCGGAGCTGCACGACGTGCTGCTCGAGCGCTTGCCACGCAACTGCGTCGTGGACGGGGAGATCGTGATTGCAGCGGCAGGCGGGCTCGACTTCGATGCACTTCAATTGCGCTTGCATCCAGCGGCTTCGCGAGTACAGAAGCTCGCGAAAGAAACACCGTCTTCGTTTATCGCTTTCGACCTGCTCGCGTCGGCTGGACGTAGTCTCATGGATGAAGAGCAAACAGTACGGCGCGCAGCGCTCGAAAAGCTGCTCGCCGATGTCGAACCACCCGTGCATGTAACACCGGTCACACGCGACCGAGAGATTGCTCTCGACTGGCTCACGCGTTTCGAAGGGGCCGGTCTGGACGGCGTGATCGCAAAACCGGAGTCGGGGGCGTACCAGCCCGGCAAGCGCGCAATGATCAAGGTGAAGCATGTGCGCACCGCTGAATGTGTAGTGGCCGGATTTCGCTGGTACAAAACTGGCAAAGACGTCGTCGGCTCGCTGCTGCTCGGGCTGTACGACGACAGCGGCGTGCTCCAACACGTCGGCGTTACCTCGTCATTTACGATGGCGATGCGCAAGCGTCTGGCCGAAGAGCTCGCGCCGCTTCGCAAGAACGCAATGAAAGATCACCCGTGGCGCGAGTGGGCGGGTGCCGGCGCCGAATCCAGCCGCATGCCCGGCGCGCAAAGTCGCTGGAGCAGCGGCAAGGACCTGTCATGGGAGCCGCTCAGGATCGAGCGCGTCTGCGAGGTGAAGTACGATCACATGCAAGGCGATCGCTTCCGGCACGCCGCAATCTTTCTGCGATGGCGGCCCGACAAACTGCCGCAGGACTGCCGTTACGATCAACTCGAAGTCACCGCACCCTATGAGTTGGAGCGAATCTTCTCGTCCGGATCGAGCGGCTCTTGAGGTGGCCGCAACGCTTCTGGCACGCGTTGCAGATTGATGCGGATGCGAGTCCAGGTGCTGTAGCGGCCACGCATTGCATCGACCAGTATGTCGGCGGGTTGCAGATGGGCGGCCGCCTCCGGATGACGTGCTTTCCAGCGCTCCACACCGGCCAAGGCATCCTCTTTGTGGCGCGCCCGACCGATCTCGATCAGAGGGAATTTGGATTTGCGCTTGGAGGGTTGTACGCGTGGCGGCTCGGATGCCTGCTTACGATAATGCGGCGGCCACGGCGCAACGCCCAATCCCTGGCGCTCGAACAGCTCGAGCAATCCTTCGATCGAGCCGGCGTGCTCATCGATGCCTCGATGCAGGTCGCCCAGCTTTTCGAAACGCGCCGGCATCGAAACCAAAGTGAAATCCGCTGGATCGCAATCCTCGACCTCGTCCCAGGAAAGCGGCGCAGACACGCGGGCGTCGGGCTTGGGCCGCACGGAGTATGCGGCGGCGACGGTCCGATCCTTCGAGTTCTGGTTGTAGTCCACAAACACGCCCTGTCGCTCTTCTTTCCACCACTTGCTCGTTGCAAGATTCGGCCCGCGCTGCTCGACTTCACGTGCTAACGCGAGAGCTGCGAGGCGCACTTCATCGAAGCTCCAACGCGGTTGGATGCGCACGCATATGTGCATGCCACGCGAGCCGGACGTCTTCGGCCAGCCGACCAGCTTGAAGTCATCGAGTACGGATCGAGCGACCATGGCCACTTCCTGGACTTGCCGCCACGTTACGCCGGGCACAGGATCGAGGTCGACACGCAGTTCGTCAGGATGATCCAGGTCTTCGGCTCGCACCGGATGCGGATGCAACTCCAGACAAGCAAGATTCGCGAGCCATGCGAGCGCCGCCGCGTCGCGCGGCACGACTTCTTCCGCGGCACGCCCCGACGGGAAGCGTAGCTCGACCACTTCGATCCACGGCGGCCGGCTGGTCGGCGCGCGCTTCTGATAGAAATGTTCGCCCTGGATGCCGTCGGGATAGCGCACCAACATATTCGGCCGGCCACCTGCGCCCCGTAGCGCCCCTTCGCTCACCGCTATGTAGTAATGAACCAGGTCGAGCTTGGTGAGCTTCGGCTCCGGGAACAGCACTTTGCCCGGATTCGAGATCGTGACCTCGTGCCCGGCGACACCAAGAACCTCGGACGCGCTCTTCTTGGCCATGACATCAGCTGACCGGATGCATTGCTCCTGCTGCGATACAGACGCAACGAAGGCGCCGGCGCGCGGTTCCCTGAACCGGGTCTATCAGGCGGGTTCTAGTGCCCGGCTAGCCCGTGAGCGCCAATGCCACAACGCCGCTGACGATCAGCACTGCTCCAGTCAAGCGCAGCGGTGTCACCCGCTCCTTGAGCAGACGAAGGCCAAAGTAGGTGCCGATCAGCGTCGCCAGCTCACGCATCGGTGCAACGTGCCCAATGGGCGCATGTTTCATCGCGTACAGCACGAGGATATAACCGAGAGGGCCCAGCACTGAGACGATCAGGATGGGCGTTCGATACGTTCTGACTTCGTCCATCAAGGCGGGACGATCCTGCAACGCCATCGGGGCGAGCACGCCCAGCCGCAATAAGTTTCCTGTGAAGTCGATCAGGAACGGCGAGAGCATCAATGTCTTCACCGCCCAGCCGTCATTGATCGTATAGCCGGCGATGAACACCCCGGTCAGCATTCCCAGCGCGATGCCCGCCGCGGCGCCTACCACACAAAGTGACGCGACCCCGCGGCACGTTTGGCAGCCAGGTTCCAGGTGGCGTGAGTCAACGCCACCAACAGGACGGCCGCGATCGCGAGAGGATGCATGCGTGGCGGGATTCTACGTGTTCTCAGGCAAGAATCGGAGTTCGCGACGTTGATTGCCGCGGCACTCTGCGCTCACTCGATAGCAGGTGAGCCCCCATGCACTTCCAGATCTCCGGCCTTCCCTTGAGCCACTTCGCCCCGCTGTTCTCCCTCTCCGACGAGGAACTCGCACAGCACGACGCGCTACGCGTCGTCGCCAACAGCTGCCCCGGCTTTCCTTGCCGAGTCAGCTTGCAAGATGCCGAGGTGGGCGAGCGACTGCTCCTGCTCAACTACGAACACCTGGCCCTCGCCACGCCCTACCGCTCACGCCACGCCATCTTCGTCCGCGAATCCGCCACCGAAGCCCACCTATCCACCGACGAAGTTCCCGAACAGCTACGCATCCGCCTGCTCTCCGTCCGTGCCTTCGACACCCGAGGCATGATGGAAGGCGCCGAAGTCGCTCCCGGCACCGCCCTCGAACGCGTAATCGAGCAGCTCTTCTCGAATCCAAACGTGAGCTATCTACACATCCACAATGCCAAGCCAGGCTGTTACGCCGCGCGTGTGGATAGAACGTAGCCTCCATCCACACCGGACGCGACCGATCCTCTCATCTACGTTACTAGTCCGCCGCGCGTTTGACTCCCAACACCTACCCTCGGCAGCGCTTGGGGGAGGACACCCCTCCCCCAAGCGCTGCAAGCCACCGCGCTGTTCTTCTCCAACAAACTAGCAAGGCGCATTAAGCGACCTGAGCACCACCACCAACCACCCCACCCGACTGCCGATCGAACAACCTCCGATAGTGCCCATGCGGCCTCCGCAACAGCACCTCGTGGCTGCCCTCCTCGACGATGCGGCCGTGCTCGAACACCAGGATGCGATCCATCGCTTGCACAGTCGACAAACGATGGGCGATCACGATGGACGTGCGGCCCGCCATCAGGCGATCCATGGCCTGCTGAATCAGCGCCTCCGATTCCGAATCGAGACTCGAAGTCGCCTCGTCCAAGATCAGGATCGGAGCATCAGCCAGGAACGCCCGCGCCAACGCAACACGCTGCCGCTCGCCGCCCGACAGTTTCACACCTCGCTCACCGACCAGCGTCTGATACCCACGCGGCAACCGCACGATGAAGTCGTGAGCATTCGCCAGCCGGGCCGCCCGCTCGATCTCCTGCATCGTGGCATCCGTCCTCGCATAAGAAATATTCTCCGCAAAGCTACGATGAAACAGGATGGGCTCCTGCTGCACGATCGCAATCTGCGATCGCAACGACTCCTGCGTGGCATGCGCCACGTCCTGACCGTCGATCAGCACGCGCCCCTCGGTCACGTCATACAACCGCTGGATCAACTTCACGAACGTGGTCTTGCCCGAGCCGGAGTGACCCACCAACCCGATGCGCTCGCCCGGCGCAATGCGCACGTTCAAGTTGCGATATAACGGCGTGTGCTGACCGGCATAGCAAAACGTCACATGGTCGTAACGAACTTCGCCCGCCTCGATGTGCAGTGGCCGCGCGCCAGGCGCATCCGCCACGCCCATGGGCTCCGCGTGCATCTCTACCATCTCTTCCATTTCGTTCACGGCACGCTGCAGGTGATGCACGTGCTGGCCGATGTCACGCAAGTATCCGTGCACGACGAAATACGTCGTCAGCACATAGGTAATCTCGCCCGGCGTCGCACGCCCCTGCCACCACAACCACAAAGCAGTCCCCGTAACCGCCGACCGAACCAGCCACAGCAACGCCAGCTGCCCCGTGCCACTCCACGTGTGCAGCATCCAAGTACGATGAGTACGCCGCGACCATTTGTCGACGACCCGCGCCAGCCGCGCATCTTCACGCGCTTCCGCGCCGAAGGATTTCACGACCGCGTTGGCGCCGAGCGCATCCGCCAGCACACCACCCACCTTCGTATCCTGCGCGTTGGACAAACGTGAAGCGGGCGCGATGATGCGTGTCGCCAGCATTACCGTCATCACCACGTAAGCGATCGAGCCGAGCGCCATCACCAGCCCCATGACCGGCCAACGATGGCCCAGCAGCAACACCGTTCCAATCAACACCACCAGCGACGGCAACAGCGCGAGCAGCAGCACGTCGTTGATCATGTCGAGCGCCCACATGCCGCGCGTAATCTTGCGCACGATGGAGCCGGAGAAACTGTTGTTGTGCCAGTCGGTCGAGAACCGCTGCACGCGATGAAACGCACTCTGCGCCACCTTGCGCATGATGCTGAGCGTGAGCGGCACGATGCCCCACCATGCGAGATGGCGCAGAAACACCATCGACAAGCCCAGGCCCATCATGACGAGAAAAGAATGAAACGCGACATCCACCGCGCCGCGCCCTTCTGCGAGAGCATCGACGAGCCGGCCGGCGTACACGGGGACGAACACTTCGGTGAGCGTCGCCAGCACCATCCCGACGGCGACAGCAATTACCAGGCCTTTGCGAGCAGCCCAGTGCCGGAGCGTAAAGAACAGGACATTACGGAGGGCCTGCGAGCCCTCGACGCGAGATTTGATCATGATGAGCGAGCGCGTTACCGCGCTATCCTTGCGAAAACGTTTGAACCTTGGAGACGGCGCGCCACCGTGAGTGGGGCCGCGGCGCAGTCGGATGTACCGGTTTTACCGGGGACGCACCGGGAGGTGCATGCTGGATGTTTTCATCGGCGCCCTCCTTTGTCTTCGCTTGGAGATCAATGACGGGAAGTGTATTGAATCATTGTTGGCGGCCGACTGGCAAGCCCGCCGCGACAATTCAGCGCGCCATGCCTCGCTTCGTTTGCAACGATTGCATGACGAACCAAACAAACCTGCGCAGAGTCACTTACATCGGCGGCATTGGTGACACACCAATCCACCGCACGTGCAGCCACAGCGCGAAAATCACATACAGCGCCAGACCGCCGACCACCGCAATGAGATCGTTGTATTTCATCGGCGGCGGTCCCGGCACCGGCCGGACCACAGGCCGGCGTTTGACGGAAATCCGGTCCGCCACAGCCCAGATCAAGAATCCGCCGAACAACAGCAGGTCGGCGAGCATGCCGTTGGCGAGCAGATGCGCGAAGGCCCACAGCTTGATCGAAACGAGCATGGGATGCTTCACGGCCGCCTTGATCCTGCCGGGCAAGTAAGCCGCCAGCAGCAACGGAAACACCGGCAGCATCAACAGCGACGTGAGATGTCGCGTCCATACCGGCGGCGCATACACCAAAATTGGATCTTGGCGTGCGACGCCATATCCCCACACGAGCAGCACGAATCCCGCGATCGACAGCAGCGAGTACACACCCTTGTACGCGCCCTCGCCCATGCGTGCGACAGCCGCGCTCCGAAACTTCGGAGAGAAAATCTCTACGGAGTGCACGCCAAGGAAGATCGCCAGTCCGAGAATCAGATAGATCATCGCGACTCCTGCTTCTGCGAAGCTTTACGGATCGACTGCAGCGTGGCGTTCGGCGTAATGGCTTCCGGATCGATGCGGATCTCGATCAACGCGGGCCGGCCCGCCGCCTTTGCCCGTTCGAATGCCGGCGCGAACTGCTCAGTCGTCTCGACCAATTCGCCATGCGCGCCGAACGCCTTGGCCAGCGCGGCGAAATCGGGATTGACCAGGGACGTGCCATGGACACGCGCCGGATACTCGCGCTCCTGGTGCATGCGAATCGTGCCATACATATTGTTGTTGACCACGATGATGATCACGTTCAGGCCATACTGCACGGCAGTCGCAAGCTCCTGCCCGGTCATGAGGTAGCAACCATCGCCGGCAAACGAAACAACGGCCCGCTCGGGATACAAAGCCTTCGCTGCGATACCTGCCGGCACGCCATAGCCCATCGCGCCCGACGTGGGCGCAAGTTGCGTACGAAAGCCGCGATAGCGATGGAATCGATGCACCCAGGTCGTGTAGTTGCCCGCGCCGTTGGTCACGATGGCGTCCGGAGGCAACACTCGATCCAGATGCTGGATCACGTCCCACATCTGCACCGCGCCCGGAATCTGTTGGCGCTCCTGCCAGGCGCGATAGTCGGCGTTCGCCGCCTGCATGTGCGCCTTGGCCTCGTCGCGAGCCACTTTGGGTAACGCCGCCAGCGCCGCCATCACCGACGGCATGGTGGCATTGATCATGAGATCTGCGTGATAGAAACGTCCCAGCTCTTCTGCGTCGGGATAGATGTGCACGAGGCGCTGCTCGGGCACCGGCCCGGCAATCAACCCATAGCCACTGGTAGTGATCTCGCCCAGACGCGCGCCCAGCACGATCAGCAGGTCCGACGCCTTGATCCGTTCCGCGAGCTTGGGGTTGATGCCGATGCCGACATCGCCCGCGTAGTTGGGATGCGCGTTGTCGAACAGGTCCTGTGAACGGAACTCGCACCCGACCGGAATCTGCTGGGTCTCGGCGAAACGTTGCAAGCGAGCGCAGGCCGTTTCGTCCCAGCCGCTGCCGCCCACCAGCAGGAACGGGCGGCGCGCTTCGCGCAGCATTTGCGACAATTGGTCGAGCGCTTCTGCAGACGGCGCGGACTCGATCCTTTGCCAGGGCCGGGCATCCTGCACTTCGGCCGTTCCTGACAGCACGTCTTCGGGCAGCGCCAGCACCACCGGCCCCATGCGGCCACTGGTGGCGACCTGATAGGCACGCGCCATGAACTCGGGAATGCGATCGGTGCGGTCGATCTGCGCCACCCACTTCGACATGGGGCCGAACATGCGGCGGTAGTCGATCTCCTGGAACGCTTCACGCTCCATGAAATCCGTGCCGACCTGGCCGATCAGCAGGATCATCGGCGTGGAATCCTGAAACGCCGTGTGTATACCGATCGAGGCATTGGTGGCGCCCGGACCGCGCGTCACCAGGCAAATGCCCGGCTTGCCCGTCAACTTGCCGTACGCCTCGGCCATGTTGGCCGCGCCATTCTCGTGACGGCACGAGATCAGCCGGATGCGGTCGCGGACTGTATACAATGCATCGAGCACCGGCAGGTAGCTTTCGCCGGGGACGCAAAAAGCCAGCTCGGCTCCGTGGGTCAGCAGCTGGTCGACGATGAGTTGGCCGCCGGTACGAGCGGATCTTGCAGAATGGGACATCGGGCGCTACCTCTGGCCGCCGCCGGTCGGTGATCGAGTGCGGCGGCTTGCTAATGAGAAAAGCGCAATTTTAGCGCGCGAGGCCCGTCGTTCGCATAGCCAGCAAAGCGGCGGCTCAATCAGCGGCTGTTTATTGCCAACCGCAGCGCTTCCGCCACGCCTGCGTCATCGACGTGACCGACGGTGCGCGCAGCCGCGTCGATCACCAAACGATCGGCATTAGCCATTGCGATGGGATGGCCCACTACGCGCAGTGCCGAGATATCGTTGCCAGAATCGCCGATGTACATCACCTCGCGCATGTCGACGCGATACGCAGCAGCGATCTCGCGCATCGCGCTGCCCTTGCTCACGCCCTTGCGCGTCAGACCGACGAAGCTGACATTGGGCATGAGCGGCGACGTTGAATGGGCCATCTCCAACTCGGCAGGCGCAACGAGACACTCGGCGTCTTGCGGAGAGAGCAGCCACTGCGCGCGCACCAGTGGCGGCGACAGCGTTTCCAAGGGCTGCGGCTTGAACGGCAGACCCAGCAACTCGGCATGCTGCCTGGCCCAAAGTGCTTCACTTTCGACGGCATAGTCATCGTCGCCGTACATTTCGAGAACCTGCCCGGTCTCACGCGCCTGTGCGATCAAGCCGCGCACGCAACCTTCTGGCAACGGCGTGGATCGCGACTCCCGCGTCATCAGGTTCACGATGCTCGCGCCGTTTTGAAAGATGTGCCAACCATCGTCATCGAGGCGGCGTGCATACTCGGCGGCAATGCCGAACGCCGGCCGCCCCGAGCACAAAGCAATATGGATTCCCGCAGCCCGTGCCTGAGCGGCCGTCTCCCACACGATGTCGGGCACCTCGCCGGAGCGGCCCACCAACGTGCCATCGACATCGATTCCGATCAGCGCAATCAATGGATACTTCCCACGCGCGAAGATGAGGTCGGGACATACTAGCTTGCCCCACGTGTCCGCGCGCGCCGACCTTCGTCAGATTCCGCTCACTCGCAGGGTGAATTCAGCATCCGCGCGGCACGCCCATCAACGCCAGGCCCTGAGCGACCGACGAGAACTCATCGCCGCCGATCAACTTCTCCGCGCCGAATTTCTTCGCGAACAACTCGCGCACGGCGGGAACCAGGGCCGTGCCGCCAGTCATGAACACTCGCGTGAGGTTTCCGGGAGCAACGCTGGCAATACGCACTGCCTCATCCGCCGTCGCTTCGATTCGCGACAGATCATCGGCGATCCATTGCTCGAACTCCTTGCGCGCGATGGTGCGGTCGATCTCGATCGGCCCCGCCTTGAAATTGAGTCTCGCCGTGTCCTGTGCAGTCAGCGTCTGTTTCACCCTCGACACGGCTTGAAACAGCGAAAAGCCTTCTTCATTCCTGATGACATGCACCAGCCCTTCGAACGCCTGGCTGTCCACGGCCGTGCGCAGGATATCGGTGATATGCCTCAGTGTCTGGCGATTGTTCATCATGGAGAGCTGATGCCAGCTGGAGAAGTTGGCGTAGATCCACAAGGGAATCGGCAGCTTCTTGGTCTCCGGTTGAAACTGCGAACCCATGCCCAGCGCCGGGCAGACCGCGTTGTAGACGATCTGGTAGTCGAAGCGGTCACCCGCGATGCCGATGCCGGTCTGCGCCAGCGGCGTGAGTTTCGGCTGCTCTCCATCCGCATCGACTTCGACGATGGAGAAGTCGCTCGTCCCGCCACCCAGATCGGCGACCAGCACCAGATGCCGGCCACGCGCCCGGCTTGCGAAAGCGTATGCAGCGGCCTCCGGCTCCAGGCCGACGCGGTCTGCTGTTCGGCCGGCACTCTCGAACGCCGCCATCAAGCGCGTTTGCGCGAGATTGTCATCGGGCGATGCGCCCGCAAACTCGATGGGCCTGCCGATCACTAGCGGCGCTTGTGACAACAGCGCATGCGCACCCGTGGCCTCGTAGAGATGCTGGAGCAATGTTCCTATCAAGGACTCCAGGGTGTAGGTGTGACCGAACACCTTGGTATCGACGAACGCGCGACTGCCCAGAAACGACTTCATCGACTGCACCAGCCGCGCCGGGCCGGTACGTGAAATGTAATCGGCGATGGCCTCCGCGCCGGCACTGCTGATGGGGCGATCGCGCGGATTGGGCTCGGACGGGCGGAAGCAAAGGATCGAAGGCAACGCGGCACCTGCACCGAGCCGCGATGTGACTTTCATGACAGCGGAGCTGCCGTCCGCGCCGACGGCGGCAATGACGGTATTACTGGTGCCGAAATCGACACCAATGGCTACGGGCTTCATGGGGGGTGCGCCGGCAAAAGGGCCGGCCATTGTAGCATCTCCACGCGCCCCATTTGAGATCGAGTTGAGATCAAGCTGAGATCGAGTTGAGCCCGGCAACCACCGGCGTCACACTGCCCGTTCGTGAGACGAGGTTGGATGACGCATGGATCAATGGGTGCTCGATGCAATGAAGCGCTGGCCGAACGTGCCGGCGCTATTTGGCTGGCTGGGCCTGGACCGGCGCGGCCGCTGGCTCGTGCAAGGCGAGACCATCAGTCATCCACGCATCATCGATGTGATCAACCGGAACTACGCGGCGGACGAGCATGGCCGTTGGTACTTTCAGAACGGCCCACAGCGCGGTTACATGCAATTGGAATCCGCGCCACTGGTTCTCTTCGTTGCCGAGACTGGAGAACACCTGGTGACTCACACCGGTCGTGACGTCGAGCAGGTTCACGCGGCCTATCTTGATGAAGAAGGCGCGCTAGTGCTTGTGACCGAGCACGGCCCCGCCGAAGTAGCGGGAACGGATCTGCAGTGGATACTCGATCGACTGACCATCGACAGCCGCCCCGTCGAAGATCACGCGCTTGCGGCAGCGTTGGAATTGCCGTCCGGGTCCGACACCAGCATCACGCTACGACTCGGCACGTCTGCATTGCGATTGCAGCGGCTGGACTTTGCACAAGCACCGTCGGTGCTAGGCTTCGAGCGCACGCCCGCACCGCGCGAAGGTGAGAAAGTGTCGACGCGAGCGATGGACTGATCAGCACATGCAAGCCCCGGGCGTTGCGGAATTCAGCGCCCTGCCGCAGTTTCACGGATTTTTCACGCGGCATATCACCCGGCCCTCACGACCAAGGAGCACTGTCGCCCCCTCTTCAGACGGACCCGCCAAGCAGGCATTCACATCAGGAAATCGAGGGGAAGCTGTCATGCGCATTAGAATCTACCTGGCCTTTGCCGCCGCCCTGGCAGGCGCAGTCGCACAGGTACAAGCCCAGGTGCCGGTGCACAAACACTATCAGGAGCACGATTCGTTCGACTCTCGGTCGCCCTCCGGCGCCATTGCACCGCGGTTGCAGAACGTCGGTAAACACACCTTTCCGGTGACCACGAATTCCGAGCAGGCGCAACGTTTCATCAACCAGGGTCTGAATCTCACCTACGGCTTCAACCATGCCGAGGCCGCACGCGCCTTCGCCGAAGCCGCGCGGCTCGATCCGAACGCCGCCATGGCGTACTGGGGACAGGCGCTAGTGCTGGGTCCCAACATCAATGCACCGATGGCGCCGGAGGAGGAGCCAAAGGCATTGGCGCTCATCAAGAAGGCGCAGTCGCTGAAGAGCAAAGTGTCACAACGTGAACGTGACTACATCGATGCACTCGCACTGCGTTTCACCGGCAAGCCCGAAGATCGTGCCGCCGCGGATCAAGCCTACGCCGGCGCCATGCGCATCCTGCAAGAGACGTATCCGGACGACCTCGATGCGGCCACGCTGTACGCCGAAGCGGTCATGGACCTGCGTCCATGGAACTACTGGACGCGCGATGGCCGTCCTTACGAGCAGACGCACGAGATCATCAACGCGCTCGATCGTGTTCTGGCGAAAAATCACGAGCACCCAGGCGCACTGCACTACTGGATTCACCTGTGGGAAGCGAGCAATACGCCGGAGAAAGCCGAAGCCGCGGCAGATCGTTTGTTACCGCTGGCGCCGGCAGCCGGTCATCTGGTGCACATGCCGGGACATATCTATCAGCGCGTCGGCCGCTACGCCGACGCCATGAAGGCGAATCAAATGGCCATCCTCGCCGACGAGGACTACATCACTCAGTGCCGTGCGCAAGGCTTGTATCCGCTTGGCTACTATCCTCATAACGTGCATTTCCTGTGGTTCGCGGCCAGCATGGCGGGCCAGAGCAAGACTGCCATCGACGCAGCAAACAAGACGGCGCAGTCGATCCCGCCGGAGGCGCTCGAGGAACTGCCCATCCTGCAGAGCTTCATTCTCGTGCCGGATTACGCGCTGGTGCGCTTCGGCAAATGGGATGAAATCCTGTCGGCGCCGGCGCCTCGCGTCGACACCCTCTTCACGCGTGGCGTGCGTCACTACGCTCGCGGCATGGCGTTCATTCGCAAGAACGACTTCGCGTCGGCGAAGAAAGAGATCGCCGCCGTGAGTCAGATCGCGCAGGATCCGAAGCTCATCGAGACGCCCTCCTCCATGTCCATGAACATGGCGGAATCCGTATTGCGAATCGCGGTACAGATGCTCGAGGGCGAGCTGGCGGCCGCACAGGGCAACTATGACGAGGCAATCGCGCATCTGGATCGCGCCGTGCGCTATCACGACAACCTGATCTACACCGAGCCCGACGACTGGCACCAGCCCGCGCGTCACGCGCTCGGCGCCGTGCTGCTCGACGCAGGCCGGCCCGCCGAAGCCGAGGCGGTCTACTGGGAAGATCTGCGACGCAACCCGAAGAATGGCTGGTCGCTGTTCGGGCTGCTCAAGGCGCTGCAGGCACAAAACAAGATCGAAGAGGCCAGGCGGGTCGAAGCCGATTTCAAGAAGGCCTGGGCCGACGCCGACATTACGCTGACGGCATCGAGGTTCTGACGAACATACGCGGGACATGTGACATGCGAAATCTTGAACCGCGCATCTTTGCCGCACGCGCTTCCGGAAAGCTGGCGGCGCTGCTATGGCTCGCAACCATGGCAGCGCCGGTCTACGCCGACGGTCCGGGGGCCTATCGTCCGCCGGCCCGCCCTGCTATAGCACCAACGCTTTCAGAAGAGAGCGCCATCGACGCCTACAACCAAGGGTACGCCAAGATCCAGCGGGCCGATCATTCGCAAGCGCTCGCCGCAGCCTCCTCCTCCGCCGAAGAGAAGAGCGAGGCCGAGCGCGCCGCACGCAACTACTACCAGGAAGCCTTACCGCACTTCAAAGAAGCCATTCGGCTGGATGGCGCCATGCACGAGGCGTACACCTATCTCGGCTATGCGAATCGCAAGCTGGGCAATCACGCCGAGGCGCTCGCAGCCTACGAGCAGGCGCTGCGCATCTTCCCCGACTATCCATACGCCATCGAGTATCAGGGACAAGCGTTTCTGGGACTGAATCGCCTCGACGAGGCGCGCTTCAACTATCTGCGCCTGTACGCGCTCAACAAGGGTCAGGCAGCGAAGCTGTTGGAAGCGATGCGGGCGTGGGTCGAGTCGCACAAGGACACGCAGCTCGAAGGAGTGGATACGAGCGACTTTGCCGAGTGGGTGGCGCGCCGATCCGAGCTTACGCGCAACGACGTGATATCGAGCAGCTGGTGAATCACTCACACTCACCGCGAACATTTGGGCGAGCATTTCGGCGAACATTTGGATAACGACGACAGACCAGAGGGCGAACCCTGCTGCGCCCCGCCCAACGGCGGGGCATTCTTTCCTTGGATCAACCGGACGCCTGGGCCTGCTTCCATTCGCGCGGCGTCAGGCCGCTCTGTACTTTGAATGCGCGCGACAATGCGGCCTCGCTGCCATAGCCCACTTCGATAGCGATCATTTTAAGTGGCTGCCCCTGGCGCAACCGTTGCTGTGCCAGGCTGACCCGCCAGTTCTGCATGTAAGCACCCGGCGTGAGCCCCACGGTGTCGCGGAACGTGTTGGCGAACACGCTGCGCGACATGCCGGCCGTCTCCGCCAATTCATCGAGCGACCATTCGTGTGCAGGTTTTTCATGCATGGCGACCAGAGCGTGCCGCAGCTTTGGATGCGACATGCCCGCCAGCATGCCGGTGCGAATCTGTCCGGTCTCCATCAAATGACGCAATACCTGGATCAGCACCACCTCGAACAGGCGGTTGATCAGAGCGCGTCGGCCGCAGCGCTCATTGAACGCCTCGTCGAATAGCAAAGACAGCACGCTGGCGGCACCTTCGATGCCCGCGAGCGGCACACAGATGACGGCGGGCAGCGCGTTGGCCACCGGATTCGCGGCACCGCCGTCGAAATGTAAGTTCGCGCAGGTGAAATCGGCGCCGCGGGTGACATCGGTCTTGAAGCGGTGCTTCAGCGGACGTGGATAGAGCAGCAGGCTCGGCTCGGTCACGTGTAGTGAATCTGCGCCATCGTGGTTCACTTCGACCGGTCCCGACTTGATCAGGTGCAGCTGTCCCGTCTCCGGCAGGGTCGGTACGTCGTTGAACCCGCACAGCGCGCCGGAGTGGAACATGCGGGCATGCACCGCGAAGTGCGCAAGCAACGATTCCAGGCGGTCAGCCATTCCAATATTCCTGATCAAGTTTTCAGGATTCTAGGTGACCCGGGCCCCTCCCGGCACGCCTACACTGCGCCAAGCCACTGACACAACGAGCAAGGAGATCTGCCATGTCGATCGAAAAAGTCCTGTATACCGCACAAGCCACTGCCAATGGCGGCCGCGACGGCCGAGCCAGGTCCTCGGATGGCGTTCTGGATATCCAACTTTCCACGCCGCGCGAGTTGGGTGGCGCGGGCGGCCCCGGAACCAACCCGGAGCAGCTGTTTGCCGCCGGCTACTCGGCCTGCTTCCTGGGCGCGCTGAAACTCGTGGCGGGTAAGGAAAAAGTGGCTCTGCCAGCGGACACCACCGTCACCGGCCGCGTCGGCATCGGCGCGATTCCGACAGGCTTCGGCATCGAGGTCGAGCTGCGCATCAAGGCGCCCGGGCTGCCGAAGGACAAGGTGCAGGCGCTGGTGGACAAGGCGCACATCGTTTGCCCGTACTCCAACGCCACTCGTGGCAACATCGATGTGACACTGGTCGTGGAAGATTGAACGACGACATCGAGCGCGGTTCCGCGGGTCATCGCCCGCTGAACCGCCCGGCGTGCTCGTGCTGCTAAACTTCAGCACGCCGTGTCCCACTTCAAGCTCATCCTCGACACCAACATCGTGCTCGATTGGCTCGTGTTCCGCGACGCCAGCGTAGCTGGCCTGCAACGTGCGTTGGATCGAGGCCAGATCGATATCGTCACTCATGCGCCGGCTGTCGACGAGCTACGCCGCGTGCTTGGCTATGCACAGCTCAATCTTGGCATCGAGCAGCAGCAGGAAGTGCTGGCACGCTACATCTCGCATACGCGGCTCGTGACTCTGCCACCGGGGCTTCACCTCGATGATCTCGGATTGCCGGCGGGATTCCCTCGCTGCCGCGATCGCGATGATCAACATTTCCTCGCCCTAGCCTATCACGAACGGGCGGATGCACTGGTGAGCAAGGACTCAGCGGTTCTGGAGCTGACCAGGCGACTACAGAAGTTTGGCATCACCGTGTTCGATCGGCAGCAACTGGCGGCACGGCTCTCATTTGAATGACGACGAGATGACCACCCCGGCCTGGTGCATTCACGCGCCAAGCTGCTGGCGCACGCGCGTAATGACTTCGATCAGGCTGAGATATGCCTGTCGCGCCGACTCGACGGTATCCTTGGCTGCCGCGAGATCTCCGGCGGCGCCGAGATTCTCGATCTCCTGGAATGTTCGCGCCAAAGCATCGGCACCCACGGTGGCCGCGTTGGCCTTGAGGGTGTGAGCGCTGCGCTTGACCGACGGCGCATCGCCTCGAGCTAGCGCGTTCTGCAAAGCATCGAGCAGCCGAGGCGCGCTGTCGATCATCGCTCCCAGCACGATCGAGGCGCCCGCCGTCCCGGCGGCGGCGATCAGTCGATCGATGGTCTCTTGACGATACTCTTGACGATACTCTGGTCGAGACTCGGACGTCTGCGCTGGACTCAGCGTCGATGACGGGGATGCAGCCAAAGCTCCCACATGTATTTGCTGCCGCTGTATGATCGCGGCAAGCTCTTCGAGCTGCACCGGCTTGCTGATGTAATCGTCCATGCCGGCAGCCAGGCAGCGCTCTCGATCTCCGCTCAACGCATTTGCAGTCATTGCGACGATGCGGGGCTGGCGCTCCTTGGGCAATCGGGCGCGAATCTCGCGAGTGGCATCCAGCCCGTCCATCTCGGGCATCAGAACATCCATCAGGATCAGGTCGTAGGGCAGCTGGGCCGCTGCGTTCACCGCCTCGATGCCATTCGACACGATATCCGCGGTCTGCGACAAACGTTCCAACAGAAGTTGCGCTAGCCGCTGATTCACGACGTTGTCCTCGGCCAGCAGGATGCGCAGCGATGCCGGCACTTTCGACCGCATGATGTTCAGTACGTGCCGTTTGGTGAGCCGCGCAGGATCGAATGTTCCCGGGCGTGCTGGCACGAGATCCGCCGTTGCGGCTTCCATGGGCAACATCACGGTAAACGTCGACCCCACACCGACCGTGCTTTCCACGCCGATCTCGCCATTCATGGCTTCCGTAAGCCGCTTGCAGATCGCCAATCCCAAGCACGTTCGATGCCCCACGCGATGCACGCGGGTGCGGGCAGTGCGAGACAGATGCTCAGCGCGGTGCGCAGACTGGACGGCCAATTCTCGATTTCGCCCAGCGTGCTGCTCGTCCAGTCTTTTGCTTTGATCAGTTCGCTCATGACGCCGCCGCCCGACAACCAATGCATCGGGTCCCTTCCGGCGCGATCTTCCTGTCGCTTCATGAGCGGCACTCTGGCTAAGACTCGTCGCGTGATACTCGTGCATCGACGCGGTGTCGGATCATCGGGTATCCACCCTGGTGTGTCTAGAAGCAATCCGCGCTCGATGATGCGTTGTCAACGACGATGGCCGTGGTTAATACGTATGATCGATGAACGCGCTGCAAGCTCGGCAACGAGACGTCGAAGCGGATGACTGACGTCATCGCACAACCGGCCTCGGCTTGTGAACGACCGTTGGCAATCCCAGGTCAGCCCCCTCAGCCACCACAAATGAGCGGCGCCGACTGAGCGACGCGCAGCGGCACCTGAAGCGGCACCTGAGAACTCCATCAAGATTCCGGGCTCCGGTTCGTTCAGCTGACATCCACCTGCCCCTGCAAGCCGAATTCAGATTGCCAGCGACGTTCATTCAGGAAAGTCGCGGCGGACCGGCCCATTCATCGGGAGGACATTATGTCCATTGCAGCCATTCTAGGGATTACCCCCTGGCCCACGCTTTCCGTGCTCATTCTTTTCGTGCTGGCAGTGTTCGTGCTGTTTTTTGCACGCGATACCGCTCATCAGGCAATCCGCACGGCTACGAGCGCGATCGCGCGGGGCCTGCGGTTGGCTTCGCATTCAACCACCCACCTCGAAGCCCGGCTCGCTGCGCGCAACCGGGACGTGCTCCTGGCGGCGGGACGCGAGGCGAAAGAGCGCATCATCGAACGTGAGTTCGAGCGCGTCGCCGAAAGCGTTCGCAAGGACCTCACGAACTACCCCACCTTGCATCGGGCGCTCAGCGAGTCGATCCGGCGCATCGAGGAAAATCACCAGAACGCCGTCGACGTGCCGCCGGAAGCTCCGGGCTGGATACGGGCGGTCGATGCCGTGGCACAGATGGAGGGCCGCAACAACGGCGCGGCGAACATCCTCGCCGACATTCACAAGTCGCTGGTCAAAGCTCACAAAGAGGCGATGGACGAATATCGGGACGCCAGCGCGGAGCGGCACGCACTGCTGCACAAGATGATGCCGGAATGGCGTGCCATCAAAGACGTGCTTGAACGAGTGTATGCCTCCGTCGAAAGCCTGCTCAAGCGTTCGGTCGCCATCGACCGACACATGCAGGAATATCAGGACATCGTGCGCGGCCACGATCATGCCGTGTCCACTCTCTCCTCCTCGTCAGTGGTGCAGTTCTTCGTCTCCGGCCTCGTGCTGCTGATCGCGATCGGCGGCGCAGCGATCAACTTCTCGCTGATCGCTCGGCCCATGTCGGAAATGGTGGGCGGCACCAGTTACATCGGCTCGTTCCGCACCGCCGATATCGCCGCGCTCGTGATCATCATGGTCGAGATTTCGATGGGACTCTTTCTGATGGAATCGCTGCGCATCACCCGGCTGTTCCCAGTGATCGCGGCGCTGCCCGACAAGATGCGCGTGCGCATGATCTGGATCACGTTCTGTTTGCTGACCCTGCTGGCCAGCGTCGAAGCGGGCCTTGCGTATATGCGTGAAGTCCTGCTGCAGGATGAGCTTGCGACTGGCGCGCTGCTGCGAGGCGAAGGCGCCGGCGAGCTGAAGAACGAATATCTCTGGATCACCACGGCCGCGCAGATGGGCATGGGCTTCATTCTGCCGTTCGCACTGACCTTCGTGGCAATTCCCTTCGAAACGTTCGTTCACTCCTCGCGGACCGTGCTGGGCATTTGCGGCATCGGCCTGCTGCGGGCCGGCGCGCTGGTACTGAGGGTGCTCAGCAACGCGTTTCATCACACCGGCAAGCTCCTGGAACGTATCTACGATCTGCCGCTGTTCGTCCCGCTGTGGCTCGAAGCACGCGCCAAGGCGGCGCGTGCCGATCACTCACGCGAAGTCGGCGAAGTGCAGGAGGCCCAGACATGAAGGCATTCATCCTGGCCCTGACCGCGCTACTGGTGGCTGGCTGCACGCCGACCGCTCCTCGCAACACGGGTGTGTATCTGCTGCTCGACACCTCGGGTACGTACAACGAGGAATTGAAGAAGGCGCAGAGCATCATTCTGTACACGTTGTCGAAATTGCAGCCGACCGACTCCTTCGCAGTCGCGCGCATCGATACGGGCAGCTTCAGCGAGAAGGACATCATCGCCAAGGCGACCTTCGACGATCGGCCGAGCACTGCCAACACCCAGAAGCGTGCGTTCGCCGATGCCATCAAGAAATTCGTCGATCGCGCCGAGTCTTCGACGCACACCGACATCACCGGCGGCGTGTTGCAGGCCATCGAATTCCTCAACGAGAAGAATTCCGGCCGCAAGACCATCTTGATCTTCTCCGACCTGCAGGAGGATCTGGCCAAGGGTTACGTGCGTGACGTGCCGCTCGACTTGAAAGGGTTCGAGGTGGTCGCGCTGAACGTCACCAAGCTGCGCTCCGACAACCTCGATCCGCGCGAATATCTCTCACGTGTCGAGAACTGGCGCGAGCGCGTGGAAAAGAGCGGCGGCCGGTGGCGCATGATCAACGATCTGGAGCGACTGGACGGACTGTTGTGATGATTCATGACCCGTGCGTGCGGGCACACCGTTGACGCGACTCGATCAGAACCATGCTCCGATCCGTGCTCTACGGCGTGCGCTATCGATTCGTATCGTGGCGGCGCAGGCTGTCGCTGTACTGGCTCCTGCGCGACAAAGGGGATTTCACGTTCTTTGTCTTGCTCAGCTTGCCGTTCGTAGCGGTGGGCCTCATCGTTTATTTCGCGTATGCGGCTCGAAGCACCATCGACGGCTCGCGCATCGACGCCGCTCGCGCGCGAACCCGCGACATTCGCTGCCTGGCCGAGAATATCTATTTCGAGGCGCGTGGCGAACCGCTGCGGGGCCAATATGCCGTCGCCGAAGTCACGATGAATCGACTGGCATCGCCGCTCTTTCCCAACACCGTCTGCGATGTCGTGCACGACACTCGCTGGGACACTTCACGCAAACGCCTTGTCGCGCACTTCTCGTGGACGGCATTCAAACTGCGGCTGGAGTCAGGCAGCCCGGAGTGGAAACAGGCGATGGATATCGCCACGGTGGTCTATGACGGCCAGCACCAGCCGCTGGTGCCTGGCGCATTGTTCTATCACGCCACTTACGTCAACCCATACTGGGCCAGCAGCAAGCGTGTGGTAGCCAGGATCGGCAAGCACATCTTCTATCGCTGAGCCGGTCGAGGCATGGAATCCGCCGAACGCGGCCGGTACGCGCTCGAGTATCGGACATTCCGCCGGCAGGATGTGGCCGTGGGCGGTACATTTGCAGGAATAATCGTAACGAGTTACGCTTATTCAATGGCGAGAAGGCCCATCAAGCGATCTCGTGGACGACCGTCAACTGGATCGGCCATCCCCGCTGCCGAGCGTATGCGCCGGCTGCGCGAACGGCGCAAGGCTGCAGGACTGAAACCTGTCGTCGCCTGGGTGCCCAGTGAAGCCGAGACGGCACCCACCTACTCCTCACATCGGCTCCTCGAGGCTCGGAGCCTGGCCATGCATGCCGTCATTGCCAGAAAAATCGAGCGCGATCCAACACTGCTGCAGATCGCTCACAAGAACGTACAGCGGTGGGCCGCACAGCGAGGATCGGATACACCGGCATGGCTGACGGAGTGGCGCGAGATACTCGGCCAGCCGTGGCGAAGAATCGCCGCCCTCATCACCGAGCCCAGCGAAAACGGCGCACGCCTGAGGCAATCCTCACCTTTCGCTGGAGTTCTCACGCAACAGGAACGATGGCGCATCTATGAAGCGTTCCGAGCTTGAGCACTTGATCCGGGCGGCCGGATCGATCGCCAATGACGCCGAAATCGTCGTCATCGGCAGCCAGTCCATTCTCGGGCAGTTTCCCAACGCACCTGCCGCGCTACTCGTTTCCGCCGAAGCCGATTTGTTTCCCAAGAACCACCCGCAGCTCTCGGATCTCATTGACTGCAGCATTGGAGAAGGTTCGCCGTTTCATGAACTGTACGGCTACTACGCCCAGGGAGTGGATGAAAGCACGGCAACTTTGCCGAGTGGCTGGCGTAAGAGGCTGGTGAAGATCAGCAATCCAAATACAGTCGGTGTCACCGGACTTTGTCTGGAGGTTCATGACCTCGCGATCTCAAAATATGTCGCAGGCCGCGACAAGGACCGGGAGTTCACCAGGGAACTGGTGAAGCACGGAATGGTTCAGCGCGATACGCTGCTGAGCCGTGAGCGGGAGACGGAACTATCTCCACAAGTACGTAAACTGGTGAAGGCTCGCATCGAGCGTGACTTCAAGGAGCACACCGGGTAACCGCTTATCCATCACCTTGGGTGCCGTGCCCGGGGTTGCTGCGGAAGCGGCGCACGGCGCGTTGGAAGAACAGGCTGTTGGGAATCTGCAAGGTGTGACCGGGTTGTCCGTCTCCGGGACCTTCTTCCTGCAGCGTGGTGTAGATCAGGTTGATGTCCATCACGCGGCCCTTCAGGCCGGGCTTCTCGCCGTTCTCCAGCACTTCGATCTGCTCATAGAGACGGAACGGGCGAGTGGCGAAGATGAGCACCGAACAGAAGATGTTCGACAGCACGCTCCAGACGGCGAAGAACGCCACCGCGGCTACAGCGGCGAAACCGGTGAACGCCGCCCACAGCACCCCTGCGGACACGCCCAATCGCTCCAGCACCAGCAACGCCGCGGCGCCGTAGATCAAGAACGCACTGACGCGCCGCGCGCCGGTCGTCATCTCGGGCGGCACATTGTGCTGGCCAAGTCGACGGATCACCCGCCGAGCCAACCGTTGCAATAGCCACGCGGCGATGACGATCAGCACGATCTGGACCGCAGGCAAGGCTAGCTCCAGCCAGTCCCGGCTCCACTCCGGCCATAGCTCACTCATCGATGCACGATACCTTGATTGCCTGTGAGATCTGTTTCGGCGTACGCCGGAACACCCATAAAAGAGTCGCACAGGATACGACAGCGCGATGGCTGCTGCATCCACGAAAGGATCTGATGCGATGGGCAGACACGGCATCGATCACGAGTGCTGGCGATGATCGCGTACTTGGCCACCTTGACCGCTGCAATCGTCGTCGTGGGGATGGGGT
This sequence comes from Steroidobacter sp., assembly GCF_036406195.1. Classification (GTDB taxonomy): domain Bacteria; phylum Pseudomonadota; class Gammaproteobacteria; order Steroidobacterales; family Steroidobacteraceae; genus Steroidobacter. Next base: position 276,174 of record NZ_DASWVW010000033.1, read on the forward strand.
TATTACAGCCCAGCGAGCGGGAGGCCCAGAAACCGCCCGTGCTGATCGATTCACAAGTGCAGTGATGGGGACATTGCCGATGCTGGGAACGTCCCCCAGCAGCGTCGGGCAGGAACTGGCGCGCCCGACGAGGTGGGAATGAGGATGACATTGCGCCCGACCGCATCGTTGGCGCCGGCGAAGCTGGCTTGGGAGGCGGCCTCGATCAAGCCGAAGAAGTGCAGCTCGGTGTCATGGATGAGGAGCTCGATGAGCTGGCTCGACAGCGGCCACGAAAGACCTGACGTGTGCGCCGATAGCGGCACTCACGTCTGCACCGCTCGGTTGCTGGAACACGCGCAAGCCGAACTCTGGAAGGATCGCGTACAGGTGATCGAACACATCCGCTTGGATGCTTTCGTACTCAACCCACGCGGTCGATGAGGTAAAGCAGTAGATCTCCAGCGGCAGTCCGGTCGGCCCGGGCTGCAGCTGACGAACCAGCATGATCATCTGCTGGTGAATTTGCGGATGCGCCTGAAGGTAGGCCTGCACATAGGCGCGGAAGGTGCCGATGTTTGTTACGCGACGCGTATTCACCGGATCTTTGCCTTCGGCAGCCAGCTTCTCGTTGTACTCTTCCAGTTCCGCGCGCTTGCGATCGAGATAACCGTCGATCAACGCGAACCGGCGCAAGCGCTCGCGCTCTTCCGGCGTCAGAAATCGCACCGACGTCTGATCGAGATAGATTGCGCGCTTGATGCGCCGTCCACCCGATTCAAACATGCCACGCCAATTCTTGAAGCTCTCGCTGATCAACCGCCACGTCGGGATGGTGGTGATGGTCTTGTCCCAGTTCTGGACCTTGACGGTGTGCAGCGAGATATCGATCGCAAAGCCGTCCGCGTTGAGCTGCGGCATCTCGATCCAATCCCCGACGCGTAGCATGTCGTGCGTGGACAGCTGGATGCTCGCGACCAGCGACAGCAGCGTATCCTTGAACACCAACAGCAACACCGCCGTCATGGCACCGAGGCCGGACAACAGCAGCAGCGGATCGCGATTGAACAGCGTGGCGATGATCAGGATCGTCGCAACCAGATACAGAATGATCTTGACGAGCTGCAGATAGCCTTTGATGGGCCGCGCCATCGCACGCTCTGGATCTCGCTGCTCGTACACCTGACCCAATGCGTTCAGCAGATTGCCAATCGCCAATGCGATCGTCAGGACCACATAAGCGTTGGCGATACCCCGCACGACGGGCACGACCATCGGCGGCAGGCCAGATACAAACGTGATGCCGTAATAGACGGTAAGCGCCGGCACGACCTGTGCGATTCGCCCTATGACACCCTTGCCAAGCAGTGACTCATCCCATTGAGTCAAGGCCACGCGCGCAGCACGAGCAAGTGCGCGAGCCAGCAGGTGCCTCGCAAGCACATTGACCAACCAAACCAGCAGCAGCAGCGCCGTCAGCTGCAGCGTCGTAATCGCCCAGGGATAGGGTTCGAGCGTGGTAAACAGATGAGAAAAATAAGACATGGACTCGATATCAGATCACCTGCCGCAGAGACGACAGTGCTTTCAAGCGATCCCGCACCTGCGGATCGTTACACAAAACAACGCAGCCACGTTTTGCCCCGGTCTCCTCCGCCGCACGCAGCGACGGATAAAACCGATACATGTCGGTGCGCCCCAAACGATCCAGATACTCGGCATTGAGCGCGGCTCCCGGACCGTAATCGTCATACGCATAGGTATCATCAGGCACGGCGAAATCATCAATCATGATCACCGCCTGCTGCCAGTTCGCGAAGATGGTCGTGATCTCCTCGGCGAGCGGCAGATCGGCGTTCCAGTGAGCGTCGAGATAGAAGAAGACGTTGTTCTTCGGCATCGACGCATCCGCCGCGAGGCGATTCAGGAAAGAGCGACTGTCGCCCAACGTAAGATGCACGCGATCACGCAAGTCGCGAAACCGATAAGCGGCGAAGTGGTGAAAGCGCGGCTCGGCCTCGACCGAATAAACCGGCATTGGGAACTCTGCAAAGAACTCCGTCGTGGTGCCCCTGAAGGTACCCGTCTCCACGATCGCAGTGGGCGAGAGCGTGGTCAGTATGTCACGGCAGATGCGCACGCGCCCGACCTGTCCGTTCATGGGGCCGCCCCAACTCGCGCGCCGGTGCGGCTTGAGCCTGTATTCCAGGCGAGCGAATTTCTCCGGGCCGACGGAACGCAAGACAACGGCTTCGAGCCACTTCGACAGGGCACTCATTGGGTCATAGCTCCTGCAATCTGCCTTGCAATGTAGTTGTTGGCGAGACGACCGCTGCCGATCGCGCTCATGGCGGGCTCGCACGCACGACCACGCCGGTCAAGGATCGGCAATGATACGACGTATGCTCTTTGACGGGAAAGTGCAGGCCAATTGGCGGACGTGGTGGCCGAAATCGGCATCGGCCACCTGCCGGGCGTTCTGCTTTGCTGGATTGCGCCGAGCCCCAGGCTCGGGCCGCGTTTGACCTACAAGCCGATGGTTACCATGAAGGCAGTGGCGCTGGAGTCGCCGAACTGATAGTCGCCCTGCCTATAGCTGATGCCTAGCGCCACCGCCCTGGAGATCCGCCGCGACACGCTGGCTTCCCAGTAATAGTCATACCCTGTGACGACCGAGCGTTGTTCCGGTCCGGGATTGAGGAGCAGGCCTTCCTCGCTTTCCAGCCGCCACCGCGTGCGGCCGACCATGGGCACGAAGCGCCAACCGTTACCCAGCTCGAATTGATAACCGACAGCAACGAATCGCTGATCGAGACTATAGCTATCGAAGGTGCCGAAGAGATCGTACTCGCCACCACCGTCGAGGCCGGCTGCGACAACCACGCCCATGGGAGTGAGATAGCCAATGCCGCAGCCGATACCAACCAGGTCGGCATCCGTGCGACTGCCGTTTACGCCGGTGTACCCGCGCTTGAGATCGAGGTCGCCAGCAAAACCTCGCGGCGTAATCTGCCATTCATCTTCGGCCGCCCAAGCCGTTTTCAAGCCGAGTGCCGATAGCAAAGTCACAGCCAGAAGTGTGGTGCGCAAGTGGCCTCCTTGTCAGTGTGCGTCTGGACCTGTTGCAAGGTTAGGGACTCTCACGGCGGTCCGGCAACTGCAGACTGCAAAGTGTCACATCCCGGTACTCGAAGGATCGGATTGTGCGACCAGGCGCCCGCGGAAGTAGCGAAAGCATCGAGGAAGCCGCAGGCACCCTCATCACCTGCTCGAAAAGAATCCCGGCGATGCCGGCGCATTTAGCGCGGCGGTCTGCGAGCGCAATCAGCCGCGCCGGTTGGGCTCGCGAGCTTGCGTGTGCGGGGGCGCACCCGTGAGCAGTGGAACCAAGGCGCCAGGACGAAACGCCTGGATACCGGAAGACACCACAGCATGACTGCTACTACACTAGAGCCGTCACGAAGGCCGGGCACGGCCGGTGTGAGTGGTTCGAGTTTCCCCGGTCGCGGGAGGGAGTTGAGGTCTGGAACAGGCGAGAGGCGCCGCAGGGGCGGTGGTGCGAGAGTATCTGGCCATCACGTGCCAGGAGTTGGGGCTGCGTTCGACTGCGCGTAAGTTGCGGGTGCCTTATCGGCGCCCCCATGCACATCGAGAGGTTCCTTTAACAGCATCCGGTGCTGCGACCGAAGCACCCACCGTCATCGACGCTCCAGCCATCATCGAAACAACATCGGAGCGGCTGCTGCAATTCTCAGGCGATGCGCTCCAGAGTCGCATGCGAATCGACGATCCTTATGCGCTGGTCGCGCCCTACACCCGCCAGATGATGTCGTTCCTGCTTTTCGACCCCGACCCCGAACATGTATTGCTGATCGGCTTGGGCGGCGGTTCGATGGCGAAGTTCTGCTATCGATACCTGCCGAACGCACGCATCACCGTCGTCGAAGTGGACGAGCGGGTCATTGCCATGCGTGATGCGTTCTTCGTACCGCCGGACGATTACCGCTTTCGCGTCGTGCATGACGACGGCGCGCGCTATGTCACACAGTGCGAACGACCAGTAAGCGCCGTTCTCATCGATGCGTTCGATCAGAGCGGAGTGGCACCCTCACTTGCGACCGTGACGTTCTTCGACTCCGTCTCACGCCTGCTCGGCCCCAAGGGGGTCGCGATCATGAACCTGCACGGAGAGCGGCAGCGCTATGACGATCATCTGCAATGCGCGAAGGCGGCCTTCGGCACTCGAACCCTGCTGGCACAAGTCACGGGCAACGAGAACACCTTGTTGTACGCACTGGCGGCGGGTGCCGCCCCACCTTCGGCGAAGCATCTGTGGCTACGTGCGCGTCATTTGCAGGCAAACATTCCGCTGAACTTCCGGCATTACCTCAAACTGATCCGGGAAGGAAAGTCCTTGTAACGGGACTGCGATCTCGACTTACGGCGCAACGTCGAGAGCGAATGAGGCGAGCAGCGGGCTACCGAGCGCTCGGGTTTGTGGCAGTGTTTGTTCTATAGGCGCGCAGTACTAACGCGCCAATCGAGCAAGGATCAGTCTCACGGGCTTACGCCAACAGCGCGCGGGTCGATTGGTTCGACAATCGGCACCTGCTCGAGCCGACCGACGATATCCCGCCGGTGCAATTCGAGCACATGCACTATCAACAGCAACAGAGTCTGGCCGCAGCGGCCTGACTCAGAATCGGAGCTCTCCGGAATTCCCGGCGCGGTTCAGTACCGGCTCCGCACTAGCGGCTGCGGCAGGCAGCTGTCAAAATTGCCGGCTGTTGCTTGAGACGAGCGCGGATGGAATACAGGAAAGACATACAGATACTGCGTGGCGTTGCAGTACTACTCGTGGTACTCTTTCACTTCGAGGTTGCCGGCTTCGAAAGCGGGTTTCTGGGCGTAGACGTCTTCTTCGTCATCAGCGGTTATCTGATGGCAAAGCTGTACGACCCCTCGCAGAAGCTGGACTTCTTCGTCAAGCGCGCCAAGCGGCTCCTTCCAGCGTATTTCGCGGTCGTTGCAGTTACGACGCTAGTCGCAGCAGCACGGACCATCCCGAGCGACTACTTCCAGGTCGCCACACAGGCGCGCTTCGCCGCTTTCTTTGCGTCCAACATCGGCTTCTGGCTGGAGAATTCCTATTTCGATAAAGCGGCGTTTCTGCCGTTGCTGCATCTCTGGTCGCTCGGGGTCGAAATACAGTTCTATCTGCTGATTCCCGCTCTCGTCTGGATGTTCGGTAAGTGGCGCGTCGCGTACCCGACGCTGCTGGTCGCTTCCGCGCTCTTGTGCTTCCTAGTGGTGGGCATCTCGCCCAAGACATCGTTCTTCTGGCTTCCTGCGCGCCTGTGGGAGTTTCTCATCGGCTTCGGCGTCGCCAGGTACGCAGTGAATAGATGGTCATTGAAGCACCAAGCTTCGCAATGGTTGGGACTGCTGTGTTTGGCGCTCGTGTTCGCGCTTGCGCTCGTAAATATCGATGCTGACCGGCCCGGGTTCGTCAAAGGTCATCCTGGCCTGCTTGCGCTTCTCAGCACCCTCGCCACCGCGGCGGTCCTGACGCTGGGAATTCCGCGACGAGTTGAAGCCACTTCCGTTGCAACCGCTCTGGAGAAAATGGGCAGCTATTCGTACTCGATCTATCTGGCGCACTTTCCGATCATCGTGCTGTCTCTCTATCGGCCGTTCGGTGGCACGGTGCTCGAGACCAAGAGCATCGCGCACACCGCCATCATCGCTATTGTGGTCGCTGGCGCGTCTGTGCTCTTGTACAGATTTGTCGAGCAGCCGTTTCGACGCCGTGCACAGGGTCTGCGCTGGATCGTCGCTCCTGCGGTCGTCGTCATAGGTCTCAGCTTTCTCGGCACGCTGGCCCAACAACAGTTCATTCCCACGCGAGACATGCTGATCTATCAGGCGTGGTTCGATCGCAGCGAGTTTCGCTGCGGCAAGTTGAGGCGCGTCCTGCATCCGACCGCGATTTCCTGCGAGATCACCAAACCCATCGCGGCTCCTGCGCATCGCGTGTTGCTCGTTGGGAACAGTTACGCAGATTCAATCAAGACGACGTTCGCCTCCACTGCCGAACGACGGAATGTATCGGTGCATTTCCTGGTCAATAACCGGCCACTCGTGGCGGGGGGCCTCGCACCATCGCAGGTGATCGGGGAAGCCGAAGCGCGACAGGTTGACGCAATCGTCATGCACTTCTCGCTGCTCGGAACCGATCTAGACCAGATTGGCCGGCTGGTACAGCTCGCCAGGCAAAGAAACATCAGTGTTTCCTTTCTCCTGCCGCCCCCGACCTGGAACGACCATGTGCCATTGATGCTGTGGAAGAATCGCAATGGACTGTCGCCGCTGCCCCATCAAGATTTGCACGACTATGCTAGAGTCAACGCGGATCTGATCGCGAAGCTCTCGAAGATCGACTATGAGAAGTTTGTAGTCTATGGAACCGCGGAAGCCTTCTGTAATCGGGATTGCCGACTGGTCTCGGCGAGCGGAAAGCCCTACTACTTCGACGGCGGTCACTTGACGCTGACTGGAAGCGAGGCACTAAGGGAGGTCTTCGAGCACGTGATCGATGACCTCTGAGCTTCATCGGACGATGAGTCGCCCAGCGCGCCATCCCGACGACTGATCGTCTCGACCCACAACCGTGGTTGTCACGTCAAACATCTAACGTGACTCCGCACCCACCGATGCCACAATACCCATCCGGATTCTTCGCCAGATACTGCTGGTGATAATCCTCGGCATAATAAAACTCCGGTGCCTCCAGCACCTCGGTCGTAATCTTCCCATACCCCGCCTGAGTCAACCGCGCCTGATACGCCTGCAAGCTCTTCTCCGCCGCGGCCCTCTGCTCGGCGTCGTACACATAGATGCCGGACCGGTACTGCGTGCCGATGTCGTTGCCCTGGCGCATACCCTGGGTTGGATCGTGAGATTCCCAGAACGTTTTCAGCAATGTTTCATAGCTGACCTTGACCGGGTCGTACACGACGCGAACGACTTCGTTGTGTCCGGTGTAGCCTGAACACACTTCTTCATAGGTTGGGTTCGGAGTGGTGCCGGCGGCGTAGCCGACGGCGGTGCTGTACACGCCGGGGAGTTGCCAGAACTTGCGCTCGGCGCCCCAGAAGCAGCCGAGGCCGAAGAGGGCGAGCTTCAGGCCGGCGGGGAACGGCGGCACGATGCGGTTGCCGTTCACGAAGTGCTTCTCTGGGACGACCAATGGAGTGGCGCGGCCGGGGAGAATGTCGGCGGGGCCGGGCATGACGGCCTTCTTGCGGAACGAGTACATGGGGCACCTCGAGCGAACGGGATTTCGCTATGTTGCATTGGAACCGAGGAGCCGTATAGATGCGGCTCCGGATTCACAAAACAAGGATGCCCATGCCGGCGGCCGATGCCGGAGATGAGGCCTGGCGACGCGCAACGTCGCCAGATTCACTACTAGATCACGCCGAACGCCAGCATCGCCTGAGCGACGCGCTGGAAGCCCACGATGTTCGCGCCGATCAGGTAATTGCCGGGACTGCCGAATTCCTTGGCGGTTTCGAAACAATCGTGGTGGATGTTCTTCATGATTTCGTGCAGACGGCGTTCCGTATGCTCGAAACTCCAAGCGTCGCGGCTGGCGTTCTGTTGCATTTCCAGAGCCGAAGTCGCCACGCCGCCCGCGTTGGCAGCTTTGCCTGGTCCGTAGGCAATGCCCGCGCCGATGAATGCGCGCACACCGCCAGGCGTGGTTGGCATGTTGGCGCCTTCGCCCACAGCGATACAACCATTGCGAAGCAGCGTTTTTGCTGAAGTCTCGCCGAGCTCGTTCTGTGTCGCGCATGGCAAAGCCACATCGCAAGGAATGTCCCAGATGACGCCGTTGGGGATGTACTGCGCGTCACGATGCTTCGCGTAATCGCTGATGCGTCGTCGCTCGACCTCTTTCAGTTGCTTCAGCAGCTCCAGATCGATGCCACGAGGATCGTGAACGACGCCATTCGAGTCCGAGCACGCGATGACCTTCGCGCCCAGTTCCTGAAGCTTCTCGATTGCATAGATGGCGACATTGCCCGAACCGGACACAGTGCAGCGCTTGCCTTCGATGGTATCGCCGCGCGCCTTGAGCATTTCTTCGACGAAGTACACGGTGCCGTAACCGGTGGCTTCACGCCGCACCAGTGCGCCGCCCCAATGCGGGCTCTTCCCAGTCAGCACGCCGGACTCGTAACGATTGGTAATGCGCTTGTACTGGCCGAACAGATAGCCGATCTCTCGTGCGCCGACGCCGATATCGCCAGCAGGCACGTCGGTGAATTCGCCCAAGTAGTGATACAGCGTCGTCATGAAGCTCTGGCAGAAGCGCATGATCTCGTTATCGCTGCGCCCCTTGGGATCGAAGTCCGAGCCGCCTTTAGCGCCGCCGATCGGCAGTCCAGTGAGCGCGTTCTTGAAGATCTGTTCGAAGCCGAGGAACTTGATGATCCCGAGATACACCGAAGGATGGAACCGCAGCCCGCCCTTGTACGGACCGAGCGCGCTGTTGAATCCAACACGGAAGCCGCGCGCGATCTGCACGACGCCGCGATCGTCCTGCCACGGCACACGGAAGATCAACTGGCGTTCCGGCTCGCAGATGCGCTCGATGATTTTCTGGTCGGCGTATTCCGGATGCTTGGCGAGCACGGGCTCGAGGGTGTCCAGGACTTCGCGAACGGCCTGGTGAAATTCTGCTTCGCCGGGATTGCGCTGTACGACTTGCTGATAGATGTGCTCGATCTGTTCGCTCGGGGTCACCATTAACTCCCGCGTGCCCGCGCCTTTGCGAGCCGCTCTTTCGCCATTGAAAAGGGGCGTGACCATATCAAAATCGCGCGGGATTTAGGAAGCATCCAACCGCGAGCAGGCGCTTGGGGCGCGGCACGCCGTCGATTCGGCCGTGCCGCTGCAGGGTTTTACTGATCCTTCGAGGCTGGCATACCCTGAGATGACGCAGGCAGCCGGGCGATCATCTGTACTTCGACCAGGCCTCGCGACGCCAGCAAACCATTGGTGCCGATCGCTGTCCAAGCCGGATAGGGTGCTTTGATGTAGTCCGCCGCGACCTCGTAGAAGGCATCCCAATGCTGATCGCGCGTGCCGGTAAAGTTCGGACTGTCCCAGACGTGGAAGCTGTTGACCATGACCACGTCGCCGAAATCGGCGCCGGAGGCCGTCAGGCTCGCCTTCAGCCGCTCGAAGCCGCGGCGCACCTGGGCTTTGAAGGCCGCGACATCACTGCCCTCATTCTCCCGGCGCCCGATGACGACGCCGGAGAGATAAAGCATATTGTCGACGCGACGGACCGCGGCATATCGATATTCGTCGTAGCCTTGTTTCTCTGCCTCCGAGGCCAGTATTACGGCACCGTTCGGCGCTGGAATCACGACGGGCCAGTGTGATTCAGCGGAATGGGCGGCAGTAGCCACGAACATTGTCATTGCGACGGCAGCTCGAAACATGGGGGATCTCCTGTGCATTGTGGGTGGACCAGTCAAGTCTTATCGATATATGGGCCTTCGCAGCCTGCCCGCATGAGGACCCACGCCACGCGTGGTTCATTGCAGCGTTCCCACTGCGTTCGTCGCGCGCAGCGAACGGTTCGTCTCACCGCATTCGCCCTCATGAAACAAGCCATGCCCCTGACCTGCGCTCTGACATTCTTCACATTGCTGTTCGCACAGCTCGCCGGCGCGGACGCCACGCCCACGCGAATGCGTGCCCTGCTCATGACGGACTACGGCGCCTCGGATGTTCTGCACATCCGCCAGGTGGCGGTGACAATACCGGCAAGAGGCGAAGTGCGCATTCGCGTTCACGCCGCGAGCATCAATCCCGTGGATTGGAAGATCCGCTCGGGCCGGCTGCAAAAGACCTCTCCGGTGTCGCTGCCCTATATCCCAGGTCGCGACGTGGCCGGAACCATCGACGCCATCGGACCCGGTGTTTCGGGCTGGAAAATCGGCGACAGCGTACTCGCTGTTCTCGATGGCGGCGGCCTGGCGGAATATGCGATTGCATCCGTTGAGAACATCGCGCGCAAACCAGCGAAGCTGAGCTTCAAAGACGCGGCGGGCATTCCGACGGCGTCACTCGCTGCATGGCGCACGCTCATTGGCAACGCGAATATCAAACAAGGTCAGCGCGTACTCATTCATGGTGGCGCAGGCGGAGTCGGCAGCACTGCAGTCCAGTTGGCTCACTGGCGTGGCGCGCATGTGATTGCCACAGCTTCGTCACGTAATCACGATTATCTGAAATCTATTGGCGCGGATGAAGTGATCGACTACAGCAAGACTCGTTTCGAAGACGTAGTTGAGAACGTCGATGTCGTGCTCGACACTGTCGGCGGGGACACGCTGCAACGATCGCCAGCCGTACTGCGCGAAGGCGGCACACTGCTGACTTTGGTCGGCAAGCCACCGGCGGAGGCCTGCAGCGAACGCAAGCTTCGCTGCCCGAGCCCAAGCACGGCGACCGACGAAAAGCCGGGCGAAGAGCTGGCCAAGCTGGCAAAGCTGTTCGAGCGCGGCGTGTTGAAGATGACGATCGAGGCCGAGTTCCCGCTAGCCGATGCGGTGCAAGCCTTGGAACTGAGCGAGACCGGTCACGCTCGCGGCAAGATCATCGTGCGGATGATCGACTGAGCCGATCGAAAGAAAGGAGACAAAAGCTCCAGCAGGACTTGCTGCTGGAGCTTCACAACAAAGTGCGGAGGATTACGCCGCGGCTACACCAACGCCACTCATGAACGTCAACGAGTCGGCGGCCCGGCGGCACTCGCGCGGCGTCACGCCATGGAAGCGGCGTAGTGCACGGAACAGCGTCGACCGAGAGTCGAACCCGACCACCTTGACGATATCTTCCACCGCCATCTCGCTTCCCCGCAGCAGCCGTCCCGCCACCGTCGTGCGCTTGCGCTGCAAGTACTCGTGTGGCGTCACATCGTGAATGTGCTTGAACAACCGCAGGAAGTGATGCCGCGACAGGAAAGCGGCCCGAGCCATGTCACCCAGCATCAATGGCTTGTCGAAATTGGAGTGAATGAAATCGGTCGCCAGCGACACACGACGCAGGATCTCGCGGCGCGTGGCCGCACGACGCACCGGCACGCCTCGGGCTCGCTGCAACACGTCCCGATGACGGGCGAGCATGCGCTCCAGCAGGAACGCAAACTGCTCCTCGAACCACAACGGATCGTTCAATCCCATCTCGCAGTGACGGCGAATGAACAGCAGCACCGGTGTGACGCCGCGGTCGTGGGTCTGCAGGTGCGGAATGAATGGCAGCGCCACCGGGGTCTGCACCTCGCCGTCATCCAGCAGGCGATCCTCGGGAGTGAGCAACGCGCCGAGCACCTCTTCGGGCATGCCCCGGCGAAACAGCACCGTCAACACATTGACGGGCTCGGAGCCTCGAATGCGTACCGTGGCCGGGCCGCCGGGAAGCGGCAGCCAGGTATCGTCGTCCACCGCGATACGCCGGTTGTCCAGGGTGACTTCCTGGCGGCCGCCCCAGGCGCTCAGCAGAGCAAAGCGTTCGCCGTCCAGCGTGTAATCGGCCACCTGCGTGTGCAGGCTCACCACGGTGTTTTCGGTGCTGGGCTGTCGCGCCAGCGCCGCACTCAAGTCACCACTCACCATTTCATGGGTTCGACGGAGAATCATCCCGTTACCCCTCCCCGTTGCCTGGCAGTCAACACCGGCCGAGCGACCGGCTTTACCGGAGCCGCGACGGCGCGCCCGCAGCGCACCTCGCGGTTCCACCCTAAAACGAGACAAATCCTGGAAATCGGCTTAGTTGGTACCATTTCCGCGCCAATTTGCGTCGGCTACAAGCGATTTACGATGATCTGATCCCGGCATGCGGCGAAAGGTTGCAGCCGTCCCCTGACTTCCGTCAGACCTTCCCTTAATTACGCAATGAATGAGACAGCGGCGCGCACGATTGGCTATGGAGCGCACGAACTGTTGATGCGAGCAAGCGCCCAAAAGTTGCAAGCGCGCCACGGACATGGTCAAGACGAGCGGGAGGTCGCGGGGGTGACACCTTGACGAAAAAATCCCCGGCGCGCGGTCGGGATCAACCCTTATTGCCGCAGTTAGGGTTCTTTGCCTGGAGGCGGTAGAATCGCGGCCGCGTGGAACTCGTCCAGACCCCTCACTGCCCAGACTGACATGCCCATTGCCCACGAACACAACCTGGCGCGCCCCATCCCCCGCGACTGCCCGTTCGGCATTCGCGTCAAGCTGCGCTCCACCGATCCGTTCAAGAACCTGGTCGGCGGCGACTGGGTCCGCGAGCACTGGTATGCCACGCGCGAAGAGCGCGATCGCGCCCTCAAGGAGATGAGTGGGCGCTACATCTACTTCCGCCCGGGCGACCGGCCCACGCTGGAATACGAGAAGATCGACCGCTGATCTCCCAAAGGTAGAGGGGTTCACGAGCCCTCGGACCCTCACCCCAACCCCTCTCCCAAGGGGAGAGGGGCTCACGAGCTTTCGGACCCTCACCCCAACCCCTCTCCCAAAGGGAGAGGGGCTCCCGAAGGGAGAGGCTGATGCCTCAACTCTCACCGCCTGCCCCCCGTTACCTTCTTCGCATCCCAGGTATCCTGGGATCGGCCAGCCAGGCCCGGCATGATTCCTGCCCCCAGTCGTCCATGATCCGGGGGGTGTTGTCACCGGGTCTGGTCGGCGGCTGATGATCGCTGATAGGGGCTGG